>CAWJQM010000014.1:0-167121 GCA_963845095.1 uncultured delta proteobacterium
GATAATCCTTTGGAACGCTCCATCAGGCAAAGCATGATTCTTGCTTCTAAACCACGGAAGATAAGCGAAAAAGAGCATTTACAAACAGAGATTGCCGTCTCCGGAGCCGTCAATTCCTCAAACGGTCTTGTCAATATTAAGAGGTGATTACTAACTAATTATTATTAACTTGAATTTTTGGTAGTCCCACGGGTAATTGAACCCCGGTTTCCGGCGTGAGAGGAAAACTACAAAGATATCTAAGCCATCTGTTCTATTATAATTATTTATTTTTATTAAAGTTTATATGTAATCCTGTGTAATGGTGTGCAATCGTTTTACCTCGATTTCAATGAAAAGGACACCCAAAGGGACACACATTTGCCATATAAGCTGCGAAGCCTAATCTTCAATAGAATTTAAAAAGATGTAAATTTTTTCTGAAGCTCCTTTAACGATTTTAATCAAATCTCTCTTCCATTTTTCAGGCATACTCAAATAGATTTCCCGCATCTTCTTTTTTTGGCTTCTTTTGGTCTAAAAGATATTCGCCAAGTTGTCGGGCAGTCTCAATATCCTTCTCCCGTTTAAAGGACTTTGTGCGCTTATTGCTTACTATGAACTTGTGTAAAACATAGGCGGTTGGTTCCGGCACATTGATCGATATACCTTTGTAATAAGTTTTCATTGTATGACTCTGGATAAGATCGAGATACCTCAATCCTTGAGCATTTATATGGAGTTTATCAATTGCGTATGGCTTTTCTCTTCCTCTACCCCTTTCAGGTGTGAGAAATTCAACTTCAAGATCCGGATGGACATACTTCTCATAACCGTCAAGCAGTGATAATTTCCTGTCAAACCCCAACTCTTCCAAAATCAAGGAGACATCAACATCTTTATGTATGCGCGGAGGGTTGGGAACCAAGAAATCCAGATCGGCCGTTCGCTGCATGGAAATCTCCACAGGGTTGCCAAAGTATTCCTTGTAAACAAGGGGACACCAGCCGCCTATGAGAATAATGTCCCGGAGAACCTCTTCCTTATCGAGCCTGGTCAATATGGTAAAAAATAAATCATGTTCTTTTTCCACGGAGAGACCTTTTACTTCCTTGAGATTTTCCTTCACCTGACGCAGTTTTGCCTGATATTCTTTTCTTTGTCTCATACGTTCATTGAGAGCATTCCGCACTTCGGGAACATCTTTTCCAACATAGTCAAAAATTATCTTTTTATCTTCACGACGTGCGAGATAGATATATCGCTTTCCGCCCCTCTCTTTCACTGATATCGATCCACGAGGAGCTTCCAAGATCTTATCTTTATAGAAAACAGAAAGTTCTTCCAACCGTTCGAGTTCTTCTTCTAATATGCCTTTAATGATACTCATAGCGGACCTTTGCCTAACAATGTTGGTTGATTATAAATATTGTTAGGCAATAAATCAATAAAAATATTGCCTAACAATTTCCTTTAATTATGTGATTGTTAGGCAATGTAAATTTGGATTATTTGTGGGTGGAAGCCTATTGTAATTTAGGCCATCTCAATATTGGAGATGACAACCTGACAGCATCAACCCTGTATAGGCTGGGTTAAACTGTTGCTGATATTCAGTCTGTTTGAGACATGAAAGTGCAAAGACCACGGCAGAATACATCAAGTCATTGGGACATGAGGGTGTAAGTTCCGCACTGGAAGCTTTATCGCAACAAAACTGTAGGGTTTTAATTTTTGAGCCGCGAGAGGAAAATGAAGGGAAAAATCCTTCAGAGAAAGCCGTCTCAAAAGCCGTCAACTACTGAACCAGTAGTAAAAAAAAGGAGGTGAATTCGTAATTTCAGAATAAACGAATTATATTTTGGTAGTCCCACGGGGGCTTGAACCCCGGTTTCCGGCGTGAGAGGCCAGCGTCCTAACCACTAGACGATGGGACCATGGAATGGCAGGGGAAACGGCATTCGAACCATGACAGCACTGTTCAGAGTCCTAACGCTGCACGATCCCCCAAAAACTATTAAGGCGTGAGTATCTATTCAATCCTATTGCAAAAGTCAAGACGAAATTAATGCTGCGCCCGAGCGGCAGTGAAACATTTTACTATGATCTGCCACTAGATTCAATATAGCCTATGGCATCCTTAAGTCTTTGCACTACGCGATCCTTCCCCAGTGTAACCATAACTTCGTCAATGCCGGGACTGACGGTTTTACCGGTAAGGGCAACCCGGAGCGGCTGGGCAATCACCTTGAACTTGATGTCGCGCTCCTGAGTAAAGGCCTTGAGGAATTCTTCAATGCCGGTTTTGCTGAAATTCTGCACTGCGGGAATCGCGGCAAGCATTGCCTGCAAATGGGCAGTCACTTCGGGCACTAAAAATTTCTGTGCTGCCTGATCTTCATATTGAACCTGCCCGGCAAAATAAAAGTCCGCCATCGCGGCCATTTCCACCAGCGTTTTGACGCGCGGCTGCAGGTCGGCAATTACTTTTTGCGTAAATACGGCATCGCCGGTTGGGGCATCCGCAGGCCAGAGGGGCTTCATCTCTTCCATCAGCCTTTCAGTACTTGCTTCCTTTATATAGTGCGCGTTTAGCCAGAGCAATTTTTCGGGATTAAAAACAGCCGGTGATTTGCCGACAGCGTCGAGTGTAAATAAATCAATCAGTTCCGGCAGAGAAAAAATTTCCTGATCTCCATGCGCCCAGCTCAACGCACCAGATAATTCACCAGCGCTTCCGGCAGATAGCCCATCTCTTTATAGGCCATAACGGAGGTGGCTCCATGGCGCTTGCTTAAACGCGCTTTATCCGCTCCCAGAATCATCGGAACGTGGGCAAATTTAGGGAACAGCAAAACCAAGCGCCTGATACATCAGTATCTGACGCGGAGTGTTGTTGACATGGTCGTCACCACGGATTACATGCGTTATATTCATCAGGGCATCATCGACAACGACGGCAAAATTATAGGTGGGATAACCATCGCCCCGCTCGATGATTAAATCATCCAACTCATCGTTATTAAAAATGATGTTGCCTTTAACGAGGTCCTCTACAACTGTTATCCCGGTTTGCGCCCCGCGAAATCGGACAACACTGCCGGGTGATTTCTTTAAGTTCTTGTTGCGGCAGGTGCCGTCGTATTTTGGTTTCTTTCCGGTAGCCATGGCCTGTTTTCTGCTGGCCTCCAGCTCTTCGGAGCTACAGGTACAGTAATAGGCTTTCCCTTCGTCTATTAATTTCTGCACCATTTCACGATGTAAATCAACGCGTTGTGCCTGAAAGTGCGGCCCTTCATCCCAGTTTAGTCCGAGCCAGGTCATGGCATCAAGGATTGCTTTTGTAGATTCATCGGTAGATCTTATCTGATCGGTATCTTCAACCCGCAGCACAAATTCGCCGCCATTATGGCGGGCAAAAAGCCAGCTAAAAAGAGCAGTTCGGGCACCACCGATGTGCAGAAAACCCGTGGGCGAAGGCGCAAAACGTGTTCGTACTTTTTCATTCATATTATTTACCTAGTTTTTGCATGCTTTATTAGGATTGGCGACTGTCTTTTGTCAAGCCGCATTTCCTGAAGCAGGCCAATTGTGGGTTAAAAACACCTTGCAATATTGATGAAATAGATATTACTTTGCAAAAGCAAGAAATATGTTGCCCTATAAATTAAGGGTGCTGAAAGCGACCGGAGGATGTTAAGACATGAATTACGGACACTAAGATATATGAAAGACCGCGACAAGCTATTATATCTGTTTGTCTGGCTATTGGCTGCTTTTTCGTCGGCGTGCAGTATATCTCAGCGGAAGAAACAAGGCTTTTGGGAATTGTCGCTTTTCTTTTAGGTGTCATCTTTTTAATTGTCACTGTCTATGTAATCAAAACTCCAATGATCATTCTTAGTCAGGATTATATAATGTTTGGAACAGGAAATTTCGCAAAGAGGGAGATTGCATATTCCACAATTGAATCATGGTCGCTGCAAAATCAAGATAAACATTTTTTTCTTCATTTTAAAAAAAACGCTCAGAAAGATATTGATGATATAAAAGAAATTATTATTAACTATAATAATGTCCGGAAGATGGATCGTCAGGTTTTGATTGATGCGCTCAGCAAAAAAGGAATCTACCAAAACAAGGTCAAGTAAATAATTATGCTTGACAAGGGCAAAGATTTATAATTAACTCCCGCGCTTAACGCAATAGGCGTAATTTTGCAGAGGCAGCAGACTTTCAATGTCCAATTCTTTGAAAATTAATGTGCTAACAATTCCTGAAGAAGGGCTGAACATCGTTTTCTCCGGAGACGGCAAATGGTTTGCCCAATGCCTTCAGGATGTTGACCAGCCTGATTTCAGCTTACGGAAAGCCGATGTAGAATGCCGCATAACCAAGGCTTCCAGCACTATTTTTATAAAAGGTAATCTATCCGCGCTTCTTGTTATCAGCTGCGGCCGTTGCCTGGAGGATGCAACCCTTCCCGTAGCTGCTGATTTTTCTTATACTCTTGTTCCCTTGAAACCGGAGATTAAAGAAGAGGTGGAAATCCAGGCGGACGAATTGGAAATAAGTTATTATCAGGGCGATTTTATTGATCTCACGCCGATTATCTGCGAACAGATTATTCTACAAATTCCAATTAAACCGCTCTGTTCCGAAGAGTGTAAAGGATTATGCCCGCACTGTGGCATAAATAAGAATGTGGCTTCCTGCAATTGTGATTCAGAGTTTGTTGATCCCAGGTTGGCTGTATTAAAAAATATAAAAATTAATTAAAGAGGATAAGTTATGCCAAATCCAGTAAAACGACATTCCAGAACGCGCCGGAATCAGAGAAGGGCGCATGATTTTTTGCAATCACCGGCAGCATCTCTTTGCCCGCAATGCAAGGAAGTGAAATTGCCCCATCGCATGTGCCCCAAATGCGGTACCTATAAAGGCAGGGAAATTACACCAATTGAAAAAATATCCTGAACGGAAGTCGCCCCTTATATCCTGCTGATTATGTCAGCCCTGATGATCGGCTTCGCGAATCATTTAGCAATATGCTGGCTGCCCCCAGGCAGGTTTCGCAGATTCCTTTTTTCCGCGCACCAATGCCTGCCAGTCAATTAATTGATAGTGAGATCTGCAATGGCTAAAATTGCTCTGGTCTTTCCCGGTCAGGGAACGCAGCACCCGGGAATGGGAAACTCCTTATTTAATGAATTTGCGAGCGTTCAGAATGTGTTCCATCAGGCGAGTTCCCTGTTGGGGATAGATATGCGCCGCCTCTGTTTTGAAGCGCCTCAGGAAGAACTCGATTTAACCGTCAACACACAAATTGCTGTTTTAACATTAAATATTGCAATTTATACTGTTTTTAAAGAAAAAACTGCTGTTCAGCCATCAGTTCTGGCCGGACACAGTCTTGGTGAATATTGTGCCCTCTATGCTGCCGGCGCCATAGCCTTTGATGATGTTTTTCCGCTGGTGCAGGCACGGGCACGTTATCATCAGGAGGCCGTGCCGCCCGGTGTTGGTGCGATGGGAGCAATCATCGGCATGGATGATCAGGCCGTTGAAGAAATATGCCGCGAAATAAACAACCGGCAGGAATATGTTTCTTTGGTTATTTATAATGCACCGGAACAGGTTGTTGTATCCGGTCATGCCGGTGCAGTCGGAAAAGCAATGCAGGCGGCAAAGCAAAAAGGCGCCATGAAGACAGTTCTTTTGCCGATCAGCGCTCCCTGTCATTGCAGTTTGTTGCAGGGCGCCGCCAATCAATTTGCTGACGCTTTGGATAAGATCAAATTTCAGAATTTTATCACTCCGGTGATCCCGAACTGTGATCCCGATGTTGTTTATACTCCGGAAAATGCCCGTGAGCTTTTACTACGGCAAATTGTATCTCCGGTAAAGTGGCGGCAATCAATCGAAAAAATGGCACAAATGGGTGTGGACACAATTATTGAAATCGGCCCCAAAAGAACACTTAGCGGCCTGATTAAAAGGATAAACAGAAAAATCAAACTATATAGCGTCGAAGATGTTGCTTCTCTGCATAAAATTGCAGAAATTCTGGCCGCGTAGAAAAAACTAAGGAATTATTTCTCAAAAAAAGGTAAAAGATCACCAAATAATTTAAGTTTCAATGTAATAATAGAATGGAGGAGGATTGGGCATGACATTAGAAGAAAAAGTCATTAAGCTCGTTATGGAGCAACTGGATGTAACCCGTGAAGAATGCGTTCTGGAAGCTTCTTTTATTGATGATTTGGGTGCAGATTCACTGGATCTGGTTGAACTCATCATGGAAATGGAAGAAGTGTTCGGGCTGGAAATAGCGGACGAGGAACTGGAAAAAATTCGCACCATTCAGGACGTTATTAATTTTCTCAAAAACAAAGGCATTAATTAGTTTTGCTGGCAAGGTTGAAGCACATGAAAAGGCGTGTAGTGGTAACCGGCCTCGGTGCGTTATCTCCTCTGGGAAATTCAGTTGCGGAATCCTGGAACGGTGCTATTGCGGGTAAATCCGGTGTAGGTCCTATAACCAAATTCGACAGCGCCGCCTTTCATACGAAAATAGCCGCCGAAATAAAAAATTTTGATCCCCTGCAGTTTGTGGATAAAAAAGAAGTCCGCCGCTACGATGATTTTATCCTTTATGCGCTGGCGGCGTCCGAAATGGCCATGGCTGACGCTGCCCTGACTATCAGCCCTGAACTATCCACTCGTGCCGGTGTTATCATCGGTTCTGCCGTAGGCGGATTAGCGACAATAGAACATGAAAAAGAGGTGTTCCATGCCTCCGGCCCCCGAAAAATTTCTCCCTTTGCCGTCCCGGGAATTCTGGCCAATATGGCATCGGGTCATGTCTCTATCCGCTTTGGAGCTAAAGGCCCGATCAATTGTACCGTTACTGCCTGCGCTGCCGGAACATCGGCTATCGGTGATGCCTATAATACAATTGCCTATGGCGCCGCCGATATTATGATTACGGGCGGTGCGGAAGCGGCAATAACGCCCCTGGCTGTTGCCGGTTTTAATTCCATGCGGGCACTGTCGGCACGGAACTCGGAACCGCAGAAAGCCAGCAGGCCGTTCGATAAAGGCCGCGACGGTTTTGTGATCGGCGAAGGCTGCGGCATCATTATTCTGGAAGAACTATCCTTTGCCCTCAAGAGGGGAGCCCGTATTTACGCAGAGCTTGCCGGTTATGGCTGCACATCCGACGCCTTTCATATGGCGGCGCCGCCGCCCGGACACGAAGGAGCCGCGCGCAGCATGCTCATGGCAATTCAGGATGCCGGCTTAAATGTTGCCGACATAGATTACATCAACGCTCACGGCACATCAACACCGCTCAATGACCTGTATGAAACACAGGCAGTCAAAACCGTTTTCGGAGAGCATGCTCAGAAACTGATGATCAGTTCCACAAAGTCGATGACCGGCCATATGCTGGGTGCGACCGGTGGGGTGGAAGCCATTTTCACCGTCCTTGCCTTGGCCGAAGGAGTTATTCCGCCGACGATCAACCTGGATAATCCTGATCCCGAATGCGATCTGGACTTCGTTGCCAATACAGCCCGGAAAAAGGAAATTGCCGCCGCCCTGTCGAGCACCTTTGGTTTCGGCGGTGTCAACTCGGTACTATTATTTAAAAAATATTCACGATTAATTACCTGCAGGAGGAATTTGCTCGCATGTCTTTTTTAGAAAAAGTTGATCCGGAAGTGAAAAATGCCATTGACCTGGAAACACGCAGGCAGGCAGGCAAACTGGAACTTATCGCTTCGGAGAATTTTGTCAGCGAAGCCGTCTTGGAAGCCCAAGGCAGCATTATGACTAATAAATACGCGGAAGGTTATCCGGGAAAACGCTATTACGGCGGATGTGAATTTGTGGATATCGTGGAGAATCTGGCCATCGAGCGCTGCAAAAAACTCTTCGGCGCCGATAACGTTAATGTCCAGCCGCATTCCGGCACTCAGGCGAATATGGCTGTTTATTTTGCGGCTCTGCAGCCCGGCGATACAGTGCTGGGCATGAATTTAGCTCATGGCGGCCATTTATCGCACGGCAGCCCGGCCAACTTTTCCGGCAGGTATTATAAGATTATTCCTTACGGTGTCGACAAAGATTCCGAGACGATTGATTTTCTGGAAGTGGAAAAATTAGCCAAAGAACATAAACCGAAAATGATTATTGTCGGAGCCAGTGCCTATCCCCGGACACTTGATTTTCCCCGTTTCCGGAAAATAGCTGATGAAGTCGGCGCCGTCATCATGGCTGATATTGCCCATGTTGCCGGACTTGTAGCGACCGGTTTGCATCCGACACCGGTGCCGGTTTGCGAATATGTTACTTCCACAACACATAAAACTTTGCGCGGCCCCCGTGGCGGATTAATTATGTGCAAGGAGGCTTATGCCAAAACCTTGAACAGCCGGGTGTTTCCCGGATCGCAGGGCGGGCCCCTGATGCACATAATTGCGGCCAAAGCAGTCGCCTTTAAAGAGGCGCTGACACCGGAATTTCCAACAATACCAGCAGCAAATTCTAAAAAACGCCCGGGCGCTGGCCGACGAACTGAAGAACCATGGTTTCCGCCTTGTTTCAGGGGGAACAGATAATCACCTGATGCTGGTTGATTTGACCGCCAAAGGCGTTACGGGAAAAGAGGCACAGGAAGCACTCGATCGGGCCGCTATTACAGTGAACAAGAACGGTATTCCTTTCGACACCAAAGGTCCGCAGATAACCAGTGGAATTCGAATTGGTACACCCGCCTTGACGACCCGCGGCATGAAAGAAAATGAAATGCGGCTGATTGCTTCTTATATTGCTGATGTTATCGCGCACATCAACAACGAAAATAAAATTCAGGAAGTGGCGGCAAGAGTTAAGGTGCTTTGTGACCAGTTTCCGCTGTATCAACAGAGAATGACAAAAGTGTGATTCCTAATCGATCATCGGGAATGCAGTGAAATATGGCAGAGGAAAAAGCATCGGCAAAAACTGCACCGGCAGGCGCTAATCATCGTCCGGATTGGGATACGTATTTTCTGGATATTGTAGAGCTGGTTTCCCGACGCAGTACCTGCCGCAGGCGCTCCGTAGGGGCCGGTCTGGTGCGCGATCGACGCATTCTCTCTACCGGCTACAACGGCGCTCCCTCCGGCCTTACACATTGTCTGGATATCGGCTGTCTGCGCGAGCAGCTCCATGTTCCTTCCGGCGAGCGCCACGAATTGTGCCGAGGCCTTCATGCGGAGCAGAATGTCATTATCCAGGCGGCACTGCATGGGGTAATAACAAAAGGTTCTACACTTTATTGCACTAATCACCCTTGCGTTATCTGCTCTAAAATGATTATCAATGCGGGAATAGTCCGCATCGTTATTCGTGACGGCTATTCCGACAAATTGGCGGCGGAAATGCTTCAAGAAGCTGGCATAATTGTGAAACAAGTCTAAGTCAATGACACTCGCTGAAAATGAGCGAAATGAAATTTGAAGCGTTAGTGGAATTGATCCCGAAGGCAAAGCCTTTCGGGATCCAGAAGATTATTTAAGATAAGTTTTATTAGTGGTAAAGTCATGAAATGTCCTTTTTGCTCGAATGCCGAAAACAAGGTTATTGATTCCCGGATCAGTAAAGACGGCAAGGCGATCCGCCGCCGCCGCGAATGCCTGGGGTGCGGCAGGCGCTTTACTACATATGAATTTGTTGAAGATATCCTGCCCATGGTGGTGAAAAAAGACGGCCGCCGCGAAGCATTTGATCGTCTGAAAATTCGCAACGGGGTAATGAAAGCTTGTGAAAAGAGGCCGATCAGTATGGAGGCAATAGAGAAAATTGTCGAAAATGTCGAACAGGCCTGCCAGGAATTTCAGGGTGAGGAAATTCCCTCCACTGTAATCGGGGAAAAGGTAATGAATGAACTCAAGATGCTCGATGGTGTCGCTTATGTCCGTTTTGCCTCCGTTTACCGTCAATTCCGTGATGTCGGTGAGTTTATTGCGGAATTAAAGGACATGTTGAGCAAGGATAAAAAATAAAATTGCCGACCTTGTAAAAGGCCATATGCGGCGTTGCGCTGCATCCCTCGTTGCTGACGTACATAAAAGTGCGCCTCACTCCTCGTAATTTGCGGCCTTGCCTCTGGAACTTTACAGATCGTCGAAAAGTAGTGTTTATATTCTTTTAAGTTGGAAATTTTATGTTTACCGGAATTGTGGAAGGGCAGGGCACAGTCAAGCGCCTGACGATGAAAGGTGCTGATGCTGTCCTGGAGATTACAGGCGCTATTAACCTGACCGATGTTGCTATCGGTGACAGCATTGCCGTCAACGGCGCGTGTCTTACAGTTACAGCCAAAACACAAAATACTTTCAACGCTGATGTTTCCGCAGAGACACTGAATAAGACTACGCTGAAAAATTTGAAAGCCGGCGATAAAGTAAATTTGGAGAAATCATTGCGTGTCGGCGGTTTTGTCGGCGGCCATTTTGTTCTGGGGCATGTAGATACTACAGGCAGAATTCTTTCCCGGACGCAAAAGTCGGGATCGATAATTCTGGCAGTGGAAATAGATGAAAAACTGTCCCGCTATATCGTGGAAAAGGGCTCTGTAGCCCTGGACGGGATCAGCCTTACCGTGAACAAGCTTGAAAAAGGCAGGTTTTATGTTAATATAATTCCGCATACGGCCGCCAATACTACTTTAGCCATAAAAAAAGAAGCGGAGTGGGTCAATATTGAAACGGATGTCCTGGGCAAGTATGTGGAAAAATTATTGCATTCTTCCTCAGGAATAGATAATGACTTTTTAGCAAAGCATGGTTTCATGAAATAAAATTGAGGATTAATAAAGACAATGGCAATCAGCAGTATTCAGGAAGCAATTGATGATATCCGTAGCGGGAAAATGATAATTCTCGTTGATGATGAAGATCGGGAAAATGAAGGTGATCTCTGCATGGCAGCGCAGTTTGTAACACCGGAAGCAATAAATTTTATGGCTCGTAATGGCCGCGGTTTGATTTGTTTAACGATCAATGAAGAATTGGCCGGCCGGCTGCGTCTCCGGCCGATGGTTCAGGACAACAAAGCACGTTTCGGAACGGCCTTTACGGTTTCCATTGAAGCACGCAATGGAGTTACCACCGGCATATCAGCGGCGGATCGCGCCACAACTATTCAGGCGGCAGTAAATCCCGCTGCCAAAGCTGAAGATATAGTGAGCCCGGGACATATTTTCCCGATTATTGCCCGCAAAGGCGGTGTCCTGGTTCGTACCGGCCAAACAGAAGGTTCCGTGGACTTATGCCGGATCGCCGGCCTGACTCCGTCC
Organism: uncultured delta proteobacterium; assembly: GCA_963845095.1. Classification (GTDB taxonomy): domain Bacteria; phylum Desulfobacterota; class Syntrophia; order Syntrophales; family Smithellaceae; genus MVRV01. Next base: position 11,330 of record CAWJQM010000014.1, read on the forward strand.
GGTGTAATTTGTGAAATCATGAAAGATGATGGAACAATGGCGCGCATGCCCGATTTAGAAGTATTTGCCGAAACACATAATTTAAAGATTGTAACCATCGCCGATCTCATTGATTACCGGATGCAGAATGAATCACTCATTCGCAGAATGGCGGAAGCGACAATTCCCACCAGTTTCGGCGGTGATTTTAAAATTATCGTTTATGAAAATGATGCGGACGACTGGCAGCACATAGCTCTGGTTAAAGGTGAAATTTCCGAAGATGATGAAGTATTGGTGCGCGTTCATTCGGAGTGCCTGACCGGAGATCTTTTTGGTTCGGAGCGCTGCGATTGCGGCGATCAGCTGCACCGGGCAATGTCCATGGTCGCGGAAGAAGGCAAAGGTGTAATCGTTTATATGCGGCAGGAAGGCCGGGGAATCGGTCTGGTGAATAAAATCAAAGCTTATGAGCTCCAGGAAAAAGGACATGATACGGTGGAAGCCAATATCGCCCTGGGATTTAAACCGGATTTGCGGGATTACGGCATCGGCGCCCAGATTCTTGTTGACCTGGGAGTGCGCAAGCTTAAATTACTGACCAATAACCCCAAGAAAGTTGTCGGACTGGAAGGTTATGGAATCGAGATCACCAAACGGGTTCCCATAGAAATAGCACCTAACGAAAATAATATGAAGTATATGAAAACAAAACAGGACAAGATGGGTCATTTACTGAAAATATAAACGGTGCAGAAAAGAATACCATTGCACATAAGCAATGCGCTGTCGAGTCAGAGCAGTTATAAAAATTTAGAGATAAAGGATGGTAATTATCATGCCGAAAATAGTTGAAGGGAAAATTGTTGCCAAGGGGATGAAGTTTGGCATTGTTGCCAGCCGTTTTAACGATTTTATCAGCGGCAGGTTGATTGAGGGTGCCATCGATACATTAATGCGAGCCGGTGCCGACGAGAAAGACATTCTCATTTATAAAGTGCCCGGCGCTTTTGAGTTGCCGCTGACAGCAAAAAAGCTGGCTAAAACCGCTCGTTTTGACGCTATTATCTGTTTGGGGGCCGTTATTCGCGGGGCAACTCCTCATTTTGAATATATCAGCGCCGAGGTATCCAAGGGAATTGCCAGCGTTGGCCTGGAAGCGGAAATTCCCGTAGTTTTTGGCGTGCTGACAACGGACACTATCGAACAGGCGATTGAACGTGCCGGGACCAAATCAGGCAACAAAGGCGCCGATGCCGCCCTGTCGGCAATAGAAATGGTTGATCTGTTTAAACGGATTTAATAAGAAGCAGCAGTTTGAGGTCTTAATGCACGGACGGAGAAAGGCGCGCGAAGTCGCCTTGCAGGTTCTTTACAGTCTTAATTTTGTGAGTCTGGATGTTCAGAAAGCGCTTGATCTTTTCTGGGGGAATTTTGTTGCCCCGAAAGAGGCGAAAAAATTTGCTGAATGTCTGGTCGAAGGCGCCTGGAGCCATAGAGATGAACTCGATGCTTTGATTGCCGGGTGCTCGGATAACTGGTCGCTGAGCCGGATGCCCAAAGTAGATATCAGTATCTTACGTCTGGCAGTGTTTGAATTTCTGTATTGCCCGGATATTCCGCCTAAAGTTACTTTGAACGAAGCAATCGATCTGGGTAAAACTTTTGGTTCAGAAAATTCCGGGGCTTTTATTAACGGCATTTTAGATGCCATTAATTTAAAATTAGAAAAGGAACATGCAATTAACCCTCTCAACTGAATCCCGGATCAGGCTTTGCATAAATGTCTCGCGCTGGGTATTTTTTCCGATGAAAAGCCGCCGCGCGGAATTTGCGGATTTATTGATTGGCGCCTCAACGGTTTTATTTCCCGGGAAATTAAGCAAGGACGAATAAGCGGTGAATTTCAGGAAAAAGTGGTCATTCCTTTTCCCGGAAGAATTCATACGGAAATATTATTGCTTTGCGGCCTCGGAAAGCTTTCCGAATTTAATTATGATCGGATTTATAAAGCTGCCTATGATATTGCCGGGGCGGTAGATGGTATGCTGCTTACCGATTTTGCTTTTGACCTGCCCGGCGAAAACCGCAGCAGCCTTTCTTTGGCCGGTATCACGGAATCAATGGTTACCGGCTTTTTTGATTATCTTTCCAAGGATATAGCAAAACTTGCAGGCATGAATGCCTGCATCGTTTCATCTGCCGCTAATGGGAAAGAAATAACAACGGGTATTCAACGCTTCAAATCCAACGTCAAGGACATGGGCTCCGTTGACGTCAGTGCTTTAGAAAACAGTTTGGCCTGACTTATGCCGGCTGCAACAATATTTCTATCAATGACATCCGGAAAATCACGGAGTTCTCAATAAAATTGTGCTAATATGAACGGGTAGGCCGAAGAGCATCTCTTCGGCGATCCGATTTTATAAATTAGGAAGCTATCAAGACAGAGGTTGCCATGACCCATCATCTGATGAAGTCAGGCTATGCGGCGCTAACAGACAGGCTTAATCGTTTTCCCCAGGGGGCGCCCCCGTCGGAATCCCTTTATAAAATCCTGAGCATTCTGTTTACGCCCAAAGATGCCGCCCTCGTAGCCCTCCTTCCCATAAAACCATTTTCCACGAAGAGGGCTGCCCGCATCTGGAAAATGGAACTGTCGGCAGCCCGGAGTATATTGGATAATCTGGCCTCCCGGGCAATTCTTATTGACATGGAGGAAGACGGAGAGCAAACTTATGTCCTTCCCCCGCCCATGGCCGGCTTTTTTGAGTTTTCTCTTATGAGGATCCGCAAGGATATTGACCAGAAAGCTCTCAGCGAACTTTTTTATCAGTATCTCAACGTGGAAGAAGATTTTGTTAAAGCTCTCTTTACGGAGGGAGAAACGCAATTGGGACGTGTCTTCGTCCACGAACCGTCCCTTCCCTCGGAATTCAGCCTGGCCGTCTTTGACTATGAACGGGCCACAGAGATCATTAAAACGGCATCTTTTCGGGGCATCGGCATCTGTTACTGCCGCCATAAAATGCAGCACCTAGGACGTGACTGCGCTGCGCCGCAAGAGATATGCATGACCTTTAATACCGCTGCCGGATCACTGATCAAGCACGGTCATGCCCGCGAAGTTAGTGCGGGGGAATGTCTGGATCTGCTTGATGTAGCCTATGAACATAAACTTGTTCAGTTCGGTTCCAATATCCGGGAAAATGTCAATTTCATCTGCAACTGCTGCGGTTGCTGCTGTGAGGCCATGATCGCCGCCCGGCGTTTCGGTTTACTGAATCCTGTGCATACGACAAATTTTCTGCCGGTGATTCAGGATGAAGGCTGCACCGGTTGCGGCCGGTGTGTCAGCATCTGCCCCGTGGAAGCCATGAGTCTCATTTCCGCAAACAATCCCCACAACCCGCAGGCAAAGAAAGCCCGGTTGCGGAAAGAAATCTGCCTTGGCTGCGGTCTTTGCGCCAGTGCCTGTCCGAAAAAACGGATTACTTTGAAATCACGTTCGCCAAGGGTTATAACACCGCTGAATTCTGTTCATTTGGCTGTTGTGATGGCCATTGAAAGGGGAAAGCTGCAAAACCTGATTTTTGACAATCAGGCTCTTTACCGTCACAGGGCCATGGCGGCCATTCTCGGCGTTATCCTTAAGTTACCCCCTGTTCAGCAGGCTATGGCGAGCCGCCAGCTGAAGTCCAGATACCTGGAGGCACTGATTTTACGAATGAACATGAAAGAAAAAAAATAAACTATCGAGCGACAGGCCTTTTCCGGTAGGGGATATTCACATCTGGAATGTAGACTGATATTGTTTAAGTAACAAAGATGGTATATATAAAACAAGAAATGGTTCAACAACCGCCATATTTTGGGGATTGGGATCAACAGAACCATGTTTTTTAGTATTGCAGCACAATAAGAATAAAACAAACTCAACCGGCAAATAATCTTCAACCTTCATATCTAGACAGCAAGCTATCGAAAATAGCTGCTTGTACAGCATAAAGCTGAGATGTAACTTGATGCATAAAAAAAGGAGGATTGATTATGAGGATTATCTATCTTTATCTTCTTGCTCTGCCCGTATTCTTCGCGATTGATATGCTTTGGATCGGAGTCATCGCCAAGAGTTTTTATCGCCAGAACCTGGGACATCTTCTCCGGCCGGACGTCAACTGGGTTGCCGCGCTGATTTTTTATCTTCTCTATATCGCGGGTATCCTGATCTTTGCGACCCTGCCCGCACTGGAAAAAAAATCCCTGCAGCAGGCAGTCATAATGGGAGCGCTCTTCGGTTTTTTTTGCTACGCAACCTACGACCTGACCAACCTGGCAACAATGAAAGACTGGCCCGTCAAGGTAGTTGTAGTGGATATTCTCTGGGGCATGGCGCTGACATCATTTGTCGCGGCGGCAACCTTTTTCATCGGTAAATGGATTATGCAATGAGACTCTATTTACCATAGACCGGCAGATGCTCATGAAAAAGAAACTCCTCCATATTTTTTACCAGCCATACAAATGGTTGATCTATTTGCCATTGTTTGTCCTCTCGACCGTTTTTTTCATTACCCTGGGTATCTTCATCATGATCTTTTCCGGTCCTGATGCAGCCAACAGAATAGCCGGCAAAGGATGGGCACGTTTCAACTGTTTCCTAACCCCTGTGCAGGTGAAAGTCATCGGGCGGGAGAATATTGTTGAAAAGCAATCCTATGTGATCGTTGCCAATCACCAAAGTGCCTTCGATATCTTTGTCATATGGGGCTTTCTGGGAATCGATACCCGTTGGGTCATGAAAAAAGAACTGCGTGATGTCCCGTTGTTCGGTCTGGCAGGAAAGCTGGGCGGAAATATCTACATCGACCGGAGCGCCGGGAAGGAAGCCACTGCGAAACTCCAGGAAGCCGGAAAAATTCTGGTAAACGGAGTTTCCCTCATCATGCTCCCCGAAGGAAAGAGAAGCCGGGACGGAAATTTGGGCGACTTCAAGAAAGGGGCCTTTGTAATGTCCCGCGATCTGGGTATCCCACTGCTGCCGGTTTCCATCGTCGATACCAGACATATATTGCCTCCCGGAACATTAGATCTTTTTCCCGGCCGCGTCACGCTGGTAATTCACAAAGCTGTGTCCGCGGAAAGACATTCTGTCGACAACTTGGACGTATTAATCTTGAACGTCCGGAGCATTATCCAGGAAGGGATCGACCTGTATACACGCCGGCAAGTCTGATATGATTCGCAACAAATTGAGGAGCCTTTCAGGAAAAAACCGCCTGTTCATGCTCAAACATGATTGCGCAGTTGGAGCTCCAGCGGGTGAGGATTGAAATAACTCTGCTCTTGCAGATAGAGCTGATGATATTTCCTTACATAATGATTCAGAAAAGTCACCGGAACAATCAGCGGAATAAGCCTCCTGTGGTATTTATCAATAACATCAAGAAGCTCCTGCTTTTCGTCAGCGGAGAGGTTTTTCTTGAAATAGCCCATAGCGTGTTGCAGGACATTGGTGTGCTTCGCTGTGGAGGGTTTTAGCGCCATCGCTGCCATCAGCAGATTCTCGTACTGCCGGAGAAGTTCCTTTATTGACAGCTCTCCTTGATGGGCCACAAGGTATCCCATCTGCTGAAGAAGCTTTGGGCTGTGCGCCATAAGCATGAGCTTGTTTCTGGTGTGAAATTGAACGAGGCCGGCTATGGGTTTCTTCTGCTCCATTACTTCCCGGTATTGCCGGTAAATGAAAATGCGGTCAATGAAGTTTTCCCGCAGGATCGGATCATGGAGACGGCCTTCCTCTTCAACAGGTATCAGCGGGAAGTTTTCCATGAAGATGCGGGCGAAAACTCCCACTCCGGATTTTTGGGGGACACCGTTGTGATCATAAACCTTTACACGCTCCATGCCACTCGAAGGAGAATCGCTTTTGAAAATAAACCCGCTGAGATTCCCGTTCTGGAGCTCCCCCACACGCTTCCTGGCCCATGCCTCCATCCGGTCCGTATGATCGACGCCTGATTTTCCTGTCATCAGACGCGGCTGTTTCGGGTCACCAACCAGGCGCATTGTTTCCCGCGGAACTCCCAACCCGCATTCTACCTCCGGGCAAACGGGCAGATATTGGACATACTTGCCCAGGGTATCCCGCAGGAAGCGGTCAAGTGCATGCCCGCCGTTGTAGCGGACGTTCTGACCGAGAAGACAGGCGCTGATGCCAATGCTTATCTGCTGCATTATTTGTCCTTTGAATTCTTTCCCAAATGTCTTGTAATATAAGCCTCTCTTGCCACGATATCAATCTTAATTTCATTAAGTTATTGTGAAAAAATGTTGACTTCTTATAGCAAGACGTTGAATGCTGTGTTAAAGTAAAGATTATATCGACGTCCCGGTCGGAGAAATATGTGCTGCCGGATTGGACGCAGCAATTCGCCCCAGACGTTGAAATTATAATTCTGGAGGGGAAAATGATTAATCGAGAGCTTATCCCGAGTCAAACCAGCAAGGGTTCCATGTCGGTACCCAGGAGGCTCCAGGCCTTCAATAAGAGTCAGTATTTTGGAGTACTGGCAACAAACGACAAAGGCCAGCCATATACATCTCTTATATCGTTTGCCATGACCCCCGATCAAAAGCAGGTCATCTTTGCCACACCTCAGGCGACAAGAAAGTTTAAGAATATCGTTAAAACAAAAAAAGTGTCAATCCTCATAGACAGCCGTTCGAACCTGCGGAAAAATCTCCTGGCGACAGAAGCGATAACAATTATGGGCAGCGCCCGCTATATTCCCCGGGGTAAGACCCGAAACGAACTTGCTGCGATATTTCTGAAAAAGCATCCCGACTTAGAACAATTTGTCCAGGCAGAAACTACTGCCTTGATAGCAGTAAAGGCGACGCGCTGCATCCACGTTGGGAAATTTCAGACAATCTCTGTTTGGGATTGCAAAGCTGGCGCCTGAATTTACTTCCCGTGAACAGGATGTGCTTTTGCCGATGATTAATAAACCGGTGTTTTGTCCAACTACCGTCAAAAAAACACCACTGAATCATCCAGCCTGCTATGGCGTCATCACGAATTTCTGTTCATCTTTGGGAACGTACCATTGGATAAAGTTGTGATTCAGGCCGATGGGAGCCGGTTCGATCCCGCGAAAACGGCTGTTAATGATGATTAATGCGTCCGGCACATAGAGGAAGGTATAAGGTTGCTCCTCGGCAAGGATTTCCTGAAAACGGTCGTAATATTTTTTTCTCTCCCGCTGGTCAAAAGTGCTGCGGCCCCGCTCCAGCATCTCATCGGCTTCAGTGTTTTTGTAGGAAATGAAATTTAATTCTTCCGGCGCCGTTTTGCTCGAATGCCAGACATCATAAGCATCAGGATCAGACGGGATCGTCCACCCCATGATAACAGCATCGAAGCGTCTTTTACCGATAAAATCATTTACGAATGACGCCCATTCCAGGATCCGGATTTTTACGGTAATGCCCACTTCCGCGAGTTGTCTTTGGATAATTTCTGCACATTTCTGCCGTGTTTCATTGCCCTGATTGGTAACAAGTTCAAAAACAAACGGCTTACCGTCTTTTTCCAGAACCCCGTCACCATTGATATCCTTCCAGCCGGCCTCCCGGAGAAGATCTTTGGCCTTCTGCTGATCGAAATTGTATGTCTTAACATTACCGTTATAGGGCCATGTTCCCGGCTTGAAAGGTCCGGTTGCCGGCTTTCCCAGGCCAAGAAGCACACCACTGATGATCGCTTCTTTGTTGATCGCATAAGATATGGCCTGCCTTACTTTTTTATCGGTAAAAAGCGGATTTTTTAAATTATATCCCAGATAAGTGTAGGCAAAGGATAGATATCGGTATTTGTTAAAATTATTTTGGAATAATTTGCTTTCTGTCTGCCGTGTATATTGCAGCGGTGAAAGGCCGGAGATGTCTATGCCCTGACCGCGCAGTTCCAGAAACATCGTCGCCATGTCCGGAATAATGCGGGTGATGTAACCGTCAATATAAGGACGACCTTCAAAGTAATCGGGGTTGGCCACAAGAACAATCTTCTGGCCGGCTACCCATTCTTTGAATTTGTATGGACCCGTCCCGATGGGACGGCGGGTGAGAGGGCTCCGGGTGATATCCGTGCCCGACAGCAGATGTTTGGGCAGGATGGATGAACCCCAGCTGATGAGAGCAGGTGCAAAGGGCTTATCATAAGTTACCCGGAAAGTGTAGTCATCCAGGACTTCGGCCTTCTTTACTTTCAGAAAATCACCGGCATATGCGGTGGGAGTTTTGGGATCTATCGTTACCTGATAGGTATAAAGGACATCGGCGGCAGTAAAAGGCTGCCCGTCATGCCACTTAACCCCCCTGCGTAAGCGGAAAGTAATCATTAAGCCATTGGGGGCAATGTCCCAGGACTCGGCCAGATCACCGACAATATTTATATTTTTATCATATTTAACGAGACTATTATAGACTAAACCGGCAATATCATGGGAGGGTTTATCGGAGGCCAGAAGCGGAATCAAGTTGCTGGCATCACCGATACCGCCCTGGACAATGATATCTCCATAAGCCTTTTCTTTGGCTTCATTGTTTTTACTGGTTTCCGTAGTCGGTGCATTATTACAGGCAGCAGTAAGAAGCGCTGCGACAAACAAAAATATGAGAGTACGCAACATTTTCATAGATGATAATTAGCCCAGCAAATAATCCTTTGCAACAACTTTTTACCGGATTGCCTTTATTCGGCTGTTAATGTAGTATTATTTCATATATTGGAATAAACTATGATCGCTGGAAAAAAAATTAAACCGGCTCGTTCCCGGCGGAAACTGGAAAATCTGCGGTTGAAAGCTGCCGGCGGCTGGGATGTTTTAACTGATGCGGTTAAAAATTACCGCCTCAACGGCAACACCAATCAGGCCGCAGCAATCGCCCTTTATACAATTCTTTCCGTCATTCCCCTGTTTATTCTCACCATCGTTGCCGCCGGATATCTTTTCAGCTCTCATCCTAATATTCAGGCGGACATTACCGACGCCATCAGCCGCGGCTTCTTTTCGGAAAAAATTTTGTCCCAGCTCGGACAAATTGAGAAGAAAAGAAATTTGCTGGGGTGGGCCGGTCTGCTGGGTTTGATCTGGCTTTCCGCCATGATTTTTAACTCCCTGGCCACGGCGCTCAACATTATTTTCCATTCTCAGAAAAAACGTAATTACTTTCTGGCAAAACTGCTCGCGATAGGAATGATTCCCATGGCCTGGGTCGTGGGCATCGCCTCTGTGGCAATCAGTTATATAACTGCCCTGCTCGTCTCGCAGCCGACGCTGCTTGCGGAGTATCTGGGATTTTCACTTTCGGAGATATCCGCCTTCCTGCTGCGCTATGTTGTGCCTTATTTAATTACAACTCTTTTCTTCGTTATCGTTTACCGGGTAATTCCGACGGCCAAAATTCGTCTGTCCGTTGCCATCGCCGGCAGCGCCATTTTTGCCCTGCTCACCGAAATAGCCAAACAGTTCTTCACCTGGTATATTGCCAACTATACCCGCTATGATGTGATTTTCGGATCTCTGGAAGCGGCCGTTATTCTGGTTATCGGGGCATTCTATATTGCACTAATTTTCTTGTTTTGTGCGGAAATCATGTCGTCATACCAGCGCCGTGATATTCTTTTGCTGGAAGGAGCGATACTCCATCCCCACAAAACTATGATGAAAGTTGATGAACGCCTTTTTAAAAAATTTGGCCGCACCTATGAAAAAGACAGCATCATTTTCAATGAAGGCGATAGCGGGCACGAGATGTTTTATGTATTATCCGGCCGTATTATTCTGGAAAAAGTTGACTGTCAGGTAAAAAAAGTATTAGCCGAAATGGTGCCGGGACAATATTTTGGCGAGATGGCCGCTCTTATTGATATATCCCGGTCAGCGACTGCGCGGGCCGGTGAGGATAGTCAACTGGCGGTCATTGACGGCAATACTTTCAGCGAGATGCTGCGGGAAAGCCAGGGAATAGCTATGCACATGCTCCGCGAATTTTCCCGCCGTTTAAAAAACTCCAATACGGCCCTCGAAGAGCTGACCAACCTGTGGATACGCATGGCTATCGTTATTCATTTTATGGATAATCCCGGAGCCCAAATTGAAGAGCATCTGCCGCGCATTGCTTTAATTACGAAGAAGAATCCGGAAAACATGCGAGAAATACTCAATGAACTGGCCCGCGAAGGAATGCTGATTATTGAGCATGATCTGCTCAAGGAAATAGTCAAAGAAAGAATGTGGACATTGCTGAACACCGGAGAATTAAATAAGTGTTTTATTGCCGAAGAAGATAAAATCTGAGCGCCTGAACAGCAATTCTTATAGAATTGCAGCGCTCTGAATTCCCGGCTTTCCAAAAATCAGAATGATGTCCCCGGAAATTTTCTGGATGGCATTACGCGCACTCGCTGTATCCGCAGCCGTGGCATACGGCGCAGCCTCCTTCATGCTCAACGATCCCGCCGCATTCAGGGCAGGCGCCCCGGAAAAAGGCCCGTTTCTCTTTGGCGGCACCGCCGCCATTGGCTGACAGGTGCGACTGAATCGCCTTGGCCACTGCATCAGCGCAGGACAGGACCTTGTTTTCGCCAAAGCCGGACGGCGAATGGCAGGAAATACCCTGAAGCTGCTTTATTATTTGCCGCGCCTGGAGGCCGCTGCGCCAGGCCAGCGATACCATCCGCCCGATAGCTTCGCTCTGTGATGCTGCACAACCGCCGGCTTTGCCCATTGTAGTGAACAATTCAAAAAGTCCGTTAGCATCTTCGTTGACCGTCACATAAAGAGGTCCGCAGCCGGTCTGCATCTGATACGTCCATCCTTTGAGCATTTTGGGCCGCTCGCGCTTGGTGGCTGTTTTGTTTTTATCGTCACTTACGGTGGCATTGCTCTTTTCTTCTTTTTTCCCTACGGACAGCACCTGCTGATCGCGGGAGCCGTCGCGGTAAATTGTAACGCCCTTGCAGTCGAGTTTATAAGCCAGCTCATAGACGCGGGCGACATCCTGAACAGTTGCCCCGTTGCAGAAGTTGACGGTTTTACTGACCGCATTATCGGTAAATTTCTGAAAGGCGGCCTGCATCCGAATATGCACTTCCGGCGAAATATCATGCGCGGTAACAAAAAGACTGCGGATATCAGCGGGAATTTCTTCTATGGCGTTCAGGGTTCCCTGTTCCGCAATACGCTGCATTAATTCCGGGGAATAAAAACCTCTTTCTTTGGCAATGGCTTCAAAATACGGATGGACTTCCAAAAGGATATCGTTGTCCATGACCTGCCGCACATAAGAGACAGCAAAGAGCGGCTCCACGCCGGAAGAGGTATTGGCGATAATAGAGATGGTCCCGGTGGGTGCAATAGTGGTCACGGTAGCATTGCGCAGCGGAGATTGACTTTTTTTATCATAGAGAGAACCTTTAAAATTCGGGAAGGGACCCCTTATCTCGGCCAGTTCCTGCGATGCCCGGTGCCCCTGCTCGCTGATAAACTGCATCACTTTATGGGCCAGCTCAATGGCCTCTTCGGTACTGTAGGGAATGCCCACCTTAAGCAGCATATCCGCCCATCCCATGACACCCAGTCCGATTTTGCGGTTAGCCAGGGTCATCTGCGCAATCTGGGGCAGGGGATATTTGTTCACCTCCACCACATTATCCAGGAAATGAACGGAACTATAAACAACTTCCTTGAGCCTTTCCCAGTTGACCTTGCCGTCCTGAACCATTCTACTGAGATTGATGGAACCGAGATTGCAGGACTCATAGGGGAGAAGCGGCTGCTCACCGCAGGGATTGGTGGATTCGATTGATCCTACGTGAGGTGTGGGATTGTCGCGATTGAGCCTGTCCAGAAACACAATGCCCGGCTCGCCATTTTCCCAGGCCTGAGTGATAATCCGGTTGAAAACTTTGCGCGCGTTGAGGGTACCGGAAACCTGTTCGTCGCGGGGGTTGACGAGATCATAATTTTCATCTTTCTCGACGGCTATCATAAACGCTTCGGTCAGTCCTACAGATATGTTAAAATTGTTCAGATGCTTTTTATCCGCCTTGCACATGATGAAATCCATGATATCCGGATGATCAACCCGCAGAATCCCCATATTGGCGCCTCGGCGCGTACCGCCCTGCTTGATCGTTTCCGTGGCCACATCAAAAACACGCATGAAAGAAATCGGCCCGCTGGAAATGCCGGTGGTCGTTAAAACGACATCATTGGCAGGACGCAGACGGGAAAAAGAAAAACCGGTTCCGCCGCCCGACTTATGAATTAGCGCGGTATATTTCACAGCGTCGAAAATTTCTTCCATGGAATCTCCCACCGGCAGCACGAAGCACGCGGAAAGCTGCCCCAATTCGCGTCCGGCATTCATGAGCGTCGGCGAGTTCGGCAGGAATTCCAATTGGGTCATCATGCGGTAAAATTCATCCGCGATTAAAGCGGTCTGCGCCTTTTCGTTGAACCGCAGATCGGCGGCGGCTATAGAGTCGGCAACACGCCGGAACAGCTGGCCGGGGGTCTCTAAAACTTTCCCTTCCTTGTTTCGTTTGAGATAGCGTCTTTCCAGAACGGTGATGGCATTTTTTGTCAGTTCCGGAAGAATGGGAGTGTAAGAGGTCTTTTCCATTAAAGTATTGCTCCTGGGAATTAAGTAAGAAGGTTCTAATTATTATGACTACATGTAGTGTTATATTTCTTTATTAACCACAACATCTAGATGTTGTCAATACGATGATGGATATTTTAAAAAAAAGTTGAAAGTGGCTGACAAGACTGGATAAAATTCGGAATGATTTCACGACAGCATGAGAAACCCTCCTTTGTTAAAGGAGGGCTGGGGTGGATTTTGTAAAAGCTCCAATTCTCTCCTTTATGAAAGGGGAGTCAAAAAATTATGTTTAATACTTGAAAAAAGGGGCATGGTTGGAAGTGAAATACTTCGGAGTATGTTGTCTTATTTCATTGATCGCCGGATGTCTCTTGAAGGTCTTCTCTAAGAATTTACGCACATGGCTGCGCTGCCAGCCGAGGGGATGCACAAAGTCTTTATAAAGCGATAAATCCCCCTCATAAAAACCGGCTTCAGCCAAAGTTTGCGCCTCCGGGCTTAAGACCGGCAGGTTGAAAATCGCCAGATTCAAAAAATCAATAAATTCCCGGTGCTCAACAGTGAAGGCCAATGTTTTCCTTGCACTTTCTTCGTTTTCCGGCGGTGTGCCAAAAAGCAAATAAATATAAGTGGCGATGCCGGCCTGCCGGATTGCTTTTAAAGCCCGCGAAACTATTTTTAAATCTACTCCCTTGTGCAGCGAATCGAGCACGCTTTGGTCGCCCGATTCAACACCCAATTTAAGCATAACGCAGCCGCTGCGCCGCAGCGCCCGGCAAAAATCCTCATTCGCCAGATGGCTGGTAAACCGGGTAAATCCGTACCAGGGAACACCAAAATCACTTTGAGTCAGGGCATGGAGCATTGCGGGGCTCAGAGCATTGTCCAGCAGATGAATCAGACCGGGATGCATCCGGCTGCTGAGCTTTTGCAGCTGCGCCATTACAGCAGTTGCCGGCTGCGGCAAATAGGGATTATCTTCAGCCCTCTCGGGGCAGAAAGAGCATTGATGCCAGTAGCACCCTTGCGCCGTGCCGTAAGGCAAAATCGCAACGGGGGCAAGATAGTCACTGACGGGAAAATCCTGGTAGGCGGGGGGCGCAGCCAATTGACCGTCCGGGCAGCGCAGCAACTCCAGCAATTTCCTTTCCCCGGCTCCGGCGACCATTTCATCAACCAGTCCGCGAAAAATATCGTTGTTGCGTGTGATCTTAAGCCAGGAAGTTGTCAGCGATCCGCCCAGAATAATTTTCTGCCGGGGATTTCTCTGGCGAATAAAGCCAATCATGGCAAAGGTGCAAAGCGCCTGGCTTAAATAGTTTAAGGAAAATCCCAGAAATTCCGGCTCTTCTTGCAGAACATATTCCAACCGTGAGGAGAAATAAGAATAAAAGGGATTCTCCTGAGGATTTTCGGCAGCCCGCAGCAAGTCGCCGCTTTTTACGGCAGTTAGTTGCGAATCATGATAATCGGCCAGGGACAGATCAACCCCGTATGATTTCCCGGCCTGGCTGACAAGACGATTGATATCGGCGACGACCCGCTGATAGCGGCTTTCATTGCCGTAAATTTTACCGTCCCGCAGGGCCGACAGATTTTTCTCCCGATGCTTCCAGGCGCGTAACGACCAGCGGTCGCTGCCACAGTTTTCCGGCGCGGGATTGGTCAGCAAATAAAGCACCCCTTCCAGATTCATGTCTATGATTTCATGAGCGATATTGTTTAACTGCAAACAGCCGGCCAGTTTGGCGATGCCGGCCGGCGGCTCGGAGGGTTTGCTGACCGGTGGATGAATCAGAATTATTTTGGGGTGCATACGTCATATTTATTATTCAATGATTAGTAATGCAAGATGATTTTACGTTCAGGATTTCCCGCTTGACAGAAGCGGTAATGTTTGCAAATTATAACAGCATTAAAATCCGTTTTAGATTAATCCGGATAATATTAGACTGCGTTTGAGTATTGTGTGATCAATAAAATAACCCGGTCGCTCAGAAGCGGCAAATTAATCATGGCACTGGCAGCAGCACTTTTTGTGCTGCTTGCCGGGGGTACTTTATGGGCTGCGGATAAGTACCCGCAACCGCGCGGCGCTGTTAACGATTTTGCCAATGTCATTGATCAGGAAAGCAGCGCGAAAATGGAAGCGCTCGCCCGGGAAGTCCTGCAAAAAACCGGCACGGCTGTGGTTGTGGTAACTGTCCCGACCATCGGAGAGGGCGAAGAAACCAGCCTTTACGTCAACGGCCTTTATAAAGCCTGGGGTATCGGCAAAAAAGGCGAAGATAAGGGCGTTTTAATATTTTTAACAGTCAAGGAAAGAAAAATCCGTATCGAAACCGGTTACGGGGTAGAAGGTATCCTGCCGGATGGTTTAGTCGGCGAGATTCGCGACAAATATTTAAAGCCTCAGCTTCAGGCCGGCAACTATGGTCAGGCTTTCTATGATACGATGTATGTGTTGAGTTCTTACATTGCCAAAGACGCCAACGTTGAACTGAGCGAATCTCCTGCGCCTCAGAGGTCAAGAGCCCGGACCGAGAAAAAAGGTTTCAATGTTTTCGGGCTGATTCTCTTTTTGGTAGCGGCGGCATTGCTTTTGGGCACAAAAGGCGGCAGATCGATGCTGCCCTGGCTGCTTCTGCTGCTGATGAGCGGCGGCCGTGGAGGCGGGGGCGGTGGAGGATTCAGCGGTGGATTTGGCGGTTTCGGCGGCGGCGGCAGCGGCGGCGGTGGAGCCGGAGGTGATTATTAGTGATGAAATGGATTGAAATTATGACAAAAATACCAGATCAGCCACAAGAAATTTTTGTTCCTCTGACACAGGATTATTTGAAAGTATTCGGCAACGAACTCGTTTCGCTGGCTATTTACGGCAGCGCGGCCGGCGGCTCTTATATCCGGGGCAAATCGGACATAAATTTACTCGTTGTGCTGACGCCCGCCGGAATGGATAAATTGACTGAAGTTCTGGATACCGTCAAATCGTGGAAAAAACGCCGTGTCGCCATACCGCTGATTATGACCAGGGATTTCATTGAATCTGCCCTGGATTCCTATCCCATTGAATTTTTAGGTATGAAAAACAGCCACATCTTAATTTACGGGGAAAATATCTTAGACGAATTAAACTTTAATCCGGATGATTTACGCCTGCAGATAGAAAGAGAGCTTCGGGGCAAGTTGATTCTCCTGCGGCAGGGCTATCTGGAAGCAGAAGGGAAAGCGCGGCCATTGCGGAAGCTTATCGGTAATTCCTTGACGGCTTTTATTGCGGTATTTAATGCTTTGCTGTATTTCAAGCAGGGCAAAGCGCCGCAGGGCAGGCGCGATACGATAAAAGAAGTGGGACAGCTCTTTACAATTGATGCGGCAGTATTTATGCTATGCGCCGACATCAAGGAAGGCAAGGATAAGCTCACAAGCGAAGAAGTTGTGGATATTTTCAAAAAATATCTGCAGGAAGTCAATAATGTTTGTAAAATAGTTGATCAACTATAATAGAGAAACTTTAGATTATTCAGGAGGTAACAATGGATTCCAAAAAGAAAACTTTGCTCATCGTGCTGGCGGTAATTGCTGTTCTGGTCATAGCTTTATATTCTTTCTTTGCCGGCAACTACAATAAATTTGTCAAGATGGATATAGGAATTAAAGCAGCCTGGTCGCAGGTGGAAAATCAGCTGCAACGCCGTTATGACCTGATTCCCAACCTGGTAGAAACTGTCAAGGGTTATGCAAAACAGGAGAGAGATGTACTGGTGGAAGTTACCAACGCCCGTTCCCGAGTTGGCGGTGCGGGAACTGTTCCCGATAAAATTGCGGCCAATAATGAATTGAGCGGCGCTTTAAGCAGGTTAATGGTTGTCGTGGAGCGCTATCCGGATTTGAAATCAAACCAGAATTTCATGAAATTGCAGGATGAACTGGCGGGCACGGAGAATCGAATTGCCGTGGAAAGAATGAGATACAACGAAGCCGTAAAAATTTATAACGAAGCAATTCGATCATTCCCGGCCAACATTCTGGCCGGCATGTACGGGTTTAAGGATGCGGCCTTCTTCGAAGCTCCGAAAGAGGCCAAGGCCACACCACAGGTTAAATTTTAGTTCACTGTCAGTTGAATAAGTCAAAAGGCCCTGAATCCTTCTCGAAAGACTCAGGGCCTTTTTTATGTATGGAGAGGGTAATTCCAATTTTAGGTATTAAGCCAATATTTTATTTAGCTCCGGTCTGTTTGAGCAAGTCGACAACCGCGGTGTGTCCATTTTTTTTGGCCACCTTGAGCGCCGTATCTCCTCCCCGGGTCATTTTCGCGTTCGGATTGGCACCTTTATCCAACAGCATCTTAACAATTTCCGTATTACCGTTATTGGCCGCAGCTATCAGGGCTGTTTTGCCGTTGTCGCCCTGGGCAGCGGCATTCACATCCGCCCCTTTCGCCAACAGCGCCCTTACGACATCAGGATACCCCTTACCATTTCCCGCTGCATACATCAGCGCCGTTTCACCGTCTCTGGTTCTGGCATTTACATTGGCGCCTCTTTCCAACAACGCCGTTAAAATTTCCATGTTCCCTTTCCACGCCGCGTATATAACCGCAGTGTAGCCGTTGCTTTTACCCCGCACATTGACGTCGGCTCCTTTCGCAAGCAGGGACAGCATCACCGGATTTCGGCCACGATCATATTGTGCTGCGTAAAGCAGAGGCGTATAGCCGTCATAACCGTCTGTAGTGGCCAATTTGACATTCACATCGGCCCCCTTATCCATCAGGTACTGTGCTATCACCGTATTGCCGTCGCTGACGCTGAGAAAGAGCGCCGTTCGGCCATCATTCGTCCTGGCTTCCAGATCCGCACCCTTCGCCAGAAGGGCATTGATGATATCGATATTTTGCCTGATCGGTTCGGCATTGTTGTTATGATTTCTCTGCACCGCACAAATCAGGGGCGTCCAGCTGTTGATGCTGTTCACGACGTTAGTAGTATTGGTTGATCTTATGTGGACGTCGGCACCTTTTTCCAGCAGGACCTTGACGGTTTCGTTGCTGCCCATCCTTGCTGCGATAATCAGGGAAGTGTCTCCGTATTTGTTTTTTGCATTGACGTCGGCGCCCTGATCGATCAAAGTTCTGATCCTGTCGAGGTTTTTATTCCATCCCCCACTCACCGCTGCCAACAAATCTTCGTTCAACCCGGCTGAGGCCGGCCCGGCCGGAAGGAGCAAAAGCAGGAATGCTGTTGTCATCAGGATTCCGGCATATCGCACCCTCGTCATTTCAAAAAAGATGGCCAAACCACGTTTTCTCATAGTTCCTCCCTACGCACCCTGGACTTTTTGTTTATGAAAGTTCAGGGCTTTTTTTATCGTGATAGAAAGCCGCCTTCCAGACTCCGTCTTCTGCAATAATGCGGGAAGGTTCAGCAGGATTTGCCGGTCGTCTATACTGGTCGAGGCCATACTCCGGATCATGCGGCAGTTTAACTCCCTGCTCAAAGATCTGCGGCAGGATGGGATAAAGAAGGCGTTTTTTTGCCGCGGCGAAAAGCTCATCGACGCTGGCGAATTGCGCTAATTCCAGGACCGTTTTGAGCGTCGGCGGCATTAACATGATTTCCCGGGAGAAGTGCATCCGGAGCGCATTTTGGGGCGTGACCCATAAGAATTCCGTGAGTTCGGTGTTATCGGAAACAGTCTCCTGACCCCGGGGCAGCTTCGCCAAAAGAAAGCGGGTATCGAATCTTTTTTTCTCGCCTTCCGGAGTAATCCAGTGACTGAACGGAATCAAGGCGTCCGGAAATAATAAAATTTTTTCTTGACGGAGAATCTCGGCAAAAGAGTTGGCGCCAGAGCTCAGCGCCCGCCGGTTAGCGGCAAAGCGGAGCAGAGTCTCTTCTTGCTGAAAAGTAATAAAATTACCGCTGTTATCGCCGGCCAGGATAATCCCCGCTTCTTCAAAGGTTTCCCGGATGGCGGCGATAAAAAAACCGCGGGCCCTGTCGGGAGAAAGGCTTTTATCCTGCAATAATTCCTGTGGATGGAAACTGTCTGCCTCTAAAATAAGCGAAGAAAATTCCGGGCGACAATCACTTTCCTCCAGTTGTCCACCGGGAAAGACAAAAGCGCCGGCCATAAATGTCTGCAGGCGATGGCGGCGGGCTAAAAACAATTCCCACGAATCGTCATTTATTGTCCGCACCAGAATTACGGTTGCCGCATCTCTGGGATTAACAACAGTTGCTGATGTTACCGTAGACAAATCTCTTTTCCTTATATTAGACAATCCTATTGGGCCAGAAAACCGCCGTCGGTAACCAGAACATGGCCGGTCATAAAAGCCGATGCAGCGGAAGCGAGAAATACGGCCACTCCTTTGATATCATCCATTTCTCCCGTGCGGCGCAGCGGGATAGAGTCCAGCAGAATTTCGTATTCCTTCTTAAACTCGGGCCCTGCGATATAGGCCATCATATCCGTCAGGAAAAACCCGGGGGCAATAGCATTGACCCGGATGTTATAGGGGGCAAGCTTCACGGCCAGATTCATGGTCAATAAGTTGATGGCAGCTTTGGTGGAATTGTAAGGAATCGCCGGATGTCCTGCTTCCGTTGAGCCACGAAAAGCCATGATGGAAGAAAGGTTGATAATACTGCCACCGCCCTGATTTTTCATCATGCGGGCAACTTTTTGGGTAATGATCCAGACGCCGCGAACATTGACATTGAAGAGCTGATCCCATTTTGCCAGGGGGAAGTCCAGTGTGGGTGCGCCCCAGGTAGCACCGGCATTGTTCACCAGAATGTCAATATGCCCGAATGTCTTCTGCGCTTCCGCGAGCATGGCTTCTATTGTATCTTCTTTGCTCAGGTCACAGGCAATGGCCAGAGCCCGTATTTTATAATTGGTTTCCAACTCCCGTGCTGTATCTTCCAGGTTTTTCATTTTACGGGATGTTAAAATTAAATCGGCGCCGGCTTCAGCCAGCCCCGTTGCGATAAATTTACCAATGCCGCGTCCACCGCCGGTCACCAACGCAACTTTCCCTTTTAGCGAAAACAATTCCGCAAGTATTCATGAAATACCTCCTGTATTAAAATTAATGCTAATTTAGCATTAAATGGGTATGCATGGTAGATAAATTTTGAATTTAAGAGGGGCGGCCGGGCTTTAGGACAAGCCGGTATTCTTCCCCCGCGGCTTGTTTGCTTTCTACTGCATATTTTTTCGTTTCCGCCAGACGAAGAATATTTTCCTGCGAAACGTTGGTATCTCCTAAAACCGTAATTGTTGCGGACGGGTTTTTCTCCATGGCCTGCTTGGTTTTCACCACCGGAATGGGGCAGCCTAATCCGCGAACATCAATTTCAATCATATTAATGATCCTCCTTTTGACTGATTCCGTCTCAATCTATTCGCCCCAAAGGGCGGAGAATGTTACTCGCTGGATCCCGGATAGCTCCGCCTGCCAGGCTTCGCTTCCGGGATCAATTCCACTAACGCTTCAAACTGCACTTCGCTTGTTTTCAGCGAGTGTCATTGATTAAAATGTTGATGCTGTCGAAAGACGCCGGGAGATTGGCAACAATATCCCGTATTTTTGTCGCCGGGTTGGCCTGCGCATATTTCCCGGCGAAGCGATTGGCTTTAGCGGCAAGCAGCGCTGCCCGGCGGTGGCCCTTACCGGCATCGATAAAAGCACTGATCATCCCGCTGATAGTATCGCCAGTCCCGCCGATGGCTTCCATAGCCGGCATATTCGGTTCGGAAATTGTTTCGATAATTTCACCATTTTCCACAACGTGATCAACGGCACCCTTGATGAGCAAAGTTTGAGGCGCGCTTTTATACAGATAAGCGGCTTTGATCAATTCCGCAACATCGGCTATTTCTGCGTTAAAAAGGTGTCTGCTGACATAAGCGGGATGAATAGCTTCCGGATCGGCCAGAAAAGCCATTTCGCAGAAATCCGGCGTGAAAACATCGAATTTCGGCGCCAGACCGGCCGCTTTGGCGGCATACATGGAAGAGGCATCGGCGATCATTACCGGTTTTTTATCGCATTTTCCCGCAGCGGCGAGCACCTTCCTCATCAATCCCATAACGGGAAGGATATAGTGCAGCGCCAGCACACCCGGTGACAAGCGGGGCAGGTTGTTAATCAGATAATCGTAGAGCAGCCGGCTTCCCGAGCCTGCACCGGTATCGCCCGCCAGAACAACCTGCGGCGGTGAAATTTTCAAATACGTTGCGGTGGCGCAGGCCGCACTCACCAGCGCTGCGGTTCCCTGTGTGCAGGAAATTTCTCCGCCGTTGATCATCAGTTTTTCTCCGTCGAACTGCGCTTCTCCCGTAATCAGGGAAATATCCGCCCGCGGAATTGTTCCACCAATAAGCAGCATCTCAATCCTCCGCTTTCTTCCAGAGATCGAGCGCTTCCGTGTAGGCCCGATCGAGCATTAACGCACAAAGAGTATAGCCCTGGTCTTTAGGACGATCCGCTGCACTCAGTTTTTTGTCCAGCATATTGATGTGCAGATAGGGAATGTCCGGGCAGCCGCCGCCGGAGATGTTCAGGATAACCCCCGATTTTTTGTCATAAGTAAGTTTCATGTTGCCGGCCTTGACCATCAACGCCTCGCCGAAATCCGTAATTTTTACAATGCTGAGCAGCTCGCCGGCGCCTTTAATCGGCAATATTTCAACAAAACCGGCAGCTTTTTCCCGCAGCAATCTTTCCACTCCGGGCTCCTCCACAATGTTTATTTCCAACGCCAGATCGCAACCCTTGCGCAACTCGGGCGGCGGCGCCACCAGTTTTTTTTCGTAACCCGCACTCTTCAGGATTTTTTCCGCGCGGATGGCTTCTTCGACATTATTAAAAAGAATAAGGCCGCCGCCTTCAAATTTCGGACTTTTCTTAATTCCCAGCAATAAAAACTATTTCAACCTCTCTTCTTTATTATCCTTCTTTTTCCCGCATCGCAAAACCCAAGATCAAGCAAAAAACAAGACCGATTATAACGCCAATTGGTCCAAAAGCGGACACACCTTTGGGCGAACTGGCCAGAGCAAAGTTGTGGGCGATAGCGGCGCCAACGATCATTCCCAGAACAAAAACTCCCGCGTCCATGTCACCCTCTCCGGAAAGAAACAGTTGTCGTCCGGGACAGCCGCCCGCCAGAGCAAAGGCCAGGCCTGATAAAACCATCCCCAGGAAATTCCACACATGGTTGGAATGAGCAACAGGTTGACCTTCAAAACCGGGATTGAACTGCCCGAAAATGAGATTAGCCACAAACGCGAAAACCAGGAGAGAGGCCACACCGCTGATTAGATGAAAATCGCGCGCCAACAGCACATCACGAAACGCTCCCATGGTGCAAAAACGGCTGCGCTGCGCCAGTCCGCCGATAACAAGACCAGCCCCCAGGCTGATGAAAATTGGCGCATGCTGCGATCCGGGTCCTTTCAGGCTGAAAAAAATCGGTCCACCCGGAGCAAACGATACTTGAAAAATAAGCAGCAGAAACAGACCGGCCATTAAAGCCGGAAAAATCCAGCCGCCGGACTTTTTCTGCGGATAAGAGCGTCCCAGATTGCAACCGTTCTTTAAAAATATTATACCAATATATATTCCTGTGATCAGTCCGGCAATTCCCAGTATGGCGTTCCCGTCGCCGCCGGCCAAACGCAGGAGAGAACGCCATGGGCAACCCAGAAAAATCAGTGCACCAATCATGGCAAATAAGCCGAGAAAAAAACGGATCAGCGGCGCCGAGCCGCCACGGGGTTTATACTCCCCGGCCAGCAGCGCAGCGACAAAAGCGCCCAGAACAAAGCCCATAATCTCCGGACGGAGGTACTGAACAACATCAGCCCTGTGCAAACCGAGAGCGCCCGCAATATCGCGTTCAAAGCACGCCACGCAAATACCCATGTTCGGAGGATTGCCTAAATACTGGAGCAGTGCGGCCCCAATTCCGATGACAGCGCCAACAACAATAATCCCCGAGCGTGTGGAAAAAATATTTTTCATGCGGAAAATCTCCGAAAAGTAGTTTGTCTGAGAATGCTGCGCGCAGCCTCAACAAAAAGTAAGGGATTTTTAACAAGAACGATTGGAATAAGTCAAATTCCAAATAGTTATATTAATCATTGACAAATAAGAAAAATTTATGGTACAAATTACCAATGATTACAGAAAATTACAGAAACATAACCATGCAGCAGATGGAGGCAATTATTGCTCTTGTTCAAGAGGGAAGTTTCAGCCGTGCCGCCAAAAAAATGCTTCTCACCCAGCCCGCGCTGACCAAAAATATCAAGAATATTGAAATTTGTCTCGGTGTGCGGGTTGTTAACCGCAGCACTTCAGGAATTTCCCTCACACCGGAGGGAAAGATTATTTACGAGTACGCGCGACGGATAATCAAATTGCGCAATGACGCCGGAGAAAAAATTAATCAGCTCCATGAAAACACCGGCGGAGAAATTTACATCGGCGCCAGCACGATTCCGGCTACATATATTCTCCCGCGTGCTTTAAGCCTTTTTAGAAAGAAAAATAACGACGCCAGGGTGCATGTTCAAACTGCAGACAGTGAAGAAGTCATGAATATGGTATTGGCGGGCGAGGTGGAAATAGGCCTGATCGGCAAGGAAGCCCTCAACAGGAAACTCCTGGCCGAACCATTATGGAAAGACCGGCTTGTCCTGGCGGTTCCGCGCCATCATCCGTGGTGCCAGAGAAAATCAATTACTTTTGAAGATTTGTCACAAGAGCCTTTTGTTATCCGGGAAAAAGGATCGGCAACCAGAGATGTCCTGGAATGCTATTTGAAAGAGCATAATGCCCCTGCTCTCACCCAGTTCAATATCTGCAGTGAGTTCGGCAGCTCGGAGGCAATCAAGGAAGCGATTATTGCCGGATTGGGTGTTTCCATTCTTTCTCTCCACGCCATCAAGAGGGAATTAGTACAGGGATTATTGAGGGAGATTAAGATCGCCGGTCTTCCCGATATGGAAAGAGTTTTTTATTTAATCCGGCAAAAACAATTGGACTTGAAGCCAGTCCATAAATTATTCATGGATTTCGTCAGGGATTATTCTCCGGAATAGCCTTTATTGCGCCAGGATATGGAGAGACTGCAAGGCAGTTTTCAGTTGTGCGGTGCTTTTAAAATGTATTGTCTGCATCCCGGCAACTTTGGCCGCATGCACGTTTTCGGCCAGATCATCAATAAACAATAGTTCCGAGGGTAAAATACCCTGATCTTGAATAATAGCCTCATAGAAACCTGCGGCCGGCTTCATTACGTGTAATTGATATGAAAGATAGTGCTTCTGAAGAAAACCGAGTGCACTTAATCTCTCCAGGCCCAATTGGTAGTGAATTTCATTGGTATTGCTGACCAATGCAGTCCGATGGGTGCGCGCTACGCGGAAGACGATATCGGACATTCCGGCAATTGGTTTGCGGAGGATGCGGGAAAAAGCTCCTTGGAGTTGGCCGAGAGTAAATTTTTTATCAAACACGATTTTAAGGCCGCTCAGATAATCAGCGGTTCCCATATGTCCCGTTTCATATTTCCTCGTCAAAGAGGCAAATCCCTGTGTAAAAGGCGCCGTTTCTTCCGGAAAGCTTAATCCGAGATCAGACCAGAATGCGCATATATCA
This sequence comes from uncultured delta proteobacterium, assembly GCA_963845095.1. Lineage (GTDB taxonomy): Bacteria > Desulfobacterota > Syntrophia > Syntrophales > Smithellaceae > MVRV01. The sequence continues at coordinate 35,667 of CAWJQM010000014.1, forward strand.
ATATCCACCAGAACATTCCCGAGATCAAACAACACTGTCTTTACTTCGCTCACAAGCAATTATCCGCATTCTAATTTTTATACCCGGTCAAAAGCAGGATGTTTTTTTTGTTGCTTCGGAAGATGGTAATGCCCCCCTCGTTTCATCACCGACAGTTACCGGCGGCGTCCGCCGCCCAGCAGAGAACCGAGCACGCCCCGGACGATTTCCCGTCCCACTGATGACCCGATGGTTCGTGCCACACTTTTTGCCGCTGACTGGACTACGCCGTCGGTCCGGCCGCCACGGGGTCCGGTGCGCCCGAACAGGATGCCGCTGAGACCTTCGCCCAGACCGCCCATTAATCCACCGCCGTTTTGTCCGGAAGCCTGCGGAGACCCGGCATTTGCCGGCTTTGCGGAAGGCTCTGTGCTCTGGACTGATGCGCGCAGCTTTTCATAAGCCGATTCACGATCAAGAACTTTTTCATAGTGCCCATATACTGTTGATTTTTTAATGGCCGCCGCCCGTTCGTCAGCGCTCAGTATGCCGAGACGCGAAGCAGGCGCGATGACAAAAGACCTTTCCACCGGTGCGGGCCGGCCTTTTTCATCAAGAAAAGAAACCAGCGCCTCGCCGACCCCCAGTGCTGTAATCACATCGGCCGTGTTGAAGGCGGGATTGGGCCGCATGGTGTCGGCCGCCGTTTTGACCGCTTTCTGATCGCGCGGCGTGAAAGCCCGCAGAGCGTGCTGTACGCGGTTTCCGAGTTGTCCGAGGACGGTTTCGGGAATATCCAGAGGATTCTGGGTGACAAAGTAAATTCCCACTCCCTTGGAACGAATTAAGCGCACCACCTGTTCGATTTTTTCCAGCAGGGCTGACGGCGCATCATTGAACAGCAGATGAGCCTCGTCGAAGAAAAATACCAGCTTTGGTTTTTCGACATCGCCCACTTCCGGCAGCTGCTCAAAAAGTTCGGCCATCATCCACAGCAGAAATGTCGCATACAGCTTGGGATTATTATAAAGCTTGTCGGCAGCCAGCACATTGATAACGCCGCGGGCCGCGCCGTCGGTCTGCATCAGATCGGCGATGTTCAGCATTGGTTCCCCGAAAAACCTGTCGCCACCCTGCTGTTCCAGAACTAAAAGCCCGCGTTGAATAGCACCCACGGAAGCGGCGGAAATGTTGCCGTATTCGGTCGTGAATTTTTTGGCATTATCGCCCACAAACTGAATCAATGCCCGCAGGTCTTTCAGATCAAGCAGTAAAAGGCCGTTGTCGTCGGCAATTTTAAAGACCAGTGTCAGCACGCCGGACTGGGTTTCGTTAAGGTTAAGCAGTCTTGCCAGCAGCAGAGGTCCCATGTCGGAAATCGTAGCGCGCACCGGGTGCCCGGATTCGCCGAAAACATCCCAGAATACAACCGTGTTGGCGCGTGGGATAAATTCTTTAATCCCGATCGATTCCAGCCTTTGGAGCAGTTTTTCCGATGCGATGCCGGCCGCACCGATGCCGGAGAGGTCTCCCTTAACATCGGCCAAAAAAACAGGAACTCCAATGGAAGCGAAAGATTCCGCCATCTTTTGCAGCGTAACGGTTTTGCCTGTCCCGGTGGCGCCGGTAATCAGCCCGTGCCGGTTGGCCATGTTCGGCAATAAGGCAATTTCCTTTCCCTGGGATATGGCAATAATTAATGGCGCGATCATGAATCCTCCTTCGGGGAAATTTTTTATGTAAGATTACTTATTTTCTTGGTTTCCGCCTTTTCTGCTGTGCACAAAGGCCTGATTTCGTGAAGTTATTTAATTATAGCAGAAATCTGCCGGCGTTAATACCAATTTTATTTAATCCGGCAAAGCGAATTGGATTTTTCCGCCGCTTCATAAGCCATTTAATTCCTTAAGGGATAGCAACCTTGCCCGACTGATTGCTGATTAAGGAGCAGCTATTCATCTTGCCAACATTGCATTGACAGCGAAGTCCGCCTGACCTATACTCCGACAATCAAAAACACGCTTTATCAACCAAAAAGGAATATCCGGCAGCACTGAAGGGAGGAATTCCATTTTCCGCTACAAACAAATACCGTTCTCCGAAAAGATGGATGGCGATGAACCAGAGGCTTACATGCCACAAATCGAAATAGCCAGGGGTTATACCAGTGGTTCGCTCGGACGAGTTGCCGAACTGCATGGCACATACTATCATCAACACTGGGGGTTTGGCCTCTTCTTTGAAGCCAGGGTTGCCAGCGAGCTTGCTGAATTTCTCCAGCGGTATGATGAGAAATGCGACGGTTTCTGGACGGTCTGGTCAGACGGCCGCCTCGAAGGCTCCATAACCATTGATGGAATTAACGCCGCAACTGAAGGCGCGCATCTGCGGTGGTTTATCATTTCGGATGCCCTGCGGGGAAAAGGCGCCGGCAATGAGCTTATCAACACCGCCATTAATTTTTGCCGGAACAACGGCTATAAGAAAATATACTTATGGACATTTAAGGGGCTCGGCGCCGCGAGACATCTCTACGAGAAGGGCGGATTTAAACTGATTGCGGAGCATCCGGGGAACCAGTGGGGAAAAGAGGTCACCGAACAGCGCTTTGAGCTCTCCCGGGAAGACCTCGCCTGAGCTTTAATTCCCGGGAGCTTCAAAGCTATCTCGGGGGGAAACGCATTGACATAAATAAACAGCTGCGCTACATTTTGCTCCGCAAAAGCATCTTCATATCATGAATAACTTAGTGAAAGCATATTTGTAACAGGGCAATTTATAATAACTAACCCAACAATTAAAGAAAGGAGTAAGTAAAATGTCAAAAAAGGATAATTTGACGCGTCGAGAATTTTTCAAAGATGCCGCCATTGCCGGTACAGCCATAGCTGCGACCACTGTGCTGCGTCCGACCCCGGCGGAGGCCGCTGTCCCTGTCCCTAAAAAGTGGAATAAGGAAGTCGATGTGGTTATTGTCGGATATGGAGGCGCCGGCGCATCCGCTGCGATTACCGCTGCTGATACCGGTGTGAAGGTACTTGTTCTAGAGAAGGCGCCCAAGGGCGAAGAAGGCGGCAACTCCCGCATATCCGGAAACCTGTGGTTTGCTCCGGCACCTGCGGATAAAGCTATCATTTACATGAAGGCAATGTCGAAGGGAATGATCATTCCTGAAGACATGCTCCGCGTCTGGGCCGACGAAATGGGGAAAAATGTTGATTGGATGAGAAGTATCGGCGGCAATCCGACTCTGGCCAATCCGCAAAGTGCGTTCTGTTCTCCTGAATTTCCGGATTTTCCCGGCGCCGAATCATCAAGAACCTATTTTGCGACTCCGGGTGGTTGGGGACAGGAGCGAACATGGAAAGTACTTCAGGCCGCTGTAGATAAGCGCAAGATCGAGATTCTTTACGCCACAGCCGGAAAAGAACTTGTCCAGAACCCGAAAACAAGGGAAATACTGGGAGTCATCGCGGAACAGGGTGGCAAACAGATTGCTGTAAAAGCAAAAAAAGCCGTCATTATGACCTGCGGTGGTTATGAAAATAATCCGGAGATGATCCGGGACTACAACGGAGTAGAGGAAATAGCACCATTCGGCACGCCATACAATACCGGCGACGGCATCAAGATGGCCCTCAAGGTCGGAGCGGATCTCTGGCATATGAGTGCGCAATCCGGAATGTGGGCGTCTTTCAAGCTGCCGGATGCCGACAACGGATTAATAATGTTTCCCGTGACCGCGAGGGAGGGTGGAAAGCCCGTGGGCGGGTTTGTCTTCGTAGATAAAGATGGCAAGCGGTATTATGACGAAAGCGCTCCCGCGCACCATGGTTATATGCACCTCAACTCTGTATGGCGTCCCACACCGGTACCCGTTCCTTCCTTCATGATCATGGATGATAAGACCAGAGCAGCCGGTTCGCCTTTTAATTTTAACAGGGTTATGGGCTGGGCAGGCATGGTAAAAAAGGTTCAGATTAGCAAGGATAACTCCGAGGAAATCGCCAAAGGCTGGTTTATGAAGGCGGATACCATCGCCGAGCTGGCGGCCAAAATCAAGGTGAGCCCTGATAATCTCCAGAAGACTGTGAATAACTGGAACGAGTCATGCGAGAAGGGCGTTGATGCCGAATTTGGCAGAAATGTAAAAACGCTGGGGCCGATCAAACAGGGACCATTTTATGCCATGCGGCTCACTCTCGGCATTCTGAATACTCAAGGTGGTCCGCGACGCAATATCAAGGCCCAGATTGTTGATCCTGACCAAAAGCCCATCCCGCGGCTTTACAGTGCCGGTGAACTCGGTTCGATGTATAACTACCTGTACAATGGCGGCGGTAATCTCGGGGAATGTCTGGCTTTCGGTCGTATTGCCGGGCGCAATGCGGCGGCTGAAAAGACTTGGAAGTAGCGGATTGCTGCTGGAATATGAATCCTCCGGTGGTAGGGTGGACCTGGAAATTATCCTCCACTCTATCACCGGCCTGATTTCCTGATATGGACTCGCTTCAGGCGAGAACGAGAATACTGTACCGAGGAAAGATTATGAAAATAAAAACAAAAATTCCGGTCATTGCCCGATTGTTAGTAGTTTTGGCGCTTCTACTGGGTGGATACCTGTCTGAATCCGTCAATTTTGCTAATGCTGAGGACAAAGCCGCACCGGGACCAGCCGCCTGTCTGGCCTGCCATGGGGGATCTTTCGAAAAACTAGCTTCTAAAAAACCTTCTTTTAAGGCATCCAGCGGTGAAATAATCAACCCTCACCAGTACCTTCAGCATGATTTAAAGACAGTCGAAAACATACCGAATTGTACTGATTGTCACAGCACTCATCCGATTCCTCTCAAGGAGAAAGTCGATTTATCCAAAGTCAATGTAGAAAGCTGCTTTCTTTCCTGTCATCATCAGCAGAATTTTGAACGGTGCAATAACTGCCACAAGAAATAATGCCGGATGGACAGGCGCCTCTTATAAGACAGGCTCGGATAGCTCTCAGGTTATAAGAACAAATGACTTCGGAAGAATACGGACAGAGAAAAGTCTGGGACAAGATCTTCAGTGACCGGGACAAGGCAACAGGTGGTCGTTATTTTTATCAGCTCGCCCTCGAGAGGATCAGGCCGGGCGAAATAATCTGCGATGCAGGTTGCGGGTACACTTTCTACCTGCCTGATGTAATGAGCAGATGTGCTTCCAACGGTTTGTTTATCGGCTTTGATTTTTCATCGGAGGCGCTTGCCCAAAGTATAAAATTAGCAAACGACTATCCTAACGCCCACCTAGCCCTGGCTGATATCCTACATTTACCAATCCCCGATAGCTCGGTGGACCGCATCTTCTGCGCGGAAACACTTCCTTATTTGCTGGGGAATGTGGAGAGAGCGCTGCAAGAACTGGTCAGAGTTGCCAAACGAGAAGTGATCTTTTCCCTGCATACACGTGGGACATATGAAATTAAAGGGACCCAGACTGAATTCCGGAACAACATTGTCATTGAGCACAAACCGGGCGCAAAGCCGCCACGCCGGATTTTTGATGAGAACGAAATATTGCAGCTCATAGAAACCACAGGCGGCCTTAAACTGGAGATCATGCAACCCTTACGGTGGGGGGAGATCTATGAAGTGCCTGATGACATGGAATGGCCCTGGTATCTGCCCTCCAGGGAGCGCATCGCCCTGTACTATATTTCCGTCATTAAAAAATAACCGTAGAATATTATTGGCCATAGTTTTAATTTCCGGCTTCGCGGCTGCGCCGCAGATCCAGGAAAGTCAGAAGGACAATTCCACAAAGGATCAGAATCATCCCGGCCATGTCGGTAACCGACGGCCTTTCACCAAGCTGAATGGCGGCGGCAACGGCGCCGATCACCGGGGTGGCAAGCGTGCCCATAGTGGCCGATCCCGCGGGTAATTTTTGCAGGGCGTAAAACCATAACAGGACAGCAATAGCGGTGGCAAACACAATATTGTAGGTCAATGCGCCCAGCAGATAAGGGGTCCACGAGACAAGCGGGGAAGGGATCAGGACAACCAATACTCCAATGGGGATGGCGCCGAAAAAAAGCTGCCAGGCCGTAACGGACAGGAGGTCGAAATCGCTTTTTTTAGCCATAATCTTGATCAGAATCGAGCCGGCCGCCCACATCAGGCCTGCGGCAATAGCCAGGAGCGAACCGGCAATATCGAGAGATATCTTCCAGGGCGCCAGAATCAGCATCAGCCCGGATAAGGCAAGCCCGGCCGCCAACCAGTGCAGGCCGCGAATGCGTTCGGAAAGTATCGGCCACCCCAGCAGCAGAGCCCAGAAGGGCATGGTATAAACCAGAATCGCCGTTTTCCCTGCTTCCCCGCTGGTGAGCGCCCACATGGCGACAGCGGTTCCGCCGGTAGTGGAAAGAATACCGGTTAAGATCAGCAGCGGAATATTATGGGGAACAATGCTCCTGCGCTTCCAGGCCAGAATGAGCAGCAATATGAAAGACCCGGCAAAAATGCGCATCGCTGTGAAAACAAAGGGATCGCAGTATTGGAGCGACTCCTTCATGATCACCCAGTTGTATCCCCACAGGATGGTAACGGCCGCGAGGGCCAGATATGCCTTGCGGCGGACGCTTTGCTGTTCGGTCATAGATATTGGCAGCCGGTTATTTCCGGATAGGTCGGTTATTTTCTGTTGATGATTTCCTCGCACAGGCTCAGGAAATCTTCGGCGCCATGACTCTTCGGCGCATATTCAAAAATTGTCTGGCCGAAGCTCGGGGATTCCGCCACAGCAATATTTTCGCGAATCGCGGTAGCAAACACTTTATTCCCGAAGCGCTCGCGAATGCTGTCCATGATGGCATTATTCAACTTCTTGCGGGCATCAAACCGGGTGGGAATAATACCGGAAATCTGCAGGTTCTTATTCAAACTTTTCTGCACTTCTTCAATGCGGCTCATCAGACGGCCCATCCCTTTTAAGGCCAAAAACTCCATCTGCAAAGGAATGTAAATATCCCGGCTGCAGGCCAGCGCGTTGGAGGTAAGAAACCCGGCCGAAGGCGGACAGTCGATCAGGACATATTCCATATCCCGGACGCCGGCCAGTTTGTTCTTCAGTGTAAATTCGCCGTCGGGAAAGTCTGCTTTTTCGTTTTCCATCTCGGCCAGTTCAAGGTTGGCCGGCAGAAGCCGCATGCCGGAATGTTCCAGCAGTGCTTCATCCAGAGGAACCGACCTTTTAATGACCGAATAAACAGTCTGCTTCAGGTCATGGGCAGCAAAACCCAGGGAATAGGTTAAATGCGCCTGGGGATCGAAATCAACCAGCAGAACCTTTTTACCCAGCCTGGCCAGTCCGGCCGCAATATTTAAAGCACAGGTAGTTTTACCTACTCCGCCTTTTTGATTACAAAGGGCAATAATGTCGGGTTTCATTATTTCCTCTTTCCAACGATTTCTTGGGCCGGTATTTTATTGAATCTCCCGGCTGAATTCTTTTATTATTGCGGCAATTTCCTTCGGTTTCTGCATGGGGATTAAATGCCCCGTACCCTCTACCGATTTGTATTTTGCAGAACTGAATAAAGAAACAGCTCTTTGAATGTCAACGAACCCTTTGTTTTCGGTATTTTCTCCTTCCAAAACAAGAACAGGACAGTTTATTTTCGGAAGCAAAGGCCAGGGATTGATATCCCATCCTCCCATAAACATTGCCGCTTCGTTTTCCGGCGAACAGGTCAGTTTGAGACTTCCTTCCTCCTGTTTTTTCATGCCGTATTTATGGTAGATCTGCAAAACCCGCTCATCCCAGTCGGCAAAAAGCGACTTGGATTTGAGGTAGGCCCAGGCTTCATTTTCGTCTGTCCAATGGTTTGTTCTTTTAATCGATTTAGAGGCTAAAGGATGGCTTTGGACCTCCGGCTTCAGGTCGTAAATCTGGTCGGGAAGGAAAATCGGTTCAATCAGAATCAGGCCGCGCGGCTGCAAGCCATAAAGGGCGGTCGCAATTGTCGATACCGTCGCCCCCATGGAATGTCCGATAATTAACGGTCGGGTAATTTGCTGCCCGCCGCAGAAGGCGGACAAATCACGCGCGACAACATCCCAGCTCAATCCGCCTTCCTGCGGATTGCAGGAACGATAGTCACAAACGAAGGGAGCCCATGCATTGTTGGGCGGAACAAATTCCTCAATAACCGGCTGCCAGAGCCAGGGCAGGAAACCGGTGGCATGAACAAACAGCATTTGCGGTGCAGAAGCTTTGCCCTCAAAGAAGAGATAGGGCAGCTCAGCGCCGCCGACATCCTGAAATTGCAAATCAAATATTTCGTTTTGCATGAAAATTTCCACCATATCCTTAATGAAAGAAAGTCAGCGCCAATCTCGAAGAAATTGCACTTCCCCTGGCCTGACTTGTTAATCTTACGTTGTGATTATTTCAGAAAACAAAAACGGCAGCGGCAATTACAGTGGTGTAATTATCATTTTTACATATCGTTGATTGGGTGACATTGAATGTCCGGACTATCTTGCCGCTGATCTTAAATATCTCCTTTTTTTCATCCCAGCTTTCATCAACATTGAAATCGATACCCAAGGTGGAGGCAAGCATAGCCGCTGCGAGATCCTCAGCGTAGTCACCGGCCTGCTTTTCCGTTCGGCCATAGGCATGATTTTCACTGATATAGCCGTAGGAAGACTTATCCGCAGGAATGGCGCAACCGACAGACGCCGCCAGCAGCCGCTTTGGTTCGTTGCTGCAGCAACGGCTCATGACACAATAAGTAATGCCGCCGGGAATCAGTCCCTTCAGCCCCTGTGGTTTGGAAATCATTTTGCAGTGTGGCGGGAAGATGCTGGAAACCTGGACCAGATTACATTTTTCAATGCCGGCATCACGCAATGCCCGCTCAAAAGAATGCAGCTCATCTTTGTGTGTTCCCACACCTTTGGTAAAAAAAATCTTTTTGGGTACAAAAACAGGCACTTTCAACTCCTTTTTTCGTTCATTAAGAACGAATTGATATATTTGTAAAAATCCGGACCGCGAAACTTATGCGGCAGGAGCCGGAGACTCCTTATACTTGTAAAGACTTAACTTCCGGCAGCTTGCTGCAGCCATTTCTACCGCGCGCCAACCGGGGCTTTCCGCGGCGGGATTATCCCCCGTCGGTTTGAACAAACGCTGTATTGGCATAGAGGTACTCTACTTTTTCTTTATGCTTTATCTCCTGATTGGCCATTTTCAGCAGCATTTGTTTTATTTCGCCGTCCGGATGAAGAGCCGCCAGCCCCTTGTAAAAATTATAGGAATTTAACTCTCTGGCGGCAGCCAGTAAATAAACTTCTTTGCTGTCCATATCAGCCTTGACCTGCGGAGACTGCAAAAACTCGGCAATCTTGTTATTGCCGGCTTCATCATTGTCCGCAGCATTGCCGATAAAACCTTCCTGCCGGTAATGCAGCAGATATTTTTTGTGCTGTTTTTCCTCGCCCGCCAGATAAAGAAGTGTATCTTTTGCCATTTTATCGGTGACAATCTCGGAAAGCTTCAGATAAAACTGGGTTGCTTCTTCTTCATTGGCAATTGCCTTTTCAATAATGGAATCAAATTTGATGTTTTGCATAAATATCTCACCTATCCACAAATAAAGAACCGGCTCCCGGCCGGTATTCACAGCCCTCAGGAGCCGCCGTAACCTATGGTCACCTTATCCTCTTCCAGAATAACCGGTACCTGACGTTTCCCGCCGGACAATATCAGCATTTCTGCCAATTTATCAGCGTGGACGGTTACATCGACATACAAAGCCGCATTACCAAAAGCCGCCCTGGCCTTATCCGTATACGGTCAGCCACCTTTCCCGTAAATAACTATCTTCTCCCTCACGGGCGCCTCTGTTATTCTGACAACTGATTAATATTCGTTTAAGACGGAAAGGCCTCTTTCTCCGACTAAAATAATTCTGGTATGGGTCAACCTTGAGGAAATCAGCTTAGCCACAACCTGCATGATTTTAAACCCGAGGTTATTGTCTTCCTCCATTAATTTTCGCAGACCTAAGGAGTCAAGGGCAATCACTTTGGTGTCATCAATGCAAAGAGCGCCAAGCGTATAGTTGATAAGGATCAACTACGGCGGACCATCCCATGGACTCCCCTTTGGTAATCATATCCACAGTAACCTGCATCGGCGGTTTATGCGGTCCCATATAATTATCGATAAACAAGACAATTTTACCTTCTTTGATCAGGAAAAGCGACCTGGCGGGATCGCCATTTTGATACATCTGCGTGCCGGCCAGATAAGTTTCTTCACTCGCTATGGATGCCATCTTATTTAACTGCTCATCACTAAATCTGTTGGAAAAGGCAAATTCCTTTAATTCGCTAACGGGAACCATAGATTATCTCCTTGTGCTTAAATTTAAATGGTTTGTTCTTTATATCAGCCTTCAATATCTTATGCCACAAAATTATTTTTGTACCAAGATAAAAATCTGCTTCTCCCTTCATTTAATCTTGCCCAAACATCTAAAAAAGACTATAAAACTTGAACATCAGGTTGAGCTAAAGCAAAAGGCGGCAGAAGCTCAACTAAAGGATATCTCATGAAATTGAAATTATTGATTTGTATCCTGGTCGCACTTATCGGCAACAGCCTGCCTGAGAGCGCCGGAAACCATCAAGGATGTAAGCGATTTACAGCAAAACCACCTTGCTTATCTGCCTGACCTGACCAAAAGCAAAGAGCTGATTACTGCCGCAGAACAAATTCGCCTGGATGAAGACTTTAACAGCATCTACTTTTCCGTTTGGCACCAGCGCGAGCCTTTTTACGCTCTGACCGCTGCCGTAAATATTGACTCCAGGAAATTTGCCGTAAATTTCGGCTTCGGGGAAAATAAAAGAAAACATACCCGGGACTGGTATGAAAAACTCCTGCAGAATGCCGCTCTGGAGGATTACCCCAATGCCCGCTATCCCGCCATTACTGTGCGCAACACCAGCCTGCGATCATTGCCGACACTGCGGCCCCATTTTTCCAGCCCGGACGGAGACAGCGACGGCTGGCCTTTTGATAATCTGCAGCGTTCAGCAGTTGCCGGCAACACGCCGATTTTCGTCTGTCATTTAAGCGCCGACAAAACCTGGGCGCTTGTGGAAACATGTTTCACTTTCGGCTGGATGCCGGTCAGCGATTTCGGCCGTGTCGACGGCATCTTTATGCAAAAATGGGAAGCGGGCCGCTATGCGGTAATTACCAGAGACCAAACTCCCGTATTCTATAACAACGGGCAATTCGGTTTAAAATCATCGCTCGGATACCTGTTCCCCTTAATCCGGGAAACACCGGACAAAATGGAAATATTTGTCGCGGCAATGAGCATTTTCAGTGACTACGCCGTAATGAAGAAAGGCTATGTTGCCCGGGATGCGGCCGCCGTCAAGCCCCTGCGGTTAACTTCTCTCCATGCGGTTAAAATTGCCAACGAAATGATCGGTGAACCTTATGGCTGGGGCGGGCTTTACGGAAACCGTGACTGCTCATCCATGACGAGGGATTTTTTTGCCGTCTTCGGCATCTGGCTGCCGCGCCATTCGGAGGATCAGGTCAAGGAGGCCGGTCGTTATATTAACCTCAGCGGTATTCCCCCGGAACAAAAAGAAAAAATTATTCTGGAGAAGGGAATCCCTTATTTAACGCTTCTTTGGCGCAAAGGCCACGTCATGCTGTATATAGGCGGGCAGAACGGTCAGGCTCTGATTTTCCACAATATCTGGGGCATTAGAACCAAAGATTTAAGAGGCCAGGAGGGCAGAAAAATCATCGGACAGGCGGTAATTACAACACTGCGTCCGGGCCGCGAGTTGAGAAGCTTTGATGACCAATCCGGCGATTTATTAACCCACATTGCCGGCATGAGCATTTTGGCGCCATAAAAAATCCGGCCGACAAACATAGGACAAAGCAGCAGTGGCACACAAGTATAAACTCACCCTGGAATATGACGGCACCAATTATAGTGGATGGCAGAAGCAAAATAATGCCAAAAGCATTCAAGGGACTTTAATTGCCGCCGCCCAAAAATTTATCGGCTCGCCGGCAGATATCCAGGGTGCCGGGCGCACCGATGCCGGAGTCCATGCCCTGGCGCAAGTTGCCCATTTGGAATCTGCCCGCAAAATGAACCCCGAAACTCTGCGCATCGGACTCAATGATAATTTGCCCTCCAGCATCAATATCCTGCGGGTTGAAAATGCCCCGCCGCGCTTTCATGCCCGCCATCATGCCGTCAGCCGCAGCTATCTTTATCTCATTGCCAGGAGGCGCACAGCCTTCGGCAAGCGCTATGTCTGGTGGATTAAAGACAATCTGGATTTAAAAAAAATGCAGCAGGCCATCAATGTTTTCTCCGGCTTTCATGATTTTTCTTCTTTTGCCGACAAGAGAATGGATAAAGACACATCTACTGAGGTGAATATTGAAACAGTTCAGATGAAGGAATTTGCCGATATTATTGCCGCGCGGGTTACAGGATCACATTTTCTGTGGAAAATGGTCCGGCGCATCATCGGCATAACGGTGGAAGCCGGCCGGGGCAAATTCACCATTGGCGATATCGAACAAATGATCAATTCCCGCTCGGATATCCCGGCGCAATATACGGCCCCGCCGTCCGGCCTTTTTCTGGAAAAAGTATTATACGAAGGGGATACCCTGCCGGAGATAAAGCCTCCAATTTATTTATCAGACCTTTCTAAATAATGCAGGGAAAGACTAATTAATTATACCAATTTGCATTCAAAATGATAACGAGGCGGCAAGGAGGAGGCGACGGAGGTCATGTACAAGCGGATTGAGGAAGCCGACGACGCTGCCAACAAAGTTAGCGTTTGAATGCGACTGGTATTATTCATCTTTTTCTATTGTCCCGTTGATGTCCTCTTTTATTCCCTTGATCGTTGTATAAAGTTCTTGGAGAACTTCCGAAGGTAAGAACTTCGTTGCACCGCCGGGACCATATGCTCTTGTAATTTCCAGGGCAATAGTAAAAGCGTTTTTCCTCTCATCCTTGGATAGTGCCATAATTTACCCCCTGCTATTTGTGATGGCTTAATGGTAAGAGGATTTGGTGAAATTAATCAAGAAAAATATTTATCCAAACCGGGATCATGCCAGGATAGACAAATCTATACAAAACCTTGACAAGGCCACCGCCTTAAGATAAATACTGCGCTTCTTCCCGGATATTATGGACGCCGATGTAGCTCAGCCGGCAGAGCAACTGATTCGTAATCAGTAGGTCGCCAGTTCGATTCTGGCCATCGGCTCCAGTAAAATCAGGGAATTACAGAAAAATACCACAACCCAATTTTCTTTTTGCTGCAACTACGCTGCACTTAATTTAAAAATGTCCCTCAAAAAATAGGGGACCTGGCGGACCACTGGCTTTCTGTTATCAAATGAAAGTCGATCGCTAAAGATATGAATACTTTCGGTCCAGAGATAAGATAGATGATTTCTCACACGAAGAGTTCCGTCAGTGCTTTTACCGCCGTATCCCGGATCGCCTCATCGTAAAGGAAGGACATTTCGTTCGCCTCGGGATTGATCTCAATACATCGGGCATTGTTCTCTTTTGCGAATCGTGGAAAACCAGCCGCCGGATAGACAACGCCGGAAGTCCCGATGCTCACGAAAAGATCACAGTGTCGGATCGCCGCGATGGCTTCGTTCATTACACCCTGGACGAGCGAGTCCCCAAACCAGATAATATCGGGTCTCAGCCAGTTCCCGCATTTTTCACATTTATAGCTTTTATATTTTTCGCCAATATCCTCTGATATACCATCGTAAGTGCACCGCAAGCGCCAGAGACTCCCGTGCAACTCGATGACATTCTTGTTGCCTGCCCTCTGATGCATTCCGTCAATGTTCTGTGTCACCACCGTGATTCGCTGGTGCTTCTTTTCCAGTGCGGCGATTGCCACATGTCCGGCGTGGGGGTTACAGGCAAGGACCGCAGCCCGTCTCAATTCATGGAATTTCAGAACTTTATCCGGATCGGCATTAAAAGCTTCCTGACAGGCATACTCTTCCCAGCGATAACGGCTCCAGATGCCCCCGTGGCCCCGGTAGGTGGGAACGCCGCTTTCTGCAGACATGCCTGCACCCGTGAAAAAGACGATGTGCTCATATTGTCCAGGATCAATTTTTTTCATTTTTTGAACCCTTCAGAAAAAGATTACCACGACTATTCATACCTCACAATAACAAATACAAAGCAACAGGTCGGACTTACTGAGAGGTCTATTGAATACAGGATGCAAGATAAGAGGGCACAACAGTGAATTTCTCGTCCCTGTAAAAGGTGGGCTGCTTCCTATACTTCAACAATCGCCTGTCTAACTTGAACTTACAAGATTAGATGGGAATGATAACGTTTACTTCGTCTTATTTATTCAGCGAAAACCAAAATTATGTTGACATCTGAAGAGTTAAATTGTGTTATATTGCAAGTGGGGAGCTTATGAAAGATGATAATAAGACAAAGAAGCAGCTCGTACATGAACTGACGGAATTGCGCTCTCAGAATGCTGCACTGAATCAATCAATAACCGGGAGTATATCGGCTGAGCTTGCGGACGAGGAGGCCCGTCGCTATGCCGAAAGTATTGTGGAAACTGTTCGAGAGCCCCTTTTGGTTCTGGATGCGGATCTGAAGATAATCTCGGCAAACCGCAGCTTTTACAGAACTTTCAAAGTAACTGCTGATGAGACGATTGGAAGTTTTATATATGACCTGGGAAACAAACAATGGGACATCCCCACACTTCGGGAGCTGCTGGAAGAAGTCCTTCCCGAAAAGGAAGCGTTCGACGACTTCGAGGTTGCCCATACTTTCCAGGACATCGGCCATAAAATCATGCTGCTCAATGCCCGCCAAATATATCGGAAAAATATTGGCACAAAAAAGATGATCCTGCTGGCCATGGAGGACATCACCGAGCGCAAGCAACTGGAAAACTTATTAGAGGAGTCTGAAGAACGCTACAGGCGTCTTTTTGAGACTGCAAGCGACGGGATAGTGCTTCTCGAAAAACACGAAGGAAATATAACCCATGCTAATCCGGCCACTGAAAAGATATTGGGATATGCCAAAAAGGATTGCGTCGGGAATAAACTTCAGAACATCGGTATTTCCCTCGATACGGGTGATTTCCAAACAACAATGCTAAATTTGAACAAGAGCGGCATTCTTAATTACAATAATGTTCCGGTAAAAACAAAGTCCGGGCAGTTTATCTATACGGATATATATCTCGTCGACAGAGCAAGGTTGGTGCAATGTAATATTCGTGACATTACCGACCGCAAGCAGGCGGAAGAAGAGATTCATGCATCTCTTCGGGAGAAAGATATCCTCCTCAGGGAACTCCATCACCGAGTGAAGAACAACATGCAGGTGATATCCGGCCTTCTCGATCTTCAAGCGAGGTCAAGCGGGAATCCGGAGTTGATTGAAATATTGAATAAGAGCCAGAGCCGAATCCGATCCATGGCCCTGGTCCACGAACAACTTTACGCTTCAAAGGATTTAGCAAAAATCGATATGGTCGGTTATGTGAATGCCCTGTCACAGGAGTTATTTCAAGTGTACAAAATAGATCCGGGGAAAATAGATCTGATCGTCCAAACCGACAGAGGTGCTTATGTGGACATTAACAAGGCGATCCCCTTTGGGTTGATTCTCAATGAATTAGTTTCCAACGTGCTTAAACATGCCTTTCCTGGCGATGGATCAGGTGAATTACAGCTCATCATCCACGAAACGAAAAACAAAGAAATAGAGAGCATCGTCCGTGATAATGGATTGGGTCTACCGGACGATGTTGATATCCACCAACCACTTTCTATGGGGTTGTACTTGGTGAATGGGCTGGTGAAAAAGCAGCTTGGAGGTCAAATTGAAGTAAAGCGAGACAACGGAACAGAATTCCGAATCAAATTCCCTTTATAATCTGTGGGTGGAGAGGTCTTTATGAACAGTGAGAAGATCATGGTCGTGGAAGACGAATGGGTCGTTGCCGATCAGCTTTGCAGGAATCTGCAAGATCTCGGCTACACGATTTGCTCAACTGCATCCACGGGAGACGAGGCCATCAGGAATGTGGAAGCAGATAGGCCTGACCTGATCCTGATGGATATTGTTTTGAAGGGTAAAATGGACGGCATTGAAGCTGCCGACCAGATCAACTCTCAGTTTAATATCCCGATAATTTACCTGACCGCTTATACAAATCAGGACTATATCGAACGGGCAAAGCAGACAAAGCCTTTCAGTTATCTGGTCAAACCCTTCCATCAGAAGGAACTGTATGTAAATATCGAGATGGCTCTCCATAGGCACTTGGTAGATAAGGAAATAAAAGACTACCTGGACTGTTTGATAAGGTACTACAAGGGGGCAATGAAAGTATTCTTGGGAGCGATTGAATTGCGCGGACCCCATACTTCCCTTGGTTATCACCGACGGGTCGCGTTTATTGCACACAGCATAGCCAAGGAAATGGGACTTCCCGCCTTCACGATTGAGGGGATCTGGTTGGCAGCACATGTCTATGACATCAGCCTTGTGAATATGCCTGTCAAAATCCTTATGGATGCCAGCCAATTGACAGGACGCAGCCTTACCCGGTATCGCAATTACCCACAATTGAGTTACGATATTTTAAAAGCAATCGATTTACCTTGGCCCATTGCTGACATTGTCCTGCAACATCGAGAATTTATAGATGGGTCAGGATGGCCGCTGGGGATCAAGGGGGAGGATATTCTTATCGAAGCCAGGATCCTGGCCATTGCCGTTGCCATTGAAGATTTGACTTCTCGTCGGATCTCTCGGAAGGTCTTTACTTTAAAGCAGGCTTTCGATGAAATATTCGCGCACCTTGGATCCAAGTATGATCCCGATGTAATGGATGCCTGTTTAAGGCTTTTCAATGAGAAGGGCTTTAAGACTGAAAGCTGACGCTTCTTGCGCAGTACGGGTAGAAAGTTGCTATACAAGTACATTTTCCCCAAACGTTGACTTCAATAAATAATCAATCTCCTATACATAGAATCAGGAGTGTGGATAAATAGGAGAAATTAATTTTTTGATAAAATTATTTAATAAAATATTTTCATATATTGACAAAAGATATTGTTCTCAAGATAATTTTGTCAATGGGCATTTAAAAATGACCCACTATCGACGTCCAAAACTGACCCACCTAAATTTTATTATTTTGTAAAGAATACCTGTATTTGCCAGTTAAATATATGGATCAATGTTGTAAGCCGATTTGGTTAAGAAGTGGGTCATTATTGCACGTCGATTCACAGGCATGATTTTTCGTAATTTCTGGTTAGGTTTCCCTCGTCCACGATTGCTTATTGACTACACCTTTATACCTGTTTTCAAAGTTCACGTAGAATTTTCTGATAGAAATCTTTTTCCCGCGCTAAGAGTTTCTCTAAGACAGGTATGACCGGGGAGAAATCCGGCGCCTCCTCTTCGCTGATCTGCCGAAAGGCTGCGGCTATTTCGTGATAAATATCCTCAATGACAGTCATCTCCTGTGAGAGACGAAGTCTCCGGAGCGTAAGGTACTGTTCTTCTTGTTCTTCGAGGAACTGCCGGTATAGGGTGCGGAATCCGGCTCCTCCGGTTCCCCGCCGTTCGATAACCTGGTATGTGAAGCGGGCTGACCACTGCCAGTCTGCTGCCTCCTTCCAGTCAATCACATCCTTGATAAGCGTTTTCAGTGATCTGACACCGTAGGCTACAGACAGCCGCGGAATGCCGTTTAGATTCTCCTCAGCCCACAGGCGGATGGCGCCCCGAACAACTGTCTCGTCAATAAGAAACCCTGAGAGGTCCTCAAGGACAAATGACTTGTTCTTTAGCACGTAAGGCGGGAAGGAGGCGCTCCGCGCACGTTCCATGTCTGGTATCGCTACAGCGAGCATTTCTGGATGGAGCGTGTCCGAAACGTAGAACTCTCCCTTTTCGTCATTATAGCCACAGATGACCACGGCGTGTCCGGGGAAGTGCTGATCCGTGTTGAAGTAGGGAAGATAAGCGATGTCGGTCTGGATAAGAACCGGTAGGCCACGGTCCACCGATTCTTTAGCATGCTTTGTCGCATCTGCTGCGTTCTCCGTCTCTTTCCACTGGAATTTCAGACCTACGGCCTGAAAAAAGTTATCCTCCAGAGCGAGGCAACGCATATGGACAAGTCGGGAAGGGCGTTGGTCAAGGATCATATATGATAATCCCGGAGCCCGCCCCAAGCCGATGATAGTGGGCTCACTAACCTGAATCCCCGAGAATGCCAGAATGTTGCGGATTGCGCTGGACGCACAGTGAAATCCTGGTTGATGGCGGTATCCCGGGATGATCTGATTTTCAAACATAATGACCTTCCAGATGGGAATGCGTTTTGTACACCAATGGGGACGCCCTTAAGTATTTAAGTTGTTGTCTTCGTTTTTTCACAATCTTTTCTTGGTTATGGCTAGATAGCTGATTACTTGAGATACTTAATTTCTTAAGGGCGTCCCCATTGCTCCTATTTGTATTACCCTGCAACATTACTTCATGACTGCAATGACAGCCTGACCGTCGACCACCATGTCACCGTGCTGATTGTGTACGGTAGTTTTTAGCGTGATACGATGCTTCTCGTCGTTCTTTCCAATCACAACTGCCTGTGCAGCGATGGTTTCCCCTATCCGGACTGGTCGCAGGAATTTGATTTCCTGTGACACATAGACCCCTTTGACTCCTGGCAGTCGTGTCGCAATCAATGTTGTGAAGAACGAGGCTGTGTGCATGCCGTGTGCGATTTGCCCGCCAAACATCGTAGTCTTGGCGTATTCCGCATCAAGATGCACCGGGTTGTTGTCGTCGATAAGAGAAGCGAACGTGTGAACGTCGGCTTCGGTAATCGTCTTGGAAATGTTCGCCGTTTCTCCGATGGCGATTTCTTCATAGTTGCGGCGAAGTTCACTGTAATTGGTTCCGGTTGTCATCGTTAACCCTCCTCACACTTCTTGTGGCCAATGGTGGCCAATGGCTCCCGGTTTGCCTGTTTATCGTTTTATTTTCTCCGGCAGAATGTAAACATAGGGCTTGCCGAGTATTTTAAGATGAAGATAACGGTCAATCTTTCTGAATGCCAGATAGACCCTCCATATGGTTGCGTCTTCCCTGTAATATGAAACAATCTCCTTTTCAGTGACCGGGGCAATGCCGGATTGCGCTTCCTCGCCGGCAAAGAAACGGTTTGCCGTTTCAATGAGCATGGGGATGAAGTCCGGGCGCTGCTCCTTGTAAAAATTGGCGATAAGATCAATCGTCACCCTGCGGAAGTCATAGTAGCGCGTCATGACCTCTTCAAGGAAAAGCAGCCTGATCAACCATACCAGGAAAGACGGCGTGCTCCGCAGGAAAAGCTCCGGGTTTAACTGCTCAATGCCATCTTTGCGGATCAGCGGTGTACCCGTATCGATATAGAAAAGCTCTGTTTTTTCCGTTACCGGTTTTCCTTCCCCGTAATCTTTCATCGCCCAGTTAGATATCTGGCCGTCAATACCAAAGGTAAGTGACGGTCGTGCCCGATTGCAGGAGAACACTTTCCTGAGTTCACGAAGCACGCACAAAAAAAGCAGGCGCACGGAATTTTCATCAAGCCTTTGAATCAGCGCATTGCCAATGGATGCTGCGGGGAGCCGCTCCTGCGCATTATAGATGATGCTGTTGCCTTTGTCGGGAATAACTCTTGCCGATGCGGATTCCGGAATATTGATGCCGATATTTCTCAGTCCGGTATTATATTCTTCGAACAGGTGTTCATAGGTTTCCATTTCACCAGGCGACCGAAAGATCGGCATACGCTTGTAAGCAATATTTTCCTGTCCAGGATGGCTGATGACAAATATTGTGCTCATCTCGCCGTAACCGATTATCTTTGCAGATATTTTGCTCAGCTGGGGGTTTAGTGGGTCAAGCCCTGCTTCAAATCTTTCCAGAAGACCGGCATCAATTATGTCTCTTAGCATAATTCAAGAACCTTCTTGGTGTCTGTTATGGCAAGGTCAAGTCTTTCGATAATTTCCTGGGCAACGGATCTTTCAATATTAAGCGGCGGCAGAAGCTGGCTTACCGTTTTGTTGTTGTTTGCATAAATGCTCAAGATGCCGTGGTCGTATGCCACCTTTGTAAGAACAGGGCCGCAGAGGTCATTGACCATTTCGATTCCCATCATCAGCCCAAGCTGTCTTAAGCCGACAATGATTTCAGGGTGTTTTGTCCGGAGTTCTTCAAAACCCTTCCTGAAGAAGGCGGCAAGTTCTTTTACATGTTCAAGAAATGCAGGGTTTGATGTAATCTCCAGCACTTTCATGGCCACGGGGCAGCCGACTTCCGCGCCTCCGAAGGTTGAAATGTGTATAAACGGGTTTTTGTGGAAAAATGTCTGTAACTCGTCGTTGAAGCACGTTGCACTCATCGGGTAAATACCGCCGGAAAGCCCCTTTCCGATAACCATGATGTCGGGCGTCGTGTCAAAATGTTCGATTCCCCATAGCTTACCTGTACGGCCGAGCCCCGTCTGTACTTCGTCAATGATCAGGAGCGCCCCCGTCTTGCTGCACAACTCTTTGGCAAAGGGGTAAAAACTCTTTTCGGGAATGGGCATGCCGTAGGTTGCCGGGATTGTTTCGAAGATGACTGCGGCTGTTGTTTCATCGAGCGCATGTGCGAGAGCTTCCTTGTCGCCGAAGGGAACCTGCACAAAGCCCGGCATATTGGGTCCGAACGGTGCGCGGTACTGTTCATCACCAGTCGCCAGCGCAAGTCCCGTATGGCCGTGATATCCGCCTGATGCGGAGACGATTTTAGTCCGGCCGGTATATCCTTTTGCGAGTTTTATGGCCAGATCGACGGCCTCACCGCCGCCCACCCCGAAAACGGTATAACTCAATCCTCCGGGTGCAAGCGCCGCCAATCTCTCTGCCAGCTTTGCCCGCTGCTCGCTGATAAAATGATGATTGCCGATATCGAGTTCGCCCAGTGATTCGATCAGGGCCTGAATTATTTGAGGATTTCTGTGCCCTAGATTGAAAACGCCGCCGTTGCAATGGCAGTTGATGAGCCTTTTTTCGCCCGTGGCATCCCAGACATAAGGCCCCTCTCGCCTTCCGAAGACAAAGTCGATGCCGACGCTTTTGAAAAATTCGGCTTTCCCCGACGAAACATGGTTTGAAAATCTTGAGATAATTCGCTCTTTAGGATCTCTTCCGATATATTTCATAAGAATCCTTTCTGATAAAAAAGACGAATCGCTTGGAGTTGAGTAAGCCGGTTTCTCCCGGCACATCAGGTAAAGTGTATTTACTTATTTTACTATTTGATATTCCGACAAGGCTGCAAATGTCAATTATTATAAATTGTAATCATAAAAAAGGCAGGACCATTTTTGATCCTGCCTTTCTGGAATTAAACCGTTTTATGCGTTTTGTCACTTCTGTAGCTTTCTTCTGACTCCTGCCAATCCCATCAGACCAAGACCAAGCAGCAGCATGGTGGCGGGTTCGGGAACAGAGGTACTCACCTGGACTAAGGAGATGTTGTCGATTTTGTACTCTGTGTCATCGCTGTCGATCTCAGCGCGAAAGGCGATTAGTAAATCGGCATCATGCGTCACGATGTCGAAGGAAAACGCCCCCCAGATCCCATAGCCCGGGTTTTCGAGCTTGCCTAGGTTGACGTTATCCACGTCGACAGCGAAGGTTTGGGGGCCACGACTGCCGCAACAGTTGTATACGTTGGTATATTCTCCCGTCAGCCGGTAGGTCGCACCGGAGGTCAGACCGCCGACGAGCTGCTGGAGTGTGGGGTCCGTACCGCCTTGCCCTCCATCGTTCAAGATGAACATCGTGTCCGGGTTTCCGCCTGTCCCACGCCAGCCGCCTGCTGCGTCGATGTGCGAAGAGTTCCACCCCCCACCTGCCCCGTTGCTCGGCACGAAGATCGTAAAGTCGCCGTTGGTAATGAGATTCGCGTCGGCCCGTTCCGACAGTCCGACGACCATAAGCGCTGCCAGCAGCATTGCGATAATAAATGCATGCTTTTTCATTTGCACCTCCATTCCAAATAGAGTTTGATTTACCACCAAAAGTTAATAGCAAAAAATATGCCTGAAATAACTACTCTCTATTCTATGATATTTAAACGTTGTTCGCCCTTCCATGACAGACAATGGTTGTATGTGTTAAGAATATTTTCAACTCAATGGCGTTGCGTGCTTGTCAGCCCTGTCAGAATCATAAATTGTAAATATATCCGACACTAAAACGGTGATGAAAAGTGGTTTATGGTCATCATTATTACTTAACAATATGTAATTATTCGCCTTATTGTTTTTTTGAGTTTGTAAAAATATCCGACACATTACATTTTTTATGAATACATACAGATACTTAGCTACTCTGCTCGGAATAGAATGTGCAGGGTGAGTGTTGCCAATGGTAATCTTATTCCAGCTCAGTGAAGTTTGCGGCCTTCCTTTTTCATTCTTAAAATTTCTTCCATTAGCTTGCTATAATCTTTGCTCGGAATCTGATTGGGTTCTTCTTGAAGTGCGGCATCAAACAGCGCCTCCAGCTTTTTGAGTTGCTCCATTGCTGCCTGGTTCTGGCTGAAGTTCCTGTCCATCAGTTCCATCAACCCCTCCCCCGCTTGCTTGAGGTCGCTCAGATCAATATCGAGACGAGTCAGGGCGATGACTTTCTTCAACAGGTCATAGCAGGCCTTGGAGTTATACTCCTGGATATAAAACGGTGTTCTGGCCGTTATTCCCGCCGCCTCGATTCCTTGCTTATCGGCAAGAGAAATCAACATCGTTGTGAAACTGCACGGACCTTCATAATTAAGGAAAGGGGCGAAGGTATTGATCTCATCCGCCAATTGCGGATGACTCACTACAGAGAAGAATCTTGTTTCCCTTGTGTGAGTCACTTGGTCAAATACGCCGCCCAACGCATAGATCCTGGTGGCCTGGAAGCGACGAGCCAAGTCGAGGATGGCTTGGGCATACTCGGGCCACTGCAAATTCGGCTCAACACCTGAGAAGAGAATTAGATCGTGGCGGGAGCCGCTTTTCCAGAAGAAGAACTCATTTGTCGGTAATTCAAGCCTTTTTATTAATCCCGCCTCAATTCTGGCATTAGGCCGCAGGCTCTGCTCCGGACTAGAGCTTGGAATCTGATAAATATAGAAGTTACGTGACTCAATATGTGCAAATTTACGTGCACTTAACTTACGGCACAAATAGTCGATGCTGCCTGTGGAAACCTCGCCTGCATTCAGCCAGCCCCTAAAGCCAATCACAATATATGGAGACAGAAGTTCAGGCTGGGTATGTATTACAAGACAACTGTCCATAACTTTTCCCCCTCCGGAATGATTTGAGTTGAGTAAGCCGGTTTCTCCCGGCACATAAGGTAAAGTGTATTTACTTATTTTACTATTTGATATTCCGACAATGCTACAAATGTCAATTATTATAAATTGTAATCATAAAGAAAGGCAGGACCATTTTTGATCCTGCCTTTCTTCAATTAAACCGTTTTATGCGTTTTGTTACTTCTGCAGCTTTCTTCTGACTCCTGCCAATCCCATCAGACCAAGGCCAAGAAGGAGCATTGTTGCGGGTTCGGGGACAGAGGTTAGATAAATATTTCTTATTTCGTCTGCGGAAAGAGCTCCATTATATACCGCCACCTCATCTAAAATACCCCGGAAAGCAGACGCGAGGTAACCGGGATGGCCGCCGATATAAATGGTAGTTCCAATATTAGATGTCCTACCGGTGGAAACGCTCGTATTATTGATTCCATCCGTATAAACATCCCATACATTGCTTGTCTGATGAACAAAAGCAAAGTGATGCCAGTTCCCATCACCAATAGGAGCAGCAACACTTCGACAACCCCACTGTCCCGAGTATTCACAAACATAGAGAGCATTACCCTGCTCCGTCATGCCTATTTCCAGGGTTCCTGGTTTTAAAATTATTTGATCCCTTCCATCTGTTTTTATCCAGGCCATCAGCGTATTAGCTATATGAGACCCATAGACTATTCCATTAACTCCTGCTGTCACATAATCATTTACTCCATCAAAACTCAGGGCTCCTCCAACTTTTCCGGCAGTCCAGATAGGACCATTAATCAGCGAACCATTATTTGTACCAACAGAATCATCGGCAATGATTCCAGAAGTCTCATCAAATTTCCAGTGAGAGACTATTTGAGAAGCACTACTTACACCGGCATGAATCAAAACCAGAAATGCTGTTACCGTAAAAATCAACGATTTATAATTTTTCTTCATTTCACCCTCCTTTTGAGTCCAGGAAAACAGTTTTTCCCGATACGTCAGGTTGAGTTGAGTTTTGTTTTCCCTACCTAGCACCTATTTCTTATCGGTGTATCATTAATTCAATGTAACTTAGATACTTGCAAGAATCATTCCATGCTAAATTGCATCTGCCTAAATTTGTTAGCTATTCTACGCAGTGCCTTGATTGGTAATTGTTTGCACGAGATAAATATATTTTCTGCATGATACCATGAAACCTCTGCTGCACGAGTACAATCACAAGTTGTAAAGATATCCGACACTATAGAAAAACAAGATGAGCATTACCAATCGTACTTTTATATATTTATTACGGGTAGCAGGTTAAGGATTTCAGGAAGCCATACGTACCAAGTCATGACTGGGATTCGTCTTTACACCCTATATCAAGAAAACTCCGTCCGACGGCAGTTCCGGTGCCAAAATGCAATAATTGGTGTCTATCATTCCTCTCATTTTTTCAGACGACCCGGGGTTATCATAAATGATGCATAACCTTTGGCAATGAGTTTTTCGTTCTCATTTGTGATGACTGCTTCCGTTCTGGCCAATCGCCTGCCTCGATGTATCATTTTGCCCCGACCAAAGAGATCACCATCTATTATTGTTGCTATGTAATCAATGTGTAATGAGATTGTCGCCGTTTTTTCTCCCTCCTTCAAATAAGGAGCTATTGACAAACCACAGCTCGCGTCCACGAGTGATGCAATGACGCCACCGTGCATTATTCCCCAGAAGTTATGATGTTTAATATCCGATTTTATTTTGAGGAGTGAACCATCCTTATTAACCTCCAACACCGCCATCGAAATTGTCTTGTAGAATGGCGATTTGTTCACCTTAGAACTGATCTCCTCGATATTGATCTTCTCGATTGGCTTCTTCATGATGAATGGCTCCTTTGGGATATTTAGATAAAAATATCCGCGTCTGGTTTAAATCTTTAAAATATTTTTGGACAAATCGGGTTTGAAACTAAGATTTAGTTTCAGTATTAGTATAAGCCTTTTCCAGTGATGCCATCAGTTTCTTCAGCTCTCCATGATTCAGGTCCAAAGAAACCTTGCCTCCGCCAGGATGAGCAAAACTCAGGGTGACGCCGGCCTCAGTCTTTTCAACCTGCCACCGCGTCTCCGGAGGAAGGTTAACCTCATTGGACAGCCAATCCGCGAAATCATATTCCCTCCCTTTTTTGCTGTTTCCCTTTCACAATATATTGTAATTTAGCATAAAATTATAATAGTGAAAAAACAAAACGACATTCAGAAAGAAAATAATGGCAAAATCAATGATTTTCTCTTGTAATCAGTAGGTCGCCTTTTCGGTTCTGGCCATCCTCCAGATAAATCAGCACACAAAAATGACCCATGCTGGAGAGGAATCGGCATCCCTTGGCATTTTCTGCCTGAATAAACAACAGACAGATTGACCTGACCGGCCTTCCGTGCTACGCCGAGATTCACTATTAATTACGGGAAAGAAAATGCAGCGGGAGAAGACACCTTTTTTTGACGTTATCGTAGCCGGCGGCGGCGCCTCAGGAATGATGGCCGCAGGCCGGGCCGGGGAGCAGGGAGCAAAAGTACTGCTGCTCGAAAAGACTGACGGCTGCGGAAAAAAAATTCTGGTCAGCGGCAAAACGCGCTGCAACCTGACCAATGCCGCCGCATTAAAAGATTTCATTGCCATGTATGGTGTCAACGGCCGCTTTCTGTATAATGCTTTTCATCGTTTTTTCCGCCCCGAGTTGCTGAACTTTTTTGCCGGTTACGGTATTGAAGCCAAGCTCGAAAGGGGCGGACGGTTTTTTCCTGTCTCCGACGATGCCCGCGATGTGGTCAAAGCCCTGGAACAATACCTCCGTGACCAGCAGGTGCAGATTGCGTTAAACACTAAGTTAACGGCAATCCGGCCGGAAAATGAGTCTTTATGGGAAGTCCAAACATCCGGTGGAAGCTATCTGACCAGAGCGGTAATTTTAGCAACGGGAGGGGCTTCCTGGCCGCAAACCGGGTCTGCCGGAGATGGCTATAAAATCAGCGCCCAATTGGGACATCAGATAGCAAAGCTCAAACCGGCGCTGGTGCCGCTGATAGTTGAGGAAATAGATCTGGCCCGTTCCATGCAGGGGGTAAGCCTGCGCAATGTCCGGGCTACGGCGTTTCGCGGTCATGCCGGGGAGGTTGATGCGGCGTTGACGCCGAAGATCAACTATGGCCGCGGCGAAAAAAAATTGCCGCATCCGCCGGTCATCGAGAGCCGTTTTGGTGAAATGCTCTTTACCCATTTTGGCCTCGGCGGACCGATTATTCTGTTGATGAGCCTGGCCGTTATAGAGGCACTGGAAACGGGGCCGGTAGCTGTGCTGATTGATTTAAAGCCGGCCCTGACCCGCGAGCAGCTCCGCTCGCGCCTGCAAAAAGACTTCGATCATTACAGCAAAAGAAAAATCAGCGGCATCATCAAGGAATATCTGCCCGGCAAAATGATCGATCCTTTTGTAGCTCTGACCGGCATAGATCCGGAAAAGCAGGCCCACCAGATCAGCGCTCCGGAAAAAGAGAAAATTGTCGATAAGCTGAAAGCTTTGCGTTTTAATATAAAATCATCTCTGCCTTTGGCCAAGGCGATAGTCACCGCAGGCGGCGTTGCGCTTACGGAGATTGATCCACAGACAATGGCTTCCCGGCTGATCCCGGGGATTTATTTTTGCGGCGAAATTCTGGATATTGACGCCGATACCGGCGGATACAATTTGCAGGCGGCATTTTCGACAGGTTATGTAGCCGGCGAAAACGCGGCGAAGTTCAGTAAATCAGCCGGGGATAATCGTTTGCTTTGATTTATTGTAAATATGCTTACCGCAGTTTAACCGCTTTACTTGTCGCTGGATATCAGAACAGCGGCGCCAGTATTTCACTGAGCGTCGGATGAGGAATAACCCAGGCCTGCAATTGCTTTTTGGTCATTTCTCCGGATACGGCGAGGGTTAAAGGAACAATGAGTTCTGCGGCATGATCCCCGGCCACGGTTGCGCCGATAATTTTATCCCCGCCAAAGACGGCTTTCACGAAACCCTGCCCCGCCAGTTCAGTGCGGGCAATAATATTGGCGCTGTAATTGGATTTAACTATCTCGCAAGGCAGTCCTTCGTCCCTGGCCTGCTGGTAATTCAGCCCCACATGCGCAATTTGCGGATGGCTATAGACAACGGAAGGGATATAGCGCTCATTATACGGCGGGGCATCACTCCGGCAAATATTTGCCGCGGCTACCTTCCCCTGCTGCGTGGCCCGATGAGCGAGCATCATGCCTCCGGTGACATCGCCCACAGCATAAATGCCCGGCGCACTGGTCAGCATATTTTTATTAACTTTTATCCCCAGGCGGTCATAAGCGATCCCGCAATTTCTTAAATCGACTTCCTTCAGCAGCGGTTTCCGGCCGGTGCAAAGCAGAACATAATCGGCATTCCATTCCAGCTGCTCGGTTTTTTTCTGCGCCTGGATTACGACACCGTCCGCTGTTTCTTTCAGGCCGGTAAGCTGGGTCGAGTTGTGCACGGCAATGCCGGCGCGGGTTAATTCCTGCCGGAGAAAATCCGCGGCTTCTTCGTCTTCCAGAGGCAAAATGCGCTCCAGCAGCTCTATTAACGTTACTTTTACGCCTAATTCCGCAAATAACGTTGCAAATTCGACTCCGATGAAGCTGCCGCCGACAATGACAATGCTCCGGGGGAGGATGGAGAGATTTAAAATGCCATCGGAGGTCAGAATGCGTTGTGATAAATTGATGCCGGGCAGGATCTGCGGCTGCGATCCCCAGGCGATGACGATGGAGCCGGTAGAGAAAATTTGCGCATTACCGGATGCATCCGTTAATTTTACCTCTTCCGGGTTAAGAATTTCTCCCGTCCCCGCTTTTAATTCCACCCGGGCCTCCTCGAGCATTTTTTGAGCGCCGAGCGCCGCAACTTTGACTATCTGCTGCTGATGCTTTTTCATCGTGGAAAAATCAAAAGCAGCGGAAGCGACATTGATTCCCAGTCTTTTGAATTTTTTCAGGTCAGTATAAAATTTGCTGCAAGTGAGCAGGGCTTTGGTGGGGATGCAGCCGCGGTGTGTGCAGGTGCCGCCCCAGCCATCCTTCTCGATGATCAGCACGCGTCTGCCTAGGACGGCAGTCCGTGTTGCCGCTTCCAGCCCTCCCGGTCCCCCGCCCACAACAATTAAGTCATATTTATCCGGCATTCTCCACCACCTCTGATTTGTTAACTATTGATGGAAAGATACTACATTCTCGGCAAAGAAACAAATTATTACAGGAATCTGATCGCTCCCACCCGCCGGTATTGGTGCAGCAAACAAACACTGGCGAACCGATGATCATATTGCATTGACACGCAGGACCGTTCTTTATATACATTCCGGGAACAATATCAGCAATTATCAGAAGCAAAGGGGAGAGGACGCTATGAACTTGTTTGGAAAACCGCCCGGGAAAAAATATCACACAAGAACCATCGAGGTCAGCACTTACGAATATGACGAGAAGAGATTAGCCGTGGAAGGCTGCCTGACCGATCAGCGGATGCAGGAATATTATCTGGCCTCGGGGGAAAAAAAAGAGCCCGGCATCTTGCATCAGATGATCATTCATTTGCTCGTCAAGAAAGCAAATCTGGAGATTGAGGACCTGCATGTGGAAATGCCTTGTGTACCGCGCCCGGAATGCCTGGAAACCATCAACTCTCTGGAGCAGGTCAGGGGATTACGAATTGCCGGCGGATTTACACTGAAAGTAAAGGCGCTGGTTGGCCGGGGTCAGGGATGCAGCCATCTCGTGGCGCTTTTAACCGCGATGAGTGCTTCGGCTGTGCAGGGATATGCCGCCTACAAACTGCAGGATCCGGGCGGATTTAGCTGGGATATGGGACGAATACTGGAGGGTACCTGTTGGGCCTGGCGCGCTGAAGGGGACTTGATGAAGGCCTTAAAAGAAAAAATTAAAGCACCCCGTCATAAATAATGACTGACCACGATCGTCATAAAAAAGGCAGGGCTGCAACCAAACCCTGCCTTGCTGCTGATATTTATAAACTGAAATGATCCCGTGTCCAGCCATGCTGTAGGTATCCGTAACAGTTTTTCAGTCAATATCCTTCCTCCGACACATTAAGCTCCGGCCTGCCCAGCCGGCGTTTTACCCCGGATGATCCTTTTCAGCTGCTCCCAATCAATTTCATTGTTCAGGCAGTCATAGCGGGCAGTCAGGATAAACTGGGGAATGACTTTTTCCTGCTGCAGATGAACACCATTTGTGCTGACCGGCGTTGACCGGATGCCTTTTTCAATTTCAAAATCACAGGCCGCCCCGACGGCAGCCCGGATAGCCTTGCGCTTCACCAGCCGTTTGGTAAATCCGGTGCTGGGCGTGATGTAGAATTGCCATCCCTGCTCCTCGGCCAGAACGCGGATTTCGCCGCAGCTGCATTTCTGGCATTTGCTGCACAGAATTCCCTCCTCTTTGGAAAAGCGGGCGGGACATTTATCGCCAATCAGGCAATGGGGAAGGATGACCGCCTTGCGGGCAGCCGGAATGGCGTCAAACTTCTCCCGATAATAGTCATTGGTGATGGCGGAAATATCATAGCTGATGCCCAGCCGCGCCAGGAAGGAGCGCAGCGGAAAGAATAAAACGGCGGCGATGAGCTTAAGTCTGCTGCGACTATGCTTCATAGTAATAGACGGCCTTGCCAAGTATATTAATGATCAGCTTACAGAAAAATAATATTAATTCAAGACCAATAAAATTTCTTTAGTGACCCGGGCTTAGTTGCAGCAGCCCTTGCGGCTCATTAAAGAGATAATCGGGCCGGGCGGCAGCCATTTTTTCCTGACTGTGCCAGCCCCAGGTGACACCGACTGTTTTTACTCCGGCAGCCCGGCCTTCCTGTATGTCGCCGGTTGTATCACCGATGTAATAAATATCGTCCGGCGCAATCTGATATTTCTTCGCGGCATAATGCATCTTATCTTTTTTGGAGAACAGAAAGTCCGAACCGAGCACTTCCTGAAAATAACCATCCAGGTTAAACTTCTCCAGCGCAACTGAAATTGTCCGGGAATGGTTGGAAGAAATCACCAGCAGCAGATTATTTTTCTGCAGTTTTTCAACTATT
Organism: uncultured delta proteobacterium; assembly: GCA_963845095.1. GTDB lineage: Bacteria > Desulfobacterota > Syntrophia > Syntrophales > Smithellaceae > MVRV01. The sequence continues at coordinate 66,299 of CAWJQM010000014.1, forward strand.
GGGATCATGGCCGTGACGGGCTGCATTTTTGTGTAATCGACCTGCGCGAGCAGGCTGCCGGAAACCTCCATAAATTCTTTTAAATCTACACCTCTTTGCACCAGGGATTCGTAAAAGTTACCTTCAAACAATTCCAGGAATTCTTCCCGGCCTCTTGTCAAAGGCTTATGCATACTGGCCAGAGAGGAAGTGACCGCCTTTTCATATATATCCAGTGATTCCACCAGCACACCGTCAAAATCAAAAAGAAATAATTTCATCGCAGGGATCCTTTCATCAGAGTCCGGATAGATTGCCGATAAGGCTTTTTGAGGATTCCCTTCTCCGTAATTATCGCGGATATATATCGCGCCGGTGTGACGTCAAAAGCCGGATTATAAACCTTCACGCCGTTTGGCGCTGTCTGCACATTCCGGAAGTTGGTGACTTCCCCTGCCGGCCGCTCCTCTATCGGTATTGCCTCCCCTGTTTTCAGAGAAACATCGATCGTGGAAAGAGGCGCGGCAATATAGAAAGGAATTCTATGCGCCGCGGCGAGGACGGCCAGTGCATAGGTGCCGATTTTATTGGCGGCATCGCCATTGGCGGCAATCCGGTCGGCGCCGACAATAATTTTGTCAATTCTGCCCTGCTGCATCAGAAAGCCGGCCATGCTGTCGGTAATCAGCGTTGCCGGAATCTTCTCCTTTCTTCAGCTCCCAGGCGGTGAGTCTGGCCCCCTGCAAAACAGGCCTCGTTTCATCCACATAAACATGGAGCGTTTTACCCTGATCACGCGCCGACCGCAAAACGCCGAGTGCCGTCCCGTAACCTGCTGTCGCCAGCGCGCCGGCGTTGCAATGGGTCAGAATATTATCTCCATCGGCGATCAGAGCGCTGCCGTTTTTCCCCATCCGGCGGTTGATGGCGATGTCTTCCGCGCAGATGCGTTTTGCTTCAATAATTAATCTATGAACTGGATTTTTTCGGCCCGACGTCAGCGTGGCATCCAGGCATTTTTTCATGCGCTCCAGCGCCCAGAAGAGATTACGGGCGGTTGGCCTTGCCTGCGCAATCTCAGCACAAATCTTATAAAATTCCCGGCGGAATTTGTCAGGCGAGCAAAACCGGCAACGCCGCGGCCCCCAGAGCCGACGCCAGAGCAGCGGCTACCCCGATGGCCGGTGCACCCCGGACTGTTAAATCTTTAATGGCGGAAATAACTTCCTGATAGGAATGGCAGGCAACGTAGCGCAAGGTCAGCGGCAGAGCATTCTGATCAATCAGAACAACCGCATTGTTTTTCCAGCTCACCGTCCTGATCATCATCCGGCCAGCATCTTTTTGAGCAGTTCATTGACGATTTGCGGATTGGCCTTGCCTTGGGTGGCTTTCATCACCTGGCCGACAAAAAACCCGAAGAGCTTATCTTTCCCGCCTCGATAATCACTAACTTGACCCGGATTGGCCTCGATTATCGCGGCAATTGTTTTTAACAGTTCGCCTTCATCGGTGATCTGCACCATGCCCTTTTCGGCAATAATCTTCTTAGGGGTACTGCCGGTTTTATACATTTCCTCAACGATATCTTTGGCCATCTTCCCGCTGATAGTGCCGTCTTCGATCAGCCGAATCATTTCCGCTAAGCTTGCTGCCGTTATCGGGCAATCGCGAATGTCGCGCTTATCTTCGTTGAGAAATCTTAAGACATCGCCCATCACCCAGTTGCTGGCAGCTTTGGGGCTCGCGCTCAGACGGACGACTTCTTCATAATAAAGGGCCAGCGCTTTATCGGCGGTAAGGACACCCGCATCGTAAGCCGGAATCGAATAAACCTGAATAAATCTTTCCCTTTTGGCCAGCGGCAGCTCCGGAAGTTCCCGGCGAATACTTTCTATCCAGGCGTCATCCACTATTATCGGGACTAAATCAGGATCAGGAAAATACCGGTAATCATGAGCCTCTTCCTTGCTGCGCATGGGGTTGGTCACGCCCTGCGCATCATCCCAGAGCCGTGTTTCCTGCACAATTGTTCCGCCGTTTTCCACGATATACTGCTGGCGTTTGACTTCGTATTCCAGTGCGCGCTGGACATTGCGGAAGGAATTCATGTTCTTCAGTTCGGCGCGGGTGCCGAATTCCTGCTGCCCCCTGGGCCGAATCGAAACATTGGCATCACAGCGGAAAGAACCCTCTTCCATATTGCCGTCGCAAATCTCCAGATAAACCAGAATTTCGTGCAGGCGCTTCAAATAATCGGCGGCTTCTTCCGGCGATCGCATATCGGGCTCGCTGACTATTTCAATCAGCGGCACGCCGGTGCGGTTCAAATCCACATAACTGACCGGATTGTGTTCATCATGCATCAGCTTTCCGGCATCTTCCTCCATATGAATCCGGGTAATTCCTATTTTCTTTTTTGCCCCGTTTATTTCCAGTAAAATATGTCCGTGCTCCGCCAGAGGATAAGCGTATTGTGATATCTGGTAACCTTTGGGCAGATCGGGATAAAAATAATTTTTCCGCGCAAAGCTGCAGGATTTATTAATGATGCAATTTGTCGCCAGAGACATCTTCATGGCGAACTCTACAACCTTCTTATTTAATACCGGCAGCACACCGGGCATGCCCAGACATACCGGACAGGCATGGCTGTTGGGAGCTCCGCCGAATTTAGTCGAACAGTTGCAAAATATTTTCGTATCCGTTAAAAGCTGGGCATGCACTTCCAGACCGATGACTGTTTCAAACTCCATTATAGGTTCGGCCTCCTTTTTTCAATACTGGCGTTCTTTTCATAGGCAGAGGCTATCTGAATAAGCTTTCCTTCTTCAAAATGACCGGCTAGAAACTGAATGCCCACCGGCAAACCGGCGGCGGTGAAACCGCAGGGCACCGATATTCCGGGAATTCCCGCCAGATTCGACGAGATGGTGAAAAGATCGGAAAGATACATCTGCAAAGGATCATCCATTTTCTCCCCGATTTTAAAAGCCGGTGTCGGCGTCGTCGGCGTAAGAATTATATCGCATTGTTTAAATGCCGCGGCAAAATCATTCCGAATCAAAGCGCGTACCTGCGATGCTTTTTTATAATAAGCGTCATAATACCCGGAGGACAGGGCATAAGTGCCGATCATTATTCTTCGTTTCACTTCCATGCCGAATCCCTGCGTTCGAGTTTTCTTGTACATGTCCAGCAAGTCCCGGGCCTCTGTCGTGCGCAGCCCGTATTTCACGCCGTCATAGCGCGCGAGGTTGGAGCTCGCCTCCGCCGGGGCGATAATATAATAAACAGCCAGGCAATACTCCGTGTGCGGCAGGGAAATATCCACGCACCGGCCGCCGCATTTTTCAATGACCGTGATCGCTTTTTTGACTGCGGCGGCAACTTCAGGATCAATACCTTCAATAAAATATTCCCGGGGAATGCCAATTTTCCAGCCTGTAATGTCCCTGCCAAGGAATTGCCGGTAATCCGGAACTTCCGCCGGCACCGATGTGGATTCGCGCGAATCGTAGCCGGCCAGGACATTCAGCATAATGGCGCAGTCTTCCACGTCTTTCGTGAAGGGGCCGATTTGATCCAACGAGGAGGCAAAAGCAATTAGACCGAAGCGCGAAACGCGCCCGTAAGTCGGTTTGAGTCCGACAACGCCGCACAGCGCGGCGGGCTGACGAATAGACCCCCCGGTATCAGAGCCGATGGAAGCAATACATTCATCGGCCGCCACAGCCGCAGCAGAACCGCCGCTGGAACCGCCGGGAATTCTTTCGAGATCCCAGGGATTGCGCGTAACGCCGAAAAAAGAGGTTTCCGTGGAAGATCCCATGGCAAATTCGTCCATATTGGCCTTGCCGACAAAAACAGCCCCGGCTTCCCGCAGTTTTTCTACGGCGGTCGCATCGTACGGGGGCACAAAGTTATGCAAAATATGGGAGCCGCAGGTCGTGGGAACGCCTTTTGTGCAAACGATATCTTTCAGGGCAACGGGAATGCCGGTGAGAGATTTGATGTAGCCTTTCCTGATATCTTCATCGGCCTTTTTTGCCGCCGCCAATGCTTCCTCTTTCATCAGCCGGATATAGGAATGAACCCGTTCTTCCACAGAGCCGATTCTGTTATAAACGGCCTCGGCAACTTGCAGGGCGGTTGTTTGACCGGACTTTAACATTTCCTGCAATTCATGAATGGTGAGAGTGTTTAACTCCATAACTTCCTTCTTTCCATTATTGCAGGGGCGGTTCGCGAACCGCCCCAACTTATTCAATTACCTTCGGCACGCGGAAAAATTCTCCCCGGGCATCCGGGGCGTTGGCCAATGATTTTTCCGTACCGAGGGAATCTACAATCCTGTCTTCGCGAAACGCATTAGTTACGGCCATCGCATGACTCATCGGCTCCACACCTGAAGTATCCAGCTCATTGAGTTTATCAATGTAAAGCAGGATATCGTTTAGTTGCGAGGTAAATTTGTCCTTCTGCGCATCGTCAATCTCGAGCCGCGCCAGGTGCGCTACATATTCAACTTCCTCTTTAGTGATCATCAGTGCTTCTCCTTACTTACCCGAGCTTCCAATACGGGGCGATAGTTCTGGCCACGCGACTGATCATGAAATTTGTTTCATCAGAGGCCCTCTGCTCCCAAGACAAAAACTGATCTTCCGAACAATGAGTTTCGTCGCGCATCTCTTCCAAAACAGCTTTGGCTGATTTTGTCAATCCCTGAAGATGATAGCCGCCTTCCAGCACGCCCACCAACCGCCCCTGGCAGCAATCATCAGCGATATTCAGCAAAATGCGAGTCAGTGCCGCAAAGCCATGCGGCGTCACGCGCATGCCGCCCAGCGGGTCCTGGTAGTAGATGTCAAAGCCGGCGGACAGCAGCACTAATTGCGGCTGAAATTCCAGCGCTACCGGCTCCAGTATTCTGCGGAATATTTTTATAAAATCAGCATCCCCGGCCCCGCCGGACAGCGGAACGTTAACCGTAAAACCTACACCCGGACCGCGTCCGATTTCTTCCATACCGCCGGTTCCCGGGTAATAAGGATACTGGTGAGTGGAAAAGTACAAGACGCGCGGGTCATTATAAAAGATGTGCTGCGTACCGTTGCCGTGGTGCAAATCCCAATCCACAACAAGAACCCTCTCCATTTTATGCTTCAAAAGAGCATGCATCGCCCCGATGGCAACATTATTAAAAATGCAGAAGCCGGCTGCGGAATCATGTTCGGCGTGATGGCCGGGCGGGCGGATAAAGGCAAAGGCATTATTCACATCGCCGGTAATAACATCATTAATAGCGTTGCAGACGCCGCCTGCCGCCAGTTTGGCGACCTCATATGTTGCCGGACTGGTGGCCGTATCCGGATCAAGAAAGACGCAGTCCTGGCCGGCCGTGCTCGCAATTAAATCAACATAAGAGGGGCTATGAACCGCCGTAAGCTCTTGATATGTTGCTTCCCGCGGCTCTATTTCTGTAAATTTCCAGGATATGGCCGGATTATCGAGCATTTCATAAATTGCCGTAAGCCGCTCGGGGCTTTCCGGATGGGCAAATCCGGCAGAATGTCGCAAATATCGATTATCCTTGACGATGCCTGTTTTCCTGGACACAAGACAACCTCATCGTATTATTTTTCTTCACAAAACTGCTGATGATTTATCACAAATGCCTCTAAAGATCAAAATATGATTCAGCAATTTATTCAGCGTCAATAAACTGATCAACGATCAATGCAAATTTTGTGCAATATGTCGATATTTCAGGCATAAATGGAAAATATAAATTGACTTACAAACGGCACTTCCCTATATTCCCTCTGTCTAAAAGCAATGTCTCCATAAACCAGGACGCCGATGTCGGGCATATCTCCTGGATAAAAAATAGAAATAAGGAGGAAGTTCAGATGGCAAGTTTGATTTTGGATGAAAGGGATCAGAAATTTATTCTTTATGAGCTCCTGGATGTTGCTCAGATCTGCAAGGCAGCAAAATATGCCGATTTTTCCGTAGAAATGTTCAACATGATTCTCACCGAGGCCCAGAAATTCGCCCAGGAAGAGATATTGCCCACCCTGGCGCCATCGGACAAGGAAGGATGCCGCCTGGAAAACGGACAGGTCTATGTCCCGCAGGTCTTCCACCGGCCATATAAGCTCTACTGCGAAGGCGGCTGGATGGGTATGAGCAAATCGCCGGAAGTCGGCGGACAGGGGCTCCCCCTCATTATTTCAACCGCCGCCAAAGACTGGTTTTTGCACAATTTCGGCCTTCTTGCCTTTCCCGGACTCACGGAAGGAGCGTCCCTCCTCATCGAGGAATTTGGCTCCGCAGCGCAACAGAAAAAATATATGGAAAAGATGAATACCGGAGAGTGGGGCGGCACAATGTGCCTGACGGAGCCATCCGCCGGGTCGGACGTCGGCGCCCTCAAGACGAAGGCCATCCGGCAGCCGGACGGTACTTTCAAAATCCAGGGTACGAAGCTGTTCATCACTTCCGGTGACCATGATCTGGTCTCCAATATCATTCATCCGGTTCTGGCCCGCATCGAAGGCGACCCGGCAGGCACCGGGGGCATATCCATTTTCCTCGTTCCCAAATATCTCGTCAATGAAGACGGAACCCTCGGAAGGAGAAATGATTTAACGATCGGCAAGCATCGAAGATAAGATGGGCCTGCACGGCAGTTCCACCTGCCTGATCAATTTCGGCGACAACAACGAGTGCTACGCCGAACTCCTGGGCGAAGAACGCCAGGGCATGAAGGTCATGTTCCTGATGATGAACGAAGCTCGGATCGGCGTCGGCCTCCAGGGACTGGCCAGCGGTTCCATCGCCTACATGCATGCCGTTCAGTATGCCAAGGAACGGCTGCAGGGCTCCTCTCTCCTGGAGATGAAGAATCCGGAACGCCCCGCGGTGCCGATCATCCATCACCCTGACGTCCGCCGAATGCTTTTGTGGATGAAGGCCCAGGTCGAAGGCATGCGCGCCCTGATGTACTATACCGCCTATTGCGTCGATATGGCAGCACACAGCGACCGATGATGCCGAGAAGGAAAAGTGTCATGGCATCCTGGAAATACTTACGCCCATCTGCAAGGCCTACTGCTCGGACATCGGCTTCCGGGTAACCGAGACGGCCATGCAGGTCTATGGCGGCTACGGCTTTTGCGCCGAATATCCCGTCGAGCAGTTCATGCGCGATGAAAAGATTGCTTCCATTTATGAAGGCACCAACGGCATTCAGGCTCTCGACCTCGTCGGCCGCAAGCTGGGCATGAAAAAGGGCGCTGTACTTCATGAATCTCCTCGGTGAAATGGGAGCGACCGTGGCCCAGATACAAAGACCATCCGGACCCTGAAAGATATGGCGGCAGATGTCCAAACCGGCGTCAACGTTTTGGCCGATCTGGCCATGTACTTCGTTTCCTGCGGCAAGAGCGGCAAATTCATGGTGCCGGTGGGCAACGCCTATCCCTTCCTGATGATGATGGGAAAGGTCATTTTGGCCTGGCTGCTCCTCTGGGAGGCCGGTGTGGCCAAAGAAAAACTGGATGCCCTCTGCAATGATCCATTAAAACTGGCGCAATTGGTCAAATCCGACAAGGATGCGGCCTTCTACGCCGGAAAGGTCACGGCGGCCAAGTACTTTATCAAGCATATTCTTCCGGAGATTGACGCTGTTGTCAAGGCCATCAAGAGTGACGACCTGTCCATCATGGAGATCGCCGAAGAGAGCTTCGTTTCATAAAAAATACTTGCCCCTCACCCTTTTTCCCTGAATCCGGGAAGAAGGGTGAGGATTCTGTTGATAAATCTGTTGAAAATTCCCCCCTTCAGCCGAATTTTGCGTGTGCCTAAAAACTGTTGACAAAAACAGCTGTCGGAATATATGGTAATTATTAAAATTTTTTAGGAGTCGATATTGTATGTTTGGGATTGGGTTCCAGGAGTTAATCATTATTGCCATCATTGCCCTGCTTATTGTCGGTCCGAAAAAATTGCCCGATCTGGCCAAGACTTTAGGCAAGGGATTAAGTGAATTCCGCAAGGCAACCGACGGAATTAGCGACGACCTCAAACAAACTATGCAGAGACGACGAAAAACCGAAAGACGATGGTTTAAAAGATTCGCTTTTATTAAAAAAACCGGAAAATGAAGAACCTAAACCAGTTGCATCAGATGAGATTACTAAGAAATCATAACCTCAGAAAAATATCTGTCCGCTATCCTAAGCGTTAATTAAAACAGGCTAGTTATGGAAGATACCGAAGACATTGAAAACGAAAAAATGTCCCTGACGGACCATTTAGCGGAATTGCGCAAAAGGCTTAGCCGTGCTCTGATAGCCGTGGGTATCGGTTTTTTTGCCTGCTACTATTTTAAGGAATGGATTTTCGATATTATCACCCGGCCTTTAACCGCCGTATTGCCTAAAAACAGTTATCTGATCTACACGGGCCTGACCGAAGCATTTTTTGTCTACATGAAATTGGCCTTTTTTGCCTCCCTGATTATCACGAGCCCGTTCATTCTCTACCAAATATGGAAGTTTATTGCACCCGGTCTGCTGGAGAAGGAAAAAAAATATGTCGTTCCCTTTGTGATATCATCAACCCTGCTTTTTGTCAGCGGCATCCTCTTCGGTTATTTTATTGCCCTGCCGCCGGCGTTTGAATTTTTCGTCAGCTTTAACAACAAATATCTGCAGGCAATGATTTCCTTTAGTGATTATCTTTCGCTCTTTGTAACCTTTTTACTGGGTTTTGGCTTATCGTTTGAATTGCCCGTCTTTATGTTTTTTCTGGCGAAGCTGGGGATAGTAAATGCGCAAATGTTGTCCAAACAAAGACGTTACGCTATTTTGGTAATTTTTGTTATTGCCGCAATTTTGACTCCTTCTCCCGACGCGTTGAGCCAGGTATTAATGGCGATGCCTTTGATGTTTTTATACGAAGTGAGTATATTTGTCGCAAAGTTTGTGGAAAAGCAAAAAGTTACCACCGTCAATAACGAAGGATAATGGATAAAATAATGCCTTTACGCCGGAAAGAAAAAAGAGCACGCGCAATAAACAGGAAGTCTTCCAGGCATCTTTTTCTGGCTCTTGGGTTACCTTTGCTGGCCTTCTGCGTGGTCTTGGCCGGAGCCGCCGCTTATTATATCCTGACCATGGATTTGCCCGGAATTGACGCCCTGAAGGATTACCGCCCCAGCATTTCCTCGCGCGTTTACGATGACAACAACGAATTAATCGATGAATTTTTTCTGGAAGACAGAAAAATTGTTAAGCTTGCTGATTTACCCAAGATCATTCCCTCGGCCTTTATTGCCGCCGAAGACTCCCGTTTCTATCAGCACACGGGATTAGACATGCAAAGCATTTTCCGTGCTTTGTTCAAGAATGTCGAAGCAGGGCATATTGTCCAGGGCGCCAGCACCATAACGCAGCAAGTCGCCAAAATGATGTATCTATCGCCCGAAAAAAAATATATGCGCAAAATTAAAGAAGCTATTCTCGCTTATAAGATCGATAAATACCTGACTAAAGACGAGATTCTGAATCTGTATTTGAATCAGATTTATCTGGGACATGGTACGTATGGCGTGGAATCAGCAGCGCTTGGTTATTTCGGGAAAAACGCCTCGGCTTTGACTTTGCCGGAAGCAGCGCTGCTGGCAGGCCTGCCCAAGGCGCCGACTACATATTCTCCGTTTCTTCACTATGAAAAAGCCAAACAAAGACAGATTTACGTTCTGACGCGCATGATGGAAGAGGGCTTCATTTCACGAAGCCGAAATGAAGCAGGCAATCGCAACTCCCTTGCATCTGCGCCCGATGAAACCGAAAGACAAAGTCGCTGCTTACTTTGTGGAGCATGTCCGCCGCTACGTGCAGGAAAAATATGGCGCCGATGTTCTTTACAAAGAAGGCCTGTCTATTTATACAACCCTGAATTTATCCGCTCAAAAAGAAGCCCGCGATGCAGTAGAAAGAGGTTTGACGGAATTGGAAGCCCGGGGAAAACATTCAGCAGGGCTCGCCCAGGGCGCACTTTATTGCATGGATGCAAAGACGGGCGCGATTCGGGCAATGGTGGGTGGCCGCAATTTCAGCAAGAGCGAGTTTAACCGCGCAACTCAATCCCGCCGGCAGCCGGGATCGGCGTTCAAGCCGATAATATATACGGCCGCCTTTGATAAAGGCATGAATCCCACAACACGTTTTGTAGATTCTCCCATTGTTTTTCCGGATGTATCCAGACCGGACGGCCTGTGGAAACCGAAAAATTTTGACGAGAAATTCCTCGGACCGGTTACAATGAGAACAGGCCTGGTGCAATCACGCAATATCATAACAATCAAAATTTTGCAGGACATCGGCGTCGATTACGCGGCTTCCTATGCCCTGAACATGGGAATAACCTCTCCCATCAGCAGAAACTTATCCCTGGCCCTGGGAACCTCCGGCGTAACGCTGCAGGAACTGGTGCGCGCTTACGGGGTGTTGGCCAACGGGGGCAAAAAAGTTACGCCGTATTTCATCAAGAAAATTGTCGACCGCACCGGCAATGTTTTTGAAGAAGCTAAAATTCAATCCGAGCAGGTTATTGATCCCCGTATAGCTTTTATGACAACCTATGTCATGCAGGACGTTGTGGAAAGCGGCACCGGCAGAAGAGTTAAAAGTATCGGGCGCCCGATTGCCGGGAAAACCGGAACGACAAATGACGTCCGCGATGCCTGGTTTATCGGCTTTACTCCTTCCGTAATAACCGGGGTCTGGGTCGGCTTTGACCAGGAGGTTTCTTTAGGGAATCAGGAAGTAGGCGGGAGGGCGGCAGCGCCCATCTGGCTTTATTTCATGGAAAAATTTTTATCAAATACTCCGGTCGAAACATTTCCCATCCCGGAAGGAATTGCGTTTGTTAAGGTTGACCAGAAAACCGGCGCACGGGTTAAAGGAACGGACAAGGGAACTATTTACGAATGCTTTCTGGAAAGTGCGCAACCAGGCGAAAAAACTGACGATATAACCGAAGAAAAAGAGGAGTTGTTCCGGTAGGAAATTTGTCCCGCCAGAGAATCACGGCTGCGGAGAGCCGCTATGAGTTTTAACAGGCCAAACAATATTCATAAAGTGTCTTGACAAACAGTTTGTTTTCCGTTAAGGAAAAAGCAAGTTTAATAATAAAGGGATATAAAATGTATCTTAAAGATTTAGTCGGCGGCAAGAGCCTGATTACCAGCGTAAGGGTACTCGTAGTAGTACTCAGGGGTCTGCCGCTCAAGTATCTTTAAGAAATAAAATAAAGATACAAGCCGCGGGCCCCTAAAAATCCGCGGCTTTGTTGTTTTCGATACAAAGCCGCTTTTCTGAAAGAAGATAAGCGGCTTTTTTATTTTACTGAAGAAAGACTTGTACATCAGGAGGTAGCAAAAAATGAAGTTGAAAGGTTCACAAATTCTGCTGAAAATGCTGGAACTGGAAGAGGTAGATATTATTTTCGGATATCCGGGCGGCACCGTCCTTGATATTTATGATCAACTCTATAAAGGCAAATTAAAACATATTTTAGTGCGTCATGAACAGGGCGCGGTTCATGCCGCCGACGGGTATGCCCGGGCCACAGGAAAAGTCGGCGTGTGTCTGGTTACTTCCGGTCCCGGTGCGACAAATACCGTTACCGGCATCGCCACGGCCAACATGGATTCCATACCGCTGGTCGTTTTTACCGGGCAGGTTCCCACAACACTTAATCGGCAACGACGCTTTTCAGGAATGTGACATCACCGGAATCACCCGCCCCTGCACCAAACACAATTTCCTTGTCCGGAGCATAGAAGAATTGGCCCCAACCATCAAAGAAGCCTTTCATATTGCCCGCACAGGCCGGCCCGGACCTGTATTGGTCGATTTACCGAAAAATGTAATGGCTGCGGAAATTGATTTCGCGCCCGAAAACATCCAGATTAGAAATCATGAGGCTATCCATAAACCGGCTCCCAAAAAAATGGCTCAGGTTTATGAGATGCTTTCGCATGCTAAAAGGCCGTTAATCATGACCGGCGGCGGCGTTATTCTGGGAAAAGCCTCGTCCGAGCTCACGGCACTGGCCAGAAAATATTCAATCCCGGTAACAGGAACTTTAATGGGGCATCGGTTCCTTTCCCGGAACAGATCCCCTCTGGCTGGGCATGTTGGGCATGCATGGAACTTATTACGCCAATATGGCGGTCAGCCACTGCGATTTATTAATTGCCGTGGGCGTGCGTTTTGACGACCGGGTCACCGGCACCATCGAGACTTTCGCCGCTAACGCCAAAATTGTGCAAATTGACATTGATCCTTCCTCCATTAACAAAAATGTAGTTGTCGACCTGCCGATCATCGGCGCAACCAAAACCATCCCTGCAGGATATGATCAAATTCCTGGCTGAACATAATTATTCGCCGCAGGCAGCCTGCCGCAAGGAATGGCTGGAACAGATTGCCGGATGGAGGCAGCAGGTGCCCTTAACCTATTGCCAAAACGGCAAAGTTATTAAACCGCAGTATGTGATTGAAACGCTCCATAAATTAACGCAGGGCAATGCCATCATTACCACTGAAGTCGGCCAGAATCAGATGTGGACTGCCCAGTTTTTCCCCTTTGACCAGCCTAATACATTTATCAGCTCCGGCGGATTGGGTACAATGGGCTACGGTCTTCCGGCGGCCATCGGCGTGAAGTGTGCATTCCCCGACAAACAGGTGGTGGATATTGCCGGTGACGGCAGCATTCAGATGAATATCCAGGAATTGGCCACAGCTGCGCAATATAACATCAATGTAAAGATCGTGCTGCTCAACAACAATTATCTGGGCATGGTGCGTCAATGGCAGGAATTATTCTATGAAAAACGTTATTCCCACACCGATATGACCTACGCTCCTGATTTTGTAAAACTGGCGGAGGCTTTTGGCATCGTCGGGTTGCGCGCCACAAAGCCGGAAGAGGTAGAACCAGTATTACGCCAGGGCTTTCCCTGAATAAACCGGTATTGATGGATTTCCGGATTTCGCGGGAGGAATGCGTTTATCCCATGGTCGGACCGGGTTCATCCATCAGTGATATGAAGTTGGGCACGAGGGAAATGATTAATTAAACATAATATTTGCAACTATAAACAGAGAAAGGGTAAAAGAAAGATGGAAAAGAAAGAGCACATAATTTCAATCCTGGTCCATAATAAGCCGGATGTGCTGGCCAGAATCGCCGGAGCGCTGGGAGGAAAAGGATATAACATCGAAAGTCTGTCCGTTAACACCACTACTTCCTATGAAATATCCAAAATCGTTATGACGTCCATCGGCAATCAGGCTACCATCACGCGGATTGAAAATCAGCTGCGCAGAATCGTCGATGTCATCGGGGTGGATGATTTAACCAATGTAGAGTCCATTCACCGCGAACTGGTTCTGGTCAAACTGGCCTTGAAGGCAGAGACCAGGGCAAAAATAGAAAAAGCCATTGACACATATAAATGGAAAGTAATAGTGTCCGCTGACACTTATTTAATTCTGGAAATAACCGGCGATAAAGCGCAAATTGATTTTGCTCTGGTCCGGCTCGAACCATTGGGCATCGCGGATATAACCAGAACAGGTATTGTAGCATTGGAACTGGACAACTAATGTTATCGTAACCACGACTAATAAATTTTATTCATTAAATTAAGGGGGTTGTATGGCAAAAATAAATTTTGGCGGTACTTTGGAAGATGTTATCACAGCAGATGAGTTTTCCATAAAAAAAGCTCAGGACGTTTTGAAAAATGAAGTTATTGCGATAATTGGTTATGGTGTTCAGGGCCCGGCACAGGCCTTTAACATGAAGGATAATGGTGTAAATGTCATCATCGGCCAGGCCGCGGAAGATAAATCTTACTGGGATAAAGCCATCGCCGACGGCTGGGTTCCCGGAAAAACACTTTTCCCGATCGAAGAAGCGGTAAAGCGCGGCACGATTATTCAATATCTGGTATCCGATGCCGCTCAAATGCTGCTCTGGCCCAAGGTTAAGGCAAATCTGAAAAAAGGCGACGCCCTTTATTTTTCTCATGGCTTCTCCATTGTTTATAAAGAGCAGACCGGGGTCATCCCGCCTGATTTTGTGGATGTGATTATGGTTGCCCCTAAAGGTTCGGGCACCAGCGTAAGACGGAATTTTCTTGATGGCAGCGGCATAAACAGCAGTATTGCCGTGCATCAGGATGCCACCGGCCGGGCCATGGAAAGGACGCTTGCCCTGGGTATTGCCATTGGTTCCGGATTCCTTTTCCCGACTACTTTCCAGATGGAAGTATACAGCGATTTGACCGGCGAGCGCGGAGTTTTAATGGGTGCTCTGGCCGGCATGATGGAGGCCCAATACAATGAATTGCGCAAGCATGGCCACACTCCCAGCGAGGCTTTCAACGAAACAGTGGAAGAGCTGACGCAAAGCCTCATCCGTCTGGTGGGTGAAAACGGCATGGATTGGATGTACGCCAATTGTTCAGCTACAGCTCAAAGAGGCGCGCTGGACTGGCGGCATAAATTCCGCAAGGCCGTGGAGCCGGTATTTGCCGAACTCTACAGCGCTGTCGCCACCGGCAAAGAAACGGCCATTGTCCTCAAGGCCAACAGCGCCCCGGACTATAAAGTCAAGCTGGATGCCGAGCTCAAAGAAATGCGGGAATCTGAATTCTGGCAGGCAGGGGCCGCCGTGCGCGCGCTGAGACCGGAAAAAAGAAAGAAATAATTCAGGGAGAAATATTATGAGAAGTGATCTCATGAAGAAGGGGCTGGAAAGGGCGCCGCATCGTTCGCTCTTTAAAGCCATGGGTTATACCGATGAAGAAATTGCCCGGCCGTTGATCGGCGTGGTCAATTCCGCCAATGAAATAATCCCCGGGCACATCCACCTGGATTTAATCACCCAGGATGTAAAAGCCGGAATTCGTATGTCCGGCGGCACCCCGGTGGAATTTCCGGTTATCGGCGTTTGTGACGGCATCGCCATGGGCCATGCCGGCATGAAATATTCACTGGCGAGCCGTGAATTGATTGCGGACTCCATTGAAATCATGGCCATGGCGCATCCTTTCGACGCTCTGGTTTTCATTCCCAACTGTGACAAAATCATCCCCGGCATGCTCATGGCTGCGCTGCGCTTGAATATTCCGGCAATTTTTATCAGCGGCGGCCCGATGCTCGCCGGAAAACTAGCCGGCAAGGCGGTGGATCTGATCAGTGTTTTTGAAGGCGTCGGAGCGGTAAAATCCAGGCGCATGAAGCAAAGCGAATTGAAGCAACTGGAAGATTGCGCCTGCCCCGGTTGCGGTTCCTGTTCGGGCATGTACACGGCCAACTCCATGAATTGTGTCACCGAAGCCCTGGGACTCGGACTTCCCGGCAACGGAACGGTTCCGGCGGTTCAGGCTGCCCGCCACCGCTTAGCCAAATATGCCGGCATGAAAATAATGGAGCTCTACCGGAAGAATATCCGCCGCGCGGATATCGCCACCCTGGCCGCTTTCCAAAATGCCATTGCCGTCGATATGGCGCTGGGCTGTTCAACCAACACCGTTTTGCATATTCCGGCCATCGCCCATGAAGCAGGCATAAAGCTGGATTTGAATCTCTTCAACAAAATCAGCGAGAAAACGCCGAACCTCTGCAAATTAAGTCCGGCGGGACCTCATCATATTGAGGATCTGGATACCGCCGGCGGCATTCAGGCCGTCATGAAGGTAATCAGCGCTCTGGGTGTTATCAATAAAAAAGCGCTGACGGTAACCGGTAAAACCGTCGAAGCCAATTTAAAAAATGCCCGTGTTTTGGATGACAATGTTATCCGGCCGTTGAGCAATCCTTATTCACCGCAGGGCGGCATCGCCATTTTGCGCGGGAATCTGGCGCCGGACGGAGCGGTCGTCAAACAGTCCGCCGTGGCGCCCGCCATGCAGATTAACGAAGGAAAAGCGCGGGTCTTCGATTCCGAAGACCTGGCGATCGCCGCTATTTTAGGGGGCAAGATCAAAGGGGGCGATGTGGTTGTCATCCGCTATGAAGGGCCGAAGGGCGGCCCGGGAATGAGGGAAATGCTCGGACCGACATCAGCCATTGTCGGCATGGGTCTGGACAAAACTGTCGCTCTCTTGACGGACGGCCGTTTCAGCGGCGGCACACAGGGTGCGGCCATCGGCCATATTTCCCCGGAAGCGGCTGAAGGCGGACCGATTGCCTTAGTGCAGGAGGGCGACATAATTGCCATCAATATTCCGGCCAAAACTCTTAATCTGCAGATAAGTGACAAGGAACTGGAAAAGCGCCGCAAGTCCTGGAAGCCTTTTCAGCCGGCAATCACCAGCGGCTATTTGGCGCGTTATGCCAAAATGGTCACTTCCGCGTCCACGGGAGCAGTTTTCCGGGATTAAAGCAATGATTGGAATAAATAGAAAAAGGAGGAACGGGCAATATGCTGGAAATTAAAGATGCGGTGGCGGTTATCACCGGCGGTGGCGGCGGTATTGGTCTGGAAATGGCCAAGTACTGGGTGAAAAATGGCGGCAAAGTGGTCATTGCCGATATTTTGCCGAAGTTTCTGGAAGGCGCCGAAGCGGAATTGAAAGCCATGGGCGGAGAAGTTCTCTCCGTTGTCTGCAATGTCACCGCTGAAGAAGATACGGCAAAATTGGCCGATGCCGCCATTGACCGCTTCGGTAAAATCAACCTGGTAGCGCCTTTTGCCGGGATTATTAAAGACGGCATGATGCTTTCCCCGGACAAGGAAACAGGGAAAGTTGCCAGAAAAATGCCCCTGGAACAGTTCAAGTCCGTCATTGATATTAACCTGACCGGCGTATTTCTGACAGTCCGGGATTGCGCGGAGAGGATGATCAACAACAATTGTACCGGCCTCATCTGCCTTATCTCCTCCACAGGATCTCTCGGAACGGCAGGCCAGATCAACTATTCCTCCACCAAGGCGGCGATGTCGGTTATGCCCAAAGTCATTACCGCAGAATTCTTCCGGCGCGGCATGGCGGGCAAAATCCGCTGCGTGGCCGTGGCTCCGGGTTATGTCGGAACGGCCATGGTTAAAGGCATGGATCAAAAGGCCCTGGAAAAGATAGTATCCGACGTTCCCATTGGCCGGCTCATCGAACCTTCGGAAGTGGCGTCCCTGGTCGGTGAACTCTACCGCAATGAAGCCCTGGCCGGTGACGTCTATTTCATCCACGGCGGCTTGCGCCTCGGTTCCAAAGGTTAGGGATACAAATTTTGTATAGGCGGGTTTTGCCGTTAAACGCGAAACCTGCTTATACAAATTGTTTAGCTTTATGCGGCAGCACCGCTCTACTAATCTAGAAGAGGTGCCTCATATAAGAATCGCGGCTGCGCATTTATTCCTTCCTAATCAGTAAAACGCCAACCTTGAAGAAAATGCCGGACTTCAATCCGTTATCCCTGAAATATTATCCCTTGACAGGCAAAATCATCAACCCTATAATCCGTGCTATCAGTGGAAATGTCTTATTTTGTTCGCCTAAAAAAACGCACGGGAGGAGGAAAGTATGACTATTGACTTGAAGTACCTGCCGCTTGAGCGGCTCTACCATCAGGAAAAGGAGCGGCCGGACGCCGTGTTCATGATCCAGCCGCTGGGCAACGGGAAGGTCAGAGAATATACATGGAAAGAGACGGTGGACGAGTCCCGCCGCATGGCGGCCTACCTCAAAGCAAAAAATTTCCCGGCGGGCAGTTCCATCGCTATCCTGTCGAAGAACTGCGCAGAGTTTATCATGAGCAGCCTGGCCATCTGGATGGCCGGACACGTTTCCTGTCCCATCTACCCGACCCTGGATCCGGACACGGTGAACTACATCCTCACGCACAGCGACTCAAGACTCCTCTTCGTAGGCAAGCTCGACATCTGGGACCGGCTCAAGAAGGGCGTACCCCAGGGGATGCCGCTGGTCTCCTACCCGCTGAGCCCTCCCAACGACTACCCGACCTGGTCCGCGATCGTGGCGGAAACCCCTCCCATCGAGGGCAGTCCCGTGCGCGACCCGGACGACATCTCGATTATCTTCTACACCTCGGGCAGCACCGGCCGCCCCAAGGGGGTGGAAAACACCTTCAAGAACATGGCTGCCGCGTCCACCGGCGAGCTGGCCGTCTTCAAATTAACTCATGAGGACCGCTACATATCCTACCTGCCCCTGGCCCACTCTTTCGAGACCATGGTGTTAAATCTGATGCTGGCTGTTGGCTGCAGGGTTTATTTCGCCGAGACGCTGGAAACTTTCGTGCAAGACCTGAACCGCGCCCGGCCCACGCTCTTCGTGTCCGTTCCGCGTCTGTGGCTCAAATTCCAGGCCGGCGTGTACAGTAAAATGCCGCCCAAGAAGTTCAACCTATTGATGAAGATTCCTGTCCTGAGCGGCCTCGTGCGCAAGAAAGTCCTCAAGGGGCTGGGTCTCGACTCTGTGCGCTATGCCATCAGCGGATCGGCGCCCCTGCCGCCTGACCTCCTGCAGTGGTACCGCGACCTGGGGCTTGAGCTCCTGGAGGGGTATGGCATGACCGAGAACTTCTCCTTCTCCCACGCCTCTATGCCGGGCAAGTGCCGGGTCGGCTACGTGGGCAACACATGGCCGGGGGTGGAGTGCAAGATCGGCGAAAACGACGAGATAATGGTGCGCGGCGGCGGCACCATGAAGGGGTATCACAAGATGCCCGAGGTTACGGCCGAGACCATCACCCCGGACGGATGGCTGCGTACCGGCGACAAAGGCTCGCTTGATGAAATGGGACGCCTCAAGATCACCGGCCGCATCAAGGAGCTGTTCAAGACCTCCAAGGGAAAATACGTGCACCCGGTGCCGCTGGAGAACCTGCTCAACTCCAATCCCTACGTCGAGCTGGCGCTGGTGCTGGGCCTGGGCTTCCCGCAGCCCGTGGCGGTGGTGATGCTGGCCGAGGGGCTGCGCAACCGGCAGAGCGATCCGGCCGTGCGCGCCGAGGCAACAGCGGCGCTGCAGGCGCTGCTCAAGGAAATCAACGCCAAGGTCGCCGAGTTCGAACGGCTCGATTTCATTGTTGTAACCAAGAACGAATGGTCCGTGGACAACAGCATGCTCACCCCGACGATGAAGATCCGTCGCACGCAAATAGAGGAACTGTACACGAAGCAATACGACGCCTGGGCCGCAAGCGGCAAGCAGGTGATCTGGGAGGAGTGATTCTCCCGCCGCGACGGCAAAGTTTTCTATCGCATCAGGCGGTGTGTGCCATATCCTCCGGGGCATGGTGCACATCGCCTGATTCCCCAACGCAAGCTCCTGCGAGCAAGGTGAAGCAAAACAGCAAGCTTTTTTTTGATTTTAAATTCGCAGCCCTTCCATCTATTATAATTTTATAAAATAAGATCGAAAAAGCAAGAGTCCGGAAGAAGCCTCCAGCTGCTTATGCACTCATACTATTCTTACCAGTCTGTCAGCATAATGCCGGCGCTGATCCGGTTGATGCTTTGATAATAATCCAACAGGCTTTCTCCATAGCCGTTGAAATACTGGATATAGCCCTTGAACCAGTCGCCTTTGAATAGCGGCAGGGGAAAGCTCCAGTCCAGCTGGACCGCTCCAACATTATTGCCGGTTCGTAAATTATTTCTGAACATCAGGGCAAATTTGTGTTTATTCCAATAGTATGTTCCCCACAATTCACCATATCCCATGTATTTGGTGATGTCGGGATTGTCGTCTTTATCCTCATCTTCCGGTATCTTGTACCAGATTTTCCAAAGCAGAGTGAAATTGTTCTTTTCCCATCCAACATTGGCTACAATCCGGTTCCAGCTGCGGGATAGAGGCTGCGAACGACCATTGGATTGATGATTGACTCCAATATTAATAAAACGGCCATGAAAGCCCAGCAATTCGTAATTGGTGCGAAAATTAATCAGCAATTCCGGTTCGTAATTGGTATCCCGAAACGGCGAGGAAAAAGCCGAGTTGTAAAGCTGCCAGAAAGAGAGTTGCGTATAGGCAATCCAGAGATCAATGTCTTTATCGAATATGTCTTCCCAGGCTTTTAATTTAAAACTTAATTGGAATTTTGCTTCGTTATTCTGAGCCTTGGCGGCCGAACCGACATCCAGCTGCTCACCATCGTTGGGTGATGAATTATAAGCAACCGGTAAAAAATAATTGGGCCGATAGGAACGCAATAAAAATGTACGCTTGCGATGGGCTTTATCCAGATCCCACTGTTGAGTCAGAATGGAAAGCCTCTTCGCGTCCGGAAGGGCTGCCGCATCAATAAGCCCGGTCGTAGTTATCGCGGGCGATGCTTCCGGAATAGATTTTTTCCGGCCCGTCAATGTATCGAAGCACTGCAGACGCGCCGCATCATTGTCAATTTTTGCACACGAAGCTAAACGATCGGTATTTTCCACGGCATGGACAGATGAAGAAAAGAATATCAGAACGAATAAAATGACAACAGCCGCACCGGCTGAAGTTATTTCATTGAAAATCCTTTGTTTTAAAATTATCATAACTCCAACCTCCCTTTAACGATGTCTCCACGGCAAGACCGACCAGAAAGCAGATGATCGTAATCTTCATTGATGAACCTTCCCGCGTGCCAGTGAAGCAACAATTCCCGCACAGCAAAGAAGAACGAGGATGAAAAATATAAGCTGCATGCTTTGCAGAAGAAGAGGATTGCCGGCCCGGGCCAGCGGAAGGTCGCCTAAAATAAGAGCGAAAACCAGCATAGTAATGCCCATGCTGAACATCTGGCCGACCAGCCGCATTGTCGAGAGTGTTGCCGACGCTATTCCGTAATATTTATTTTCCACCGCGCTCATAGTGGCATTGACATTCGGTGAAGAAAAAAGTGCAAAACCGACACCAAGCACAATCAGGCACAGTACAATGTAATGGATGCCGGTATCGAACCGAATAAAAATCAACGGAATCAGACCCAGTACATTTAGAGCCATGCCCAGCGACGCAATTATCCGCGGTTCAAAGCGGTCCGAGAGCCGGCCGGCCAAAGGTGAAAACAACGCCTGCACGGCCGGTTCGGCAATCAATATTATGCCGGCCTGCGACGGAGTCAGCGCTCTGACATGCTGCAAATAAAGACTCAGGAGAAAAGTCACTGCAAAAGTGGCACAATAGTTGATCAAAGCCGCCAGATTGGAAAAGGCAAAAACTTTATTGTCCAGGAAAAGGCGAATATTCAACAAAGGATAAGGGGCGCTCATTTGCCGCCGGATAAAGAAAACAAAACAAATCAAGCCCAGGCCGATAATGCCTGCCGCCCGTAACTCCGGCAGCAGGGAAAAACCATACATGATCGCCAAAAGCGCCAGGCCGTAAAGCAGGGACCCGCGAAAATCAAAGCCTTCCTCTTCAGCCCCTTTCCATTCTTCTTTGACCATGAAAGCAATGAGCAGGATCACCACAATTCCCAGCAAAGACGTAAAAAGAAAAATATATCTCCAGCCCAGGTGCTCAGTCAGCACGCCGCCGATAAAAGGCCCAATTGTCAATCCGATATAAACGGCGGCTATGTTGATCCCCAGTATTTTGCCCCTCTCCCGGGGTGAATAAGCGGAAATCAGCATGGCGGTGCCGGTGCTGAAGATCATGGCACCACCAACTCCTTGAATTGCCCGGACAAAAATAAGAAAGGTTGATGTTTCCGACCAGGTGCAGAGAAATGATGCCCCGGTGAAAACCAGGGCTCCATAGAGAAAAATCTTTTTCCGGCCATAAATATCAGCCAGTCTTCCCAAGGGCACAAGGGTGACCGCCGCCGCCAGAATAAAGGATGACGCCACCCAGCTTAAAGTTAAGCGCAGTCATGGACAGCTCCCGGGCCATAACCGGCAGGGCAACATTTACACCGGAGCCCATAAATGGTGTTAAAAATGAGCTCAGGGTAGTGGCAAATAGAAGAATATACAGCTGTCTTTTATCCGTCATGCCGTCACATTTTACTTCACATGGTCAGTTATGAGGGAAGGTCTTTTGGTAATGGGCAGCAAAACTGTCTTTGCCGCAAGCCAGCATCAGCGTCAGCGGCATGACTTTTTTTGCTTTTTTGAGCATTTCTTCGGAAAGCTGGCGAATGTCCCATTGGGCGTGTCCATCTGCCCGCAGTCGCGCCAGATGATAAAGCTCGCGGGCGTTAAATTTCATCAGCACTCTTTTACGATGTGCATTGGTCAGAACATAAGGTGCGGCCAGCGGCGCTTTTTTCTTGATTTGCTCATAGGCATCTTGTGTCCGGCGCATGATTTCCCGAAACTGCTTTTCCTGCCCGATGGCGCAAATCGCCGGGGGAATTGTAACTCCCAGTCCGGGATCATAATCCTGGGAAATGATAGTAGCCATCCGGTGTCTTTTTAATTGCGCAAAACAACTGGCGCTTAATATCAGTTCAAACTGCAGGTCAACATTTTCCAGCTCCCGCAGAGCGGCATCATGCGCTTTCCCGTGTTCAAAGGCTGTTTTAAAAAGTGCCTTCTTTTCAGAGGAATCAAGCCCGGCGGCAAACGCGAGGCATTGCCCGTAAGCCAGCCCGGATGACGCAAAAAGCAGAGCGGCGGCGGCTCTTGTATCGGCCTCCGGCGTAACAAAAGATAATTGCACGGCAGGATTTTTTTAATCCCGGCCTCCGGCGGATATTTTCCCGCCAAGACGGCGGCCTGCCGCTGCAAACCAACCCGCGTGAGCCGGTCGTAATCTGTTGCTTCCGTATAGCGGATGAGCGATGGGGCAATGTCTTTGGTGGCCGCATACAATTTGCCGCTGTATTCCCGTGCTTCGGCCAGCGGCAATGCCGCCAGCCGCCGCAGCATCAGTTCCAGATTGCGGGCATTGATGGTCATTCCTAATTGCGTCTCCGTGGCCAGAGCAATAGTGTAACGGGCATCTTCCTTGGCCCAGCCCTCCAGCAGGGAGTTGTTAGCGGGATTTACCGCCAATGCTTTATTTTCCGCAAAGACATAAGGCCTCAATTTTACGTACAGTTCGCGATAATAATCATTTTGCCTGCCGATTGTCGCCGCAAACAGCTTGGCCTCGCCCGCTTTTTTTATTTCTTCCGGAATGACAAAATCTTTATTAAAAAGAACATAGCGCTGGGATTTTTCCGTGTAGGAACATAAGCGGAATTTCTCAATTTCTTCGATTAGGAGCCGGGAGGCGCCGATAACGTCAATATTAAAGACGGCATGTTCCGCCACCGAGCTGTGTCCCATGTCAAAAACAATGTTGAGGTTGGACTTGCGCGCCTTTTCCACTTCGGAGCGGGCCAGTGCTCGCAGTTCATCCACCGGCTTGGGGCTGCGGCTGATGCGGGCGTAGGCGGCGGAAATAGTTTCCGGGGTGAGATCCTGCGCTGCATTGCTTTTGTCTTTGAGCTCTTTGATCAAATCGTAATCCAGATTGTAACCGGCAAGAAGAATTTTCATAGATTTATTATTCCCGTGTTTTCACCTAAAATAAATTTTTTCCTGATGTATCATTTTTGTCTGGTTTGCCCAATGTTTTTTCTGCCAGTAATATAGAATATTCAAGATGGCTTTCTAAACAGCAATTTTAGTTTTATGCTGCGATTCCCTTTTTTAAGTTCTTCAGCCAGATTTACTTTTAGGGGATTGGCAAAATTCCGCCGGTAATAAATATACACATCTCCATTGGTTAAATCATAGACATTGGAATATATTGTCCCGGTTTCTTTTCCGTCAGCCGTTCGCTCATATTGTGCCGCCATTTTCAATATCGATGCAAATGACTCCACTGAAACTTCTTTTTCCTTTTCGATCATTGCAGTGACTGAATTATATCTGGGGCAGGGATAATTACCCAGGTCCGGGCGTGACAACCAAAAATTGGTTATCACCTGACAGTCATTTATTTTCCTCAAAATTTTAATTTCACCGTCAACCCATTCAATAACCGCTGAATTACCGCTCCTGTCCACCAGCATGATATGAGATTGGATAAATAAAATATTATATCGCTTAACCCATTCAACAGCTTCTTCCACTGTCGCGCATTGCGCTAAAAGCTTATCTGAAAAACTGAATGTGGCAATTTTCTTCTGGAAGGAAAACTCGGGAGAAACTGATTTCGGACACAAAGCCCAGTCAAGAAACAAGCCCTGATCATTCATGCCTCCCTGCGCTTGCGGGAAGATCAATAACTGTTTCCAGCCAAAGAACAATCTTCCATAGTTTTTGCCTGTCGGCGAGACAAACCACATTTCAGCGTCAGTTGCATACTGCCAGTCTTCATTATTGCCGACTAAAACTTGATTGCCCCGGGCACAATTAAAGACGGTACAGGCCGCAGCATCGCCATACGCAAATAAAAGAGCAGTCAACATAAATATGGATATAAACTTGATCATAGCGCCAACCGGACTAACGTCATGGAAAAACCGTTATTTCAATATCTTTAGCAGGGGAGTTTTTATTTTACAGCCTGACCAGCTCCACCTGGCCTAAAGACCGGCCCAAAAAGCGTTCCCCGATGGTCTGAAAGCGGTAGGGCACGTCACTGACACAAAACAGATATTGCGGCGGCTGCCGGCTGGCATTGCCTAATTGAAGCTCTTTGAGCAAATCGCCGGTGGCATCGGCCATTGCCTCCGCCGAGTCGATAAGATTTATTTCCGGTCCGGCAATTTCCTGCAGCAATGGTTTTAAAAGCGGATAATGAGTGCACCCCAGAACCAGCGTGTCAATTTGTTCGGCCAGCACCGGTTTTAAATATTCCTGGGCAATCAGCCGGGTTGCGGGGTGATCGAGCCAGCCCTCTTCCACCACAGGAACAAAAAGCGGGCAGGCCTGGGAATAGATTTTAGCTTCCTTATCCAGCAGATGAATAGCCCGGGCGTAGGCATTGCTGTTAATTGTTGCCGGTGTGCCGATAACACCGATAGATTTTGTTGATGTTGCCGCTGCCGCATTGCGGGCGCTGGCTTCGATAACTTCCAATACCGGCACCGGAGACAAGTCTTTAATGGTCTGATAAGCCACGGCCGCCATCGTATTGCACGCGACAACCAGCAGCTTTACATCTTTTTGCAGAAGAAAGTCAGTGATTTGTGCAGCATAGCGGTTGATGGTTTCCACCGACTTAATGCCGTAAGGCACCCGTGCGGTATCGCCAAAATAGATGATATTTTCGAAAGGCAGGCGCTCCATGAGGGCGCGCACGACGGTCAGACCGCCGATGCCCGAGTCAAAAACACCTATCGCCTGATTGTTTTTTATATCCACAAATGATTATCAATTCTTCACTCTTTAAGATGATAAAACTGCAGCTTAATATTGCCCACTTCCACAATATCGCCGTCTTTCAGATCGTAACGACGGTCTATTGCTTTGCCGTTAACTTTCAACTCTCTACCACCGGACGGGGTGATAAAATAACCCTCTTTGCGGCGGTTAATCGAGAGCAGCCAGTTTGGGAGCAAAAAACCCTTTCAGCTTGATGGCGGAACCATCTTCTTTCCCGATCGCCGAAACTCTTTCTTTGAGTTCATATTCCCTTTGCTCCGATGATCCTTCCAGGACCAGAAAACCACCCAGCGGTTCCGGAATGTTTTTATCGGCGGCAGTGAGTATTTTCTTTTTATCATCCGGGGCGATAACTATTGTTTCATCCATCGACCGACCGCGCACTGAAAAATTCTTCTTATCTACTTCCCTGTGTTTTTCAGAAAAAACATGCAGCGTGTGCACGCCGATTAAAACAACGTCATCATTAAAAAGCTCTGTCTTGGAAACTTTCTGGCTATTGACATAGGTACCGTTCAGGCTGTTTAAGTCTTCCAGCGACACTTCGTCGCCTTCCATTTTAATCCGGGCATGGTGCCCGGACACAGCTTGATTATCAATAATGATATCGTTGTCCGGTTTTCGGCCGATAGTCGTCAATTCTTTCTCCAGTATAATTTCTTGGACTACAGCCTCTTTGTATTTAAGCAGGATCTTTGCCATATGTCACCTCCGGAAAAATTCCATGAATTTAAACAAAGCGGAATACCATTTTTTCTTCTTTAAATAGCCGACGGCAACCGTAATGTTATCTTTACCGCCTTGTTCATTGGCCGCATTAATCAGCAGATCACAGGCGGCGGCAGAGTTGCCGGCAGCAGAAATGATATCCATTATAGCTTCATCGCTGAGCATAGTAGTAAGGCCATCGCTGCACAAGAGCAAAATATCATCACTGAACAAGAGTAAGTTCATCCAGATCAGCTTCCATTTCCGCGCTGATACCCAGGGCCTTGGTGAGAATATTCCGCATTTCTGATTTAGTCGCTTCTTCCCGGGAGATTATATCATGTTTTACCTGTTCGTTAACCATCGAATGATCATCGGTCAACTGGTCGATGTTACCTGCGCGAATCAGGTAAGCCCGGCTGTCGCCAATATGGGCGATGCTTAATTTATTCTTCTTCAGGAGGACGGCCACAATGGTGGTGCCCATGCCCTTTAGCTGCGGCGAACTTTGCGCCGCCTCATAAACGGCCTGATTGGCCAACTGGATGGCGCAGCTGAGTTTGTTGGTAGCCTCGGAAAAGGCGGGGTTGGCATTGCCGATCAGTTTTTGCGGCCCCTGAAAATAATCCCGGATAACATTAACGGCCAATTGACTTGCTGTCTCACCCGAGGCATGGCCGCCCATGCCATCGGCAACGACGAGCAGGCCCAGTTTTTCATCCAGATAAAAATTATCTTCGTTGTTGGCGCGCACCAAACCCTGATCGGTTTTACCGCCGGCAGTGAAAATCAATTAAGCCTCCTGAAATGGACTTCCCCTCCGCAAGCATCGGATATCCCGGCGAATAGATATCGTTGAGATCCCGCATAGCTTCGCTTTCGGGATCAATTCCACTAACGCTTCAAACTACACTGCGCTTGTTTTCAGCGAGTGTCATTGATTTAAACTGGCCAGCAAATCATCCGCTAATTCTTTGCCGGTCTGGTAACGGGCGTGACTTCTTTGGCCAGCAGTTTTTCCACAATCGGCACTAATTTCTCCGGAATACCGGGAGACAGTTCTTTGATCGAGGGCGGCGGGGATGATGTTATATTGTACATCAGGGTCGTAATGCTTTCTCCGCTGAATGGTTTTTCCCCGGCAATAAGTTCATATAAAACAACGCCCAGTGAAAATAAATCAGACCGCCCGTCCACCTTTTTCCCGGCTATCTGCTCCGGCGACATGTAGCTGGGAGTGCCCAGGATAACTCCGGTTTGTGTTTTGGATGACGACATGACACGCGCAATGCCAAAATCGGCCACCTTGACCTCGCCATTATTCAAGATCATGATATTAGCCGGTTTGATGTCCCGATGCACAATACCGCTGGCATGCGCATAATCCAGCGCGGAAGCGACACAGGAAACTACACGGACGATTTCTTTGGACGCCAGGAGGTTTTCTTTCCGGCAATATTTGCTAAGATCAAACCCATCCAGTAATTCCATGGCCATATAGGCAATTTCATAATCCTCGCCGACATCGAAAATGGTGACAATATTAGGATGCGATAATTTGCCGGCCGCCTCTGCTTCCCGGAAAAATCTTTTTTTCACTTCCTCGAGCTGTTCGGCATCGATTTCTTCATATCTTAATGTTTTGATAGCCACTTCGCGGTTAATCCGCGGGTCTTTGCCCAGAAATACCGTACCCATGGCCCCGCGTCCTAATTCTTTGATAATCTCATAACGTCCCAGGGTCGGCTTGATTTCCGTGTTATTCATAATAACGGTAGCTTCTTTTTTAGCTCCGGACAGGCCGAAAATCATGGTTTCTCCCGCCGTATTCAGTTTTTTGATGCGCTCGGTGATGTCTTTGAAATTCCCGTCCTGGGCAATATGTTCGTAAACTGCAACCGCTTTGTTGAACATCCGTTTTCTCTCAAAATCCAGCCCCAGATTATAGAGCAGCTCTTTGACGGATTCATCTTCAACGGGACATTTCCGGAATTTGTCGAAAGCCATATCCAGCAGACCCTGCCCCTGGAAGGACAAGCCGAGCATTTTGTTGGTTTCCACACCATCTGCTTCCATGCGATCTTTCGTTTTTTCCGTCAGCAGATAACGTTTGGAAACGATGAAGATGTAGCCGATAATCAGAATAAGCGCCGGATAAAGCGACTTTACCCAATAACCATAGGCGGCAAAAAGATAGACGGTCGTAATCATCCAGCCCAGCAGAAGAACAAGGGAAACAACCGCGCTGATGCCGGCTTTGATTTGCGGAATGACCAGCGCAATGTAAAGGCCGAAAACAATGATCATTATTAATTCCAGAGTGGTTGCCCAGTCCGGACGCACGATGTGGTCGTCGTTAAGAATATTTTCTATAACGTTGGCAATGATTGTGCCCGGCGGAACATTGACGGCCGACGGAGTGACCTGCATTGCGCCTAATCCGGCCGCGCTGAGGGCAATAATGACAATCTTATCCTTAAAAACATCGGGCGTAATCTTCTTATTGACGACATCAAAAAATGAATAATTAGGGATACCCGTAGCAAAGCTGATTAACATTCTGTTGTTTTCATAAACAGGAATTGCTTTGCGGCCGAACTTAATTTCCCTGCCCAGTTGTATTTTTTTCAAATCGAAATTGAGGTATTTTAAAGTCAGTTGCAGGGCAAAGGAAGGAAAGAGCTGTTCTTCAAAATTAATAAACAGCGGCTCGCTGCGCACCGTGCCGTCGCGGTCGGCAATAATGTTGATATGCCCTAATCCCTGAGAGCCTGCGGCAAACTCGGCGATGGGGGGAACAATTTCCCTGGCGGTCAGGCTGTTATCTGTCCCTGTTGGCGCAAGAGAATTGTTTTGCAGATAATCAGGCAGGTTGGAAGCGTTTCTCCCCGTGGGGTTGCCGGAAACAAAGAATAAAGGAAGCACGACATTTTTACTGGCGGCAATGGCATTGGCCAGAATAGTGTCATTATCGAGCTTTTTTTCAGATTCTTTGAGAGATGTCAAAATGCCTTCAAAGCTTTTCCGGGCATAATCCGGATTGCTTTCCATGGTTTTGATCAGGTTGCGCACTTCCAGGAGGCCTTGATTGACATCTTTTTCCGAATAAATAATGTCCAGACCGATTACTTTCACATTATAAGATTGCAGCAGCTCCAGCATGGCAGCGATATAGGCGCGGGGCCAGGGCCAGCGGCCAAGGTTGGCAATGCTTTGTTCATCAATGGCGATTACGGCCACAGGGGCCTTAGATGGTTTTACCCGCAGATTGGCGCTCAAATCATAAATACCATATTCCAGCGTTTCCAACGGTCCCCAGGAAAGAAAAAAAGCAAAGATTGTCAGCAGCAGCAAAACGATTCCTAAAATAAAATCAGAAATCGTCGACTTTTTAATTTTCTTCATGTAGACTCCTTGGGCGGAAGGGCACTTAGAAAATCTAATCCAGTAGAGTTTTTATCATAAGTAATGGGTATTTAGCAAGATTTCTTGTTAATATTTTTCATGAAAAGAGGAAGCAAATGCGAAGGTACGATAAAGAAATTACGGATAGCGGGGAAATTGCGGCTATTATGGACAAAGCCGCAGTCTGCCGGATTGCTCTGGTTGACGGCAATTGTCCATACATTTTTCCGGTCAATTTCGTCGTGCGCAATAATTATCTCTATTTTCACTCCAGCCCGGAAGGAAGAAAAATTGACATTCTCCGGAAGAACAACCGGGTATGTTTTGAAATTGATATCGACACAGAAACGTCCAGGGAGATCTGCCCTGCTCCTGGGGCACCAGATACCGGAGTGTGATCGGATTCGGCCGGGCTTCGTTCCTGGAAACGACGGAAAAGCAGCAGGCGCTGAATTACCTGATGGAAAAATATGCAGGCGTTAACGACTTTTCCTATAAGGCGGAAGCATTGGAAAAAGTGGCCGTGCTTAGAGTGAGTATGGAAAAAATTACGGGCAAGAAATCCGGTTATTAATAATTTCGGATTTTTGCTAAATCTGCTTAATAGCCAATCCGCAGGATTATCGGGCAATCAACACATGATCCGTTAAGTCCCTGCGGAATGAGGTAGCAATATGCAAGAAATTCTGGTGGTGGTCGCCATCGCCCTGGCGATCTTTTTTCTTCCCCGGTTGATGGGCAGCAAGCCTGCACCTGTAACAAACAGCCCCGAGCTTGTTCCAGCGCTGCCGGGATGGATGCGTCTGGCCATCCTGGTTACGCTTTTCTGGATAGCCGGCTGTGCCGCCTTTCTGCAACCCTGGGAGAAAAATACAATTCTGTTTCTCTATATCGGTCTGGGACCAGTGGTCGCCGGGTGGGGTGTATTCTGGGTGTGGGCAGGCTATCAAAAATACCGCCGCTAAATTCAACCCTGCCAAATATTAAATCCTTTATCATGCCGGGCGATTGGACATTGGCCCTATTTTCATTGACAGACTCTGGTGTTTTTCTTATACTTGATTGCCATAAAGGCGGGCTTCCATCAATAATTCTCTCGGCATTGTTGCTGTTGCAAGATAACTTGAGAGCATTCCATGAATAAAATCCTGATAGTTTTTGCCCATCCGCGTTTTGAGAAGTCCAGGGCAAATCGCATTCTTTTGAATAACATTGAAAAACTGCCGGGTGTGGTTCTTAATGATCTGTATGAGCAGTATCCGGATTTCAATATTGATGTCGAGCGGGAAAAAGCGCTGTTGAAGGAACATGATGTGATCATCTGGCATTATCCTTTATATATGTACAGCTCACCGGCGATGCTCAAACAGTGGATGGATGTCGTTCTGGAATACGGCTGGGCGCACGGCTCGCAGGGGAACGCCCTGAAGGATAAGTTAGTTTTTAATGCCCTGACAGTTGGCGGAACCAGGCAGGTTTATTCACCGGATGCCCGCAATCGTTTTACGATCCGCCAGTTTCTTGCGCCCTTTGAACAAACCGCCGCGCTGTGCAAGATGATTTATCTGCCGCCTTTTGCCGTGCACGGCACTCACCTGCTGACCGATCAGCAACTGGTTGAACACGCGGTGCTTTACCATGAACTGATCACCAGGCTGGGCACCGGCCAATATGGTCTGGAAGACATCGGCCAGTATGAATATCTTAACGACTGGCTTCTGGCGGATCGAGGGCAATAAAACTATGAGCAGCGCCTTTTTATATGATGCCCTGATTTATCTTGCCGCTGCAGTCCTGTTTGTCCCCATTGCCAAAAAGCTGGGGATGGGTTCTGTTCTGGGCTATCTCCTCGGCGGCATTATTATCGGCCCTTTTTTCCTTGGTTTTGTCGGTCAGGAAGGCAAGGACATCATGCACTTTGCCGAATTCGGCGTGGTGATGATGCTCTTTTTGATCGGCCTGGAGCTGGAGCCGGCAACGTTTTGGCGGATGCGCAAGCTTATTCTGGGCACCGGAATTATGCAGATGGGCGCAACCACTCTTCTTTGTTTTGCCGGTCTGCTGCTGATCGGATTTACCTGGCAGGCGGCGCTGGCCTGCGGTTTGGCGATCTCCATGTCTTCCACGGCAATTGTCATGCAGACGCTGCGGGAAAAAGGCCTGACCAAAACTGAAGCCGGGAAAAGCTCTTTTGCGGTGCTGCTTTTTCAGGATATATCCGTGATCCCGATTCTGGCGCTTTTGCCCCTTCTGGCCATATCCTCTGTGCACTCGCCTTCCAATGATCAGGCCGCTTTTATTAACAAACTGCCCGGGTGGGCCCAGACCTTAACTCTCCTGGTCGCCGCCAATTCAGTTGTTTTGATCGGTCATTTTGTATTTGTACCTTTTCTGCGCTTTATCGCGCGCATTCGCCTGCGGGAACTTTTTACGGCGGCGGCTCTGCTGATTGTGATCGGGACTGCATACTTAATGATGCTGGTCGGTTTAAGTCCGGCACTGGGAACCTTTCTGGCCGGCGTAGTTCTGGCCACAAGCGAGTTTCGGCATGAACTGGAAAGCGACATCGAGCCTTTTAAAGGTATTTTGTTGGGCTTATTTTTTATTGCCGTCGGCGCCTCCATCAACTTTAAACTGATCAGCGATCATCCTTTACAGATCATCGCCCTGGTTTGCGGAATTCTTGCCATAAAATCCGTCGTTTTGTATGCGACCGGAAAATTTTCCCGCTTAAGTTTCGATCAGAACATGATCTTTACCTTAGGATTGGGACAGGTCGGCGAGTTTGCCTTTGTCCTCTTTGCGTTCATCACTCAGCTCCATATTCTATCGGCGCGGTGGAGCGATATGATGATGGGAGCGACGGCGCTTAGTATGACGGTGACGCCTTTGCTGCTGTTGATCAACGAGCGCCTGATTCTGCCGCGATTCGGAACCAGGGAGGCGGTGGAGGAAAGGCCGGCGGATGCAATTTCCGTCGAGCATCCGGTCATTATTGCGGGATTCGGACATTTCGGCAGCACCATCGGCCGGTTTTTGCGGGCCAGCGGTATTAATGCGACCATTCTGGATAACGATTCGGACCGTGTTGATCTTTTACGCAAGATGGGGTTTACGGTATTTTATGGCGACGCCACTCGTCTGGATATATTAAAATCCGCCGGTGCGGATCAGGCCAGAATATTAATTGCCGCCATTGACTCTCCGGAAATTAATCTTGATCTGATCGATAAAGCAAAAAAGGAATTTCCCAATTTGACAGTTATGGTGCGAGCGAAAAGCCGCCTGGACGCTTATGAATTGCTTGATGCCGGCGTCGAAAATATTTATCGCGAATCGCTTGAGACATCGGTTCGTTTAGGCGTCGATGCGCTGATCAAACTTGGTTTTCGCCGCTACAGCGCCACACGCGCCGGCCAGAACTTCATCAAGTATGACGAGGGTGCGCTGCGTCTCCTGGCAGCACACCGCCATGACCAGTCATCTTATATTTTCCAGACCCGCGAGCAAATCTCTATTCAGGAAGAAATGCTGACTAATGACCGGGAGGTTGTCCCCAACATCAATGACCATGCCTGGGACAGTGATGTTTATAAAGAGCAAACATGAAAGGAGTTGATATATGGATGCAAGGGAGCGCTACATTGAAACAAATAAAATAAGGCTTCATGTGATGGAAAACGGACCCGCGGATGGCCCTATGGTTATGTTCCTGCACGGCTTCCCCGAATTCTGGTACGCCTGGCGCAAGCAGATCGGCTATTTTGCGGATAAGGGTTACCTGGTGGTAACACCGGACCAGCGCGGCTACAATCTCAGTGATAAGCCCAAAGGAATCGCCTCCTATGCAATAGATGAACTTGCTAAGGACGCTTTGGGAATCATCGATTTCTATCAACGCGACAGGATTTTCCTGGTCGGCCATGACTGGGGTGCTGCCGTTTCCTGGTGGGTCGCCCTGCAACACCCCGAACGCATTGCACGCCTTGTGATCATGAATGTTCCCCATCCCGCCGTCATGGCTAAAACGCTCTTTACCAACGCAAAGCAGATGGCAAAAAGCTGGTATATATTTTATTTTCAGTTGCCGGGAGCGGTTGAAAAGTTTGCTTCAGCCGATAACTACCAGTGGCCGGTCAGCCTTCTGGCCGAGAACAGCCGGCCCGGAACATTTAAGCCTGCGGAACTGGAAGAATACCGGCAGGCTTTCCTGCAACCCGATGCCTTCTCTTCAATGGTTAACTGGTACAGGGCATTCCTGCAAGTTCCAGCGGCGGCACCGCCCAGTTTCAGAATCTCCATGCCCACCCTTGTTTTGTGGGGTGTAAACGATGTTGCCCTTCTGCCCGAAATGGCGGATAAAAGTATGGCTTTCTGTGATCAGGGCCGCCTCGTTAAATTTGAGCAGGCAACTCACTGGCTGCAGCACGAGGAGGCCGACACCATCAACCCTCTGATGGATGAATTCTTCCGGCAGGCATGATTGTAGTAATCCAGGGTTGCGCTGTGCCCCGGCTTTGTTGAATAAATTTATTGAGCTACGATCATTAAATGTCTCGCGGAAGCCTGCCGGCATCAGTAATTTCTTGATCTTGCCTTGTGATAAAATCATCAAGCCGGGAAAGACGGCACGCCGGCGAAATCCAGTGTAGCGAAATAATCATCCAACAGTCTCCGGGCGGCGGATCGGAATAACTTCGCCATTCTCTCTCAGCAGCAGCTCCGCCGAACGGAGCTTGCCGTTATAATTAAACCCCATGGCAAAACCGTGGGCCCCGGCATCATGGATGGCAACAATGTCTTCTCTTTCCAGTTCGGGAAGCGGCCGGTCGATGGCAAATTTGTCGTTGTTCTCACAAAGCGAACCGGTTACATCATAAACAAAATCCGGCGATTTCTGCTCTTTACCCAGAACAGTAATGTGGTGGTAGGCGCCATAGAGAGCCGGGCGCATTAAATTGGCCATGCAGGCATCCAGGCCGGCAAACTTTTTATAGGTATTTTTGATGTGCAGAACCCGGGCAACCAGATATCCATAAGGGCCGGTAATATAGCGCCCGCATTCCGTGTAAATCTTGATCGGCCCCAGGCCGTTGGCGACGATAATTTTCTCATATTTTTCCTTAATACCCCGGCTCATGGCGGAAAGATCAAGCCGCTTTTGTTCCGGGCGATAAGGAATGCCCACTCCGCCGCCCAGATTAACAAATTCGAATTTAATTTTCAGGGTGCCGGTCAGCTCGGCAATAAGATCAAAAAGTATTTCCGCCGTTTCGACAAAATAGCCGTAGTCAAGCTCATTGGAGGCAACCATGGTATGAATGCCGAAGCGCTTGATCCCTTTATCCCGGCAGATTTTATAGCCGGCAATTAACTGCTCCCGGGTAAACCCGTATTTAGCATCTTCCGGATGGCCGATAATCAGATTGCCTTTTTTCAGGGGGCCGGGATTGTAGCGAAAACAAATTAAAGAAGGCAATCCCGCGTATTTTTCCAGATAAGCAATGTGCCCGATGTCATCGAGGTTGATGATAGCCTGTAATTCCCGTGCTTTAAGAAATTCGGCAGCCGGCGTATCATTGGAGGTAAACATGATTTCTTCGCCGGTAATGCCTGTCTTTTCCGCCATAACCAATTCGGCCAGCGAACTGCAGTCCGCTCCAAACCCTTCCTTGTGGAGAATTTTCATCAGATAGGGATTGGGGGCGGCTTTTACGGCAAAAAATTCTTTAAACCCTTCATTCCAGGAAAAGGCAGCTTTAAAGTCGCGCGCATTTTCCCGGATGGCCTTTTCATCATAAATGTGAAACGGCGTAGGATATTTTTTAATTATTTCTTCCAGCTGATTTTTTGTAAAAGGCAATAATTTTTCCGCCATGAGCTGGATCTCCCTGATTGAAATATTTTTTACAACATCTTAAACATTAAAGAAATTATCTGACAAGTTTATCGAATATAATGATTCTGAGAAAGATATTTACGGCAAAAACTGAAATTTATCAATAGTATTTTCCGGGAAGGTCATGATGGGAAAATCATACAAAAAAGTGGTTTAAAGTCAAATAAAGAGCAGCGGAAATTAAGGCGGAAACGGGAATGGTTAATACCCATGCCCAGATAATATTGCCGGCAACACCCCAGCGCACGGCAGAAAGCCTTTTGGTCGAGCCTACGCCAACAATGGCGCCGGTGATAGTATGGGTCGTACTCACGGGAATTCCGGCTATAGATCGCACCAATAATGGAGCAGGCGGCGGCCGTTTCAGCACTGCAGCCGCCAATCGGCTGAAGTTTGGTAATCTTGGTCCCCATCGTTTTGACAATCCGCCAGCCGCCGAACATTGTTCCCAGAGAAATCATCGAATAGCAGGCGATAATAACCCAAAGGGGAATATGGAAGGAATCGTCCATAAGTCCTTTACTGTATAGAGCCATGGCAATGATTCCCATTGTTTTTTGTGCGTCATTCATGCCATGTGCTAATGAATAGACCGCTGCCGAAACAAGCTGCAATTTACGATAATAGTTTATCGGATTTGGCAATATTGGAATTGCGGTTCAGATTCATGGCCCCAATCATAAAAACAAATCCGAGCAACATGCCGATAGCCGGGGAAACAATAATAAAAATTGTTGTTTTGGTAATACCCGACCAGACCAGGGTACTTGTTCCGGCTTTGGCATACGGCCGCACCGATAAGACCGCCGATTAAAGCATGTGAAGAACTGCTGGGCAAGTCCGTAAATACCAGGTAGTAAGGTTCCAGATTATCGCGCCGCCCAAAGCTGAAAAGATTAAGAGATTATCAACAATGTCCAGGTGGATAATTCCCTTGCCAACGGTATGCGCGACCTGAGTTCCGACAAAAAACACGGCGGCAAAATTAAAAAAAGCCGCCCAGATGACGGCATATTTCGGTGATAGAACACGGGTGGAAACAACAGTGGAAATGGAATTGGCGGAATCATGAAAACCATTAATAAAATCAAAAACCAGGGCAATAATAACCAGAAAAATTACAAACCCCATGGAATCAAGCATGTTTTAACACGATTCCTTCCACGATATTGGATACATCTTCGCACACATCAAGTGCTTCTTCGATGCGTTCAAATATTTCTTTCCATTTAATAAGCTCAATGGCGTCTTTTTCTTTGACAAAGAGATCGGCCATTATTGTCCGCAGCGCCACATCACCGGCATTTTCCAGTGTGTTAATTTCGACACAGGCGTCCAGAATATTTTTAGCATTCTTCATATCGCGCATGGCGTGAATGACGAATTTTACTTTTACTACGGCTTGATCTAAAATTCTTGCCTGTTTGATTATTTCATCATCGGGTTTTTTTACTTTGTAAAGGTAAATCCGGACAGCCGTGGCTTCGATCATATCCATGATGCTGTCCATTTTATTGACTAAAGCATAGATATCTTCACGATCCAGCGGCGTGAGAAAAGTTGTGTGCATTTTCTCATACGTGCGATGAGTGATGACATCAGCTTCGTGCTCCAGTTCTTTGAGTTTGGCAATTTTAGCTTCCGAGTAATCGTGATTTTCCGTCATTGCCAGGAAAAAGCGGCTGCCTTCTTCTATCTTATCGGCTAATTCTTCAAAATAATCGAAAAATTTTATCTCTTTGGGAAATAAACGCATGAATAAACCCTCCTTGGGCTTCAATTAAATATCCTGATAAATGCGGAATGACATCTAGCGGATTATGAAGAAAATTGCAAGATGTTTGAGCCGGATGTTGGCATGATCATGCAGGGCTAAAAGAGTTGAGAAAAAAGCGGGAAATGACAAAATAGAAAAATTATTACAAGCTCTTAGAATAAATAATTTTGCTGTCACCGGCGGCATAAAAATCTTTCAAATATGCCTCCCGGAGATACCCGCAGCTCTCATAAAAGCGTTGGGTCGCCTGGTATTGCCGGCGGGAAGATGTTTCCGCATAAATATGCTCCCCCCTCCGGCTCCGAATAATATCTTCAGTTCTTTTCAGCAACTGTTTACCCAGACCTTTAGCGCGGCAGGCATTATCCACGGCAATCCAATAAAGATCATAGCTGCCCGCCGTCGCCGGAATTAAGCCGAAACAGGTGTACCCCTGGACAAAACCTTCATCTTCGCCAAAAAGAAACTGGTAGGAGCTGGCCTTCCCGTCGGCGAGCTTTTCCCCGGCCAATTCGCAAGCCAGATCAATTTCTGCCGCAGAAAAAAAGCTGCTCGACTTCACGATTCGGGCGATAGCCGCCAAATCGGAGGGCTGAATCTGCTCGCGGTATGTTATCCGGGAAATGTCCATAAAATTATTTTAATGCATCATTAACAATCAATTCAATTGCTTCATGATATTGCAGCGCAGCCCGTTCGACGGCAAAGGCAAATCCCGCCTCGAGAGATAAACAGGGGTTGGCATTGATTTCCAGAACCCAGGGTTTCCCGTTTTTATCTATGCGGAAATCGACCCGCGCATAGCCGCGCAGACCGAAGAGATTCCAGCACTTTTTGGCGATTGCCTGTATGTCGGCGATTAATTCATCGTCCTCGGCAGAAAAATCCATCGTCCGGGCCGTATGCTCGTATTCGAAGGTGCCTTCTACCCATTTAGCCCGATAATCCAGCAGTTTTAATTTCCCCGGCGCATAGTCGATAAACTGCATTTCAGCGGGAGGCAAAGCCTGCACTCCGGACTTTCCGGCAATCAGCGCCATGTTAAATTCACGCCCGTCAATATAGGCCTCGGCAAAACAGGGCCCGCCGATTTTTTTCTTGCGTTCAGCTATGAGAGCGACAACATCCTTCGTTGCGCTAAGGGCAAAAATGGAATTTTCGTCCAGGCCGACGGAAGCATCTTCCCAGGACGCTTTCAGGAGATAAGTGTCGGACGGCGCTTCTCCGAAGTAAACACCGCGCGATGAAATCCAGGCCGGGGTGGAAATTCCCGCCAGCTGCATCATTTCCTTGGCCAAAGGCTTATTGGAAGTAAGAAACATGGCATCCGTGCCGCAGCCGGTATAAGGAATGTTCAGATAATCCAGAAGCGCCGGGGCGAAATGGATAAGACTGCCTTTGGTGTTGACTGTCTCCACCAGATTAAAGACAAATTCCGGCCGCATATCGGTTAAAGCCTGACTTGTCCGACTCAGATCGAGAACAAAGGGCAGTAAAACAGGATCATAACCAAGCTTACGGAGAGCCCCCGAAATTGTGTCGGCCTGCCGCAGACAATCTAATTCATCTTCGCTGGCATCAGGCGGAACATCGCTGTGGAGTATCACAACTTTTTTCATTTGATCGTTCCCGATAAGTTATTTTCAGCCGACTTTATTATTTTATATTAGTGCGCTGCAAGGCTGATTCGATGATAGAGCTGATAAGTTCATGATAAGTAATTCCCAAAAGATTGCATAAAATGGGCAAATCAGAACGCACAGGGTTTAAGCCGGCCAGCGCATTAACCTCCATAAAATTTGGCAGCCCGTGAGCATCAGAACGCAAATCCACACGGCCGGCGTCTTTTAAATCCAATCCGCGCCAGGCCGCCAGAGAAATCTCCCCGGCTCGTCCTGCTTCTTCATCATCAACCAGGACGTATTGCACAAGCTTGACATAATTTTCCTTATTTTCATAGGAATAAGCGTTTTTTTCCGCTGTTGGCCGCAAGATAACTTCCATGACACCCAGCGCGCGGGCATCTTTGCCCGTACCCAGAATGCCGACTGTAAATTCCCGGCCGGGCAGATACGTTTCCAGCAGCACTGGCTGCCGGAAGGTTTTTAAGATTTCTCTGCAGATTAGCCGCAACTCTTCTCGGGTGTTAATTTTCGATTTCGCTGTTATGCCCTTGCCGGTTCCTTCGGCAACGGGTTTGGCAAAAAGGGGAAAGGGCAGCGTCACCCCCGCTATTTCTTCTTCACTTTTAATAACTGTAAAAGCCGGCGTAGGAATACCCAGATCATTAATGATATGCTTGGTCACGCCCTTGTGCAATGTCAGGGCCATACCCAGCGGATCGGAAAAAGTGTAGGGGATGTTGTAAGCTTCCAGCAGTGCGGGAACTTGTGCTTCGCGGCCGAAGCCCGCCAGGCCTTCGGCGATATTGAAAACCAGATCCCAGCGTTCGCCGGCAGCCAGCCGGCGGGTTAACGCCTTGATATTGCCGATACGATCGGCCTGGTAGCCGTTGTCGGAGATTACTTTTTCAATTGCCTCGATTGTATCCGGAAGATCGAACTCCGCCGTTTCTTCGTGGGTAAAACCTTCTTTCAAATAGTCATTCCGCAAATCATAAGTCATTCCTATTTTTAGCTTAAAAACGGCGCTGCTCAAATAAATAAAATACCTCCAGGCCTGTTAATGGATATCCTTTGTTTCCGCATGATTGTCCGGATAGCGAAAGACATTGCCTTCGTAGTTGCGCAAAAGCAGATCACCTTTATCCCAGCCGATTGCATATTCCGGCAGCAGGGGAATCTTTCCTCCGCCGCCGGGAGCATCGACTACATAAGTGGGCACCGCATAGCCGGTGGTATGGCCGCGCAGCCCCTGGATTATTTCCAGCCCCTTGCTGATCGGCGTGCGAAAATGAGATGACCCGGGAATGGGATCGCACTGATACAGATAATAGGGGCGAACCCGAATCTGGAGCAGGCCATGAACAAGACGGGCCATCGTAGAGACTTCATCATTGATGCCGGACAGCAACACTGTCTGGCTGCCCAGGGGAATGCCGGCATCAGCCAGGCGGATGCACGCAGCGCTCATCTCCGGTGTTAATTCATCAGGATGGGTTATGTGAATACTCATCCAGAGGGGATGATAGCGTCTTAACATCGCGGTGAGGGACGGAGTTATCCGCTGAGGTAAAACAACCGGCACCTTGGTGCCGATGCGGATAAGTTCGATATGAGGAATCATATTCAATCGCGCAAGCAGCCACTCCAGTTTATCATCGGATAAAGTCAACGGATCGCCGCCGGAGAGGAGCACATCGCGGATGTTGGGGTTACTGGCGATATATTCAATTGCCTTTTCCCATTTATCCAGATCCACAAAATGCTGGTTTGGGCGTCCGATAATACGGGAGCGCGTACAATACCGGCAGTAGGTTGAGCAGATATCGGTGACCAGAAACAAAACCCGGTCGGGATAGCGATGCACTATGCCGCAAACGGGTGAGTCGGCCTCTTCGCCAAGCGGATCTTCTTCTTCGCCGGCAGTGTGCAAACATTCATCCACGACGGGAACGACACACCGGCGCAAGGGCGCGCAAGGATCGTGGGCATTAAGCAGGCTGGCATAATAGGGCGTTATGGAAACAGGCAGTGATCCCGAATGATGCATCATCGCCTGGCGCTCGTTTTCGGAAAGATGAATAATTTGAGCCAGGGTGTCCACGTCGCGAATCGCGTTTTGCAGCTGCCAGTGCCAATCAAACCACTCCAGGCGGGTGATGTCGGGATAAAAACGCTTACGGAAAATCCGCGATCGCGGAGAGTCTTTAAAAGGGAATAATAGTCTGTCGGACTTTTGTTTAGCCGGGTAGTGGCTGGCGAGTTTCGGGAATTAAGGAAAAAAAATCTGTTGCTTCATTGGACAACCTTAACAAGACCGGTCGCTAGGACCAGGAGGTTCCGCCTCCTCATTAAACAGGGTCTCGTTTTCCATCTTTTCCTCCTTCTGGAAGGTTGCCTTCCAATATAAATTTTTCTTCAAACTCTTAATTGGAATTTACGCGAGCTATAAAATTTGTCAACATTTTTTTTATGTTTTGCGCCAAAAAATGAAAATATTTTTTCAAATGAAGTTTGCACTCAAAATAATTTTCCCTCTTTTGCTCTTTGCTTATTTTTTGTCCGGCGCCGCAGCCACGTTTTCTTGATCGGGCCAAGGACGGGGCTATTCCCTGTCCAACAAAAAGTTGTGGGCAAAAAGAGTAAAATTTAGTAAGCCGTTGTTCAATAACAACCACCCCTGCGGGTGGCAAGACTTTATCATTGTAATATCGTAACCGGCATAAGGGGCTGTAACGCAATGGTTAGAAATGTAATGGTCTTGCCATAACCTTAAGCTCACAAGACAAGCAGGGGTGGTCATTTCGTAACGGCCCCTCAAGTATATAAGACAAACTAAGAGGTGTCTCATGCCCGAATTACCCGAAGTGGAAACACTGTGCCGTCAGTTGCAAAAAAAAATTGCCGGGAAGAAGATATTCGCTTCCGCAGTCTACGACTCGAAATTGGCTCATCTGCAAGACATGGGGGGAAACACGGTAGTTGCGGTGAGGCGCAAAGGTAAAACGATCGAGATGCTTCTCAACACCGGCAACTCTATTTTAATCCATCTACGAATGACGGGCCGGCTGCTCTGGCAAAAGGAAGCGGACAGACCGAAGCACACCCGCTGGCAAATGACGCTGCCTGCAGGTAATCTTTATCTGGTCGACCCGCGCCGCTTTGCTACGGTCAGGGTTTCGCCGACAAAAGATGCTCCGGAAAGCAATGACATTATCCTGGATTTTGATGAACAGGCCTTTATCGCCAACCATGGCCGGCGCAAAACCAAAGTGAAAAATCTGATCATGGATCAAAATGCCATAAGCGGCATCGGCAATATTTATGCTTGCGAAATTTTGCATGCAGCCGGTGTTCATCCGGAAAAAAAGGCGGCGGCCTTGACAAAAAAAGATTGGGCAAAAATATTCCGGAACGCGAAAAACATTCTGGCCAGGGCCATCGAGAAAAGAGGCACCTCGATTTCCGACTGGCGCGATCTCAATGGCCTCAAGGGCGAAAATCAGTTCGAGTTAAAGGCTTATGGACAGGAAGGGAAAAAATGTATCAAGTGCGGCGCGACGATCAGCAGGATCAAACAGGGGGGGCGAAGCACTTTTTATTGTCCGAACTGCCAGCGATAAGACTTAAAGATATGCGTTTTAGCGGTTCTGCATAATCGATCTTATAGCTGTGCCTGACTGAAACATGTATTAATCATCGCTTCACTTTGTAAAGAATCTTTAGAAATCAGGCCAATAAAATCCAAATAAGGCGAAACTATTATATCGGAAGGGAATACAATGTTGCTATATTGTGATTTGGGAGTTAAGAGAATTCCCGCCTCCCGAAAAGCCTGGTTAACCAATTCGCTGCAAAAAAATTTTGATTTTCTTGTTTTTATAAAATTTGGCACCAGGGCATAGCCTGATTTGAATTTATTAATAATCTTGCTTATTAGATAAGAGATAAATACTCCCGCCAATTTTAAATCGGAAAATCCTGATTTAACCTTGACGCATTCAACCATCTTTTTCAATAGAAGCTGGAGATGAGAATGTTTTATTCTTGGCCTGAGAACAATTAGTATTTCACCGGGAAGAATCTTAAAGTCTCTTAAATGCACTCCGGCTGATCCCTTTTCCATATGCGCATCAATAAACCTGACATCAGAGGGTGATACTTTTGCTGCCATTAAAACATGGGTAATTTGCGAACTTGTAACTGCACTGATTATTCTGGAAATGAAAGTCTCCTGAAAATACCCCTTAGCCTTGAAGCGAAATAATATATCCCCCGTGTCTATTTCATTTTTATTGATTAAATATCTTTTTAGATCCTTGTCTTCATTCACAAGATTTGCTTCGATTTGCACCCTGCCTTGAATATCTGAGACCAGGACATTAATTTCTTTGGCATATTGTAGATTTAAATTGAGTTCCTCCCTGATGAAATGAGAAATTGCCTGATTTTCTTTTGGTTCCTTTGCGATTTCCATGCTTGTTAGGGATTTAATAATTCGACTGACGCTTTCTTTCATTAATCTGTTTTCTTGAATGGCATTATGTAAAAATCTTTTTGCCAACTCCCGGTATTTTTTCTGGGATAAAAAATTCGCGTGCTCTAGCTTTATTATAATATTCTTCAATGCCTTGGAGGAGGTGATCCACCTTTTTATATAGATTATTTGATCTTTGTATTAAATATAGAAGTCCGTCCTGTTTTGCCTGGCCAGGCGTATAGCCAAAAATAATGCGTCTCACTCTGGGAGAGTAAATATATAATGATAACGATTCTATGTTTCTTTCAATCGTCGTAGCTTCTTCGCTTAATTTTTTACTTGTTTCCAATAAATTCATAATCTCCAGCCCCGACAGCAGCATATTGTGGATCTTCCGGCTATCGTCGGCTTTAAAGTAATCCAGGCAAGGTAAATAAGCTACAGACAGACACTAAGGGATGCTGAAAGAATAAGATGCTAAAGGATGCTAAGATTTGCTAAGAAAAAATCTATGATCATTTTTATTCGTAGGGGGTTTGAAATTGTAACAACTCAGAAGTCGGGATGAGAATTTTGCAGCCGGCCTTAACCTGTTTGAATTTAATGCGATTCTCCATTGTCCAGCGCCAGACGGTATACCAGTGGACACCGAGTTTCCGGGCAGCCTC
Source organism: uncultured delta proteobacterium (assembly GCA_963845095.1). Taxonomy (GTDB): domain Bacteria; phylum Desulfobacterota; class Syntrophia; order Syntrophales; family Smithellaceae; genus MVRV01. The sequence continues at coordinate 110,211 of CAWJQM010000014.1, forward strand.
CTTGACTGTTAAGAATTCCTTGCTTGCTATTTCCTCATGCTGATTCTTAACGGCTGACTTGAACTTCTCTAAGGGAAATGCCCCTTCTTTACCCTGCTGTTCCAGTGATTTGTAAAATTTCACTCCGATGCTGTGACGTTTGGAAAGAGGAACTTGCCCCGACCAGACTACTTTACCCGTCAGCCGAATCTTATCTTTGGTCCTGGTAGGAACAAAATACAATTCTAAATCACTGTTGGCGGGACTTTTAATCAGGGATTCAACCTGTGCCCCCCACGTACTAATATCCACCATGACCGTATCGCTGACCGACTCGCCATTTATTTCACTTACCTTCAAAAACACACCATAACGTTTAGATTTTCTATGATCCCGGGCTTCTTTGCCCTGTTTTTTATCTTTCATGGAAGACAAGGTTTGGATGGCGGCATCTAATTCTTCCGCAGTAAACCGAAATCCCTCTTTCTGCAGAAATGCCCTCCTCTCATCGTCAGAAGCGCAATGCTCCGCGCCTTTGAGGAATTTGGGGTCTTCCTGAATTTTCGACAAGAACTCAAAAGCGTCTTTCATCATCATACCTCATGCATATAGGATTAACGCCGCTCATACTTCCCGAACCGGCTTTCCTGATCTTTGTCAGCGTCGGTCTCATCGGTATTGCAGGATCATTGTTGTAGAACTTTTCAAATTCTTGGAAATCCGCATCGGAGATGATGTTAGGAGTATAGGACAAGCGGTTTTAAGTGTCAACGCAATAATGATTGCCGGAAAGAAAGCAGATCAGCGCTATATTTTCCCTGCCCTCCTGCAGTAAGAACAGACTATTCGGCTGAACTCAAAAAATAACCCCACCCGCTGTCAACACTTAAAGCGAAAATGGACATGCCCAGCAGGCTTAAATCGCGGACCAGATAAAGCCAATTTATACTTCCGGCTGATCCACCGAAACAGCCACAGGAGATATCCAATCCGCGCACTAAGCTTATAGCCAGGGCGGCAGCGAAAGTCATAAACAGCAATGCGGAAAGCAAGGAAGAGCCGCGCAGATAGCAGCCGCTTATAAGACCTGCCGCCAGCAGGACTTCCAGCCAGGGTAAAACAACGGCAACCAGGTTGATTGCCCCGTCGGGTAAAAGCCGGTAATTATAAACGGCGATGGCAAATTCCTCGGGCGCGATAATTTTTTCCAGGCCGGCATAAAGAAAAATAATTCCCAGGGCCAGGCGGCAAACCAGGGCTATTACCGGCGCGATAGGCGTAGGGAAATTACGCAGTTTCATAGTTTACCTCTTGCCACAGGGTAACCGGCATTCAGCCAGAGGCTCCAGCCATTAACTAAAACCTGCACACCGGACAGCCCCTGCGACTGCAAAGCCTGCGCTGTCTGCTTGCTTAGAGGGCACTGCGGACCGTCGCAGTAGGTTATGATCACGGAATCCGGGGAGACTCTTTTTTTCAACTCTGCAGCTTTAAGAACGGCCTCGTCGGGATAAATATTCAGGGCGCCGGAAATATGGCCTTCTTCAAAACTGAGGGGATCGCGGGCATCAACAAAGATAGCTTTTCTTTTCAGATAAAGATCATGCGCCGCGGAAAGAGCGATTTCCGGAATGATGGCGCTTTGATTCTTGAAAAATATTTCCGGGGAGAAGCCGAAGAGAGGAATCCCGGCAGGCCGCAGCGCATTGAATAAAATGGCGACGATCCCGGTTATAACAACCAGAATCAAGGCTTCCCTGATTGCCGGATAAAGTTTCGCGGAGATTTTAAATTTCGCGTTTTTGCTGAAAACCAGCCATTCAAAAATTCCGCCTCGGCTCATTTATTGTCTTGTAAATCGCACGTTTCCGTTATCCATTGACGGATTTTACTTTTCGGCGGCACCTCTCCGACAGATACCACTTTATTGTTAATGACCAGAGCCGGCGAGCCCATTACTCCGTAACGTGCAATTTCCTGCACATCAGTTATATGCTGCAAATCGGCGGCGATTTTCAGTTCGGACAGAATGTCCCGAACATCTGATTCCAGTTGCGAGCACCGGGTACAGCCCATCCCCAGTACGGCTATTTTTAATCCCGGAATCGCATCCTGCGCAACAGGCAATCCCTGAGCAGTTTTAAATTCGCGCAAAACCGCTTTTCCGTAAGCTTCCTGCATATTTGCCGGCACGTAGTTGTGCAATGAAATTATCGCGAGCAGCCTTTTTTGGATTTCTTCCTCGCTTGAGCCGCTTTTCATTCCGGCTATTTCCCTAATGGCCTCATCCAAGCCGCTGATGCCAACAACTTTACCATTGACCATAACTTGCTTTATCTCGTTTTTCAGCATGATTGCACCTTTGAAGGATATATTTAGAAGTATGCAGCAAGTTCGTCAAGAACAATATTGCAACGAGGCGCCGTTATTAACCGGTCCATGATGAATCTAAAGCACCCTGATATTAAGAACATTCTTGTGTTCTACCGGACCATATGCTAGCAAATATGAGTTAAAAAGGGCCTCGTCAGCATAAATATATGAAATAATTACATATTAAGAAGCTATAGACGATTATTTTCGGGACTTTAACAATGAAAAAACTAGAGATCATCTCGAAAAGCGCCCATTCGAGCAGATGTGCATTAAACGAAGCAGATGCAAACCAGATAATTGAGGTTAAATCATTGGCCAAAATGTCTACTTATGCTAAATGGCTAAACGCATCAACTGTTTAAAGGGAAGAAAATCTTCATGGCAGCAGAAAAAAGATCCCTCCGGGGAATGGTTTACGCATCCATGCTGGGTGCCCTGACAGCGATCGGGGCTTACATCATAATTCCCCTGCCGCCCGTGCCTGTTACACTGCAAACTCTCTTCGTCAGCCTGGCCGGAGCTCTCCTGGGCGGATACCTCGGGGCACTAAGCCAGGTAGTTTACATCCTGCTGGGGGTTATCGGCCTGCCCGTTTTTGCCGGGGGCAAAGCCGGCTTCGGCGTCCTCATCGGACCGACGGGCGGCTATCTGATCGGTTTTGTGGCCGGCGCCTTCATCATCGGCAAACTAACAGCGTTGCGCCGCGAGCCCGGCCTCCTCTGGTTGATGGGTTCCATGACTGCGGGAATCAGTATGGTGTACACTCTGGGCATTCTGCAGCTCATGTTTGTAGCGAAGCTTACTTTTGTTCAGGCTCTCTGGGTCGGGCTGCTGCCGCCTCTGCCCGGGGATATGATTAAGATTGTCGTTGCCGCCCTTATCTGCCGGCAAATGCGGGGGCGTATTTTTAATAAGATATGATTCAGATTCAGAATTTATTCTATCAATATGAAAGCTCCGGCATCCCGGCGCTCAGCGATATCAGTCTGGAGATCAAGGCAGGGGAATATGTGGCCTTGATCGGTCCGAATGGCTGTGGCAAAACGACCCTGATACGGCAGCTCAACGCTCTTAGCCTGCCGGATCGGGGAGTTGTGACCGTCGATGGCCTGGACACGTCCGTTCCGGCAAACCACAAGGAAATCCGCCGTCTTGTCGGCATGATTTTTCAGAATCCGGATAATTCGATCGTCGGAATGACCGTTGAGGAAGATATTGCCTTCGGTCCCGGAAATCTCCAGCGACCGCCACCGGAAATCCGCCGGCAGATCAACGAAATAATGGAAAGCCTCGGCCTGCAATCTCTGGCATCGCGCGCTCCCCACACACTTTCCGGAGGAGAGAAACGTCTGGTCTCCCTGGCCGGCGTATTGATTATGAATCCCCGTTACATCGCCTTTGATGAACCGACTGCCTATCTTGACCCGGAAAGCCGACGACGGGTGCTGCAGATGATGGCAAGGCTGCATCGGGAAGGAATCGGCATCATTCATATCACCCATGATGTCAGCGACATGGCCGATGCCGACCGCCTGCTGGTAATGGATAAAGGCAGAATTATTCAAGACGGTCCACCCCGGGAAATATTATGTAAGATGGTTGAGGCTCAGGACGCCCCTGTAACACTGCCGCCTATAATGGAACTGATGAATTTTTTGAATAGACGGGGATGGCGGCTGGCGCCGGACATTCTCTCCGTTGATGATGCCGGCAGGGAGATCCATCGCCTGTTGAGCGAAACTCTCCCGAAGGAATAGCCATGGTCCATTTAGGCTTTTATCGTCACGGCGATTCATTCGCGCACCATCTTGATCCGCGAGTCAAGATTCTGGCTACGATCCTCCTGTCGATTCTTATATTTCAAGCGCAGAAAGGGGAAATACTTGTGCTCAGCGCCTTCCTTTCTGCCGTCTGCTTGATCGCCCGGTTGAAGTTTTCCGAAATTCGTGTTGCCTTGAAGCCCCTCGCCTGGTTGGCAGCTTTGCTGTTCGGCCTGCATCTTTTCTTCACGGAAGGGAAAATACTCCTGCCAATGCCGTATCTGCCGTTGCGGATTACCGAGGAGGGACTTTCCCGCGGCCTGCTGATCTCCTGGCAGTTCCTCTCTCTTGCTCTGAGCGGTATCGTTCTGACGATGACCACTGCACCATCGGAGCTGGTCGGTGGACTGGAGAATCTCTTGAGCCCCTTGAGGCGCATCGGGGTACCTGTTCAGGACATAGCGGTCATGGTTTCCCTGGCCCTGCGTTTCGTGCCTACGCTGCTGGAAGAGTTTTCGCGGATCAAAACGGCACAGCTGGCCCGGGGCGCTGAGTTGGAAACGGGCCGTCTCGACCGGAGAATGAAGTCCATGGCGGTATTGGTTGCGCCCCTCCTGGTCAGCGCCTTCCGGCGCGCCGATAATCTGGCGGAGGCGATGGAGACCAGAGGTTACGCCCGGGGACCCAGGACAACGCTGCACCAACTGCGCTTTGGCCGCGAGGAAGCCATCGCGCTGATCGTTTTGGGTCTCTTGCTTTCCCTGATCCTCGTGTCCAGATAAAACGGCAGTTGCCTGACGGGAGTTTATTGCTTTACAAAGACGGGGTTGGAGAAAATCCAGGGCCGATACTGCCCGTATTTTTTCCAATAAGCCTCTACGCGATAAACACCCCCTGCCCTGATGGGCAGGTTGATATTTTTTCCTGTTTCTTCAGCGAAGAGAGCGCCATCCTTGATTATTCTAACCAGCGCTGACGCAGGCAGAGAAATGCGGATGCAAGCTGTATCCCTCAGTTCCAGGGTATCCCCCATCGAATATTCTTCGTTATTTTGTGTAATTACAAAACTAAACCCCCGGGAAGGCAGAAAATATTCCATCGCCACATAACAGCGACCGTGGCGCAGGGCATTGCAAAGCAAAGGAATGTCTTTTCGGTGGTTTCCGCTCAATGGTTCCAGTGTGCAAACATGAGTATGAATAAATTTAAAGGCGCGATTAAAAGAAAAGGCCTGTATTTTTACAGGGCCGAATTTAACGATGCTGCCGTGATTGTCCAATTCACCGATGCCGACAGTTTTCCGGGCTTGATTTAAGAAATCCCATCGCTCCAGGGTTATCCGGCGCGGACCGCCCATAAAGAAGGCCGGAAAGAAAAAACTGAACAGAGAGGGAAGATGGCTTTTCAGGGTGCTTTGCCAGTCCGTCATAAAATCCCAAATGCTGATACCCGCATAACCTTCAACCGACCAATCGGTCCAGGGATAATGTTTCACGTGAAACGTTTTTGTTCCTGCGTGATCGGGATGGGCGATAAACCCAAAACCACCGGCATCATTTACGGCATCAATATATATTTGTGGCCGCGTATCCTGGGAATTCCCCGGGCTCGGAATTGGTTTAGCCAGATTAAAAGCCAGATAATGATTAAAACGCGGTGATATTTCCTGGCCCACGATCAGGAGAACTTGGCCATTCCACCCTTCCCGGCCCTCATCCCGTGCCCGCAGGTGATCGTGGTCGGTCAGCATTAAAAAATCAATGCCGTTTTGCTCTGCTGCATCAATTATTTTATCTAATCCCACATGACCATCAAAAGAATATGCAGAATGAAAGTGAATTACTCCTGTATAGTCATAGTAATGCATGAGCTTGCTTAATTCCTTGCATCGCTTTTGTCCAGGCTAAAAAAAAGGCAGGCTTTTGAAGCCTGCCTTTTTTACGATTGACCGGATTCGGCAGATTGCTATTCAGTGCGCAGGCTGACAAAAAACTTCGATTTGCCCCGCTGCACTAAAAGCGTTACGCTTTTCTTTTCCGCCGCCTTGCTTATTTCTTTCGCATATTGTTTCAGGGAATTAATTTTCACCCTGTTAACCTGGATAATGATATCCTGTGGTTGCAAGCCGACATCTTCCGCCGGACTGCCATTTTCTACATCAACTATTATTACACCCAAGTCCCGCGCTATGCCTAATTGACGGGATATTTCCGGTGATATGTCCTGAGCTGCAATCCCAAAATATCCTTTGGAGCCTTTGGCCGAAGCCGTTTCCGGTCTATCTTTCCGCTCGGCGACAGTGAGACTAAACACCATTTCCTTGCCATCGCGCATAACTTTTATGGACACCTTCTCTCCGACATGAAAAGCGGCTATTCTTAGCAGCAAGTCATGTGTATCTTTTATAATTTTCCCGTTTATTTCTGTAATAATATCTTCTGTTTTAATACCCGCTAAATCAGCCGGATCACCTTTAAAGACATCGGTGACAATAGCCCCGCTCCTGCTTTTATAATTTAAGTTTTTCGCTATGTCTTCACTGACATCCTGAACAGATATGCCCAGCCAGCCGCGGGTCACCTTGCCCTTAGTTTTTAAATCATCGAGGATGCTCTTGGCCATATTAATCGGTATTGCAAAACCAATGCCCTGCCCCTGAGCAACGATGGCCGTATTAATGCCAATGACCTTTCCATCCATACTAAATAATGGACCTCCACTATTGCCGGGGTTGATGGAAGCATCGGTCTGAATGAAGTTATCGTAGGGTCCGGCGCCAATAACACGCCCTTTGGCACTGACGATGCCGGCGGTGACAGTTTGCTCCAACCCGAAAGGATTGCCAATAGCAATAACCCATTCCCCGACTTTAACCTTGTCGGAGTCACCGATCTCGACAACAGGCAAGCTGTTTTGCGGCTTTATTTTAATTAAAGCAATGTCCGTTTTAGCGTCAGTACCGATTATTTTGGCTTCATATTCTTTGTCATCAGAAACTCTAACCAGGATTTTATCAGCCTTTTCCACGACATGATTATTGGTGAAAATGTATCCGTCGCTGCTGATGATAAAGCCTGAACCGAGGCTGCGCTGTTTGAAATTACGCTGAGGCATATCACCAAAAAACCGATCAAAAAAATCATCTCCAAACGGTCCGCCAAACGGCGACCGGCCGAAAGGAGAACCTGAACCGCCTTGTCCCTTATAGGTCTTAGTTGTGCTGATATTAACGACGGCCGGTTTTACTTTTTCCGCCAGATCTGAAAACGAAAGAGGCGTTTTGACACCGGTTGCCGAAGAAACAGCGGATGCCGTTTGAATTTCCGGAGCACCGAATGGTGTAAATGATGACCTGAGCACTTCCACTAAAGACACAATAAAAAACGCAACCAGAAACGCCATTAAAAACATAAAAAATGTTTTACGATTTTGACTCTGCATGTTTATCCTCCGCCAATAATATTGATTTATGCGGCTAAGTTATTGATTTACCGAGCTCTTATATCCAATTGACTTGTTTAAATATAACGATTTCCGGATATTTGTCAATTACAAATAATTCTCCCCTCTCTCCATGTTTGAAGTATTGGTCATCATATGCTACAGTAAATTACCTGAACCGAAGAAACGGGACTTATGGATGTACTGGAAAACATAGGACGATTGGGGGCAAAAGCGGCGGATTCTTTTATTGATACGATTTCCTTTGCCCGTTCGGTGCTGCTCCGGATGTTCTTCCCCCGTACTTACAACAGTGCCATGCGGATGGTGCTGGTCAACCAGATTTTTTTTACTTCCGTACAAATCCTGCCTGTTTTCATCCTTGTATCAGTGATTATGGGGTCATTGCTTATCGGCATTGTTTTCCAGCTTCTCAAACAGTTGGGTCTGACCGGCTATTTCGGCAATGTTTTAATGGGTCTGATCGTTGCCGAGTTATCGCCCTTCTTTACCGTGCTTTTCATTACTCTGCGGTCCTCATCCGCCATTAACACGGAAATGGCCGTCATGAAAGTTAATGGCGAAATCAAGACGTTAGAGACCTTCCGGATCGATGTAATCAATTATCTGCTTATCCCCAGGATAATCAACGGCATTGTTTCCCTGGTATTGCTCAGCAGTCTCTTTTCCGTAGTCTTAATGTTCAGCGGCATTCTTTTTTCCTGGGCAATTTTCGGGATGAGCATAGAAGTGTATTCCAATATTGTATTAAATTCGGCCAATTTTTCTGATATGGTGATATCATTAATTAAATGCGCTGTGTTCGGTTTCTTTATTACTTTAATTCCTATTCGTTTCGGTTTGCGCGCTTCTCACGAGTTTACCAGCATTCCTATCGTCGTTTCCGGCGGTATGGTTAACGTTTTCACCGCAATAATTATCATTGAGGTGCTGTCATTAATAACAAAGTTATTCTAAATTTTTTTGATAGCGAAAAAGAGCTTAGATGAGGCCTTTCGTCATTTTCTGGCAACAAACCGCCGCCAGGCGGCTCCCGTTTCTGTTGACGTTCCCCTTATTTCCAATCAGGATGTCTGGATGAACATAGCTCTGATCAAGCAATATCATGAAAATATGCCCCGTTTTCAGGCGGAGAATATGGTTTTGAATGCATTGCAGCGCCTTGATCTGGCGCCGATCGCCAACAAAAGAAATCCCGCGTTGACCAACGAGGAAAGGTTTTGCGTGCTTCTGCTGAGGGCCTGTATGGTAAAGGATGCCCTGGTGATCATTGATCGTCCCTTTAAAATTATTCCGCACCTTAAAGATACCGATTTTATTTTTCAAACGCTAAAAAAAATTGATGACTTTTACGTAACCTGTCATATATATGATTATAAATGGATGGCCGATAAATACGGAGAAATATGAGCCGCGAATTTAAAGTTGGATTATTTATCGTCAGCACAACAATAATAATATTGGCGGCCCTGCTTTATCTGGCCTACGAAAAAGGGTTTTTTGCCAAGGTTTACACTTTTACCCTTTCTTCCAAATCCGGCGATGGACTTACCGAGGGCATGCCGGTGGTCTTTTCCGGGTTCAATATCGGCAAAGTAAACGCTCTGGAACTCAGTGACAAAGGTATTGTCCTCATTAAGATCAAGATTGCGCAAAGACATGTCAAATGGATCAAAGATGACAGCTCCTTTATTCTTTACCGTCCTTTGATCGGCGCAGCCCGTATTGAGGTGGTAACGAATAATTTAAACAGCCCCCCTCTGACGGACGATAAAATTGTTGTTGTCGAATCCGTCAATGACATCAATGATGCTATTCAGAAGGTGCAGCCGCTACTCGAAAAAATCAACGAAAATTGCGGATAATCTGGAGCGCCTCAGCAACAACCTGGCCAGTCCGCAGGGTGATTTAAACGTTATCCTGGGCAATGCCCAAAAAATTACCACAACGCTGTCCACCAAGAAGTCGCTTTTAGAAATGGCCATTGCCGATGAAGAAAGCGTCAAGTCGATCCACGAAGCGTTGAAGAAAATTAAGGATATCGTGACCAAACTTGACAGAATGGCGGATAAGACAGATGCTCAGCTCTACGGGAAAGAGGGAACGCTGCCGAATATTAATATCATCCTGAAGGACGTTGCCGGCAAGCTGCAAAAGCTGGATGCTACAGTGGACAACATCAACAAGATCAGTAAAGATACTTCCGAGGGCATGAAAGATTTCCGGATGCTGCGCTCGGATATTGACGATGCCGTCAACGCCATCGATGATGTGGTGAAAAAATTAGATGACCTGATTTCTTCCAAAAAGGATCCGGAGTTTAAGCTGCCATGAAAAAGCTTTTAGTGCTTACCCTGCTTATTTTCCTGTGCGCGTGCAGCTCGCAGCCCATCCCGCAGTGGAAGGATACCGCTTCCCGCCAGCTGGAAAATTATAAGGTCAATTTTCTGACCGATAAAGAAGATGCCACCGAGCCTCACTTTGTCCAGGCCAAAAAAGCCATCTCCAGCAATAACGACTTAAATCTCCTGGCCACGGCTTATTTAACCAAATATGCCTTGCACACGGCGGCACTCGAAGATTTTGATGACCGGGATTTTCTCCGCATCGACCAATTGCAGCCTCAGACAAACAACCGCGCCTACTATGATTTATTGAAGGGTAATTTCGGGCAAATAGATCCAGGCAGGCTGCCGGCCGATTACAGCAGGCTTCTGCCCTTGCTGGTGAATAAGAATTTGTCCGCCGCTAACCGCGAAATCACTGACCATCAGCGATCCGCTTTCCCGCTTAATCGCCTGCGGGGTCTGGGTAAAATATCTGTCCCCCGATGAAAGCATTTTACAACTGGCGATAGATACGGCCGCCCGGCAGGGCTGGCGCCGGCCGTTGTGGGCATACCTTACCCGCCTGCAGCAATATTATTCCGACCGCGGGGAAACAGGCAAAGCCGCCGCTATCCGGGAGCGGCTGGAATTGCTGAAAAAATAGTTCCTCGCAGTCTTCACTGATTCAGTTCCCGGAGTGATTTTTTCTCGTTTGCCGACTGATAAACCCTAGAAATGTTGCTGAATTTTTACACCGGCAATTAAATTTTCCTTTTATCAATAACGCGGCTGGCCTTGCCTTCGGAACGCTGGAGTGATTTTGGCTCCACCAGCTTTATTTTCGCCGTAATTCCGAGATAATCCTTCATGTCTTTTAAAATCATTTTTTCCAGCTTCTGCAGAACCTTCACTTCATCGGCCTTGGCAAACTGACTTTCCGTGACTTCGACCTGCACCTCCAGAGTATCCAGAGTGCCTTCGCGATCAACAATAAGCTGATAATGGGGCTCCAGGCCTTCGATAGCGACCAGGACGGCCTCGATTTGCGAAGGAAAGACATTAACGCCGCGGATGATGAGCATATCGTCGCTTCGGCCCATGACGCGATCCATGCGGTAAGATGTCCTCCCGCACCGGCAGGGCACCCGATACAGACGGGAAATATCCCGGGTCCGGTAGCGGACCAGCGGGAAAGCCTCCTTGGTCAGGGTGGTAAAGACCAGTTCTCCCTAGCTCGCCCTGGGGCAGAACTTCACCGGTTTCGGGATTGATGGTTTCCACCAGGAAATGATCTTCAAAAATATGCATGCCCTCCCGCGCATCGCTGCATTCCATAGCCACCCCCGGCCCCATGATCTCGGAGAGGCCATAGATATTCATGGCATTAATATTAAAAGCTTTTTCAATTTCCTCGCGCATCTGTTCGCTCCATGGTTCCGCGCCAAAGATTCCCACCCTCAGGTTCAAAGAGCGCATATCGATGCCGAGGGCCTGCCCCTGTTCGGCCAGATTAAGGGCATAAGAAGGAGTGGCGCAGATTGCCGTCGGGCCGAAATCCTGCAGAATCATGAGCTGCCGTTTGGTGTTGCCGCCGGACATAGGGATAACGCTGGCTCCCAGCTTTTCCGCTCCGTAATGCAGTCCCAGACCGCCTGTAAAAAGGCCGTAGCCGTAAGCATTATGGATTATATCGTTTTTGGTCAGGTTGGCGGCGACAAGACAACGCGCCACCAGTTCCGCCCAGGTGTCGATATCCCTCTTCGTATAGCCGACGACTGTGGAACGTCCCGTTGTTCCCGAAGACGCGTGCAGTCGGACAACACTGCTCATCGGCACGGCAAACAATCCAAACGGATAATTGTCCCGCAAATCCTGTTTTGTCGTGAAGGGGAACCGCTTCAGGTCATCAAGCGATTTAAGGTTGTCCGGGGTCACCCCCGCCTGGTCAAAGGACTTTTTATAAAAACCGACACTGGAATAGACACGCTGGACAACTTGCTGTAATCGCTTTAATTGTAATGCTTCCAGGGCTTCCCTGGGAAGTGTTTCGTATTCCTCATTGTAGATCATCTATCATTTGCTCCTGCAGGTATATTTTTTGCCCTATAGCACAAGTGGATGCATTATGCTATTTCTCCCCTTAAATACTGCTGCCGTAATTTCTCCGGAAATCTCTCAATGGCGTACCGCAGCATTGTCCGGGGCATTGTTTTGTAATGCTTCTGAAGAAATTTTTCTTCCACTTGCTGATTCCGCTTCCCTGTTTCCCGCAGCATCCAGCCTACGGCTTTATGGATTAAATCCTCCTGATCCCGCAGCAGCAGCTTGGCAATCTGCAATGTGTGCGCAAATTCTCCCTGCTGAATATAGTGGAAGGTCGCGATAATGGCTATTCTGCGGTCCCAGAGCAGCTTCGATGCCGCTAGGGTATGAAGAGGAGCCTTGCTGCGATCTTTTAAATAAGCGCCGACAATGTGATGGGCCGAAGCATCTACCAGATCCCAGTTATTAATAAAACGGGTATTCTTCAGATACAGGTGATAAATCTTCTCCTGCCGGGCAGCATCTCCTTGTCTGTAAGCAGAAATTAAAATGAATAGTGCCAACAGCCTGGCTTCATGGATGGAGGATCGAAGCAATTGTTTGGTCTCGGAAAGGGGGAGCGCCCGGTATTCTTTGGCCAGTTTCCTGACTTCCGGTACAGTAAGACCGACAAATCTATCCCCTTCTCCGTATTCACCTAAACCGGTTTTAAAAAATCTTTGCGTTGCGAGAGCCCTCTGGCTGTCGCCCATTGCCGGCAACCTGTTGCATATTTCTGATGCTTTCATAAGTGACTATTCCTTTGCTGTCAATATTGGGCACTACAATATCATGATCGCTGCGGTTTGATCAATTTCCTGCTGAAGAGGGTTTTTCCCCTGTGCAATAATATTTATTGCATGGGACTGCGGTCTTGAGATAGAAAATAATCGCCGCTTCTGAAAAAGAACTGAAGAGAAAAGACAAGGAGCAACACATAAAGTGACACAAATCTATCGCCACAATTTCATCGTGCCGGACGATGCCATCGATGAGAACGGACATGTAAACAACCTCGTCTATTTGCGTTGGGTTATGGATGCAGCGCTTCTGCATTTCGATTCTCAGGGCAGTGCTCTCGCCACCAAGGCTGCCGGGGCAACCTGGATTGTGCGTTCGCACCGGATTGAATATCTCCTCCCCGCATTCGCCGGCGAGCATATCAGTATCTGGACGTGGGTTGTCAATTTTCGCCGGGTGCAATCGCTCCGCAAATACAAAATTTTCCGCCTGGAGGATAGCGCCATCCTGGCGAAAGGTGAAACTAACTGGGTTTTTGTAGATGCGCAAACCGGTCTGATGCGCTCCATACCCAAAGATGTTCAGGCAACTTTTGAGATCCTGCCGGAAGACCAGGAAGCAGCTTTAATCAAATTAAATAAGAAATTCACTTTCCATTCATTGATGATGCCGCGAAAGCAAGAAGGTGGCGCTTTGCATTGGAAGTGGAATCATTCCCGGATTCTTTTCCGTAAACCCTTAAGAAGCGCATCCAGCACATCGCCGGCATCGCCGACAATGGAGACATCGGCCATTTTCATCATCGCCGCCTGCGGATTCTTGTTGACGGCAACAATAAAGTCCGCCTCGCCTAAGCCCGCCGTGTGCTGAATGGCGCCGCTGATCCCGAAAGAAAAAAGGATTTTCGGCTTGATGTGTTTTCCGGCCTGGCCGACCAATGCGCCATGGTCTGCCCAACCTGCGTAAACTACCGGCCTGGTGGCGCCGACATCGCCGCCCAGAACTTTGGCCAGATCATGCAGTTTTTTAAATTTCTTTTTATTGCCCAGGCCGCGGCCGCCGCAAACAATAACCGCTGCATTTTCGATGGTATGCTCTTTCTCCGCCGCGCGCTCATATTCCACCAGGCGAATGCGTGGTTCGGGCAGATTTTTCATCAGGGGCAGTCTTTCGACGAAGCTCTTCCGCTCATAGTTATGCGGTATTTCCTTAAAAGTCCCCGGCCGCACAGTCGCCATCTGGGGGCGATGATCGGGCGTGACAATTTCCGCCAGCATGTTGCCGCCAAAAGAAGGCGCTATTTGCACCAACAGACCATCTTCCGTCAGATCCAGACCGACGCAATCGGCAGACAAACCGGTTTTCAGACGTTTGGCCAGACGCGGGGCAAATTCCCGGCCAAAGTCCGTTGCTCCGATTAATATTATTTCCGGATCCCGCTGACGAATCAGATTTTCCAGGAGAGCCAGGTATCGTTCCGTGTTGTAACTTTTTAAAGCCGGATCATCTATTACCAGCAGGCGATCCGCACCATGGGCCGTATATTCCATTATATATTCGTCAACTTCATAGCCGAAAATTACTGCACATACTTCCGCATTAATTCCTCGGGCCAGATCAACCGCCTTGGATAATAATTGCAGAGTAACCCGATTTTGGAAATAATTGCGGTAATCTCCGAACACCCAGATGCTTTTTGGTTTGCTATTCATTGTTGCTTTCTTCTTCCTCAATATCTTTGCCGATTGCCCAACTGATCCTGCTTTCATAACTGTTCAGGAATTCATTAACTACGTTTGCCGCCGAACCTTGCAGCAGCTTGTTTTCCTTATTCGCTTTTCTCAAAAATACTTTGCGCACTTTGGTCCGGGAGCCATCCGCTGCCATTGACGACGCGCTGATTCCCAAATCCCCGGCATTAAGGCTGATAATATTGCCGTCCTCAAAAGCACTTTCCAAGCCGGCAAGCTTTGTGTAACGCAGCCTGTAATTTTCCAGAGAAACAGTTACCAGGGCGGGAAAAGACATCTCCAGTGTTTCACGAAAATTATCAACCAGCCGGCGGACACGCAAAGTCCGCCCGAAAATTTCCAGTTTTTCAATATAAGCCGCGGCAGCCACATCCAATTCTTCGGCAATCTGCGGCCCGACTTGCGCCGTTTCGCTATCGGAAGTGTATGAACCACAAAGGATCAAATCATAATCAGGGCATTCTTTCTTGATCACCTTGGCTAAAAGCAAAGATGTCGCGTAAGTATCAGAGCCGGCACAGATCCTGTCGCACAGATGGATGCCCCGGTCGGCGCCCAGGGCGACAGCTTCGCTCAACACTTCCTGGGCCGCGGGCGGCCCCATAGTAATAGCGGTTATATGCGCCGGATATTGATCCTTGATTTGCAGCGCCGCTTCCAGCGCATGCTGACAGGCCAGATTCATCATGCCTGATGCCAGATCACGCCTCAGGGTGCCTGTTTTTTCATCCCAGGGCAGCTCAGTCACCATTGGAACCTGTTTTAAGCAAACGATTAGATTCAGCATAGTTATTGTACCCTAAAACATCATGGAGGAGAGCACCGCCCGTGCAATAACAATCCTCTGAATTTCACTTGTGCCTTCATATATTTCCGTTACTTTGGCATCCCGAAAAAATCTTTCCACGTCGTATTCTTTACTGTACCCGTAACCGCCGTGAATCTGCACGGCAAGCCCCGTAACACTTACCGCTACTTTGCTGCAATAAAGCTTGGCCATAGCAGCTTCGGTGCTAAAACCCGCCCCTTCATCTTTCAGGGTGCAGGCGTGATATAAAAGCAGACGCGCTGCAGCAACTTCCGTCGCCATATCGGCAAGATAATTTCGAATGGTCTGCTGAGAAGCGATGGGTTTTTTAAACTGGTGCCGCTCTTTGGCATATTTGACAGCCGCTTCCAAAGCTCCCTGGGCAATTCCCAGGGCCTGCGCGGCAATACCGATGCGCCCGTTATCTAAAGTAAACAGCGCTATTTTCAGGCCATCGCCGTTTTTCCCCAGTATGTTCTTCCGGGGGACCTGGCAATCTTCCAGAAACAGCGAGGACACCGGATTGGCGCGCATCCCGCAGAGATTTTCCACTTCGCCGCGGAAAAAGCCTTTAAAGCCGCTCTCCACAATAAACACGCTGGTCTGCGGGCGGGCGGGATCAGAACCGGTTAGAGCAAAGATTAAAGCCAGATCGCAAATGCCGCCGTTAGTCACAAATATTTTCGTGCCGTTAAGAATATAGCCATCACCCTTTTCAACAGCCGTTGTCTCGATGCTCCCGGCATCAGAACCGGCATTGGCTTCGGTAAGGCTGAACGAACCGATAATTTCGCCTGCGGAAAGCTTAGGCAGATATTGCTCTTTTTGTTCCCGTGTGCCAAATTTGAGCAGCGGATAAACGGCAACGCCGTTATGCACCGTTACGCAAAGGCCTACCGCCGCACAAACCCTGGATATTTCTTCGACTACAATTGCCGAACTAACGGCGTCCAGGGCGGCCCCGCCAAACTCCCGGGGCACCTGCAGACCAAAATAATTGAGTTCCTTCATCTTTTCGATGACGGTACCGGGAAATACGGCATTCTGATCGATGGCGGCGGCAATTGGCCCTAACTCAGTTTCGGCAAAATGCCGCGCCGCGTTACGAATGAGTTTATGTTTCATATTGGGGTTTTGCTGCAAATTCCATCTACCTCCCGCAACGATGTGGGAACCAATAACTCAAAAGAAAAACAAAATCAAGTAAATGAAACTGAAAAACTTTGTCTGGCATATCGTACAAATAGGATGTAAAATTATCCTTAATAATTTACTAAGGAGAAATATATGAAGATACGCATTTGTTTGCTGGCGGTAATATTCTTGTTATTGTGCGGGCCTGTAGCCCAGGCTCAGGAATATGGTAAGATTCGCGCGCTGCAGCAGCGGGCGGCTGTCGTCACTGGCCAGAAAAATGATTTTGTCGCCCGTGTATTAACTTCTTATAAAATCCCTTATGAACGGAATGACCAGGGAATGGTTATCCGGATAAAATGGAAAGCAAACTGGCTTGATATTACGGCCATTGAAATTGTTCCTGTCCTTCAGGAATCAGCCGACAAACTCCAGCAGGTTACAGCTCATGAATTGTATTTTTATACGTCCGGTGGTATTCTGGATTTAGTATCGGAGCTCATTATCCGCTAAGAAGTGGATTTATTCCGGCAAAATAGACTAAATCCGGCTTATTGTTTTTCGAAATTTCATCGTTAGCTTATACGACATGACCAAAGAAAAGATTCCTTCATCTCCCGCTATCCTGGCCTTAAAAGCGCAATCTGCCGTTTTTACTTTGCATTCTTACCAGTACGAAGAAAAAGGCGGCACCAAAGTCTCGGCCTTGAAATTGGGGGTGAATGAACATTGTGTCATTAAAACTCTGATTCATGGAAGATGAAAACGCCCGGCCACTGGTAATTTTGATGCATGGCGACAGAGGAGGTTTCCACAAAATCATTGGCTCGCAGTATCGGCGCCAAGTCCATTGTTCCCTGCCGACCGGAGATTGCCCAGAAACATACCGGTTATAAAGTAGGCGGAACTTCCCCTTTCGGCACAAGAAAAACATTGCCGATATATATGGAAAAGACTATTCTGGACTTGCCGGCAATTTTTATTAATGCCGGCAGCCGGGGTTTACTGGCCCGGATGCATCCTTCGGAAGTAGTAAGAATACTCCACCCGGTTATGGTTAACGTTGCTATATGATTTATCTTTTTTTAGTAAGAGAGGTGAATATATGCCTGATAATGTAATAATCCGCTGCCTGAACTGCGGCACAAAAAATCGCATACCCAACCAGAAATTTCAGAAACGTCCCACGTGCGGCAATTGCCATGCGCCCTTGGATGATTTGATTATCCGTTGTCTCAAATGCGGGACTAAAAACAGAATCTCGGAAGACAAGCTTCACCACAAACCACTGTGCGGCAAATGCCGTGAACCGCTGGTTCTGGCTCAGCAACAAGTAAGGCCGGTCGAATTAACTGATGATTCTTTCGCCCGGGAAGTGCTGGCCGCCGACACCTCTGTTTTGGTTGATTGCTGGGCGCCCTGGTGCGCTCCTTGCCGCAAGCTCACGCCTATTATCGAAGAACTGGCCTCCGATTATGCCAATGGCGTAAAAGTAGCCAAACTCAATGTTGATGAAAATCCGGCAACGGCTGCGCAGTATGGAATTCATAGCATCCCCACAATGCTGCTTTTTAAAGACGGCAAGTTAGTGCAAAGGCTGGTTGGCGCACTGCCCAAAGAAGAAATTGAAAAGAATTTATTGTCCATTATTAAAACCAACTGAAACACAGGAAATATATCCGCTATGGCCCAACCGAAAAAGAAACTAATGTATCGCTGTAAAATATTTGATGTCTGGGAAGAAGAAGTCAGCCTGCCCGACGGCAAGACAACAAAGCAAAACAGAATCGATCACAAACCAACCGTTGCCATTATCGCGGTCAATGATAAAAAAGAAATACTGTTAATTAAACAGTACCGCAGCGCCGTAAGCAAGGATCTCCTGGAAATTCCCGCCGGCACCATCGACAGAGACTCCGAAACACCGCTTCTTTGTGCAAAACGCGAACTTGCTGAAGAAACAGGTTTTCAGGCGAAAAAATTTATTAAGTTGTTTGAAGGCTATTTATTGCCGGGATACTGCAATGAATACATGTATTTTTTCCTTGCCCAGGGGCTTTTCCCCGCCCCCCTGCCCCCCGATGATGATGAATTTATTGAAGTTGTACCTACAGGATTTACCCGGGCCCGAAAAATGATAAAAAATGGCAAAATAATCGATGCCAAAACGGCTCTCGGCATCATTCTGGCCGCCAACTATGTGCAGAAGGACTCTGCGACGGAAAAGTGCTGAACAGGCGGATTCATCCGCCATAACTGCGCAATTCCTCTCTTTGAAACTTCCAGGGGCCAATATTTTTACTTCAGCATTTTTTCTCTTTGACCCATCTGTATTTCCAATTTTTTTAACAGCTCAATATCGTTTTTTAGCTGTTCGTTTTCCTGCTGCAGTTTGACGGCTTCTGCTTGATATTTTTCTTCGGAATTTTTATAGTCTTTTTTCAATTTTGCTTTTTCGGCATTCGCTTTCGATAGCTCCAGTGATCCTGTTTTAACTTTTTCCTGCAAGTCAATTAAATTATTAATAGCCAGGATTAAGGCTTGAGCGCTTGCAGTCCATTTGCTTCGCGGATGCTCTTGAATAAAAATTCCCAGCTTGGCCCTGGCTGCCATGTAGTCCGGTTCTCCTTGCCGATCATGCAAAGAAGTCAATGCCTCCCGGAAAATATCCGCATCAGAAGGAGATAATTCAAACATGCTTCGCTGCTTCTCGACGACTGTTTTGGTGCCTTGGGATTGATCGATAACCGGACTGCCGGCGCATCCCGCAATAAAAACTGCTATCATCAGCAACAATAAGTATCTCTTTGTTCTTGTTCAACAATGCTCCATCTCCAATTTCTCCTGCCGCTCTCCCGGATTTAAAATATTGTTTTTTTCCCAATCATCCTCTGTCACATAGTTGCTGCCGGGAAGTAATTTGGCATATTCTTTTAACTCTGCAGCCGTCATGGCCATATCCAGTTGATTCTTAAATCTTGTCCCGTCATCAGTAACTATGGCTACCGAAACTGTAATGAGAGGAAATTTTTGCATTACACCCTGACGGTCTTTTCCCAGGATATAGCCTCTTTGCGCATCCTGGGCATCGTAAAAACGGCGAATTCGTTTTTCAAAATCGATCACCAGCTTTTGACACATCCTTTTTGCCTGCTCGGGGCCGGCGATGATAACGAAATCATCTCCGCCAATATGACCGATAAATATTTCTTCCTGCGGCTCACCGGCAACATAATCCTTAAGAATATCGGCAACCTCCTTCAGGACTTCGCTGCCCCAGGCATATCCATATTTATCGGCAAACGGCTTAAAATTGTCCAGATCAACCTGACAAAGAGCAAATAACTTACCCCGGGCCAGCATCTCCGTGATCCGGTTTTCAATGGCGATATTCCCCGGCAGACCGGTAAGGGGACTGGCATTTAAATTCATTTCTTCCAGTACTTGAAGTCTTTGCGTCATATAAATAAAGTCTTTAGCCAGAGCTCCTATTTCATCATTACGCCGCACGGAAATCTGATGGTCGAGCTTCCCTTCAGCAATTAAACCCGTGGCCTTCTGCAGTTGCCGCAATGGTTTGGAAATATTGCGCGTAATAAAAAGAGCCAGTGCAATTCCTAAAATCAGGCTGAATAAACTCAAACCCAAGGTCATGGTCGTTGCTTTATAACTTTGGCTGGCAATATAATTCATCTGATCATTAATTGCTTTTTCAGTTCCCGTCTGAATATTTTTGAGTTGTAACGCAATTTCATCGATAGTTGCTCTGCCGGCAGAATCGGAAAGCGCCATGGCATCCTGCAGGCGGCCATCTTTGAGCAAAACCACTTCCTGAGAGAAAAGAGTGCCATAACGATCATGCAGGGAGGTAAGATTAGTCAAGCCTTTGTCCCTGTATTGTCCGCTATTCATTTTTTTTATCGTTTCCAGACCCGCGTTGAAGTCACCGGCTCGCTGCCAGAAGATTTGCTCCAGAGAAGGATCTTTAAAAATCAAGTATTGTTTCTCGGTGCGCTCCTGCGCCAGCAGTGCATCCAGCATGCTTTTAGAAGTCTCTACCACAATAAAATGGTGATTGGTAATGTCATACGCCGCCTGATTGAGCTTTTGCAGATGAAATATGGCATAAGCGCTCACCAGCAACGTTAGCAGCGCCATAAACAGATAACCGAACAGAAGTTTCCGGCTTATGGTAAGTAGCATGGTCCAGTTCACCCTCTAATATACTCTTTTGAAAGAACTAACATAAGCAATCCTCCGGAGTAAAGTATAAACTTGTTGCGGACTGATTGTTTTTCCCGGTAAACCTTCTTGCCACTGACAAAAAGTTTTGCTAGACTGAAATCATCTTAGAAGGGAGGCGATCATATGTTTTATAATGAAGAATTTGAAACCCTGCCCCGGGAAGCAATTCAGGCCCTGCAAATCAAAAGGCTGCAGCAGGTCCTGCAACGCGTTTATCATACTGTCGGGCATTATAAAAAATCCCTCGATGCCGCCCGGGTCAAACCAGACGATATCAAATCTCTGGCGGATCTCTCCAGGCTTCCCTTTATTACCAGACATGACCTGCAGAACAATTACCCGTTTGGCCTGTTCGGCCGTCCCTATGAGCAGCGTCGTCCGGCTGCATGCCTCCTCCGGCACCAGTGGTCGTTCTACCGTCTTTGGTTATACCAAACGTGATATTGAAACATGGTCGGAATTAATGGCGCGCAGCCTTGTTGCCGCCGGACTCACTAAAAATGATATTATTCATAATGCTTTTAGTTACGGATTATTTACCGGAGGCCTGGGTCTGCATTTTGGAGCCGAAAAAATCGGCGCCAGCGTCATTCCTATATCAGGCGGCAATTCTAAAAGACAAATAATGATCCTGCAGGATTTCGGACCGACGGCTATCTGCTGCACACCTTCCTATGCGCTGCATCTGGCCGAACAAGGTGCGGCTCTCGGTGTGGATATGAAGGCATTACAACTGCGTGTCGGTATCTTCGGAGCGGAACCCTGGAACAGAGCCATGTGCGAAGAAATTGAAAAAATTTATGGAATAACCGCTCTGGATATTTTTGGAATATCGGAGGTGATGGGTCCCGGTATCGCCATGGAGTGCCCGGAAGGACGCAACGGGATGCATATATACGAAGATCATTTTCTTGTTGAAACAATCAACCCCCAAACGGGCGAAGTCTTACCCGAAGGCGCGGAAGGCGAGCTTGTTTTTACCACTCTTACCAAGGAAGCCTTTCCCTTGATCCGTTACCGTTCCGGCGATGTCTCAAGGTTGATTACTGAGCCTTGCCGCTGCGGGCGCAGCCATATCAAAATGGCCAGAGTGTTAAAAAGAAGCGACGATATGCTGATTATCCGCGGCGTGAACGTTTTTCCAGCGCAAGTCGAAGCCATTTTAACTGATATTGAAGGACTGGCGCCTCGTTATCAACTTCTTATCGACAAAATCGGCGCTCTGGATTCCCTGGAATTGCGGGTGGAAGTCAGCGAAAAGACATTCAGTGCATCCGGCAGCGTCAAGGCATTACAGAGTATCGAAAAAAGAATCGTCAAAGACATGAAAGATTATCTGGGTGTCGCCGCCAGGGTCAAGCTTGTAGAACCCAATAGCCTGCTGCGCTCCCTTGGCCCTGATACTAAAATCATTGATAACCGCCGTATCTCATAATAAGGAGGTATTTCCGATATGAAAGTGGAACAAATATCAATATTTTTAGAGAATAAACCAGGCTCGCTGGAACATGCCACTCGCGTTCTCCAGGAGGCCAATGTAAATATAAGAACTCTGTCTCTTGCCGAAACTACCGATTTCGGCATTTTGCGCCTGATTGTCAATGACGTGGACAAAGCCAATAAAGTATTAAATGAAAACGGCTTCCGGGTTAATAAAACGGTTGTGGTTGCCGTGGAAGTGCCGGACCGGCCGGGCGGGTTGCACAGCATTATGGAAGTGCTGGTCAAAGAAAACATCAACATAGAATACCTGTATGCCTTTGTGGAAAAAAGCGGCGAGAACGCCGTCATTATCTTTCGCTTCGATGATCCCGAAAAAGCCATCGAGGTTCTGCGTGCACATAAGTTTACGGTAGTGCCGGGAAAAAAGCTCTACGAGTTTTAGTGAAACCCCAATTTCAGAGCGTTACGCTACTGAAATTGGATGGTTGAACTATCCTGCACAGCAGGGTAGTGAGACCCGTGTTTCAGCAAATCGCCACTTGCCGGCAGATCAGCATACCCTTCGACAGGCAAAATGTTTGTCACCAGCGGGCAATATTGAAGGTGTTGCGCCACGTTCCCAATACTGCGCCTGATTATATCAATCTGCTGGTAAAACGTAATTTTAAAAAAGGAGATGACGGAAAATGGCCAAGATGCAATACGCGATTGAAGACAAGGTCGCGAGGATTACCTTCGATGACGGGAAGATGAATGTTATGAACTGGGACTTTTTCAATGAACTCAACGAATCTCTGGATAAAGCCCAGAAAGATTCAGCAGCAGCAATAATATTTACCGGCCGTCCGGGAGTTTTTTCCGCTGGGCTGGATCTAAAGCTGCTGGTAACACAACCCCTTCCGGAGACGCTGAAATTTCAGAGAGCTTTTGCCGAAATCATGCTGAGGATTTATTTATTTCCCATTCCCACCATTGCTGCCTACTCAGGCCATGCTATCGCCGGCGGAGCTATTCTCTCCTTTGCCTGTGACCGTTTGATGGTCGCCGACGGGCCTTATAAAATTCAGATAAATGAAATAGCCAATAAAATGCTGATACCATCCTGGATCAACCTTATCTGCCGCGCAGGCATTCCCCCGCAGTGGTGGAAAGAAGCGATTTTACACTCTCATATTTACACACCGCAAGAGGCTGCCGCCAAGGGGATAGTTGATGATCTGATTGCTGCAGGCGCTGATGTACTTGCTGCTGCTAAGGTCTACGCACAGGATCTATTGCGCCTCGATGCCAAAGCTTACAGCGCCAGCAAGAAAGTCATGCGCCAGAAGGAGGCAGACTATGCCCTGCAGGTTTTTGAAAAAGAACTCGTGGGCTGGCTGGTCGTCTGACAGCAATCACCTGCATTTAAAATAATTAATAATTATTATACTTTAACTAAGCATAAGGGGGAGCTTGGCAAAGAGGCTGCCGTTACCAGTCACTTATCACTTTATTGCTTAACGGGCTTCCCGCATTCCTTGCATTTGCCGTCGTCACCAATGACCCCGATGCAGGACTCATCGCTGCACAATACCCTTGTATCCCAATCGTCATCGGTATCTTTACCCGCCGGCTCCACCGGCGTTTCCTTCCCCGCTTTTACCGTCTGAACAACGCTTTCGCCATGACTTTCCGGAATGTTACCTTCATAAACCTTGCCGCATTCTTTACATTTGCCATCAGGGCCGATGGTGCCGATACAACTTTCGTCACTGCATAAAACCCTGCTTTCCCAATCTTCGTTTGCATCAAAAATGATTTCTGCCATCTGCTTCTCCAAACGTTATTTACGAGCCTCCATATAACAACTGCTTAAATATTTCCAGAATTAACGTAATCGTCTAGAGACAGACATGAGGTATTTGGTGATTATGGCGGATCAAATTGGCTGCTTCCTTCAACAGCATTCCGGCCGATCGCCAGCAATTCGATACATTCTTTCTTTTGTCAAGAGGCAAAATCACTCTTGCCTGTTTATCAGGAAATATTTGCTATGATCGAGAGCAACCCCCGGCGCATCATCATCACCCCGATGGCCACAAGAAGGATATACATAATTTTAGAAATCGCGCGCAAACCGCCCCGGCCGAGCCATTGGAGAAAGTAATCAGATTTTACTAAGGTCACCCAGACTATTGCCATATTCAATAATAATGCCACGAATGTAGCCGCCAATCCGTAACTGTCCACCACGATCAACGTGGTAGTAAGCACAGCCGGACCGGTGATCAACGGCGTACCCAACGGAAACACTCCCAGGTCCCGCTCCTGGGAATCGCCGATTAACCCTTCTTTGGAAGAAGCCGGCAGTAAAAGCCGTATCGAGATAAAAAACAGCAGCAGACCGCCCGCAATCTGGAAATCCGGAATGGTCACTCCGATGAACCGAAGAATCCATTTACCGACGAGCATAAAAATTATCGCCAATAAGGTTGCTGTGGTAACTGAATCCCGAACCATCTTATCTTTTTGCTGTTTAGTGGTTCCTTGAGAAAAGGAAATAAATAGCGGAATGGTGCCGATAGCATCCACCGCTACAAAGAGCGCAATAAAAGCCATCAGATAGGGTTCTAAGAAAGTCATCATTAGTTTACTCTATTCTTGTTTTGCCCGAAAAACAAGCCCCTGTTATCCCTTTATACAAGCCAATGCTTTCAGACGAGCCACTTTTTTGGCAATTCCCGCTTCATGAACTACCTGTACAACATCATTCAGGTTTTTATACGCCTCGGGCATTTCTTCGCTGAGCGTGCCGCGGCTTCCGGCCATAACCAAAACACCCTGCTCCGCCAGTTCCCGGCCGATGGAACGCCCCCGGCTGGCTTTGGTTGCCTGCGTGCGACTCATGACCCTCCCCGCGCCATGACAAGCCGAACCAAATGTTTCTTCCATTGCCTTAGACTGGCCCACCAGCACATAAGATCCGCTGCCCATATCCCCGGGAATCAGCACCGGTTGCCCCACAGCTCTGTAACGGGCCGGCACCGCCTCATGACCGGCCGGATAGGCCCGCGTGGCGCCTTTGCGGTGCACACAAAGCTTTTTCAGGCTTCCGCCGATATTGAAAGATTCAATTTTGGCAATGTTATGGCAGACGTCATAGACCAGACGCATCCCCAGTTCCCGCGGCGCCATCCGCAGCGTCTTTTCAAATATTTCCCGCGTCCGGTGCATCAGCAGTTGCCGGTTGGCCCAGGCGTAGTTGGCGCCACAGGCCATCGCTGCCAGATAATTGCGTCCCCGCTGTGAATTCAGGTAGGCGCAAGCCAGCTGCCGGTCGGGCAGTTCTATTCCCGTTTCCGGCGCGTGCTTAACCATCAACGCCAGGTAATCATCGCATATTTGATAGCCCAGGCCGCGCGAGCCACTGTGAATCATGATTACGATTTGGCCCTTATGCAATCCAAAGGCCTGCGCCGCTGCTTCATCAAATATTTCCTCGACGGCTTCAATTTCCAGAAAATGATTGCCGGACCCCAGAGTGCCCAACTGCTGTTTGCCCCGTTCCAGCGCCCGCGCTGATACGTGATCCGGATCGGCTCCTGTTATGGCGCCGCCGTCTTCGGTTGCCTCCAGGTCATCAATCAAACCAAATCCGGCCTTTACCGCCCATTTTGATCCTTCCTCCAAAACCTTCTTTTGATCTTTGCCGGATAATTTAACCTGTCCTGTAGAACCGACACCGGAGGGAATATTTTTATACAAAGCTGCCGTTAAGTCCTGAATTCTGTCCTGAACATCGGCCAGCGCCAGTTTAGTGGCTACCAGACGGCAGCCACAGTTAATATCGTAACCGACACCGCCCGGCGAAACGATGCCTTCCGCCAAATCGAAAGCCGCCACGCCGCCGATAGGAAAACCATATCCCCAGTGAATGTCCGGCATAGCCAGGGAATAGTTTACAATACCGGGCAGATGGGCAACATTGGCCACCTGTCTGGTGCTTTCATCGTTTTTCAAAAGCTCGCGAATTTTTTCATTGGCATAAATGACCCCGGGAACTTTCATCCCCCCGGTCCGGGGAAGAAGCCAGCGGTTGTCGTCGATACGTTCCAGCTTAATGTCAGACATAATTACTTCCTAATAACTAAACACCATCATACCGGCGCGATACGGAATGATCGAATGCACGGTTTTCAGACATCGAAAATCACCCTGGCCGTCCAGCCTGTCCTGTTCTTTGTGACACTCAAGCCGGAGTATGTTACCGCTTTGATCTCTGTTTTGATCGCATAAGCCTTGTCCGTGAAGGGCTCAACCAGCAATTGCACAACCAGTCTTTTATTGCTGCATTCCAGGATCCTGCAGTGCTTAATCATCCAACCGGCACCGTTTACTAAATAAAGAAGCTCCCGTAAAAAATTGACGAGCAGGTCTCCCACATCCGTCCCGCCCAGTGTCCTTATTTTCAGCCGTTCTTTTGTTGTGCGGGCTGCTTTGCTTTTCTGGCCATTTTTCTCAATCAAAACATCAAACAAAGCCTCAGCGGCATTGGCAAACAATTGCTTTTTAGTCCGCCCGAATATCGCAACACCGATATCGGCAGTGTGGTCGAAAAAGGCATATTTCAGCATGGCAGGATTATAGCGCATTACGGAACATTGAACAAGCTTCTCCGGATGGTGTAAATCAGCAATAAAAAAGGGCGCCTAAAGCGCCCTTTTACTCAGGAAACTCAGAAATAAAATTAATCTTCTTCCGGTGCGACGCTTTCTTCTGCCGTCAACTCGGTTTCATCCGTGCCATTGCCGTTATCGCCGTCGTCTTCTTTGTCTTCGGCCTCCGAGGTTGTCCGGGCGACGCCGACGAGTTTTTCTTCCGGATCCAGTTCAATCAATTTAACGCCCTGGGTGACGCGATGGTTGACAGGCACTTCCTGCACCTTGAACCGGATGACTTTTCCGGCATTGCTGATCAGCATAATATTTTCTTCGCCGGTAACCTGCAGCACACCGGAGACATTGCCCACCTTGGAAACTGTCTTCAAATTAATAGTTCCTTTGCCACCGCGGGTTTGTACCCGATACTCTTCAATGGGCGTGCATTTACCAAATCCATTCTCCGAAACAGTCAGCATGAATGTGCCACTGGCGGGAATTTCCACCCCGATAACGTCGTCGCCTTCGGTAAGAACAATGCCGCGCACGCCGCGGGCTGTCCGGCCCATATCGCGCACATCGTCCTCTTTGAAACGAATGGCCATGCCCAACCTGGTGGCTAAAAAGATATCCTGATTTCCCATGGTCAACTGAACATCAACCAGCTCATCGCCCTCGTCAATCGAAACGGCAATGATACCGCCGGTTCGGGGATTGGAATAAGCAGCCAGTTCCGTTTTCTTGATGACTCCTTTTTTCGTAACCATAACCACAAATTTATCGGCAACGAATTCGCGCACCGGAAGAGTTGCGCTGACACGTTCACCCGGAGCCAAATTCAACAGATTGACAATGGCCTTGCCTTTTGCCGCCCTTCCGGCTTGCGGCAGTTGATAAACTTTTAACCAGTGCACTTTCCCCGTACTGGTAAACACCAGCAGATAATTATGCGTCGAGGCAACAAAGATTTTTTCGACAAAATCTTCTTCCTTGGTACCCATCCCCATTTTGCCGCGTCCGCCACGATGCTGGCTCTTATACAGACTTACCGCGTTGCGCTTAATATATCCGCTGTGGGAAATAGTGACCACAACATCTTCCTCGACAATCATGTCTTCAATATTGATGTCTTCGGTGGAGGCCACAATTTCCGTCCGGCGCTCATCGCCATAACGCTCCTTAATTTCCAGAAGTTCGGCAATAATCACTTGCAGCACTTTTTGTGGATCGGCAAGGATGCCGGTGAGTTTGGCAATCAGTGCCGTTACCTCGGTGTACTCTTCATCAATCTTGGCGCGTTCCAGTCCGGTCAGGCGCTGCAGCCGCATTTCCAGAATGGCCTTGGCCTGAATTTCCGATAAGTTGAATTTCTGACATAATGCCATTGCCGCCGCGGAGGCGTTTTTCGATGCTTTGATCACCTTGATGATTTCATCTATATTGTTTAAAGCAATAATGTAGCCTTCCAATATGTGCGCCCGCTCTTGGGCGCGGGTCAGGTCAAATTGCGTTCGCCGGACAACTACCTCCCGCCGGAAGCTAACAAATTTTTCGAGAACCTCCTTGATGTTGAACACCTGCGGCCGGCCTTCGGATATCGCCAGCATGTTGATACCGAAAGAGGTCTCCATTTGCGTAAATTTGTACAACTGGTTGAGAATGATGGAGGAGTTTTCATCCCGTTTTAAATCGATAACAACCCTTATCCCTTCGCGATCGGATTCGTCCCGCAAATCAGCAATACCGGATATTTTCTTGTCGCGCACCAGTTCCGATATTTTTTCAATCAGCAGGGCCTTGTTGACCTGGTATGGCAACTCAATGATGACTATGCTTTCCTTGTCATTACGGGCATTCTTTTCAATGAGCGCCTTTGCCCTCAGCCGAATGACGCCGCGGCCCGTTTTATAAGCGGACAAAATTCCCTCGCGGCCGTTGATAAAACCAGCCGTCGGAAAGTCCGGTCCGGGAATATACTTCATCAGTTCTTCAACAATCATTTTGGGATTGTTGATGAGCGCGATGGTGCCGTTGACGATTTCCGTCAAATTATGGGGCGGGATATTGGTCGCCATACCGACGGCGATACCGGATGTCCCGTTCAACAGCAGCAGCGGAAGGCGTGTCGCCAGCACCGACGGCTCCTGTAATGTTTCATCGTAGTTCGGCACAAAATCGACGGTTTCTTTTTCCAGGTCAGCCATCACTTCATCGGAGATGCGGGCCAGACGGCTTTCCGTATACCGCATGGCCGCAGGAGGATCGCCGTCAATGGAACCAAAGTTTCCCTGCCCGTCAATCAACATATAGCGCAGCGAAAAATCCTGCGCCATACGCACCAGCGTGTCATAAATGGCTGCATCACCGTGCGGATGATATTTACCCATGATATCGCCCACAACCCGGGCGCATTTCTTGTAAGGTTTATTGTGGCGATAGCCCATTTCATGCATGGCATACAGGATCCGGCGGTGCACCGGCTTCAGACCGTCGCGCACATCAGGCAACGCCCGGCCGATAATGACGCTCATGGCATAATCCATGTATGATTTTTTCATTTCATCTTCTATATTCACCAGGGTTTGCTTATGGTGGATATCTCGTTCCATTATGTTCCTTCCTCTCTGTGGCTGCAAAAAACCGGATTTTACTATTCCGGCGTAAATTATATTTTAGGTTGCAATCAGATGTCTAAATTGGAAACATGCAAAGCATTCTGATAGATAAAATCACGTCTCGGTTCGACCTGGTCACCCATGAGCGTGGTAAAAATTTCATCGGCCAGGACTGCATCTTCGACACCAACCTGCAGTAATGTGCGCTTTTCCGGATTCATGGTTGTTTCCCAAAGCTGTTCGGGATTCATCTCACCAAGACCCTTATAGCGTTGCACGGTCAATCCTTTTTTGCCCAGATTAATAATATGATCAACCAGTGCTTTGGCGCTTTCCAGAACCACCGGTGCCGATGATTCATCTCCCAAATCACGATAAGGAGCTTCTCCGATAATCGAAACTTGAGTAAGCAGGAGTCTTATTTCGGCAAATTGCGGTGTGCGGAAAGTTTCTCTGTCTATATGTGTTTCATGGGTTTGGCCGTTTTTCTTTAGACAGAAGATAATTTTAAATCCCCCGTGATCGTGATCCGTGTCTATCTGAAAATTGGCCAAATCAGTACCGATCGCTCCGACCGTTCTTGCGGCTATCGGCAAAAGCAGACGATCATCTTTAAAACTTTCGTCGGTTAAAGTGGGATCGCCGGCCAACATGCGGATTGTTTGCCGGTCACGACCTTCCCTTTCAAAGCGGTCGATCAAATCTTCAATCCGCATTACTTTTTTAATCAACGCAAATAATTTATTGCCGGTTGCCGGAAAAGGAGAGCCGTCATCCATGGCCAGTTTAACTTTGTCTACCCCGTTTTCCAGAATGTAATTCTTCATCTTTTCTTCGTTTTGAATATAAATTTCCTTTTTCTTGTCTACCAGTTTAAAAAGCGGCGGTTGGGCAATAAATAGATAGCCGCGTTCAATCAATTCCCGCATTTGCCGGAAAAAGAAAGTTAAAAGCAGTGTGCGAATGTGAGATCCGTCTACATCGGCATCGGTCATGATGATAACTTTGTGATAACGAAGTTTACTGACATCATAGTCGCCGGAACCAATTCCGGTGCCCAAGGCTGTAACAATAACCTTGATTTCCTCATTTTGCAGCATCTTATCAAAGCGTGCTTTTTCTACATTCAAGACTTTACCGCGCAGGGGCAGGATAGCCTGGTTTTTCCGGTCGCGGCCCTGTTTGGCCGAACCGCCGGCTGAATCTCCTTCGACCAAATAAATCTCACTGGCCGCCGGATCTTTTTCCTGGCAATCAGCGAGCTTCCCGGGAAGCGCTCCCACTTCCAGAGCGCTTTTGCGCCGTGTCAATTCACGGGCCCGTCGTGCCGCATCCCGGGCCCGGGCCGCTTCCATGCATTTATTGAGTATTTGTTTGGCGACAGACGGATTTTCCTCCAGATAGCTGCCTATTTTTTCGTAAACTATTCCTTCCACCAGGCCGCGAACTTCGCTATTGCCCAGTTTTGTTTTCGTCTGTCCTTCAAATTGCGGATTTTTGACCTTGACGCTGATCACACAAGCCAGGCCTTCGCGTAAATCCTCACCCCGCAATGATTCTTTACCGTCTTTGATTATTTTATTATTTGTGGCGTAGTTATTAAAAACACGGGTTAAAGCGGAGCGGAAACCACTCAGGTGTGTTCCTCCCTCGGTGGTATTAATACTGTTGGCAAAAGCGAAAATATTTTCCAGATAAGTTTCATTGTATTGCAGAGAAACTTCCACAGAGCAATCATCTTTTGCCCCTGTTATAAAAATAGGATCTTTGTGTAAAACCTTCTTATTGCGGTTGATATATTCGACAAAAGATACAATGCCACCCTTGTACAGGAACTCGTTTCTTTTATCGGCCCGTTCATCGGTTAATAATATTTTAACTCCGGAATTAAGAAAGGCTAATTCCCGTAAACGGTTGGCAATAACATCAAAACTAAACTCTACATCGTCAAATATTTCCTCATCCGGCAAAAAGGTTACTTTCGTCCCTTTGCCCCGTGTTTTACCGACCATTTCCAGGGGCCCATTGGGCACACCACGTGTATATGTCTGGATGTAAGCATTGCCATCCCGGCGAACTTCCAATTCACACATTTTGGAGAGGGCATTAACCACCGAAACACCAACGCCATGAAGGCCGCCGGATATTTTATAAGAGTCGTTGGAAAACTTGCCACCGGCATGGAGTTTGGTCATCACAACTTCCGCAGCCGAAACTCCTTCCGTTTTATGAATATCCACTGGTATGCCGCGACCGTTATCATCAACAACAATACTGTTATCAACTCTTATTTTTACAGAAATTGTATCGCAATAACCGCCTGCTGCTTCATCGATACTATTATCAACAACTTCATAAACCAGATGATGTAAGCCTTCTTTGCCCGTTGAACCTATATACATGGACGGCCTTATCCGAACCGCTTCCAGACCTTCCAGTACTTTAATGCTATCCGCATCATACTTATGTGTCATAACTGCTCTTTAACTCCCCCACAAAAAACTGAATTTTATAACTATATAATTGGTCCTTAAATTTTTAACGGCATAACAATGCATAAAAAATTATCACTTTCCGCCGGTTTTATCACCGACGGCTTCAATCCCTGACCAACTTCAAATAAAATATTATCACCGCCGATCACTGAAATCGCGTCAATTAAATAATTCACATTAAATCCTACATCAATATCGTCACCGTTATAAGCGATATCAATTTCTTCCATTGCTTCTCCGACATCTAAATTTGTCGAATTTAAAATCATCTTACCCTTGGAAAATGACAGAATAACTCCGCTGTAACGCTCCGACGAAACAACATTCATTCTTCTTAGTGCATGGAGAAATGATTCTTTTTCCAAAACCACGCCAATTCCTTTTTCCGAAGGAATAACTCTTTTATAATCAGGATAATCGGCATCTACCAAACTAACCTTCAAAACAGTATTTGCTGTTTTGATTATCAGCATGTTTTTATGCAGGCCGATTCCCACAATTTCATTTTCATCTATGACTTTTTTTATCTCCATTAAACCTTTGCGCGGAATGATTATGCCTTTTGTTATCTCCTCACAAAAATCTGTTGTTTGTCCTTTAGCCAGAGCCAACCTGTGCCCATCAGTTGCGACCATTCTAAAAAGATTATTAACGCCTTCGGACGCCGCCTCCAGTAAAACACCATTGAGATTTTTTCTCATTTCGTCTGTTGCCATCGCAAAGGCGGTTTTGTTAATCAAATCTTTAAGAACAATTCCCTCAATATTATAAAATTTCACATCTTTATCATCTGTAATGTTGGGAAAATCGTCTGCCGGCAAACCGGGAATTTTATATAATGCTCTTTGATAAGATATTTTTACGACGTTATTGTTTTTCGTGAAATGAATCACTTCACCTTGAATTTCTCTGACCATTTCATGGAGTTTTTTGGCCGACAGGGTTATTTCTCCCTTTTCTGCCACCTCGGCCTCATAATCGGAAATTAAACTTATTTCTCTATCTGTGGCTATTATTTTAAGTTTATTATGTTCCGTTTTGAGAAGTACATTATTCAAAATCGGCATTGTGGTCTTTTTTTCGACAATTCCCAATGTTTTTTGAATACCATCCAGAAAGGTGTTTCTATTTATTTTAAACTCCATTATTAACCCCCCTGTGTTTTATTAGTTTTTAATTTATTTTTTATATATTTAAAAAAATAGAATTAGTAATAACCCCTGTTAATATGTTTATTAATCCTATTTCTATAATTATTCTCTTTATATAAACCAATACTGCCTGTGGAAAGGCGATATAAAAAACTGTTAACTGTTGTTGATTATATTATTTTCAATTTCCATAATCAGATTTTTTAATTTTAAATCGGTTTCCATACTCTTAATAATCTTATTATTGGCATATATAACTGTTGAATGGTCGCGGCCGCCTATTTTCTGGCCGATATCCGGGAAAGAGAGATCGGTTAATTTCCTGGCCAGATACATGGCGATTTGCCTGGCGAAAACCATATTTTTGTTTTTATTATGGGCTTTTACATCAGATATTTTAACATTCAACTTTCCGGCAACTATTTTGATTATTTCATCAACACTTACTTCTTGTTTTTCATTATGTTTTAATAATTTACGTAAAACCTCCTTGACCAGATCAAGATTAATTTCTTTGCCGGTTAAAGAGGAATAAGCACAAATTCTCACTAAAAAACCTTCCAGTTCGCGAATATTAGACTCTACCTGGGAGGCTATATAATGAGCAACATTGTTCGGTATGGCTATTTTATTTTCCTGCATCTTCTTTTCGATAATAGCAATTTTTGTTTCGATTTCCGGCGGTTGAATATCAGCAATTAATCCCCATTCAAACCGTGACCGCAATCTACCTTCTAAGTTTGGAATGTCTTTAGGAAATTTATCACTGCTGACAACAATCTGTTTACCGGAATCATGCAGGGTGTTGAAAGTATGAAAAAATTCTTCCTGTGTCCGCTCTTTTCCCGCCAAAAAATGAATATCGTCAATTAATAAACAGCCAATATTGCGATACCTTTCTCGGAATTTAGTCATTCGGTCATAGCGGATGGAGTTGATCATTTCATTCATAAATTCTTCGGCAGACACATACATGACCTGTAGATTAGGGTGGGCGGATGCTGTTAATATTCCAATAGCATTGAGCAGATGTGTTTTACCCAAACCGGAACCGCCGTAAAGAAAAAGGGGATTATAGTTTTTTGCCGGTTGTTTGGATACGGCAATGGATGCAGCATGAGCAAATTGGTTGCAAGGACCAACGACAAACCTCTCAAAGGTATAGTTGCCGTTCAAAGGGGATAAATTTTTGCTTCTTATCTC
Organism: uncultured delta proteobacterium; assembly: GCA_963845095.1. GTDB lineage: Bacteria > Desulfobacterota > Syntrophia > Syntrophales > Smithellaceae > MVRV01. The sequence continues at coordinate 144,420 of CAWJQM010000014.1, forward strand.
TGCAGGTTGCGCATTTTTAGAAGGTTTGTTGCTTTCGGCTGTAATTTCCGATTTTATCTCTTTATCTTTAGAAAGAACAAATTCAACGTCGACTTCAATTCCGACAATTTTTTCCAGTGAATTTTTAATCGAAAGGAAATAATTATCTAAAAGCCAGTCTTTAAAGAATTTATTGGGTACAGCCAGCCGCACACACTTATCTTCCATCGCGACTATTTTGATCGGCTTTATCCAGGTATCAAAATTTTGCTTGCTTAACTTTTCTTGAATAGTTTTAGTAGCTTTATCCCAAACAGTTTCCACAGACTAACCTTTTATAAACAATGTTATCAACAATTGTTGATAGATTATCAACCTTTCCTTACGTCTAGCCCATCCAGGATGAAACTCGCCAGGCGGTTTAATTCAGCCATTGATGTAAAACTAACTTCGATTAAGCCTTTGTTCGAGCCGCCTTTAATTTGTACTTTTGCTTTAAATTTAGCGGCGAGTTGTCTTTCCAGATCAGCTAAGAAACGATCTTTGGCAACAGGTTTTTTTCCCGGTTGTTGTTTTTTGAATTTCTGTATTAACCGCTCGGTCTCCCGGACGTTTAATCCTTTTTTTAAAATTAAATCCAGTACTTTATTTTGTTCATCGAGGGTGGCAAAAGCCAGTAAACAACGCGCATGTCCGGATGTAATCTTTTTTTCCACTAAAGCTGTTTTTGCTTTAGCCGGTAATTTTAAAAGCCGCACCGAATTGGCGATGGTAGAGCGATCTTTGCCGACACGTACCGCGATTTCTTCCTGCGAAAGCCGGAAGTTTTCCAGCAGAGTGACGTAGGCATTGGCTTCTTCCAGCGGATTGAGTTCTTCGCGCTGGATATTTTCAATGAGCGATATTTCCGCTGCTTCCATATCCGAAGCGACACGAATCACGATAGGCACATCTTTTAGGCCGGCCGCCTGGGCAGCCCGCCAGCGACGCTCGCCGGCAATGATTTCATATCCCTTGTCCTGCTTGCGGACAACTATCGGTTGGATAATGCCGCTTTTTTTAATGGAATCAACTAGCTGTTTTTGTTCCTGAGAATTAAAATTTTTCCGCGGTTGATAACGATTAGGGCGCAGCTCTTCAATTCCACAGACAGTTAAGGGTGTTTTCTTGTCGATGTCGTTGAGTAAATCCGGAAACATGGCACCAAGCCCTTTACCCAGTGCATTTTTCTGTGCCATTTACAGCCCCCTTTGAATTATTTCCTGAGCCAGTTCCATATAGGCTAATGCTCCGCGCGACTTAATGTCATAAAGAATTATCGGCAAACCGTGGCTGGGACTTTCCGAAAGCCGGACATTGCGGGGAATTACCGTTTTAAAAACTTTGTTCCCGAAATGCTTGCGTACATCTTCGCTGACCCGGTGCGCCAGCGAATTGCGCGAATCAAACATCGTCAGCAATATGCCTCCCAGGGACAACTGTGGATTTAAGCGTGTCTTCACCAGTTTTACAGTATTGAGCAGGTATCCCTAATCCCTCCATTGCAAAATACTCACACTGCAAAGGAACGATCACATAGTCGGATGCCACAAGGGCGTTGATAGTCATCATCCCCAGCGACGGCGGACAGTCAATTACTATAAAATCATAATTTCTGTCCATTGATTTCAGTAAGTGCAGCAACCGCTTTTCTTTTTCCTCAACATGGACAAATTCCACTTCGATGCCGATTAAATCCTGATTGGAAGGAATGATGTCCAGATGCGGTAAGACTGTTGAAAAAATGACTTTTTCCAACGGCACTTTGCCGATCATGGCGTGATATAAATTTTCGTTTTGGGCGATGTTGCTATTTGCACTCATCCCGCTGGTCGTATTGCCCTGGGAGTCGCCGTCGATGAGTAAAGTTTTTTTTTCCGCAGCAGCCAGCGAGGCGGACAGATTAATGGCCGTAGTCGTTTTGCCAACGCCGCCTTTTTGATTTGCTATGCAGATAATATTATTCATTATTTTATTGAATGTCTTCTGGGAAAGTCATTTGGAAAAACTGACGGTATCTCTAGCATAAAAAAGATATTTTTAGAAGGTTTTTCTGTTTTATTTTGTCTTTTGCCCAACAATAATTTTCCGGGTAATGTCTGAAGCTTCTTGATTTACATCATATTGAAATAACTTGCCAAATCCATACTGCGCAGCAGCGGCCGACCCTTGTGAAAATTCCCTGTCCACGTCCCGGCCTTTTAAAGCGACTAACTTACCTCCCGTTGCCAGAAAAAATGCTCCCCAGGGCAACATATCCGGCAGTTTAAAAGCAGCCCGTGAAATTAGTACATCAAAAAAATCCTTCCAATGGTCAACCAGCAGGTTTTCGACGCGATCGTGCAAAACGAAGGCGTCCGAGAGGTGCAGTGCGCGGATAACGTGTTTTAGAAATGATACTTTTTTACGATTTGTTTCCACAAGATAGAGCCTTAAATCCGGAGAGGCAATTTTCAGGGGAATGCCGGGAAAACCGGCGCCGCAGCCGATATCGACTATCCGGGCATCCGGTTTGGCAATAAAATTAAAGGCTGTCAGAGAATCCAGAAAATGCCTGCTCACGATCTCCTGGGCGGATTTTTCGGAAATTAAATTTGTTTTGGCATTCCAGCGCAATAATTCCTGTTGGTAGGAGCTAAATTGATCCAGCTGCCCGGCGCTCAATTCAATACCCAGTTTATGTGCAGATTGCGCCAAATTCCTCAGTTCGTTTTCCATAAAAAGTAAATAGCAGAAGGACCCCGCGCAATCAAATGAAAATCAATGTCCGGCAAGAAAGAAATCATCAGATAAATTAAATGCTGGTGCGAAATGTTGTCGTGGAAGGAAGTCTGCGGAGTGCCGCGATCTGCCGGATATGCAATATAGCCTTCTGCGGGAAGACCCCACAGCGCTTCAATTTGCGTGTCGCAGTTCTTTTTCAAGAAGCTCGCGGAATTTACGAAAAACTTTGCGGTCGCTCAGAATGGTATCGTGCGTGCAGTCAAAACCGTATGTTTGCGCAGCAGAGTTGACGGCTCGCTCATCCAGGGCTTTATCCCCGGAAAGTTTGTCATATTTACCATAAAAAATGTAGTGGGTAATACCCTGCGGCAACTGGTTTTCCAGCGTTTTCTGGATAAAGTCGCTTTGCGTTCCCAGATCCAGCCAGATAGGGAGGCTCTTGTGGGGAATGATCTGGGAAATGTCGGCGGCAGCGAATCCGCTCCAGGGCGTCGCCAACGACATGAATATCGGCACCAACCTTTTTTCTCTGTCCACAGGATAGCGAGTTAAAAAGGAACGTGCCGTCAAACCGCCGACACTGTGGGCAACAACGCCCATTTTTTTAAACCCCAGCTTCTGCTGGAGCTCGCGCAGCTCTTCTTGAAGCAACGCTGCGGCAAGAGGAAGGCGAATCCCGGAAGGATAGTAAAAAAACCAGGGTTGATAAAGGCTGCGGTCCAGCCGCATACAAATATAAATCCAGTTATGCGGACTGCCTTCCGTGCCGTGCACAAAAAGAAGGGGGATTTTGCGGGGATCATAATCTTCCGCGAGATAAATGTGCGCTCCGAATACTTTCATAAACGATGAAGGCTGCCAGTAACCTGTTGAGGCATTTTCCAGTGAGAAATATTCATGATAAATTTTAAGTACCTGACCATTATGAGTTAACTTTTTCAGAAATTCCTGTTTTCCGGAAAAATTCATACCGGGAGGGAGCTTGATTTTTCCGCTGTTGGCGGCGGACGTCTGAATGACAAGCCCGGTGAGAAGTTCGCCTTCATTGATCGATATCGCCTGCGCAGAAAAAGATGAACCATAGAGTCCGGATATTTCTTCATTTTCATAAATGCCGTTGTGATTATAGTCCGTTAGGGCATAAAGGTTATACGAGCCCTGAGGCAGGTAGAGCAGAAAAACCCCCTGGCTGTTGGCGTTGGCATATTCAGCAACCTTCATGTTGCCGGCGGAGAACTGGCAGGCGACGACCAGAGTGGATGCCCGGGCCTGATCAACACTGATAATCCTGCCTTTGATTACTGCGGAATTATAGACAGGCGCGTCGCTATTGCCTCTTTGCTCAATATACCCTCCCGCGACGTCATCCTTCGGTGGAATACTGAGATAACGGCACCCCACCATACCGGACATCATTATGACGGATAGAGTTGAGAGCAAAAATAATCGACAATAGCTTGTTTGTCTTTTCATTGTTTCTTGATTTTTCTTTCCATTAATTCCACGATGTTTTGCTGATCATTTGCCTTCGCCAGATCAAGAGCGCTTTTCCCCCTGCTGTTTCTCCTGTTTATGTCCGCCCCGTTTTCCAAAAGCAAAGAAGTGATGCTTTCCAGCCCATACTGCGCCGCCAGCATCAGCGGTGTAAACCCTTTATCATCCTGGCTGTTGAGGTTAGCCTTCCTGGTAACAAGGACGGCAACAAGTTCCGGCAGGTTATTATAAACCGCAAGATGCAGAGGGGTTTGGCCCTGAATATTCGGGGTGTTTATGTCCTGATGCTGCGAAAGTATAAATAATGCAGTGGATGAATATCTGCCGTTAATACTTTTCATCAAAGGAGTTTCGCCGCTTGCATCTCGCGCATTGACTGAGGCTCCTCTGGCGATTAAAAGCCGGACATTAGTTAGTTCGCCTTTTGCCGCAGCTAAATGCAGCGGTGTTCTGTTTTGTTGATCTTTGATATTTACGTTGGCCTGGTGCTGAATGATCAGCGTGGCAAAGTCATAGAGACGATAGTCAATCGCCAAATGCAGAGCAGTCTCTCCGAAGCCATTTTGCAGATCAATGCCTTTTCCCGTGGCCAGCAGAAGTGGAATACTATCCCAGCTATTATTGTAAACAGCCCACATCAGCGCCGTGTAGCCGTGTTTATCCTGTTTTTGCGGGTCGGCACCCGACTGCAGTAATAATTCCACGATGCCGGGGTGACGTTCATTGACCGCTACCATCAGGGGGGTGAGGCCACTTGCGTCCTGCTGGTTGATGCTCGCATTTTTGATCAGGAAATAATCAGCCAGACCTTCATGTCCATATTGAATGGCATACATAAATCCCGTCCATTCGTAGGAATCTGTAATGTTGACATCAATTTTTTGTTCCTCCACCAGGCGCATGACGGTGGCGATGTCGCCCTTTCTGGCCGCTGCAAAAAAAATTATTTCCGGAGCGGCAGAGGCGGCCTCATCCTGAGTGGCATGCTTGATGTATGGTGCTGAACAGGCGCAGAGGGACAGGGCAATGATCAGTAATATTGGTTTAACGACTAAACCATGCCTGCACAATGATCGCATAAGCCACTTTCCTTTTGCACTGAGCATAAAGCTTGTCTCCCCGTTTTGCATCTTGAGCGCGGCTTGCTTCCCAACTTTGTCACATCATTTCAACTATTAACACCCGGAGCCTCTCATATTTCATCAATTTCATCAACTGAATCATGTGCAAAAAGCATTTCCGCAGGTTCCGGCTCTTCCGCTTAACCGAAAAATCTCCGTGCAATTTCGGGCCGTTTTTTATAGAAGGTATGATTATGGATAGGGGATGGAAGATTAATGGCACCTGCGGCTAAAACTGCGAATATCAGTATTGTTTTATACAAACCAAAATATGCGGGCAATGTCGGTTCCATAGCGCGCGCCGCTAAAAACATGGGCATCGGAAATATTATTATTGTGGGTGCCGCCGATCTGGACCGGGAGGAGATGCAAAGAAGATCAACTCATCTGGCGGCGGATGTGCTGGACCAAATAACATATTGCGATGATATTGGCACGGCATTGGCCGATTTTCAATACATTGTCGGGACAACATCTCGGTTGGGTAAAGCCCGCGGGCCTTTCAGCACTCCGCGTAAAATGGCGCAGGATATCGTCGGTATTTCCCGGAGAAATAAAGTGGCTCTTCTTTTCGGTCCGGAAGATACGGGACTGGCCAACAATGAATTGCACTATTGCCATGCTATGGTCACCATTCCTTCCACCCGCGATTTCAAATCGCTTAACCTATCTCATGCAGTAATGATTCTTTGTTATGAAATCTATACGGCCACGCTGAACACCACCCAAGATGTGGCGCCTAAATGGGCGCACTCGGCTGAATTAGAAGGCATGTACAGTCAAATTAAAGCATTGCTGGCCGCAATCGGTTTTTTAAATCCGGAAAATCCCGATTACTGGATGTTGGATTTGCGCCGTTTTTTTGCCCGTTCCGGATTGCTCAGCCGGGAAGTAAAAATAATTCGCGGCATCTGCCGGCAGCTGGAATGGTCCGTGCGCGACAAAAAACCTTGACTTTGCGGGGCAGTTCTTCTAGGGAGTGCTTATACCGAGAGAAGATTATGGCGCTGCCTTCCTGAAGGAAGAAGGTTTTATTACAGGCCCGCATCAACAGCGGGAGAGAAAATCGGATTGAACAGCAATGGAGGTACACAAAATGAGAAAAATATTTTCTTTTACCGGGGCAAAAAAAATTATTTTCGGCATTGGGTCGTTTCACGCTTTAGCCGGCCATATTAAAGAGCTGAATGCGAAAAATCCTTTGGTGGTAATTGATAAAAATCTGGCCAAAGCTGGTTTTCAGGAGGCGGTCGCCAACCTGCTTATTCCCGAAGGCATGAAATATACCGTTTTTGACAAGGTTGAGCCGGAGCCGGGGATTGAACTGGCCGATGAAGGTGCCGCTCTGGCCATTAAAAACAAATGCGACATCGTCATTGGCATTGGCGGCGGCAGCGCCATGGACACGGCCAAGGCCATTGCGGTGCTGGCAACCAACAAGGGCAATGCGGTCGATTATCTGGGGCTGAACAAAGTGCCCAAGCCCGGCCTGCCCAAAATCATGATACCGACAACGGCCGGTACCGGCAGCGAAGTTACCTTTACCGCGGTTTTTGTCCGCAGGAATTTAAAAAAGAAAGAGGGAATGAACAGCCCTTACCTTTATCCGGAACTGGCGCTGCTGGATCCGGAATTGACGCTGAGCCTGCCCCCGCAACCCACAGCGCAGACCGGTCTGGATGCCTTGTGCCACGCTATTGAATCATATACGTCGGTGAATGCCTCGCCAATGAGCGAGCTTTTCTCTCTGCAGGCGATTGTGCTGATTGCCGAGAATTTGCGCACCTGTGTTCATGATGGTAAAAATTTGAAAGCACGGGAAAACATGCTGCTGGGCAGTCTTTATGCAGGGCTCGGTCTGGCCAATGCCGGAGTAACGGCGGTACATTCTCTGTCCTATCCCCTGGGCGGCAAATACGGCATCGGGCACGGACTGGCCAATACCTTGATGTTGCCGGCGACGATGGCGTTTAATCTGCCTGCCGCGCTCGATAAGTTTGCCGATATCGCCGATGCGATGGGCGAGATTACCGATGATTTGCCGGTGCGCGAGGCAGCCTATCTGGCGTTGGAGGCGGTGGAATCATTAATTGAAGACTGCGGTATTGATGCAACGCTGGCTGAATTCGGGATCAAGGAAAAAGATTTTCCGGCATTGGCCGATGTGGCCCTGACCGTTGCCCGGCCGCTGGAAAATAATCCGCGAAAAGTCACAAAAGAGGATGCTATTGAAATCTATACGGACGCTTATTGATACCGCAACGATATTTAATCAACCACCTCGCAGCAAGCTGTCGAGGTATGAAATGAACGTCATTATATCGCGAGCTCGCTGCGGAGAATTAACGCTCGTCCCGCAGCAGCGGGATTAACAAGAGGAGGAACAAATGGCTGGTGCAGAGCTGATCGGCAAAGAGGAAATTAAGGAAGTAATGGATGTGCTCGAAACGGGCATCCTGATGCGTTACAATTTTGACAAGGAAAGAAATTATGTTTTTAAAGTACGGGAATTTGAAGAAGCATTCGCCCAATACTGCGGCGCCTCTTACGCCTTGGGCGTAACCTCCGGGTCATCGGCGCTTAAAGTTGCGCTCACCGCGCTGGATGTTGGCCCCGGTGATGAAGTGCTGGTGCCCGCCTTTACGTTTCTGGCGACTTATGAGGCCGTAATGGAAGTAGGGGCCATTCCCGTAATGGTGGATATTGACGAAACGCTTAATCTTGACCCGAAGGAAATTGAAAAGAAAAAAACCCAATATACCAAGGCGGTAATTCCCGTGCATATGTGCGGTTCGGCGGCCAACATTGATAAAATTATCGAGATTGCCCGTAAAAATAATCTGATCGTGTTGGAAGACAACGCTCAGGGTTGCGGAGCAAGTTTCCATGGTAAAAAGCTGGGCAGCTTTGGCGACATGGGAATTTTCAGTTTTGACTATGTGAAAACATTGACCACCGGGGAAGGCGGCATGGTTATTACCAACAGCCTGGATTTGTATCATCGTGCCGAATGGTATCACGACCACGGCCACGATCATAACCCTAAAGTCAGCCGGGGGCTGGAAGGAAGAACCATTCTTGGTTTTAACTACCGGATGAATGAATTGCAGGGAGCGCTGGGTTCGCGCAATTGCGCAAGCTCGATTACATTGTGGCCGAGCAGAGAAAAAATAAGAAGGTTATCAAGGATGCTCTGGCCCAGGTTCAAGGCGTTGGTTTCAGGCATTTACCGGATCCCGCCGGAGATTCCGCCACGTTTTTAGCATTTAATCTGCCCACCGAAGATCAAGCGCAAAGATTCCAGAACCTGCTTGCCGCCGAAGGCGTGGACACTGTTTGCTATAAAAGAAATGCCTGGCATTATGTGCCGAACTGGGAGCATTTTCTGGCGCGCTCCACGGCCAGTTCCAAGAAATATCCGTTTACCGATCCGACTTACAAAGGCAAGGTGCAATATTTGAGGGAAAGCATTCCGCAGGCGGAAGATCTGCTGGGCCGCACCTTGGTCATGGGCATTGCGGTGAAAATGAGTCCCGAGAAACTCAATCAAATTAACAAGGGGATACAACAGGCCGCAAAGAATATGTGATTCCGTCTTACTGCCATCCAGGTATCACCTATGTTTTAGAATGGAATGAGCTATCGTATCTTGTTTTCGGGGGAGCCGCACTTGAATCGCTTCAAGTGCGGCTTTTTTTAGAGCACAAATCGGAATGAAAGACAGGTAAAAAGCAAAGGCCGGTTAATCCAATAAACATATAAATATTTTACTCTTTATTTCGGTAGTGATGTGCTGAAAAAGACCTGTTTTAAAGATTAAGTTCCTTCTTTAAATCAGCATGCGATTTCCATTTTTTATTCTTCAGCTTGACATCCAGCGCTGAGTAATAATCATTCCTATCTTCTTCAATGTCTTTCAAACGCAAATATTCCTTATAGTCAATTACAACCGCTACCGGTTTATTATCTTCTTTAACTAATTGAGTTTTAATCACGATACGCCTCCTGCCTGTGCTTCTATGATCATAAATGAATTAATGAAACAAAATCAAGGATTTTAGGATGTAAAATGCGACACATCAACACCTGCCCTCTTTATTTTTCTTACATTCTGTGATTAATTATCAGGCAAGTTTATGGATAAATACAATTGACTGTCCTCCATCAATGTCAATGAACTGGGAAAAATTGAATACTTGGTTTACCAACTTAACAGCCTGATGGCAGAAGAAATAAAAATAGTGGAGCAGAATTAATGAGAAGAGATGTCGTTTGCATTATCCCGTCGCGTTACGAATCGAGCCGTTTTCCGGGGAAACCTCTGGCCGATCTTTGCGGCAAACCCATGATTCAGCATGTCTATGAGCGGGTCGCCCGGGCCAAGGCAATTCCCTATGTGGCGGTGGCTACCGATGATGAGCGCATTTTTGATGCCGTGAAAAAATTTGGCGGCAATGCCGTCATGACCGCGGCATCGCACCGCTCCGGAACGGATAGAATTGCCGAGGCCGTGGCGGGGCTAAACCTGGCGCCGGAGGCGATTGTCGTCAACATTCAGGGCGACCAGCCGATTTTTGAGCCGTCGCAGGTGGATGAAGTAATCGCGCCGCTGATCGATGATCCGGCCATAAACATGTCCACGCTGATTTATAAGATCATTCTGACGGAAGAAATTACTCATCCCGCATGCAGTTAAAACAGTCTTTGACGATAAGGGTTTTGCTCTTTATTTTTCCCGCGCCACAATTCCTTTTGTCCGCGATAAAAAACTTGCTGCCGACTACTACAAACACCACGGCATTTATGCTTATCGCCGCGATTTTCTGGATGTTTTTACCGGTCTCCCCGAGGGGACTTTAGAAAAGCTGGAAGCTCTGGAACAACTGCGGGCTTTGGAGCATGGCTACAAAATCAAAGTCGTCATTACTCCTCACGACTCTGTGGAAGTGGACACTCCCCAGGAACTGGCAAGAGTCCGGCAAATTCTGATTAATCAAGCTGATTAATTGCCGGGGCGGTTCGCGAACCGCCCCTACGGGGAAAATCAATATATAATGATTGACAATCAATAATCGGCCGGGTCAATTTTACCCTGAGCCATAATTTTGGTCAGCACCCAGGCAATATTGTAGGAAGCGGTGTTCAGACGGGCGGCAAAGCCGGCTCCCCACACCTGAGCATAAGGATTGCCGGAACGGCTGTTGACATTGACCACGCCGGAGAAAAGCTTCTGGCCGTCGGCGGCATTGGTGAACGTAACCTTGCAGATATATTCATCAGGCCGGGCCATCATAAAATTCCATTTCAGGATAATCTGGGTAACCGCCACCTCGACAATTATCCCCCGGCCAACTTTTTCCTCACGATTAATCATAACGATCTTTTTGTTGCTGATATTTGCTTCTTTCAATAAAATAGGAAAAGCATCCGCAAACGATCTGGGAATATCCTTAGTGTCGGCTTCCCATTCCGCCGCAGTTGCATAACCCAGGTCCTTGGGATTGACGGCGCTGAAATCAATGGGTTTGACGTTGAACTCGGCCCCGGACTTAATTATATCCGATGCAGTTGATGGCTGCTCCATGGTCGTGTAATAAGCGGCAGCTCCGCAGGTTGCCGCGATACCCCAGACCACCAGACCCACCAACAAAGATAATATTTTGAAATTTTTTTTCATTGAATCCTCCTCACTTGTATTTGTTTAAATTATTTCCCGCCGGCCAGTTCTTTGGAGCGTTTTGTTGCCGCCTCCACTGCGGATAGCAGTGTTGCCCGGATTTTCCCTTCCTCCAGCGCTTGGAGGCCGGCCACGGTAGTGCCGGCTGGTGATGTCACCATATCCTTTAGTTGTGCCGGATGTTTGCCGCCCTCAAGACAGAGCATTGCCGACCCGAGCATGGTTTGTGCCGCCAGTTGCAAAGCCAATTCCCGCGGCAGGCCCATTTGTACACCGGCATCGGACAGTGCTTCGATGATCACAAAACAGTAGGCCGGACCGCTGCCACTCAATCCCGTCACGGCATCCATTAACTTTTCTTCCACCTGAACAGTAATGCCTACGGCGTCAAATATGGCTCGCGCCAGCTGAATATCAGCATTAGTGGCACTGGTTCCTTTGGCTACCGCCGTCGCCCCGGCCGATACGAGCGCCGGAGTGTTGGGCATTACCCGGACCACGCGCACTCCCTTGGCTAAATATCCTTCCACAAAACCGGTAGTAATCCCCGCGGCAAGGGAAATTACAATTTTTGATTTATCAATAGCAGGAGCAATCTCCTGTAGGGTTTGGGCCATGTTTTGCGGCTTTACCGCCAGAACGACAATGTCGGCATTCTTTACGGTTGCCCTGTTTTCACCGGAGGTTTGCAGCCCCAGCTCGGAGCTGAGCCATTTCCGGCGATCCGCATCAACATCTGTAACGGTAAGATCTTTTCCGGAAATAATTTTCCGGGAGATTAAGCCCTGGGCGATGATGCTGCCCATCTTCCCGCCGCCAATAATTGCGATTTTCTTCCTTTTGAGCATGTTGATATCTCCTTCGATTATGTCCGGCTCCGGTTTTTCAGGAGTTGTTATAACTTATACGAAAGACATACTTCCTCTGTCAACACAAATCATTTTTTTATAATATTCTCCCATTGCATAATACTATGCTTTTGTTATAGTAAATTAAAGGAGTTAATAATTATGATAAAGAAATTTCGAACCGATGACATTGACATAGCCTGCTGGACAAATCCCGCTGACTTCGGAGCTCATCCGCTGAGCCTTGTTTTTATTCACGGCTCCGGCAATGACCACACTTGCTGGTCTTACCAGTACTCCGGCCTGCATAAGCAATTTAATATTCTCGCCGTGGACCTGCCGGGGCATGGCTCGTCGACCGGCAGTGGCGAAAACGATGTTGAGAAATACTGCCTCTGGATAAAAAAGCTGCTGGCAGTTGTGCAGATCAAAAAGCCGGTCCTGATCGGTCATTCGCTGGGTGCAGCCATAGCAATGAAATTTGCTTTGCTTTACCCGCGGGAAGTTGCCGGCATTGTGACGGTCGGTGGCGGCCTGAAAATGCCCGTCAATCCTGATTTGCTCGCCGGTCTGAAAATCAATCCCTCAATAGCTTTCGATATGATCTGCAAGTTTTCTGTGGCTAAAGAAAACAGGCCGAAATTATTGGATACTCTAAGGGAAAGCATGGCCGCAGTTAATGTCGATGTCCTGCATGGCGATCTTTCGGCCTGCGACAAACTGGATTTGACCGCCGATATCGGTAAAATAAAGACACCGGCGCTGGTTCTTTGCGGCATGGAGGATAAAATGACACCGCCCGATCTGTCCCGCCAGATCGCTGCCGGCATTCCCGGCGCAAAATTATGTCTGATTGCCGGCGCCGGGCACATGGTGATGCTGGAAAAACCGGAGGAATTGAATAGGGCCGTGGAGGAATTTGCTTCTGCAATTTCCTGAAGCCGGGAAGACATGTTTTTGAGGTTCTTATGTTCGTTTTAAGTAATTTTATCGTTGCCCTGGCCAGGATTCTGGAGGTCGTCCTGACTATCTATATGTGGATCATTATTTTTCGTGCAGTGATCTCCTGGGTCAATCCCGACCCCTATAATAAAATTGTCATACTGCTCTATCGTTTAACCGAACCGGTGTTGGGTCCGGTTCGCCGGAAACTGCCCTGGCGCAATACGGGAATCGATCTTTCCCCCATCATCGTCATGCTGGTAATCCTTTTCCTGCAGTATTTTTTGGTGGAATCAATAATTGGGCTGGCCCATCGTTTATAATATCCGCCGGAAAGGCAAACCTTCTTGATTGCGAAGTTTTCCTTAAAAGAATCCAAAAACGGCCCGACTTTTGATATTACAGTGACGCCTCGCGCTTCCCGCGCCGGTGTTGACGTATCAGCAGGAGGCATTGAAGGTTAAAGTTACCGCCCTGCCGGTAGATGGTGCAGCCAATGAAGCATGTATTAAGCTGCTGGCTAAAGAGCTCGGGCTGAAAAAAAGTCAAATAACAATATTAGCGGGACACAAATCGCGCCGGAAAACAGTTCTGGTGCAGGGGATAACCGCGGCGGAATTGGCAAAGAAGATAAAAGGAATTTTAGAGCCATAACCCCGATAAAAGGGATAAGGAAGTTTACAAAATTATTTTCTGCCGGAAAAACGCAGAAAAACAATTTTTAACTTACTAAAAGAAGATTATCCTATGGATCAGGAAGCTAACCGGGAAAATACAAAAGTAGCGAAAGCTGCCGGAATTGTGGGTGCGGCGACGCTGGTCAGCCGTATTTTCGGGTTGGTCCGGGACATGGTGATCGCCGCTTTTTTCGGGGCGAGTTGGATGACGGACGCTTTCTGGGTGGCTTTTCGCATTCCTAATATGCTCCGGCGCCTGCTCGGCGAAGGCTCGCTCACTGTTTCTTTTGTTCCGGTTTTTACCGAGTATCTGCAAAAGAAAACGAAAGAAGAAGCCCTCGAACTGGCCTCCAACGCTTTTACTATCCTGTCCGTCATTCTGGCCGGCGTATCGGTGCTGGGCATTCTCCTGTCGCCTTTGATCGTCGGGTTGATTGCCCCCGGTTTTCTTGCCCAGCCGGAGCAGTTCGCGCTGACTGTTTTTTTAAACCGCCTGATGTTTCCGTACATCTTTTTTATCGCCCTGGTGGCCCTGTGCATGGGCATTTTAAATTCCTTCCGGCATTTTACCGCCCCGGCCTTATCTCCGGTGATGTTGAATATCGCCATGATCTCGGCAGCGCTGGGCCTGCGCTCCGTCTTTGAAGTGCCGATTACGGCGCTGGCGGTGGGCGTATTGATCGGCGGCGTCCTGCAACTGGCCATGCAGTGGCCGGCTTTGCTGAAATTTGGCGTAAGGTTTAAATTTCGCTTCAACCTGCAACATCCGGGCATCAAGCAAATCGGTCTGCTCATGCTTCCGGCGATCCTCGGAGCGGGAGTGGGCACCATTAATGTTTTTGTAGGAACAGTTCTGGCATCATTGCTGCCGGGCGGCTCTGTTACCTACCTTTTTTATGCAGACCGGATCATCGAATTCCCCCTGGGCATTTTTGCCATTGCCATCGGAACAGCGACGCTGCCAAGCTTTTCGCAGCATGTTGCCGCAGGCCAGATGGATGATCTTAAATCAGGCATTTCTTTTTCTCTGCGGTTGATGCTTTTTTTAACCATTCCGTCGATGGCTGCCTTAATGGCGCTGCATTTACCGATCATCTCTGTTTTGTTTCAGCGCGGCGCTTTTGATGCCCAGGCCGCCATTTATACCGGCCAGGCCCTGTTTTGTTATGCGCTGGGTCTCTGGGCTTATGCGATGCTCCGTGTTTTTGTTTCCGCATTTTATGCCCTCCAGGATTCCCGCTGGCCGATGAAAGCGGCTGTTATCACATTGCTCGTCAATGTGCTGGCCAGCCTGGCGTTGATGTATCCTTTAAAGCATAACGGTATTGCCCTGGCCGGTTCGATCTCCGCAATCGTCAACGTTTTGCTTCTGGCGTTTGTCCTGAAAAGAAAAATTGGCGCCTATCTGGACCGCGCCTTTTACAAATCCATCTTAAAAATGACTCTATCCACGATCATGATGCTGGCGGCCATCGGACTGATTGAGTACTTCATGCCCTGGGACACCTCCGCCGGTCTTCAAACCAGACTGCTTTACCTGATCAGCGCTGTTTTTGTCGGAGCAGCCACATTCTTCATCAGCGCCTACCTTCTCCAGAGTCCGGAAATCCATAGTCTTATGGGCAACATAAAAAGAAGGCTGAACCGCTGATAACCGCTAAATAATTCCCATTCGCAATCAATGATAGCGCTTGATGGAGAATCGGAAGAAGGACAAAAATATTGACTTCACCTGCTCAAAGTGATAGGTGACCTCGTTCTTAAGGGTAAGAACTTAAATAAGTTGCGAGTGTTAAATTATGCTGGATATTAAATATTTAAGACAAAACATGGAATTCGTCCGCGAGAAGATGGCGCAGAGGGGTCAATCTATTGATTTTGATCGTTTTGCCTCTCTTGATGTTCAGCGCAGGGACATATTGATGGAAGTCGAAACGTTGCGCAGCGAGCGCAATAATGTTTCCAAAGAAATCGGCGATCTCAAGAAAAAGAAAGCAGATGCATCTTCCTTAATTGCCCGCATGAGTGATGTTTCCGCTAAAATTAAGGAACTCGACGAACGTCTGCGCGTTACGGAAGAAGAACTCAATGCCTTTGTCCTGACCGTGCCGAACATTCCGCATGAATCCGTTGTGTTTGGCCGCGGGTCGGAAGATAACCCCGTTGTCCGCACGTGGGGGGACAAACCGTCTTTTTCATTTGCACCGAAGGAACACTGGGAGATAGGTGAAAACTTAAATATCCTTGATTTTGCCCGTGGAGCAAAAATCACCGGTGCGCGCTTTACTTTGTATCGGGGTCTGGGCGCCGCCCTGGAGCGGGCGCTGATTAATTTCATGCTCGATTTGCATACCGGGGAACATGGCTATACGGAAGTTTTGACCCCGTTTATGGCGAACCGCGAAAGTATGACCGGCACCGGTCAGCTTCCCAAGTTTGCCGAGGACCTGTTTAAAATAGAAGGAATGGAATATTACCTGATTCCGACGGCGGAAGTTCCGGTGACCAACATCTACCGCGACGAAATACTGGAGGAAAAGAAACTGCCCGTTTATCATGTAGCTTATTCCCCCTGTTTCCGGTCGGAGGCCGGCTCTTACGGCAAGGATACCCGCGGCTTAATCCGCCAGCATCAGTTCAACAAAGTGGAAATGGTCAAATTTACGACGCCGGAAACATCGTATGACGAACTGGAAAAGCTGACCGCTAATGCTGAAGAAGTCTTGAAAAAATTAGGCATTCCTCACCGGACGGTGTGCCTGTGTACGGCGGATTTAGGTTTTTCGTCTGCCAAAACTTATGATGTGGAAGCCTGGATGCCGGGGCAAAATTCTTACCGCGAAATCTCTTCGTGCAGTAATTTTGATGATTTTCAGGCCCGACGCGCATCAATCCGTTTTCGCCGGGAAGAGAGCGGCAAAGTGGAATTTGTCCACACATTAAATGGCTCAGGCCTGGCAGTGGGAAGAACTGTTGTCGCAATTTTGGAAAATTATCAGCAGGCGGACGGTTCTGTTTTGATTCCGCAGGTATTGCAGCCTTACCTGAGGGGCGTTGAGCGGATTACATTGTAATTGTCACGCGTGACCTTTAGGTTATTCCGGTCAAGCGAATTATTGAAAGTATAATCAAATAACATGGAGGGATGGCCGAGTGGTCGATGGCGGCGGTCTTGAAAACCGTTGGGTGAAAGCCTCGCGGGTTCGAATCCTGCTCCCTCCGCCAAAACATTTAGGACATGTGTTAACTTTACACAATGACCTTGCTTTATTAATGGTGAACTTGTAAAAAAGTTCTTCATTGAAGAAAATTAACAGCAAAACAAAAACGGAGAGATGGCTGAGTGGCCGAAAGCGATCGCCTGCTAAGCGATTGTACGCCCCTTAAAGGTGTACCGCGGGTTCAAATCCCGCTCTCTCCGCCATTTTTATTAGCAAATTCCGCTTTTTATCGAATATAATTCTTTAACCTGGCTTTAACTTTCTTTAACCTTCTTTAACCTTTCGTGTTTTTGAGAAAAATATATAGAAATGAAAAAGGCAGAGTCAATTGACCCTGCCTTTCATTTTGAATTTTGTATATGATGATGTGATTACCTCTTAAGTTTCCTTCTTATTCCAGCAACCCCAATCAAACCAAGACCAAGGAGAAGCATGGTGGCGGGTTCGGGAAGAACAGGTGATTCATTAATCATTATGTTATCGAATTGGGCCCGATTATTATCTCCATATGCTGTGAAAGTATAAATTGACGCAGTATGTCCACCCAGCATTGACAATATGCTCAATCCGGGTCCAAAGTTTAGGTAGTCAACGCCACTGGTGAAAGTTTGGCTAAATGCTCCGTTTCCACCTGTGCCAGAAACTACAAGTGACGATGCCGGTTCAGATTGATTAACGTATCCACTTCCAAAAGCAAATGAAGTAACCGAAAATACTGAGTTGTCATTAGCAGTAAGTGTAAACCCCGATGATCCACCACCATTGGTCCACGACATGAGATGCATAGTGCCATTCGATGGCCACAAGCCAGCATTGTTTGTTCCAAGACCGTCGGCTGTACTATTAAATGTATAACCCTCTTCAATAATAGGACTTACGAAATAAGCTTCCGGCTGCGCGGCGAAATTTAATACCGTTGCATAAGCGTTTACGTAGACTACAAAAGATAAAGACAAGACGGACGCGAATAAAATTAATTTGCGAAGTTGAGTGAATGATACCATTTTGACACCTCCTTTATTCTTTTTTCATTAAAGTCTAGCATTTACCATTTAAACAAAATGCAATATGTGTACCATATAAAAATATGTAGTCGTATTGGAACTTTATGTATTGATCTGGAACTTCTATAAGCAATAATGTAAAATTTTCCGACAAAATGGCAACATAAAATGAAAAAATGTAATTATTATTTGACTTCATTCTTGGTTCCATCTAGTTGTAAGTAAAAGTATTATTAACGTATTTTCTGTTTCTTATCACACAAAATTCTGCTGATTATTAGCAGATTAGTGGTTATTTTAAAACTGTAAAGAAATCCGACAGCGATTCTCACCCTTTTTACCCGTAATCTTCATTTACCACAGTAAGGACAGACTATCGCTTAGTATAAATTATTAATATCATTATATAATGCCTACCGCACCACCTCTTTAAACGCCTTTGCCGGATTGAATTTTGGTAATACTCTGACTATAATCTTGACTGCTTCACCAGTCTTAGAGTTCGATTCCCATGCACTTCCGCCATTTTATTCGTGAATTTCTATTTTTAGCGAATATAATTCTTTAACCTTCTTTAACTTTTTAGACTGTAACAGCTGCAAAAATGTCGGAATTCTTTACACTATTTCAATATTATAATTAGTAAATAAAATCAATATGTTATAAGATAACAATAGGGTCGATTGTTTGTAATGAAACTAAGAAATATGTCAGATTTGTTTACAGTTACTTTTTTTAACAGCATTCCGATAATAATATATTTAATAAATACAGGCACATAGGATTATGGTACAAAAGATGCTTGAAAGCACTTTGTCATTTAATTAAATGAAAGGGGTAAAAATATGAAACGTACTGTTAAAATAACTCTTTGTTTAATGTCTATTTTTTTTCTGTTTTCCATAGGAACAGCGAATGCTTCATGGATTTTAGAAAATAGAGGTGATGCTGGTGGAGATGGTTATGTGGTTGAACCATCAATAATTGTTCAAGACGCGAATTTTGATCTTTACGGTTCAAATAACTATAATAGTAATTTAGATGGTACATATACTCTTTATCATACAATTTTAACAGAACCAGTAACAAATACAATATCTTGGTTCTATCAGACTGTTGATGGTTGGGGCCCAGAATGGGACCCAGCTGGTTACTATGTAAATGGAGTGTATAATCAACTTACAGATAGTTCCGACGATGCCTCTTCTACACAAAGTGGTACATTCAATATTTCACTTAATGCAGGTGATGATGCAGGATTCTATGTTTATACATATGTTAACCGTTATGGAAGGGGTAGATTAACAATTGCTGGAATACCGGATGGTAATCCTCAAATACCCGAACCCACCACCATGCTGCTTCTTGGACTTGGTCTGATGGGGTTGGCAGGGATCAGGAGAAAGTTTAAAGGGTAAAATTATCTCCCGTAGGTAACAATCTGCCAAATATTTTGAATATGTTATGTTACAGTGTTTTATCTTTGGCATGATATGTGATTGATACAATATCAGACAAAAATATTGACCATATAGAAGAAAGGTACGAAAAATGATTAATCGAAACTTAATGAGAAGAATGAGCCAGATATTCGTTGTCCTTGCCCTAATGCTCAACTGCGCTTTAGCGAGTGCCGCCCAAATCTATTGGACAGATTGGACGGGATCGAACACCGGTCGGGTGTCTGGATTGTTTCAGGGGCTAGGGACGATCACAACTCCCACATCAACAGTGAATGTGACGTATACTAATCCTCAAGGAATCGGCTTTTATCAAGCAAGCGGTGGCACGGATTGGTGGGACCCTCGGACTCCAGTTGGATCATCGCCATACACTAGTGCCTTGGTTGACAATCCGCCAGACTTTAATGATATTGTCGCACTGCAATATGCTGGCAACCAGACGCTGCAGTTTTCGCAAACTATTGCCAATCCAGTGTTTTCCTATGTCAGCCTCAACGGCAACGGGTATGCGTTCCTGAATCAGGACTTTGAAATCTTAAGTTATGGAGGGACGGAGGCGACTTTCCCGGTAATAACAGTTGTGGCCACTGGGGGTGTGGCACCTCCTATAAGAGCATTGTTGACCTTGGCAGTGGTAACTTCGAATACCAACTGTTGGGCACCGGAGAACCTCACGGGACTATTCGATTCACAGGCGCATTTAACACCCTGACTTGGCGCAGCCTCAGCAATGAGTACTGGAATGGCTTCACCGTGGGTGTTCAAGGGACAGCAGCCGAAATATTACCTCCCACTGGTGTCCCCGAGCCCGCCACCATGCTGCTGCTTGGTCTTGGCTTGATGGGATTGGCAGGAGTCAGGAGGAAGTTTATAAATTAGATTGTTTAAACATTCAAAAAAGTAAATCATTATCAATTTGCTCAGAAGAGATAAAGAAGCATAAGAATCGATCAATTTCAATTTAATCGAAAGGAGAAAGCAATGAAAACCTTGAAAAAAATGTTGATTCCCTTGGCAGTGGTGTTTTTGTTGCTTTCATTTATCCTCTTCCTGCTTTTTCAGATGTAATCTATCAGGAGGGTTTTGAAGGATCACCAGCTCTGACAAACTGGAGCATTACTTCTTCGATTCACCAAAACCTATCTTCATATGGTCTGCAAGTAACTCAAGACATTAACGGAAATAACCTCTTGGGCTCCAGTGCCTCACCTATAGCAGCCGGGCTCTTCAATTACGCCGAAAAAGTGCAACTTGCTTTGGATGATCAAGCAGCAGGTTCCTATTCAATGTTGTTTGACCTATATGCCATTAACACATGGGATGGGGGATGGACCTGGTTGCTGCGGCCCGGATTATTTCGATTTTTCTATCAATAACGATAATCGCCTGAGTGTTACTCCTAATATATTGACTCGGGTGTCTACGAAAATTATTCGTTCATCAATCCTCTCTTTAATAATAATGTATGGGCGAACATTTATACCTTCAAAATCGACTTCTACTCATTCAGGCGGAACATTGATTCGAATTCTGGGGACATCCCGATCAATCGAGCCAGGATTATTCTGGCTCCGGTTATCCTGATGAACCTTGGGCCTTGGACAATATCAAAGTTAATAATATTACAACAACCGTCCCGGAACCTATCACAATGTTGCTTCTTGGTCTTGGTCTGATGGGATTGGCAGGAGTGAGGCGAAAGTTTCAGAAGTAGCAAACCACATAAACGATTTAATTGCAGAAAGGCAGGGTTCATAAATGGCCCTGCTTTTTTCTTTTCACATCATTTAACTTTCCTTTAACCTTAACCCATTACCCCAAAGCAAATACTTGATATTGCTAAATAATTTGGGGATTATCGAGTGAGTTCAAATCCCGCTCTCTCCGCCATTTTTATTAGCAAATTCCGCTTTTTATCGAATATAATCCTTTAACCTGGCTTTAACCTTCTTTTAACCTTCCGTGTTTTTGAGAACAATAAACAGAAAGTGAAAAAGGCAGAGTCAATTGACCCTGCCGTTCATTTTGAATTTTGTATACGATG
Organism: uncultured delta proteobacterium; assembly: GCA_963845095.1. Lineage (GTDB taxonomy): Bacteria > Desulfobacterota > Syntrophia > Syntrophales > Smithellaceae > MVRV01. The sequence continues at coordinate 165,653 of CAWJQM010000014.1, forward strand.
TTCCTATTCAATGAAGATTTTTGGATAACGGCGGAAGTGTCCGTACTAATAGATTTTTTACTTGCTTTAAAACTGTATATTGCGGCAATATTTTTCTTGACAGGTAAGTTAGTTTTAACTATTATGTTAACAATAACTAACATACTAAGAATCTGCATAAGATAAATTTGACCACCACAAATATTCAAGGAGTGATGTACACAACGAAAGACATACTAATAAAATTCTTATCCCTAATTTGCGCTTTGTTATATTAGCAGTTATTATCTCATATCTATTGACTACCAACAAGGATTCAGCAAAAGAAGAATCCGCATAAATAATAAAGATAGCTATTTTGCTCATTGTAAATCACCGGCAACAGAGACGATGCGGTAAAAATTAATTTTTATCCTCATAACCATGTCCCGAAAAGGGTGTAGATGCTACAAAAGATAAATGGTGACAGAAATGGCCACATCCAAGCAACCGGATAGGTTCCATCACGTGTAACCATGCTGGTGGGAAATATAGACTAGGCGATATAGACCCGGTTTCTAAGCAGAAACGGTGTCTTTATTATAAATGAGCATGTTCATGAAGGGTTTCATACCAATCCAGGTAAAGATGGTTAGGTATTTAATTAGTCCGGAACCTAGCTATTCAATGAATTATATGGACGTGGACTGGAAGAATGAGATGAAAAAGGCCATTTTGTTGCTGTTAGTTTCAGGGCTGTCTGCTTTAGCGGTAATTGGATGTGGAAACGAAACAGCCAATTTACAAAAAGAAACTGCAAGATATATTGGTGGTCTAACATCAGAACAAGTTACGGTTTATGATGTTGACCGCAGCATGATGGACGTAAAATGGAAAGCAGATACACCCAATGGAAAATACAGTTGTGAAGCAGATCAGAGGGTGCGTGGTGTGAAATGTGTTAAGAAATAGGGTATTATTCAAGTCTAACTATACTCATGCACTTAATCCTGACTGCCTAAGGCGTTAGCCCGCGCAGAGTCAGGCGAGCATGAATATTGATAACTTGTCTAAAGGATAGGACCTGATTTGACAGTTCTATCTATTTTATTCGTCCCTACTTCACCGCCTCTTTAAACGCCTTTGCTGGCTTGAATTTCAGCAAATTTTAGCAGCTATTTTAATTGCCTCACCATAAAATGAATTTTTATATTTCCTTCTACCAACAAACCATTTCTCTTCGATTCCTTTTGTGTCAGAAAAAGAAACGCTTACCGGTAAAATCGGACTTTAAAATAAAATCAACAATTACGTTTTCACCTCGGAATTTGTTTGGCGTGTTAGCAATTTTTAATGAAGTAACGTTCCGCCATCTGCTGATTTTCGAGCGCTGAGATAGAGCCAGGTGAGGCCTACAATAGCAGCAATGAGAAAGGTGCGATAATAATTCCGAGCCTCGCTTCTTCAAATAGCAGGGGGCTAGTGGTAAAAGCTAATTGCGCGATAAAGAG
>CAWJQM010000015.1:0-113804 GCA_963845095.1 uncultured delta proteobacterium
TATTTCGAACATCGAGGCCATCGAAGTCTTCACCTACGGGATGGCTGTGATCGCCGTCGGCAAAGGGGTTGCTTCCGGCGATACATTTGTAAACGCACAGTTCTCAATTCCCTATGTTGTCGCCGTCTGTCTTCTGGACGGAGCACTGGGACCAAAGCAACTCACGGAAAAACGGCTGGCCGATCAAAACCTGCTGGCGCTGGCGCAAAAGGTAAATGTCCAGATGGACGAAAAGCTAAATGCAATCTATCCGGAGAAGACCTCCAGCCGCGTGGAGATTATCCTGAAGGATGGCCGACGGCTTATCCAACAGGTCGATGTTCCGAAAGGTGATCCACGAGACCCCATGGAAGCGGCTGACCTGGCCGACAAGGTTCGTTATTTCGCCGGAGGTCGAAATCGCGATAAAACAGAGCAGATCATCGGGATGATCCTCAACCTGGAAAACATTCCGGATATCCGGGAACTGATCAGACTGATTTGACCCCAGAATGCATTTTAAAGAAATAATAAGGAGTGTGCAGAATGGATTTTTCGTTGACCGATGAACAGAAAATGCTGGTGGAAACACTCAAAACCATGGGAGAGCGGGAGAAGTTCAAGGAGCGGGCCGCAGAAATCGACCGGACGGGAGAGTTCCCTTATGAACTGCTGACAAAATACGCCCAAATGGGACTTTTGGGCATGACCCTGTCATCGGAATATGGCGGCGGCGGACAACCGGCGCTCAACGCCGTCCTGGCTATTGAAGAGCTGGCCAAGTTCAGCCCCATGATCGCCGCACCCGTCTTCGAATCCAACGTCGGACCTGTGCGGGTGATCGATTTGTTCGGGACGGAGGAGCAGAAAAGGGCGATTATCCCGGGAGTCTGCGCAGGAGAGCGCAGCGTCTCTGTCTGCATGACGGAGCCGGAGGCCGGGTCGGACCTGACCGCCTTATCCACGAAAGCTGTGGAGGACGGGGACTCTTATATCCTCAATGGCCGTAAAATATTCATTACCGGCGGCGGCCACGCCAGCCACTACATGGTTTATACGCGCTTCGGCGAGAAGGCCGGCTACAAGAGCATCGGCGGTCTGCTGGTGGAAAAAGGGGGTCCCGGCTTCACCTTCGGCAGACAGGAAGAGTTTCTCGGACTGCGGGGGATGCCCTCCTGTGAGCTGGTTTTTGAGGATGTCCGGGTGCCGAAGAAAAATGTCGTGATCAAGGCCGGGGATTTCAGCAAGCTGATGTGGACGTTTGATATTGAGCGCTGCGGCAACGCGGCCATGTGTCTGGGAACAGCGGGCGGAGCTTTGCGGGAGGCCATTGCCTATGCTCAGACCCGCCATGCCTTCGGGAGGCCGATCTGCGAGTTCCAGGCTATTCAGTTCATGACCGTGGACATGGCGATGAAGCTGGATGCGGCGCGATTGCTGGTTTACCGGGCAGTCGCCGGGGCAGGGCAGGGACTGCCCTCGATCTATGAAGCCTCCATGGGAAAGTGTTTTGCCAACGAGATGGTTATCGAGGTGACGAACACGGCCATGCAGATCTTCGGCGGATACGGCTACAGCAAAGAATTTCCGCTGGAGCGGATGCTCCGGGATGCCCGGGCCTGGGGAGTTGCCGGAGGCACAGTCCAGATGCTGCGCAACACCATGGCAAGCGTCCTATTCGGCCGGCGCTTCGATCAGCGTCGGGGAAAGTGAGCAGAAGTTCAAATAAAAGGAGAATTTATGGGTATATATTATCGGGATGCGGCACATCTGTATGAAATATATGGACACTTTATGGAGCGGGTTCTCACTGATGAAAAAATCGGAGCCAAGATGGCCAAGGCGGGGATCATCATAAATTTTATCTACACGGACCCGGATACCGAGATCACCATCGATCTGAAGAACCCCCCGGCGAAGCCCGGATATTACGGTTCCTATTACCTCGGCCCCTGCGATCTGGTCGCGGATGTCTGGTCGAAGCAGGCGGCGGACTTTTCGCACAGCTTCTGGCACGGTCTGGAAAACCCTGTTGCCGCCGTCACCCGGGGCAAAGTCAAGCAGGGTGGGAAGATAACCGCCATGCTGAAACTCCTGCCGGTCGTCAAGCCGGCCTTTCAGTTGTTTCCGGTAATTCTGCAGGAGATGGGATACGGCGACCTGGTCATCAGGAAGGGCTGAGGAAAACTGCGCGATGGATAGGCAGGCCGGGGGCACTATCTTCAATATTCAGCGCTTCAGCATCCACGACGGACCGGGCATCCGGACGACTGTTTTTCTGAAAGGGTGCCCTCTTCAGTGCGCCTGGTGCGCCAATCCCGAAGCGCAGGATTCCGCGCCGCAGCTCATGTTGCGGGACAGCCGCTGCACGGCCTGCGGAAAATGCAGGGAAGTCTGCCCTGAAAAAGCCATCATTTTCGCAAAAAACCACCGCCGTGTGCTCTGGAATAAATGCAGTTCCTGTTTTCTGTGTGTGGATGCCTGCGACCAGGGCGCCTTGACAGTTACGGGCAGGGCCGCAAACCTGGATGAGGTGGCCAACATTGCTGCAAGGGATCAGACGTTTTACGCAACATCCGGCGGCGGTGTTACCCTGTCCGGCGGTGAACCGCTGATGCAGCCGGAATTTGCGATCGGGCTGCTGGCCCGGTTTAAGGAAATGGGAATCCATACTTCCCTTGATACCTGCGGATACGTCTCGCCGGAAATTATGCAGAGAACTCTTCCCTATATTGATCTTGTGCTTTATGATATCAAGACTCTGGATGAGGATCTGCACCGGAAATACACCGGAGTCGGCAATAAATTAATTTTAGAAAATGCCAAACTCGCGGCAGCCCGGGTTAGAACCTGGTGGAGAATTCCCTTGATTGCCGGGTTCAACGACGGTGAGAACGATGTACACAAAGTGGCGATGATGGCTTGTAGGATGGGTGTCGAGAAGATCAGCCTCCTTCCATACCATGCCGGCGGCAGGGCGAAGTGCCGGCAACTGGGACGAAAGAATATTTCGTTTCCGGCTAAAGCGCCAACCGACAAACACATGGCCCGACTTGTGGCCGTCATCGCTGCCGAAGGGATATCATCATCAGTCGGAAGCTAAGGGGGGCAAAATAATGGGAAAGAGTTTAACCAGACGCAAGTTTATTAAAAAATCAGTTATCGCGGCGACCGCCATTGCCGGCACTGGTTTTATTGGTACCTGTTCCTACAGCCTCCTGCGGAAACGATCCAGCGATGATCTTTACGGACCCTATCCCGAAGACGCCAGACTTAAAAAATTAAAGATTGCCAATCCCTCCGCTTTGAAACCGAATGTCATTATCATCTACTGCGACGATTTAGGCTACGGCGACCTGGGCTGTTACGGCAACAAGGCCATAAGCACACCCAACATCGACCGGCTTGCCCGCGAAGGGATGATGCTGACCGACTATTACGCGTGCAATGCCGTTTGCGCGCCATCACGGGCGGGCCTGCTGACCGGACGCCATCCTTTCCGAACGGGCATCACCGGAAATCCCTATCCGGCGGATTCACCATTATTGCGCAGGATCGAGAGGAAAATTGCCTACATTTTTACGCCCCTGGGATCTGTTGACCTGCATGAGGACTGCGTTGCCGCAGGGATTTCCGGCAAGGAGATCACCATTGCCGAGAGCTCTGAAGATTGCCGGTTACCGGACCGCGATGGTGGGGAAATGGCACCTGGGAGACTACAGCCGGCAGCCCGAGTTCAATCCGCTAAGGCATGGTTTTGACCAGTACCTCGGCGTTCCTCACAGCAACGATATGCAGCCCTGTCCGCTCTTTCGCAATGAAACACAGTTGGAAGCGGACATCGGAACCAACCAGGCCAGGCTGACCGGCATGTATACAAACGAAGCGCTGAGCTTCATTGAAAAGTCAAAGGACTCGCCCTTCTTCCTCTATTTTGCCCATACGTTTCCGCACCAGCCGCTGTATGCATCGGAGAAATTTTCCGGAAAATCAAAAGCCGGAAAATTCGGCGACGCCGTCGAAGAAATCGACTGGAGCGTCGGAGAAATCGTCAAAACATTACAAGCGCAGAAGATCGAACAAAACACGCTCATCTTCTTCACCAGCGACAACGGCCCCTGGTACGAAGGAAGTCCGGGCGGATTCGGGGTAGAAAGGGCCAGAGCTACGAAGGCGGATTCAGAGTGCCCTTCATCGCGAAATGGCCGGGGCATATCCGACCCGGCACAGTTTCCACCGAGACAGCCAGTCAATCTTGACATTTTCCCCACGATTCTTTCGCTGGCCGGAGTGGAGCACCCCTCCGACAGGATCATCGACGGAAAGAACATCGAAGGCCTTCTTTCCGGACGAAATCCCCGGTCACCGCATGATGCCATCTATTTCTATCATTACGACCAGCTGGAAGGCGTCCGTGCCGGGAAGTGGAAGTACTTCCGGAAGTTAAACCGGTACGTCTGGCCGATACCACTCGATGCGGAATCTCTGCCGGATGCGATGGGGAAGAAGCAACTGGGAAAACGGTCCCCTCTGCTGTATGACCTGTCCGTCGACCCTGGTGAAAACTATAACGTCATCGACACATATCCCGATATCGCCGAAAAAATGCACCGTCTGCTTATAGAATGGGAAGAGCGGTCGAAAAAGAATCCGCGGGGCTTTATCGTTTGACACAGAGACGTAAAAATCGGGGGCTTTTGCTCGTAAGGAAAAAACATGCTGCCCCGCAAGCGATATCGCTTTTCGTTAAACCGGCTTCCGGACTGTGCAATCTTTCTGCACGTACTATTGAAGATATAACTAAATCATTTTACAAGGTAGAAAATAGCAAACAAAAATGAGAACAAATTCTAATCTTTATAGTGGTATGGACACTCGTAAATAATACTGGTAATGGTCACGATAACTCAAAGAGAGATAAACATGGACATAAAAGTAGTTAATCTTCAAAGAGAAAGCCGATAAAATACATGAACTGCACAAATACAAGCTGATTGCGGAGCTCAATGATTATCAGTTCAAATTGGTCAAAGCAAAACGTGAGTTTGTCTGGCATAGCCATCCCGAAACAGACGAGATGTTTTTCGTGGTGGAAGGCAGGATTAAACTGGCTTTCCGGCAGGAAGTATTTGAATTGAAAAAGGGAGAGTTGATCGTCGTGCCCAAAGGAGTTGAGCACAAACCCATTTGCGATACGGAATGTACCATTATGCTTGTGGAACCAAAAGGCACCTTGAATACCGGCAATGCAGGCGGCGCTCTGACTGATACAGCCCTGGAATGGATTTAGTTGTATATCCCAAAACTCAAGCACGAGTAGAAATAGAATGAAATATCAAATTGCAGCAATCGGCCTTGCGCCATTGATAATCGCCCAGGGCCTCTATGTGAGGTGGGTAACTCCCAGGCTGCCGGAGCCGGAAGGGGAGAGATCCGGCATTACCGGTTCCGGATCGCCCCTGAGCCTGCTGATTCTCGGTGATTCCGCGGCGGCCGGCGTCGGTGTCTCCACACAGAGTCAGGCTCTGTCCGGTAAACTGGTCGCTCTTCTGAGGGCAGATTTTCAGGTGTCCTGGAAGTTATTGGCCCAAACAGGCCGGACAGCGCAGGAAATTGCCCGGCAGCTAACTTTAGAAACTCCGGATAAATTCGATGTCGTGGTCACGTCTGTAGGTGTGAATGACGTAACCCATGGAACAAATACTAAGAAATGGCTCGATCAGCAAAATCGGATCATCGAACTGCTCTTGTCGAAATTCCACTCCCGTCATATACTTCTATCGAGTATTCCGCCGATGCATCTTTTCCCGGCTCTGCCCCAGCCGCTAAGGTGGTATCTGGGAAGAAGAGCAAAAAGGCTCAATAGTGAGTTAAAGAAAATGATCGCCGGAAACAGGCAGTGCGAGTTTGTAACAGTGGATTTTCCCCTGGAGGCAGCATACATGGCCGGGGACGGTTTTCACCCCGGCGCAATCGCTTATTGCATCTGGGCCGATCATTTAGCGGGAATAATTCGCCGCCGGCTGGCCTGAGCGGACGGCCGCTAATTATGATTTTCCGAAGTGGTTTTAGAAGGCACGATGAAAAGGAAAATAATCGCCGCAGAAAGGTAAAACCTATATGAAAAAGGACCTGTTGGATATAGCCAGGCGGGCCAGAGCAGATTATGCTGTCGGCAAGATTCCTTTTTTAGCCGGACTCAGCGACAGGGAAATTCAAGATTTTAAAGGGCTCATCGAGGAAAGGAAGTTCAAAAAAAATCAGCTCATTCTCCATGAGGAGGATACAGCCAATTATTTCTATTTCGTCTTCTCGGGAAAGGTGAAAATCATCCAGCTGAGCCCGGAGGGAAAAGAAAAAATACTGGCTATTCACAAAAGAGGCGATTTTTTCGGTGAAATGGCAATTCTGGACGGCGGAACCGCACCGGCGACGGTGGTCGCTCTGGAGAACACCCGGATCGGGCAGATTTCCCGGGAGATGTTTCACCGGCAGGTGCTCAGTAACAATAATGCCCTCAGGGGGATCATCGCTCTGCTTTGCGGTCGTTTGAGAAATGCCTGGTCCATGGCGAAGGTCATGAGTTTTGCGGATGCGGAACATCGGGTCAGGGCCGTGCTGAAGTACATGGCCGAGCAGTTTGGCGTTCCCGGCCCGGAAGGAACACGGATTGATATGAAACTTACCCACGCCGATATTGGAAACTTTGCCTCACTGACACGGGAAACAGTCTCTCGCATGATTCACCGCCTGCAACAGGCAAAGGAAATAGAAATCATTGATCACAAATTTATTCTTCTCAAGCCTGCCTTTCAAAAGAAAAGCGATTCTTTGTGATTTCGATCACAGCATTTCCGATCCATTTGTATTAGTCTTCTAATCAAAAGAGCCGTTTTGTTAGGAAGCAGGAGACTAACATTGTTGGTTTGATAGGTAAAGGAGATTAATATGGAAACCCTGTTAGCAGCACAAACATCAATTCCGATGCTTCAGATGATCGCTGTCCTGATCATGATCACCATAACGCTGATCTTCGGCCGCATTAAGCTGTCCCTTTTTATCGGGTACAGTGCGATCCTGTGCTGGAGTCATATCTGGGAGCTGCCGATATTTACTGAAGCGAGCATTTGGAAGATCAGCGCCCCGACGTTGTTGCTGACCGCCGTCATGATCATCATCGTCCTGGTTGCCATGCTCAGCCTTGTTTACCACAAGGAATAAAAATGCGTTATTTCGCCCTATTGGAAATATTCAGGGCTGAACCGGGCCTCACCATGTCGAGTAAAATGTTAACGCTCTCGTTTACATAGGGAGCATACTGATCCCGGGCTCTCTTCTTCAGCTCGGCGGGTGTTTCCTTTTTTATGCTTCCTTCTTCCTTGGCAATCTCCCTGCGCAAGTCGGCAAGCCGGATTATTCCCTTTCTTTCGGCGGCTTCTTTATTTTTTCTGATAATTTCGGCAAACTTAACATCTTTGACAATCCGGTTTCCGGATTTTGCAGCGAGGTAAGCCAGCAGAGAAGGTTCCAGAGTTTTCCAGTGTTGTGCCGTTTTCTCCGGCATACTGAGGAAAGGGTTTATTGACTGGGCGGGCAACGGGTAATCCAACTCCGTTTCTCCGATATTCTCGAGAAGGAAAAATTCAGGTAGCCTTACATCCGCTTCGACGCCTGTCTTCTGGGTGGACTTGCCTCCGGGCAGGAAATAAAGAGCCGTGGTGACCTTCATGCCGCCCATATCCCAGGGTAAAGGCATCAGCACCTGAACAGACCCCTTGCCAAAAGTATGATCCTGTCCGACAATGACTGCGCGACGATAGTCCCGAAGAGCTCCGGCTACGATTTCACTGGCCGAAGCGCTGAACCGGCTCGTCAGCACAACCAGGGGGCCTGTGTATACGGCAAGAGGGTCTTCCACTGGGAAGCTGACCACCTTGCGCCGGTCGCTTTCCTTTCCTGACGCAGCCGAACCATTGGCGAGAATAGTCACCTGGCCGCGGTTGTCTTTGGTCGCCACTACTGCGCCCTCGTTAAGAAACAGGCCGGTCAGACGCACCGCCTCCCTCAGCAGGCCTCCTCCGTTGCGCGACAGGTCCAGCACGATGCCGTCGACTTGTTTTCCCCTAGCCTCGGCAAGCAATTTTTTCACATCTTCGTAGCAGGACTTGTTTTCCTTCTCGTCGCCGTAGAAGGACGGCAGATCGATGACACCGAAGCGGTATTGTCGGCCGCCAACGGATCGTGTTTCGTAGGAGATTTTGGCTTCCTGTTCCTTGATATTGATTCTGTCGCGCATAATGGTGACATCAAAGCGGGCTGCAGATTCCGCCTGCCGCAAAATCGTCAGGGTCACCTGCGTGCCTTTCTTGCCGCGTATCATCTTGATGACTGCGGGGAGATCCATGTCGATTACGTCTACGGGATTCTTCCCGTCCTGGGCCACAGCGATAATCTTGTCCTTTGGTTTCAGCAATCCCGAACGCTCAGCCCCGCCCCCCGGGATCAACTCTTCAATAACTGTAAAACCGTTTTCGCTGCTGAGGGTGGCTCCGATTCCCTCCAGGGAAAGTTGCATCTGAATTCGAATATCCTCAAGATTTTCCGGAGACAGGTAACTGGTGTGCGGATCCAGAGCCAGGGCAAAGGATTCGGCGACGCTCTTAATTAGTTTTTCGGGATTGCGTTCGACCACCCGCATTGTCTGTAACTCGTAGCGGTGAATCTGCTGCTTTACTGCTTCTGCCAGATCGATGCCGGCACGCAGGGCGTTTTCGATCTGAAACTGTACGATCTTTCTCAGAAGATCATGTTTTTCCTCCACTGTCTTTACATAAGGACGCTTTTTGACGTTGATGTTCAGCTCCACCGTGTCGTCGAGCCGATAGCCGGATCCCAGGATTTTTTTGACAATCTCTTCGTTCTCCCGTGACCGGAAGACCAACAATTCGTAAATTTGCTGCAGCGAAGCACAGTCACCCGTCTGCAGGCGTGTAAACAAGTTTTGCAGGATCGGCTTCAGTTTTTCCAGATCGGATTCATACAGCAGTGTTTTAGAGGGATCAATAATCTTGATCATCTGAGAAACGGCCTGAGTTTGGATCTCGGAGGTCATTTTGTTTTGTGCGTAGTGGTTGTCGAGGAACCTTCCTGCCAGCAGGGGCAGGCGGCGGCAGGAGAGATTATCAGCCACAGAGGAAACGGGCAGAAGCAGGATCAGAAGCCCGATCAGCAGTATTCTCCGGAGCCAAAGGTCGCCCTTATTTACAAAGGAGGTTCTCCGTCCGGGCGGAAATTCCCTGATATACCCGGAAAAATTTTGTCCATTGCCTTTATTCATGCTCATGTTCTCTATTTCTCATACAGCTTGACGGTCAGGATGATCAAGGGCTTCCAATTGTGAAAGATGCTATTTCTCCGCATGTTTATCTTTTCTTGGGCGGAATCCGCACTATTCTTTCGCCTTCCAGCATTGATATAGCGTTTTGCGGGCAGAAATGTGCGCAAACACCGCACCCGATGCAGAGATCTTCTTTGCGGCGGGCTTTTTTATTGTCGTCTAAATAAGCTGCGTAAGTATGACATTCCTTCACGCACTTACCACACCCGATGCAGAGATCTTCATTAACCACCGCTAAGAAATTGGTCGAGTTAGTTATGGGCGCAATCATGCTGTCAACTGCATTGCCGCAGCAGCAGCGGCAGCAATTGCAGATGCTGGTTTCATCTTTGCTGATATCAAAATTGGGATGATAGGCCTTATGCACCAGACCTGCCTCTTCGGCCCGCTTTAAAATCTTCAATGCTTCCTCTTTTGTAATCATGCGGGCAAAACCCTGTTCCAAGGTAAATTTAGCCGATTTACCAAAGGTGAAACAGGTTTCCCGATCATCAGTCTGCTTGCAGGGAGACCCGGACAAATCTTTATAATGACGGCAGAAACAATGCCCCACGGCAATTTCGTCAAATTTCGCGATCAGTTCCTCGACTCTCTGGGAAGGAACAATTCTGTCTCTTGATGAGCCCAGATCCTGGTTTATCATTATTTTTACAGGTTCTTTTTTCGGTTTGTTTTCAAAAACCGGAATGGTTCTGTCCACCGGCGGAGCGGTCATCAGCAAAGGCATGATCGCTTCATAATTTTCCTGAAACATTCCTTTCAAATCGACAAAAAGCTCATTAAATAAAGAACATATTTCTTTATTCCTTTCCGTATGTTCTAACTTGCCCATGAATTTATATTCAAAAGTTCCGACGTTTAGCAGCGGCAGCAAGCGGAAGACCATAATTCCCTTGCTGTTGGGCTGATTGAAGATAACGCCCCTGGCGGCCAGATCTTTCACTTTTTTGTTGATTTCATTTTCCGTTAACCCACTGGACAGCTTTAACTGCTCCAGCGTCTGAGACTTCAGCTTATCGAAAGAAGCAATAAAATCCACCTCATCTTCCATAATGAAATATTTTAAAAGTTTGATCAGAGTAGCATTAACAGGAATGGGTGTTCCTCCGGCTTTGCTGATAATCTCACCGGCTTGTCTGTATTTTTCATCAATAGTCATATTTACCCCTTCTGGAATTATTGAAAATCATTAGAAAATAATCCGCTCAGCGATTGGAAAAAAATATTGATGTCGAGAGCTTCATTAATTGTTATGGTTTTCCTGCAAGTCCGCGGAGTATAGGGGTACTGTTTTTTCTTGTCAATCAATATGTTCTAATGTGTTCTAATGAATTGCCGACCATGACCTGTGCGATTCAGGCAGCGGTTTTAAGCCAAAAGCTGTGAAGTATTGACCGGCGATCAGCCGGTGTCCGGATAGATAGTTTGCTGATCAAAAAAACCCCCTTAAAGCGTGTGCTTTAAGGGGGTTTCCATATATAAACAGATCATGTTTTTATTGGCGGAGGTTAGACATCCTTTTTTTGTTTCCAGGCTTCCTGGTAGAGCCGCATGACGCAGAGGAAAAGGGCCAGGAAGAATAAACCCAGCATGAAGTTAGGGGCTGTTCCCAGAATTTCATCCAGCAAGTGGCCGACGTAAAGGAACAGGAAAGAAGCAATAACCATCGCAAAAGCCCAGGCTGACAGCATCAAGATCGAACCAAAGTTATGTACCTGCTGTGTATTGTGTGTTGCCAACATCGCTCCTTCCTCCTTTCACTGTTTTAATCGGCTTTATAGGCTTGCCGGTATTGATGAGATTTTGTCGTGTCCCTTAGCTGACGATATTCTTCACGGCTTCAATCACCGGATTGGTGAACAGGGCCATCAGGATTGTATAAAGGGCGAAGGCACCGACCACTTCCGCCGTATACAGTTTTTCAAATCTCTTCTTTAAAGAAACCATGATCAATCCGCCGACAATCAAGCAGCCCAGCTGGAAATACGGGAAATTGGTTGTGCCTGCTGCCGCGTATTCGGCAAAACCGAAAGTTGCTGTTAAAAGAACCACCGCTGCCGTTACCATCATTGTTCCTAAAGTCTTTTTCATGATCTGTTACCTCCTCAAGGTTTGTCTGTTTGGCTTTATTCTATTGGAAATATCGTGCCAAAAACAAAAGATCGGCATAATATTTTATAACACCATGATAATACTCATAAATAAATGCAGCAGGGCATTTCGGGAAGACAGGTGTTACTCCTGTATTGCGCTGTTTCCTTTAATAAAAGGTTAAAGAAGTTGAACGAAATGTGAAAGTCATTTTTTATCGCAATTTGCTGTCACAATTTGCTTGACAAAACGCATAATCTTTTGTAGGAGGGCATGAACGCTTGGATCCTCCAAAGGACTGAGACGGAAGGTAAACGAAGCGACATAATTATTAAGCCTCTCGTCCAGCGACGAGAGGCTTTTTTTTGAGGTTGTGATGAAAATAATTAACTCAATTGCCGAAATGCAGTTCTATGCGGAATCTCTTCGTCAGCAGGGGAAGAAAATATCCTTCGTCCCGACGATGGGATATTTTCATGAAGGCCATCTTGATCTGATGAGAGTAGCGAGAAAAGTCAGCGATTGTCTCGTTGTCAGCATCTATGTCAATCCGGCCCAGTTTGGTCCGAAAGAAGATTTTTCCCGGTATCCCCGCGATTTCGATCGTGATTACCAGATGGCCCAAACCGTTAATGTCGATGTGATCTTTTATCCTGCGGATAAAGATATGTATCCGGAAAATTATCAGACGTTTGTAACTGTCGAAAAAGTGACGCAGAATTTGTGCGGCATATCCCGTCCTGTTTTTTTTCGCGGAATAACGACCGTCTGCACTAAACTATTTAATATCGTAAAACCGCATTGTGCCGTTTTCGGCAAAAAAGATTACCAGCAATATGTAACAATAAAACGAATGGTTGCAGATATGAATCTCGATCTGGAAATAATTGGGATGCCGACAGTCAGGGAGCATGACGGACTGGCTATGAGTTCCCGCAATGTTTATTTGAAGGAAAACGAAAGATCATCCGCGCTGACTCTGGTTAACGCCCTTAAATCAGCTCAAAAGCTTTATGACCAAGGGGAAAGAAAAACATCGCGTATATTGAGTGCAGCAGAAAAACTGATTAAAAGCGCACCCTATACGGAGATTGATTATGTCAAGATTTGCGACACAACTACAATGATGGATATTGAGGAAATAGACGGTGAGGCTGTCATGGCACTGGCCGTAAAAGTGGGCACAACAAGATTGATAGATAATCACGTTTTTGGTGAGAAACTGAATGCGCAATAAGGTCAAAGGAGTAGAAGACGATGCAAAGATTCATGTTAAAATCAAAAATTCACCGGGCAACAGTCACTGATGCCGATCTGCATTATGAAGGCAGTATTTCCATTGATGAAAAACTGATGGAAGAAGCGTCAATGCTGCCTTATGAAAAAGTGGATATATACGATGTGAATAACGGTGAAAGATTTTCTACATACATCATTAAAGGCAAACGCAATTCCGGAACCATCTGCCTCAATGGCGCCGCGGCCCGTAAGGTGGCTAAAGGGGATTTAATTATTATCGCCACATTTGTTTCTGTCAATGAAGAAGAAGCAAAAAGCTGGCAGCCCAAATGCGTTTTCGTTGACGCCAAAAACAAAATAAAGAAAGTCAGCTGATTTACTTACCTGCTCTTCTTATGCTAAATCAGTATTGCAGCTTGTATTAAACAGGCTGAACCGGATGTAGATCAGATAGCCAAATCTATCCATACAATAAATGAATATGGGGGAGTAAATGAGTTTTGCCGAAATTAATAAATCATTAAAATATAAAGTTGCCGATATCGGGCTTGCCGCCTGGGGACGCAAAGAAATGCAACTGGCGGAAAACGAAATGCCGGGTCTGATGGCAGTCCGTAAAAAGTATGGCAAGAAAAAACCTTTAGCGGGTTTAAAAATAATGGGCAGCCTGCATATGACCATTCAAACAGCAATGCTGATTGAAACGCTCAAAGAATTAGGGGCTGATTTGCGGTGGGCGTCCTGTAATATTTTTTCCACCCAGGATCATGCTGCTGCGGCCATTGCCAAATCCGGAACGGCGGCTGTATTTGCCTGGAAAGGTGAAACGCTGGAAGAATACTGGTGGTGTACGGAACAGGCATTAACCTGGCCTGATGGTTCCGGACCCGATTTAATCGTCGATGATGGCGGCGATGCAACGCTGCTCATCCATCAGGGAGTAAAGATAGAGAAGAATCCCCAAATTCTTAAAGAGAAAACAGATAACAAGGAATTCAAAATTGTTATTTCCCGGTTGGCAAAATCATTAAAGCGCGATCCGCGCCGCTGGCAGAAAGTTGCCGCAAAAATTCGCGGTGTTTCCGAAGAAACCACAACCGGTGTGCATCGCCTTTACCAGATGCAGGATGCCGGCGAGCTGCTGTTTCCGGCAATCAACGTTAATGATTCCGTTACGAAATCAAAATTTGATAATCTTTACGGCTGCCGTGAGTCTTTGGTGGATGGTATTAAAAGAGCAACGGACATCATGGTTGCCGGAAAGGCCGTGGTTGTTTGCGGTTACGGCGATGTCGGCAAAGGCAGCGCGCAATCCATGCGGGGATTTGGCGCCCGGGTAATTATAACCGAAATTGACCCTATTTGCGCGCTCCAGGCGGCAATGGAAGGATATGAAGTTAAAACACTGGAAGAAGTGGCCCCTCTGGGCGATATCTTTGTTACGGCGACGGGCTGCTGTGATGTCCTTACCGGCAAACACATGGAAATGATGAAGGACGAAGCCATTGTCTGCAACATCGGTCATTTTGACAGTGAAATAGATATGCATTATCTGGAAACAAATAAATTCTGCAAAAAACAAAACATCAAACCGCAGGTTGATAAATGGAAGCTGCAATCAGGCCGTTCCATAATAGTTCTGGCCGAAGGTCGTCTGGTGAATCTGGGCTGCGCCACCGGACATCCCAGTTTTGTAATGAGCAACAGCTTCACTAATCAGTGTCTGGCGCAAATAGAACTGGCCGCTAAGAAGTACGAGATTGGAGTTTATACTTTACCCAAGAAACTGGATGAAGAAGTAGCACGCCTGCATCTCGAAAGACTGGGGGCAAACCTGTCTCAGCTGACACGAGAAGCAAGCCGAATATCTGAATGTGCCGGTCGAAGGTCCTTATAAGCCGGAATACTACAGGTACTGAATTAAGAAGGGCGTCGTGAATATTTAGATTAAGTTCAATCAATTCTATTATAGCCGATATGCAGAAAAAAAGAAGTTTGCATATCGGCTTTTTTTATGTCCGTGTCCGGAAAAATAATGTTGCACCGACAACAAAAAAAATGATGTTGGCAATCCAGGCGGAAAGAATGGCCGGTAAAATTCCGGACCGTCCCAGAGACATGCTGAAGGCATGGACTATCCAGTAGGAAAAACCTATTATAATGCCGATGCCGACACTTTGCATGACACCTCCCTGCCGCTCGGATCTGGTCGAAAAAGCTATGCCGATCAAGACCAGGATCAGGGTAACAAGAGGAAAGGCCATTTTCCCATGTAGATCAACTACATATCTTGTTGCATCATAACCTTCGGCTTGGATTTTACTTGACATATTTTCGCAAATCAAAATATCCCATTTTTTCCGCATCCTTCTGCATTACTTTAAAATCATTTGGTTTTTCCGGCAGAGGAATGATCTTTTCTTTAGACCATTCCAATACAGGGGTGTTGGTGTTGTCAAAAGTAGTGGAGAGCAGGTTATGAAATACCCAGCGACCATTTTTCCATTCAGCCTTTTCGGCATCGATGCGCTTTTGCAGAGTAAAATCGGGATTGATGTAATTAATAACGATTCCTCTTAAGGTATTATTGGTAACATCAAATATTTTAAAATTATAAATAGCATTATCTCCATGATACCATAACTCATTTTGCTTAAAAGACCCGAATACCTTTTGTTTTTGCACATCGACGATCACAATACGTTCCGCTTTGGCAATGGAGGAGGGAGTAATCAGCTCGCTGAAATAAAATAAGGCAACAGTAACTGCGGCGACAAAAATAAAAACTGGCGCAGAGAGGCGATAAAGGCTGACGCCGTTGGCTTTCATGGCAATTATTTCGCTGAACTTGGACAAACTGCTGAAAGTCATTAACGTGGCCAATAATACCGCAGCCGGCAACATCAGCGAAATGATCATCGGAATCGAAAACAGGAAATATGCCGCCATCGAAGAAACGGAAGCATTATTGCTGAGAAACATCCTGATTTTTTCAAAAAAATCCACAATCAGATAAAGCGCGATAAAGGATATGCCCGTGATAATAAAAAATCTCAAATATTCTTTGATTATATATTTATCCAGAAGTCGCAAAGTCAAAACCTCAGTCCTTTGATGTTTTATGCCAGATGAAATTTTTATCACTTGCCCGAGAGATATTTCCTTGTAGGCCAGGTAAAACAGGCTGACGCCCAGCAGGGCAAAGATCAAATTCGGTGTCCAGACACCAATCTCCGGAGAAAGCCGGCCGGTTTCCACAAGAGCTTCACCACCAATCCGCAGCAAGTAATATAAGGAGACAACAATAATGCCTACAGCAAAACCCCTTGATTTTACAGCCCTGTGACCAGTGATGCCTAATGGCAAGGCCAGCAGGGCAAAAAGAATACAGGAGAGGGGAACAGAAAACTTTTTGTGCACCTCAATCGCCAGTTCCCGAATTGCCGCCTCGTCCAGGCCGGGCTTTTTCATTTTGCTTAACAGCTCACTCATCGTCATGTCTGTGCTGCTTTTGGCAGCTTCCTGCATGCCGGTTATGGCATCGGATAAGTTCAGGTTGATATCATAAGTTTTAAAATCAATTTTGCGATAATTCTTAAAGCCGGAGCTGACTGTGTGGATCGAACCATTTTCCAGACGCAGTTTGACAGTTAAAGTTTCCGGATCGGAGACAAGGGATGCTTTTTTAGCGATAATGGTATTGGGCTCATCGGCGAGACGGGTGTCCGAGATGATAACACCTTCCATATATTGGCCGTCAATCGGAATTTTTTCCGCGTAAATAACCATTCCCTTAAAATCGGCATTGAACACTTTTTCTTTAATGCCAATGCCGGCATTTTGCTGAGCTATATCAAAGAGCAGGAGCTTGGAGGCAAAATTGCTTTGCGGAACCAGGAAGTATCCGATGATGATGGTAAAAGCAAAAGTTAATAAAGAGGCCAGAGCAATTGGATAATAAAGCTGTGTTAAGCTGACGCCCGAAGCCCTTAAGACAGTAATTTCATTGTCGGCGGAAAGCCGGCCCATGGCGATAAGAATGGCAATCAGCAGAGCAATGGGTATGGTAAACATAAGAAAAGAAGGCAAAAGAAAAACAATAAGTTTAACAATGGCAAAAGTACTGATTCCTTTATTGACCATTAAATCCATTATTTGAAGCAGTTTTCCCATCAGCAAAACGAAAGTCAGAACAAAGAGAATTATAATGAAAGGGAAGGCAATTTCTTTAAAGATATAACGGTTGATGATTTTGCGCATAGTTTATGTTTCTGGTTTTTACAATAGCTAACATGTAATGGACATATTTCTCAAGTAAAACATAAACAAATTATAATGTTTTGTTGACAGTTCCCGGTATTTTGCCTATATTTCACCTCCTTAATAACCACAGAAAAGAGCGGGCAATGAAAGTTGATACAATGCGCAGGATTGATTATTACATGGGAGTTCCTCTGTGCTTTCTCGGTTCTATCCTGAATAAATTGGCTTTGCTGATGTCCAAACAAAATATGAAAAGCTCCCCGGAACATTCTTTTTATCGAATTGTCGGAAATGGGCAGCGCCATTTTAGTTGATCCGGCGATGAGAAAACTGCAAAAAGAAATCAATGCTAATGTTCATTTTGCAATTTTCAAAAAAAACAAACCCAGCCTGGATTTATTAAAAACGGTTCCGGAGGAGAATATTTATACCATCCGCGAAAACAATATGGCGGCATTTATTTTTGATACCGTGAAATTCGTTTTCTGGACAAGAACAAGAAAGATTGATGCAGTAATTGATCTGGAACTTTTCTCGCGTTTTACCGCTCTGCTTACCGGTTTCAGCGGCGCGCCAAATAAGGTTGGATTTCATGCCTATTATAATGAAGGGCTTTATCGGGGAAGTTTCTTAACGCATAAAGTGGCATATAATCCGCATATTCATATTGCCAAGAATTTTATTGCCCTGGTTAATGCCTTACTGGCTCACCGCAGGGAAATTCCCTTTTCCAAAACATTAATAGCGGATGAAGAAATTAAACTCGCCAAAGCTGCAATCGGGGACGAGGATAAAAAAAATATCCGGGGTATCGTGACCGACTGCTTTGAAGAATATTCACCGCAGAAGCACAAAATTATTCTGATAAACCCTAATGCCAGTGAGTTACTTATTCAACGCCGCTGGCCGCCGCAATATCTATGTCCAATTAATGAAAAATATTCTGGAAGCATGCGGGAATGCACTCATTTTAATAACCGGCGATCCGGGGAAAGGGAAGAAGCCGGGCTGCTGAAAGAGCAGGTACAATCGCAGCGTGTAATTAATTTTGCCGGGAAAATCACTTTTGCTCAGCTTCCGGCTACTGTACAGCATTTCCGAGTTTATGATTACCAATGATTCCGGTCCCGGTCATTTTTCGGCCGTTACGGATATGCCTTCTTTTGTTATTTTTGGACCGGAAACACCGGCCTTATATGGATCATTGGGCAAGACAACGGCGATTTATGCCGGACTTGCCTGCTCACCATGTGTCAGCGCCGCCAATCACCGTAAAACGGCCTGCAAGGATAATGTCTGCCTGCAGGTGATAAAACCCGAGCATTTGTTTACCGTGATTAAACCCAACCTAGAGAAGATTAATGCTGAAAGATAATTTCAATTCGCATTCTAGCGGCACCTTTGTTGGCGTTGTCGTCGGCTCCTCGGAGTACGAAAAAGAGTACAACGGATGCCTGCCCGGCGGATGCCGGGTCGCCTCCTGGCCGCCGCGGTGTCATCTTGAATGCAAAATGGAATAAATATGAGATATTTTTACTGATCGGCTTTTTTACGGCAGTCCGTCTCGTTGTTGCTCCCTTTTTCGGGTTGGGAGTGGATGAGGCCCATTATGTGTTATATGCGAAATATCTGGATTTAAGCTATGTGGACCATCCGCCGCTGGTCGGCTGGGTTCATGCACCGATCTTTTATCTTCTGGGAACAAATGAATTGCTGGCGCGTCTTCCGGCAATTCTTATTTTTGCCGCAACATCTTATTGTGCCTACATTTTTATGCTGCGCATAACGGGATCTGTTCAGGCATCTTTGATTTCCGTTCTGGCTTTAAATTGTTCATTTATGCTCAATGCCCTGGCATTAATGCTTCTTCCCGATTCTCTGTTATTGCTGATGGTGTTTCTGCTGATTTTTCTTGCGGAAAAAATTATGCATCAGAAAAAGCCGCTGTATTTTATTCTATTGGGTATTTTGCTGGGGATGCTTGGATTGGCTAAATACACATCAATCTTGCTTGTCCCGCCGCTGATAATATTTTTTCTTCTTAAAAAAAGATATGATATCGTTTTTTCGCCCTACATGATTTTGACGTTTCTTGTTGCCTTAATTCTGATATCGCCGGTCATTTACTGGAATGTTACTCATGACTTTATCAGCTTTCGTTATCAGGGCGGGCATGTATTTGGATCTTTTGCTTCCAGTCTTAAAAATTCGGCCGAATCTCTGGCGGCACAGTTTGGCGCATACAGTCCTTTCTTGTTTATAATTGCTTTCTACGGCTTTTTTAAAGCACTCCGCTCATCCGATAATTATGTGCGCCTGGCTGTTTTATTTGGAGCGACGATTATTTGTTTTTTCCTGGTTACATCTATATACGAAAGGACACTGCCGCACTGGCCGGCAATATTTTACCTGCTCTTTATACCAATTGGAGTTTGTGATCTGTACCTTGCGGCAACAAAAGGGAAGAAGAATTTTCTGTTTTTTTCCGTCGGCTTCAGCTTAGTGCTGACGTTGTTTGCATATGCGGTGCTGGCCGGCAAATTTATTCCTTTTCCTGATTATAAATCCCCTTTTCGTGATATTTATGGATTTCCCGCAATAACCGCTAATGCGGAGACGCTGCTGCAGAAGAAGATTACAAAAAGATTAAAGGCAATAGCAGTAAGCAACTGGACAATGGGCAGCCGCACAATTTACTACAGCCTGCCCTATGAAAACGAAGTATTCGTAATTGACAACAGGAAGGATCAGTTTGATGTGTGGGAAAAACAATCCGCGCTGGGATATGATCTTCTTTTTCTCAATACCCATTTTCATGAATTGAATATCGAGAAATATGCCCGCTGCGATAGTGTGGAATCGGCAGGAAAAACAGAATTGGTAATAAACGGCGCCAAAGTGGACACTGTAGAATATATCTGGTGTGATAATTACCAGGGAGTCCGGCCATGAAGAAACAATGGATTGCCGCTTGCATCTTTTTCTTTTGCTTCATCCTCTCGGTTCTATCCTACTATTATTGGGACATTCCACTGGCCTATTATTGCCGGTCCCTGAGCCGCTCAGTCCTCGATATTGCTGAAATAATAACCATAACCGGTGAATCAAGGTGGTATTATATTATACTTGTTCCTGCCTATCTGGTCGTGCGCTTTTTCGTGAAACATACGATATGGTCGATGAGGGTTTTATTTCTTTTCGTCGCATTATCGGCCTCCGGACTTATTAATATGTTAATTAAATGGATTGCCGGAAGGCACAGACCGATCAGCATGTTCAATAACGGCGAATTCGGATTTGACTATTTTCGCATGATATATGAATCAACATCTTTCCCTTCCGGCCACACGGTTACTTCGTTTGCGCTGGCTGCAGCAATCAGTATTTTATTTCCACGCTGGAGTATTCCCGCTTTTGCCGCCGCCGCTGCTATAGGAATGAGCAGGATTATGATAACAGCCCATTATTTAAGCGATGTATTTGCCGGTGCCGGAATCGGAATTATTTGTGCGCTTGGAGTCAAATACTACTTTGATCGCTTCAATCTGCAGCTGGGAAGAAAATAGAGGGTTGCCCCATGCAAAAGAAATACGTCTTGTTTTTGATCCCGCTGTTTCTTTATATCGGCCTGCTTTCGGTTTTACCGCAGATGGAGCCGGATGAGGCCCGTTATAGTCTGATTGCCAGTGCGATGAATGAATCCGGCAATTACGTTACTCCGCATATCAAGTATACCGTTTATCTGGAAAAGCCTCCTCTCGTTTCCTGGGTGACGGCCATTTCTTTTAAAATATTCGGTGAAAATGATTTCTCGGCGCGCTTGTTTTCGGCTATTTGTGCCTGGGGCTGTATTCTGCTCGTCTATTTTATCGGCAGGCATTTCCGTGATGAAAAGACAGGGCTGTATGCCGCCGCCATCCTGACAATATCAGGCTTTCATTTTTTTCTCGGCCGGATCAATATTTTAGACATGCCGCTCACTTTTTTTATCTGTCTTTCAATCTGGCTGGGCTATCTGGCGTTGATCCGGGAAAATTCAAAGTATCTGTTTTATTTGTTCTATCTGGTTTGCGCCTTGACTTTTTTAACCAAAGGCCTGATCGGGGTTGTCTTTCCTTTTGCCATCCTGTTTATCTGGCTTGTCTCTACAGGTGAGTGGAGAAAGATCCGGCTGTTTTTTTCACCGGTCGGCATTTTGATTTTTCTGATTGTCGCCTGTCCCTGGGTCATCCTGGCGCAGAAGGAAAATTCCGATTTTCTGTGAGTTCTTTTTTGTCCGGGAACATTTTTTGCGTTTTACTACAAAAATGCACGGCAAAACCGAACCTTTTTATTACTACCTGCCAATTATCATCGGCGGCACTATTCCCTGGTCGGTTTATCTGATTAAAGCCTGGAAAAACAAAATTCTCAAAGAAGCTCTTTTTGATCTCAACGATAATAAACTGCTGCTGATCTGGTTTTTGTTTATTTTCCTTTTCTATTCGGTTTCTTCATCCAAACTGGCGACATATATTGCTCCGCTGTTTCTTCCCCTGGCACTTTTTGCGGCCGGCATCTTGAAGAAATATGAGGAAGACCTCCAGTCCGGATTGCAGGAAGGCGGCAGGCCGATATTTCATTTTGCGATAGTAATTCAATCGCTGCTGCTGATGATTGCCTTGTTTGTTCCGCCAATATTACAGAGATATTCCGACCCGGAGAAAGGATTGGTAATAATGATTTCCGGTTTCTGGTGGCTGTATATTATTCTGCCGGCAATTGCTTTAATCGCGATGATGTTTTTGCCCGATTTAATTTTCCGCAGGTTCCGGAAAGGGTGGTTTCCCGCCATCTATATTTTATCGGGATTATTTCTCGGCAGTATGCTTTTCCCGCTGAATGATTTTCTGGCGCCCTACCGCAGCGCAAAAGTAGCCAGAGAAGCCATTGTCCGCTATGTGCCGGCAGGACATGATTTATATCAATACCGGGTAAATTTCTATGGTATAGATTTTTACAATAAAATCAGAACACCGGTTGTTGAGGATTTCGGTGAATTGGCCGAAGGAATAGTCAAGCTTGCAACAGAAGAAAAAAAGCGCTATTTTCTTTCCGCGAATGAATTTTTTGAATTATGCGCACAAAAACAAGATATTTATTGCATTACACAGCACCAGGAAAGATTAAAAGAGATTAGAACTGAAAGTGCCTAAGACCGAAGTGCTCTGGGATAATGGTGCTTTTTATCTTCTGCATATTAGGAATTAGAAGAGCGGGGATTAAATTGAAGATTCGAGACGATTATTTGCCTTTCAGCCGTCCGTCGATTGGGGAGGCCGAAATAAGCAGGGTGGTCAATTGCTTAAAGTCCGGCTGGATTACAACCGGAGCTCTGGCCAAAGAATTCGAGGATAAATTCTGCGCTTTGACTTCAGCAAAACACGCCATTGCGCTGAACTCGGCTACAGCGGGGATGCATATCACTCTGGCGGCACTGAACATCGGGGAGGGTGATGAAATTATTACGCCGTCGCTGACTTTTGCCTCTACTGTAAATATGATTGCTCTGCGCGGAGCAACTCCCGTCTTTGTTGATGTTGACTATGGCACTTTAAATATAAACCCGAAATTAATCGAAGAAAAGATTACGCCCAGGACAAAAGCGATTATTCCGGTGCATTTTGCCGGAGCGCCGGCCGATATGGACAAAATTGAGGAATTGGCCGGAAAGTATAATCTGACTGTAATTGAGGATGCCGCTCATGCTGTGGGCACATATTATAAAGGTATTTCCGCCGGTGGTTTCGGCAATATTGCCATATTTTCTTTTCATCCGATAAAAAACATCACGACCGGTGAAGGAGGTATGATCACTCTCAGCGATCCGCTTCTGGAGAAAAAAATGCGTCTGCTGAGATTTCACGGAATTGAACGCGATGCCTGGAAGAGATATGGCAAGGGGGGCAATCCGACCTATGATATAGCCCAACCGGGATATAAATATAATTTGCCGGATTTGCTGGCGGCCTTCGGTTTGGCTCAGTTTGAGCGCTGGCCGGAGTTAAATAAAAGGCGCTGCCGGCTGGCCAAAATGTATAATGAAGGTCTCAAAGGTCTACCCGGTATTGATTTACCGCAGAGTCCGGACTATGATCACGTTCATGCCTGGCATCTGTATATCATCAAAGTTTTGTCATTGGATCGCGATGAGTTTATGAATAAACTTGGGGAATATAATATCGGTTATGGTTTGCATTTTCCGCCAGCGCATTTATTGGCCTATGTCCGGGAAAAGTACTCAGAGCAAATCTGTGCGCTTGGAGAGACCGAACGGGCGGCAGACAAAATTATTTCTTTGCCTTTATTTCCGGATATGCAGGATGCTGATATTCAATATGTTTGTGACGCAGTAAAGGAGATTGTAAAATATGCCTAATAATGTCCAGGTATCAATTATCATACCAGTTTATAACGAAGAGAAGAACCTGCAGATCATGCATCAGAGGCTTTTGCCGATTATGCAGGGATTGGGAAAGAGTTTCGAAATAATATTTGTCGATGACGGCAGTTCCGATAATTCACTCGTTATACTGAAGGAATTTTCCCAAAATGAGTATATAAAAGTAGTGGAGTTAACCAGGAATTATGGGCAGCATGCGGCAATCATGGCCGGCTTTTCAGTATGCAGAGGTGATATTGTCATCACCATGGATGCCGATTTGCAGAATCCGCCGGAAGAAATACCCAGACTGTTAAAAGTAATGGAGGAGGGCAACTATGATGTTGTCGGCACAATCCGGAAAGGACGTCAGGATTCTTTTTTGCGGATACTGCCATCTAAAGTAATCAACATCGTGGCAAGAAAAATTACCGGCGTGGAAATGCATGACTGGGGATGCATGCTGCGTGCATATCGCCGTAAAATTGTGGAACGGATGATTTCCTGCCATGAACATGCAACGTTTATTCCTGCTCTGGCAACCGTCTTCGGTAAGCGTGTTACGGAAATAGAGGTCAGCCACGAAGAGAGATATGGCGGCAAATCCAACTATCCGCTGCCGAAATTGGTAAATCTGCAATTTGATCTGGTTGCTTCTTTTTCCGATTTCCCGATTAAGTTAATAATGTATGGCGGAATTTTGCTGTCATTTTTAGGAGTATGTTTCGGTATTGTCCTGGCCGTTGCCCGACTGGCCTATGGAGCAAGCTGGGCGGCAGAGGGCGTTTTTACGCTGTTTGCCATTTTATTCGTGTTTGTCGGGATGCAGTTTTTTGCCCTGGGCGTGCTGGGCGAATATATCGGCCGCATATATGCGGAGGTGCGCAAACGTCCGGAATACGTGATTGAAAAGATTCATTCAGCGAAAGGAAATGAATAATAAATTGAAAGCGGTTGTCTTTGCCTATTCCAACATGGGAATCGTCGGACTGGAGGCACTTACCAGGCATGGCTATGATATCATTGCAGTGTTTACCCATGAGGATGATGCCCAAGAAAAATGCTGGTTTGATTCGGTAAAACAATGGGCCGGCCTTCGGAATATTCCCGTTTACACGGAAAATGGCGGCAAATCCCCGCATTGGATAGAAGAAATTAGGAAGTTTAAACCGGATATAATTTTTTCCTTCTATTACCGGAAAATGATTGCCGGCGAGATTCTTGCTATTCCCAGGTTTGGTGCTTTTAATCTCCATGGTTCGCTGCTGCCTAAATACCGCGGTCGCTGCCCGGCGAACTGGGTTATCATCAATGGTGAAGAGCTGACCGGTGTTACATTGCACTGCATGATTGATAAACCTGATGCCGGAGATATTGTCGGTCAAAAAGAAACTGCAATTGATTTTCAGGATACCGCAAAAACTTTAAATGAAAAATTATGCCGGACGGCAGCATTGTTGCTCGATGAGTTGCTGCCGGGAATGCGCAAAGGCCAAATCCCTTCCTGTAAGCAGAATCTGCAAGCCGGAAGATATTTTGGCGGGAGAAAACCGGAAGACGGTCGCATTGAATGGAGTAAGTCCTCCACTTCGATTTATAATCTGATCCGGGCCGTAACAGACCCTTATCCCGGCGCCTTCGCTCTTTCAGAAAATCAGGAAAAAATCATTATCTGGTGGGCTCAGCCCGCAGAAGGCTTTGACAACGGCATTCCTGGAACGGTAATTATTACAGGAAGAAGTTCTTGTACAAACCGGTAATGGTGCAGTAAAACTTCTGCATATTGAAGCGGCGGGGAAACATTTTACCGGTGGTGATATTGTCAATTATTTTAGAGAAGGGAAGGTAGACAGGTTAAGATGAATATTTTGATACTCGGTGTAAACGGCTTCATCGGACATCATCTGGTGAACAGAATACTTGAAGAAAAAAAGGACTGGATAGTTTACGGAATGGATTTGGGCTCCGACCGTTTAGGAAATGCTCTTCATAATCAGCAGTTTCATTTCCTGGAAGGCGATATCGGCATTAACAAGGAATGGATTGAGCTGCAGATCAAAAAAAGTGATGTAGTCATCCCGCTGGTAGCAATTGCCACTCCGAAGATGTACGTCGATGATCCAATTGCGGTTTATAATCTTGATTTTGAAATGAACGTCAACATTATCAAGCAATGCGTGAAGTATCATAAGCGAGTTGTTTTTCCTTCGACTTCGGAGGTCTACGGAGCGTGTAACGATCCAGAATTTAAAGAAGATGAAAGCTATCTCGTTGTAGGTCCGATCAATAAAGAGCGCTGGATATATTCCTGCTGCAAGCAATTGATGGATCGTGTTATCTATGGCTACGGAACCAGAGGGCACCTGGAATTTACACTCTTTCGCCCCTTCAACTGGGTCGGCCCGCGTTTGGATTCCCTCTATGCGGCCAAGGAGGGCAGTTCCCGGGTTGTCACCCAATTTATTGCTGAATTGCTGATGGGACGTCCGATAAATCTGGTTGATGGCGGAATGCAGAAAAGATGTTTCACCTATGTTGATGACGGCATATCAGCCTTAATGACAATTCTGGAAAATAAGAATGATATCTGCAAGAACCAGATAATCAATATCGGCAATCCGGAAAATGAATGCTCGGTAAAGGAGTTGGCCGATATCTTAAAAAAACTGTTCATGAAACATCCGGATCATATTCACGATAAAACATATTCCGAGATCATAGATATTTCCGCAGAAAAATTCTACGGTAAAGGGTATCAGGATATTTATACCCGCAAACCCAGTATCGAAAAAGCCGGAAGACTTTTAAATTGGCATCCTAAAATAGGCCTGGAAGAATCATTGCGGCTGACTCTTAATTCGTTCTTAGAAGAAAATAAAGATGCAAGCATCTAATGCAATGGGCATACTCGGATTGAAAATTGATGTCGATACGTACTGGGGCATGAGACGCGGTGTCCCTCGTCTTTTGCAGACATTAAAGGATTTTCAGGTAAAAGGGACATTCTTCTTGAGCATCGGCCCGGACAATTCGGGACGTGCGGCACTGCAGTTAATTAAAAATCCCTTATTTCTCCGGAAGATGATGCGGACAAATGCAGTAGGTCTTTATGGCTGGAAAACAGCTTTATACGGCACACTGCTGCCGGCTCCGAAAATCGCCCTATCTTTTCCGGAGATCGTAAAAGATATAATCGCTGAGGGTCATGAAGTCCAGTTTCATGCCTGGGATCACCGCCGCTGGCAGGACGAACTGACGACAAAAACAGAAAAATGGATTCGCGATTGGTTTAACCAGGGTATTGCCGGATTTGAAAAGTTGACGGGTAATAAGCCAAGTGCTTTTGGCGCTCCTTCCTGGCTTATCGATGATCATGTCTTAAAACTGATTAAAGAATATAATTTCGATTATCTAAGCTGCACAAGGGCAAAAACGCCATTCATCCACGAAATTGCCGATGTGTTAGAAATACCTTCCGATCTTCCTTGCTTTGAGGAACTTACTGCTGAAAATGCAATATCAGCCATTACCGATCTTCTAAAAACTGGCGGTATCCATGTTCTGCCGGTTCACGCAGAAGTGGAAGGCGGGATCTTCAATGAAAAATTTCAACAGCTTCTCCAAAAGGTTCTTGCGCTGGGATACTCGATATTGCCTTTAAAAGAAATTCAGTCTCAGTTATCTCTGATGAATCTTCCGACCCGCCAATACAAGATGGAATTAATTCCCGGCCGTCATTCAGCCTGTGCCACTTAGATTTCCCCGTGGGATAATCACGCGATGAGAAATTTACACAGAGGTTTCTTTCAACCAATTCTTGCCACCGAGTAACCGCGCAACTAACATGCTGGCGACGTTGTCACCGGTGGCGTTGAGCATTGTGGCCGGGGCATCGACCAGAGTGCCGATCATGGTAATAATCGGGAATGCCTCCGGAGGAAAGCCATACAAAGAAATGATTAACAATTCGCCGATGGTGCCGCCGCCCGGAATGCCGCTGACAACAATGCCTACCAGCAGTGCAATCCCCAAAGCGGTGGCAATGGTTTCGAAGCCCGAAAAGTTCATCTGATACAAGCCGAAAAGAAACGAAATTTTCAGAATGGCGGCCAGACAGGATCCTTCCATGTGGATCGTTGCCCCGATAGGAATGACTACTTCGCTGATGTCATTCGGCACGCCGTTTTTATTAGAGGCTTCGAGGTTGGCAGGAATTGCTGCCATGCTGCTTCCAGTGGCCAGAGCGGTGAGTGCTGTCGGGATGATATTGACCCAGAATCTCCGCACTCCCGGTCTTTTCCCCGCAATATACGCATAAAGAGTAAAGGCGATAAAGAAATACAAAATAGCGGTGGGGTAGTACAAAATCATTGCTCTCATGTATGAGCCGAGCAGTTCCGGCCCGAAGACGCCGACCAGATAGGCAAAATAAGCGCAAAGTCCGATTGGCGCATAGTACATGATAAATGAAATGAATTTCATCATGACATTATTTGCTGCGCTCAAAAAGTCAGTAAAAGCTCTTCCCCGCTCGCCGGCTGCTGAACTGGATAACCCAATCAGGATGGCAAAAATTATCAGTGCCAACATGTTTTTTTTGGACAGAATCTCCGGGAAATCGGCAGATAGTCAGCGCCTTTACTATTTGTTCGGAAGTCTTGAACTGTTCAATGTTCCCGGTTGTTCCCGGGTTGATATTGACCCCCACAGCCGGTGGATAAAGCCAAACGCCAATAATCATAATAATGGAGGCAATAATCCCGGTAAAAATAAATACGATCATCATCGTCCACATGATTTTGCCCAGACGCCGGATGTTGTTCATGGAGGCCACAGCCGATGAAAGAGAAAAGAAGACCAGAGGAATGATTGCCGTAAAAAGCAGGTTGAGAAAAATATCGCCCAGCGGCTTGAAAACAACCGCATCTTTTTTATAAATTATTCCCAGAATAGATCCGATGATCAGTGATATAATCAGGATAATCGAGAACCCGTAGGACTTGAAAAAAAGAGGCAATTTAATTTTCATATATTCATTCAATTACAAAATCAAAATATGTATCCGGATAGGGTTCATTGTGAAGTGTGTAGTGCCACCATTCTTTTTCATAATTCCGGAAACTGTGCTTTTCCATCAGCGATTTCAGAAGCATTCGATTGATTTTTTGCGGCAGTCCTATTTTTTTATTTTCGGTATGGGAGAGTTCATGAAAGCAGTCAAAGCCGGTCCCCATATCAATGCTGTTGTCGCGGAAGCGTTTTTCTGCCGGCAAATAACAGGCGGATAATTTTTGTCCGGGAATGTAAGCGATCTGTTTCGGCACCGGGAGGGGGACAATGGTTAAATCAACCGTGCTGCCGCGGCTGTGGCCTGATTTACTGTCGATATACCTGTCTTTAAAAAGATTCCTTTTATCGAGCGTCGGATAGAATTCCTTTTTTGTTTTGATATTATCGATTTGTGTTGCCCATTGCACAAAATGGTTGACTGCCCGCTGCGGACGATAACAATCATAAACCTTTAGTGTCAGCGAAAATCTTCCAAGATCCTTCTGAACTTCAGCCAGCGCATCCGCCGCTTCTCTGGTTAGGAGACATTTACCCGCATCATAACCTTTAATCTTTTCCCCAACAAAGTTGTGGGGACCAAAGTACCTGATGTCAAGCTGTATGTCCGGAATTACATCGATAATATCGACAAAACCTTCCGGCATCTTTTCGGCGGCTATAGAGAAACTGATAAACTGCGGGCAGCACAAACTGATAAAAAGAAAAAAGCAAAAAAATAATTTTATTTTCATTGCATCAGTCTTTCTATTGTAACTTCATTTCCCATAATGATCCTGGGCTTTGCCTGCGGATCAAGCCAACGGAGAATTTGAATAATGTCATCCTCAGCAACGGCAACACAACCCGCTGTGGGTATGTTTTCCCCACGCCAGATGTGAAAGAAGATCGCGCTGCCATATCCTTTAATAACCGGTTCAGTATTATACTCAATAACAATCCCGTATTTGTAGAGATTATCGTCACGCTTCATTTTTTCATAAGAGGCCGCCTGTGTATAGTATTTTTTTACCCAGCGATTGTAATCAACGGCATTGACATCATCAACCCAGAGATCATCGGCTAATGCCTGTCGGTAAGGCATTTTTGTAGGCATTGACTCCTGATACCCGAATGTCATGTTAAGAGAATAAATACCGGAAGGAGATCTCCCATCTCCCTCTCGCTTTTCATCCGGCGGGGCAAAACCATTTTTACCGATCACGGCCCTAAACATTGGCAGGGCTTTTTGCCATTTAGCGCCGATTTTTTCCAACGCATAAACCCGGATTCTGCTGAAAAAAAGAAATTTATCATCGGTGACCAGCAGAACCTGTTTGGATTCGGGGGCAATGCGTTCCAGAGAAGAAAGGTGCTTTTCGAGTGGAAATGCAGACACGGCAGTTGCAGCAAGAGAGATTGCTAAAGATAACAATACCGGTAAGACGTAAATAAATCTGTAAATTACATAGTATTTCTTTTTTTCCACGGGAGGTTTCCAATCTTTTTTATTTTACTTAAGTGAAATCAGCCGTTTTTTCAACGAAAAAATAAACATTGTTGTTTGAAACACGGGGGAACAGTTTCCAGGATGAATGTTTCTTCATCTTTGTAACCAATAGCCTTGCTCTGCAAATCATATTGATCCTATTAAGGGGATAATAAAAACTGATTGACAGTAATTGTTCATAACAGTATAATATTCTGGAAATATAACGAGAAACTGGTGACAGCCTCTCGCTTGATTATCCCGAGCTGTTTTCAGTAGAAAACCATTCCGATTTTTCTTGACATGCATTGTCCTGCTTGGCATATCTGCATGCAAAATTGATGAATAATATTTCGGAATTATTTGATCGTAAAGGAAAAAAATCATGCCTGTAGAAAAAAGAAAAATTAAGAAAGTATTGATTGCCAACAGAGGCGAAATAGCCTTACGCATAATTCGAACAGTCAAAGAGCTTGGTCTTGAGGCAATAGCAGTTTATGAAAAACCGGATTCGGAATCAAACTATATTAGACTGGCTGATGATGCCATTTTAATCGGGGACCGGCCCCGTAAGGAATATCTGGACATCGATAAGATAATCTGGGCGGCGCGCAAAACAGGCGCTGACGCAATTCATCCGGGATATGGTTTTCTCTCGGAGAATGCCGATTTCTCGGCAGCTTGTGAAAAAGCAGGCATTATTTTCATTGGTCCGCCGCCCCAGGTAATCCGCGACATGGGCGATAAAGTTGTGGCCAGGAAAGTCATGGAAACCGCAAACGTGCCCACAATTCCCGGTACAGGTAATCTTGCTCCGGGAATTGATGGTATTAATCAGGCAAAAGCTTTTGCCGATAAATATGGGTATCCGATAATGCTTAAAGCATCCGCTGGTGGCGGAGGCCGGGGTATCCGCAAGGTTAATAATGAGGACGAACTGAAAGCGCAGCTGCCGCAAGTACGCAGCGAAACTCGATCCGCCTTTAATGATGATAGTATTTATATTGAAAAATATATTGAATCACCGCGCCATATCGAGATACAGATTCTGGCTGATCATCATGGAAATATTATTCATTTGGGTTCCCGGGACTGCTCAATCCAGCGCCGGCATCAGAAACTGCTGGAAATAGCCCCAGCCAATTTACCGGGAAATGTTCTCGACGCCATGTACGATGCAGCCATTAAAGGTGCACGCCAGGTCGGTTACGTCAATGCAGGAACAGTAGAGTTCCTTGTGAATGCTAAAACCAACGAATTCTGGTTTATGGAGATGAATACACGGCTGCAGGTTGAGCATACCGTTACGGAAGAACTGACAGGTGTGGATATTGTCCGGCAGCAAATCAAAATTGCCGAAGGAAATGTCTTGGATATTCCTGCAGAACGCATTCACATGATGGGCAAGGCTATTCAGGTGCGAATCAATGCCGAAGACCCGAAAAATAATTTTATGCCGGAAGGTGGCAAGATTCTGGAAGTATATCACTCGCCCGGAGGACCGGGTGTCCGGTTGGACGGAGTTGTTTACCAGGGATATCGTATTCCAACGGATTATGATTCGCTCATGGTTAAAATGACTGTACGCGGTTATGACTGGGAACAAACGATCCAAAGACTGAAGCGCGCTTTGAACAACTTCTTAATTGTGGGGCCGAAAACAACAATTCCCTTCTATCTGGCTATTTGTGACGAGCCTGATTTCCAGGCAGGCACGTTTGATACTAGCTATCTGGAAACGCATGATCAGATATTTAATTATCCGGAGCAGGAAAGGGAAGTGGCTAAACTGGCGAAATTAATTGCGGAGATTCATGCCCGAAAAATTAATCCTTACGCATATTGATCAATTTTTAACCCGATAAACGGGATAAGTGCGTTAACGAAATTATCTTCTGCAAAAGGAACCAGAAAACAATTTCTAACTTACTAAGAAAGCAGGGTTTATTGGTTTATGAAAAAAGCAACAAATAGTGTGTTTGATGAAAGAGTAACTCCCCGTGAATTAAAAGAAAAAGGCGCAAAATATGTCATTGATAAAATCAGACGGAACAAAGGTTATTATGTGACTAATACGGAAAGAGACCTTTCTCAATCTGATTTCAAGAATAGAATTATGCCGCACACCCAGCTGCTTGTAGCCAAGGAACGCAACAATTCCGGTTTCTTTTCTCTGGAGATATCGGGAGGTGCGTCAGTCCATGTCGATATGTTGAGAAAGCAGATAAACCCGCTTGGAAAAGCTGCAGGTTCTGTCTGAAAATATGCCTGATACACTATTTCAAAATCTCTGCCGAGGGATTAATTTGTTCGGCTACAGACCATATCCGGAAAATGTCATTCGACTTACTGTTAAGTCTTTTGCCCGCTACGTGCATGTCTGGCGCGTATTTGACTTTCTTAATCATATACCCAATATGCTGGCGGTGATGGAAGAGGTTAAAAAGGCCGGTTGTATTCTGGAGCCCTGCATCTGTTTTTCCACAGGTCCGGAGCACACAGATGAATATTATGTTAAAAAAGTAGGGGAGATATTGGAAGTTACCGGAGATGATATAATTCTTTGCATAAAAAATCATGGCGGACTGGGAACACCGCGCCGCATCGGTAAATTGGTCGGCGCAATTCTGAATCAATATCCCGAACTGCTTATTCATTATCATGGTCATAACTCCGACGGCAATGATGTGGGGAGAATTATTGAAGCGGTTATTAACGGTGCCAAGATTGTTGATGCCTCCGATCATGCCTTTACGGGATTTTTTGGCCCTCCGCCGATCATTACCGTAGTTGATACACTGAATGAATACGGCTACAAAGCCGTTGGCTTAAACAGACAAGCGGTCATCGACGCCTCAAATATTTTACGCCCGGAAAGAGAATACTACCGGGACTTTGAATCGCAGTTTCTTGGTTTTGATCCGACTGTACAGGTGCATAAACTTCCCGGTGGAGCTACCGGGTCCAGCTTTGAACAAGCTGTAAAGGGAGGTTTTTTATCCCGCATGCCGGAGATTCTGCAGAAAGAATTGCCGCGGGTTCAGGTCGAGTTGGGCAACTGGTGGAGTGTTACTCCCGGTTCGCAAATTCTTTGGACAACTGCAGTAAATAATATATTGAAAGGCGTGCGCTACAAAGACGCCAGCGATGACTTGAAAAATTTAATGCTGGGAAGATATGGCGAGCTTCCTTTTTATAAGCCGGCTGATGATATTTATAAAGCAGTATTCGGTCAGGATTGGCAAGACTATGTAAATTGCAATTATTGCTACCAAAAAATAGAAAATATTGATCTGGAAGTGGAAAAGAAAGTTCTGGAACGACGTTTAGGCCGTACCGCCACAGAGGATGAACTTGTTTTATATCTGCAACATCCAAATGATGCGGTAAACTTTTTTAAATTTGAAAGTAAGTACGGAAAAACATGGGTATTGTCTCCCCAGATCTGGTTTAAGAAGGGCGGTTTTGGATTAGGAGAAAAATTTGAAATTACGGATGCCTATGGCAAAATACATGCAATTGAGGTAGGGCCGCAACGCAAAACAAAAACCGGTGATGCAGTAACTTATTTCAATATTGATCATCATCCGGAACCGATCTACACGGAAATGGAGCAGGATGGCGAAGGCAGGAAAGGTTCCGGCGACCAGCTGAAGAAAAAAGTTTCTATTTCCGTCAAAGAGCTTAACGATCTGGCCAAAGCGGGAGATATTCGTTCTCAGATGATGGGTACAGTTAATGAAATTCCTGTTTCCGAAGGGGACGAAGTGTCGGCAGGTGAAGTTCTCATTGTAATGGAAGCGATGAAAATGCTGACAAATATTCTGTCAGAAATAAGTGGAAAAGTCAGCGAAATCGTAGTTGCACCCGGTGATAAAGTTGAGATTGGTGATTCTTTAATGACAATCACAAAAGCATAATTATATGTATTTCCAGTGAAATAATCTCAGTTAGGTAGTTCTTGACTTTTCATTTTTCTTTATGGTAATTAATCAAGACTTAGCGTCGGATTAAACTATTTAACATTGGTCAGGAAAGAAATAATGCCCGACAATTTCTTTACATTAATGATTATTCCCAAGAGAAAGAGCGCAGTAAAGAAATTATCACTTTCTCGATCTTTAGTCCGCGGTTTATTCATTGGTTCTGTCTTCGCCGTTCTTTTAACCCTTTATATTGTTTATGATTATGCCAGCATTAAAAGGGATAAGATCGAACTGGCAAGGCTCAGAACCCAAACTAAAGAACAGTCTCAGCAAATCAAAGATTTGTCTTTAAAAGTTGATCAATTTGCGGATCGGATGGAAAGACTCCAACAATTCGATAAAAAAATAAGAATATTAGCTAATTATCAAACAGGAAGAGATAAAAAACTACCCTTGGGCATAGGTGGATCTAATAGTGAAAATCCGAGAATAAAGGAAATGCTCAATTCAGATCACGAAGCACTTATTGCTGAAACACACAAAGGTATCAGCAATTTAAATTATGATGCCGATCTAAGAGAAAGAAGTTTTAATGAATTACTGAGTTTTTTACGAGAGCAAAAGTCCATTCTTGCCTCAACTCCCCTGATCTGGCCGGTTAAGGGCTGGGTAACTTCCGAGTTCGGCAACAGAGAATCACCATTCAGTTCCGGCACTGAGTTTCACAAAGGGTTGGATATTGCAACCAGGATGGGCAAAGAGGTGATGGCGACAGCCGATGGTCTTGTAGTGGAAGCGTGCCTATCTCAGCGATGAAGGAAACACAGTCAAAATAGACCATGGTCGCGGTCTTACTACTTCTTATTCACATTTGTCCAAGATTGCCGTCAAGCAGGGGTCTCGGGTGAAAAGGGGTGATTTAATCGGACTTGTTGGTGATTCCGGTCGGAGCACCGGCTCACATCTCCATTATTCTGTTTACAACAATAAAATTCCGGTCAATCCCCGCAAATACTTAAAATGATGAGTTGATCAGGAAAATTAAAGATAGAAGTTTTACCCTTGACCGAATACTTAAAACATAAATTGTAAAAATTTTTCAATGCACCGGTAACATTACCGGTTTTTTTTTGAAGGTGGATTAATGCTGGATAAATTTCTGAAAAAAATCTTTGGGACGAAAAACGATCGGGAATTAAAACGTTTATTGGTTATTTTGAATGAAGTTAACAATTATGAACCAATATTGGCATCCTTAAGTGATGCCGAACTGCGCGCCAAAACCCAGTATTTTAGGGAAAAATTAGAAAAAGGCCTAAGTCTCGATGACATTCTTCCGGAGGCTTTTGCTGTGGCCCGGGAAGCTTCCCGGCGGACTCTTTTAATGCGTCCTTTTGACGCCCAGGTGATTGGCGGTATCGTTCTGCATGAAGGCAAGATTGCGGAAATGAAAACAGGCGAGGGAAAAACGCTGGCCGCAACGATGCCTTTGTATCTTAATGCCCTGGACGGGAAGGGTTGCCATGTCGTTACAGTCAACGATTATCTGGCCAAACGTGATTCTGCCTGGATGGGGCCGATTTATAATTTTCT
Organism: uncultured delta proteobacterium; assembly: GCA_963845095.1. Lineage (GTDB taxonomy): Bacteria > Desulfobacterota > Syntrophia > Syntrophales > Smithellaceae > MVRV01. The sequence goes on from CAWJQM010000015.1 coordinate 35,445, forward strand.
GGGTTTGAGCGTTGGAGTGATTATCCATGGACTGGACGATGATGAAAGAAGGAAAGCATATGGCGCCGATATTACCTATGGCACAAATAACGAATTCGGATTCGATTATTTGCGCGATAATATGAAATTCAGCCTGGAAGAGTATGTCCAGCGCGAGTTCAATTATGCGATTGTCGATGAAGTGGACAGCATCCTGATAGATGAAGCCCGGACACCTTTGATTATTTCCGGTCCGTCGGAAGAATCAACTGATAAATACTATAAAATCAATCAGATAATACCACGATTAAAGAAAGATCACGATTTTTCAATTGATGAAAAGAGCCGTACGGTTGTTTTAACGGAAGCCGGTGTGGCCCACGTGGAAGGATTGCTCAATGTGCAGAACCTTTATGAACCGCGGAATATAGAAATCGTGCATCATGTTAATCAGGCACTCAAAGCACACACCTTGTTTCGGCGGGATGTAGATTATCTTGTTAAAGACGGAGAGGTTATTATCGTTGATGAGTTCACCGGCAGGGTAATGCCGGGAAGGCGCTACAGCGACGGTCTGCATCAGGCTCTGGAGGCTAAGGAAAAAGTAAAGATTGAACGGGAAAATCAAACACTGGCTTCAATCACTTTTCAGAATTACTTCAGAATGTATAAAAAACTTGCCGGTATGACCGGAACCGCGGATACGGAAGCAGCCGAATTCAAAAAAATATATAATCTGGAAGTGTTGGTTATACCGACAAATATGCCCATGATTCGTGAAGATTATAATGATTTAATTTACAAAACCGAGGCCGAAAAAATAAAAGCTGTGATCGAAGAAGTCAAAGGATTAAACAAAGACAAGCGGCCGGTACTAATCGGTACGATTTCGATTGAGAAATCAGAATTACTGAGCAAGTACCTGACTCGCTCCGGAGTTAAGCACCATGTACTTAATGCAAAAAATCATGAAAAAGAGGCAGAAATAATTGCCCAGGCCGGCCAGGCGGGAATGGTGACTATATCCACAAACATGGCTGGCCGCGGTACAGACATCAAACTGGGTGAAGGCGTAGCGGCAGTGGGAGGCCTGCATATTTTAGGCACTGAGCGCCATGAAAGCCGCCGCATTGACAATCAATTACGCGGCCGGTCCGGTCGTCAGGGAGATAAAGGTTCTTCGCGCTTCTATCTGTCTTTGGAAGATGACTTATTGCGCATTTTTGGTGCGGAGAAAATATCCTCAATTATGGATCGCGTGGGTATTGAAGAAGACCAGCCAATTGAACATAAATATATTTCCCGGGCGATCGAAAACGCACAAAAGCGCGTGGAAGGGCAGAATTTTGATATCCGCAAGCATCTTCTGGAATATGATGATGTAATGAACAAGCAGCGTAAGGTTATATATGAACAGCGTAAAAAAGTGTTACGTGGCGAAAGTTTATGGCAAGATATTGAAGAAATGGTTGAAGAAGTTACAGAAAACCTTTTGTTTGAATTTGTTGATGAAAAAAAACACTATGATGAATGGAATCTCAAGGGGCTTGATGACGCTATACTCAAGCAGTTCAACTTAAAGCTGAATATAACAAATTCCCCCGGATCATCATCTGTCGATTCCTTCCGTGAATTGATCAATACAAAAAGTTCTGGAACTGCTTGCGGAATAAAGAACAAAATTTCGGCAAAGAACTGATGGATTATTTGCTGAAGGTAATAATGTTGCAGGCAATCGATTCCCATTGGAAAGAACATCTTCTGTCCATGGATCATTTAAAAGAAGGAATCGGTTTGCGCGGTTATGGCCAGAAAGATCCCGTCCGCGAATATCAGCGTGAAGGTTATGAGATGTTTATGGAAATGATCTCCCAGATGAAAATGGATACTTTGGGAAAGTTGTGTCTGGTTCAAGTACAGCGGGAAGAAGAAGTTGAGGAAATTCGGCATAAACAAAAGCAGGATTATGTTTTAAGCCGCGGCGAAGATATTCCGGATACAAAAACGGTGAAGAGGGAAGGGCAGAAAGTCGGTCGTAATGATCCCTGTCCCTGTGGCAGTGGGAAAAAATATAAAAAATGCTGTGGTGCTTAAGCGAGATTAAAAAGGAGCAGGCATTATGGTGAAAGAAAAAATGAAAATTCATGTACCGGGGTTTCTGGCTAATGGAATTTCCGTGGGAATTAAACACGGTGAAAAGAAAGATCTTGGCCTGATTTATTCCACCATACCGGCAAAAGTTGCTGCCGTATTTACCAAAAACATATTTCGGGCGGCACCGGTGATAATTGATGCCGAGAGAGTCAAAAAAGGCCTCGCTCAGGCGATTTTAACGAACAGTGGTTGTGCCAATGCCGCCACAGGGAAAGAGGGCTATCAAGATGCCTTGTATGTTTCTGCCGCACTATCCAAGCAATTGAAGATAAAAGAAGAACATATACTGCTCGGTTCCACCGGTGTCATTGGTACAAGATTGCCGGTCAAGAAAATAGAAGGCGGCATCACTAAACTGGTCAAGGGTTTACATGAATTCGGAATTGAAGATGCTGAAGAAGCAATGATGACAACCGATAAGTACCCGAAAATATCCATCCGCAGAGGAATTGTGGGAGCCAGGGATATAACTATCTGCGGGATTGCCAAAGGTGCGGGCATGATTGAGCCGAATATGGCAACTTTACTGACCTATGTAATGACGGATGCCCTGATAGATTCAAAGGCGCTAAACACTGTATTTCATCAGGCGATTGATTCCACTTTTAACACAATCAGCGTTGACGGCTGTACGAGCACCAATGATACAGCCATTATATTAGCCAACGGTTTGGCCGGCAATAATCCGCTGGAAAAGGCTCAGGCTCGCTTGCAGCGATTTCGCGACATGCTTTCCGATGTGTTAATGGAACTTGCTCAGGCGGTAGTAAAAGACGGCGAAGGAGCGACAAAATTCATTTCCATTATGGTGGAAGGAGCAAAATCCCGGTCAGATGCGAGAAGGGCGGCATATTCTATAGCTAATTCCAATCTGGTAAAAACGGCATTTTTTGGTGAAGATCCCAACTGGGGGAGAATAATTGCCGCTCTCGGTTCTTCAGGGATACCATTGGAAAAGGAACGAATCAGCTTATCGATAGGAGGTTTGCCTGTTTTTTCCCAGGATACCCCGGCTAATTGCCAATTTAAATAAATTAAAAGGAATATTTCAAAAAGACCGAATTGATATTAATGTACATTTGGGCGCAGGAGATAAATCATATTGCGTTTATACATCAGATCTTTCCTATGATTATGTAAAAATCAATGCTGATTACTCAACATAAAGGACAGAAAAAAGTAAAAATATTAATTAATTAAGCCGTTATTTAAACTTGAATATTTGATGTATTTATGTTAAGTGCCGCCAAACTTCACACATCCCTGGATTGCGGGCATGTTGCTTAAATTATTAAGTGTGCCGCGGCAAGTTGAAGGGGATGGAGGAAAAAACAAAAAAGGAGAAAAAAATGTCAGCAATTTCAATGAAACTTTTACTGGAAGCAGGTGTCCATTTCGGGCATCAAACCAACAAATGGAACCCCAAAATGAAACCGTACATTTTTGGGGCAAGAAACAATATCTACATTATTGATCTTCAGCAAACCGTCGGCATGTTTCAGACGGCTTACAACTTTATTGTCGATTCAGTAAGCGCAGGGCAAAGAGATTCTTTTTATCGGAACAAAAAAACAATCACAGGAAGCTATTAAAGAAGAAGCCGTTCGTTGTGGCATGCCCTATGTAAATCAGCGTTGGCTGGGCGGCATGTTAACTAATTTTATGACTATTAAGAAAAGCATCGACCGTCTCAACACTCTGACCAAAATGTTTGATGATGATTCGATCAAAGCTTTTCCCAAAAAAGAAATAACTAAACTGCAAAAAGAAAAAGAAAAACTGGAAAATGTTTTAGGCGGAATAAGAAACATGAAATCACATACCGTCGGCGGTATTTATTGTTGATCCCAACCGTGAACATATTGCTGTTCAGGAAGCAAAAAAATTATCAATTCCTATCGTCGGCATTGTTGATACAAATTGCGATCCTGATGATATTGATTACATTATTCCGGGAAATGATGATGCCATCAGGGCAATTAAGCTGTTTGCTTCCAAATTTGCGGATGCAGTGATGGAAGGAAAGAAACGTTTTGAAGAGAAATTGACGGCGGAATCCAATAAAGAAGCACAGGCAACTACCGAAGTTAAACCGCCCGAAACGGATATTCCGGAAAGTGTCGAAATGGAAAAAGAGACGGCAGAGTAAACAAAAGATAATAAATAATATAAATACATAACATAAAGATATAGAATGTTTGAGGAGGTAAGTAAATTGGAAATATCTTCAGCAATGGTTAAAGAATTGAGAACAAAAACCGGTGCCGGGATGATGGATTGCAAAGAAGCTTTGGCGGCATCAGACGGCGATTTTGAAAAAGCTATTGATTTTCTAAGAAAGAAAGGTTTGTCCGCGGCAACGAAAAGATCTTCCAAAGCCGCGAAGGACGGCACAATAGCTTCATATATTCATATGGGTGGCCGGATCGGAGTAATGGTTGAAATTAATTGTGAAACAGATTTTGTGGCAAAAACAGATAGATTTTCAGACAACGGCGAAGGATATAGCCATGCACATAGCGGCATCCAATCCTCTCTATGTTCGACCGGAAGAAATTCCCGCGGATGCTTTGAACAAGGGAAAAGGAAATTTACCGCAGTCAATTGCGTGAAGAAGGCAAGCCGGAGAAGATCTGGGACAAAATTATCGAAGGAAAACTGAAAAAATATTATGAAGATGTTTGCCTGACTGAACAAAAATTTATAAAAAATACCGATATTACAGTAGGGACTCTGATTAATAATTTAATTGCTAATACTGGTGAAAATATACATTATTCGCCGATTTGCCCGATTCCAGCTCGGCGAGGAAATTAAAAACTAAATGGTTGCTAAAAAGAAAGCAGCTTATAAAAGAATTTTATTAAGTTAAGTGGAGAGGCCCTTTTAGGCAAACAATCTTCCGGCGTTGATCCTGAAGTTGCCAACTTATATTGCCGGTGAAATTAAATCCGTAGCCGATCTCAGAGTGCAAATCGGTATTGTCATCGGGGGTGGAAATATATTCCGGGGTATGGAAGCAAGTTCCCAGGGCATGGACCGAACATCCGCCGATTATATGGGTATGCTGGCAACAGTGATCAATAGTTTGGCCCTGCAAAGTGCATTGGAAATGCGAGGCATACCTACACGAGTGCAATCATCGATCGAAATGCGTGAAATAGCCGAACCGTTTATCCAACGCAGGGCAATGCGTCATTTGGAAAAAGGAAGAATTGTAATTTTTGCCGGCGGCACCGGTAATCCATATTTTACCACGGATACGGCAGCATCACTGCGGGCAATGGAAATTAACGCGGATGTCATTATGAAAGCGACTAAAGTTGACGGTGTTTATGACAGTGATCCGGTAAAAAATAAGAATGCAGTCATGTATAAAAAAATAAGCTATATTGATGTGTTAACAAAAAACCTTAAAGTAATGGATGCAACTGCAATTTCGCTTTGCCGTGATAATAACATTGCCAATTATTGTATTTAACATGCAAAAAAAAGGCAATATTCGCCGGGCAATTTGCGGTGAAAAAATTGGCACTTACGTAGGAGAATAATATGAAAGATCAGATTTTTCAAAAGCTGAAGGAAGAAATGGAAAAAACTATTTCAGCACTGGATAAATCATTCAGCAGAGTGAGGACAGGGAGAGCTTCCGTATCATTGCTCGATGGGATTAAAGTCGATTATTATGGCGCTGCCGACACCGATCGCTCAGGTGGCAACACTTTCTGTTCCGGAAAGCCGTTTAATTGTCATTGCGCCCTGGGATGCTACTGCTAATCGGCGCTATCGAAAAAGCAATTCAAAAATCAGATTTAGGGTTGATGCCTTCCAATGACGGCAAAATTATCCGTCTTGCGATTCCGCAGTTGACTGAAGAGAGACGCAAGGAACTGGTTAAGATTGTGAAGAAAATGGCGGAAGAAGCTAAAATTAAATTGCGCAACTCCCGCCGGGATGCCAACGAAGAATTAAAGGAATTCAAGAAGAACGAGCAAAATGGCCGAAGATGAACTTTTCTCAGCGCAGGAAGAAGTCCAGAAACTGACAAATAGCCGTATTGAAAAAGTCGATAAGATTCTGGCGGTCAAAAGAAAAAGAAATAATGGAAATATAAACAACTGTCATATAGTATCTAGCAAATGGGGAGCCTTTATCGCTCCCCATTTGTTTTTGCAGATTGATTCTTCTGCACCTTCGGTTAAATATAAAACATAAAGAAATCTCATCTCCTGAGTTGAAAAGAATTGTTCTGTTTGATAGTATAATTAATAAATTGAGGATTATTTTTTAATGAAGATTAACCGGCACGAATCTGCCTCAACATATCGCAATTATTATGGACGGTAATGGCCGTTGGGCAAAACAGCATACCATCGGGAGAATTCGCGGACATAAAAAAGGCGCTCAGGCTGTTAGAGCGGTTGTGAGATCATGTCGTGAACTCGGTATAAAGCATCTTACTTTATTTGCCTTATCCACAGAAAATTTGGGGCGTCCGAAAGAAGAAGTGAATGCCCTGATGACTTTGCTGGATGAGTATTTATCCAAAGAGTTAAAGGAATTGCAGAAACAGGAAATACGACTGACAACTATTGGCGAATATAGATAATTTGAGCGCAATTGTAAAAGAAAAACTTATCCAGGCCAAAGAAAGCACGGCAGATAATAAGCGGATGATTTTAAACCTGGCATTGAGCTACGGCGGCAGAGATGAAATAATTTTTGCTGTAAAAAAAATGATGCAGGATATTAACGGCGGAAAAATAAAAATAAACGAAATCGACAGGATATGTTTGGCCGTTATCTGCAGACATCCGGTATGCCTGATCCCGATTTATTAATTCGCACGAGCGGGGAATACCGAATCAGCAATTTTTTGCTTTGGCAAATGGCTTACACAGAGCTTTATTTTACCGATGTTCTTTGGCCTGATTTTAAAAAGGAAGATCTTTTAAAAGCAATTGCCAGTTACCAAAAGAGGGAAAGACGTTTCGGCCTGACCAGTGAACAGTTAGAAAAAGTAATACAATAAAGTAAAATTTATAAATCAGGATTATATGGAAGTACCTTATGTAAAAAGATGGCTGACCGGTTTGATATTAGCTGCTGTAATCTTTGGAATTATTCTATTCGGCTCCGCCTTTTGCTCTGGCGGCAGTAATTGTCTTGGTTGCCGTGGGCGGAATATGGGAATACAATAATATAGTTTTCGGCAAAGGTTTTTTAAAGGAAAAGATTGAAGGAACAATTTTTGCTGTAATAATTCCTTTCGTTATGTTTTTCGGCGCAAGCCAGCTGGTTCTTGCCGTCCTCGCTTTCTGTAGTATTAATTGCGTTTATTTTATTTCTGGAGTATTAAAGAATCAACCTTTGATGTAATGACTGTAGCCAAAGTTATATTTGGTTTCATGTATATACCATTTTTAATATCTCATTTTATTTTGCTGCGCAGTTTGGATAAAGGCGTTTTATGGGTTTTATTTGTCTTGGTTTTAGCGTTTGCAGGCGATATAGCGGCATTATATATAGGTAAATATTTCGGCAAACATAAATTAATCCCCTTAATCAGCCCCGGTAAGACTGTAGAGGGCACAATCGGATTAATTTTGGTAAGCACACTGGCATGTTTGATTTTAGCTATTATTGTTTTCCCGGATGTGCTTTAGTGAAAATAGGCATTCTTGCTTTTACCGGCAGCATTATCGGACAACTGGGGGATCTCAGCGAGTCCGCTATCAAGAGAAACTATGGGTTGAAGGATGCCAGTTCACTTTTGCCGGGTCACGGCGGTTTAATGGACAGGATGGATTGTCTGCTTTTCATTGCTCCCTTTGTTTATTATTATCGAATTTATGTGATCGGCTAAATGAAAAATATAACTGTTTTAGGCTCAACTGGTTCAATTGGAGTCAGTGCTCTGGATGTTATTGAGAAAAACCCCGGGCGTTTCAGAGTCGTGGCATTGGCGGCGGGAAAAAATATTCAATTACTGCAAAAGCAGATTGAAAAATTCCGGCCGCAAATAGTGGCCGTCAATGATGTTCAAAGTGCATCCAGACTGCGTAAACAAATACCCGCCGCAACAAAGATAAGGATTGTTCATCAATCTGAAGGCGTAAAGGAAGTTGCGTTCATTTGCCGGCGCCGACATTGTTCTTTCGGCAATATCCGGAGCTGCCGGTTTAATTCCGACACTGGCGGCAATTGATGCCGGGAAAGATATTGCCTTAGCCAATAAAGAAACAATGGTCATGGCCGGAGACATAGTCACAAAAAAAGCGAAGAGAAAAGGGAGTTCAAATTATACCGGTAGATAGTGAGCACAGCGCTATTTTTCAATGTCTCCAGGGGCAAAAGCAGGAGAATGTTAAAAAAATTATATTGACGGCCTCCGGCGGTCCTTTTTTAAATTATAAAATTCGTGAGCTTAAAAAGGTTACTCTGCGCCAGGCGCTGCAACATCCCCGCTGGAAAATGGGAAGAAAAATTACCGTTGATTCCGCATCCATGATGAATAAAGGGCTGGAGGTTATCGAAGCAAAATGGCTGTTTAATCTGGATATGAATGAAAATTGACGTTCTGATTCATCCGCAAAGCATTGTGCATTCCATGGTCGAATTTGTTGACGGTTCCCTGTTGGCCCAAATGGGCATTCCGGATATGAGAACGCCCATTGCGTATGCCTTAACTTATCCGGAAAGAATAAATATTAATTTGCCGATTTTAGATCTGGTGAAAACAAGGAATCTGGAATTTTATAAACCGGATACAAGGAAGTTTCCCTGCCTGCGTCTGGCTTACGAAGCCGGAGTCTGCGGAGGGACAATGCCGGCTGTTTTAAACGCAGCTAATGAAATTGCCGTTGAGGCATTTTTAAAAGAGATAATTAATTTTGTTGATTTCCCCGGGATAATTGATAAGGTTCTCAGCACACATAATTCCATCAAAGACCCGTCACTGGAAGATATTCTCCAAGCCGACGAATGGGCGAGGGCTCAAACAAAAGAGCTGATAGAAAGGATTGCATCTTGATAAGTTTAATATCTGTCATTGTATTACTTGGTGTGCTGATTTTTATTCATGAATTGGGACATTTTCTGGCAGCGAGAATAGGCGGCGTAGGCGTGGTTAAGTTCTCGCTCGGTTTTGGCCCGAAAATATTTGGGAAAAAAATCGGAGAAACGGAATATGTGCTCTCCTGGATTCCTTTGGGCGGATTTGTTAAATTATTTGGTGAATCCGAGAATGAATGTCTGTCGCCGGAAGATGAAAAAAGATCTTTTTTAAAGCAACCGACCTGGAAAAAGATGCTGATTGTTCTTGCCGGTCCGGTCTTTAACTTCCTTTTGGCTCTGGTGATCTTCGTCATCATTTTCATGTATGGCGTACCGAATCTGACAACAGAAATCGGAGAAGTGCAAAAACAATCCGCCGCATATAATGCCGGCCTGATCAGCGGGGATAAAATAATTTCCATTGACGGGAAAACAATCAAGAATTGGGAAGATTTAAGACCGGTTATCGCCGCAGGAAAAGGCAAAGAAACAGAAATTATTGTCGAGAGACAAGCGGAGAAAAAGCATTTCTTAATTAAACCAATGGAGGCAAAATCCAAGAATGTTTTTGGCGAAGAAATATCCGACCTATCTCATTGGAGTCTCTCCCTCCGGCAAAACAGTCATCGAGAGAAAGAACCCCTGGGAAGCATTAATCGCGGCCGTGTGAGAAAACATGGGAAATCAGCAAGCTTACCGTCCTTGCCCTGGTGAAAATGGTGGAGGGCACCATTTCACCGCGCACTCTGGGCGGCCCGATCTTTATTGCACAGGTGGCTGGCGCACAGGTAAAAGAAGGGATTATTCCCTTCATTCTGTTTATGGCGCTGCTCTCCATTAACCTGGGAGTAATTAACCTTTTTCCCATTCCCGTTCTTGACGGCGGCCATATCATGTTTTATGCCATTGAAATGGTGCTGCGCAGAGAAATAAGTATAAAAGTCAAGGAGCTTGCCCAGCAGATAGGATTTGCCATTTTAGCCATGCTGATGATCTTCGTGATTATGATTGATATAGAGCGGATGAACTTGCCAATAATCAGTGATATTTTTAAATACTTCAAATGATATGCTAACTATCGCGTTCGACACATCTTTCAAGACAGCAGCAGTTGCCTTATTAAGGGATGAGGCAATACTTTATGATGTTATAGTAAATAACGGTTTTAACCATTCCGAAACTTTGCTTCCCGCCATAGAGCAGGCCTGCCGGCAACTGAGATTGAAAATTGGAGATATTGATTTGTTTGCCTGCACTCTGGGGCCCGGATCATTTACAGGTTTGCGGGTCGGTGTCAGCACTCTGAAAGGATTGCTGCTGGCGACCGGCAAACCGGCCGTCGGAGTATCGTCGCTTGCGGCTCTGGCTTTCAACATAACAGATGATGCAGCATTGATTTGTTCCGTGATGGATGCCGGCCGCGGTCAGGTTTATGCCGCATGTTACGGCTATAATGATAAAAATATATTGCAACAAATATCCCCGGAAGAGGTCATCGATCCGCGCGATATTATTTTTGATTCTAAGTCGCAGGTAATTTTTGTCGGCGAAGGCGCCATAAAATACCGGGATTTACTTGCCGGAAAAGCAGGAAAAGTAAAGTTTGCCTCCAGCCGGTACCAGTATATCCGGGCTTCCGCTGTCGGAGTTTTAGGATGCGAGAAATATCACCGCAACGAATTGATCAATCCCGACACTTTTGTCCCTGTTTATCTGCGCGCTGCAGATGCCAAACCGGGCAGGCCATTGTTTGACAATGGCCACGTCACATTGTAACATCGTAAAGGCATAAGGGGCCGTATTGTAATGGTCATACCATAAACTGACAGCATAAGGGTCACGCGAAGTCACAAGACCTGCACGGGTGATTATTTGTAACGGCCCCTAAGAGGTTATTCGAAATATGAAAAAATCAATTCATTTTCAGGAATGTTCGGCGACAGAAGAATCTAGGCTCATGGCGCTCAGAACCGTTTTAGAAAAAACCAAAAAACCATTTAAACGGGGTGACAGCATCGGAATCAAGCTGCACTGGGGTGAAAGAGGCAATAAAAATTTCCTGTCACCGGTTTATGCCCGGGAGATTGTGAAATGGCTGCGATGCAGCAGGCATAAAACCTTTTGTTGTCGATACAACAGTTTTATATTCCGGAGGACGCCGCGACGGCCGGGAATCTTTAAACACGGCAATCAAACACGGTTTCACAGAAGATTTCCTGGGATGCAGGGTATTAATCGGCGATGGCCTGGATGGAAAAAGCATCATTGAACTGCCTGCCGGTTTTCAGCATTTTAAAACCGTCCAAACGGGAAAAGTTATTCAGGATGCCGATGGCTTTGTGATTTTTTCTCATTTCAAAGGGCATATGGAGGCGGCATTCGGCGGTTCGATCAAAGAACATCTCCATGGGATTTGCTTCCCGCGCGCAAAAACAGCGCATGCATGCCGATGCCAAGCCGAAACTGATCGTCAAGAAATGCATAAAATGCGGCGAGTGTGCAGATGTTTGTCCGGCCGGTGCGGCAACAATAGCAGAAAAAGAATTCCCCGTTTATGATCTGGTCAAATGCATCGGTTGTGCTCAATGCATTGCCCTGTGTCCGGAAACAGCGCTAAAGATAAAATGGGATACTGATATTAAAGTATTCCAGGAAAAACTGGTGGAAACTGCCGCCGCGGTTTGGAAGGTAATTCAAAATAAAACTGTGGTTATCAATGCCTTGATTGACATTGTGGCAGAATGTGACTGTTTGCCGGGAAACCATCATAAAATTGCCGAAGATAAAGGATTTATCAGTGCTTATCATCCCGTTTTAGCAGATGCCGAGGCGATTAAACTTTTGGGCCATGATCCTCTGGATCAAGCTCATCCGCACATACCCTGGCAGCGTCAATTCGAATACGCCAAAGAAATCGGTTTTTGGTAATCTCCTGGATATGAGATTATTTTAGTTGCTTATTCCTGCTGTTATTAACTTTATTCTTTTGCACCGGACGGAGCCGGCAACGGCACAACTGCAGCAAAGATCAACATTCCATCATTTAAAAACAACCAAAGCACCAATTGCAACAATTACTATCATCAACATTTTTCCCCATGATCCGGAATCATTTACGCAAGGTCTTGTCTATCATCAGGGATACCTTTATGAGTCCAGCCGGTCTCTATGGTAAATCGGCTCTCAAAAAGATGGATATTAAATCAGGTAAAGCAATTAAAATTGTTAGGCTGGGTGCTGAAATATTTTGGTGAAGGGATGGCAATACTGGACAATAAAATTTATCAGCTGACCTGGCAGAATCAAACCGGCTTCATTTATGATTTAACGAGTTTTCGGGCAATAGGAGAATTTTCTTATTCGGGCGAAGGATGGGGCTTGACGTCCGACGGCAAATCTTTAATTCTCAGCAACGGGACGGCGTTTATATCCTATCTGAATCCAAAAACATTATAAAGTTATCCGGAAAATTAAAGTTCAAGATGGAGAAGTGCCGGTAAATAATCTCAATGAACTGGAATATATCCGGGGAGAAATCTGGGCCAACATTTTTATGGAAGAGGTAATTGTGCGTATTTCACCGCAAACAGGCAAAGTATTAGGCTGGATTGATCTGAGCCAATTAAATGCGCTGCTTCCCCGGTCCGAAACAAGAGACGTCTTAAACGGAATTGCTTACGATGCGGAAGGTGACAGAATTTTTGTCACCGGCAAATTCTGGCCGAAATTATTTGAAATTAAAATAATCAATTAACAACAGCATAATTAAATAGGCTTTATTACCTTGACCGTAGAACAATTATCCACTATAAGCCGATTTGCAAAAGCAAACTGCATAAGGAGCCGTAACAAAATACATACAATAAATTTTACAATATTTGGAGGAAATAATGAAAATAATTTTATTGGGTGCACCCGGAGCAGGGAAGGGTACAGTGGCTAAGCTTTTAACCGAATATGACGGCTCTGTCCAGATATCTACCGGTGATATTTTACGCGCGGCTGTTAAACAAGGATCGGAATTGGGGAAGAAAGCAAAAGAATATATGGACAGGGGAGATCTTGTTCCCGATTCCTTAATCATGCAGATTATGGAAGCACGCCTGCAGGAACCGGATTGTCAAAATGGATTCATCCTGGATGGTTTTCCCAGAACAATTCCTCAAGCCGAAGAACTGAAGAAGTTGCTGGCAAAACTAAAAATCCAGATGGATTTTGTGGCTAATCTGGATGTGCCCCGGAACGTTATTTTAGACAGGCTGACCACGAGAAGAACGTGTTCTAATTCCGCCTGTCAGGAAATTTATAATGTCAAAAGCAATCCCCCGGCGGCAGGTGACAAATGCAAGAAATGCGGCAGTGATGTCGTTCAGCGGGCTGATGAAACGGAAGAAGCAATAACCAACCGCCTCACAACCTACAATCAAAAGACAGCTCCGCTGATTGGATTTTATGAGAAAGAAGGCCTGCTCAAGAATTTCCTGTCTCTGAGCTCGAAAGATACCGTGGAAGAAATTAAAAAAGCGCTGAAAAGTTAGTCCGTAAAAAATATTCGGATCAAAACCTCACAGCAGGCTGCGGAGATTTAACCTCGTCCAGCAGCAGCGGGATTAAACTTGATTTAATGATTGATTATGAAAAAGAATTGAACGCCGAACAATATCGAGTGGTAATGGAAGCAGGGGGGCCGCTTCTTGTTCTGGCCGGAGCAGGAAGCGGTAAAACCCGCACCTTAACCTATCGCGTGGCCCGCTTACTGGAAAGCGGCGTTCCACCGGATCGGATTTTACTGGCAACATTTACCAATAAGGCCGCACGCTCCATGCTGGGCCGTGTGGAAACCATTCTTAATTCCTATACCGGAAAAATACTCGGCGGCACATTTCATCATATCGCGCATATTCTTTTAAGAAGCTATGCCTTTCGCCTCGGTTATAAGAACAACTTTACAATTGTGGACAGTGAAGACTCCCGGCAGCTCATTTCCACCTGTATGGCGGAATTAAAAATTGATCCCAAATTAACTAAATTTCCCCGCAGTAACGTGATTGCGGAAATGATCGGTTTAGCCCTGAACACTCAAAGCACGCTGGAAGATCTGTTACAGACAAGGTACCCCTTTTTTCTCCATCTCATCAATGAAATAAATCAAATTGCGTGCCTCTATGTGCAAAAGAAGAAAGATCTCTCCGTGATGGATTTTGATGATCTGCTGTGCTAACTGCCGCACATTGCTGATTGATAATCCTGATTTGTTAAGTAAACTCTCCGCGAGATTTGAACATGTTCTGGTCGACGAATACCAGGATACCAATATTATTCAGGCAGATATGGTGGATCTTCTGGCGTCGACTCACAAAAACCTGATGGTTGTTGGTGATGATTCTCAAAGCATCTATTCTTTTCGCGGTGCCGATTTCAGCAATATCATTAATTTCCCCGATCGTTATCCGGACTGCAAAATATTCAAACTCGAAACAAACTATCGCAGCACTCCGCAGATATTGCATCTGGCAAATTTAAGCATCACGAATAATGAAAAACAATTTCCTAAAGAATTGAGGGCTGTCCGCAAAAGCGGAATGAGACCGGTAATGGTCTCGGCTCAGAATGTGGTTAAACAGGCAGATTTTGTTGCTCAGAGAATCACCGAGCTGAGCCGCGGTGGAGTCCCGTTGAAAGAAATTGCCGTCCTTTACCGAGCGCATTATCATTCCATGGAATTGCAGATGGAATTTGTCCGGCGCGATATCCCTTTTGATATTCGTTCCGGTATCCGCTTTTTCGAGCAGGCCCATATCAAAGACGTTACCTCTTACATGCGTATTATCGTCAATCCGCAGGACGAACTGGCCTGGCGTCGTCTGTTGATTATGTATCCTAAAATAGGCAGGGTTACACTGGAAAAACTCTGGAAATATTTAGCCAAAGAAGCAAACCCTCTGGAGGCGATTTTCGGCGATGAGTTTATGAAAATCACCCCCCAGCAGGCCAAACCGGGTATTGCAAATTGCCGTAAAACGATACAGGCCCTGCTGGATTTGCCGCCTCAGGAACGGACACCGGAAAAAATAATCGAAGCATTGTTAAATAAAACCGGTTACCGCAGTTACCTGCAGAATAATTATTCCGATGCTTCATCACGGGAAGATGACTTGATTTCTCTGGGGAATTTTTCCGCTAAATTCGCACGGCATGGGAGATTTCTTAAATGAACTGGCTTTACTGACAAATATGGCCAGGGAAGAAGACCTTGAGGTGCATCAAAAAGAGGACAAAGTCGTTCTAAGCACAATCCATCAGGCCAAGGGATTGGAATGGACATATGTCTTTCTGATCTGGTGCGCCGACGGCATGATTCCGTTGCAGCGTGCATTGAAAGAACCGGGCGGAGAAGAAGAAGAACGAAGGCTTTTCTATGTAGCCGTAACTAGAGCGAAGGATCAACTCTATTTGAGCTCTCCGGTCATTGATTACACGCGTTCATCCGGAGCCTTGACCCTGTCGCCGTCAAGATTCATTCGCGAAATAGCGCCACTCTCTTCAGAAGACGAAATGCGCCCTTTCGAGCATTGGACGCTTTATGATGAATACTGAAAATAATTTTTTCTTGATTTTATGCATTTGTATGCTATGGTGCATCGCAAGCGGTGATTTAAAAGTAAATTGCTCCGCTTTATAAATGTGCTAAAGCACTGAGAATCAATGAATAAATCAATTGAACCCGTGCTTTAGCGCGGGTTTTTTATTTTCGATTCTGGAAAGCCCGCATAAAAAAATTTAAGGAGACTATATTATGCAGATTTCGTCGGAAAGTGTCAAAGTGGGTCATCCTGATCTGGTTGCTGATATTATTGCGGCTAATATTATTGCCGGTATCCTCGATGAAGAAAAGAAACTAAAGCTGACATCTGGCAAATATGCCCCATTGCGGCATCGAGGTATTTTTGGGAAAGGGAATATGTTTGGTCGGCGGTGAGGTGAGAACAAGAGCTTATGTCGATATTGATAAAATTGCCCGGGACGCCGTGATTGAGCTTGGTTATAATCATGCGGCAGTGGGATTAAACGGTCATTTAATGGGTGTGCTCAACGCCATCATCCCCCAGTCGCCTGATATTAATCAGGGCACCAGTTGTCTTTTGAATAAAGATAAGGAAATCGGGGCGGGCGATCAGGGCATTATGTATGGTTTTGCCTGTGACGAGACTCCGGAACTGCTTCCTCTGCCGTATGTTCTGGTTAATAAATTGATGCGTGCCTTTGAGTTCTGCCAGAATCCAATTTTCGCGCCGGATGGAAAAGGGCAGGTTTCCGTTGATTATGACACGAAAACGGGAAAGCCGCTGCGTTTGGCTAAAGTGCTCATGTCCAATTCCATTGATTACCGTTTTGTCAAAGGAGCAAGGAGCATAGTGCGGGACAAAGCCAGGAAGATCGCTTTTGATTGCCTGAAAGATTATGTGGATAAGAAGACGGAGTTCTTATTCAATCCAACCGGCGAATGGAACGCCATCAACTCCTGCAGCGCCGCTGATTCCGGCGTTACCGGACGTAAACTGGTTGTGCAGTTTTACGGAGGGTATCCCGGCGCTCAATTAGGCGGCGGCGCGGTTGTTAATAAGACACCGGAAAAAGTTGATTGTTCAGCAGCTTTTGGTTCGCGTTATGTCGCCAAAAATATTGTAGCCGCCGGTCTGGCCTCCAAATGTTCCGTGCAGCTTGCTTATGCCATAGGTATTGCCAAACCTTTCTCCATTTACGTCAACACATTCGGCACGGGCAGAGATTTCCGATGACAGACTGGAAAAAATCATCGAAGATCATTTTGATTTAACGCCGGAAGGGATGATTGAAAAATTTGGACTGCTGAACGGTGATATATACCGTAAAATACCCCGCACGTTGTTTATGGATAATTACCGCTGGGAAAAAACAGATATGGTGAAAGATCTGCAAAAAGCAGCAAAATAGAAATTACCAGGGATGACGAAATCAAGGAAGCTGAAGAGTTTAATTTACATTGATAACTCTTCAGCTTCCTTATTAATTTCTCCGGCATGGTGATTTTTATATATACAGAGAATCGATTATTTATATCTACTTCGGACAAGGGCCGATATATTTACCCTTTTATTTTGCCCGCCATCTGCATTTCGGGCTGACCTTTGGCCTTAAAATTGGTGGTCGATGAGCCTTCCATCGTTGAGCCGCTGTAAGTTGATTTTCCCGTCAGTCAGCAGAAGGCCGTCCTTGCCTTTGCACTCACCGAGTAACTCACGGTATTGCCGCTTATCTTCTGAGCGGTTGTTTTGCATTCATAGTTTTTATCCTGGTTTCTGGGAACAGGTTCACTCCTGGTAATGCATTGACGGAAGGTGGTAGGGGGCAGAGCCTGTGACATTCCCTTCATTTCCACTTGCGTGGTCATCTCCCATAAACCGTCTTTGAACTGCGCCCAGGCAACTGCAACCCAGACAATTGATAAAAGCACGGTAAAGATTATGAATTTTTTCTTCATCATACTCATTTCCTTCCTAATGCTTAGAAATCAGTGACGGCCATGCCGGGCTTTGCTTTTTGCTTCCTCGTATTCTGCCCGCAGCGCAATATGGTCTGTGTCATCCATTACTTCGGCTCTCTTCACCCAGTCTTCAAACTGAATATCAACACCGAAAATGCCGATCATTTCATCTTTATCGTCAACAAGAGGCGCCGATACGGTAAAACACAGGACACCGGTCATTTTTGATATAAAAAAATCAGTAACATGCACTTTGCCGGTTTGCAGAGGCTTGATAAACCATTCCCGGTCTGATTGATCGGTGCCGACGCCATAGTTTTCATATTTGGCACGGTCGGCAATATTGGTTATATTCTTCGTAGTTTTGCGGCCATTCATATCAACTATATAGGCAAACTGAATGGAAGGATGCTCATCAACAAATTTTTGCATCAGCGGCTCTTGAACTTCCGGATTCATAAATTTCATTTCTGCATGTTCGATAATCTGATTGACGGCAGTTACAGCGGCATTTTCCGCAGTAACCTTGATCTTCTCCAGTTCAGACAAGAAGAGTTCCGGAATATATTTGCGTACCTTTTTATCCAATTCTTCCGGAGAGATACTTGTCTGGCGACCGGCATCATATTGCTCGTTAATCCATTTATTAATTTTGGAAATACCGGGATGCCTTTTATCAATAGCATTGTCTTCTTTAAGATTAAAACGCTGATTCAGCCAGAAGGCGATGCCGGCATTACCGGATTTATCAGAGATCATGGTTACGATCGGCCTGTTGAGTATTTTTTTGGTGTCGAAGATATTATAGATTTCTTCGCATTTGATCAGGCCGTCGGCATGAACACCGGCACGTGTAACATTGAACTCCGAACCGATAAAAGGATAGTTATGAGGGATTTTCACCCCAATTACTTTTTCAAAGTATTCAGCGATTTCGGTAATAACCGTTGTTTCGATACCATCATTATGCCCTTTGAGGGCTATGTATTCCATAATCAGTGATTCAATCGGCGGGTTGCCCGTCCGTTCCCCCAGCCCAAGCAGTGTAGAGTTGGCGGCACTGCAGCCATAAAGCCAGGCGGTAGAAGCATTGATCATTGCTTTATGGAAATCATTATGCCCATGCCATTCCAACAGAATGCCGGGAACACCGGCCTCTTCGATGAAAGCGCGAACCAGTTTATCGACACTACGAGGAAGCGATGCTCCCGGATAAGTCACGCCGTAGCCCATGGTATCGCAGAGCCGAATTTTTATATCGATACCGCTTTCTTCCCTTAATTTCATTAATTCCGTAGCGAAAGGTATGCAAAAGCCGTAAATATCAGCGCGGGTAACGTCTTCAAAATGGCAGCGGGGAACAATACCCAAATCCAATACCGATTTAACGACACCCAGATAATCATCCATTGCCTGGCTTCGCTTCTTGTTAAGTTTAAGAAAAATATGGTAATCGGAAACAGAGGTGAGCAATCCTGTTTCTTTCAAACCGGCTTCCTTGACTAAATGGACATCTTCTTTCGCCGCCCTGATCCAGCCGGTGATTTCCGGATATCGAAGTCCGAGCTTCCGACATTCCTCCACTGCTTCCCGGTCTTTTCGACTATAAAGGAAGAATTCGGTCTGCCGGATCACGCCGTTGGGGCCACCCAGTTTATGCACTAACTTAAAAATATCGACAATCTGCTCCACTGAATAGGGTGGTCGAGCCTGCTGCCCGTCCCTGAAAGTTGTATCGGTGATAAAAATTTCCTCCGGCGGACTGATCGGAATTATTTTATTATCAAAGACAATCTTGCTGACTTCACTATAAGGAAAGATATCTTTGAATAAATTCGGTTCATCCACGTCCTGCAATTCAAATTTCCAGAATTTGCTTTGTTGCTGGTTAAGCAACCTTTTTTCTTTGTTCCATTTCACCATTTTTTCTCTCCACTCAATTCCATTTAAACAATTTTTAAAGACAGCTCCATCAATTGTTCGAGGCTTACTTTAGAAGGCGCATCTGACATCAGACAGGCGGCCTTTTGCGTTTTGGGGAACGCGATAACATCTCGTATAGATTCGGCGGAAGTCATTATCATGGTCAGACGGTCCAGGCCGAAAGCGAGGCCCCCGTGGGGCGGAGCGCCGTATTCGAGTGCATCCAGAAGGAAGCCAAACTTGGAACGGGCATCCTCATCGGATAATCCCAGGGAAGCAAAAACCTGTGCCTGCACGTCTTTGCGGTGAATACGAATACTGCCGCCGCCGATTTCCGAACCGTTTAAAACCAGGTCATAGGCGCGCGCCCGGACTTTGCCGGGATTGGTGTTGAGCAACGGCAGATCTTCCAGAAACGGTGATGTAAAAGGATGATGTGTGGAAACAAAACGTTTTTCCGAATCTGAATATTCCATCAGCGGGAACTCCGTAATCCAGGTAAAGGCCAGTGCATCCGGGTCGATCAAATTCAATTTTTTGGCCAGATGCAGTCTTAAGTTGCCCAGAGAATCGTTAACGACGCGTGGTGTGTCGGCGACAAAGAAAATTATATCACCTTCTTTGACATTCATTATCTCTTTTATTTTTTCGATTTCTTCCGGATGCAGGAATTTATATATCGGCGAAGTCCAGTCAGCACTGTTAACTTTTGCCCAGGCCAGTCCTTTTGCTCCATAAACGGCAACATAATCTTTTAACCCGTCCAGATCTTTGCGCGAAAGGCTGGTGGCATTTTCTACTTTAATGGCTTTGACCATTCCGCCGGATGCGGCAACTTCTCCAAAAAGCTTAAACCCGGAATCTTTTACTATATCAGTGAGATCAATCAGTTCCATGCCGAAGCGCACATCGGGATTGTCTTTACCGTATCGGCTAATTGCATCACGATAGGGAAGACGGGGTAAGGGGAGCTGAATTTCCCGCCCCAGACAATCTTTGAATATTCGGGCCATCAATCCTTCCATGACCTGCATAATATCTTCTTCCGTAATAAAGGACATCTCGACGTCGATTTGCGTGAATTCCGGCTGGCGGTCGGCGCGTAAATCTTCATCCCGGAAGCATTTTGCAATTTGATAGTAACGGTCAAAGCCCGACACCATCAATAGCTGTTTAAATATCTGTGGTGATTGCGGCAGAGCATAAAAGTTACCTTTGTTGATCCTGCTGGGGACAAGGTAATCGCGCGCCCCTTCCGGAGTGCTTTTTCCCAGAAAAGGAGTTTCCACCTCAATGAAGCCGTTTTGTTCAAAGTAATGGCGGGTGGATGCCGCCAGGCGACTGCGCAAAAATAAATTCCGCTGGATTACCGGACGGCGTAAATCCAGGTAGCGGTATTTAAGCCGAATGTTCTCCGAAATTTCATCATCATCAAAGGAAAAGGGAGGAGTTTTAGACTCATTCATTATTTCCAGTTCCGAGACAATTACTTCAATATCGCCCGTTTTCAGTGCAGGGTTTTCCATGCCCGCCGGCCTTTTATGAACAGTTCCCTTCACTGCCAGAACATATTCGCTGCGGATTTTATGTGCCTGATCGTGGACTGATTCTCCAGCATCAGGGTTAAAGACTACCTGCACTATTCCTGCGCGATCCCGCAAATCAACGAAAATAACACCGCCATGGTCCCGCCGGCGATGGGCCCAGCCCATCAGGATCACTTCTTTGTCTGCATCAGAAACACTTAAGTCTCCGCAATAATTAGTCCTTTTATCTTTTGTTAAAAAATTAGCCAAGACCTGTTACCTCTCTTTAATAACATTTATTATCGACTCCAGCAGATTATCTAATGGCAAAACCTGCTGGTTCTTAGTGTTCATGTTTCTTAATTCCAGACTTTTTTCATCAATTTCCTTATCGCCGAAAATCAGAGTGTAAGGAGCTATTTAATTTGTCGGCCCGCTTCATCTGACTTTTTAAACTCTTGTCGGAATAATCCATGGCCGCAGTAATCCCTGCCCGGCGCAATTCATAACTAAGCATAAAACCTATGCGCTGAGCGCGGGCGCCCAACGCAGCAATAAACAAATCTGTTTTGTATTTTTTTTTCTGTCGATCAGGCAAACAGGCCAGCAAACGCTCAATGCCTATACCAAAACCAATTCCGGCAACTTCCGGTCCGCCCAAATCGCTGACCAGGCCATCGTATCTGCCCCCGCCAGCCAGAGAATTCTGTGCGCCGAGCGCTCCCGACTTAACCTCGAAAGCTGTTTTTACATAATAATCCAATCCTCTTACCATTGCCGGATTAATCTCATATTTCACCTGCAAATCGCTGAGACAGGATTTGACTTGGGAAAAATGATCTGTGCACCCGGGACATAAATAGTCCAATATCCGGGGCGCCTGCGCTATAATAATGCCGCAACTTTCGACTTTGCAATCAAAAACGCGCAGGGGATTTGTGAGCATTCTCCTTTGGCAGTCAGGGCAAAGTTCTTTTTCAAATCCTTTTAAGTAATCAATAACCGCTTGAGAAAAACCAGGCCGGCATGTTTTACAACCCAGAGAATTAATTTCCAAAGACAGATCCTGCAGGCCGGTTGATTCCAGAAAATGAACCAGCATAAGAATGACTTCGACATCCGCGTGAGGATTATCCTCTCCGAAAAGTTCAACATCGATTTGATGAAATTGACGGAAGCGACCTTTTTGCGGCCTTTCCCGGCGAAACATCGGGCCGATCGTAAAAAGCCTGGTAACCGGTTCGTAAGCCAGCATATTGTGTTCAATATAAGCCCGGATAACAGAAGCCGTAGCTTCCGGTCGCAGTGTTAACAGGTCGTTATCGCGGTCACGAAATGTGTACATTTCCTTTTCCACAATATCTGTCGTTTCGCCGATACTTCTCTTAAATAATTCAGTTTTTTCAATAATGGGCACTCGAATTTCGCGAAAACCGTAAGAGGTGAAAACACTCCGGGCAATGGATTCCACCTCGCACCAAAGCGGTGTATCGTCCGGCAGGATATCTTTAAAGCCTTTGATTACAGTAATTTTTTCCATATTGACCCTCAAAATCGTAAAAAAAAATATTAGCATATAATGCCCAGCTTGGCAATAAAAAAAGTGTTATACCTGCAGGGAATTACCTGTGTTTAACGAAGGTTTGGACGGATAGTTTTAACCCGTCTGTTGCGAGCATTACAGCTCCATCCTGGTCGGTCCGCATAACCTGTACATTCTCTGACCGATAACGCTCCAGAATTAAGGGATGTGGATGGCGGAAAGCATTGTCTTTCCCGGCACTGACTATAGCGTAGCGGCACGCCACTTTTTGAATAAAATCAATACTGCTGGAATGGCGCGATCCGTGATGAGGAACAAAGAGAACATCACTTTTCAAATCTCTTCCTGACCGGATAAGAGCAGTTTCAATGTATGCCGATATATCTCCGGTAATCAGAAATGCTATCTTGCCGTATTTTATTTGTATCACCAGTGAGGCGTCATTGAGATCAGCATCTGATAACTCTTTAGCAGTTAAACGAGATGCACCCGGAGGCCACAAAAAATTAATTTTCACATCAGAAATTATCTTTCCGGAGTGTTCTTGCGATAAAGGAACCATCCTGATTTTTCGTTCCGCAATTATTTTACGCATTTTTTGATAATCCTCATCATCGACGATTATTTGTGTACTCCAGAATTCCTGAACATTAAAATTATCCAGAATGTAAAAAAGACCCAACAGATGATCAGGATGCTGATGGGTAAGGATTACGGTGTCGATTTTGCTGATTCTCTCATGGTAAAGATAGGGAGCAATAATCGCTTTGCCCGTATCGAAAGAACTTTCCACAAATCCTCCGCCGTCGATCAGCATATTTCTGCCGCCTGGAAAGCGCACCAGAATAGCCGAACCCTGACCTACATCAATAGCGGTTATTCTTAAATCGGTGTTCAGTTTGTCCTTCCAAGAGAGATAAAGAGTATCACCGATAAAAAACAGCAGGACGGAGAGGAGAGCATATCTCAATATTAAAGGATGTTGTTGCCAAAATCCTTTTAGGCCTCTTTGAACACCGACAAACTTCATAATTAGTACCAGAAAAAGATAGAAAACAATAATTTCCGGTATGTTCGGTTTGGTAACGCTGAAGGCGGACCAAGACAGGGATGCTAATTTATTTATTATCTCCATGGATATCTGCACGAAGAAAGAAGCTAATTGAATAAAGAAACCGGCAACTAACGGGGAGAATAATGCAGCAATAAGAAAAGCAATCGCTATTGCCAGCGTTAATGTTCCCAAAAGGGGCACAGCAATCAAATTGGCGATAACTGTTACCGCTGAAACCTGGTTAAAATAATAGATAAGCAAGGGTAAGGTGCCGATAGTGGCCGCGAGACATACAACCATCGACATGTATAGATACCGGATAATATTTTTGCTCCAGTCAGGGAGAAAGGAACTCTGTTGAAAAGACGGGTTGCTGAATTGCGGGACGATGTAAATAAGAGCCAGGACAGCCAGGAAAGAGAGCTGAAAAGAAATGTCAAAAAGAGCTTCCGGGGATATGATCAGAATCACCAAACCGGCCAGCGCCAGTGTATTGTATAGGTCTCTTTGTTTGCCGAATATTAACGCAATCAAAAAAACCAGAGCCATCAGAGCCGAACGCATGACGGTAACACCCATGCCGGCAACACAGGCATAAAATAATATCAGGAAAAAAGCGCCCGCCGCTGATACTTTTATTATATTTAAGCGGAGAATCAGATATTCAGAGGATTTTAAAAGAACGGTGATGATAAAAAAAGCGATTGCCGCAATCATTCCAATATGCAAACCGGAAATGGAAAGAATGTGAGAAGTCCCGGTCTTGTTGAAGTTGTCACCGCACATCCGCCGGTATTCCGGTTTGATTGCCAATGGTCATGGCTTCAATAATTTCCCGCTGCGGGGAGGGAGCATGATTATAAATAATCTGCTTTAAATACATCCGGAAAGATTCCAGGTGCGATCTGATGCCGCTTGCGGAATTTTTTCTCAACAGAATTATTCCGGCACTGTTGGCTATAAAACCTGTTGCATAAATGCCCTGACGGTTCAGATAGCGCTCATAGTTGAAACCGCCGGGATTATGGAAACTGTGGATTTTTTTTAATACAGTTTGGAAGCGGATAAAATCACCGTAAGAATAAGTTAAATCAGGCGGGATTACCAACCTAATATTCCCGGAAACCGGGATATAAGCTCCATTTTTCAGAAGTCTTACGCAACGGATAATTAAAAGATTTTTGTCGGGATAAGCGGAGGGGCTTTCAATAACGATGGCTTCTGCAGTTATTTTACCGGAGTTCGTATATTGCAATATATGATGATCAGCTCCGGTTAAATATTGCTGCTTCTGAATGTTAAAGATACCAAGGACAGATGCAAAGCAGAAGATCAGTAAATAGCTGGCGACCAGCAACTTCTTTCTCAGAGACAGAAGGAGTAAAAAAAGAATTACAATCAGAGTGCCGAGCAAAGAATTATAAGGCAGATCAAAATAATTACCGGTAATAATACCGGCAATCAGTCCGATAAATGGAAAAATCAGCGGTCGACGTATTTGATGCAAAGGCTTTCCCCGGGATTTAAGCAAAAGTGTTAGCCAAAAAGACAAAAATATTATAGCATGATATTCAAGATGTTGCGCCAAAAAAGGATGTTTAAAACATGATTATGGGCACAGAGGCCACCCTGGAAGAAAAGAATAAATCACGTCTGCTTTTGCTCATCATTGCCAGGCTTATTATTATTACTTTGTTTCTCGGCGTCGCGATTTTCCTGGATATAAGAAAAGATGGATTCCCTTTTACTGTAAGCACTCTCAACTTTCTTTATTTTATCATTGCCGCAACATATTTTTTCTCTATCGCCTATATTCTGCTGCTAAAGATATTCAAAGATTTATTAACAATTAATATTTACTTACAACTGGCGCTCGATGTGATTCTGGTTACTCTGCTGGTGTATATTACAGGCAGCTTTCGCAGTAATTATTCAGTTCTTTATACTCTAATCATAATATATTCGGTGATATTTCTTGGACGATATGGTGGCCTGATAATAGCTTCCGCAGCCGGAATTTTTTACGGGTTGCTGCTTGATTTTGAATTTTACAATTTGATACCGCCGATTTCCTCCATCGAACATGATCACCAGTCTGACAGCGGGAGATGTTTTTACCCGGATACTGGTGCACATCGTTTCTTTTTATATATTGGCTTTATTAGCCACTTTTGTTGTCGAACAGGAAAAAAAAGCCAGATATCTGTTGCAGGAAAAAGAATCGGCATTCAAACAACTGGACTTGCTTTTCCGCAGCATTGTGGAATCGGTAGATACAGGCATAATGACCATCGATTTACAGGGCAGAATAAAGACTTTTAACAGGGCGGCGGAAGAAATTACCGGCTTTCCGTTGGAAGCAGTGGAAAACAGGCCTATCGCCGATTTATTTTCCGAATCTTGCCGCTTTTTTTACCGACGGGATTATCAAAAAGCAGACCCAAAACAGAATGGAAGTAAAAATTAAAAACAACAGCGGAGAAGAAATTCACCTGGGATGTTCCATATCTCCGCTGAAGGAAAAGCAGGATAAACAAATAGGGAGTATTTTGATTTTCCAGGATCTGACGGATATTAAACTAATGGAGGAAAACCTGGAGAAAAGCAAAAGACTGGCTCTGATCGGAGAAATGGCCGCAGGCCTTGCCCATGAAATGAGAAATCCCCTGGCGTCAATTGCCGGTTCGATTGAACTCCTCAGGCAGAGCCTGAATTTAAAGAATACTGATGAGCGTTTGATGCAGATAATATTACGCGGCAAAGATCAGCTGGATAACTTTGTTCGCGATTTTCTTTTATTGGCGAGGCCGATTCCCGTAACCCATGAAATTGTCGATATAAATGCAATTGCTCGAGGAAGTTCTGGAAAACACAAAATTATCCAAGGGATTGGACAGATAAAATAGAAGTCAGTTGCACATTAGCCGGAAAGATGACAACTTTTGCCAATAAAGAGCAAATATGGCAAATTATCCATAATCTGGTTTTAAATGCCATTCAGGCAATGCCGGAGGGCGGAATCCTTTCTCTTTCGACAAAATCGCTGCAGCATCACGACAAAGAAGTTGTTGAAATTAAGATAAAAGATACGGGAAGCGGAATTGAGGAGAAAGAATTGGCAAAAATATTTGAACCATTTTTTACGAATAAAGATAAAGGAACGGGTCTTGGCCTGGCTATCGTCAACAGGATTGTTGACGGATATGGCGGAAGAATTGAGATCAAAAGCAGCATGAATTCCGGTACAGAGTGTACTGTTTGGCTGCCGGGCAGGCACGAAATTACATATTTAATAAATAAAAGATATATGAGCAAACAAGGGAGATTATAACATGGCGAGAATTCTCGTTGTTGATGATGATCAGGGCATGAGAGAGTTTATGGAAATAATGCTGACCAAAGAAGGTTATGAAGTAACATGTGCGGAGGGGCCGGTCAAAGCAATCAATCTTTGCCGTAAGGCTGCTTTCGATTTAGTTATTACTGATTTGAAAATGCCCAAAATTGACGGCATTGAATTTCTCAAAACCATCAAGGATCAGTTCCCGGAAACAATAGTTATTTTAATTACTGCCTATGCCTCGGGGGAAACAGCCGTCAATGCGATGAAAGAGGGTGCATTTGATTATATCGAGAAAGGCGGCAGCAATGAAGAATTAAAGAAAATAGTCCATTCCGCATTGCTCAAAAAAGGTCTTGTTGAAGAAAAAAAAGAAAATAGAGAAGTTCCGGAAGAAACTCTGTTTTGCAACATGATCGGATCAACGCGGGAAATGCAGAAAATTTATACAACAATTAAAAAAGTGGCGGATACGCCGGCAAATATTTTAATTCTTGGTGAAAGCGGAACAGGAAAAGAGCTGGTAGCGCGGGCCATTCATGATAATTCTTCACGAGCTCAACATGCCCCTGGTAGTCATCAATTGCGGAGGCATACCGGAGAACTTGCTGGAGAGCGAATTGTTCGGTTATATGAAAGGTTCTTTTACCGGCGCTTATGCAGACAAGCAAGGTCTTTTTGAAATGGCCCGGGGAGGAACAATTTTTCTCGATGAGATTGGAGAATTACCGCCTGTTTTACAGGTGAAACTTTTACGGGTTGTTCAGGAGAAGACTTTCCGGCGTATTGGTGGTGCGGAGAATATCAAGGTAGATGTCCGCATAATTTCCGCCACCAATCAAAATCTGGAGGAAAAAGTAAAAAAAGGAGAATTTCGGGAAGACCTCTATTTTCGACTGAATGTTATTCCTATTCGCGTACCTCCATTGCGGGAACGAAAAGAAGACATACCCTTGTTGACCAAACATTTCATCGAAAAATATGCCCGGGAGTTTAATAAAGAAGTGCGCACGATATCTACTTATGCAATGGAATTGTTGATGAACTATGCGTTTCCCGGTAATATTCGCGAATTGGAAAACATAATTGAACGCAGTGTAGCTATGGAAAGTTCCAATATAATTTTACCGGAGAATTTACCGCTGTCGGCAAGCAACGGCTTTGCTGATAATCTCCATATCGAGATTCCCGATAAAGGGATCAATCTGAACGAAGAAATGGAAAAGATAGAAAAGAAATTTATTGAAAAAGCACTGCAGAAAGCCAAGGGATCAAAGACACGAACCGGCGAGTTGTTACAGGTAACATTCGACTCCTTGCGTTATCGGATTGAAAAACTGGGCATCGAATAGATTAGGGGGAAGTAATGATGACAGCGACCTTTTTCCTGCTTCTTTTTCTGGCTGTAACCTTCGCCCATCTGATCTGTGAAGGTTTTATGCTAATGAAAGCCCGTTATTTGTTGAAACCACTGCTCATACCGTCTCTAATCGCCTATTACCTGTCTTCAGCGCAGGAGCCCAACTGGTTTCTCCTGGCGGCACTTTTTGCCTGCTGGCTGGGAGATGTCTTTCTGATGATCCCCGATCCACACAAAACCAGAAAATATTTCAAGCCGGGACTTATCGCTTTTCTCCTGGGTCACATCTTTTATATTGCCCTATTTGCTCCCTACGCGGCGACTCTGAAGGTTTTTCCTGTCAGTGCCTGGATGCTGTCTCTGGTTTTCCTCGGAATGGGTATCTTGGGATTCAGACTAATTGCTCCCCACGCCGGCGCGATGAAAAATGCCATTATCGCCTATGTGATCGTGATTACGGCTATGGGCATCTCGACTGTTTTTGCCCTGGGGCAGGTTTCGCTTGGCGGTATAATTCTCGCAATGGCCGGAGCATTTATTTTCATGGTCTCTGATATCATAAATGCCTACAACAAGTTTGTAGCGGAAATAGTTCATGAGCGCATCTATACAATGAGCACCTACTTACTGGGGCAGTTTCTCCTGGTCCAGGGCGTTCTTTTGTTTGCTTAACTGTACGAACTCATTGAAGCGGAGATAGAAGATGCAGGTTCTGCTTGCTTACGGTAAAAACGGGCTTCAGGTCAATGTCCCCGATGACGCGGATGTGATCACGCCGAAGTTTGTCGCGGGCATTCCCGATGAAACTGCGGGGCTGCTCCACGCCCTTCGACATCCGCTGGTTGCACGGCCATTACGAGATATTGCCGATCAGGGTGATGACGTAGTGATCGTATTTCCCGACCGTAGCCGTCCTATGCCATCTTCACGGGTTCTTCCCTCCATTCTCAGCGAACTTTCCCACCTGCCGCCGGAAAGCATCACTCTGCT
Organism: uncultured delta proteobacterium; assembly: GCA_963845095.1. Classification (GTDB taxonomy): domain Bacteria; phylum Desulfobacterota; class Syntrophia; order Syntrophales; family Smithellaceae; genus MVRV01. The sequence continues at coordinate 64,894 of CAWJQM010000015.1, forward strand.
TAACGCGTTAGGACTGCATCGTCCCAACAGCCGAGAGGAATTGACAGATATGCTCGGGGCCGACATTGTCGGTCGCTATCGCATACTTCAGCATAATCCCGAAGACAGGAACATGCTTGTGCAATCTCGGCCGTACCTCTTTCGGTCACGAGATTTGGATCAACCGGATATTTCTGGAGGCCAGGATCAAGGTGCTGACCGGCTTCATTGAACCCCATTTTTTTGCCGGTTTCTCCGGCGGTCCGAAAGCGGTAATGCCGGGCATCAGCGGTATCGAGACAATTATGGGGAACCACGAAGCAAAGATGATTGCCCACCCCGGCGCCACCTGGGGAGAGACACAGAATAATCCTATTTATGAGGAGATCGCCGAGGTAGCGGAAAAAGTAGGGCCGCAATTTCTTGTTAATGTCACCTTGAATCGACGGCGGGAGATCACCGGAATTTTTGCCGGACAATGGCAGGAAGCTCACCGGTCCGGTTGCTCCTTCGTACGACAGTCCGCCATGTGTCCCGTCGAGGCGCCTTATGATGTCGTCGTGACGAGCAATGCCGGTTTTCCGCTGGATGCTTCTCTTTACCAAGGCGTCAAGGGAATTTCTGCTGCGGCAAGGATCGTCCGGCCGGGGGGAACAATTATTCTGGCAGCGGCCTGTACGGAAGGCATCACCGGTCATGACAGTTTTTACTCTTTGCTCCGGTCGCAAACGTCACCAAATGCCCTGACCAGTATGATCAGGGAGTGCCGGGAGACACAGCGCGATCAATGGCAGGTTCAGGTCTTGGCGCAGGTACTAAACAAGGCGGATGTCTATCTCCATTCTCTGCTGCCGGAAGACACCGTGCGTTCCTGCCATCTGCAACCGGTGGCGGATATTTCCCTGCTTCTGCGCCAGATGCGAGCCAGAACACCACAATGCCGGATTGCCATCCTGCCGGAAGGGCCGGAGACGATTCCATACATAATAAAAGAATATAATGAAAAGGGTATTGCTTCTTAGCCTTGAACCTATAGTTTGTATCCCATCTTTTGGAGGCAGCCATGAGTCGAAAATTCATTCTTGATCAGAGAAACCGCAAAAAGGCGTTTATTGCCTTGACCTTTTGCGTTGCTGTGCTGATAACGGCAGTCGTTCTGGCTTCCCGGACTCAGCAGGATTTCGGCCGGGTTGAAGTGATGGACACTTATTACTCCAGCAGCAACGGTATTAACATCCGGGCTAAACTCTTCAAGCCTCGCGGGGCAAGCAGCGAAAACCGCCTTCCTGGAGTCGTCTACATCCATGGTTACCAGAACAACAGGGAAACGGGAGATGCCTATGCCATCGAAATCGCCCGGCGGGGAATGGTCGTCCTGAATATCGACGCCATCGGACGCGGTCACTCGGGGATTCCCGGCGATCCGAAGGCGTCTGATTTCGACAATACATACGGCGGCCGGTCTTCTGTAAAATATCTTCGTTCACTGTCTTTTGTGGATCCTGAACGGTTGGGGATTATGGGCCACAGTCTTGGAGCCGAAATGGCCTATCTCGTGGCCCTCAATGATCCATCACTCCGGGCAGTTGTTCTTACGGGCTATGCTTATACCTTGGAGGCGACTCCAACAATGCCGAAGAACATGCTTATGATCATCGGCAAATATGATGAGTTCCGGGAGCGGATGACGAAGACGCGGGACATAGAAAAGGAGTGGATGGCAACGGAGCGCACACAGGCGGGCGTTCGGCGTTTGCCAATCCGGAATTGGGAAAGACCTATGGAGATTTTTCCGCCGGGAATGCGCGACGAGTCTTTGTGCCAGCAATAACCCACGTCCATGAATCCCATCATCAGGGGTCTATCGCTGAAACCATCGTCTGGTTAAAAGCGGCCCTTGCCCCTCCCGAGCGCTACTGGATCGATCCCGACCGTCAGATCTGGATGCTCAAGGAATTTTCCACTCTGGCGGCCATGCTGGCAGGTTTTGCCCTGCTGCTGCCGCTGGGATTTCTCCTGCTGGGAACGAAAATATTTCTGCCGCTGGCGCAGAAACCTGCCGAAGGATACAATTGCTCGGTCCGCGATTACAAAAAATACGTCACGATCAACGGTGTCCTTTTGTGGCTCTATCTGCCGCTCATTCTTTTGCTTTTCGGCATTCACAAATATCTGATTCCGATTGACGGTATCTTTCCCATGATGATGGTGAATGCCGTTGTCTGGTGGTTTCTCTGGGTGAGCATCATCGGGTTTATCCTCTTCCGTCGCTGGTTTCTGACTCAGGCTGCACCGCGGGGAATAAGCCTCCTGGATATGGGGGTATCCGATGAAGCCGGCTCTTTTAGTTTGCGCGCAGATAAACTGGGGCGGGCATTGCTTCTGGCCGTGACGCTTTTTGCCTGTATGTATCTGGCGGAATATCTTGCGGAAAAAATATTTATAGTGAATTTCCGTTTTGTCTGGCCGTTTTTCAATGATCTGACGCCGTACCGCTGGCGGATGTTCTTTCTATATCTACCCTGGATACTTTTATGCTTCCTGCAAACAGGGATATTTCTGCATGGCCAGCTCCGCAAGTCGCCTCAGTCAACACCGATGCAGACGTTCTTCCGCCGTCTTACCAGCAATATTCTTGCGCTGTGTTTGCCCGTGATCCTGTTTCTTCTTGTTCAGTATGTGCCCCTCTTTATGACGGGCTTCATTCCTTTCGCAGGGCCAAACGGTCTCTTCGTCGTCTTTGTAATCAACCTTTTCCATATTCTGGCGTTGCTGGCAATTACCACGGTGATTTCAACCTGGTTTTTCGAATGGACCGGTCGGATTTATCTGGGTGCGATTCTGAACGCCTTGATCGTCGCCTGGTCGTTTGCCGCCTCACAGGTAATTGCCCCGATACCGATGTGAGGGACGGCTTCGGCGACTTCGGAATATAATGGATAAAAGGCATGCTATTTTTTTCTTGACTTTATCTTGCTATTTGCACTATAGGATTCTCACCGAGGTAATGATGAATATGAATAAAATAATTGTTTCTTTCCAGGCAGATCGCTTTTATTTTTTTAGCTTTAGCGCCAGGGTCTGCCTGAAAGGATCATGACCGGTCAAAAGGGGAAATGAACCGTGGGCAGCTGATTGAACAGCCCACGGTTTTTTTTTGCCGTAAATTTGCCAAAATGTTTATTTAACAGCATAAAAGAGGAGGGGATATGAAAAAGATTAATATTATTCTGGGACTTCTGGTCGCAGTTTTCTTGCTGGCCGGTTACAATGCACGGACAGGCCAAAACAATCAAAGTTGGAGCGGCAATAAATATGACAGGCCCTGCTTCCACCTGGGGTCAGTTTCATGAAAAAGGCCAGCGTGACTATTTCCGTTATGTCAATGATGTTAAAGGTGGTGTAGCCGGCAATAAGATTGAGATGATCTCCGTGGACACGGCATACAAAGTGCCGGAAGCTGTGGCTGCCGTCCAGAAATTCGCCCTCCAGGATAAAGTGGATATGATTGCCACCTGGGGCGCCGGTGAAGGTCTGGCTGCCAAACCGATAGTGCAGAAATATAAAATACCGACAATCAATTATTCCACCAGCTGGGAAATTCTGGAGAAGCCTTTTGAATATATGTATCTGCCTTTCGGCAGTTATAAGATGGATTGTTACGCTGTTCTGGAATATATTCGAGCCATCCACAAGGGCAAGGATGATCCCAAAGTCGGACTGCTCACTTATAATAACGCCTATGGCCGGTCAATTCATGATCCCAGCAAAGAATATGCAGCAAAACTAAAAATCAATATAGTGGCAGTTGAAGAATTTCCACCGAAGACGGTTGATTTGAACACGGAATTGCTTCGCCTGCAGAAAGCCGGCGCCGAATATATCTTTATTCAAATGCTGCCGTCCGCTATTATCACCGCTTTCAAGAGCGCCGATCGCATTAATTACAATCCTTTGTTTCTGGGAACATGGACATCAACTGATCCGGATTTCTTCAAAATGAGCAAGGGATTGATCCGCGACCGCCTTTCAATTCAATTTCCGGGCGTTTTACCGACGGATAAGGCCGAAGGAATGAATATTGTGAAAGAACTATGGAAGCGTTACAAAACAGTGGACAAATTCGATGCTTCCTATTGGGAAGGGGTCGCTGTAGGTATGATCATGGAGAGAGCCTTCATTCGTGCCTATGAAAAGAGTAAAGTTATCAATCCGGAAACCATCAACGCGGCCATGGAATCATTTAGAAATGAAGATTTTGGCGGTTTAATACCCAAAGTTACTTATACTAAAGATGATCATGGAGCGTCATTTACCGCCCGGATGGTTAAAGTATCTGAAGATGGATCATATATACCATTGACCAATTTTTATGTGCCGGGCAAGGATAAGATTAAATTACTCAAGAAGTAGATTAACTTTACAGATGTTTTTTAATAATTTTTCAGAAGGAAATTAATGAAAGCTTTTCGTGGCCGGCCCTCAATTTTCAGCAACCGGCGGGAAGAAGATAAAAAAGCCGAACTGGTAATTCAAGGTTTGCGTTTGAACTTTGGCGGCGTTATTGCCGTCAAAGATGTTGATCTTCACGTCCACACCGGGGAATTGATGGCGATCATCGGTCCCAACGGGGCCGGTAAAACCAGCTTGCTCAATTGTATTACCGGCTTTTATCATCCGCAAAAAGGGCAGATTATTTTTAATGGTCAGGAAATTACTCACCTGCATACGCATGAACTGGTTTCGGTCGGCATCGGCAGGACATTTCAAAACATCGAATTATTCCCGGGAATGACGGTGCTGGCCAATATGACTCTGGCCCGGCATATTCATTGTCATTACAGTTTCCTCCGCTCCTGCTTATTTTCTGCGGCGGTAAAAAAAGAAGAGATCCGCCATCGGCAAATGCTGGAAGAAATAATTGATTTTCTGGAAATGCAGGCAATCCGTAAAAAAACCGTCGGATCTCTGCCCTATGGGATGATGAAAAGAGTGGAATTGGGCAGGGCTCTGGCTCTGGAGCCCCGGTTGCTCATTTTAGATGAACCTTTTGCCGGAATGAATCTGGAAGAAAAAGAAGACATGGTTCGCTTTCTCCTGGAATTAAATCAAACCTGGGGCCTCACGATGATTTTAGTTGAACATGACATGTCCATTGTTATGAGCATTTCCCAGCGCATTATGGTCTTAAATTTCGGTGAAAAACTGGGCGAAGGCTCGCCGGAGGAAATCAGCAATCATCCGGAAGTAATTAAAGCCTATCTGGGCGATGTGGAAAAATTATAAAGGACGGATTTAATAAGCGGAATAACGATGCAAGAAAATCTGCAAAACTCTAATACGCTGCCCCAGATTATTGCCGGAAATGCGGCGAAATATGGCGATACAAAAACAGCTATACGGGACAAAGCTTATGGTATCTGGCAGAAATACAGCTGGGCGGATTATTATCAGTTACCTGGAGAAGACTGCGGCCGGATTTGCTGCCCTGGAACTTAAGCGGGGAGACGCTGTTTGTCTGATCGTTGAGAATCATCCGGAATGGTTATTTTGCGGCCAGCGCCGCCCACGCTCTGGGTGCAACGACACTTAATTTATTTACATCATCTGTTGCCGAAGAATTAAGCACATCGATCAGCCGCGTTAATTGTCCGATTGTAGTGGTCCAGGATCAGGAGCAAGCCGATAAGCTGATGGAAATTAAAGATAAGCTTCCGTTTATACGGAAAGTTGTTTACATAGATCCCACAGGAATGACTTCTTACGGGAATGATCCCTGGCTGATCAGCTATGCCCAGCTGCTGGTAACCGGTGAAAAATTTCTTCTGGAAAATGAAAATTTTATTGCAGACGAAATAAAAAAAGGCCGGCCTGATGATATTGCCGTAATGATTCAGACTTCGGGAACCACCGGTATTCCGAAATTAGCCATGCTTTCCCATCGCAATTTAATTTCCATGGCGCTGCAGTGGACTGAAGCCAATGAGATAAAGCCTGAGGAGAACTGGATATCCATATCGCCGCCGGCCTGGATTGTTGATCAAATGTGGTGCCTGGGTGTTGCCCTGCAAAGTGCCATGACGATTAATTTTCCGGAAACAGCTGAAACGGTGCTGGAAGATTTCCGCGATATCGGCCCGTCTATAATTATCACATCTTCGCGTTTCTGGGAGGACATGGCTTCCAGTATCCGGGTTAAAATATCTGATGCCGGCTGGCTGAAGACGAAATTTGTTTTACTTCGGGGAAACGGTAGGCAAAACAGTTGTTGATAAAACATCCAAGAAAAATAACATATCCCTCTTTCATTGAGTGTTTTATATAAGTTGATGTCCCTCCTCGTTTACCGCCCGCTGTTGGATCGTCTGGGATGTTCTCACTTTCGCAGCGCTTTTACCGGAGGTCATCCCATCAGTCCGGATGTTATTCTTTTCTTCCGCGCCATCGGTTTGAATCTCAAACAATGCTATGGTTTGACGGAAGCCGGCGGCATCTTCCAGATCCAGCCGAATAATGAAGTAAAGCTGGAAACAGTCGGCAAACCTTTGCCGCAGACTGAAGTGAGAATTGCCGAAGATCAGGAAGTGCTGGTGAAAAGCAAGGCTGATATTTTCCGGGTATTATAACGATTATGAGACAACACAGAATGCTTTTCATGATGGCTGGCTGAAAACAGGAGATGCCGGTTATATTGATGACGACGGCCATCTACTGATAATCGGCCGCAAAGAAGATATAATCCGCAATAAAAGCGGCGAAGCTTTTTCACCAGATTTTATTGAAACACGTTTGAAGTTCAGTCCCTATATAAAAGAAGCTGTCATCTTCGGCGAGAGCCGGCCTTTTATAACGGCAATGATCAATATCGATTTGGGAAATGTCGGCAACTGGGCGGAAGAGCGGATGATTCCTTATACAACTTATATGGATCTTGCGCAGCAGCCGGCAGTCGAAGAGCTTATTTTAGAAGAAGTGCGGAAGGTTAACGAACAGCTTCCCGGCTTGATGAAGGTTAAAACATTTATTCTGCTTTACAAATTGCTCGATGCTGATGATGAAGAACTTACCCGCACCGGGAAAGTGCGCCGCCGTTTTGTTTATGGACTATACATTAAGATTATTGAGGCCATGTACCGTAATGAAAAAAATGTTCAGGTACAGGGCAAGGTGCGTTACCGTGACGGCCGTATCGGGGAAATTGAAACAACAGTCAATATAATTCAAGTCGGATAGCCGATGTTCAAAAATAACTTAGTCTTGCCATAACCTGGAGGTCACAAGACCCACATGGATGGTCAAATAAACGCCGGGAACGGCATAAGGATCTTAACGAAATACAGAAAAAGTAGGTTATTTCGTAACGGCTCCTAAAAAGGATTTTAAAATGGATTTTTTTCTTCAACTACTGGTTAATGGCGTTTGTGTCGGACTCCTTTATGGAATATCAGCCATGGGTTTCGTCATGATCTTCAAATCATCAAGCGTTTTGAACTTTGCCCATGGTGAACTTCTGGCGCTCGGTGCCTTCTTCTTTTTAGCTTTAGTAACATGGGCAAATCTTCCTGTTCTAATCGCTTTTATTTTAACGCTGGTCGGCTGCTTTATTTTGGGATTTTTAATTGAAAAATTCTTTTTAAGGCCGCTGATCGGGGAAAAGCTGATTTTTGTTATCATGCTTACAGTTGGTCTTGCCGCCATGTTCAAAGGCCTCATTTTACTCATCTGGGGCGGTAATTTGCATACTTATCCTGATTTTTTGCCGGAATCTCTGGCGCTGAAATTGGGCGCAATCTATGTCGCTCCTGTTTATTCAGCAACGCTGGTTATCAGCGTCCTCTTTCTGGTCCTGTTCGGCTTGTTTTTTAAAAAATCATCCCAGGGGATATATATGCGCTCGGTGGCCGATAATCAAAAAGCCGCTTTATCTTTGGGTGTTCATGTCCGGCGCGTCTTTGCTTTGTCCTGGGCGATCGCCGCCTTGGTAGCCAGTATGAGCGGCATCGTCCTGGGGATTATTAATGGTGTCAATGTCCACGACTTGAGTTCCATCGGATTAAAAGTATTCCCCGTAGTTATCCTCGGAGGGCTCGACAGCATCGGCGGGGCGATTATAGGCGGCATAATCATCGGTCTTTTGGAGACGTTTACCGGTGGTTATTTATCGCCGTCACTGCGTGATGTCGTGCCTTATATTGTGCTGGTCTTTATTTTGCTGGTCAAACCTTACGGCCTGTTCGGCCTTGTCGAAATTGAGAGGGTTTAGATGAGAAAATTTTCATTTCATCCCTGCGGTAATTATCGCGAAGACTATGCTCAGGAGCTGACCATATTTGATACTGACTACGGCCGGTTTAGTCTGGGGCTGTTTCTGGTTTTGCTTTTTTTGGTAGTTCCTTTCACCGTCAGTCCTTATATGCTCTATATATTGAACACTATCGGAATTGCAGCTATTGCTGCCATCGGTCTGAATATTCTTATCGGTTATACCGGTCTAATATCACTGGGTCACGGCGCCTTTTTCGGTGTTGGCGCTTATGCAGCAGCCATCCTGGCGACTCGGACAGGCCTGGATTTTTATCTGGCCATACCGGCTGCCGGCATTATAACTGCACTGGTCGGTATGATTTTCGGTATTCCTTCCGGTCGCCTGAAAGGACTGTATTTAACCATCGCCACGCTGGCCGGCCAGTTTATCATCGAGTACGTTATAGTCAATTGGGACAGTATGACCAAAGGAACGATGGGCATTACTATTCCTGCGGCAAAAATATTACAATGGGAAATAGCGGGAGACAGATCTTTTTTCTTTTTGATCTTCATTTGCCTTGTTCTTATGACCTGGTTTGCCGTTAATATAATGCGCAGCAAATATGGACGTGCCTTTATTGCCATTCGCGATAATGACCGTGCAGCGGAAGGCATGGGCATTCCGATCTTCAAATACAAGCTACTGTCTTTTGCCATCAGTTCTTTTTATGCCGGATTTGCCGGAGCACTATGGGCTTATTATATGGTCAGTATAACCGCAGAGCCTTTTAATCTGGGCCTTTCGGTGGAATTTATCGCCATGGTTATAATTGGCGGAATGGGCAATATTCCCGGGGCCATTTTCGGGGCTGCATTTATAACTTTGTTGAATGAGCTTTTGCGCTATATTACCGGACTTTCTGATGAATATGGGTGTTGTCACAAGCTCCGGTTTAAATATGGCGCCCTTGAGAGAATTTGTTTTCGGATTATCCATTGTTTTGTTTATTTTATTGGAACCTCGCGGCATTGCCGAATTATGGAGAATACGTGCGCTCCAATTTCCGGCTCTGGCCATTTTCTATATTAAGGATTACAATAATCCCGTGCATCGGGAATAGGCAGATTATGGGTGAAATTCTTTTGCAAATAAACAATATATCCGTTGTATATTCAGATGTTATTCAGGTATTAAAAGGTGTTTCTTTAAGTGTGGAAAAGGGACATATAGTATCTCTTCTGGGCAGCAATGGCGCCGGGAAAACAACTACCTTAAAGGCGATCTCCGGTTTGCTCAAACCGGAAAATGGAAAGTAACGGATGGTGAGATTATTTTTAAAGGAAAGAATATTCAGAATCAATCGCCGGAATACATTACCCGTCAGGGAATAATTCAGGTGCTTGGAAGGCCGTCAGCCTTTCAAATATTTAACAATTGAAGAAAATTTGCGTGTGGGCACGGCAACGCGAGCGGGCAAGCCCTATAAACAGGACTTGGAGATGGTTTACAATTATTTTCCGGCGCTGGTGCAAAGAAGAAAATCATTAGCCGGATATTGCAGCGGCGGTGAGCTGCAAATGCTGGTTATCGGCAGGGCGCTCATGGCTCATCCGCAGCTTTTAATGCTGGATGAACCGTCTCTGGGTTTAGCCCCGCTTGTTGTTAAGGAAATATTTCAAATCATAAAAAAAATAAATGAAGATCAGGGCGCCACAATAATCTTGGTCGAACAAAATGCCAATATGGCGCTTCAGGTTGCCCATTATGGCTATGTTATGGAAAACGGTAAAATCGTGATGGAAGGCACAGCGAAAGAGTTATCCGAAAATCCCGATGTAAAAGAGTTTTATCTGGGCATGGCCGCATCAGGAATTGCCAAATCATATAAAGATGTTAAATCTTATCGCAGCCGCAAACGATGGTTGTAATAGGACGGTTTTCTAAAGAATAGCCACATCCTTCATCTTTAATTGAATATCAGAGGCGCCGTTCCATTGATTAATCTGCGGAGTAAAAACAATATCGAGATTAGCGCCGGCAACAGCATTGAGATAGCGTCCCATCGTAAACCAAATAGAGTTGGCAGGACTTTCCGTTACTGGAAAGACTCATTTTTAAATGATTATTGCCGACAATGGTAGGTGACGAAACCTTGATGTTACGCGCGCACAGTACCGGTTCCGGATTCATACTGCCGAAAGGCGCCAGCATTTGCATCTGATTGATAAAAGTCAGGTTTATGTCTTGCAGCTGGCATTCGGAATCGATGATCGTTTGAGAAATATGTCCGGAGAATTGTCCGCTCGCACGGATTATTTCATCGAATAAGAACGGTAAATGCAGCCACATCCTCTTCCCTGATGGAAATACCGGCAGCATGATTATGACCGCCATAAGAAAGTAATAGTGAAGCACACTGCTGAATGCCTTTATAAATATTAAAAGCAGAGATGCTGCGCCCGGACCCTTTGCCAATACCGTCTTTCAGGCTGATAACAAAAGCCGGACGACTGAAAAGATCAACCAGCCGGGAGGCAACAATACCAACAACTCCCGGATGCCATTTATCCGAGGCAAAAACTAAAGCGTTCATCTTTTCTAAATCAGGATTATCGCTTATTTTCGCCAGTATTTCATTGAGTATAATTTTTTCCATTGATTGGCGCCGGCGGTTGTAGATATCAAGCTTTGCCGCGAGTATTCTGGCCTCTTCGATATCATCCGTCAAAAGAAGAGATACAGCATCAAGAGGGGAGGCGATGCGGCCTGCAGCATTAATACGCGGAATAAGGCAGAAAGAAGCTTTGAAGGAATCGATAACCTGACCGTCGATGCCGCTTATTTCTTTGAGCGCTTTGATTCCCGGACGCTCTCCCTCGGTGATCAGCTCCAGGCCGATTTTGGTGAATATTCTGTTCTCATCAATCAGGGGGGCAATATCGCCAATAGTTCCGAGGGCAACAATATCCAAATATTCTTTTAAATTGGGATAATCATCATTTTTCCAGAAGCCTTCTTTACGTAAGCTGCCGCGCAGGGCAATCAGAAAATTATAAGCTATCCCGACGCCGGCAAGCTCTTTAAAGGGAAAGGCACAGTCTTCCCGTTTAGGATTGATATTGGCAACCGCCGCTGGAAGTTCACCGGATATAGCATGATGGTCTAAGACAATAGTATCGATACCGAGAGACTGGGCATAGGCAATCTGTTCTAGGTCGGAAATTCCGCAATCAACTGTGATAATCAACCGGACATCGCTGCTTTTAAATTGGTCTATAGCCGGATTTTTCAAGCCGTAACCTTCCTCGATTCTGTCCGGAATGTAGTAAGTTACGTTCGGTGCTATTTCTTTAATGAATTTAAAGAGAATGACTACGGAAGTTATCCCATCAGCGTCATAATCGCCATATATTACAATTTTTTCCTGATTATGAACGGCTTTCAGCAGGCGAGAAATACCCGCCTTCATGTCTTTCATGAGAAAAGGACTATACAGGTCGTTGAGAGAAGGATAAAGATAACGCCGCACTTCTTCGATGTTGTTAAACTCGCGATTGGCAATTATTTGCGAGATAATCGGGTGGATGCCAAATTCACTGCTCAACGCATTTTCTATTTCTTTATGGAGAGATTTCTTGATTATCCATTGTGTTGCCGGCAGCGATTTTACTATTGTCATGATTTCATTCTTTTAATTTTTGTCTTTGCTAGTTCATCATATCAAGGTTGATCTCGATGTCAAGTTTTCATTATTTATTTTCCAGAGAATATTTTCCAGGTATATTTTTTATGATTATAAAACAGCTAATTATCCTCTGGTTCTTGATCTTTAAAAGGATAGATGCTAAGTAATATCAATGCTGGTAAAATGGCTGAAATTAAAACGAAACAAAATTGCTCCGGTGCAATTTATTATTGAAGGCTACGAGGGAATGGCCACAGTAACAACCATGGATCCTCACGCAGCAATTATTCAAGTCTCTATTATGCCGGATTTTATTTCCGAAACAAACCATCTTCTGGAAAGCCTGAAAAAGAAATACCATCTGGAAGAAATTGATTATTATGCAGCCGATGAAGGGTAAAATATCATGCTGATGCTTACCCATACTTATATTTTGCAGAATGTCTTAAGTGTTGCCGGCATCAATAATTATGATATCGATATTTTTATCTACAACATCGTGCCGGATTTACTGACCATCCATCCGGATATCAATTCTCAGCAAACCCATAAAATTAACAGACTCCGGCAAATTCCGCCTCTTTACCCGAAAGCCTCCTATATAATGTTTCATCTGCTGGTCGATGATCTGGCGCACTATGGTTTAATCAGTCCTGTTATACCGGATGAATTTAATCCTGATTCCCAGGGTTATTCTTACATCAAGGGCAAGCCATTAATTCGTTCGATTTTGGATTTTCAAAAGAAAGCCAACAAGGAAATATCTTATAACGAAGCGGCATACCGTTCCCATCTGATTGTGGAAATGATTTATGACCTGGTAATCATCGACCGCATTACTTCCGGCAAAACAATTGAGTTATTAACGGAAGCTATTCGCGCTGCTTACGAAAAAGGAATTGACGAGTTTATCGCCACAATTAACTGGCTTTATGGTCTGGACAAAGCGGACATCCGTGAAGTGATGAAAAGAGCTCATTCTTATATGACTGCAGAAAAAATACGGAAAACAATGTCAATTGAAGACCGAATTCGTCTTTATGCATACAAATTCGGCCTTCCGAATGATGATCAATTAAATCTCGATGGCATTAAAAAACTATTTCTTCAAGCAAGGGAATTACTCGATGACAACGAACTGTTTCTCCGGCAAACTGCTGACGCTGTAAAAAAATACGGCTGGCTGCCGCCAATTATATAGCTTTTTTCACAAAACCCGAACGGATGCAACGCGTACAGACCTTTACTCTTTTTATCGCGCCCGATTTGTCATCAACACAGCGCAATTTCTGCAGATTTGGATACCACGCCGTTTTTGTTTTGTTATTGGCATGGCTGACACTATTGCCGATTGACGGTTTTTTACCGCAGACTTCGCAAACACGAGACATGAAAAAATCCTCCTAGAAAATGTGCGTCGTTACTAAACTATAAGGCGTTATAATGCAAGTCTTTTTTTACTTGGTTAATCTTTCATGGAAGAGGGTTGGCCTGTAGCCTCCAGCACGCGCAGCCATAAATCCCCCTGGGGATCAATTTTACGGCGGGCAACAGCTGCACTTAATGGCAGGTAAACGTATTCATCCTTCATCAGAGCTACTAAAAGGCCAGTTTTGCCGGCCATGGCCGCATGGACTGCATACTGCCCCAGGGAGCTGCAATAAAGACTGTCCGAAGCATTGGCCGGAACAGAGCGAATCATATAACTTGGTTCGATATATTTTAAATTGATTTCCTGATGAATTCTCTGAAAGTGTTGTTCAATCTCCTTTTTCAGAAAGATGCCGATATCATATAAGCGCAGATTCCCGGAAGGGTCGGTTTCGACCGGATCTTCTATTTTTCGCAGAAGATCCTGACCTGCGCCTTCCGCAACCAGAATCACAGCATGCCCCCTTGATTTTATACGCTTTTCCAGTGACACCAAGAATCCGTTTTCACCGGCCAGAGTAAAAGGAACTTCCGGAATTAAAACAAAATTCGTATCATTTTGAGCAAGTGCGGCGTTGGCTGCGATATGACCGGAAAGCCTGCCCATTATCTTAATCAGGCCTATGCCGTTTTCCGCGCCTTTGGCTTCGACATGGGCGCACTTAATTGCGTGAACCGTTTCTTCAATCGCCGTATCGAAACCGAATGATTTTTGAATCAGGCCAAGGTCATTATCAATTGTCTTGGGAATGCCGACTACGGCAATTTTTAAACCCTGCTTCATTATTCCGGCTGTGATCGCCTGTACGGCCCGCATAGTGCCATCGCCTCCGATACAGAAAAGAATATCTATCCGGGAATCCGCCAGCGACTTGATTATTTTGTCAATGTCCTGATGCCCCCGCGAACAGGAAAGAATGCTTCCACCGATACTGGTTATATCTTTAACTATTTCCGGCCCCAGCCGGACCGGTTTGTGCCCATATTCCGGTATTAACCCTCTGAAACCGTATTTGATGCCGATGATATCTTTTACGCCATAGCGGTAAAACAGTTCCATGGTAATTGACCGAATGACATCATTTATCCCGGGACAGAGTCCACCGCAAGTGACGATGGCTGCTCTTGTTAAAGTTGGATTAAAGTAAATGTTCCTGCTGGGGCCGGCCAGTTCTATGGAGGGCACTCCCCGACTATCTTTATTTTCAGCTGTATTGTCGCAATGTCCGTCCAATAACAGACGTTTATTAGTGGGGAGGAAATTGGCGGTATTTATGGGTGAGAGAATTTTTCTTTCGCCCAGGTCAGCTATGGTGAAATCATAAATTGGAGAGCTCATAGTATAATCCTTGTTGTTTGGAGCCGTTATGAAATATCTTTGTTTTATATGTTTCGTCCAGACTTCTTATGCCCTCATGAGCGTATGTTCGACAGCTCCTGTGGACGGCACTATGTTATTTTTGTGCAGCACTGATAGCTCTGGTGGCGGCATTAATGCCCGATATTATTTCGCCTTCGAAACCGGCTTCAGCCAGCAGTGATGCGCCCGTCAGATATACATTTTTAAAACGTGTTTTGTTGCTTCTGGCTGCCCAACCGGTAATAAAAGAATTCCTCATTTTGTATTTGGGATTATAAACACTCCGGGATAGTATTGATATTTCAATTGATTTGTCCAGATCAAAATATTCTATATTCTCTTGTAAAAAAGGAAGAAAATTATCCAGCCTGTCTATTATTGATGAAGCCGCGGCGGTGAGATTTTCCCGAGACCAAGATTCAGTATCAGCTGGTAAAAAAACCGTGGCAGTAAGCGACACCTTATGGTCTGCATGGATCGTTTCATCTGCCGGTTTACTCGATTCCAAGACAATCAGATTGTTATCAAAAATGTTTTTCTGCACATCCGAAACGATGGCCAGATGCCGTGTCATCTTTTCCGGCATACATTTATTGGAGGTGCCCAGATGAAGAGTAAAAGGCAAATGCGCTACTTGAACCGGGTTGATTCTGTCGCCAAAATTAATCTTTTTTTGACCGGAAAGCAGCAATGTCATCCCTTCCCATTTTGTGCTCACAATTAAATATTTTGCCGTTAAACTTGATAAATTCCCGGTTTTATCGGCAATTGCTATTTCCGAAGGCGTTCCTGTTTTAACAGCTGACACATCGCAGTTGCTTAAATACAAACCTTTTTTCGATTCCAGTTTTTTTATCAGGGAATTGAAAAGAATTTGTTTGCCCTGCGGAAAAGAATATATGCCCCGAAAAGGGGCACAATATTGCAAACTGTCAGCGAAAACTGTTTTGATTGCCGATGGTAGTGCCGAGCAATGCATTTTGTGCTTCGAATACTTTGTTTAAAGATGCATTCCGTTTTAATAGCCTTTGAAATTTAGCCTTTTCCATTCGATGCATCAGTAAATACGGCACAATTTTGAGATAATCATGGTAATCTTTGATATTTAGAGGCTGAAGAAAAGGATGAGACTTAAGCCAGTCACTGAAAATTTTACATTTTTTTTACATCTGATTCATAGAAAGCGCTAATTTCCCGGGCGTATTCGGGAAATTCTCTGGCCATTTCATTGACCAGAGCTTCTTTTTCGTTAAAAAAATCAATCCTGTGCTGGGGTAAAATTATTTGATAAGCGGGGTTTAATATTCTGCCTTCCCGTTCAATTTCCGGTATATCAAGCTCCGCCAGAAGGGAGAGCAAGATCTGATTTGCTCCAAAACCGCTCAATGGCGTCGGATCAATATTAAAAGCGAAGTCGTCGACTAAAAAAAAACCGCCGGTGCCATGCGGAGCAACCAACACGGTGTCCAGGCCATAGACTGCTCCAACAGCCGCCGCGACATGCGCAGAAAGATCATCACCGATAACTATTAAATCATGCATGGCTTTTAAAAGCCTGCTAAAGTCGGGTTGTGCAAAGCGATCAAAGGTGTTTCTTCAATATTCTTAATCTGCACCTTGCGCCCGGATATTGCAACTTTGCCATCAGCAAAAAATTGAATTGCCTGGGGATAAATCCGGTGCTCTTCCTTCAAGATGCGCGCAGCCAGAGTTTCTGTCGTATCATTGGAAAATACAGGAACAACGCTTTGAATGATTATCGGACCGGTATCGATTCCTTCATCAACAAAGTGCACCGTACAGCCGGAAAATTTTACACCATACTCGCAAGCATCTTTAGGGCCGTGAATTCCCGGAAAGGAAGGCAAAAGGGCAGGGTGGATGTTGATTATTTTCTGGGGAAATGCTTTCAGGAAAACCGGGGTCAGGAGCCTCATAAAGCCGGCCAGCACAACCAGATCAACTTCTTTGCTTTTTAATAGTCGAATTAATTCCGCATCATAATCTTCTCTGGTGCTGAAATCTTCATATTTCAAGACGGCAACGGGCAGACCATGTTTCTGTGCTCTGGTCACCCCAAAGGCATCAGGATTATTGGAGATGACTATTCGGATGGAGGCTTTTAAAGTGCCCTTTTCGATATTATCGATGATTGCCTGGAGGTTGGAGCCGCTGCCGGAAATTAAAACCCCCAGTTTCAATGGTTGGGCCATTTTCTTACCGTCAAGTTTCACTGAAACAAACCAAAGATTGCTTGCTATTCTCTTTTTTCCACAGCACCTATTAAATAGGCTTTCTCGCCCAACACTGCCAGCCGATGCATGGCCTCTTCGGCTTCTTTTTCCGGAACAACAATCATCATTCCGATACCCATATTGAAGACGCGGAACATTTCCTTTTCTTCAACGCTGCCTATCTCTTTGATTACCTGGAAAATCGGGGGTATCTCCCAGCTGTTCTTGGAAATAACACAGCAGCAGGAATCGGGGAATTATCCGGGGGATATTATCATAGAATCCGCCGCCGGTTATATGCACGAGCCCTTTTACATGAAAATTCTTAAAAAGATTAAGCAGTGGTTTTACATAAATTCTCGTAGGCTCCAGAAGTTCCAGGCCGACTGCTCTTTCCAACCCGGATACTTTATCCGTCACCAGCAATTTTCCTTTATTCAACAGAACTTTTCGGGCCAGAGAAAAACCATTGCTGTGTAAACCGCTGGAAGCAACTCCAATAACGCGGTCATTGACACTGATTGCCGAACCGTCAATAAGCTTTTCCGAATCAACGACGCCGACACAGAAACCAGCCAGGTCATATTCACCTTTTTTATAAAAACCGGGCATTTCGGCAGTTTCACCGCCAATTAATGTACAACCGGCCTGCCGGCAACCGGCAACAATTCCTTCGACAATTTTTACGCTTTTTTCCAATTCTATTTTACCGGTTGCCAGATAGTCCAGAAAGAATAGCGGTTCTGCGCCCTGAACAACAACATCATTGACCGACATGGCCACAAGATCAATACCTATGGTATCGTGTTTATCCATCAACTGAGCTATTTTGAGCTTGGTTCCCACACCATCGGTCGAAGAAACCAGAATTGGATTCTTATATTTGCCGGAGTCAAAACGAAAAAGCCCGCCAAAACCGCCGATACCGGAAACTACTTCTTTCCGCGCCGTCGTCTTAATGAACGGCTTGATTCTTTCAATAAAATCGTTGGCAGTATCAATATCGACTCCTGAATTTTTATAGGTAGATTTAGTTGGCATATTACCCCATCGAATGATTACTTTTTATCAAGGTATGATGCTGGTTCATCTAACGTAAATCAGCATTTAAGTCAATCATTCCTTGCTTAAAAAAAATATATTTGTTAACAAAAATTGTTATTTAGCTTGTAAGTAAAGTTTTAAATTCACATCTTGCGGTGCCGTAGATGGAAGAATTTAAAAAGATTCTGCAAAAAATAGAGCAGCCGCTGCATTTTGCTTCCCAGAATAATTTTAAAAATTTTGCTCATATTAAAGATTTGGGCAAAACGCTGATGAATTTATCGGCAATGCTGAAAAGTTCATTGCCCGCCGTTTTACCTGATAAATCATTAACACTGGCTGATGAACTGTTAAAAATCTTTGCCGAGTATGATTCGCTGGAAGATAAGCTGAAAAAACTTAAAATTGAGCTGGCCATAGCATTAATGGATGAGCTAAAGAAAGCTGTTAATTCATCCCGCAATAACAAGTATGCCGCATGATGAACAATCAGTTCAAAGAATAACTGATTTAAAAGATACACTGGCCAAACTCACCCTGCCCATACAATACTTAAAAGGCGTCGGCCCGAAAATGGCGCAGCGTTTCGGGGCAAAGAAAATTAACAATGTGGAAGATTTGCTTTATTTCCTGCCCCGCACCTATGAAGACAGAAGGGAAATAAAGAAAATTAATCGCCTGGAAACCGGAAAAGCTCAAACCGTGATGGGAAAAGTAATTCTGGCCGAATATAAATATTACGGTCGCAGGCGGATTCTGGAAATTTCCATCAGCGATAACACGGCCAACCTTACAGCCAAATGGTTCAAAGGACAAACTTCCTATCTTCTGGGAGTTTTTAAGCAGGGGACAAGAGTAATATTGACCGGTAACGTAACGCCGGGATACACAGGCAAAGCCATGATCCATCCCGACTATGAAATATTGGAAGATCATGACGAAGAAGATCTTCTTAATTTCAAAAGAATTGTTCCTATTTATTCCGAAACAGAAGGCCTGCATCAAAAATATATGCGGAAGGTCATCAATCAGGCTTTGACCAATTATACGCGTTACGTTATTTCGCCTATTCCAGCGGAGATTTGCCGCAAACGCAATCTAATTGATCTGCAGGACGCGTTGAGGTCAGTCCATTTTCCGGGAATACATGAGAATCCGGAGTATTACAATCTGCAGCGTTCGTCGGCACACCACCGTTTGATTTATGATGAGTTCTTCTTTTTCCAGCTGGGCATGGCCATAAGAAAGTCAGGACGGATTCTGGAGAGAGGGATCAGTTTTAATACCCAAACCAGTTTATTGGAAAAGTTTTTTTCCGGTTTGCCTTTTTCCCTGACTGCCGCCCAAAGAAGGGTGACGGATGAAATCCTTGGGGACATGGCGAAAGTTAGCGCCATGCACCGGCTTTTACAGGGTGATGTCGGCAGCGGTAAAACAATTGTCTCCATGGCGGCCATGATTATTGCCTGCGCCAATAACTATCAGGCGGCACTGATGGCGCCCACGGAAATATTAGCCAAACAACACTACCGGAACATCAAAGAATGGTCGGACAATCTGGGATTAAAAGTTGTTTTGCTTACCGGCAGCCGGAATGCGGCGGAACGCAAAGAAGTTCTTCATCAGATTAATTCCGGCAGCGCCAATATTATTATCGGAACTCATGCCCTGATTCAGGAGAATGTTGACTTTCATCAACTGGGACTCGTTGTTATCGATGAGCAGCATCGTTTTGGCGTCATGCAGCGGGCGATGCTGCGCAACAAAGGCATCGACGCCGATGTGCTGGTTATGACCGCCACTCCGATTCCCCGCACACTGGCAATGACAGTTTACGGCGATTTGGATGTATCGGTCATCGATGAGATGCCCCCCGGGAAAAGACCGGTAGCGACATCAGTCCTGGGTGAAAATAAGCGCAGCAAGGTTTATTCCATCATTGCCGCCGAACTTTCCCGTGGCCATCAGGCTTTCATCGTTTATCCTCTGGTGGAGCAATCCGAAAATCTGGATTTAAAAGATGCCACAAATATGGCGGCGCATCTGCAAAAAGATGTTTTCCCCGATTACAAAGTCGGCCTGATTCACGGCAAAATGATGGACAAGGAAAAAGATGAGGTGATGCAGGCATTTCAGGAAAATGAAATTCATATCCTTGTGGCGACAACCGTCATTGAGGTCGGCATAGACATACCGAGGGCATCTTTGATCGTTATTGAGCACGCCGAGCGTTTCGGTCTTTCGCAATTGCATCAACTGCGGGGCAGGGTAGGGAGAAGAGATATTCCTTCGAGTTGCATTTTGCTTGCCGATTATGCCCGCTCCGATATCGCCCGCAAGAGACTCAAAGTTATGGAAAAAACAACTGATGGCTTTGCGCTGGCCGAAGAAGACCTCGCCATTCGAGGGCCCGGCGATTTTTTGGGTACAAGACAATCGGGCCTGCCCGATTTCCGAGTTGCCAGCATTATCCGTGATGCCCGAATATTAAACGATGCCAAGGAAGATGCCTTTGACTTAGCAGCCCGCGACCCTTTTTTAGAAAAACCAGAGCACTTGATCTTACGAGAAACACTGCTCTGGAAATGGCAGGGCAAGCTGGATTTAGCCAGGACGGGATGAAAATACATTTAGATATTAAATTG
This sequence comes from uncultured delta proteobacterium, assembly GCA_963845095.1. Lineage (GTDB taxonomy): Bacteria > Desulfobacterota > Syntrophia > Syntrophales > Smithellaceae > MVRV01. The sequence continues at coordinate 85,520 of CAWJQM010000015.1, forward strand.
TTCCGGAGGGCAAGTTCATTGTTTAACCAATTGACTTTTTTCCGGGACATGCTATCTTCCGCCCTGGTTAAAACATCCGAAAACCAGCAACAAGCAGGAGCGAACAACAATGAAGATATTTGTCAAAAAAGGAATACTTGCGGATATTAAAAGTCAGGCGATCATTTTAGCCTTATTTCAAGATCAAAAAGAATTGACCGGAACTTCCTTGTTGGTTGATCAGGCAAGCAAGGGATTGATCACCGAGTTAATTAATAATGGCGATTTTACGGCCAAGCCGTCGCAAACAGCGGTAGTTTATACTCTGGGGGCAATTCCAGCCCAAAGAATAGCCCTTGTCGGTTTAGGCAAAAAAAGTGAAATTAATCTGGAAAAAGTCCGGGCTGCGTTCAGTAAAGTGATGCAGCATTTGCGCAGCCTGAATATTAAAGAAGCGGCGACTTCGATCGATTTTGATTTCTTCCAGGAAAAAAGCTAAAATTGTGCAGGCGGTAGCGGAAGGCTCACTGCTGGGACTTTATCAATATAACCCATACAAAACGGTAGGACGCGAAGATATCCGGGAAATGGAGCAATTGAATATTATTGCCGAAGGAAATCAATATTCTATTATTGCAGCAGCCGTTAAGAATGCTCAAATTATCACCGCCGGTGTCTACTTTGCCCGTGACCTCATTTCCGCGCCTTCCAATGAAATGACTCCTTCCATCATGGCGCAAAAGGCAAGACAAATAGCCCGGAGAAAAAATGTAACCTGTAAAGTATTGGACAGGGCCAAAATGAAGAAAATGGGTATGCGCTCTCTTCTGGGCGTAGCTTCCGGAAGCAACGAAGAGCCAAAGTTTATTATTCTGGAATATTCCGGCGGATCGAAAAGTAAAGCTCCGGTTGTTCTTGTCGGCAAGGGTTTAACCTTTGACAGCGGTGGAATAAGCATCAAACCGGCGGAGAAAATGGAGGAAATGAAATCGGATATGTCCGGTGGCGCCGCGGTAATGGCAACAATAATGGTAGCCGCTGATCTCAGATTGCCGCTGAATGTTATCGGATTGATACCGGCCACGGAAAATATGCCCGGCGGTAATGCCTATAAACCGGGAGATGTTCTAAAATCATATTCGGGCAAAACTATCGAAGTTATCAATACGGATGCCGAAGGCCGTCTGATTCTGGCCGATGCCCTTTCTTATGCGTCTGTTTATAAACCGGCGGCGATTATTGATATTGCCACTCTCACCGGCGCCTGCATAATTGCCCTGGGTGATGATGTTATCGGGATGCTGGGATATGATGAGAAACTCAAGAATGAAATTAACAGGGCCGCCCGGGAAACAGGCGAGCTTGTCTGGGAAATGCCCTTGTGGGAGCACTATTCCGAACTTATCAAAAGCGATATTGCCGATTATAAAAATACCGGAGGGCGAGCCGCCGGAACAATTACCGCCGCCGTCTTTTTGAGTAAATTTGTTGGGAACTATCCCTGGGTTCATTTAGATATTGCCGGGCCTGCCTGGTCCGGCAAAGACAAAGCGTATATCCCGAAAGGCGCCGCTGGAATTTCGGTGCGCCTGCTGACGGAATATCTGCGCAACCTTACTGTAAAATAAAATATGCCGCCGCTACTGCAAATAAAGGAATTAGTGACTGTATTCGATACCAACCGTGGCCGAATAAAAGCGGTCAACGGAGTATCTTTGATTTTGCAAACGGGAGAAACCCTGGGTATCGTGGGTGAATCAGGCTGCGGGAAAACCATGCTGGCTCTGTCCATAATGCGGCTAATTCCTGCCAACGGCAGCATTATCGAAGGTACAATATCTTTTCAGGGAGATGATTTGTTAAAATTACCCCCTGAAGAAATGCGCGCCAAGCGTGGCAATGAAATTGCAATGGTCTTTCAGGAGCCGATGACTTCACTTAATCCGGTTTTACGTATCGGCGAACAAATTGCGGAAGCGATTCGACTGCATTCGAAAGCTGCCTGCGAAAGAAGCCATGGCTTTAAGCATTGAGCAATTGCGCGAAGTGGGAATTCCCGATCCGGAAAGAAGAGCGAGAGATTACCCCCATCAGCTGAGCGGCGGCATGCGGCAGCGGGTAATGATTGCGATGGCCATGTCCTGCCATCCCCGACTGCTGCTGGCGGATGAACCGACAACGGCACTGGATGTAACCATTCAGGCACAAATTCTGGATTTGATTGCTGAGCTGAAAAAGAAAAATAATATGGCGGTAATTTTAATTACTCACGATCTGGGAATTATATCCCAGACCGCAGAAAATGTGGCTGTAATGTATGCCGGCAAAATTGTGGAAAATTCTCCGGCCATTGAAATATTTGCCAATCCGCTGCATCCTTACACTAAAGGATTGATTGATTCCCTGCCGGTAGGATGCGGACCATTAAGCCACACGACTGCCTGAGCATCTCCAGACTATTCCAGGATCGGTTCCCAGTTTGTACAATCTGGCCAAGGGATGCAGTTTTCGAGATCGATGCTCCCGGGCTTTCGCTCCCTGCGCGGATCAGGAGCCAAAACTAATGGAAATAAAATCAGGTCATTTTGTTGCCTGCTTTTGGGCTCAGCAAGCAAAGCATTAAAGTCAGGAAATCTATGATCCCCGATCTTCTCGTTGACATACAGAATTTAAACAAAAAATATACTCTTGCCAGCGGCATGTTTAATTCAAAAAAAAGAGTCGTCCATGCAGTAAACAATGTAAATTTACAAATATTGCGTGGAGAAACCTTAGGTCTTGTTGGTGAATCAGGCTGCGGGAAATCAACGTTGGCTAGGCTCATTGCCAGACTGGAGAAGCCATCATCCGGCCAGATAAACTTTAAAGGAACAAACATTAATTTACTTCATAAAGAATCACTCAAGGCATACCGTCGCAGTGTTCAATTGATATTTCAGGACCCATATTCGTCTCTTAATCCCCGCAAAGCAGCAGCCGCTATAATTAAGGAGCCCCTGACCATTCATCGAATCGGCAGACAACCAAGCGCACCGGGGAACCGTATTGGAATTAATGGCAAAAGTCGGCTTGAGCGCTGAACAGGCTCAGCGCTATCCCCACGAATTCAGCGGAGGACAGAGGCAACGCATAGGTATTGCGCGGGCACTCATTCTCCGGCCGGAATTGGTTATCGCCGATGAGCCTGTTTCCGCCCTGGATGTTTCTATTCAGGCACAAATTTTGAATTTGCTCAAAGATTTAAAGCAGGATTTTGGCCTGACTTATTTATTTGTTTCTCACGACCTTAATGTAATCCGCCATATGTCGAATCGCATTGCCGTAATGTACCTGGGGCAGATTGTTGAGCTGGCAGCAAATAATGATCTCTATGAGTCCCCGCTCCATCCCTATACGCAAATGCTGCTTTCGGCGGTGCCTGGCTGCGATCCCCATAAGAAAAGAAAAAAAGCTCTCCATAAAAGGAGAGGCGGTCATTGAAAGTGAACTGGGGTGTGCTTTCCTGAGCCGCTGTCCTTATAAATTGCCTGTTTGCAGCGAACAGCAGCCTGTCTTAAGGGAAATTAACAACAAAAGATTTTGTGCCTGCCATTTAGCCGGATTAATAAAAGAGGATGAATCATGAAAGAAGAACAGATTTATATAAAAAACAATAATCTGGAGATTGAAGGATTGCTGAACAGATCATCTGCAGACAAAGGCGTGATCATCTGCCATCCTCATTCCTTAATGGGTGGTTCCATGCACAATAATGTTGTGGAAGCAATTCGGGACGCCTTTGCCGCAGAAAAATATACCACTCTGAGATTTAATTTCCGGGGTGTCGGCGGAAGCACCGGCATTTATGATGAAGGAAGGGGCGAACAGGAAGATATTCTGGCTGTGTGCAAGTATTTGCAAAATAGCGGCATATTAGAAATAGTTTTCGCAGGATATTCTTTTGGATCATGGGTGGGTGCAAAGGTTATAGAGCGTGCTGATCATCCTTTTGCAGAGTCCATATTTATTTCGCCGCCCATAAGTTATTTTGATTTCCCTTTTCCAAAATTAACCAATAAAATTAAAATGATCGTCTGCGGAAGCAATGATCAGTACTGTGATCTTAAAGTTCTAAAAGAGCAAATAAAAAATTCCAACACGACTCTAAAAATTATTCCCGATACGGACCATTTTTATCTCGATCGCGAAAGAGAACTGACCAATATTTTACGTACAAGTCTAAATAACCAGAAAAATTAATTAAATTTTAAAAAAAGCTTGATTTTAAAAAAAATAGGTGCTAGTTAACGCCAAACGTATGCAAGGACTTCCTTTCTCGGGAAGTGAAAAGTGTAATGTTTATTAGGAAGTTGTTAGTGCTAAGTTTTACAAGGAAAAAAAAATAACCGCTGAGAATTCTTCAATGCAAAAAGAGAATTCGTGCGGTTTTTTTGTTTCTGACAGGATCCAACCTGGATGGAAACGAATATATGAAAGGAGGGTTTTAACTGTGGCAGAAGGAAAAGTAAAGTGGTTCAACGAGAAGAAGGGGTTTGGTTTCATCGAAAATGATGAGGGCGGCGATGTATTTGTTCATTATAGTGCTATTGCAGGAACCGGATTCAAAACTCTTTATGAGGGTCAGAGAATTCGTTTTGACATTGAGCAGGGCAATAAAGGTCCCAGTGCAACCAATGTTCAACCACTGTAATAATTATTAATTAAAATTAACTCTGAATAAAAATGCTCCGGTTTGCGGGGCATTTTTTTTGCTCAGCGATCAAGACTTGCCGTCAAAGCGGCGAAGTTCTTTTTTCGCCTGAAATAGTATTGCAAAGAAACCAATGATATTGGCAATAGGCAAAGCCAGCCAGGCGCCGGAAAGACCAAACCACGACGATAAAACAATTAATAATGGGATAAGCAGCAGAACATCGCGGAAGAATAGTAAAACCATGGCGAGATTTCCCTTACCCAGCCCCATAAACATGTTGATGAAAATTATCATAGGTGCGGTAAATATTAAAACTGAAACGTAAAATCGCAAAGCTTCCGTGGCTATTGCAGTTAATGCCGGATCATTGGAAAAAATGCCGACAATCGCTTCAGCATAGACTTCCAGTACAACCGAGGAAATGACGGCGGTGGTCAGCGCAATTTTCAGCGCGACAAAAACAGATTCTTTCAAGCGGCCATAAAGTTTAGCTCCGTCACTGTAACCGACAATCGGCATCAGGCCAAACCCGATTCCAAATAGAATCATGGTCACAAGACCGTTGACTCTGAAGCAGATGCCCAAAGCAGCAATGGCCAGTGAACCAAAATGTGATAGTGTGTGATTGTAAAAAACCAGAACCAGGCTGACCGTCAGATTAATAATAATTGAGGGGAATCCGGTGGAGTAAATCGATTTTATTATGGGGATGCTGGGTAAAAGATACTTCCACTTAAGTTCATAAATGGATGATTTTAACAGCATGAAATAGATGGAGAAGATACTTGCCACAAATTGCGCAATAACGGCAGCCAGGGCTGCGCCTTTAATCCCCAGGCTAGGGAAGGGGCCGATACCGAAAATTAATAACGGGTCAAGTATTGCGCTCAGAATTGATGATATCAGGACAACCCACATGGACAATAATGGTCTTCCCTCGGCTCTTAATAAATTATTGGACATCATTGTAAAGAAAAGAAAAGGCGAGCTGAAACCAATAATGATTAAATAATCACGACAAAGAGGTAATATTTGCTCATCCGCGCCGAAAATGCGAAGAATGCCGTCATGAAAAAAAAGAATTGCCATGATCATGAAAATGCCGAAAAAGAGGGAAAGGGTAAAAATATGGCCAGCTGCCTGCTTTGCTTGGAGCAATTTCCCGGCGCCGAACATCCTTGCGGCGAAAGAACCGGCGCCAATGCCCGTACCGATACCGACAGCGGCAAAAATCATTTGAATGGGGAAGCAAATTGTTAATGCTGCCAGTGCGTGGGAACTTAATCTCGCCAGCCAGAAAGTATCAATGAAGTTGTAAAGTGAAATGGCTACCATCGCAATAATCGATGGCCAGCTCATTTTAACAATCAAAGGGAGGATGGCTTCCTTCGCTAAATCCAGTCGTTTATTCATATTGAAAGCGGCAATGGTAAAAAAGTATTTATTTTTAGTAATTAGTTCGACAATTACCTTTAATGTCAGATAATTTCAAGGCAATATAATGACTAAGAAGCTGATAGTAATTCTGGGAGCGACGGCGTCGGGCAAAACAAAATTAGCGGTACGTCTGGCGCATGAATTGAACGGTGAAATAATTTCCGCAGACTCACGGCAGGTATATAAAGGCTTGGATATAGGTACAGGCAAAGATTTAAAAGAGTATATAATCGATGGCCGCATCATTCCCTATCATTTAATCGATGTCACCGATCCGGAAAAAGAATTCAATCTCTTTGAATTTCAGTCCGGATTTTATGAAATTTACTCGGACTTAATCCAGAGAAATGTTTTGCCGGTTGTAGTTGGCGGTACCGGGCTTTATCTGGAGTCAATTATTCTGAACTATCATTTGCCGCCGGCACCACCGGATCAGGAATTGAGAAAGAATTTGCAAACCAGATCAGTTGAAGAATTACAAAAATATCTGCTGGCTTTGAAAGCTGATATGCACAATAAGACCGACCTGGAGAATAAGGAAAGATTGATTCGGGCCATTGAAATAGAGAGAGCGCGGGAGTCGCAATCTGCTGAACCATTACAAAAGCCGCAGGTGAAAGCCGCAGTCTTCGGTATCCATTGGGAAAGGGCTGTGCTGCGAAAGCGCATTACAGCCAGGCTTCGTCAGCGACTGGAAGAAGGAATGCTGGAGGAAGTAGAAGCACTGCATATGGCCGGATTGTCCTGGGCAAAACTCGAGAGCTTCGGTTTGGAATACCGTTATATTGCTCAGTATCTGCAGGGGCAAATCACCTATAAGGAAATGTATGAGCAATTGAATACCCGCATTCATCAATTCGCCAAGCGCCAGGATACCTGGTTTAGACGCATGGAAAGAAAAGGGATAGCTATTGATTGGATCAGCGGGAGACGATTATATCTTATTGAAAGAAAGAGTAATCAAATACCTTAATGACTAAGCCTTATTCATTTGAGCAGTACCGAGCAAAGGTATTCTGTCGCCGGCCGTTGGAAGTTAATTGCCGGTAAAACGGACAATCTGTCTCAGGTCGTCGTGATTCCGGCTTATGCTGAAAAGAATTTGCTTTTTTCCACCCTGGATTCTCTTGCCCGGAATGCGCCCGCTTCTCTGGATTATTCATTTGTCTTATGTGTAATCAACTGCAAGGAGGATTCCCCACCTGAAGTAAGAAACAATAATCAACTAACGCTGGACTATCTTCAGGCTTTAGTAAGTAAAAAGGGCCTGGGCCATCTGCAGCTCGATCGGGATTTAAAAGATATTTTACAACTTATCGCTGATTCAGGATTAAGACTCGGATATGTTGATGCCTCCACAGCAGGATCGGCAATACCTGCTAAAGAGGGTGGAGTCGGAATGGCGCGAAAGCTGGGCATGGATATGGCTCTTAGCATGCTGTCGAAAAGCCCGTCTCCCCGGAAAATCATTTGTAATCTCGATGCCGATACTTTAGTGCAAAGCAATTATTTGGCAACAGTCAAGGACAGCTTTACCGGCAAAGTAAAAGCAGCAGTTGTTGCTTATGAGCATCAGGAACCATTGATTGATGAAGAAAAAGCAGCCATTTATTGCTATGAAATATTTTTGCGTTACTGGATATTAGGATTGAAATATGCAAGATCCCCCTATGCCTTTCATTCCATAGGCTCAACAATGATTTGTTCAACAGATGCGTATCTGGACGTCCGTGGTATGAATCGCCGAGAAGCTGGTGAGGACTTCTACTTTCTGAACAAACTTAAGAAAATTGGTGATATCTCCTATATAAAAAATACATGTGTCTTTCCGTCCGCACGGGCATCGCAGCGCGTTCCCTTCGGAACAGGCAAAAGGATACAAAGATTTCTGAATCATGAGCAGGAAGAATATCTGCTTTATGATCCGCAGATATTCGAAATATTGGCCCGATGGCTGCGGGTAATGGAAAAGTCATTTCATTATAATGAAGATGATATTATGGCGCGAGCAGTATTGATTCATCCCTTGCTCACCTCTTTTTTAACTGATTGTCGCTTTTTGCAGTCATGGAAGAACATACGCCGTAACGTTAAAAATGGTGATGCCTTGCGTTATCAGCTTCACTGCTGGTTTGATGGTTTTCAAACATTGAAACTGATTAACTATCTGTCCCGAGAAGTTTACCCTCCTGTCAACATGTTTACCGCCTTGAGACGTATTATGCAAATGCAGGAAATGACGGCGCCTGATTGTGTCTCTGCCGCCGACCATCCGGAATTAGACCGGCAAAAAAAAATCGTTCAATATTTACGGCAAATTACATAGTTGCGGAGAACACCTGTGCGAAATAATATCTTCTTGACGTATCATAGTATTTTGAATATAGCTCAAAAATAGAAAATAAATAGTGCTGGCTAACAATAATACTGGAGGAATTTAATGAAAAAAAGAATTCAGAGCAAATGGTCGTTAATTTTCATTTTCATGGCATTTGTTATTGTCGCCGGTTGCGGCGACAAAGAAGAAAAGAAGAATGTTCAAATCCCGGCTGTCAGCACTAATCAAGTCCCTCCAGCTGCCTCATCAGCGCCTGCAGCCGGCACAGCAGTAGAAGTCGTTGCCAAACCAGCTGATTCCACCGATATTGCCGTGAGTGTGGATGGAAATGTATTAAAGAAATCGGTAATTGAGAAAGATATCAAACAGAAACTGGCGGCATATAAGGGCCAGATTCCAGCCGATAAAATGAAAGAAGCGCGGACAACTTTGAAAAAGCAGATGATAGATGAATTTATCATGCGCACTTTGATGACCAGTGAAGTAGAAAGAAGAAAAATAGCAGCGACTGATCAAGAAATAAACATGGCCATGGGCCAGATCAAAGCAAGTCTTCCCCCTGATCAGAAACTGGAAAAATTTATGAAGGAAAACAATATCTCCCGCGAATATATTGCTCTGGGCATTAAAGTTAAAAAAATGATCGAGCAGGAAGCCGGGAAGAAAGCAAAACCTTCGCAACAAGAGATCACCAAATTCTACGATGAGAATAAGGATCAGTTTATTATCCCGGAAAGCGTTCACGTCCGTCATCTTCTGATCGCATTTACCAAGGATGATACTGATATTATAAAAGCAGAAAAAAAAGTAAAGATCGAAAATTTGCGCAAGCAGATAGTTGATGGCGCTGATTTTGCTGAAATCGCCCGCAAGAATTCCGATTGCCCCAGTAAAGATAACGGCGGCGATCTCGGTCAGATCAAAAAAGACCAAACCGTGAAGCCGTTTGAAGACGCTGCGTTTTCCCAGGAGATTAATGCTGTTGGTCCGGTAGTCAGCACTGAATACGGCTATCATGTTATTCAGGTATTGGACCGTAGCGCACAGAAAACAATTACTCTGGAAGAAGTTCAAGGCAAAATTTCATCTTACCTTGAACAGCAAAAGCAGGCTGAAGCATTCACTGCCTTATTAAAGAAACTGCGTGAAAATGCAAAAATAACTGTTTATGAAAAATAATTAATTGTAAATTTATGAGAATAAGAAGACCGGGAAAGATTACCGATGGGCTTTGGCGCCTGGGTACGGAAGAATCATGCATTTATCTGCTGCAAGGCAGTAAATCATCCGCAATAATCAGCGGTGGAATGAATTATATTATTCCGGAAGTCTTGCGGCAGTTCCGCGAATTCGGCATCGATGAAGAAAATATTGCTCATATCATTATTTTGCATACTCATTTTGACCATGTGGGTGTCATCCCCTTTTTTAAAAGGCGGCGGCCGCATTTAACTGTTTATGCGTCACAAAAAGCAGGGGAGGTAATTGCCAACCCCAAAGCAATTGCAGTTATGAATCAGTATAGCAATTTAATATAGCAGCTATTTAAAGCTGTGTTCGCTGTCCGGAAAAGAGCAATTTTTCACTTCAGCTATATAGCTCTTGACGGCTTTCTTAATCTCCGGATTTAAGTTGGCGTATTTTTTCACGTGTCTTGGTGTAAATTTATCATATAGCCCCAACATATCGTTTATTACCAATACCTGACCGTCACAGTGCACACCGCCTCCAATGCCAATAGTGGGAATGCCTATTGATTTTGTTATTTCTTCGGCAAGTTTTTCGGGCACTAATTCCAGAACAATCGAAAAAGCTCCGGCTTCCTCCAGTATTTTGGCATCTTCAATTATCCGCTGTGCGGCATCTTCTTTTTTCCCCTGGACTTTAAATCCGCCGATTTGATGAATCGACTGAGGTGTCAAGCCGACATGAGCCATGACCGGAATTCCGGCTGAAGTTATTTTAAGAACAGTTTCCGCCGTTTCCCTGCCGCCTTCCAGCTTGACGGCCTGCGCCCCCGCTTCTTGCAGGAAACGTCCGGCATTGGCTAGGGCCGATTGCGGTGAAACTTGATAGGACAGAAAGGGCATATCGGCGATAATAAGAGAGTTTTGCGCTCCCCGGGAAACCGCTTTTGTATGATGCAGCATATCCTCCATCGTTACCGGAAGAGTCGTATCATATCCCAAAACTACCATGCCCAGGGAATCTCCCACCAGGATCATATCAATGCCGCATTCATCAAGAATCGAAGAAATCGCATAATCATAGGCGGTAAGCACGGTGATCTTTTCACCAAGCCCTTTCATTTTTTTAATATCCAGAATAGTTTTCCTGCTGCTTTTATTTTGTGTGCTCATGCTCGGCGACCTCCTTCAATAAATCATTAATTAGTTTTGCCTTCCCTGCTGACAGTGTTCCTTTTTTTTGGGCAATGTTAGTTGTTAATAGTCCCAAGGTGCAATAGAGAGATAAATATTGTGGTTGCGTCTTGGCAATTGCGGCTATATGCTTCTCAATCGTACCGGCATCCCCTCGGGCAATCGGCCCGGTGAGCGCCTTAATGGAACCGGAATTTTCGATGTTTTTCAGAGTGCCGTAAATCAAGGGGAAATACGCTTTTTGTGCATGGGTTTTACTTATGCCGATTGACTCATAGATTGATTCGACAACGTTTAGCAACGAAACCAGATAATTGGAAGCAATACAAGCTGCAGCATGATAGAGCGGCTTTTGAACATTGGAAATAAAAATTGGAATACCGTTTAGATCCTGAACAATTATTTGAGCTTGTTTTTGTGCATTTTTATCGGCCGTAATTCCAAAAATACTCCCGGGAATGTTCTCAATGGCAGTATCAACTGATGAAAAACTTTGCAAAGGATGAATGCTGGCGACAGTAGCGCCGGCTCTCTTTGCTGTGTCCAGAAGATCAAGGCCGCCGGCACCGCTCATGTGAAAAACAAATTTTTGTTTTACCAGTTCAGAATCAGCTATTTCATTGCAGACACTGGAAATAATATCGTCTGGAGTAGTTATCACAATGCAATCGGCGTCTCTCAAAGCTTTTCCGGCGTCACGAAACGCTTTACCTCCGGTGTAGGGGAGGGCTTTCTTCAGAGCAGCCGCAGATTTATCGGAAATAGCGATAATCCTATGTCCTGATTTTTTTAATAAATGACCGATTGCTGTTCCCACCATACCCAGGCCGATGATAGCAAATTTATAAGATTTTTTGTTTTTCATACTCCCGCTAAATAAAAAAGGTCTTCCGCAAACGGAAGACCTTTTTTCAGACAGTTAGTTTTAATTGAAAAGCCGTCTCAGTCGAATAAAGGGATCCAAGCGGTGTTTTGATCAATAACACATGCCATAACTGTAGTCAAACAATAATATCTAAAAGTGTTAGTTAAGTGCCGGCCGTTTATTTTTAACGTACTTTGTCAACTCAGCAGTCATATCGTGATAGGCAAAAGGAGTCATTAAATAGAATCCCTGAAAATATTTCCGGGCTGCATCCACCAGCTCCCGGGCTATGTCCAGACCTTCTTTACGGGCATCGGGTCCCGCGGCAGGATACTTGCCCATCCGCATAATTGCCTCCTTAGTCAGTCGAATACCCGGGACTTCGTTGTTGAGGAACTCGGCGTTGCGGGCGCTGGTGATCGGCATGATGCCGATGAAGATCGGTGCGGGCAGATGCCTGGTCCCCTCCGCAATCATTTCGATAGTTGCCCGATCGTACACAGGTTGCGTCAGAATGAAATCAGCTCCTGCCTCTATCTTTCTTTCCAGGCGATTGAAGGCACTGGCCAGATTGCTGACGTGGGGATTGAAGGCGGCGCCGACAATAAAACGCCCCCTTTCCCGGAGAGACTGGCCGGAAAAGGAGATCCCGTTGTTGAGCTGTTTGACCATGCGGATCAGGTCGAAGGAAGAAACGTCAAATACAGAGCTGGCGCCGGGAAGATCACCGAAACGCGCGGGGTCACCGGTGATGACGAGAATCTGATGGATTCCCAAGGCATGAAGACCCATGAGATGCGACTGTTGGCCAATGAGATTGCGGTCCCTGCAGGCAATGTGGACGAGGGGATCGATACCCAGGCGCATCTTGACTATCGCCCCCAGAGCAAGATTGCTCATCCGTGTCTGGGCGAGGGAGTTATCAGCCATTGTGATGACATCCGCCCCTGCATCCTGAAGAGAGGCCGCACCGATCATGTATTGTTCAATATCCAGATCTTTCGGCGGGTCGAATTCTACGAGCACTGTGGGGCGCTGCCTCACTCTTTCCAAAATTGTGTCGCTTATACCGCTTACAGAAACGGCGGTTCGCGGCAGCGGCTCCGGCGGCGGCTCCGGATTAAGGCGGTCTATGGGAGGCAACCCCCTCAAAGCGTCGGCCACTGCCCGGATGTGTTCCGGAGTAGTGCCGCAGCACCCTCCGATAATCCTGACACCCTGTTCGCGGAAACGCAAGGCGCGATCGGCGAAGTAGGCGGGAGAGGAAGTATATCCGAATTCCCCTTCCATCAGTCCCGGTCTTCCGGCATTGGGGAACACGGACAAAACCATACCCTCGGGAACAGATGTCTGCTCTATGGTCCGCAGTATCTCGCCGGGACCCAGCCGGCAGTTGAGACCAAGAATGTCGGCGCCGGAATCAGCCAGCAGGCGAAAAGAATCGGTAACGGAAAAGCCGTCGCGGGTCTTGCCCACTTCCATACAGGCAAGTTGCGCAATTATCGGTAAAGTCGTGAGGGGACGTACTGCTTTTAAAGCAAGGAGCAGTTCTGCAAGGTCAAGGAATGTTTCCAATATTAATCCGTCCACACCACCGGCAAGCAGTGCTTCGGCCTGTTCCATAAACATTTCCCGGTGCCCCGGCAGGACTTCATGACGCACACGGCCAGAGCTGATCGCGGTCATGCTGCCCATGACCCAGGCATCCGGTCCTGTCGCTTCTCTGGCCAGGCCGGCCGCTTTCCAGTTGATTCGATAAACACGGTCTTCCAGGCCGTGGCGGGAAAGGGCATCGCGGTTAGCCCCAAAAGTGTTGGTCTCGATCAGCCTGGCGCCTGCTGCGTAGTATTCCCGATGGGTGTCGACGATAAGATCCGGTCTGGAAAGATTCAGTTCCGCGCAGCAAAGACCGATGGGAATCCCTTTCTGGAAAAGCCAGCTGGCCATAGCTCCGTCGCCGATCACCAGATGATCAAGGAGATGTTCTTGGAGAGTTTGTTTGTCTGACATTTGCCGCTGCTCCCTATTGCTAATTGAATACGGACTATAAGAGGGGTAATCAGGACATGTCAAGGTAAAAAGAGGAAAAGCCCCCAATTGACAGTTTATTTTGCCGCTTTTGGCAGGAAATATTCAAGTTAAAGTATTTCAGAAACAATCTTGTTTTTATTAATTGCTTGGCGGTATAATATACACACAGGGAGAGGTCATGAAAGAAGTTGATCTGCTAATATTTGATTTTGACGGAACGCTGGTTTCTACGGGCACTGATCTGGTTGCCGCAGTTAATTACACCCTGGAAAAACTAGGCTTCAGACCCAAAGGAGAAGCTGAAATTATTTCTTTTGTCGGTGATGGCGTAAAGAAATTGATGGAAAGGGCATTAGGGCGTGATCATCTTGATTATTATCCGGAAGCAATCAAAATATTCAGTGGTTATTATAGCGAGCATCTCCTGGATACTGCGGCGCTTTGTCCGGGCGCAGAAGAGGTTTTGAAATATTATCAGCACAAAAAAAAAGTTATTCTCACCAATAAGCGGTATGATTTTACTCAAACCATCAGTAAAGGATTGGCCATAGAACAATACTTTGTGGAGATAATTGGTGATGGTTCTCTACCTTATAAAAAACCGGATAAACGTTTAGTGGATTATTTGTGGGAAAAATATGGTCTGGCAAAAGAAAAAACTGTTATAATCGGAGACGGAATAAATGATGCAGCATTGGCGAAGAACTCCGGAATCTTGAGTTGTATCTATTTAAACGGTCTCGGCAAGAGGGAAGATTTATTGGCCGCTAATGCCGATTTTTATTGTCGATAACCTTTTGGAGATTTGTGAATTATTTTGTTGATTATGATCGATAAAATTAGACAAACTATAAATAAATACGGCTTATTAGAGACAAATGAGCGAGTGGTATTGGCACTTTCCGGCGGCCCTGACTCGACAGCACTAGTGGTTTCTCTTGCCCAGATAGCACCGACGATGGGTGTTAAGTTGATAATTGCCCATTTTAATCATGGTTTGCGGGGTCGGGAGTCCAACAAAGACGAGCGACAGGCAAGCAGATTGGCAAAACAGTTAGGCATATCTTTTGTTTCGCGAAAAATGGATAAAGCAGAAATACCGAAAGGTCTTTCCCCGGAAGATTTTTACCGCCGGCAGAGATATCAGTTTTTAGATGAGGTTGCTAGAAGAAACCATGCCCGCAAGATTGCCCTGGGACATAATTTGCAGGACCAGTCGGAAACAGTATTGCTTCATCTGCTGAGAGGCAGTGGTTTGGAAGGACTAAAAGGAATTGTGCCACTGCGTGACGGTAAGTATATCCGGCCGCTGATTGAGGTATCACGTGACGAAATCATTGCTTTTCTTGATGAAGCCGGCATTGCCTACCGGCAGGATAGTTCTAATGAAAGCAAACTTCATTTACGAAACAAAATTCGCCTGGAGCTCCTGCCCTATTTGAAAAATGAATATAATCCGAAGATTGACGAAGCTCTGGCGCAGATGGCGGAAATTATCCGTGAGGAGAATATATTTATTAAGGAATGCGTTGCCAAAGCATTGAAGTCAACCTGCGTTAATATGCAGAAAAATAAAGTATTGCTAAATATTGAATATTTAAGCATGTTACCTCTGGCAATTCAAAGGAGATTATTAAAAGAGCTTTTGGAAAATTTCAGTTCCCAGAAAAATGGAATTACTTTCCTGCATATTAATTCTATCGGTAATCTGCTCCACAATTTAGAATCCGGCAGGAAAATTTGCCTTCCCTTCGGAATTGAGGCCCGGCGCGAATATGAGCATCTAGTCCTCGAGCGGTCAAGGGAGTGCGCTAAACTTATTGAATATTCATATGATCTGAAAATTCCCGGTGATGTTTTCATTCAGGAACGAAATATTCATGTCCGGTTACGGTTAGTTAAAAAAGATAAAATTGACTTCACTGTTCAGAATAAAGATTACTTCGATCTGGATAAAATTAAACTTCCCTTGATTTTGCGGAATCGCCGGGAAGGGGACTGGTTTCAACCACTGGGTATGGCCGGAAGACAAAAACTAAAATCATTCTTTATCAATCATAAAATTACTCAACAAAAACGTAATGAAATAATGCTGCTGGTTGATCAGCAAGCGGTCCTCTGGATAGAAAATATGCATTTGAACGATCAAGTGAAAATAACTCCGGAAACAAAAAAAGTCCTGGAGCTAGAAATTATTTGAGATAATTGAGATATTATTATAAAGGCTAATTTAACGTACTTAAATTTAAGGAGAAAAATTTTGAACCAGCTGCAAAAAAATATCGCTCTTGTTCTTACTGTCCTGCTGGTCTTTTTACTGGTCTGGCAACTGTTTAATCAGCCCAGGAATTCACAAAAGGACATAATCTATAGTGAAATGCTGTCTTTTCTGGAAAAAGGCGAGATCAGTGAAGTAACCATTCAGGGTGAAAACATCACCGGCAAATTGACAAATGGTAATGTTTTTAAAACCTATGCTCCTAAGGATGATAAAGTTGTCACTCAGCTTCGGGAAAAGGGTGTGAAAATCAGTGCCAAACCCCCGGAAGATTCACCCTGGTATATGACTCTGCTGGTTTCCTGGTTCCCGATGCTTTTGCTTATTGGTGTCTGGATTTTCTTTATGCGTCAGATGCAATCCGGCGGCGGAAAAGCAATGGCTTTCGGAAAAAGCCGGGCTCGTTTGATTACAGATAAATCTAAAAAGGTGACTTTTGCCGATGTTGCCGGCATTGATGAAGCCAAGGCCGAATTAGAAGAAGTGATTGACTTTTTAAAAGACCCCAAAAAATACACGAAACTCGGCGGCAGGATTCCTAAAGGCTTGTTACTGGTCGGCCCTCCCGGTACCGGTAAAACCCTTTTGGCGCGAGCCATTGCCGGCGAAGCCGATGTCCCTTTTTTGAGCATCAGCGGTTCTGATTTTGTGGAAATGTTCGTCGGAGTGGGGGCATCGCGTGTCAGGGATTTGTTTGGCCAGGCGAAGAAAAATGCACCCTGCATTATATTCATAGATGAGATAGACGCAGTGGGCCGGCATCGTGGAGCGGGACTGGGTGGTGGTCATGATGAAAGAGAGCAGACACTCAATCAATTGCTGGTGGAAATGGACGGCTTTGAATCCAATGAAGGTGTTATCCTCATTTCCGCTACAAACAGGCCCGATGTTCTTGATCCCGCCTTGTTGCGCCCCGGAAGGTTTGACCGCCAGGTGATAGTGCCGCTGCCGGATGTTAAGGGCAGGGAAATGATTTTTAAAGTTCACTCCCGTAAAGCGCCCATTGCTGATGATGTCGATTTTGCTGTTATCGCCAGAGGAACGCCCGGAACATCAGGCGCCGACATTGAAAATCTGGTTAATGAAGCGATTCTTTGTGCTGCCCGGGTAAACAAAGATAAAGTCAACATGAGCGATTTTGAATTTGCTAAAGATAAAATTTTGATGGGTACGGAAAGAAGGAGCATGGTTATCAGTGACCTGGAAAAACGCAACACAGCCTACCATGAAACAGGCCATGCTTTAGTCGCCCGGTTGATGACGGGCACTGATCCGATACACAAAGTGACGATTATACCACGAGGACGAGCTTTAGGATTGACCCAGCAATTGCCGATTGACGAAAAACATACTTATCCCCGGGAATATTTAGACAAAAACATCGCAATACTCTTAGGCGGCCGGGCTGCGGAAGAAATAGTCCTGCATGATTTTACAACAGGTGCGGGTAATGACATCGAACGGGCAACCAATCTTGCCCGCAAAATGGTTTGCGAATGGGGAATGAGCGAAAAAATGGGTCCTTTGAGCTACGGGAAAAAAGAAGAGCAAATATTCCTAGGCAGAGAATTTGCGACTCACAAGGATTATAGCGAAGAAACCGCAAAAAATATCGATGCCGAAGTTATGTCTTTAGTTATGCGAAATTACGAAAAAGCAAAAAACCTTCTGAATGGACATATAGATATTCTGAAAAAAATAGCAGAGGAACTTCTCGAGAAGGAAGTATTAAACGGTGCGGAAATCGATGCTCTGATCGGTGATGCGCTGCCCAAACCTACGCCCATAGAAGACGGCGTGTCACATTAATTTGCCTCTGGGTCAGATTTATCCGTGAAAAACATTGAATTCGAGATATTCGTGTGAAAATCATTACCATCAGAGATTCAGCTCAGGCAGCAACAATTTTTAAGAAAATCGGCGTGGATCCTTACGGGATCGACGCCATGTTGCCCAAAACAATGAATCTCAATATCCTGCTGGAAAATAAACCATGTAAAATTGCCAACATCATCAAACAGGAAATGCTTTCTGTGGGTGGAGATGCCGCGGTGGCCCGGGGAAGTGTCGGCAACAGTGTTTCCGCTACAGATATTTTAATCATGGGAACAATTAAGCAAATTAAGGCTTTGGCCGGGAAAATCGCGAAACAGCCTTTCGGACTGCAGCAAATCTCTCAGGATCTTTTGCAAATTGTTGATAATGCTGCAAAACGAGAATTTATTTTGAAAACTTCGCGGCGGGAAATTCACCTGGGGAGAAAAACCCAAATAATGGGTATTTTGAACGTGACTCCCGACTCCTTTTCCGACGGCGGCCTTTATTACAGCCAGCAAAAAGCAATTGAATATGGATTGCAAATGATTGAACATGGAGCAGATATTATCGACATTGGCGGAGAATCCACTCGTCCCGGCGCTTCACCTGTTTCCGCGAAGGAGGAATTGAAAAGAGTTATCCCTGTGATCAGCCGCATTAGCAGTCAGTCAAATGTGCCGATTTCCATTGATACGAACAAAGCCGCTGTGGCCAGAGAAGCGATTGCGGCCGGCGCGGAAATTGTCAATGATATAAGTGCGTTCCATCACGATAAGAAAATGATCGCAAATTGTGAAAAAGGGAAGGGCTGCAATTATAATAATGCACATGCGGGGCAAACCGCTAAATATGCAGAACGGGAACTTAACTTACAGCAACTTAATGGGTGAGATAATAACTTTTCTTCGCAACAGCATTGAAAAGGCGATATTTGCAGGAATAGAAAAAGAATCTTTGGTCATTGATCCGGGAATTGGTTTTGGAAAAACTCCAGAAGATAATTTCCGGATAATCAACAATCTTGGTGAATTAAGAACTCTGGGACTACCGATAATGATCGGAACATCACGCAAAACCTTTATTGGTAAAATAACAGGTGGTGAACCGCAGGAGCGAATTGAAGGGACAGCAGCTACAATTGCTGCGTCAATAATAAATGGGTGTCATATTATTCGAGTCCATGATGTCGCCCATATGAAAAAAATTGCGGCGGTTACGGATGCAATCCTCCGTTCATGAAAAAGAGGAAAAATGATCTGTGGAATTGGAATTGATTTGGTGGAGAATGATCGTTTGGCCAGGATTATCGCCAAGTGGGGTTCTAAATTTCTCCAGCGTGTTTTTTCCGACGGTGAAATAAGTTATTGTGAAAAGCACTCGCAGGCAGCAGTCAATTATGGCGCCCGGTTTGCAGCAAAAGAATCATTTGTTAAAGCTTTAGGCGTCGGCTTGGGGAGGGGCGTAAAATTAAAGGAAATCGAAGTTGTGAATGATAAACAAGGCAAGCCCGACCTGGTATTGCGGGGTGAGGCCAAAGCACAAATTGAAAAAAGAAAAATTGTAAAAGTGCATTTAAGTTTAACGCATACAAAAAGTTATGCCAGTGCTATTGTTTTGTTGGAAAAAAAATAAATAAAGTGTTAAATATTTCGCAATTTTATGGAACATAAAAGATCAATTTCCACAATAACAAGCAGTGCAAAGGAAACATTCGCCTTTGCCCGCGAAATTGGAGAGAAATTAGAAGAAGGAGATATCGTTGCATTATCAGGTGAACTTGGTTCCGGTAAGACTTGCTTTACCGGTGGTTTGGCCCGGGGATTAGGAGTAAGTGATAATTATCAAATCACCAGTCCAACGTTTACTCTCATTAATGAATATCCCGCAAAATGTAAATTGTATCATTTTGATGTTTACCGTCTTAATGATTATTCGGAGATGGAAGACTTAGGATATGAAGAATATTTTGCAGGATCCGGAGTGGTAGTTATTGAATGGGCGGAAAAGATTACCCATCTGATCCCGGAGACGGCAATTTTCATTAATTTTGACTATATTGACGATAATAAAAGAAAAATAACTATTCAAGGCCCGCAAAACAAGCTAAATAAATTCTGTATTCATTTGAAAAACGGAGGGTAATATAAATATGGCATTGGTTGTTCAAAAATATGGCGGCACATCGGTTGCAAATATTGAGAAAATAAAAAATGTAGCCGCAAAAGTAATCCGTGAAAAAAGAGCAGGCAATGAAGTCGTTGTCGTTTTGTCGGCCATGTCTGGTGAAACAGACAGATTGATTGCACTTGCTCATAAGGCAACCGAA
Organism: uncultured delta proteobacterium; assembly: GCA_963845095.1. GTDB lineage: Bacteria > Desulfobacterota > Syntrophia > Syntrophales > Smithellaceae > MVRV01. Next base: position 105,666 of record CAWJQM010000015.1, read on the forward strand.
TCGCCGAATGAGCGCGAGTATGATGCTTTGATTTCTACCGGTGAACAAGTGACCGTAACTTTACTGGCGATGGTTTTGAACTCGCTCGGTTACAGGGCAAAATCATTCCTGGGTTTTCAGGTCAAGTTCCTGACCGATAATGCACATAAAAAAGCCCGAATTCTAAGTGTTGATACGGAGATGATCAGAAAAGAATTAAAGAAAGGAACAGTTGTTGTAGTTGCCGGATTTCAAGGAGTTGATAAAGATAATAATATAACTACTCTTGGTCGCGGTGGTTCGGATACAAGCGCTGTCGCTCTAGCGGCGGTTCTTAATGCCGATCAGTGCGACATCTATACCGACGTTGACGGTGTTTATACGACTGATCCCAATATCTGCAACAAAGCGCGGCGGCTTCATAAAATTTCTTATGACGAAATGCTGGAAATGGCAATGACCGGAGCGAAGGTATTACAGCCGCGTTCAGTGGAAATGGCTAAAAAATATGATGTTCCGGTATATGTAAAATCAACATTTACCGATGAGGGCGGAACACTTGTAACTAAGGAGGATAAGGATATGGAAAGAGAAATATTATCGGGCATAACTTATGATCGTGATCAGGCGAAAATCACCGTGGTCCATGTTCCTGATCGACCTGGTGTGGCAGCTAAATTGTTTACGCCATTGTCTGAACACAACATCATTGTCGATATGATTATCCAAAATGCCAGTTTGGAAGGTTTTACCGACGTTACTTTTACTGTTTCCAAAAAGGATTTGAAAGAAGCGCAAGTAATTATCCAACAGACGGCAGAAACAATTGGCGCGAAAAAGTTCGAAGTGGATGATCAAGTTTCCAAAGTATCAATAATTGGCGTTGGTATGGCCAGCCATGCCGGCGTCGCGGCAAAAATGTTTTCAGCGCTCGCCGATGAAGGAATTAATATTATGATGATCAGCACATCGGAAATTAAGATTTCCTGTGTTATCCAAAGAAAATATACGGAACTCGCTATAATGGTACTCCATGATGCATTTGGTTTAGAAAAAAAATCTTGATATTCAGAAACAGAATATGTTTGTCAACCAAATAAGGGGATTAATCGTAATATTATTGTTTTTAGCGATCATCCCCTTTATTATTTTTTTTAACAATCTTTTCTTCAATGCCAAAATCCCTATCCTTGTCAACCAATACAATGATTCGATAACAGTGGCAATTCAGACTACTGATGTCGGCGAAAGTATCTATTTTACGGCACCCGCTACAAGCGCCAATAAATTATTAGAGCTGAGCGGCTTTGACTGGAGAAGTTCACCAGATTTTATGCTGGAAAACGGAATGAAATTGATAATACCTCCTGACAAAGCGGAAAAAGTCTCGTGGACAAGAATTGATAATGCCCGCAGGCTGATGCTGGGCATGCCCATCGATCTGAATACGGCAACAGCAGATGACCTGCTGCTCATTCCCGGCATTGGTGAAAAAACGGCGCAAAATATTTTAACATTAAGAAATAGAAAAGTCCGTTTCCGGAATATTGAAGAAATAATGGAAATAGATGGGATAAAGGAAAAGAAGCTGGCCAAGTTAAAACAATATCTATATTTGCAAAAGAAACAGGAAGCTATTTACTGAATGAGTTGTAAAAGCTCAACACCCGGTTTATATAATTTCTTGTTTCCCGATAAGGCGGCACCTGGTTATTGTACTTGGAGACAGCGCCTTCGCCCGCATTATAAGCAGCAAGCGCTAGAGGTAGATTCCCCCGATAAAGATTGAGCAGGTATCTGAGGTAACGCACTCCGCCTTCTATATTTTTTTCCGGATGAAATGCATCCTCAACTTGCAGTTGCGAGGCTGTGGCCGGCATCAGTTGCATAAGTCCTTGGGCGCCTACAGGCGAAACTGCTTGATGGTTAAAGTTTGATTCTGCTTTGATCACCGCTTTGATTAAAGCGGGATCAATTTTATGTTTGTTGGAGGCCGTGATGATAAGTTGATCAAACTTGTTTATATCAATATTACGACGGAAAAGAATTCTTTTTTCTTTTAGAACAAGAACGTACTTGGCATTAGGAATGGAAGGAACATTCGTTAAATGCAATACACCTTCTTCGTCAACATACTTGAAAATGTCGGCAACTGCTAAATTGGTTGCTGCAAAAAGAAAATAAGCAGTAAGGACTGAAAAGATTATCTGAATAACAATATTTTTATTTTGTTTTCTTAGCACTTCTGAATTATTATCCATCTTTGAAAGCTACTTGATTGCTTATATTAGTTCAAGGTGTTTTTTTATATCTTCGCTAATATAGAAAATTCTCAACAATAGTTTAATCATTTAAAACGAATTACCGATATTCGTTTGTTCTTGACACGGTTTTATGATGATGGTAATGACCTCAACACTTTAAATCTTTAAAAAATGTCGGGGCGTGGCGCAGTCTGGTAGCGTATCTGAATGGGGTTCAGAGGGCCGGTGGTTCAAATCCACTCGCCCCGACCAGTAAATAAATGTAAAAAGGGGAGGATGCGTTGATCGCTTACTCCCCTTTTTACATTTCCGGACGAAGGATAACAAGTTATCCGATATATGTTTGACAAAACAATGCTGATTGTTATAAAGAATGACATTGAATTGATCGGCTGGCCGTCAAATAAATGCTGAAATCTTGGGTGATTCAGGTGTAACTAATGAAAAAAATAAATGTCGGACTAATCGGTTTTGGAACTATCGGTTGTGGTGTAGTTAAGCTTCTGCAGGACAATGAAAAGTTGATTGAGAGAAAGCTTGCCGCCAGGTTAGTGCTGAAGAAAATCGCCGATATTGATACAGCAACACCGAGATCTGTGAAAGTGAATAAAAATATCCTGACCAGTGATGCCAGGGAATTAATTCAGGATAATAATATTGATATAGTTATCGAATTGATGGGTGGTTATGAACCCGCAAGGACATTCATTCTGGAAGCCATTGCTCACGGCAAACATGTTGTAACCGCCAATAAGGCTCTCCTGGCAGAACACGGCAACGAAATCTTTAAATCAGCCGAAATAAACAAGACGGATATCGGCTTTGAAGCATCTGTTGGAGGAACAATTCCCATAATCAGAACGCTTAAAGAATCGCTTATTGCCAATAACATCAAATCTATCTATGGCATTATGAATGGAACAGCAAATTTCATTTTGACCAAGATGACCGACGAGGGAAAAGATTTCACAGCTGTGCTAAGAGAGGCGCAAAGGCTTGGTTATGCCGAATCCGATCCTACCTTTGATATTGAGGGCATTGACACCGCGCATAAGCTCACCATAATTCTTTCGCTGGCTTATGGCTGCAAAGTTCACCTGAAGGATATTTTTTGCGAAGGGATTTCAGCCATCAGCCAACAGGATGTTGTTATTTGCCAAAGAACTAGGGTATCGGATTAAACTTCTGGCCATTGCTATTTTACATAATGGTGTTGTGGAAGCACGAATTCATCCGACAATGATTCCCTCCCAGCATCTTCTGGCTAACGTGAACCAGAATTATAATGCATTTCATCTGATCGGCGATGCTTCCGGCCCTGTTTTTCTCTATGGTCAAGGCGCAGGAATGATGCCAACTGCCAGTGCCGTGGTCAGCGATATTATAGACATAGCACGCAATATTCTGAAAGGTGCAGCCGGGTGTTCCCCCCATCGGACACAAAAAGAAGAAACTATGCCTGATATTAAACTTATGCCCATAGATAATATCGAAACAAAATACTATTTTCGATTTTCGGCCGTGGACAGGCCCGGTGTTCTTTCCAAGATATCCGGTATTCTGGGTGATAATAACATCAGTATTGCGACAGTTATCCAAAAGGCAAGACAGGAAGAGGGTGCTGTGCCTGTTGTTATGACTACTTATCGGGCCAGAGAAAAGGATGTACGTAAAGCTTTGAAATTAATAGATAAACTAGATATAGTTCTGAACAAGACCATTATTATCCGCGTTGAGGATGACCTGCTTTAAATGTTCGGAACGATAGACTGATATTCTGGGGCAAATCTAGCAATGAAATATGTAGTCTTACTTGGTGACGGGATGGCGGATTATCCCACTGTTAAACTTGGTGGGAAAACACCGCTGCAATGCGCCTTCACGCCTCATCTGGATGAGATCGCCGCTTGCGGTACGCTTGGTCTCGTTGATACAATTCCTGCCGGTTTTCATCCAGGCAGTGATGTCGCCAATTTAAGTGTTCTAGGTTACGATCCCGTGCAAAGCTACACTGGTCGGGGACCTCTGGAAGCCGCCAGCATGGGAATAAATCTTGGTCCGAATGATGTTGCTTATCGCTGCAATCTCGTCACCATCGGCAACAAAAATACTGCTGATGCTTTCATGGACGATTTTACTGCCGGCCATATTTCCACTGCAGAATCGAGCGAAATTATTCAGGACATCAATAACGCAGCTGGGATCGTCTCAATACCAGTTCTATCCGGGAGTCGGTTATCGGCATTTGTTCGTCTGGCGCAACTCCATCACTGCTCCTAACACAATACCACCTCATGATATTACAGGAAAACTGATTGCGCCGCATTTGCCCCAAGGCGATAATGCTGATGAAATTAATCTAATTATGCAGAAAGCCTCCGAGATATTGAATAATCACAGGACTAATATTGCCAGATTGAATCATGGGAAAAAATCCGCTAATTCTATCTGGCTTTGGGGACAGGGCAAAAAACCTAAGATTATACCGCTCACTTCGAAATACGGACTGCAGGGTGGAATGATTTCAGCGGTTGATTTACTCAATGGCATTGGAGTGATAGCCGGATTAAAAATAATCCGTGTGCCGGGAGCAACCGGCTATATTGATACGAATTATGAAGGTAAGGCCAAAGCAGCCTTAGATGCCCTGAATTTCATGGATTTTATTTTTGTTCATCTGGAAGCTCCTGACGAAATGGGACATGAAGGAAATGCAGAAGGCAAAATTCAGGCTATCGAAAATTTTGACGAAAAGATCGTCGGGACTATTTTGAACAACATACGCTCCTTCGGCGATTTTAGAGTATTGGTATTAAGCGATCACCCCACACCACTGGATTTAAAAACACACTCAGGCGATCCGAGCCCTTTTGCTGTCTTATCTTCGCGTAAAGAAGAAAATAAAGAGTCAGGTGAACCTTATAATGAAATTACGGCAAAAAAAAGCGGTATTCTAATTTCTCCCGGATACCTGCTCATGGATAAATTTATTCAGGATTGGAGAGCATTCGTTGGTTCATAATCTAACGCCGGTGAGAGTAATTTTTACTGATACAGACGCGATGAGCGCAGTTTATTTAAGGAAAAATGCTTAGAATATTGCAGATACTTCTCGACCTGAAAGCTAAATATAATATTAAAGGGGAATAAGATGGCCGCAAAATTGTCAAAAAAAGAACTCGAGAGGCCGGATGCTTTTCAATCCAGCATGGAAAGACTTACTGATTATATCGCAGTAAACAAGACACGCGTTTATGTAGTTGGTGCAGCTATAGGGTTAGCAATAATAATTGCCATCGGCATTTACTTTTACTGGAGCAATTATCAAACATCGGCACTCGGCTTATACGCCAAAGCTCATGATAATATGATTAAAAATGGAGATAAACCGGAGGCGGCGAAAGAAAGCATTCCATTATTTAAAGAATTGATCGATAAGTACCCCCGCAGTTGGAGCGCAAAAACAGCATGGTATAATCTGGGGAATATCTATTATAATCAAGGTGATATCGATAATGCTATCGGCGCCTACAAAAACTATATTTCGGCGACGGAAACGGATAATGCCGGAATTCGGTTTCTGGCAATGACTTCTCTTGGATACTGCTATGAAAACAAAAAGGATTTCGCAACGGCACTGAATTATTTTGAACAAGCGCAAAAAACTAACAATAGCGGATTCGAAGCTATCGGTTATCGCAATATTGCACGAATATATGAACAAATGAATAATAAGAAAAAGGCTTTAGAAAATTATCAAAATGCTCTACAAAAGACGACAGATCCTGCTATGACTCTTTTTATCAAACGCAAGATTGCAGCTCTTAACTAAGAAACAATAATTGATCCGGAGGTTTAAAGATTTGAAAATATTAATGTCAGGAAACGAGGCCATTGCCCGTGGTTTATATGAAGCCGGTGTCAGATTTGCCGCAGCATATCCCGGCACTCCGAGCACGGAAATTATGGAAGAATTTTCCAAATATGAAGGTGTTTACGCAGAATGGTCACCCAACGAGAAAGTAGCTCTGGAAGTGGCCATAGGTGCGGCCTTAGCCGGTGAAAAAGCAACTGCCATCATGAAACATGTTGGAGTCAATGTTGCAGCAGATCCACTTTTTACTGTCAGTTACACCGGAACGAATAGAGCGCTTGTGATCATATCTGCCGATGATCCTTCCCTGCATAGTTCACAAAACGAACAAGACAATCGAAACTATGCGAAGTTCTGCTAAAATTCCGATGCTGGAGCCGTCAGATCCGCAGGAAGCAAAAGAATTCGTCAAACTGGCTTTTGAGATCAGCGAAAAATTCGATACACCGGTTTTTTTGCGCACGACGACAAGGGTTTCTCATTCCAAGGCTGTAGTTTCTTTGGAAGATCCAATACCTTATACAGACAAAACCGGCATTTCTTATAATGCGGCAAAATTTGTCATGGTTCCGATAAATGCTCGCGTCCGGCGTATTGAAGTTGAAAAACGCACCCAGGATTTAATGGCATTTGCGGAGAGTTTCAGTGAAAATAAAATGGAGATCAACAATCCCGATGTTGGAATTATAACGGCAGGAATGCCTTATAACTATGCTAAAGATGTTTTCCCTGATTACTCGTATCTGAAATTAGGCATGGTTTATCCGTTGCCGAAAAAATTAATTGGCGATTTTGCAGCTCGTGTTAAAAATATTTATGTTATTGAAGAGTTGGACCCATATCTGGAAGATCAAATCAAAGCAATGGGTATTAAAGTAATCGGTAAGGAAATCTTTCCCTATACAAATGAATTTGATCCCGGGATTATCCAAAATGCAATGAATAAAGAGGACAAACCGGTCAATGCTGCTGTGAAGAGTGTACCGCCGCGTCCGCCCAACCTTTGCCCGGGTTGTCCGCACCGCGGTTTGTTTTATACTTTAAATAAACTTAAAGTTTTTGTGACCGGAGATATTGGCTGTTATACGCTATCTTATATGAAGCCATTAGAGGGATTGCATTCCTGTATCTGTATGGGGGCGAGCATTGGCATGGCTCATGGCATGAGTAAAGCTCTAAAGGCAAAAGGGCAGGGTAAGGTAGTTGGCGTGATAGGCGATTCGACATTTATCCACTCAGGAATTACTCCTCTCTTAAATATGGCTTACAACAAAAGCAATGCTGTCATTATAATATGCGACAACAGTACAACAGCAATGACCGGTATGCAGGAGCACCCGGGAACAGGTTACACTATCTTGGGGCAAGAGGCAGTAAGACTTGATTTGGAAGTTCTAGTTTCGGCTCTCGGTATCAACAACATTAGAATCGTTGATCCTTATGATCTGAAAAATACCAGAACGGTCATAAAAGAAGAACTGACCAAAGATGGTCCGTCAGTGGTAATCTCAAAAAGACCCTGTGTTTTATTCAAGCGGGCAAAAGCAAAACCGCAAAAGCCATTACAGGTTGATCCGGAGAAATGTACCGGTTGTAAAGTATGTCTCGGCCTGGGATGTCCGCCTATCTCCTGGAAAAAAATGGAGAGAAAGAGGATTCCAAAAGGGAAGGGATATCTGTAATAGACGAAAACCTCTGCAACGGTTGCGGTCTGTGCCTGCAAGTATGTAAATTCAATGCAATCATATAATGAGGCAAATTAATGATGAATAGCAGCGATGTGAGAAGTATTTTGCTGGCAGGTGTTGGTGGACAGGGCACCTTAAGGGCCAGCGATATTATGTGCCTGGCACTGATGGAGGCCGGACTCGATGTTAAAAAGAGTGAAGTTCACGGAATGGCTCAGCGCGGTGGCTGCGTGACCAGCCACGTTCGCTATGGCAAAAAAGTCTATTCTCCTCTGGCGAAACTGGGAAGTATTGGACTGCTGGTTGCTTTTGAAAAAATGGAGACACTCCGCTA
>CAWJQM010000016.1:0-421718 GCA_963845095.1 uncultured delta proteobacterium
CCACCCCAACAACACGGGGGAAAAACCATTCATTGTCGGCAGCGAAGATCAGATTCGGCGCGCAGGTTGAGTACATTTACCGCGGGAACTACGGCTCGGTCTCTGCCGAGGAAATCATGCAGGCGGGAATCCCCAAGGAGGCTGCACGCGACATGATGCGCCTAAACGGGTTCGCTTTCGGCAACATCCACAAAACCGAGCAATTGCTCGAAACACTGATTGTGCGGGATGGGGCCGTGGAACTGAAAAACGGGGTTTTTATCCGGCGAAAAGGAATAAAACATTTATGAATTCAAATATAAAGACGAAACAATCACTGTAGATATCAACCTGAATGGAAAAGAGGAGTATGAAGCGCCCTACCAGCTCGGCATCACGGAATCCGCCGGGAGTACTTTTCGGTGATCCATTCGGGCGAAGGCGATGGATGGGATATCAACCGTCCCTGCATGGCCAGCATTCTTACGTTCCAGGGAAAATCTATCTGATCGATGCCGGCCCAACATCACCCACAGCTTAAGGGCTCTGGGCATCGGCGTCAACGAGATCGAGGGGGTCTTCAACACCCACGCCCACGATGACCACTTCAACGGCCTGCCCATCCTGATGCGCGCCGACCATAAGATCAAATATTTCGCAACCCCGCTTGTCAGCAGCTCGGTGATGAAAAAACTATCCTCCCTGCTGACAATGAAGAAGAAGTTTTTTCAAATTATTTCGATATCCAACACCTTGCCTTGGATGTCTGGAACAACATCGACGGCCTCGAAGTCAAGCCCGTGCTGTCGCCGCATCCGCTGGAAACAAGTATCTTCTTCTTCCGCACGCTCTGGGAAGACGGCTACAAAACATACGCTCACCTGGCCGACATTACGTCTTTCAAGGTGCTGGAAGACATGGTCACCGACGAACCTTCGGGAAATGGCATCTCCCGGGAATACTGCGATAAAAATAAAAAAATTTACCTTACTCCCGCCGACCTGAAAAAGATCGACATCGGCGGCGGCCTCATCCACGGCAATGCGGAAGATTTCCGGGAAGACACGACGAAAAGAATTCTCTTAAGCCACACGGCACTGGAACTAACAAATACACAGAAAGAAATCGGGGGATCAGCTGTCTTCGGGATGGCGGACGTATTGATCTCTTCCGATCAGGATTATACTAAATCGATCGCCTTCATGAATTTACAGACTTTTTTCCCGGAAGCGCCGAAACATGAATTACGCATGCTGCTGAACTGCCCGGTCGAAACCTTCAATCCCGGAACGATCATGATAGGACAAGGCATCATAAACGAATACATATTTTTAATCCTGTCCGGTGAGGCGGAATTCATCGTATCCGAGCATGATATCTTAAACAGGCTGGCGAGCGGTTTCATAGCCGGGGAACTGTCGGGAATCCTCGGCCTTGCCTCTCCTGGAACCTATCGCACTCTCAGCTTTGTCAAAACACTTAAAATACCCTGCGAACTTTATTCGAAGTTTCTTAAACGAAACAACTTATTCAACGACCTTAAAGAAAATATCGACAAGAGAATTTTATTGCAGAACTCATGGCTGTTCGGCGAGATGCTTTCCAGCCGGATAAAGAGCGGAATCGCTGAGCAGATGGAGTGCTTTTCCTATTCCACAGGCGCGAAATTGCCCGTTGTCCCGGATAACCTGTATCTGCTCAAGAACGGCGAGGTGAAATTTATTCCGGCGGCAAAACTATCGAAACAATAGGATCCGGCGGTTTTTTTGGCGCAGATTTGATTCTGTTTGAAGCAGCTCAGCAGTTAGAGGCTCGTGCCACCAAAACATCGGAAATCTACCACATCCAGTGGGAATTTCTCCAGGACATTCCTATCGTGCGGTGGAAACTGCTCGCAACTCATAAAAAGAGAATGAGAGCTGCCATAACAACATTCTGATGATGAGGGAAGGATACTATGAAATCGAACATTAATGACAATGCGGAAGAAAAGGAGATCATATGTTGAAAGCAATATATTTTATATCCCTAATGGCGGCGTTGGCTCTGCTGACGATCAGTATGCCCGTGCACGCTTCCCAGATGGACGACCGCATCGCATCATCAGCCAAAAAGTCGTATGTGTTCGTGACCTTCCTGCAAAGCGACGATATCAAAATCGTGTCCCGGGATGGCGCCGTCACCTTGACGGGGTATCGTCGCCGATGACTTCAACAAGTCACTGGCCGAAGTGACCGTTGCAGAACTACCCGGTGTCGAGAGCGTGGACAACAGACTGAAAATCAAAGCGACACCTCCCCCGTAAACTCGGATGAGTGGCTCCGTGAAAAAGTGAAAGCCACGCTCTTGTTTCATCGCAGCGTGAGCGTCGCCACAACCGCGGTTGATGTCAAAGACGGCATCGTGACCCTGCGCGGCGAAGCTTCCAGTCAGGCCCAAAAGGATCTGACAACTGAATACGCCAAGGATATCGAAGGGGTAAAAGGTGTAAATAATTTAATGATCGTCTCCGATGGTTCGATGAAGAAAACCATCGGGTGAAAATATTGACGATGTTTCGATTACCGCCCAGGTCAAGCTGTCGTTGCTGCATCATCGATCGACCAGCGCCATAAAAACCAAAGTCAAGACGAACAGTGGCGAAGTCACATTATATGGTCAAGCCGGCAGCGAAGCCGAAAAGGACCTGGCCACCAAGCTTGCTACCGACATAAACGGTGTGAAGAGCGTAAAGAACCAGATGACGATCGAGTAGACGGCATTTAAGGACGACGAGGGTGGCAAGTCCGCTTGTCCCATTAAAACAGAGGAAAAGAGAGGTTCTGTTTTGTATCGAGGAGGCAACAAAATGAAAAAGTTAATTATGGAAACATTGCTTTTGGCGCTGGTAATTGCAGCCCCTGCTCCGGCGCTGGCTGGAGTAGATGTCAACGTTCATATTGCTCTGCCACCGCCCATCGTCTTTGTCGCGCCACCGGAGTTAATAGTGATACCTGACACATATGTCTACGTTGCTCCTGAAGTTGATGAAGACATCTTTTTCTGGAATGGCTGGTGGTGGCGTCTCTGGGAAGGCCGCTGGTATCGCTCGAATTATTATAACCGGGGCTGGGTTTATTATAACAATGTTCCCCGTTTTTATTTTGATGTCGATCCCGGTTGGAGAGGATACTACAGGGATAATAATTGTACGGGCACCGCTGGAACTATGAGCGGATTCCTCACCAGCGACTGCAAAAGAATTGGAAGGGCTGGCAAAATAACCGGCACTGGGAAAGGAAAGGAACATGGGGCGTCCAGAGCTATCAGCCCCGCCCGCAGCAACAGCGACAGGAACTAAGACAACAACGGCAACAGCAGTATCACCAGAGGCCTGATGTTCAGAAACATAAACAAACTCAGGTTCAAAAACCAAAGCCACAAGTCCGGGAGACCGCACAGCCTAAGCAGCGGGAGGCAAGTCCACAAGTCCGGGAGGCCGTCCAGCCAGAGCAACGACAGGCTAGTCCGCAAGCCCGGGAGGCCGTCCAGCCGAAGCAACGGGAGGCAATCAATCCCCAACACCGGGAAGCCTCAAAACCACAGCAGCGGGAAGCCGCTCCCCAATCGCGTAAAGGCCAGGCAGAGCACGACCAGCAGCAACGGCGAGGTCAGGAAGGTAAAGACGATAAACCGGATAGAAAGCAGAACCATTAAACCAGATGATACTAAAGGAGGAAGATCATGAAATCAGGCACACAGGACAAGGTGGAAGGCAAGTTTCACGAAGTAAAGGGTAAGATTAAGGAGGTTGCCGGGAAAGTAAGCGATAATCCCAGCCTGGAAGCCGAAGGCACCGGTGAAAAGATAGCCGGCAAAGTTCAGGGAAAGATCGGTGAGGTCAAGAAGGTCTGGGGGAAATAGATACTATTAATCAAGAATAACAACAATAAGGAGAACGGACAAATGAAAACAATTTATAGACTAGTAGTAATGATGGTGGCTGCCGTCGCGCTGTTAGCGCTCAGCATGCCTGTCTATGCGTCGAAAACGGACAGCCGCATCGAATCATCTGCCAAAAAGTCTTATGTGTTCAAGACCTACCTTAAGGGTGATGATATCAAAATTCAATCCCGGGATGGCGCTGTCACCTTGACCGGAACCGTCGCCGAAGAATCCACAAATCATTGGCCGAAGAGACCGTCGCAGACCTGCCCGGTGTCAAGAGCGTGGACAACAAGCTGGAAATCAAAGGTGAAAGCCCCGCTGAAAACTCGGATGCATGGATCACTGCGAAAGTTAAAACCATGCTCCTGTTTCATCGGAACGTGAGCGCCCTGACGGAAGTTAACACCAAAGACGGAATCGTGACCCTGCGCGGCGAAGCGTGACTCAGGCCCAAAAGGATCTGACGACCGAATACGCCAAGGATGTCGAAGGGGTTAAAGGCGTAAATAATGAGATGACCGTAGACCAAGACCGCGAAAAAGACGCGATCGGTAGGCTCAAAGATTGACGACTCTTCCATCACCGCCCAGGTCAAGATGACACTGCTCTATCACCGCTCGACCAGTGCTCTCAAAACCAAGGTCACCACGAAGAATGGTGTGGTTACATTGAGCGGCAAGGCCAACAACGCAGCCGAAAAGGATCTGGCCGCCAAATTTGCCAACGACGTAAACGGTGTGAAGAGTGTAAAGAACAAGATGACCATCTAGCAGTTCGAATTGATGAACTAAAGAGATTTTATGACAACTGCCGGCGGGTCAAGTGAGGCATTAGCCGGCAGGGAAAATAAAATATCGGAAAGGAGGATTAAAGGTTGTGGATCAAGAAGGTCGTAACCCCGCCAATGGCAGCAATTGGGTTGTGCACCCAGGGGATAATTGACTAAATATTTAACATTTATACATGAGATAAGGAGACAATTTATGAAGACATGCAAAATAACGATGGCAGCTGTTGCCTTAATGGTGTTGGTGATGGCCGGCAGTGCCATGGCCGACATAACTGAAGCATTTACTAACGGTTTTACTGATCTTGAGGGGTATACGCAGCAAGACAAGCGCTATGGAGATTTTCAAGACGTAGGTGTGAATAGGTTCCTCGATATGCCGGGCGAGACCACCACCATCAAGACCCAAACTTTCACGGGATTGTCATACATCGATCTCCACACCGTTAGTTTCAGTGGTTTGTGGGACCAAAATGGGGTCTACGACATCAAATACACTATAGAAGTCATTGATGGAAGTGACTATTTCATAAATGGTGTTGGACTAGGCATGAACCAGTCCGCCGGCTCGGGAGCTCCTGCCACTCTTCGGAAACAGGTTTGGACCGATGGCTTCGGCGGTAATCTCCGTGTTAGACAGAACTGTCACAGGGGATGGCCCTGATTATATTATTGGGATGTACAAGAAGCTCTGGATCGAGGACATCGTCACTGTTAATTCGGCAGGTCTTAACGGGATATCAAATTCGTTCACTCAGGGTTTGTTACCTCGTACCGTTCCGGAGCCGGGCACTCTCGGCCTTCTGGGCATTGGTCTCGCCGGTCTGGTTACCGTGGCCCGTCGCAGGAAAGGGCGCGCTTAGTGTTTTTGGATTGGAAACCGGGGTTGTAATCCGGTTTCCAATCCTCACAGTTGACCGGGATTCGCTGGAATCCGCAATTAGAAAACGGAGAAAACAATGAAAGCAACAAGCAAAACAAAGAAGGAACTGCTCGCTGAGCTGGAAGCCTTGCGCATGCGGGTTGGCAAACTGGAGCAGCAGGAAATTAATTCCCGGCGGGCCCCGGAGAATTGTGGAGATAAACCGGAACGATGCTTCCCGCAAAAGGCGGATTTGCTCGAGGCCATCTATGTCGTTTTCGACAGAAAGTTTGAATTCGCCAATGACAGGTTTTCCGAACTTTTTGGCGTATCGCCGGAAGAGGTCTGCAGTTCTAATTTTGATCCCATGACCCTGATCGCACCGGAGAGCCGCCCTTTCATCCGGGAACAATACCGGGAAGGCTGCCGCGGCGCCTTTACGACAAAGCAGATTAATTATACCGGCTTGTCCAAGGACGGCCTTAAAATAGAGTGTGATACCTTTCTCATGTTTATTCCATATAAATGGGGCGTCGCCATTCAAGGCATGCTGCGCGGCATCTCCAAGAGCTTGCGTCAAGTCGACGAGGCCTTGACGATGCGTCACAGCGATTTGCCGTTTGGATTAAACGCCGCCCCGCGAGGCGTCCTTTATGCCGACAGGGATAATCATCTTATTCAGGTAAACGAAACGTTCGGCAAATCCAAAGGTTTGCCGTCGGGACAAATCCACCGTGTGGATTATCCAATCCAGCCGGCAATTGGTATGGAGCTTTAATAAGTGTCCGGTAATGCAATAGCCGGGAGTGAGAGATAGGCAAATAGGTAAAGAAGGTAAACAGCATATAAATTAGGACTATAAGACTAAAGGAGGAAGATCATGAAATCAAGCACACAAGACAAGTTGGAAGGCAAGTTTCACGAGGTAAAGGGTAAGATCAAGGAGGTCGCCGGGAAAATAAGCGACAATCCCAGCCTGGAAGCTGAAGGCACCGGTGAAAAGATAGCCGGTAAAGTCCAGGATAAGATCGGCGATGTCAAGAAGGTCTGGGGGAAGTAGATACTACAACAGTAACAACAACAATAAGGAGAAAGTACAAATGAAAACAATCTATAGAGTAGCAGGAATGATGGTGGCGGTTGTCGCTTTACTGGCACTCAGCATGCCTGTGTATGCGTCAACAACGGACAGCCGCATCGAATCAACGGCCAAGAAGTCGTATGTGTTCCAGAACTATCTTAAGGGTGATGATATCAAGGTTGAATCCCGTGACGGCGCTGTAACCTTGACCGGAACCGTGGCCGATAACCACCACAAATCAATGGCCGAAGAGACCGTAGCAAGCCTCCCCGGTGTCAAGAGTGTGGACAACAAGCTGGAAATCAAAGGTGCACCCCCCATCACGAACTCGGATGCATATATCCGTGATAAAGTGAGATACACCCTCTTGTTTCATAGCAGCGTGAGCACCGTCGACACCCAGGTTGATGTCAAAGACGGCATCGTGACCCTGCGCGGTGAAGCAAACAGTCAGGCGCAAAAAAATCTGACGACCGAATACGCCAAGGATGTGGAAGGGGTTAAAGATGTAAAAAACGAGATGACCATAGCCAAGACCCCGAAAAAGACACAAACGATCGGCGGAAAGATTGATGATGCTTCCATCACCGCCCAGGTCAAGATGGCGCTGCTCTATCACCGCTCGACCAGTGGCATTAATACCAAAGTCGCCACGAAGAGTGGTGTCGTTACACTGACCGGCAAAGCGAAAAACGCAGCCGAAAAAGATCTGGCCGCCAAATATGCCAACGACGTCAACGGGGTGAAGAGTGTAAAGAACAAGATGACCATCGAGTAGTCGTCCCGAACCAAAGAGACTGTATTCCCGCTGCCGGCGGATCAGACCATGCAATAGCCGGCAGGGGGAATGAGCAATCAGAAAGGAGAATCACATGTTGTGGACAATTGCGGTGGTACTGATAATTTTGTGGCTGCTGGGGCTTCTGACCGGCTATACGATGGGCTATTTTATTCACGTTCTTCTCGTCATTGCTATTATTATGGTGCTAATTAGAGTCATTTCGGGGCGGAAGCCCGTTTGATTTGAAACAGGAGCACAGGACAGGGGTCCGGAAAGATATAGAGTGTAGTGCGATGCGAAACTTTCTTGTAGTGATATTCCTGGCGGCGTTTTTTCCCTTTATCTTGGGGTTTAGCGACTTGCCGTCAGATAAGAATAGCAAGCCGGTTGCCGTCAAAGAAACTATTCTCTTTCCTCCGGGCCAGCTGTTTTACGCCCCGATGGCGAATCCCAAGGAGCCCCGCACCCATGTCACCTACCTCCGCCTCAATATTCCCGGTGACACTATCAGTGTCGGCTCGGTCGGTTTCGGCGACAGTTTCGGACTGGTGCGCTAGTCCCGGCTGGGGTAAGGATGACGCCTGGCAGCTCAGTATCAGCGGAGCGGTGCTCGCTCAGTTCAATATGAGCTCCAGTTCCATGGATCTGATCAACGCCGACTATATCATCGGTTTTCCGCTCAGCTACCGGAACGGTGCGTGGTCAATGCGGGCGCGCATCTTCCACCAGTCCTCCCACCTGGGGGACGAGTTCCTCCTCCAGCCGCAGGATCCGTCGCTGAAGGCAACACGCATAAACCTGAGCTTTGAGACCATTGAACTGCTCGGCGCCTGGGAATGGAAGGGATTCCAGATCACCGCCGGTCCCTCCTACATCATCCACTCCGACACCGACCTTAAACGTTCCAGTGTCCTGGTCGCCGTTGATTATCAAAGCAGGGAGCCGGTCTTCAAACCGACGATGCGCCTTTTCGCCAGCGCCTCTTGCCATTCCTGGGAGGAAACCGACTGGAACACCGACGTTAATGTGAAAGCCGGCATCAACATCCGCAGCCCTTATACCGAAAAACGCGCCGTTCAACTTTTCGGCGAATATTATCACGGCAATCTCCCCTTCGGCCAGTTCTACAAATTGCGGGCAGAGTATTACGGTGTAGGAATTAATGTATCATTTTGAGTGCAGATAACCGCTTAGCGCCGGAAAGCGCTAAAAATAAACTTATAAGGAGACAGATCATGAAACAGAAGACTTACCAGGTTGCATTTCCAGTTATACTCGTTTTGGTGATGGTGGCATTTCTATCCGCTATCTTTTTAGCCAATGCCAATCTTTCTTTTGCCGCCCAGGGCAAAAAGAAATCGTCGGCAGTTGCCAGAACCTCTGCCGTTGAGCATACGGAGGCCCAGATCAAACAGCTTCAAGGTACGCTCAATATCACTGATGCTCAGAAAGAATTATGGAACAACCTGACTGCAGTGATGCGGGAAAATGCGAAAGACATGGATGCCCTTGCCGCGGAAAGAGCCAAGGACAGGGCGGAGAACACTAAACCCTTGAACGCTGTCGAGCATATGAAATTACACAGTGAAATTACTCAAGCCCATCTGAGTCAACTGGAGAAGTTAATACCACCTTTCGAGGCGTTCTATGACAGTCTGTCGGATCAGCAGAAGAATATTACCGATGTGGTCTTCCGGACAGGAAAATACGGAAAACAAAAGAGGAAATAATCGGTAATATTACATACTCAAAATTGACGCCGCACAGGCGATTGAAATCGATCCAAGAATGGAGTGACTTTATGAAAACATCAATTACAGTGAATTTAAGATCCATCGTGGGCAAAATTATGATGGGGTTTATTTTAGCCGCCATGATCGTCAGTATCAACGTGGCGCCGGCCTTCAGCAAAGATAACGATAGACATGACAGGGGCCGTTACGAGAAAAGAGGGCATGCTTATGGCCATAACAAGCCTGTTTACCGGCCTTATGGGTACTATGGCCACAGAGAAAGAGTTTATTATCCACCGCCAAGGGTTGTTTATGCCCCGCCTCCACCGCCGGGCATCAGCATCTTTTTCCCGCCTTTCTTTTTTCATCCCTGAGTGGCTTGCTGCGCTGGCGACAGCCCGTAGTTCCGGCAGATTTAAACCGGGCTGTCGCAGGGAATGCCGCTCATTGAGAGCGCCCGGACGGGCTGGAATTGTGTAAAAATCAAGTTCTTATCAAAGGAGGAAGTTATGAAGAGAATCATTTCGTTGGTAATTGTTTTAGTGATGATTGCATCTATCGGAGGATGTTGGCCATGGTATGGTCCGGGAGGCGGAGGTCATGACAGAGGTGGAGGTCATGACAGAGGTGGAGGCCACGACGGGGGCGGAGGCCATGGCGGACATCGTTAATAAGAAAGGAGGTCATTTATGAATGAGGAAACAGATGATCAGGGATGGCAAAGGATACAGTCACTCACGGATAGATCAATTGGTCAGTGAGTTTCTTAAAGAAGATTACCCTGCTATTGAATACAAAAGCAAGCATTGCCGGTCTTTTGCAATTGCAGCCGGAGCATAGTCAAGAAAGTGTTGAAAAAATATCATAAACTAATCCGGATACTGGTCACAGCATTTATAATCCTGGCGCTATTTTCCGGAGTGGTGAGCGCCCAGGATAATATAGAAAAAAAGAAAATCGAATTTTTAATATCATCCGTAGAGAATTTAAAAGGAGCAAAATTCATCAGAAACGGCTCAGAGCATGATGGGAAAGAAGCCGCGCAGCATCTGCGAATGAAATTTCAAAACGCTTTGGTGGTCCAAACTGCTGATGATTTTATAAAGCTTTGTGCTTCCAAATCTTCTATTACCGGCAAACCTTATATGATCAGGTTATCTGATGGGAAGACCATAAAATCAGAAGAATATCTTCGAGAAATACTAAAGGAATATAAGTCAACAACAAAATAAATTATCCTTTCTGACAGTGTCTCACTTTTAGTCTCTTTTTTATTTTTTTTAATTGACAAGGTTCGTCTGTCTCCTTAACATGAGGCTATATGATCCAGCAGCCACCTAAATATTGGCTATCATTGAACCCGATCTATTGGCACAGCTTAATGCAAAGAAGGAAGGATTAAGCAATGCTGAAGCAAGAGAGCGGCTGATAGAGTTTGGTCCAAACCTTCTGAAACCTCCGAAACGCTCCGACACCTTTGCACTGCTGATTGCCCAATTCAAAAGTCCTATTATCCTGACCTTGATTTTTGCGGCCGGGCTCTCTGCTTATCTTCATGACCCGGTAGATGCCGTTATTATTATTGCCATCGTTTTAATCAGCAGCCTGCTGGGGTTCTGGCAGGAAAGAGGCGCTGTTAATGCTCTGGAAAAGATGCTGGCGATAGTCAAGATCAAGACCACTGTCCTGCGAGACGGCAGGGAGCAGGATATTGTGCTGGAAGATGTTGTCCCAGGTGACATCGTAATATTGAATGCCGGAGATGCGATTCCCGCCGACAGCCTGATTTTGGAATCCACAGACCTTTTTGTGGACGAGGCAACCCTGACAGGTGAAAGCTTCCCCGTCGAGAAAAATGCCGGTCTTTTGCCTGCGGAAACACCGCTTGCCAAGCGCACCAACAGTCTTTTTATGGGTACGCATGTTATCAGCGGCACAGCCACGGCTATTGTAATTTTCACGGGAAAGCAGGCCGAATTCGGTAAGATCTCCGAGAAGTTGAAACTGAGACCCCAGGAGACCGAATTTGAGCATGGCATCCGGCAGTTCGGTTATTTACTGCTCGAAGTAACCCTGTTGCTGGTCATTGCTGTTTTTGCCATCAATGTCTTTTTTCATCGGCCCGTTCTCGAATCCTTCCTGTTTTCTCTGGCCCTCGCTGTTGGACTGACGCCGCAGTTGCTGCCGGCCATTATCAGCATCAATCTGGCCCACGGCGCCAAAATAATGGCAGCGCAAAAGGTCATTGTAAAGCGGCTTGCCTCCATAGAAAACTTCGGGAGTATGGACGTTCTATGTTCAGACAAGACAGGTACTCTCACAGAAGGAACCGTTCGCCTGCATTCAGCTATAGACATCAACGGCAATCCCAGTGATCGGGTTTTCCTTCATGCCTATCTGAATTCCTTCTATGAAAAAGGCTTTTCCAATCCTATCGACGAAGCGATCCGGTCTTATAAAGAGCAGGATATTTCCGGATATGAAAAAGTTGACGAGGTCCCCTATGATTTTATCCGCAAGCGGTTGAGTATCCTGATCAAAAAGGATGGCCGGCATTTAATGGTGACGAAGGGGGCGCTCTCGAATGTACTTGCTGTCTGTCCTTTTGCAGAGAACAATGTCGGGGATAAGATAGACACAAGCACAGTGGCGCAAATGATCCAGCAGAAGTTCGGTGATCTCAGCAACCAGGGATTCCGCGTGCTGGGGGTGGCCATGCGGGATATGGGCACGGGGTCCGTCATCAATAAAGATTCCGAGCGAGACATGACTTTTCTCGGCTTCCTTCTTTTCTTCGATCCTCCCAAAAAAGGAGTTTTGGAAACGATCGAACGCCTCAAGCAACTTGGCGTTTCGCTGAAAGTCATCACCGGAGATAACCGCCTCGTTGCCGCTAAGATAAGTCAGGACGTGGGAATGCTTGATGCCAAGAATCCTCACCGGCCCCGAACTGCGTGAAATAAGTGATGCCGCTCTATTGCAGAAAGTAACCCAAACGGACATCTTCGCAGAAGTGGAGCCCAATCAAAAAGAACGCATTATCTTGCGCTCAGGAAAGCCGGACATGTTGTGGGATATATCGGAGACGGCATCAATGATGTTTCTGCCCTCCATGCCTCGGATGTGAGCATTTCTGTTGATACGGCGGTGGATGTGGCCAAAGAATCGGCCGATATCGTGCTTCTGGAAAAGAATCTGGAGGTGCTTGTGCAAGGGGTCCATCAAGGCAGGACGACACTTGCCAATACCATGAAATATGTCTTTATGGCGACCAGCGCTAATTTCGGAAACATGTTCAGCATGGCCGGTGCTTCTCTTTTTCTGTCTTTTCTTCCTTTATTGCCCAAGCAAATTCTGCTGACGAATCTGATGACTGATTTTCCGGAAATGACCATTGCCACGGATCGGACAGATGCCGAGATGGTCAATCAACCAAAACGGTGGAATATTTCTTTTATTAAAAAATTCATGCTCACTTTCGGTTTGATCAGTTCGGTTTTTGATTATCTAACTTTTGGCGTTTTGTTGTTCATCCTTCACGCTTCACCGGCTCAATTCAGAACAGGATGGTTCATGGAATCTGTCATTTCCGCATCGATTATTGTACTGGTCATTCGCAGCAGAAGGCCCTTCTTCAAGAGCCGGCCGGGGAAGTATCTGCTTATCGCCACAATTGCTATTGTTGTTGCTGCACTGATCTTTCCTTTTATGCCATTTGCGAAGATATTTGGTTTTGTGCCTCTGCCCATGTCGTTTCTCATGATACTGGGGATCATTATTGTCCTTTATATTTTAACTGCGGAGTTGGCAAAAAATATTTTTTATCATAAAATAAATTATTAAGAGATTCATTCCTCGGTTACCGGCATACTTTATTTCCAACGGCATTCAATAAGATCGGGATAGTAATTAGCCCCACCACAAATAACTGAATTCACTGCTCCGTTTCTTTTTTTGGGGCAGGGAAATAGAGTTTAAGTGTAAGCGAGGAGCAATATTCCCCTTGCTACAATTGGGAACTTACTTTTTAGCTAAAACCTTTTTGGCTGTTTTTGTCGCCGTCTTTTTTGCTGGCGCCTGGGCGATTTTTTTTGAGATCGTTTTTGCCTTAGTTACAGGCTTTTTGGGAGTGGCAGCTTTTGTCTCTTTGCCCACTTCTAGCTTACGTAACTGCTCTTCGAGTTTTTTTATCTTTACAAAAACGGCTTTTACCTTGCTGTCAGCAGCCGGACTTTTCTTGCTGTCAAGTAAATCATAAGCCTTCCCCCCCAGCTCGGTCATTTGACTTTGTATCTTCCATTTTAGATCAAACATCTTATATTGTCTTTTGCCTTCGGCTGTGAGTTCAGCCATTTTCCCGGATACGACACTTGCCCCCTCTTTTACGACCGCAATCCCTTCTTCGATTCCCTTCTTCACATCTTTTTTAATTTTGTCAAAAAGAATGGCCATAGTTTTCTCCTTGTGATTTTAATTTTGATAAAAACTTCCTTTTTGTGAGAGAAACTATAGAATATGTGATCTTTTATGTCAAGGATGCACCAAACCTCATATCGTTCTTGAACGATACCATTTCTATATGCTTCACTCCGCACTCGCGGCCGGTATTCTCACTTCGACCAAATGTTCCTGATGATCATTAATCAGATGAATCACACTGTCTGGTCTTACGAATCCATCTATTGTAACACTTGCAATTGCATCTTCAACCATTTTTGTCTGTCGCACAGTGATTCGGTAGACGGTCTCTTGAAACAAATAACGAATTTTGAACTCCTCCCACCCCACGGGAACGCAGGGCTCAAAAGTAATTATGTCCATATTAATTGACATTCCCAGAAGTGATTCTAATATCAGACGGTACATCCAAGCCGCAGAACCGGTAAGCCATGTCCAGCCACCACGGCCAACATGCGGAAAGAGGGCATAAACGTCGGAAGTAGCAACATAGGGCTCAACTTTATAAACATCTGCCTCTTCGGGAGATCTCGAATGATTTATCGGATTTATCATGGACAATAGATCCCAGAGGCGCTGATTGTCGCGTAAGGCCGCAAAAGCCATAGCCGCCCAGATCGCTGCATGAGTGTACTGGCCGCCGTTTTCTCTCACACCGGGCACATAACCTTTAATATAGCCTGGTTCCATTTCAGACTTATCAAAGGGCGGGTCAAGCAATTGGATCAGGTTTTGCTCCCGATGAACAAGGAGCCGATCTACTGCTTCCATGGCGCTCTTCATCCTGTCAGGAGCTCCGGCGCCTGAGAGAACAGACCAGCTTTGCGCAATCGAATCAATTCGGCATTCCGCGTTGGTTGATGATCCCAATAAAGAACCATCATCAAAATATGCACGGCGGTACCACTTGCCATCCCAGCCATCGCGCTCAATGTTTATCCTTAATTGAACAGCTTCTTTCTTGCATAATTCGGCAAAAGATATGTCGCTTTTCATCCTGGCAATTTCAGAAAACTTTATCAGCACTTCATACAGGAAAAATCCCATCCAAACGCTTTCGCCTTTACCTCCCTCTCCCACTTTATTCATACCATCATTCCAATCGCCTGAGCCGATGAACGGCAAACCATGACTTCCGAATATTAATCCCTTTTTAATGGCTCGCGTACAGTGTTCATATAAACTGGTTGCTTCATCAGTTACCCCAGGTACGTCGTAATAGGAATCCTCATCTTCTCTTAGGCGGCGGCCCTCAACAAATCTGACGTTTTCACTCAAAATGCTCAAATCCCCGGTAGTGGTAACATAGCGACTCACGGATAAAGGTAGCCATAGATAATCATCAGAACATTGTGTGCGTACACCCCTTCCCGAAGGAGGATGCCACCAATGTTGGGCATCTCCATCCTGAAATTGGCGGCTTGCACATAAGAGCAAGTGTTGCCGGACAAGACCCGGTTGGGCATAAACAAGAGCCATTGTGTCCTGTAACTGGTCACGGAAACCGAAAGCGCCGCCTGACTGGTAATAACCGTTACGAGCCCAAAGACGGCATGATAACGTTTGATATAATAGCCAGCCATTCGTTAACACATTAAGTGATTTGTCAGGAGTTTCTATTTGTATCGCACCCAGTGCCTTGTCCCAGTATTTCCGCACTTCATCCAGTAAGCCTTGAGCTATTGTTGATCCTCTAAATCTTTTAACCGTGTTACTGGCATCATCGGCGCCTCTCCTTCCCGTAACACCGAGTCTGAAGATTGTTTCATGTTCCTGTCCATCATCCAATTCAAAGTTCACCTGAATGGCGGCGCATGGATCCAAGGCTGCACCAACTTTACCGGAGAGCATTGTCCGAGTCATTGCCGCCGGGTTAGACAGATCACCATTGCGCCCGATAAATTCAGTTCTATCTCCGGTGATGCTTCGATTTTTGTCGTCTACATCAAAAAAAGCTATTCGGTCGACAAATTCCGTTGTGTATTGATTACGTACAAAAATTGCCCCGCTTCCTGTATCGACTTCGGTTGTAATATGCATTATCGTTTTTGACCGCAAATCACCCAAAACCAACTCTACGTAGCCTGTTACAGATAGACTGCGGGAACGACCTGATTCATTGTGCAATTTTAACACTGAAAACCTAATCGGCGAGTCTATTGCCACATAAATCCACATCTCTGACCTGATTCCTTCTTCTGTATGTTCAAAAACACTATAACCAAATCCATGCCGGCTGATATATGGTGTAGCTCCACGGCACGGCAATGGCGTTGGAGACCAGAAATATCCGGTTTCTTCATCGCGGATGTAAAAGGCCTCTCCGCTCGTATCACTCACAGGATCATTGTGCCAGGGTGTAAGGCGGAATTCATGGGCATTCTCACTCCATGTTGAAGCAGAGCCGCTTTCCGAAATTAGCGATCCGAAGTGAGGGTTTGCCAATACATTGACCCAGGGAGCCGGCGTCACACTTCCGGGTTTTGTCGTGATGACATATTCGCGCCCGTTCGGTATAAATCCGCCCAGTCCATTGAAAAAGAGCAGAGTGGGTATGGTGCTTTCCTTTGTCTTCTGAGTTTCGGCATGTTGAGCTTGTGTCGGCTTAAAACGCGGGACAACTGCTTCTATAAGAGAACGGCGGCTGATTTGTTGCGCCAGAGTTCCCCAACTGTCCTTAATTACTATACGGGCAACAGTTTGCAGAAGAATCCTGTCTTCATTTGATATCTGATCACCCGCCCTCACAAAGATGCCGCCGGGTTTGTCAATAACATTTGTTTCCGTTCCCGCTGTAATCATACCTTTTATTTCGTCATGGAGGAATTGTCTGTAGATTGAATTATCTTCATTCCAGATCACCAGATCAACAGCCAGACCTTTTATACGCCAATACGCATGGGCCTGTTCGAGTTGACGCACCAGTTCGATATTTGCCTGGTCGCCGATCTGAAGAAGCACAATGGGTAAATCTCCGGAAATGGCGTAACCCCATAAGCCAGCTTGACCGCGGCGGTTTCTTATAATGATCTTCGGATCGGCGCGCAGCGATGAATTGCAGTAAATTACGGAACCTGCCAGGCGCCCATAAAGTTGTGCGTCGTCTTCTGTAGCATTGATTTGCCGCAAGACTACTTGGCTATGAGTCCAGGCCAGATTAAAAACACGGTCGGCAAGACGATGGTCGTGATATTTTTCGGCGAGTCCCAGCGCTTGAACCCGAGTTTCACTGATGCCGGAAACAATATCAATTATTGCCGATTCTCCTGCATCCAGCGTAACGCTGCAACGTATAGATACAATGGGATCCAGAACGGAGCCTTCAGTATTAGAAAGTTTTTGTGAAATATCTGCAGTCCAGTTCATCGCCTGCGGATTAGCCAAAGTATTTCCGCGACCGATAAACTTTAAACGATCAGTCTCATAGGATACTTCCTTACTCTCCTTCTTGCGCAGCGCCATCAGGTGAAACATCCAGTGCGAAGGTTCACCTTTTGAACGGGGCCTTCTTGTGCAGAGAATCGTCTGACGCTCACGGATGATTTCCGTCTGCACAAAAAGATTGGAAAACGCGGGATGCAGCGCATCGGCTGCGGGTAACGCCATGACAATTTCCGCGTAACTGGTTACGTCTATCTCTCTTCGCTTTCGTGAACGGTTTGTAATACGTATACGCCGCAGCTCGATATCATCTTCCGGTGATACGGCTATTTCCGCGTGTGTGTTGATTTCATTATCCCGACGCCTGAAGTCTACCTTCGCGTCAGAGAAAATAGCTTCATATCTTTCCGGCCGTTTTAGCGTTGGTTGATAGGCTGTTGACCAAAACTCTCCGTTTGCCACGTCGCGAATGTAACAGAATGTTCCCCAATTGTCGCGAGTCGAGTCTTCGCGCCAGCGTGTAATGTCAATGTCCTGAAAGCGGCTATATCCACCTCCGGCATTGGTGAGCATCACATGGTATCTTCCATTGGACAATAATTGAACCGCCGGTATGGGTGTATGCGGAGTTTTGTATATACGCGCCGGAACCTTCGCAGCGATGGATGTTTTGCGAATGGTCATATCCTCGGTGATTTGCTTATAGAAGGCTACAGCCTTGGGAATGCGTTCCTGGAGCAGGAGCAAGGTCGATTGAAAAATCGGATCAGACTCGAAACGTTTTTGCATCGGACAATCAAGCAGCAGATAAGCCAGGGCCAGTAAACTCATGCCTTCGTGATGAGCCATGAATGATCTGACCACAACACTCGATTGACCGGGAGGCAGACGAGAAGATGTGTAATCTATCGCCTCATAGAAACCATATGGCCCTTCCATGCCGTCCCTGGCCAGCTGTTGCAGATTCAGGCAGGCCTCTTCAGGTGCCACCATTAGCGCCAGAGCTGAAGCGTATGGCGCCACAACCAGATCATCGGCCAGCCCCCTTTTGAGACCGAGCCCTGGAACACCAAAGGCACGATACTGGTAGTTAAGATGGACATCGATGGTACTGTAACCAGATTCGGAAACGCCCCAGGGTACTCCCTTGTTTTTTCCATAATCAATCTGCCTCTGTACGGCTGCTTTATAAGTCTGATCCAACAGCGTGTTTTCATAATTGGGCATCACCAGAAGCGGCATCAGATATTCAAACATTGAACCATCCCAGGAAAGCAGCACGGGGTATCCTCCTGGATTCGTCAGCAGGCGTCCAAGGGCAAACCAGTTTTCCTGGGGTAGATGCCCCTGCGCAATTCCTATGAAACTGCAAAATCTTGCCTCTGAAGCCAGCAGGTCATAGTAACTTGCGTCCCGACGGCGCTCACCGGTGCTATAGCCGATAGTCAACAATTGACGTTTTTTATCGAAAAGGAAGCTGTAATCAATATCGGCAAAGTCATTTGCCTGCGCTATCAGTTGGTTGATCGTCGCTATTCTTTCTCCTGCACGCTGAGAGCCTTCCTTGACCATCCTGAGAAAATCAGCATACCAGGCTGCCTCTTCGGTAGTTGTATTTATGTCGATTATATTTTTGATTGCCTGGAGAAACTCCGTTTCTGATATTGTTAATTCCCGTAATGTGGGAATCTCTAAAGTTTCAAAAAACTCGCCGATTCTGGCCGAAGGGTATTTAAGTGTTATCCAGGGGCATAAAAATGCCGCTTCCTCTAGGGTATCGGCACATTGATGCACCAGAGCTTTCACCAATCTCATGATATGACTTTCGGTGTTTTCTTTAAAGGCACCCGCAAGATCGATGGAGGTTTTTGCGAGATGATCAAGGCAATACTGCACCGGCTTCAGCATCATTTTGCCGGGATCAGTTAATGAGGCTAAATATTTTTGAAAATCAGCAAGTTGTTTTGGAGCTGTGGCTCCCGCAAGCGTCCCTGAGGACAGCAACAGTATCGCCGATGCCATTGAATAATTGAGATCCCCAGATCTTCTGATCGGGAAGATCAATAAATCCCTGTCTCAACGTTAGTAAGTGACCACTTAGATTACCGCTATCTACGGTGGATATGTAATGAGGCCGCAGTCTTTCTAAGCTTTGGGTGTCATACCAATTATAGAAGTGACCATGATAGCGTTCCATTTTCCCCATAGTATGGAAGGCATCGGCTGTGCGTTCTATTAATTCTCCCGCCGAAATGTAACCAAAATCATACGCAGATAAATTTGCCAGTAATGCCAGTCCCATGTTTGTCGGTGATGTGCGATGCGCAATTACGGCAACTGGATGCTCCTGATAGTTATCAGGCGGCAGCCAATTATCATCCGGTCCGACAAATGTTTCGAAGAATGCCCAGGTTTTGCGGGCCATTTTTCGAAGAAAAATGATTTGCTCATCTTTGAGTTTTATACGGCCCCCAACAATTGGCCGGCTTACCCACCATGCTATTCCAGGAGATAAAAACCAAAGAACCAGGATGAACAAAGCTGCGCTGAGAGCGCCGGGTCTCGACATCATGAGATAAATAAATAGAGCAGCAGAAAGTAAAGGGGCTATCCACATTGACCGGCAAGAGGCGGCAAAACTACTGCTGCTACGGCTGGTCTGTGTGGAGGAAGGATTCCACTCCAGTAATCGCTTGTGTGTAACAAGCATCCGCCAGAGAGTGCGGATAATCGCATCCAGACTAAAAAATGCTTCGTAAGGAAGACAAACAATCGTGTATAAAGTCTGAAAAAAGTGCCTTCTGGCCTGACGCAGGGCAGTGACAAAATGTTGGCTCCATAGCACATCTCCCGGCTTGCGCAAGAGCTCGAGAATTATTTCGCAGACGGAAGGAAGGAGAAGAATTCCGATCACCATGATTGTACACAACCAAACAGAAGACATGATGGTCCATCCCATGATTAGCATCATGGTCAGAGCGGCAGGAACCAGACTGCGGCGGAGGTTATCGAAAATCTTCCACTGGGAAAGCCAGGATATTTTATTTTTCTGAGATCCCCCGCCCGCGGCTGGAACGACCGACCGGAGCCAACTGGCAATTTGCCAATCTCCGCGAATCCAGCGATGCCGTCGGTTCACGTCCATGCTGTATTGAGACGGATATTCCTCGTATAATTGAACATCGGAGAGTAAACCTGAACGCGCATAGCAACCTTCGATGAGGTCGTGACTCAGTATCCTGTTTTCGGGAAGGCGACCACCGAGGGCCTTCTCAAACGCATCGACATCATAAATACCTTTGCCGATATAGGAACCTTCCCCAAATACATCCTGGTAGATATTAGAAACAGCGCGCGTATAAGGATCAATGCCGGTTTCACCTCCCCATAGTCGCACATACCATGACTTGCTGTCGCCCGACAAGCTTTCAGCAATGCGCGGTTGAAGAATGCCATAACCGTCACAAATACGCTGTCGTGTTTCATCATAACGTGGACGATTCAGCGGATGGGCCATAGCTCCCACAAATTGCTGTGCGGAATTGCGAGGAAGTTGAGTATCTGTATCCAGTGTAATTACATACCTCACATTAGATAATATTTCAGTGATGCCGACAATAAGAGAGAAGCAATCTTTGGCACCACCGCGCAGAAAGGCATTTAGCTCGGTTATTTTCCCGCGCTTACGCTCATAACCCATCCAAATTTGTTCCTCGGGATTGAAGCGGCGTGGACGATGGAAGAGAAAAAAAGTGCCTCCTTTTCCCCCCCGATACTTCTCATTGAGTTCTTCAATCCGCATCTCGGCCAATCGCAGGAGCGCATCGTCCGCGGAAGTCCTTTCTTCCAGCGCATCGCTAAAATCGGTAAGTAATCCAAAGTGCAGGTTATTATCCCGATTTGCTAAATATCGAATCTCCAGTGCTTCCATCAGGTCTTCCACGTTTTGAGCACTCGTCAGCATAGTCGGGATTACCACCAGAGTGCTTGATTCCGATGGAATTTCCAGGGAAAAGTCCATGCGCGGCAGTGGATTGGGATGCGCCAAAAGCGTGGCCAGCCAGTTTGTCAGCGCTACTCCCAGACTGCTTGCGCCCAGAATAAAAATAATAGCAATTGGTAAGAGTAGCCAACTGTTAAAACTATCCGTTTGAACTTTTAGCAGTAAGCCGCCAGCAGTTATTAACGTGATGACCATTATTGTCCCAAGATAGATGAACAGCGGAAATTTGCTGATAATTCGACCAATGAATTCAGAAACGGGCGGACGCATCTGAACCATTTTTTCAAGGTCCTGTAATCCTTTGTCGATCAGATAAAAACCAACATGTGTCTCTCGATCACCACTGCTAAACTTTAATGAGGCTTCCCGGGATAAATCAATTGCTTTACGTGCTACCTCACTTTCGGATATGGGGCTGTATTTTGCTATCTTTTCCACGGCGTGACGATAGCGGTCTCTGGTAGTAAAATCCATTTTGATATAGATAGCACTGGGATCCTCGCGGAGTATCTGTTCGACATCACTCATGGTCTCAACAAATTCACGCCAGTTCATAGCCGTCAGAAACCGGAGACTGCCAATGCTGTTACTTACAGATACCTGATCGGCGGCCTGTTGCTGATTCTCGGATCGGACCACCTGTTCAATCGTCAAATGAGACTCGGAAAGCCGCTGTTCAATCCAGGTCAGAGGCAACGCCAAGGCCGGACTCTGTCCCTGCAAACGACGAGCAAATTCCGCGACAAATGAACTTGCCATTGGTTGATCGGACCGTGACATATCGGCGATGACCAAAACGAGACTTTTGGGGTCTCTATGAGCAATATCCGCCATCTGATCAGCCCAATAATCAGCTTGCTCCCTGTCGGCAATACCGGCAATAATTCGCGTTCCAATGCGTCGCAGATTTTCGATAAGCGCCAGACGCAGCATAATCGGAATTGCCCACAATTCGCCCAATTTCAGATTGGTTATCGTTTGGTAGGCTGCAACAAAACTAATGAGGCTTTCCATATCCACCCGGCCATCACCATGAGAGATCGTCTCCAGGACAATATCATAGACCCGGGGGAGTCCGGCAGACGGCCCATTCAGCAGACGCGGCAATTCCCGGCTATAGCCTTTGGTCAGGTGTCTTTTCGCCATGCGAATATGTTCTTCAATTAAATAGAAGTTATCGAGAAACCATTCTTCGGCAGGTGCTATCGGGCGGTTATCTTTGACCGCGGCTGTCAATTGGTTGCATGTTTCAACCAGCAGATCTTCGTTCTCATAAAGCCGTACCAGAAGCTGTTCAGAAGCTTTTTCTTTCGTCAATATATGCTCATTGGCCAGGGCTTTGCCGTGCTGCTTCATCTGGTCGGAACTCAGCAATTCCGATCGTAGAGGTAATTCATCGTAGATATACTTTTTTCCGAAAGCGCTTTTCCGGGAGTGTTTCTTCAATCTGCGCAATGGTTCTAAAATTGATTTGTCGATTAACTTCACTCTTCAAGTCTCCTTATGATATGGCAAACTGGATCTGCGGCCAGCTATTATTCGTTTGCCGGATGTGTCTTCTTTGTCGGGGCTGCATGACTCAGTATGTGTAAAATCAAAGCAGGATAAAATTGATCAGTAACTGTTTACATTCTGAAAACGGAACCTTAAGAGCCGAGGCACATTGAGAAATGAAATACGTGCTGGAAACAGAAATGTTATATTAATATTTACTATATCAAATAATTACAAAATTCAATGTTAATGTTCCGGGATATGGACTGCACCCCTGAGCTTAAACAGATTTGGTCAGAGCAGTCGACCTTGATTTGAATGATCTTTTTGATCTTCAACACAAGTGTAAATGGACTGGACTGAATGGCCGCAATTATTTAAATAAAACATCCCCATTTTTTTATTTTTGTAAGGGGACTTAAGTCATGATATGAAAAAATCGAATAACATTTGGCCTTTGAAAAGAAATAATATGTCATGGACTGAATAGTGAGAACTTTGTTTATTAATTACCATCCAAGAAACAATCCGGAGTGAGTGACGACTGTGTACGTGGCATTTTTTGATCTTGATCACACCATCCTGAATATATCGAGCGGAAAGATAATGTTTAAGGGTTCCCTTGAGCACAAGCTTATCGGCAGGAAGGAAATTTTTAAGGGAATAATATTAAATATACTTTATCGCCTGGGAATTCTGAGTGCGGAAGCAGCCATTGCACGCTGGCTTCAATGGTATCGGGGTGTTACTGCGGAAATGATGCAGCCAACAGCCCTCTATTGCGCCCGTGAAGTTAAAAAAGTTATCCGTAACGACGCCCGCCGGGAGATAAAATTTCATCAGGACAATGGAGCGCGCACGGTGATACTTTCCGCCTCAACCGCGTTTTTCTGCGATCAGATCAAGACTGAACTGCAGATGGATGACGTTATCTGTACGGAACTGGAAATTCTTAACGATCGTTTCAGCGGAAAAATAAAGGGTAAATACTGCTATGGATCAGAGAAGCTGATGAGGGCGCGTCAATATTGCATAGATAAAGGATTGAAAATGGAGGATGCTTATTATTATGGAGATTCATTGGCTGATCTTCCGGTATTGGAATCGGTCGGCGTACCTGTCTGTGTTACTCCTGATAAAAAGCTGAAGAAAATTGCCTTGCAACGGGGATGGAATATCAAAAATTGGGAATGAGAAAGATGCGTAAAACGATGATTCACAAAAGATTAGCGGTCACCCTTCCAGAAATAGAAAAGCAAGTATATGACGATAACTAAATCCATAATGGCTCCCTCCTGGAAACCTGCGGAAAATGGTTGGTTGATATAAAAAAAATAAAGGAAAGCATAAAAACTTTTAGAAAACGCTGCAAAAATCAGAATGGGCATCCGCCATGCAACTTTGAATGCACATATAATCATGAATATACCTACCAATAATACGACCATGCCCCAGTGCTGGATGAAGATGGTATATTCTTCAGCAAATGGTAATTTCCACATATTCTCTATGGTAAATTGCGGCATGAATACAAGCAGGCCTGCTGTGCAAGTACCCAGTCCGGCAATGACTAAAAAAGGCTTGATGGTTTTATCAATGAAATTTTTCATGGTTCGTCTCCTTTAATAAATACTTGTATAATAATTAATTATCTTAAAACGCCCATTCTTAAAACATCAGCGCTTTTCCCACAACTTTTACACCTTTTCATACAGCGCCCGTCGTTCACGAGGCATCTCTTGAAGCCGTTTTTTAGCCTCATTCGGTGAAACTGCTTCGCATGATCCATCGGGATGTTGAACTACGACGCCACTTTGAATCAGCATTTTATGCCTCTGTTTGCGTGTTTCCTTATCCGGATGACAAATCAGTGTGCAATTGCCGCAGGTAAAACTGATGCGGTTGCCAGGCATCAGAAAATGAAAAAAGCCCCCTTCTTCGCGCGGTCTTTTCTTGTATGCGTCCGCTGCGCCGGCGATGGCGGGAAAAAACTCCTCGTCTTTTTCGGGTATGGGAAACCTGGCCGGTGACCAGGTTGACCACTTGCCCGATTTGTGCAAACCGGTGAAACCGCCACAGACATAGTCACAGCGGCTGTGATTACGATGCAGGGAATAAGAAAAATCGACATCTCCGATCCGGATGACTGTCTTTTTATCCGGATCCATATATTCTGATGCGCAGGAAGCAATGCAGAGACGACATTGATCACAGTAATTTTCTTCCGGCGGCAATGGTTCAGTGGGAATCAAAGCTGCCGTTGTGACCAGCGATCCCAGAATCACCGCTGCACCATTCTCCCGGGTAATCACGTTACCAGAAAGACCGAAATGACCGATTCCTGACCGCACCGCCAGATATCTATGGGAAACTGGTGGTTTTTCATCAAAAGGACCATTCGGTGTATCGGTCCGATAAGTTAAATTAGCTGTTTGCCCTGCCGATGGGAATCCTTTTTGAGTCAGGTAAGCGGCAATTTCAAAGGAGATGCCGCTTACCAGTGTATTGGTTCGAACATTGTCCAAGTCATGAGAACGCCGATCCTTTTTTTGAAGATACGGTTCTATATAGGATTGATTCAGCGGCACTAAAAAACTGACCGCCGATTTTGCCCCCGGCAGCACATAAGATAAATCCACTGAAGGAGGTCCCCCGGAAAGAGTTTCCGGACTGGAAATACCTACGGCGGTTGCTCCCAGACACTTAGCCAGCTCTTTAATCCTGCTGGTCATTTTTTCCATTGGCTTCTCCTTGTAAATGGATTGGTTATTGCTTTGGGACAGTCGGAGTATGAAGCAAGTAGTTTTGCCTGTCAAAGGAAAACAGGTCAACTATGATTTGTTGAATTCATTCGATGGTGATAAATATTTAAAATATGTCTGGATAATAATTGACAAGTAATAAGCAAAACAATTAAAAGAATTTACCCCAAATTTGCTTTGGGGTTCTATCACTGGACAAGATATTACTAGGAGTGAATTATGAAAATATCGATTAAAGAACTTGAAGAGCTGACACGCAAGGCAGTGAAGAAATACGGTTACAACGATAAAGAAGTTCAGGTCATCACCGATGTACTGCTCTATGCCCAACTGCGTGACAACAATCAGGGAGTAGTAAAGCTGATCGACAAGGGTATCCCCAAGGATCCGAATGCCGGGGAAATCGTCATCGAAAAGGAAACGCCAATTTCTGCGCGGATCAACGGCAACAAAAACCACGCCATGTTGGTTGTCGGGAGAGCAGTAGAAATAGTGAAGGAGAAGGCAAAGAAAAGCGGATTTGCCATTGCCGGGACATTCAACACCAATACATCATCGGGAGCCATAGGTTACTATGCATCCCGTTTGGCAGCGGAAGGGCTGATCGGTTTTGCTTTCGGCCGCTCACCGCAGAGGGTTGCGGTTTATGGATCATACGAACCTGTATTCGGAACTAATCCTTTGGCCGTCGCTATCCCCAGCGGGCAGGATCCTATCGTGCTCGATATGTCGACGGCGGCTACTTCCTATTTTGGACTGGTCGAAGCCCAGACTGCAGGCAGAAGCATTCCGGCTGATTTCGCTTATGATAACCAGGGCAATCCGACAACTGATCCGCAAAAAGCCATCGCGGGA
This sequence comes from uncultured delta proteobacterium, assembly GCA_963845095.1. Taxonomy (GTDB): domain Bacteria; phylum Desulfobacterota; class Syntrophia; order Syntrophales; family Smithellaceae; genus MVRV01. Next base: position 26,104 of record CAWJQM010000016.1, read on the forward strand.
GCTATACGTTCCTTTGACCGAAGTTATAAAGGATCAGGCCTCGCTCTGATCGGCGAGATACTGGCGGGACCGCTGGTTGGCGCCGCCTTCTGTGGGATCGGTGACAGCAAGGGCAACTGGGGGCATTTGATTTTTGCCATTGATCCGGAACTCTTAACGGAACGCGGCAAGCTAATCAGTAATGTTTCGGAAATTATCAGTAAAGTTAAATCCACAAAGAAACTGCCTGGAGTGGAAGAGATATTCGTGCCCGGAGAAAGAGAAAATCGACTGGCCAGACAGCGTCGGGAATCCGGCATGATTGAAGTAGAGGATAACCTGCTTGCCGAACTGCGCAAAGTGGTTGGCGGGGGATAAACAGTAACGACTTGAATTATTATAACTGTTGGAAGGAAATAAACTGTCATGGATTTCAAGAATGTAACAATTGTAAAAAAAGCAAATATATATTTTGACGGCAAAGTTACCAGCCGTACGGTAATTTTTCCGGATGGTTCCAAAAAAACACTGGGCATCATGTTTCCCGGAGATTATGAGTTCGGCACGGCAGAAAAGGAAATTATGGAGATTCTTGCCGGCAATCTCGATGTCATGTTGCCCGGCGCTGCCGGATGGGTAACTTTTACGGGAGGAGATATTTTTGAAGTGCCGGCTCAATCCAAATTCAGTTTAAAAGTCAGAAGCCTTACTGACTATTGTTGTTCCTACGTAAAATAACCGCTAAAGCATCCTGGATGCTAATCTTCATAAAACCGGCAATTTTGCGTTCAATCATCAACGCCTGTTCCTTATTTTGGATGATCAGGCTGCGGATCTGCTCTCCGGTAGCGTATCGCCGGATCAGGTCATGCACCCTTTCGTCGATGGTCACTATTTTGTCGTGCATCACCCGCTTATCGGCGTAGTAAACTATCTCCAGCTCCTGAAGCCTTCCCTCCAGATGCATATTCTGAATGATTACGTGCTGCTCGACAATCTCGGCCACTCGCGGGAATCCCATCTCTCTCAAAAGAACTCCGCCCGAAGCGGCATGACGCTCTTTTGTTGTAAGCGACCTTGTCTTGGTAATGTCGTGCAGCAATGCGGCCGCCACTACCAGCTCCCTGTTGACAGACACACCTTCTTTCAGATGGTCTGTAAGTGCCAGGGAAACACGCATAACCTGCAGGGAATGCGCAACTATGTTCGGCAGCATGGAATATCTGGCCATGAGTTCTTCGCATTCCGCTCTGGCGGGAATTCTATCCGGTATATTTTCCTTCATCAAAGTGTTTCTTTGGGAAAATCCCAATTTCTTAATCACCCAGAATTTGCACAAGGATCTTGCGCTGCCTTGCCCGGTTGTCGAAATCAATGAAGACGATTTGCCTTCTGAGGATATTGTTTATGCGATCAGAAAGACGATGTCAACATTGATGTCAATATGTATTAAAAACAATTATTGAAATCTTTCCTGATTCTGAGTACGATAACATTTCGTCCGCCTTTATTAACCATTAGCCGCTTCTAGTGGCTTAGTCCACGGGGCGAAACTATTCCCTGCCGAGAGGAAAGAGACAACGTAAACCAAACTATCGGGATCAATAGGGAGAGAACAATAAATTGGCAAGCAAAGAGATAAAAGTTCTGAACGAAGATTTTACAGGCACCGGGGAGGTGCAGGAGAAGAATCGTTTCGATACCGCTTCTCTCGAGGCTTATATGCTCGGTAATGTTGAAGGATTTTCCGGCCCGTTGATTGTGGAGCAGTTCAAGGGAGGTCAATCCAATCCAACGTTTTTGCTGACAGGGGGAAACAAGCGGTATGTCCTGCGCCGCAAGCCGCCGGGGAAACTGCTTCCCTCGGCTCACGCGGTCGACAGGGAATACCGCGTTATCACGGCGCTCAGGAATTCCCATGTCCCGGTTGCCCGGACATACTGCCTTTGTCAGGATGACAATGTAATCGGCACCTGGTTTTACATCATGGATTATGTGGCCGGCAACGTAGCCTGGGATCCTTCCTTTCCGGGAATGGAAAACAGCCGCCGCCGGGAAATTTATCGGGATATGAACAGGGTCATCTCCCGGTTGCACAAAGTTGATTATATTGACGTGGGACTTGCCGATTTCGGCCGGACCGGTAATTACATGGAACGGCAGATCGGGCGCTGGATCAAACAGTACCGGGCTGCGGAAACAGAAAGAATGGAGGATATGGAGCAGCTGATAGATTGGTTGCCGCACAACATACCCCCGGGAGAGGAGACCTCGATCGTCCATGGCGACTATCGCCTGGACAACATCATCCTGCATTCCGATAAACCCCTTATCGCGGCGATACTCGACTGGGAATTATCCACGCTGGGGCACCCCCTGGCCGATTTTGCCTATCATTGCATGAACTGGCATGTGCCTTACAGCGAATACAAGGGGCTGGGAGGTCTGGATCTGCGGGCTCTGGGAATTCCCACCGAAGGGGAGTACGTCGCTCAATACTGCCGTAATAGCGGGCGGGAAATGGTTCCCCCAGCCGAGTGGGATTTCTACATGGCCTACAGCTTTTTCCGGATTGCCGCCATGTCGCAGGGCATCAAAGCCCGGGCTCTGGACGGAAGCGCCTCAAACCGGCGCGCCGTCGAATACGGAGCGCGTACCCCGCGCTATGCACAATTAGGCAGGATGCAGATGGAGAAAGCCTTAACCAGGCACAATTAATTCACAGGAGAATAAAATGGAATTTGAATATTCAAAAAAAACCAGGGAGTTGGAGTCGAAACTGACTGCTTTTATGAATGCCCATGTTTACCCCAACGAGCAGCGCGGTTATCGGGAGATTGCCGAATCCCGGCAATGGGAACCGGGATCGCTCGTGGAAGAGCTCAAACCCCTGGCCAGGGAAGCGGGACTCTGGAACCTGTTCTTGCCGGAGTCGGAATACGGGGCGGGGCTGACCAACATGGAATACGCTCCTTTATGCGAGATCATGGGACGGGTTATGTGGTCGCCGGAGGTTTTCAACTGTTCTGCACCGGATACCGGGAATATGGAAGTGCTGGCCCGTTACGGAACGCCGGAGCAAAGGAAGACATGGCTCGAACCAATCCTCCGGGGAGAGAGCCGCTCCTGCTTTGCCATGACCGAACCGGACGTTGCTTCATCGGATGCGACCAATATTATGAGTTCCATAGTGCGCCAGGGAGATGAATATGTTCTCAACGGCCGCAAATGGTTTTCCTCCGGTGCACCGGATCCGCGGTGCCGGGTATTTATTTTCATGGGCAAAACTGATCCGCAAAACCCGGATCGCCATCGCCAGCAATCGATGATTATCGTTCCGATGGATTCCGCCGGAATCACCGTGGTCAGGAAATTGCCCGTTCTGGGTTATGTGGGAACCCCGGATGTTACCGGCGAAGTGACCTTTGAAAATGTCCGCGTGCCCGTATCCAACATTCTGCTGGGCGAGGGGCGCGGTTTTGAGATCGCCCAGGGGCGGTTGGGGCCCGGACGCATTCACCATTGCATGAGGTTAATCGGCCTGGCCGAGCGGGCGCTGGAGTTCATGTGCAAAAGGGCCATGATCCGGGTGGCTTTCGGAAAGCCGATAGCCGAGCGGACAGTAACCAGGGAAAGGATCGCCGAGTCGAGGATTATGATCGACCAGGCTCGTCTGCTCGTTCTCAAGACGGCTTATCTGATGGATACCGTCGGCAATAAGGTTGCCCGCAAAGAGATAGCCATGATCAAAGTAGCGGCGCCGAACATGGCCTGTCGCGTGATCGACTGGGCTATTCAGGCTCACGGCGGCGGCGGCGTTACGGATGATTTCCCGCTGGCCTGGTCTTATGCTAATGCGCGCATGCTCCGGATTGCCGACGGTCCCGACGAAGTCCACCGGAACCTGATCGGCAAGCTGGAGTTAGCTAAATATCGATAACATAAACATTAAGGAAATTTTATGAACACAACCCGCGACTGGTCGAAGCTCACGCGGCGGCTGGAGCAGCTCCTGCGGCTCCGGGCCTTTCCCATCGCTTTCAAGCTTCTGGAAAAAAAGGAGACCCTTGACGCCATTCCGCTTGTGCGGAGGCTGGGACACCGCTCCACTTTGTGCCAGCTTCTCAATACTGTGCGCAGTTTCGATTGGACCGTCGGCGCCGATGCCGGCGATCTGATGAGTCCGATGTGCACCTCTATTATCGGTCTTACGGACATACCGGATTACCTGAAAGACGGTACTTTCCGCAGCATCATCTGGTCCAAGACGAAGCGGGACGGGAAAAAATTTGAAAACGCCATTCCCCGCATTCCGCCGGGCAGCTATGAGGCTGTTGTGCTGGCGCCGCTGGTGTACAACCCTTTCGATCCGGACATGGTGCTTATTTACGCCAACCCGGCCCAGATGATTCTCCTGATCAATGCCCTCCAGTTTGAGGATTATGAGGTGATGGAGTTTTTCTGCGTGGGCGAATCTTCCTGCGCCGATGCCATTGTCCGCTGCCACCAGACTGGAAAACCTTCCCTGACCATTCCCTGCTACGGTGAACGCCGCTACGGGCATACGCAGGATGACGAGCTCGTCATGGCCATTCCCGCAGCAAAGATGGACAAAGCGCTCGCCGGCCTGGAAGCCCTTTACCGGAGGGGTATCCGCTATCCTATCAGTTATGCCGGCGCCCAGAGCGATCTGGCCGATGCGTTTCCCGGCGCCTACGGCAGTCTCTCCGGTCTTGTGAGCACCGGACAGGGATCAACCATTTTCCTGGGCGTTACGGGCAGCATCTCTACCGGCAAATCGACAGTTTCGGCGATGCTGGAGGAGCTGGGGGCGCCGCTGATTGATTTCGACATTCTCGCCCGGATGATCGTCGAGCCGGGCCGACCGGCTTATGAGGACATCCTGTCCTATTTCGGCAAGCAGATTCTGGACGAAAGCGGCGCGATTGACCGTAAAAAACTCGGGGCGATCGTTTTTGCCGATATGGAAAAGCGCAAAAAACTGGAAAGCTTTACCCATCCGCGCATTGGTGAGGAGTATGTCCGGCTTGTTGCCAAATATGCGGCGGAAAACCCGCAGGCCATAATTCAGGTATCGGTGCCGCTCCTTATTGAGACCAATATGAACTTCATGTTCGACAAGATTCTGCTGGTCTATGTTTCCGAGGAAGAGCAGATCAGGCGCTTGATGGCGCGCGACGGCATCGGGCGACCAATGGCTGAAAGCATGGTGCGTTCCCAGATTTCCATCGAGGAAAAGAAAGGGTACGCCGACTATGTAATCGACAATTCCGGCACTCCGGAGGCTACACGCAGTCAGGTCAGTGCCCTCTGGAAAGAGCTGCAGGAAATTCCCCGGCGCCAGGCCGCAGGCGAGAAAGGAACGAATTAATATGACAGTCTCATTTCTGCGCAACAAAATCGTGGAGGCCAGGCGCCGGAGAAGATGCGATCATCGTTTATTGGCGGCTTACCGATGATCTTATGGACGTGGAGATGAACCTCACCTTCTCTGCTGCCTGATCTGGAAATCATCGAAGCTGCAGCCCGGGTGAGGCGTTCCGTTTTTCCGCAGGGCGCTGATGCCGGAGCGGCTGTGGCGAAAGTAGTGGGTGTGCGCATCGGGCCGGGGCTGCGCAAGATTGTGCGCGGTCTGCTGGGCGCCGGCGGCAATATTGATCTGATTGAAGGGATTCTGGAGTGCTGCAATGCCGTAATTCTTGACTTTACCCTGCCCGGGATCGAAGCGGGCGAAATATACAAGAATGCCCCGGAGGAGAAGCGAATTGCTCTGGTACAAGAAATGGTTAAGGCCAATCCCCGGCTGGCCCGCAGCTGTGTTGCTTTTGCCGACGACAGTCCCATCATGAAAGGGTTAAACCTGGAAGGAGGAAAATCATGATCACTTTCAGTCGAAGCCAGTTAATTGGGGTAGAGTTTCCTGAGGATGACACGGCTCGCTTCCACGGTATCCAGGACGATCATATCTACGCTATGGAGATCGAGATGGATGTCCGCATCTCCGACGGAGTCATCATCGCCATCAGGGGCTGGATGAAGCGCTATACAACCCCCGTTTGCCCGCAGGCCGTCGGGTTACTCCAGAATGCCGTGGGCATATCCCTGAGAGAAAAAGGCTGGATGGATCGCGTGTTTCGGGAAGTCGGGCGCAAGGGCTGCGAGCACTTCGCCGAACTGATCAATGAGTGCGGCCGTTGCCTCGATCAGGCGCGCCTGACCCGGGAATTAAAACGCAGCTTCCGGGAAGACCCTTCGGTGAACGTACCCGGCACGGCCGGCGAGTGGCTCCAGAACCATCCGGAAAGGGAAGGTTCTTCCCTCGTGGTTGCACCATGATTATCGATCTGCACGTCCACACCAAACCGCGCTCCGCCTGCAGTCATATCGAGCCGGAGGAGCTTCTGGCCGAGGCTGCCCGCCTGGGGCTGGACGGCATCTGTCTTACGGAACATCATGTTCTCTGGGATCGGGCGGAGCTTTCCCGACTGGCGGGAAAGTCGGGTATCCGCCTTTTCACGGGCAACGAAATTACCACGGACCAGGGGGATGTACTTGTTTTTGCTTATTCCGGCCATGTTCCGGGGGTGATCCCGCTGGTGGATCTGCAGCTCGAAGTTGCCAAAGCAGGCGGTTTTCTAATCGCGGCGCATCCCCTGCGTGGTTTTAAGGTTTTCGGGATCGGCCAACTCAAACTAACGGCAACTCAGGCGGCCCGGCGGAAAATTTTCCAGTATGTGGATGCCGTCGAGATAAGAAACGGCAGGCTCAATGAAGAGGAAAACTCAATGGCGGAAGAAGTTGCGATCAGTCGGGGACTGAGAGGCGTTGCCGGCAGCGATGCTCATCGGATCGACGAAATCGGCAAATGGGTCACTATCCTGGAGAGGACAGTGGCCGACGAAGCAGAGCTCGTTGAAGAACTGCGGGCCGGCAGGTACAGGATTGGAACCGCCCGTTGATTTTTGGACGGAGAAAAAGCTGCCGGTTACGGCCATTTTTTAAGCACAGGAACTGTTGCGTTTTACACGTTGACAAAGTATTTGCTCCCCGCCATTGCACCGTAATTCCTGATATTAGATTGGACTATTTGGTAAAAAACAGATATTAAGCGCCACCGGTAATTATGGTGCAGAGAAAGTAAATATAAGGATGATGAAATGAGCAAAGATATCTTGGAAAGATTGTTTTCTTTGAAAGGGAAAACAGCATTAATAACAGGAGGATATCGCGGTATAGGGTTGGCGTTTGCTGAAGCCTATGCCGAGGCGGGGGCTGATGTGATCATCACGGCAAGGAATCTCGCCGGCTGCCAGACCGCCGCCGGCGAACTGGCTGATAAATTTGGTGTCCGGGCGGCAGGAAAGGCGATGGATGTCATTGATTCCGCAATCGTCAACAAAGTTGTTCAGGAAGTTGTTGATGAATTTGGCAAGATAGACATCCTGGTCAACTGTGCCGGCATTCCGGGCAATCAGAGACCGGTTATTGAAATGACGGATCAGGATCTGGACGATGTGATGAACGTGGATTTTCGGGGCACATTTCTTGTTTCCCGGGCAGTGGCCCAGTTCATGATAACGCGCAAATCGGGAAAGATAATCAATATAGCATCAATTGCGGGCAAACTTGCGGCGCGCAGTATGGCCGGCTACTCGGCAAGCAAAGCAGCTGTTATAATGTTGACCCGGACGATGGCCCTGGAGATGACCCGGCACAATATCCAGGTCAATGTTCTGCTGCCCGGCTATTTTTTAACCCCTTTTAATATTGATTTTTTCCAAACGGATGCAGGCAAAAACCTCATTAAAAAAATGATTCCGCTGAACAGGGTGGGTGATGTGGAAGAATTAAAATCCACCGCCATATACCTGGCAACATGTCCCGCCTTTATGACCGGGGCGGAGATAATCGTTGACGGCGGTCACACAATCCCTTGATTGTGCGGCGGCAAGCGGAGTCTTTCTGTGTAATTTAAAGGAAATTGATTATGGGACTGCTGAATTTGTTGCTGAAAGATCCGGCATCATTTCTGATCTTGTCGGTGCTTCTTTTGTATTCTGTTATTTTCCATGAATTGGCCCACGGCTGGGTAGCCTATAAACTAGGCGATAACACCGCTAAATGGATGGGGCGTCTGACGCTCAACCCGATCAAACATCTTGATCCGATCGGCAGTTTGATGCTGCTGGTTTTCGGCTTCGGCTGGGCAAAGCCTGTGCCCGTTAATCTGGAAAATATTCCCAACCGCCGTCAGGGGCTGATTCTCGTTTCTTCCGCGGGCATTGTTACCAACATTATCTGTGCTTTCTGCGCCCTTCTTCTCGACAGGATCATCACGCCGGATGAGTCCGGCATGACGCAACAAATCTTATATCTTTTTGCCCGGATCAACATCATGCTGGCCGCCTTTAATCTGATACCAATCCCGCCTCTGGACGGTTCAAAAATTCTGATGGGTTTCACATCGGAGTCGGTGCGCAGATTGCTCTTTAAAATAGAGCCTTACGGCTTCTTCATCGTTATCGGCCTGCTGTACATCGGCGCGTTGAATCCGCTGATCAACTTTTTTCAGTGGATTATACTGTCTGTTATTAAAGTTATTCTGTTCCTTTAACCTCGATCAATGTTCGGTTTTATGTGTATTATGGCAGAACCAATTTGAATACAACAAGACTTGATTCCGTAAGGAGGCGTTTTATGGCCGAGATGAAGAAAGCCAAGAGCAATGATGGGCGAGAAGGTGAAGAAAGCCCGGGAGAAGATGGGTTGGAGCCTGCAGGACCTGGCGCACGAAACCGGCTATCCGGTTGATGTTCTTCAGAGCGTCGAAGACAACGGCATAGTGCCGCCGGTTGCCCTGGTTTTGCAGCTGAGCCGGACATTAAAATTCAACATGGACGAGGCGGAATCCGCCGACGGGAAAAAGGCGGCAGCCTCCCGGACAAAAAGCCACAAAAAGAGAGTTGCCTCTTACGCATATACGCCCCTGACCGAGGCCGGCGCCCGGAGCCGTCTGCGCGCCTACCTGGTGACCATCGATGCCGGCACGGAACATCAGGGCGTCGAATATAAGCACGAAGGTGAAGAGTTCATCTATGTCCTGAAGGGAGGACTGGTGATCTCCGTCGGGGCCAACGTAACCGTTCTCGGCAAGGGAGACAGCATCCATTTCAATTCCGGCCTGCACCATAAACTAAGCAACCCCAACCAGGAAGCAGCCCGGCTCCTGGTCACCATATACACACCATAAGGAGAAAAAGGCCATGTCCCTGCAACTGTCATCCGAACAGGAAATGATCCGCCTGATGGCGCGCGACTTTGCCCGCAATGAACTGGAGCCTCATGCCCATAGCTGGGACCAGACAGAAACATTTCCCGCAGCAGCAGTAAAAAAAATGGGCGCCCTGGGATTATTCGGCATGATGATACCGACCCAATATAATGGCGCCGGCGCCGGCGCAGTCAGCTATTCCCTGGCCCTGCAGGAAATAGCCTATTCCTGTGCCTCGACAGCTGTGACCATGTCGGTTACCAACCTATCCTCTGATCCCATTTTCAAATTCGGCAATGAAGAGCAAAAGCAGCAGTATTTAAAGCCTTTAGCCGGAGGCCAGGCCCTTGGCGCTTTTGCCATCACCGAACCGGGGGCGGGGTCCGACCCGGGAGGAATGAACACCCGGGCCATAGATGAAGGGAACAGCTACCTGATCAACGGAACAAAGGTTTTTATCACCAATGGCGGCTATGCCGATGTAATTATCCTGATTGCCCGTACCGGGCAGGAAAAATCCAACCGCAGTCTCTCCGGCTTCATCCTGGAAAAAGGCACCCCCGGGTTAATAATCGGGCGGAAAGAAGACAAAATGGGGTTGCGGGCCTCCAACACCGTGGAATTATTATTGCAGGACTGCCGGATTCCTAAAGACAACCTGCTGGGGAAAGAAGGTTTTGGCTTCAAGATAGCCATGGTTGCCCTGGACAGCGGCCGGATCGGCATTGCCTCGCAGTCCTTGGGGATTGCCCGGGCCTGTCTGGACGAAGCCATCCAGTATGCCAAAAACCGCCGGCAATTCGGCAAAAGCATCAACTCCTTTCAGGCCATTCAATGGATGATTGCCGACTCGGCAACGGAAATAGAGGCCGCTCACGGCCTTACGGTTAATGCCGCAGCGCTGAAAGATCAGGGTCTGCCCTTCACCAAGGAAGCCTCCATGGCCAAGCTTTTTTCCTCCGAGACGGCCAACCGGGTGGCGTATCGCACACTGCAGATTCACGGCGGGTATGGTTACATGAAGGAATACAAGATTGAACGGCTTTACCGCGATGCCCGGGTTACCACCATCTATGAAGGGACTTCCGAAGTGCAGCGGATTGTTATCGCCCGGGAAGTAATGTAACGGCATTGCCCCAAGTATAAAGTGCCTGCCTTTTAATGGCCCGCAAAAGTTGTTGTAGCAGAAGCCCAGAATTTCTTTGTTAACTTTCAGCGGCACACAACCCAGGGAGATGATCCAATCATACCCCGCCGGCATAACTTCGGGAGCGGCCGGCGGTGCCAGGCACTAAAGTAAAATGCCGAGCAAAAGTACGGATTAGTTGCTGCTTAAACATTCATTATGGCAATGGTTAATGTTTTTGCAGATGTTTAATCAGGAAATTTAAATTATCGCTGACATTGGCGCCCAGATGAAGACGGATGATCCGGCGATTCAGCTGCAGGAGTGCTTGCCTGTCCCCTTCGGCCTGCGCTGATTTCAAGGCGCCGAAGGTAAGGGTGGAGCCGGAAGCGCCCGGGAGATCAGGAATGGCGATGTCCATCGGGTCATCCGCAGTCAGTTGAAGAAATAAACCCTGCCCGGCATCGCCTTTATGGAGCTGGCCCGTGGAATGAAGATAGCGCGGTCCGTAGCCGATGGCCACCGCAAGCCGATATTTCTGAAGAATTGCCGCACACAGTTGCCGCAACCGGGCGTCAATCTGCGGCGTAGGGCTCAGATAAACCTGCAGACAGACGTAATCTTTTCCTTGCGCTCCGGCCAGAAAACCGGTTAAAGCCTCCGCGTTGGTTTGCGCCGCTGCGCCGCAATCCACGCTCCATCCTTTTGTCTTCGGGGCAGCCTCTTTCCGCGGCCGTTCTTTTCCCCTCCGCGCAAGGTCAATAATCCGGCGGGTGATAACTTTGGTCGCCTCCACATCCGGCTGATCGAAAGGATTAATGCCCATTATGTGTCCGGCTACGGCGGTAGCCATTTCCCAGAGAAACATCTGGGAAGCCAGCTGAAATTTATTTTGCAGCCGAACAGTGATTACCGGATGACCGGCGGCAATTAAGGCGGAAACTTTTGCGGAGTTTGCTTTCCCGGCGGTGCGGAAAACAACAAATAAACGATCATTATGATAAACTGCAGGCGCCTGCAAAGGTTCTGCACAGAGGGGTAGAATTCCCTTACCTTCTTTGCCGGTGCTCTCGGCAATGAGCTGCTCCAGCCAGCCTCCAAAAGGCATCCAGGACGGCGGGGAAACGAAAGTGAGCTTGTTGCGGCCCTTCTGCGCCAGAGTGCCTAAAACAGCGCCTAAAACACTGCCGCTGGAATTCAGTTCACCTTGCAAAAATTGACTTTCCTCTTTTTCCGCGCTGGCAGCAGCATTTTTCAGGAGGCGTTCGACGTCAATGCCCAGGATGGCTGCGGGAACTATCCCGGTAAAGGAGAGCGCCGAATAGCGGCCGCCGATATCCGGGTCATTTAAAAAGACATGCCGCAATGACAACCGGTGGGCCTGCTCTTCCAGGGGGCTCGCGGGATCGGTAATAATTATAGAAATTACGGCCCGCCCGCTTTCCCAGTTTCTGCAGGGCGCAATTATAAAAGTAATTAAACAGCGAAACTGTTTCCAGGGTTGTGCCCGATTTGGAAGATACAATAAAGACAGTTTTTCTGCCAATCCAACTCCTGTGCGATCCGGGAGATGGTAACCGGATCGGTGGTGTCCAGGATCTGTAAATCCGGATGTCCGGCGCTGCGGCCAAATATCCCGGCAAATACTTCCGCCGCCAGACTGGAACCGCCCATGCCCATAAGGACGCAATTTTTATAACCTTCGGAGATCAAGGGATCTATTACTCGGCGAATGTAAGGCAGCTGCTTTAGTGTGTTGGCGGGAGCATGAAGCCAGCCCAGGCGATTGCTGATTTCGTCCGGTTTTGTTTTCCAGACAGTATAGTCCTGCTTCCTGATGCGCTGAATAATTTTGTTTTTCTGCAGGTTTTTTAGCGTCCGGAGCACCGCGCCTTCATATCGGCCCAGGGCAAAGTCAATGTTGGCAACAGCCATCGCTTTCTCCTATGCCCGGGAATTGAGCAATTCTCTGGCGGCAGTTACGATGTGGTCTGCCGTAAAACCGAATTTTTCATACAGCACCGGTCCGGGGGCGCTGGCGCCGAAACTATCCATGCCGATAATTTTTCCGGAAAGCCCCGTATAATGCTCCCAGCCCAGCTCAATTCCGGCTTCTACCGCCAGACGGGCAGTAATTTGCGGCGGCAGAACTTTGTTGCGGTATTCCTGCGGCTGGCGGTCAAAAACATTCCAGCAGGGCATGGAAACAACCCGGACTTTTATGCCGGCCGCGGCCAGCTGCTGCGCCGCATCCAGCGTGATGGGCACCTCCGAACCGGTGGCAATCAGTATTATGTCCGGATCTGCTGCCGATTCCCATAAGATGTAACCGCCATACTTAGTATTTGCCGCGGGAGCGCAGTTGGTGCGGTCCTGCACCGGTAAATTCTGCCGGCTGAAGACGAGCACCGTCGGCCCGGCGGTATTAGATAAAGCCATTCGCCACGCTTCGACCGTTTCGTTGGCATCTGCCGGCCGGATAACGGTAAGATTGGGAACCTGGCGCATGTTCATGATTTGCTCTATCGGCTGATGGGTAGGACCGTCCTCGCCGACACCGAGACTGTCGTGGGTAAAGACAAATATCACCCGCAAGCCCATTAAGGCGGCCAGGCGCATCGGAGGACGCATATAATCGGCAAAAGCAAGGAATGTCGCGGTATAGGGAACAAACCCGCCGTGCAGGGCGAGGCCTACGGCAATTGAACCCATGGCATGCTCCCTCACGCCAAAGTGAATATTGCGCCCCAGATAGCTCCAAACACCTCCGACCATGCCGTGCATGCCCGCGGAGGAAATTGCCGGGCTTTGGAAATCACCCAGGCCCTTGAGCCAGGTAAATGTGGAGGGGTTAAGATCAGCGGAACCGCCCGATCAGTTCGGGGATTTTGGCGGCGATCGACTGTATTATCGCTTCGCCTGCTTTGCGCGTTGCTATATTGGCGCCGGCGGGAAAATCGGCAAGTGCGGTTTGCCAGTCGGCAGGGAGTTCACCACGAACAGCGCGCTCAAATTCGGCAGCCTTGGCCGCATCTTGCTGCCGGTAGCTGGAAAATTCTTCCTGCCATTGCTTTTGCGCTTTTTTGCCGCGGCTGATCGCTTTGCGGAAAAACTTGCGGACATCTTCCGGAATAAAAAAAGCCGGTTCGGCAGGCCAGCCGAGAGCGGCCTTGGCTCCTCTGAGTTCATCGGCCCCCAGCGGAGCTCCGTGAGCTTCGCAGCTTCCCTGTTTGCAGGGAGCGCCGAAGCCGATTATCGACTGCACGCAAATAAGCGACGGCCGGTCCCTGTCTTTTCGGGCTTTTTTTATGGCGCGGTCAATGGCCCGGACATCGTTGCCGGCGGCGACTTTTTGCACCTGCCAGCCGTAAGACTTGAAGCGCATTTCGATATTCTCCGTGAAGGCAAGTCCCGTGGAGCCGGCAAGCGATACCTGATTATCATCATAGAGGACAATCAATTTCCCCAGGTGCAAATGTCCGGCCAGCGCACAGGCTTCCGCGGCTACTCCTTCCATCATATCGCCGTCGCCGGCCATGACGTAAGTGAAGTGATCGACCGGTTTGCCGGCATCCGTGTTGAAACGCGCAGCGAGATGAGCCTCAGCAATGGCCATGCCCACAGCATTGGCCAAGCCCTGTCCCAGAGGTCCGGTGGTTACTTCCACGCCGGGGACGTGTCGATATTCGGGATGCCCGGGTGTGCGGCTGCCCCACTGGCGGAAGTTTTTTATTTCATCCAGCGGCAGATCGTAACCGGTCAGATGCAAAAGCGCATACAAGAGCATGGAGGCATGGCCGGAAGAAAGAACAAAGCGGTCGCGGTCCGGCCACTGCGGATCTTTCGGGTTATGTTTTAAATGTTTCGTCCATAAAGTAAAGGCGGCTGCTGCCGCCCCCAGCGGCATGCCGGGATGTCCGGATTTGGCTTTCTCAATGGCGTCGGCGGCCAGAAAGCGGATTGTATTAATGCATTTTTTTTCCAACTCCTGTTTTCCGGACATAAAATCTCCTTATAAATATTTTTTGCAGAAACATCCCTGCCAGAATTATTAGTGGCAAATTATTATTTATCGAACTTCATTTTTCAGCCAGTTCAGATATTCTTTGCTGCCTTTAACGATCGGCACAGCAATAATTTCCGGTGTTGCATAAGAATGCAGTTTCTTAATTACAGCTTCTGCCTTGTCAAACAAATCCTCCTGCGTCTTGATGAGACAAAGCCATTCCTGGGCGGTTTCCATTTTGCCCTGCCAGTGGTATATACTGGTAATCGGCCCCAATATCTGGACGCAGGCCGCCAGCTTTTTACTCACAAGGTGCTGGGCGATTATTATCGCCTCTTCCCGGGATCCCGTTGTCGTTTTTATCTCAATGTAAGAAGTCATAATCATCTCATTCAATTTATTTAAAGTCCCAAAGTTGTCCGGATAAAACCATCAAGATTGCTTCTCTTTCCACTTTTCTGTCATTCTGAAGTGAGAAAACCTTTCTGCAGCCTATTTTCCTCTCGCCATTATCCGCATTATCCATTTTACCGCTTCCGTAAATGCCAGGAGCGTCATGGGCATAATCGTAACCAGCAGCCAGTCATGATTGACAAGATGTGTCAGGCCAAATATGGCTTGCAGTGCCGGCAGATTAATCATGCCTATCACCATTGTTATAGTAATCAGTACACTGGCAATCAGCGCACGGTTGGAGAATGGATGCATTAGGAAGAGGCTCTGATGCAGGGAACGGCAGGCAAAGCCGTTTACCAGTCGCGCAAATACCAGTGCGGTGAAAAAAAGCGTCCCTGCTTTTAGATCACTCGCGCCGGCATGAAGGGCATATGCGTAAACAGCCGTTGTCAGGAGCGCAATCCATATCCCGACCAGGAGAATTTCCGACAACGCCGCAGTATTTAATATGCCTTCCTTAACTGTCCGCGGTTTCTTATCCATTATCCCCGGTTCCGGCGCTTCAACACCCAGGGCAATGGCAACCAGACCATCCATGACAAAATTGATGAATAATATCTGCACCGCCGTCAGCGGCAGAGGAAGACCGGCAGCCATCGCGATTACAATCCCAAGCACCGTTCCCATATTTCCACTGAGCAGATAGACAAGATATTTTCGAATATTCTCAAATATCGTTCGCCCCTCTTCCACCGCTGAGACGATGGAAGCAAAATTATCATCCGTGAGAATCATATCGCTGGCTTCCTTGCTCACATCCGTTCCGGTAATGCCCATGGCAATGCCGATATTGGCTTTCTTCAGAGTCGGTGCGTCGTTAACACCGTCGCCCGTCATTGCAACGATATTGCCCTGCGCCATCAGCGCTTCGACAATGCGGTACTTATGCGCCGGGGAGATGCGGGCAAAAACATTGGCCTCGTTGACAACGTGGTTAAGAGTATCGTCACTCATTGATTCGATCTCTTCGCCGGAATAGGCAGCGCCGTCTTTCAATATGCCGATTTCCCGCGCAATGGCAATAGCGGTAATCTTGTGATCGCCGGTGATCATCACCGGACGGATGCCGGCGTTTTCACAGCGGCTGATCGCTGCAAAGACCTCGGGACGGGGCGGATCGATCATTCCGACAAAGCCGACAAATATCATCCCTTCTTCGGGCTGCGCTTTCGAGAAAGAATCTATCTTCTTATAAGCAAGGCCGATCACGCGCAGGGAATCTTCGGCAAACTGCCTGATTGTTTGCTGTAAATTCATTCTCATTGCATCGGTGAGCGCAAGGATCCCCTGTGCTGTCATGATCTGCGTTGAGCAGCCGAGCATTACTTCGCCGGCGCCCTTGCTGTAGGCAAAAGTCTCATTATTGATCAAGTGATAGGTGGTCATGCGCTTTTTTTCCGAGCTGAACGGATCCTCTGCAATACGCATGATACGGCTCACGCAGTTCATCACTGTTCAAACCGGCTTTCGCTGCAAGCACTACCAGCGCTCCTTCAGTGGGATCGCCGGTTATGAGCCATTTATCTTTCTTCACCAGGTGAGAATCATTGCACAGCGACCCTATGTGCACAAGTTGTGCAAACACCGCATTGCCGGTGTCAAATGCCGCTCCATTGCCTTTCAGCTCACCTGCCGGTTCATACCCTGCGCCTGTAACCGATACAATCGCGCCGTCAACATAGAGCCTCCGCACCGTCATCTGATCTTCGGTGAGCGTGCCGGTTTTGTCACTGCAGATAATATTAACCGCACCGAGTGTCTCCACTGCCGGAAGTTTGCGCACCAGAGCGCGGCGTTTCACCATACGGCGTACACCTAACGCCAGCGAGATAGTCACTACCGCCGGTAATGCTTCGGGAATAACTGCCACCGCTAGAGCAACGCCCCAGATAAACATTTTTACCAGTTCGTATCCCTTTAATATTCCTGCAGCGCTCATCAAAACCGCAATTACCAGGGCAAAGATGCCGATACGACTGCCGAGCGCATCGAGATTCTGCTGCAAAGGGGTTTTCTTCTCCGGTTCTTTCTGAAGCATATCGGCAATTTTGCCGAATTCGGTGTGCGAACCGGTTGCGCAAATCAGTGCCTTGCCGCGCCCGTTGGATATCGATGTTCCTGCATACACCATATTGAGGCGGTCGCCCACCGAACAATTTTCAGGGAAGGTCATTTCGGCATTTTTAACAACGCCCTGAGATTCACCGGTAAGCGCCGCTTCCTCAAGAGTGAGGTTGGCTGCTTCGATCAATCGGGCATCAGCCGGAATCGTGTCGCCCGTTTTCAGAACAACAACATCTCCCGGCACCAGCAACCGTGCTTCAATCAGGTGTTCTATGCCATTGCGCACTACCAGAGCTTTGTGCGCCGCCATTTTCTTCAGTGATTCGATCGCCTTCTGGGCCTGATACTCCTGTATGAAACCCAATATTCCGGCCAGGAGGACAATGACGACAATCGCTATGGCTTCAATGATATCACCCATCAAAGCAGAGATGATGGACGCGATTATCAGAATCAAAATCAACAAATTGGCAAATTGTTCCAGAAGCTTCTTCCAGGCCGGTTCTTTTTTGGTTTCGGTAATTTCATTAAAACCCACACGGTCAATCAGGGCGGCTGCTTTTTCTTCCGGCAATCCTGCTTGTGTCGATCCGAGCGTGGTAAATGCTTCAGCGACACTAAAACTGTGAAATTTCATATTGTTGATTTCCTGCATGGGGGCTCCCGATCAATTGTATTAATCTACGCTATTTGTTGCAAAAGGTGTTTTCCAGTTGAGAAATCATATTTCGTTCTTCAGCAGAGATTTTACCAAACCCGAGAAAACCGCCGGCCGCTTCAGCGACAACGGTAACATGCTCCATAATTTCTTTCTTAAAATGAGCTACTTCTTCATTGGTCATCTTGTGGCATAACGCGTCCACATAATGCTTCCAGGCCGTTAAAAGTGATGCGGACGGCTTTTTCTTCAGCCACTGATCGAGCAACTCATAATTGACACTATCCGGTGTCCAGCCGAATTTGCCTATTGCATTAAGGATAGCTTCCTTTTCCTTTTGATCAATCGTGCCGTCAGCCCAGGCAATCTCAATAAGGGGTACCAGGGAAATCGAGGCGAGAGCTTCCGGTCGGAGATCCAGCGCAATGAATTTTTCCAGCACCAGATCATCATCAATTCCCGACACTGCTGCGAGCTCCGCCTTGGTTTTCTTCATCTGCTGCATCGCGCGGTATTTATCCTCCATTTTCTTGTTTTCCTTGAAAAAAAACTTTTCTACAAGATCATTCATATTTCTTTCCAACTTTGACATATGTTTTCCTCCTTTGCAATTGGTGGTAAATACGTGCGGATATTATGCCATAAGCATTATTAAGGCAATAGTTATCAATAATTGCTTTCTAAATAGCAGAAATATTAGTACAAAAGGCCTATTGATGAAGAAGAAAATCGGGGTATTGCCCGAGGTCGTTTTTACTTTTTTGTGCTTTCGTACATCATTATTGCTGCAGCCTGCGGCAAGCTCAGGGATTCCGCTTTGCCGCTGCCGGGAATACTCCATTGTTCATCAACCATTGCCAGCAAATCATCCGGCAGGCCGTGGCTTTCGCTGCCGAGCAGCAGAGCAGTCTTTTTTTGCTGCCGATGGGGAGCAATGCCCCGGCGCACATCGCTGCCGACCAGATGATGGGATTTTTTTATTTCGGGGAGGGCTTTTTTCAGATCAATATCGGCAATAATATTCAGATGAAACAAACTGCCCATGGAAGACCGTACAGCCTTGGGGTGAGTATATTCGACGGAGCCGGCGCTCAAGATGATGTTGTTAAAGCCAAACCACAGGGCACTGCGCGTAAGCGCGCCGAGATTGTCCGGATTCCTGATCTCGTGAACAATTAAAATATTGCCGGATGCGGACATTAAATAGTCAGCGAGGGACGGTTCCCGCGGCATGGCAACTAAAGCCATTATACCTTCCGGTTCTTTATCCTGACTGATTTTCTGCCATTGGGCGCGGCTCAGTTCGTAGGATGGAACAGCTGGGACTTCGGGCATAATTTTTTCCCAGTATTTTCTTTTCTCCGGCAGCAATAGAATTACTTCAGCCTGCCAGCTGCTGGCTAGCAGTTCCGCAACGACCTTGACGCCTTCCGCCGGAAATAATCCCTCTTCCCGGCGGAATTTATTATCGGTCAATCGCGTCCATTTTTTTATCTGGGCCTGTGAAGGGATAAGAAAATTATTTTTCATGGGAGTTGTTCGACAATTCTTCCTGTCAGTCTGATTAGCCTTGCCCGGAAAGATCAGCGAGGCAAGAATAAATAATATCAAAAAGCCGGCAATATTTCCTCTGATAAGTTAAACCGCCCGGCTATTTTTCGGCAGAAGCTCTTTGACGCCAGAAAAGAATAACCAGACCGAAGGCAATCATCAGCAGGCACAATACCTGCCCCATGCTTAAAGATCCTAAAACAAAACCAAGCTGGTAATCCGGTTCACGGAAGAATTCAATAATAAAGCGGACAAAACCATACCCGCAAATATAAATACCCAGGAGAAATCCGTCAAAGCGTTTCTTTTTGCGAATTAACCAGAGCAAAGCGAATAAGACGATTCCCTCCAGGAAGGCTTCATAAAGTTGCGAAGGATGCCGTAATTTCTGCGTCGGATCAAGCGGGAAGTACATTCCCCAGGGCGCTGTGGTCACCCGGCCATAGAGCTCGCCATTGATAAAATTGCCGATCCGGCCGAACGTGTAGCCCAAGGGCACTGCGGGAGCGAAGAGATCGGCAAAGCGCCAGAAATTAATCTTATTTCTGATACAAAAGTAAGCGGAAGCGGCCGCAACACCAATGGCGCCGCCATGGTAAGACATGCCGGAAAGTCCGATAAACCTCACACCATCGGTAAAATCGAAAGGTAAAATTATTTCCAGCGGGTGTTGCCAGTAATAGCCGAAGTTATAGAACAAAGCGTATCCAAGCCTTCCGCCGACAATGACGCCGATCATTGCCCATACCATATAGTCCTGAATGATTTCAGGCTTGTATTCATACTTTTCGTCTTTAATCCGATAGCGCACCATTATATAAACAAGGGCAAAAGCGACAATATACATCAGACTGTAATAGCGCAGCTGAAATGACCCGATGCTGAACAGATACGGACTGATTTGTGCGGGCAGGTTTTGCCAGAAGGTGATCAATGGGTCCATTTAGTAAGCTTCGCCTTTTAAATTTCCAATATACAATTCTGCGCTGAAAGCGGCGTTGGCGCCGTCACCGGCGGCCGTAACCACCTGCCGGAAAAGTTTAGCCCGGCAGTCGCCGGCGGCAAAAAACCCGGCGGCGGAAGTTTTCATGGCATCATCGGTAATGATATAACCGGCCTTATCCAGCTGTACGATATTATTAAACATACTCGTATACGGCAGCCGGCCGACAAAGATAAAAACGCCTTCGGCATTAATTGTTTTCATTTCTCCGGAGGCGACATCGGAAATCTTCACACCGGTGACGAAATCCGCGCCCAGAACTTCGGCCAGCGTCGCGTTCCAGGCAAACTCAATTTTCTTCTCGGCAAATGCCCTTTTCTGCAAAATTCCGGCCGCCCGCAGCCGGTCACGGCGATGAATGACGGTTACACGGCTGGCAAAATGAGTCAGAAAGAGAGCTTCCTGAATTGCTGAATCGCCGCCGCCGACAACAATAACATCCCTGTTGCGGTAGAAGGGCCCGTCACAGGTGGCGCAATAAGAAACGCCCTTGCCGGCAAATTCCGTTTCGCCGGGGACTCCCAGCTTGCGCCACTGCGCGCCCGTGGCCGCGATCACGCTGAGCGCCCGAAATTCCTTTTCACCGGTATTAACAACCCATAAAGCCGGATCTGTATCGCTTCGGGATATGGAAAGAGTATCTTTGGGTAATATTTCCAGACCGAATTTCAGCGCCTGATTTTTAAAAAGCTCCATGAGATCAAGACCATTGATGCCATCAGGGATTCCCGGATAGTTTTCGATCAAATCCGTTATAGTTATTTGACTGACAGTTGATGCTCCTTCCAGGAGCAGTGTTTGCAGTCCGGCCCGGGCGGTATAAATACCGGCAGTGAAACCGGCCGGTCCGCCGCCGATAATAATTACGTCATAATCATATTCAGGTAATTTTGTGCCAGCCATAACACCCCCATATCTTCTTAACGAGAGTTTAATCAGGATCGATGTCTTTTGTAAAGGCCAAATTGCGGTTTGGCAAATAAAGGGGACGGTTCTATTTATTTCTCGCAGAGGGGTCAATGACTTATAAAACTATCATACATCAGAAAGCATCTGGAATGGCCGCGATTCCTATGAACAGGCTGCAGGCCATGAATGCCATTATGCCTGATAAGCTCAAGGAGCTGAATACAGCCGTACTGGAGGCCGAACAGATCGGATGTGCACGTAATATGGCTTGCCGAGCGGCTGGCCTTTGGGCGCGGCGTTGCTGAAACTACTGGCAAAAAAATCGTCCAACATGGGAAGCAGTCGCATCTGCTTATATACAAGCATCTCTATAATCAAATGGCGACCTGTTCGGTTCGGTCGGAATTGAGACTGGACTGATGAAGTGTCTCAATCCCGAGTTCTTGATCAGGCCAAACCACTGCAAGAAAGACTGAGCACCCGTAGTTCAAAATCACCAGGCGGCATCACCTTTCACGATACTCAATCTCTGCTCCAGCAACTCGCCTTCGGGTATTTGTCCATACATGGTCAGCTTATCGATCACATCGGGCAGCATAGCCGCCAATTTACCCGCCGCCTCGTTTTCGGATATCCCCAGCGCGTTTGCGATATCCTGCACCAGTTGTCCGCCGCCGAACACTTTCTTAATTTGATCGGCTGAAATCGGCAAGTTTGCTTCGGTGCTCACCCACGATGCAACTTGTTCACCAGAGCCGTTGTCCTGAAATAACTTTACCAGTCCCTTCACGCCTCCGCTTGCTGGGTCTGCAATCATTTTCGAAACAATCATCAGCAGTTTGGCGGAGTTCTCCGTATCGTCACTTTTAAAAAAGCCTTTTAATTTATCCAAAAATCCCATGTTTATCTCCTTTGTGAATTGAACAAACATGTTGCCCGGGTTTAAGTTTAACTCATCCGGTTTAATTTAAAAATTCTTCTTCTGCCTTAACCCGCAAGACCGGACATCCTTACCGGCCACAATAAGATGTCGGGGAAAATGGCAAATATGGCCACCGCCACGAGCATCAGCAGGATAAACGGCACAACCCCCTTATAGATATCATTGAGCGTTATCTCGGGAGGCGCCACGCCTTTGAGGTAAAAGATCGTATAGGCAAAGGGCGGCGTCAAAAATGACGTCTGCAGCACAACAATATTCATCAGGGCAAACCAGATCGGATCAAAGCCGAGCTTGAGTGCGATGGGTGAAAAGAGCGGCACGACAATCATCACGATGCCGATCCAATCCAGAAAACATCCCATAATAACGATAATTGTCCACATCGCAATCATAACGCCCCACTTGCCGAAGGGCAGCGCCAGAACCATCTCCTCAACGATGTCGCCGCAGCCCAGCCGCATGAAAACGCTCGTAAAAAACGAGGCGCCGATGAAGACCATGTAAACCATGGCGGATGCCTTCGTTGTGGAGAATGACGCATCTTTAATTACCTGCCAGGTCAGTTTTTTATAGGCGGCAGCGAGAATGACGGCGCTAAAGGCGCCAAAAGCGGCTGCTTCCGTCGGTGCGGCTACGCCGAAGAAGATTGCGCCTAAAACGGCCAGAATGAGGATACACACGGGCAACACCGACGTGACGAGCATCTGCATTTTTTTCGCTAACGGCACCCGGAGTTCTTCATGGATGGCCGGTCCCATTTCGGGCTTAATAAAACATACAATACCGATGTAAAGAAGATACAAACCTGACAGAATCAAGCCCGGCAGAAAAGCGCCGATCAGCAAAGCGCCGACGGAAACATTCGCGGTGGGCGCATAGACCAGAATCATGATGCTGGGCGGAATCAAAATGCCCAGGGCGCCGCCCGCGCAGATGGCGCCGCAGGCCAGAGGTTTGTCGTATTTATATTTCAGCATCGCCGGCATCGCTATGATGCCCATGGTGGTGACGGTGGCCCCGACAACGCCCGTTGCCGCCGCAAAGATCGTGGAAGCCGCAACGGTGGCCATGGCGAGTCCGCCCCGCAATCCTCCCAGCATAACATACATGGCATCAAAGAGCCTTGCAGCGATTCCCGATTTTTCGATGACGATTCCCATAAAAATAAACAGCGGAATGGCAATCAGAGTGCTATCGGAAAAGGCGACATGCATGCGCAGCATGAAAACATTGCTGATCTGAGGCCCCACAAAGATAATGCCGAAAATCGTCGCGACGCCGGCCAGCGAAAAACCAATCGGGAAACCCATCATGATGACCCCGATCAGAATGGTCAACATCAGAAAAGTGATCATTTCAATACTCATGAGATTTTCAGCTCCTTTCCGTTAATCAGCCGGTACAGCTCCGAGATGAACACATTGAACCCCTGGAAAACCAGCATGATGGTGCCAATCAGTATCCAGGTCTTGTAAGGATAGATGGGGGGAAAAAAGCCGATTGTGGATCTCTCCAGAATCCGCCAGGATTCTATAACATTGGGCACCATTGCCCAGACAATCAGGAACCAGCACAAAAAGAACATGGTCAGCATAAAAAATACATTTAAAAAAGCCTGCACCTTGACCGGTAACTTGACCAGAATCATGTCCACGCTGACATGTCCTCCGACCTGCCAGGTATAGGCCAGGGTCAAGACAGGGCAAGGCTGCAAAGAAAATATGTCGCATCCGAGCTCCAGGTCGTCGGCGCGTCGAAGACATAGCGGGCAACGACTTCGTAGATAAGCGCGAGAATCATCAAAGGCATGCAAAAAGAAGCAATCCTGGCGATTTTCTCATTGAACATATTGATAATCTTCATAATGGCAATAACGGTTTTCATCATAACACTCCTGAGTTTCTCGTTCCTTAAAATAGGACATTGGCCTCTTCAGCCACGCGCCCGGCCGGAAACAAAAGTTCCGACCGGGCAACGCGGGAAAAGAGTGGCATTAGGCATAAGAAAACAAACTTACTTGCGAACGGGCACCATAAAATGCTCATAGTCGGAAAATTCCTTCCACAATTTATTTACGGAAGCCCATGTTTTGGTCGTATGGGGTCTGTTGATTTTCTTCACTTCTTTATCAATAAAAGACAAAGCCTGTTTGCGGAACTCTCTCTGGTCGGCGTCGTCAACACGGGTTAACTTCAGGCCTTTGCTTTTGTAAAATTTCAGGGTGTCGATACCCATTATGATATCCTTCGTCCACATATCGAATTCATCGCCATGGCGGCATTCTGGATCATTGCTTTGTATTCGGGGGGCAGCGCATTATATTTGTCTTTATTGAAACCAAACTCAAAATAACAGGTCGGCTGATGCATGCCGGGGCCGGCGACATATTTGGTGACTTCATGGAAATTCTGCTGCTTAGTTGACGATCGGCGAGGAAAATTCCAGGGCATCAATAATACCTTTTTGCAGCGAGGGGTACAGATCCACACCGGGTACCATGGTAACGGAAACGCCCTTTGATTTAAGAATTTCCGCCCACCAGCCCGGGGTTCTGTATTTCAGGCCTTTAAAATCTTTGACATTCTTCAGGGGCTTGTTGGACATGGCCAGCAATTCCGGATGAGTCAAGCCGCCGGGAATGACGACGACGTTCATTTTCATTTCATCATACATTTCTTGCATCAGTTCTTTGCCGCCGCCTTGATACATCCAGGTTATATACATGGTCGGTTCCAGATGCATGGGAATGGAAGCAAAGAAATTGGCCGACGGATGCTTGCCCTGCCAATAGCCGGTCCAGCTGTGCCAGCCATCAAGCGTGCCTTTGGAAGTCGCATCCATATTCTCCATGGCTCCGACAATAGCGCCGGCGGGAAGAACTTTGATAACAAAATTGCCGCCGCTCATGTCACTGACACGTTTGGCCAAAAGCTTCTACCTCATCATGGATCAGCAAGCCCTTTCCCAGGTGGTCTGCATGGTCCATCTTACTTTGGGCAGTTCAGCGGCGTAGCTGAACCCTGCCAATATAAAAGAACACACCATCATTATGACAACGATAAAAGCCAATTTTCTGTTTTTCATTTCTCCTCCTCCTTCTTTCTTTTAGTCATTTTCGAGACTGTTCTCTTCCATATAGACAATTTTTCAGCGCCTGATGAGCTTCTTCGGGGCTTTCATAAATATACGGCGCCAGGTGCGCTTTTCCAATCTCTCCCATTTTCATCCGCAAAAAGGCGCTGTCGTGTAGCGCGTACGCCTTCATAATACTGCAGGACATCATTGAAAATTACATGTAGTCATCGACAAATCGTCATGATTTTAAAATCCATAATTGCCGAACGTGTTACTTCTTGGCAACGGTTCCGATCTCAATCAGGACCTGATTTTCCAATTTTTTTCGACGGATGTAAATTTCAAATTGACAAAAAAGATGTTTCTTCCTCATTGGTTTGCTCAACAGTTCCTCCTTCAGCTCCATGGACTCGACACGGAAGATCCGGGCATCCATCAGCTTCGGTGTTCCCTTGATAACAGGCCGGAAACCCATCTGGTCGAGGATATCCTTTTGCAGGTCAATGCCCGGGGCAATCTCGATCAATTCCATTCCCTCTTCAGTCAGATTGAAGACACATCGCTCCGTTACAAAGAGAACAGGTTTATTATTCTGTGCCGCAAAACGGCCGCTGAAGGTTTTTTGTTCAACCTGCTTGATGAACTTTTTTTCTTTCCCCTCCTGATCGATGTGGAGTTTCCCCTTGTCTATGGACACCTGGAGACCTCCGGCCGTGAATGTTCCCACGAAAACTACTTTCTTTGCTTTCTGGCTGATGTTGATGAATCCGCCGGGGCCGACGAACCTCGGCCCGAACTTGCTGACATTGACATTACCCTCCTCATCCGCCTCCGCCGCGCCGAGAAAGGCCGTATCCAACCCGCCTCCGTCATAAAAATCGAATTGGTAGGGTTGGTCGATCAGACAGTCCATGTTGGTGGCCGTCCCGAAGCTCAGCCCTCCGTTGGGCATGCCGCCGATGGTGCCGGGCTCCGTCGTCAGGGTCAGATACTCAATGACTTTTTCTTCATTGGCCACACTCGCTACGCCTTCCGGCATGCCGATGCCGAGATTGACGATGCTGTTGGGCGTGAGTTCGAAAGCCGCCCGGCGGGCGATAATTTTTCTGGGGCCCAGTTCCATCGGCGCAATAGAGTGCATGGGAATCTTGACCTCCCCGCTGAAGGAGGGATTGTATCTTTCAGCAAACGTCTGCCAGTGATTCTCGGGCGGCGCCAAAACGATATAATCCACGAGGATCCCTGGAATCTTCACCTGACGGCTGTTCAGCGTTCCCCGGTCCGCTATCCGTTCCACCTGGGCAATCACAAAACCGCCGGAATTCTTTGCCGCCATGGCTAAGGACAACGATTCCAGGGTCAGGGGCTCCTTCTCCATAGTGATATTACCGTCCAAGTCCGCCGTGGTTCCGCGAATAATAGCGACATTGATTGGGAAGGATTTATAGAGAAGGTATTCCTCTCCGTTGATCTTGATCAGGTCAATGAGATTCCTGCCTTCTTTGAATGTTTTTTCATTGAGCTTTCCGCCGTCAATCCGGGGATCAATGAAGGTTCCCATCCCTACTTGTGTGATGGTACCCGGCTTGTGGGCCGCGATATCACGGAAGAGATGGGCAACAACCCCCTGGGGCATATTGTATCCAAAAACCAGATTTTCCCGGATTAATCTTTGCAGTTTCGGCGCCAAACCGATATGGCCGCCGATGACGGTTCCAATCAAGCCCTCGTGTCCAAGATGGTTCAACCCCCTGTCCTTGTCCGTCTCCCTGACCGGCCGCATAAACGAGGGTCAGATTTCGCGGTGTGCCTGTCGCCAGAAAATGCTTTTCCAGTCCAATCGCAATCTCTTCCGCAAAACAGGCCCCGACAAAATCCTTCCGTGGCGACGGTATCTCCGTCGCGGATGATGCGCACGGCCTGCTCGGTCGAAACGACTTTGTCCTTCTTCACGCGCTGGGCAGGTTGCGAAGGCATGGGATGAATGATCTTGGAGTATTCTTGATTCATAAGGGCGCTCTTTTCTCAGGTTTTTATAAGACAGTCGGCAATGGAACAACTTTGTCGCGTTGATATTTCTGTACCTACATAAAAAGCAACTAATGAAAGAACGGTAAAGGTTTTTCGGCCATGCAGTAATTCAATTTTTAAAGCAAAAACGAGACCATCTACCGCTATTAAAAAAATTTCAGGTATAAATAATTAATTACTTTGTAATATCAGATAATTGCACATGTTAAAATCCTGCTGTTTTTTCTAGACAAACCAAGTGCAATCCTATATATGTGAATCACATTTCGTATCAAAAATTATACATGTATCTATGAGGATACTATCACAGCATGAAAAAAAGCGATCATTCGTCGTTGAAAACGCATCCGCCAAATAATGATATTGAAGCCATCGATACCCGGGAAGTCGATAAACTGCGGCAGCGGTTGGAAATGTATGAGCTGATTTTTGAAAGCATCCATTACGGCGGCATGGTCACCGATGAAAAGGGCTATATCACCCACTTCAACAAACCCTACGGCGTTTATCTGGATTTAGATCCGCTTGACCAGATCGGCAAGCATTGCACCGAGGTGATCGAAAACTCACGCATGCACATCGTGGCCAAGACAGGCAAACCGGAATTCAGCGACAGCCAGCGCGTGCGAGGCAAAAAAATGGTGGTGCACCGCATTCCCATCAAAAAAGATGGCAAGGTGATCGCCGTTTACGGTCAGTTGATTTTCAAGGATGTGGGCGATGTGGGCAAACTGGCTAAAGAGCTCTCCCTTCTCGAATCCAAAGTCAAGCTTTATGAAGCCGAACTGCTGGCCCTGCGCTCCACGCGCTATACCCTGGACAGTATCATCGGCGTGAGCGGCACCATTACCTCTCTGAAAGCGCAGGCCCTGAAGGCCGCCGCGAGTCATTTCCCCGTATTGATCTCCGGTGAAAGCGGCACAGGGAAAGAACTGTTCGCGCAGGCCATCCACCAGGCCGGCCCGCGCAAAATTTATCCTTTCGTGCGCATCAATTGCGCCACCATCCCCAAGGACCTTTTCGAGTCGGAACTGTTCGGCTATGAAAAAGGCGCTTTTACAGGCGCAAACACGGAAGGAAAGCCCGGTAAGTTTGAACTGGCCAATCGGGGGACAATCTTCCTCGATGAAATAGGGGAACTGCCCGCTGCAATGCAGCCGAAACTGCTGCGCGTTCTTGAAGAAAAGGAATTCGAGCGCGTAGGCGGCACCCGGCTGATTCGTTCAAATTTCCGCCTGATCGCGGCTACCAATCAGAATCTGGACGGCATGATCCGGAACGGACGCTTCCGCAATGATCTTTTTTACCGGTTGAATGTTTTTCCCATAACGATTCCGCCCATACGCGAACACAGGGAAGATATCATTCCTGTTTTCATGCACCTCTTGCGAAAACTCTCGGAGGAAGCCGATCTGTTCGACATCCGCCTCGACAAAAGCGCCCAGAAAGTTCTGGTCGAGCATGGCTGGCCGGGCAATGTCAGGGAGTTGTCCAATGTGCTGGAATGGACACTGTCCTCTCTTGAAGGCAATGTCATCCGGGACAAAGACCTGCCTTTTTACCTGAAACACAGACAAGACATGCTGCCCCCCGAGAAGCATTCTCCCATGCGGGAGGTTCATGCCCGCGCCGAGGCTCAGGCCATACGGCAGGCCTTGAAGGAATCTGATCAAAACAAAGCCCGGGCAGCCCGTATCCTGGGCATCCACCGCACCCTGCTTTATAAAAAAATAAAAAAATACGGTTTGGAGGCAGGAAACACCTGAGACGACATTACACTTCTGTATTGTATCTGCTATCCGGCCTCTATTTCCGTGAACGCTTTTTCAGATTGGTGGTATAAAAATCGCGGACCGTAAAAGCTGCGCCAATGAGGCCGCAGGAGATGAAAGCCATGCCGGAAACCATTAAGACCATTCTGTTTATTCTCTTCGTAATCGGAGGACTCTTTATCGCGCTGCGCATCAATGGATGGAAAATGAAAAAAGCAAGTGACTTCATTATCCGGGATCTGCGGGAGAAAAAAGCGCTTGATCCGGCATCGGCGGTCGAGCTGTCTTACACAAAAAGCCCGCTGCTTCATATTGGTATGAGGGACTATCGGCCCCAGGCGGTGCAGGAACTCATCAAGCATGATGTGGTCCGCACCATTGAGGGGGGAAAATACTACCTAAATGAACCAGAATAAACAGCGTTATATCATTCCAACATAAAAGAAAGGAATAAATACCGTGATTGATTTCAGTCTAAGCAAGGAACAAAAGGGTTATCTGGTAATGGCACGTGACTTTGCCGCCAGGGAGATCAGGCCAGTCGCTATAGAATACGATCGGGACGGCACGTATCCTGAAGAAATCCTGAAAAAAGCCCACAAACTGGGTTTGATTTATACCAATATTCCCAGGGAATATGGCGGAACGGGCATGAGTTTCATAGAGCATTATATCGTTACGGAAGCGTTGAATTATGAGTGCTGTGCCATTGCGCAGGTGATGGGCATTTCGCATCTGGCGACCGGAGCCATCATGATTGGTGCCACGGAAGCGCAGAAGAAAAAATTCATTGGTGCCATGACAGAAAGCTACCGGAGCGCCTGCTTCTGCCTTACGGAGCCGGAGGCAGGGTCCGATGCGGGCGTCATGAAGACACTTGCCGTCAAAAAAGGAGATCGCTATGTCATTAATGGCTTGAAGTGCTACATTACCAACGGTGTGTATGCGGATTTGTTGTGCCTTTTTGCCACCGTGGACAGAAGCCAGGGGACGAAGGGGATCTGTTGTTTTGCCGTTCCCAGGAGCACGCCTGGGATTAAGGTTGGCCGGATCGAGGACAAGATGGGGCATCGGGCCATGAATGTTGCGGAGTTAATATTTGAGGATGTGGAAGTCCCGGTGGAGAACCTGATCGGCGGAGAGGGGCAGGGGTTCAAATTGGCCATGATGGCGCTTGATCGCGGACGGGTGAATATAACGGCTGTCAGCACTGGTATTGCCCAGAAAGCGCTGGATGAGGCGGTCAAATGGGCAAACACCAGAGTGCAGTTTGGCCAGCCGATTGGAAATTTCCAGGGTGTCCATTTCATGCTTGCCGATATGAATGCGCTTACAGTGGCATCGCGGGCCTTATACCTGCAGACAGGCTGGATGCTTGACAACAATATCCGATGTTCCACAGAGGCGGCTATGGCCAAGCTATTTGCATCTGACGCGGCTATGAAGGTCACCACGGATGCTGTTCAAATCATGGCCGGTTCAGGTTACATTAAAGGCACGGTTGTGGAGAAATTGATGCGCGACGCCAAGCTGACACAGATATTTGAAGGCACAAATCAGATTAACCGCATGGTGGCAGGCCGGGGCATCCTGGCAAAGCCCAGTATAATTTTTTAGCGTTCTCGAGAGCAATAGCGTCCTCTTAAAGTTAAAAAGTAAACAGCGTCCCCTTGAATATTGAATGGAGGACCAGTTGATTCGCCGGTATATCTTTTTTTTCCTTGCCGCCGCCCTGTTGCTGATGCTGGCACGCATCGGCTATCTGTACGTCGAGGTCGGCAGGGGAATTGCCGGGAGAGGCGGAGAAACCCCATCCGTCTTTTACGGACGTCCTGCGGAAATCCGCAAGGGAGACCATCTCGGTAATCTCCGCTTCAGCGAGCGGCTGCAGAGGCTCTCCTATAAAAAGGTATCGGGAGCGCCAACCGCAGCCGGCACTTATTCTGCAGGGCAGGGGACTGTTCAGATATTCCTCCGGAATGAAGGAAGCGGGAAAATCTCCCCGGCGCGAGGACCCGTGGAAATCAGGGTAAAAGATGGACGGGTTGCTGCGCTGGTCTCCGACGGGGGACAACTGGCTTCGATCCGCCTGGAACCGGAGGAGATCGGCCGCATCACTGGTTCGGAGAAGGAATCCCGGCGCCCGGTTTCCCTCTCCGCAATCTCCCCTTATCTGCAAAGCGCCGTAATCGCGTCTGAAGATAAACGCTTTTATTCCCATGTCGGGATCGACATTCTCGCCATGGGGAGGGCATTATTTGTTAACATCAGGGAGCGGCGTTTTGTTCAGGGCGGTTCCACCATCACCCAGCAACTGGCCAGAAACCTGTTTCTTCCCCCGCAGAAGACTCTCCGGCATAAGCTGCGCGAGGCCGAGCTGGCACTGATTCTGGAGCTGCGGCTATCGAAGAAACAGATCCTGGAGATGTATCTCGACAAGCTTAATTTCGGGCAGGATGGCCTCCGGGGAATTTACGGCGTTGAGGAAGCGGCGGGGTTCCATTCTTCGAAGCCGGCAAAAGATCTTTCGCTGGAGGAGTCGGCGCTGCTGGCGGGGATTATCCGCTCTCCCAGGCGCTCCGCCCGTCTCCGGAATGGCGAGCCGGTTAAAGAGAGCCGCAATGCGGTACTGAAGCGCATGCTCCGGCTGGGGATGATCCGGGAGGATGAGTTTCAGAAGGCTTCGGGCGCAGCGGTTAAACTGCCGGCGCGCAGTGCGCCTGTCCGCATTTCGTCTTACTTCCTGGACTACATTCAGAGGATCACGGCGGATGAGCTGGGAGGGGAAAAACTCTACCGCACGGGTTACCGCTACAATACTAGTCTTGATCCTGCCTGGCAGGCCGCTGCCGAAGAGGCCGTTACCCGGGGCATCGAGGAAATAGAAAAAACGGCTTTCCCTGCCGGTGAACCGCTGCAGGCAGCGCTGGTTGTTGTTGATCCGGCAACCGGAGCGATGACGGCAATGGTCGGAGGGCGCTCCTATAAGCAGAGCCGTTTCAACAGGGCGGTGGACGCAAAGCGGCAGCCGGGGAGCGCTTTCAAGCCTTTCGTCCTCCTCGCGGCGCTGGCCGAGGCGGCGCCGGGAAAGGAAGGTAGAACGCTTTCCGGGGTTGTGTCCGGCGAACCTGTTTCCATTGCAACGCCCGAAGGGATATGGACCCCGTCGAATTTCGAGAATAAAAAATACGGCAATATTACGATCCGGAAAACAATAGAAGATTCTGTAAATACGGCTACCGTCAGGCTGGCTCAGGAAATCGGATTAACAGAAGTGCTTAAAGCCGCCCGTCTGGCGGGCATCACCAGCCCTCTTTTGCCCGTTCCTTCGATGGCGCTGGGCAGCTTCGAGGTTACGCCCGTGGAGCTCGCCTATGCCTACACAACGATTGCCTCCGGGGGTATCCGTTTTGGACCATTTCCCCTTTATTCAGTGACCACGGCAGGCGGAGATACCATCATAGACAGGACGGTTCACGGGAAAAAGGCCATCGATCCGAGAGTGGCCTATCTTACCAGTTATACACTGCAGGGAGTGCTGGAGCGCGGTACGGCAAAAGAGGCCAGGGCGATGGGAATTTCCTTCCCGGCGTCGGGGAAGACCGGGACTACCAACGGCAACCGGGATTCCTGGTTTGTGGGTTATACCCCCGAGGTGGTCTGCGCTGTGTGGGTGGGGTACGATTCCGGAGGTGATACGGGGCTGACCGGGGCGCAGGGAGCGCTCCACATTTGGGCGCGGTTTATGCGGGCTTTCTATTCTCAATCCGGCCCGCCGGCTGTAACAAAGCCCGAGGGAATCGAAACCGCCGAAATTGATCCCAGGTCCGGGTATCTTGCCACAAGCTTATGCCCCCAGAGGCTGCGAGAATCCTATCTGCAGGGAACGGCGCCCAGGGAAGCATGCCCAGACCACCCTGTTGGGCCCGGCGGGGATAACATCCAGGGCAAACAGCACGGCATCGGTAATTTCCTGCGCAGTCTTTTCCGGTAAGCGCCTGGGTGGAACAGGTGCCGGGCAGCATATTTGTTGCTTCAGATTTCGGGGGCCTGCGGCGGTACAAGGCACAGAACCTTGAGAAGCGTGCTGCCGGTATTTTTTATCTGATGTTCATTGTTGGCCGGGACAAAGGCGGCATGACCCGGCAATATCTCAGTCCACCGGCCGTCACAGTATATTTCTCCACTGCCCGCATGGATAAACATTTCATGCTCCCAGGCGTGTGAATGTCTGGGAGTATGACCTCCCGGCGCAATTTCAAACAGACGCATGCAAAAATTATTCGCGCCGTCATTTTTGCCGATAAGAACACGCCCGGCAACTCCTTTGACCATTTCGTTATCAAAATGCACCGGCGGAATATCGGTATAAGGTGTGATTTTCATATTATCGCTCCTTCTTGCTTTATATTACAAATCCCATTTACCTGCGGCGCAGCAACGCTTGGTAATATCGCTGATCATCTTAACGCTTTTTCCCGGATTTTTTCAGCAGGTCGCCGAAAGTGCCCATTGTCTTTGGCGCTTTCGGCAGGTAGCCGCGGTAATCTTCCGCATTGTCGTCACCGGCGGAATCATTGCCATTGGCGTTGAGATCAAGGGAAATCCGCTTATTTTCGCGGTCTATCTTCTCAATTTTTACCTCGATTTCTGCACCCGAAGTCAGCACGTCGCGCGCATGTTTGATTTTTTTGCCTTTGGCCAGCTTGGAAATATGCAAAAGACCGTCCACGCCTGATTCCAGCGTGATGAAGGCGCCAAAATCAGTCAGACGGGATACTTTCCCCTGATAAATGCCGCCTTCCCGGTACCTGGCAATCACGTCATTCCAGGGATCCGGCAGAGTATCTTTGAAGGAGAGGGTGATGCGGTCTTTTTCCCAGTCCAGGTTGATGATGATCGCTTCAATAACTGCACCGGGAGCGTAAAGTGATTTCGGGGCTTCCACCCGCCCCCAGGACATTTCCGATACCGGCAGCAGTGCCTGTACCCCCCCGATATCGACAAAAGCTCCGAAATCGAGAACACTGGTTACCACACCGCGGACAGTCATGCCCTTTTGCAGGGTTTCTTTCAGCACTTTAATTTTTTCCTGTTCCATTGCTTCCAGCAGCGGCCGCCGGGAAAGAACTATTTTGCGGCCGTTCTCTCCGTATTCTATAACGATGAAATCCAGCTTCTTGCCGATAAAAGCCGCGGCGTCGTCAATTTTTCTTGATATCCATTTGGGAATAGGGGCAAAAGCCACTGGCGCTGGCGCTGATTTTGACAGAGAAGCCGCCCTTGATTTCCTTTTCTACGGTCGCTTCCAGCGGGATTTGATTTTCGTAGGCATTTACTAAATATTCGTCAACACTCTTGCGTGCCAGTAATTTAGTCGTAAAGAGTTTTTCACTGTGCCGCGAGGAAATAAAGTAGGCGGTTATCGTGTCGCCTTCTTTGACGGTAAGGTTGCCGTTTTCATCGATAAACTCTTTCCTGTCCACATAACCTTCACTTTTCGCTCCCAGGTCAAGAAAAATCCATTCGGGAGATATCTTAACAATTACCGCTTCCACCTTTTCGCCCACCGAAAAATGCCGGGGTGTTGAATATGATTCATCCAGCATTTGAGCAAAGCTTTTAGTTTCTTCCATTTATCCGCCTCGTTTAATTGGTAATTATGCGCCCTGTCTTGAAGGCGCACATCAAATTATGATTCCTGATAGCATGAAAAATATATTTTGTCTTTCAGAAAATCATTATGAATTATCAACCACGGGTAGGAACCGCAAAGTAAGCTGTGGGGTTCCTACCCTCCGCTGATGCGGGATAGTTCAACTTACCAATTCCAATGCGCTTTGCTTTTGGAATTGGAGTTTCACAAATAAAATTCAGCAACTTAAAAAATAATGGATAATTAACCTGAAAATGTATTATGAAACAGCTACAATTTTTAAGGAGTTAGATGATTTATGAGATTCGAGATTGCCAAAGGTGGCAGCGGCCTGACTTACGACATCCGCGGTATTGTGCCGTTAGCCAACAAAATCAGGAGTTACGGTTTAGAGATCATTCGGGAGAACATCGGAGACCCTATTGAAAAAGGGGAACATATACCCGATTGGATGAAGGACATAGTCGTAGATATTATTCGAGATGATCGTTCTTTTGCTTATTCTCCGACCAGGGGCGTTGATGAAACCAGAGAATTTCTAGCCGGGTTGGTGAATTCGCGAGGGAAAACGCAAATTTCGCCGGATGATATAATTTTCTTTAACGGTCTGGGTGATGCCATTGCTCATTCGTATGGCTCTATTCAATTAGATGCCCGCGTAATTATGCCGCAGCCAACCTATTCCACGCATTTTATGGCGGAAGTTCTGCATGCTTCCTTTCCGCCCAGCACCTATCGCATGAATCCGGAAAACAACTGGTGTCCGGATGTTTCCGAGATCGAACAGCAGGTGAAAAGCCACAAATCCATCGTCGGCATTTTGCTGATTAATCCGGACAACCCGACAGGTTTTGTGTATCCGGTGGAAACATTAAAGAAAGTTGTGCAGATTGCCAGGGAGCATGATCTTTTCCTCATGGTCGATGAAACTTATATTAATATTATTTATAACGGTCAAAAGACCTTGCCCATCTCCGATCTCATTGATGGTGTTCCGGCGATCAGCATGAAAGGCATTTCCAAGGAATTTCCCTGGCCCGGTTCGCGCTGCGGGTGGATCGAAGTCTATAATGCGGATAAGGATCCTGCTTTTGGCCGGTTAATCAATACGATTTATAACCAGAAAATGTCGGAGGTTTGCTCGACAACTTTGCCGCAAATGTCCATTCCGCGCATTATGACTCATCCGGAATACCAGAACTATTTACGAGAGCGCATTCGGCATTATGAAAAGCTTTCCAATATCGCCTGCGACATCTTAAAGAAAGTGCCTTATTTGACGGTGAACCGCACCAACGGTGCTTTTTACATGTCGGCAGTATTTAAAGAAAACGTTCTCAACAGCCGCCAGACCATGGCCATCAAGCATAAAGATATTCGGGCGTGCATCGAAAAGGAAGTCAGCGCCCAAATCGAGGATGATAAAAGATTTGTTTATTATCTTCTGGGGGCTACGGGAATTTGTCTGGTGCCGTTGACTTCATTCTTTACTCCGCTGCCCGGCTTCCGCATGACGCTGCTGGACAAAGACGAAACAGAGTACGAGCGCATTGTTAAAACCATTGCCGAAAAAATTGTCGAATATGTTGAGTCGGCGCAATAAAAAAATCGCAGATGGGTTTTCCCGAACAGGCCCATCTGCGATTTGAGTTTAATATCCTGGCGAAGTAACTAAATGGGTTAGTATCTGCCGCCGCGGTTTCCACCACCGCCGCCCCGATTTCCACCGCCACGGAAACCACCACCACCGCCGCCGCGGTTTCCACCACCTGCAGCGTATTCTTTCTTCGGCCTGGCTTCGTTGACAGTGATTGCCTTTCCATCCAGCATTCCGCCGTGGAATTTTTTCACTGCTTCGGCCGCGCCTTCTTCTGTTTTCATTTCGACAAAGCCAAAACCTTTGGATTGCCCTGTGAATTTATCCTTGATGATTGCTGCGGAGGCCACTTCACCGGCCTCGGAGAAGTTAGACCGCAGATCATCGTCAGTTACTTTAAAGGACAAATTGCCGACATACAAGTTTTTGTTCATTTTAAATCCCTCTCTTTTGAATAAATTTTATTAAACCTTCACTCCCCGATGGGGTACCACAAAGCATCAAAATCACCCCCATCCGGCTCCTGATTGAGAAGGAAGGAAAAAGTGAGGGGCTTGCATGCCTTACCTCGCAGCCTTTAGATAAAATTTCTTTCTGAACATTCACAGCTGCCAATGATGATTACAAGGTAACCGGTAATCCAGTTGCCGTCCTGCGGAAAGAAAAAACCACCGACATTCGTGTGGTGGTTATGCGGACAATATTGAAATTGGCCGCAGTATTCTAAAGAACTGAGTGCAAAAGCTCATACTATTGAATAATAGTCAAGGACGATTTTGCTCCAGGTGACAGAAATTGTTTGATTAAATTCAATCATTTTATTATGGTGGATGCTGAGAATAATATTTAAGGACAAGTTCCATTTTGTAAAAAAATTTATACTTAATTAAGGCGGAAAATGCCGGCACAAAGTGCAGAGCTTGAATAAATTAACCAAAAGGAGGAGAACCAATGGGTAAATCAAAAGACGTGAAGAAGGATGCAAAGAAAAAACCGACAAAGACGGTAAAGGAAAAAAAAGAAGCCAAAAAGATGAAAAAGGCGACGAAAGCCGGCCTATAAATTTTCTGTAACCCTTGTTTTTAGAGGTTGCTGTTTGTCTGTTACTGGCGCTGGGAATAGCCCGGTTTAAGTTATGGTTTTGCTCAAAGCACCAGAAGCACGCATAATGGTAGAAAGTATCTTATGAAAATTACATTTCTGGGGGCAGCCAGGACAGTCACCGGTTCCTGTTTCATTATTGAAGCCGGGAAAACGAGGTTTGCTGTAGATTGCGGCATGTTTCAGGGCACGGCGGAAATAGAAAAGCGCAATTGGGAGACTGACGTTTACGATCCGGCCAATATAGATTTTTTCATTATTACCCATGCCCATATCGACCATACGGGACTGCTGCCGCTGATGGCGCAGAAAGGCTTTCGCGGGCCTGTTTATGCAACCGAGCCGACGGGAGATCTGCTGAAAATATTATTGCTGGACAGCGCTCATATTCAGGAAGTTGAAGCCGGCTGGAAAAACAAGAAAATGCAGCGCAATGGACGTAAGCCCGATGTTTTGCCGCTATATTATTTGAAAGATGCCGAAGCCATAGGTCCACTGGTTAAAGCCAAAGCTTATGACGACGTCTTCAGCCCGGCGCCGGGTGTAAAGGTAAAATTTCAGGATGCCGGACATATTCTGGGCGCGGCTATCCTCGAAGTGTTTATCGAAGAAAACGGCGCATCCACAAAGCTGGTTTTCTCCGGCGACATAGGCCGCCGCCACCAGCTGTTAATGAAAGACCCCAGCGCAATTCGCGCTGCCGACTTCCTTTTTATGGAGTCAACCTATGGCAACCGCAATCACAAAGGCGAAGAAGACAGCTTGGCCGAACTGGCCGACGCGATAAACTACAGCTACTCCCGGCGGGAAAAAGTCATCATTCCCGCTTTTGCCGTGGAGCGCACGCAGGAGATTCTTTATTCGCTCTATCTTCTGCATCAAAGAGGGCAATTGCCTGCCGACATGCCCGTCTTTCTGGATAGCCCTTTGGCGATTCAGGTAACGGAAATATTCCGCCGCTACCGCTCCTATCTGGACGGGGAAACACAAAGCCTCTTGAAAAGCGGTGAGGATCCTCTGGATCTGCCGCAGTTGAAGTTTTCCGAGACCACAGCACAGTCCATGGAGATTAATGAACTGCAGGGTCCGGCGGTCGTCATTTCCGCAAGCGGCATGGCGAACGCCGGCAGGATCAAGCATCATTTGCGGCATAATTTATGGCGTCCGGGCGCCAGCATCGTTTTCGTCGGTTTTCAGGCGGAGGGCACGCCCGGTCGAAAGATGGTGGACGGTGCAAAAAAAATCCGTATCTTCAATGAAGATATAGCCATCAGCGCCAAAATCTTTACAATCGGCGGCTTTTCCGCGCATGCCGGCCAGGATCAGCTTCTAGACTGGCTGGGCAATTTCCAAAATAAAAAAATGCAAATATTTTTAGTGCATGGTGAATTGACAGCGCAGGAATATCTGGCCGCCGCCATCAGGAATAAATACGGCTTTGCGGTGGAGATACCCGAATATCTGGAAGAAGTGCAATTGAGCGTGGATCGCCGGATAGAAGCGGTGAAAAAGCCGGAGATGCCGCAGCCGCAGGTTGACTTAAATGCAACATTGGACGCCCTGAAAACAAAAATTGAGTACCTCAATGCAATAAGACAAAATATCCAGCAATTGTCTTCTGCCCGGAAGGCGGAAATCAGTGAATTGCTGAAAGAAGCAGACCGGAACATTGCTGAAATCAAGGCGCGCTTATAAAAGAGGCAATCGTGTCTATGGAGTAATTTTTATTTCCGGATGGAAAATGAGCGCCATTTTCTCCAGGGCATCGATTATTCGCGGTGATGCCCGGCTGATCAAATCGGTTTCCACAGGATATATCTTATTGTTTTTTACCGCCGGTATTTCCTTGAATTTCTGCCAGTAATTTTTAACTGCGGCAAATTCCCGGTCATGGGCCATCGGGGCAAAAAGAATGATGTCCGGAGCTCCCGCCATAATTCCTTCAGCGCTGTAACGGGGATAGCGCGCCGTGTCGGAACCGGCGATGTTAATGCCGCCGGCCAGGCCGATTACTTCATTGATTAGACGTCCCTTTGCCTGCGGTTATTACCGGATCAAGGCCGATCTGGAAAAAAATGCGGGGTTTGTATTTTTCCCCGCGTCTGCGTTGTGACATTGGCCAAACGTTTGCGGAGACTTCCGACAAGTGACCGGGCATTCTTTTCCTCCGCGGTGATTTCACCGATATGAAGAATGCTGGCGAGTATTTCCTCGGTATTCGAAGGGTTTGTCACATAGACCGCCAGGCCGACTCTCTCCAGTTGCCGCACAGTATCTTTTCTGTTGCCGTCAGCCGTAGCAATAACTAAATCGGGTTGCAGTGAGACGATTTTCTCGATAGAAGGGTTGACAAATCCGCCGACCTGCGGTTTTTGCCGGGCCGGGGCCGGCCAATCGCAGAAACTGGTAACACCTACTACCTTATTTCCGAGATTCAGGGCAAAAAGAATTTCTGTTATTCCGGGGGCGAGTGAAACAATCCTCTGGGGAATCTTCTTAATAGTCAGCCGGCGGCCAATTTCGTCTTGCACTTCTTTGGCCAATGATAAACCGGGAAAAGAAGAGATCAACAGGGCAAGTGACAAATATTATTAATGATTTTCTAATCATGGTTGGAAAAACTCTCAAGAGTTGCGCAAATAAAACGGGAATATCATTCTATGAGCTTGTAGCGAAAAGAGGCAAGTATATGCAGACGTGCCAGGCCATAGTTATTCGGCAACGGCTCATAAGGAGCAGCGGCTCTGACGATGCCGAGTGCGCCTTCGTCAAGTAATGTCGAACCGGAAGAAGATATGAGATTCGTTCCGACAAGGTTGCCCCTGGCATCAACAGATATCTTCACGACGACCACACCTTCTTCATTTTTTTCATAAGCTTTCTGGGGGTATTCCCATATCTGCAAGATCTTTCTTTTAATTTTGATCAGATAGGAGACATACTTAACATCACTGCTGCCCAGATTGACGGTCTCTTCTCTGACTCCATCGGTGCTGACGGCGTTTGTTTCTTTGGCCGCCTCGGGAGCAGGGGGATCTTTTACTTCTTTCTCATCCTTTTCGGGAGATAATTTATCCGGTTCCATCCCCGTGATATCGACGGTGAATATTTCTGCCGTCCGGACATTATCGCGCAAATCAATCATGCCGGAGGCGGAAATCAGGGCAAGATGCCCGACAAGAGATATAATAACGGGCCAATAAATAACTTTTTTTGAATCCATAAGGGAATAAATGGGGACGGTTCTATTTATTTTTCGATTGCCCCTTTTTTGGCCGGCCCCTTTTCTTGATAACAGCATCTATCTTAAACTTTTTGTTCACGCGCTGGATAAAATCGCCACCGCCATATATTGTTCTTCGTTCCATTTCCCCGCGCATCGAATCATTCTTCTGTAGCATCAGCAAAACAAATTTGCGGTATTCCTTGCGGACAGCCTCATCACTGGAAAGATTGTCATATATTAAATGCTTGTCAACTAAATCGTCTTTCTTGCCATAAGCATTGGCTCCATAGCTACTCCAGAGATATTCCTTGGGGTCTTTTACAATCCCCGCCCGGACAGGATTCAGCTCCACATAACTGCCACAGGCCAAAAGATATTCATCTTTGGATATAATGATGCTTTTGAATCTATCCTGCCAAAAATGGCCGGTATATTTATATTTGTTTTTAAAATGCTGGGCGTAGGATAAATTAATGCCTTTCATGATCTGGGCTAATTCTCCGCCTGCTTCTGTGGTTTCCATAACCAGATGAACGTGATTAGTCATTAAAACATAATAATAAAGCTTAAAGAGATATTTTTCCTTGTATCCCTTAAGAATGTCCATGTATCGGAGGAAGTCTTCTTCATCTTTAAAGACATCCTGCTTATTGTTACCCCTTGTCAGAATATGATAAACAAATTCCTTAGGGGCTATTCTGGCTGTTCTAGGCATAGCTGATATATACCAAAACACTCTGATGATGTCAATTAAATAGAACCGTCCCCATTATTTTTGGATAATAGCGGCGAGATAAACAGCATATAACACCAGCAGCAGAAAACCCCGCCGGCGTTCAATGAAGCCCGTGCGCGGGGGATAAGTGAACGCCAAAGCAACCAACCCAAAGATCAATGTAATGGCAACCCCACGCCATGCAACGGTTATGGGATGAATAATAGCGGCAATCGCGACAATAAAAATGCCGTTAAAGATATTGCTGCCAAGAATGGTTCCTAGACTCACTTCGTCATGCCCCCGAAGCTTGGCTATGATTGTTGTCGCGAGTTCGGGTACGGACGTGCCGATAGCCACAATTGTTGCCCCAATAATGAATTCATCTATTCCGAAGGCAATGGCAATGCCTCTTGCACCAGCCACAATAAGATTTCCGGCGGCGACCAGAAAACCGAGACCGACAACACAGCTAAGAACAACCAACCATCGACGATGTTCTCCAAGCACCTCTTCCGCGGCACTGCGTTGTTTTCGCGCCTCGATAAACGCTGCCACAAGCCAAGCGAAAAACATCCCCAACATCAAAAAACCGTCGAATCGGGAAAGCTCGCCATCGAGAAACAGAACACCTGTGATTATGGGGATCAGCATCGCCACCGGATAATCGCGTTTTACACTGTCACGAGGACTCTGGATTCCGGAAATTGCTAAAGCAAGACCGAGAATCAAAGCAACGTTCACAACATTACTGCCAAGGGCGTCGCCGAGCGCGATTTGAGGTTTTCCGGCAAGAGCGGCATTTATGGAGACAGATAATTCCGGGCTTGATGTGGCGAATGCGGCCACGGTTGCTCCAATGATGCCCGGAGAAATCCGTGCCCAATGCGCAAGGCCAACCGCACCGCGAACAAAAAGCTCGCCGCCGATACCGGCGCACACAACACCAAGAATGAGAGCTACGTAATCGTTCATTGCACCCTGAATTATTTAAGAAGCCGTAACCAGGTTGAGCCGCGAGTTCAAGGAGACGGCTCCATCCAAGTGGTGCGGCCTACATTTTTCTGCTGTCGTAAGCCCAGTTTAGCAGCGCTTGCCTCTGCTTTGGTCGGCAGTCTATGTCTTCCGGTTTGCAGTGCCTCTCAATTTGGGCGATGTGCCTCCTCATGGCCCTCCATCTCTTTATCTGGCGTTCATCATCCGGGCACCTTCTGCCCATGTAATACCTGCAATACCATTGAAACCATCCTCTGGGATCTTCATAATAGATCCAGCCCTTTCTCCTCCATACAGACAATGGCTGGGAAGCATTCAAACCAAAGTAATTCATTTTGGGATCATGCTTTTCATGACACAGTTTTGCGTTAATGAACCACCTTTCGGGAAACTCGCCTCTGCAGTCGGTCATGTATTTGCCGCCGAAAACACCCATTTCCAGCATTTCCTGTGGTCTCAATTCAGGCTTGAATTCCGGAGCAAAATTTCTTCCCATAGGCTCTGTAAGATAATAACTATAATCCTGCTGCATAAGATCATTGACAATTACTTTTCGTGTTTTCATTTCCTGCCTGCCATAACCGTCAAGGCCGGGAAGGTGTGCGTGTACGTTGATCCCGTTCAGCGCCATGCTAAATGCTTTTAATCGCGGTTTTCCATTGCTGAGTTGTCTATCCTTTTTATAAATTGGTACTTCAAACGAGGCAGCATAGTCAACACCTTTTACGGAAGATGTAATGTGCAGGCGCCATAATATGCGATCATCTTCAGGATTCAATTCACTGGGAGGCAGATCGGCAGGGATGTCAATATCAACGGAAATCTGGAACGCAGCGCCTGCTGCGGAAATGCTGCCAAAAACCGTTTGTTTCTGACTCCAGAGCGTTTTTTCCGAAACGCGATCATCACTATCCCGATCGATAACGGTTGTGCGCCGGACACAATTAAGTTGAATGAAGAACTCTTTTGTCGGCTGATTTTTAACGGGTACACCAGTCTGGACGGTTCCCTGCAAGCGTTCGCCCAGAT
The DNA here is from genome assembly GCA_963845095.1 of uncultured delta proteobacterium. Lineage (GTDB taxonomy): Bacteria > Desulfobacterota > Syntrophia > Syntrophales > Smithellaceae > MVRV01. The sequence continues at coordinate 69,289 of CAWJQM010000016.1, forward strand.
AAAACGGCATTGTTGCACAATGCATAATGCTGATGCCGAATTTCCGTTTGCGAATCCATGTCCGGACAGTCATGATCATCAAACCGATGCCAATTGCCGGGAAAATGAGAAGAAACCAAGGTATTTCTGTGGAGTCCGCTTCGCTCAGTATTCCGAATGAAGCAATGCCCCAGCCGATGATATTCCAGATGACAGTAAAGGCGGTAAGGAGGCGCATGTCGAATGTGCCTTCCTGAACGACCATCCCTTCCGCCCAATCATTCCTCTGTGTCCATGGTTTTGCCGCCCAGTCTTTTTGCATTCCGGCAATTTCAGCATCCGTTGTTTTCTCATCAACATAAATATAGGTTCCGCCCGTGAGCTTTCCTGACTGACCTGATAATCCATCAATGGATTTTGCTCCCTCGCCCACCAGGATTCCCTTTACCCCTCTGGGAATGGCGAAAACACGTGAACCAATATAACCGGCAGCGCAAAAGACAAGTCCGAAAATCAACATTGCTATTGCGCCCGGGAAATCATCATCAAAAAACAAGGCAATACTTCCGATCAGCATAACCAAACCCGCGCCGCCAAATATAACCCCGATCACGAGATTGATTGCCGGGCGTGTTTTCCCGCCTTCATCGGCTGAAAGTATTCGCCTGCCCGCCCAGCCAAGTCCGATAAAACCAAGACTTACTGTTAAAGCGCCGAAAAAGGCGCCCCAATCGCCGGTAATGCCCATAAACAGAGCAATAATTGCCACAAAAATACCGGCGCCAAACATCATTTTAATTCCTGTTTCTTTATTCATGTCTCTGTCCCGGCTGTGCATTACAATCTGAAAGCGTCAGTAACGCCGAAGTACGCGACTCTCGAATGCTCATCTTATCTATCAGAAACGTATGGCCTAACGCCGGAAATCAGCGGCGCTGTGCGTTTTATGACGCCGCAGCCGATGAATCGATTTGTTGACTTTGTTTGTTCTAGCGCACCACCCAGCCGCCGCAAACAGGAAACACCTGCCCGACAAAGCAGCTCGCCGCCTCACTGCACAGATAGGCAGCAAATTCAGCGTCTTCTCTGGCGCCCACGAGGCGTCCCAGAGGAACCTCTCGCTTGAGGCGCTCCTGGAACTTTGGATTGCTCTGAACGTCTGGCGGAAAGTAAGTCGGGTTATCAACAAAGTTCTGTGCAATTGCATTCACCTGAACATTGTGGGGCGCAACCTCCACGCCGACGGCTTGGACGTAGGCAAGTTGAGCACCTCGTGCGGCACTATAAGTTGACGTGCGCTTCATACCTCGCAGTGCTGATGCGCTGCCCATGACGAGAATCTTGCCCGCGCGGCGCGCAATCATGGATGGCAGGACGGCACGGAACAATCGCGGCAGCGGATGCACAAGGGCGGCGAATGTGTCATTCCACTCTTCGTCTGAAACTTCTGATGCCGCGGTGGTTGGTGCTGATATTGCCAAGTTGGCAACGAGGATATCGACGTCCCCTGCCTCAGCGACAATAGCGCCGGGGGCATCTGCGCTAATGAGAGGGTCGGTACTTGGGATAACCTTGGCGCCGTGATTGGCGAATACTTCGCAAAGAACTGGGCCCATGAACGCGTCGGCGTGGGTAACAAGCACGCGCTTGCCCAGAAGCATCTGATTTGACATAAACTCTCCTTTCAGTAACGAGACCAGATTATCAATACGCCCAGCGAAAAATCAGCCGGAGCTAAGCGATGGACTGTATTGAGTTAAAATTATACTCATGTGCAAATTTACTAAATTAAATAGAACCGTCCCCTTATTCCCGGGAGAGGCCTCACGCTATGACGAACCTGGATAAGGGCATGCGGAGACTCACAGGGTCCGGGTATGAGCTCAGGTAGCCTATCCTCAATATCCACTGGACCTCACCGGCCAAGCCCAGTTCCTTGGCTGTCGCGTCTCTTGCGGGATTTTCTTCAAGCATCTGAGTCATGGGGTGAATGGCTATCTTCCTTTCCCTGATCCTGAGAAGCATTTCTTCGAACATCCTTCCATACTCGATCAATGTTTCAATTCGCGAATCTTGGCTGGTGATAACCAGCCATCCGCCGCACGTCCTTACTTGCTTTGATACGGTATCGACTGTGGTTTCTCGGAAACTCTTGGAAAGAACAGATTTACGATCATAGAAGTTGCGTACATAGAACCCTGCTGCGCCGCCTATCTCCATGCTGTCGGGCGTCAGTCCATTTCGCTGTTCCTCGGCATCCTTGTTTGACCATCTTATCCAATTGGCGAGCTCCTCTTGCGCAGGGTCTCGAAATGCCTGTTTTCTGTTGGCTTCGAGCGTTCCTTCCCGGAGTTGCTTACCCTGGGGAGAATTGTTCGGAAAATAGAAGCCATGGGGCATCATTACCTCGATAAGGTGAGGTCGCTTATGATGAAGGGTTATGTGCTTCAAATCGTCGGCAGTGATCTCACGATCGGAGAAGTTATTCCTGACTGTCCGCCTCGTCTTGATTCTTTCGAGAGGAAAATCGCGTACCTGGCCCTTCTTCAGCCGAATGTCAACAATCTCCTTATCTAACGAACTCTTGGCAATGACATTCAAGTCTATCACATACCCATAGACTTCGGCAGCAATTATAAGGTTCTCCAGAAAGGCACCCAGGGAAAGCAGCACTTCACGGTTTTGGGGGTCTACGGCGGGCAGCCAGCGCTCTCTGGCCGATCCGATGATCCAGTGCTGCGGTTCGACGATCCTCACCGTCCAGGGCTGGGTATTATGACCACTCGGCGCAAGGGATGCCAAATAGAGGATATCCATTTCTTGCTCTGTAAGGCCTGCTATCTGTCGTTGCTTCCGATCCCTTGCAGACAGCCGATCCCGGTCCACCCCGCCACAGGAGCTCATCACACTCAGACCCCCAAGCAGGAAGACTCCTTGTCCCGCATAACGTAAGAAACTCCTTCGATCTACTTTCATTTTCATATAACCTCCATGAACGTTTGATTTGTCAGCAGCCCAACGATTGCATCAGCCGGAGTGCAGCGATCAGTTTGATCGGGTTAAACTTATACTCGTGAGCAAATGTGCTAAATTAAATAGAACCGTCCCCTTATTTTACTTATTTTATCAGCCGGCGCTTAGCGATCGGCCGTATTGCCATGTTAAAAATGTTTATTTTTTATGATTCATTCAGTTATCTCTTTTATTTTCTGCCAGGTCAGATCCCATACTTTCTGCCTGACTGCTTTAGAATAAGTAAGAGTGTGCGACTTTGTTTCCTTAAAGCGATTAAAATAAAGGCCGGATTTACCCGCCAGCTCGGGAGATAAGGCAAGATTAACAACCGGGGCAGCGCCATTTGCCGGGGAACGCATTATCAGACGAAAAATTGACATAAAGAAGCTATAAAGCTGTCCGTTGTTTTCCGAAAATGATGTTCCTACCACGCCCGGATGCAAAGATAAAAACTGTATATCATTTTCTGGATATTGACAGGCGAACTCATAAAATCCCGTGATGGCTGCCATCTTGGAGCGGGCATAAGCTTTTACACCACTAAAATTTCGTTCATAATTGAAATCTTCCAGATCTATGGGACTGAGCAAATGAGCGCCCGCGGAAACATTGATTACCCGGCAGGGTCTGCTTTCTTTAAGTAATGGCAACAGTTCGCTGGTCAAATGAATCGGAGCAAAATGATTCAACGCCATCGACCTTTCAATACCTTCGACAGTTGTTGCTCTGTTCGTGAAAACTGCGCCGGCATTTAAGATTAAAATGTCCAGCCTTTGCAGTTTTTCTTTTATTCTCTGAGCCAACTCTGGAATTCTCCTTTGACATTCCAGATCACCGATGAAATAGGCAGGACGGTTTCCAGTCTTTTCCTCTATTTCCTCTGCAGTCGTCCTGGCTCTGCCCTCATCTCTGGCCACAATAAAAACATTCAGTTTCCGTTGGGAAAGATCCAGTGCAATTGCCTTTCCGATGCCAGAAGTGGCTCCGGTAATAAGCGCAATTTTATCACCTCTATCCATAGGCCTGTCTCTTCAACATGCATCGTATATGCTATTTAAAATTGTCCTAAATCTTCTTCCCTATATAAAATACATACCCGTAATATTCCTTATATTTATCGTACAATTCAGCTTCATGCCGTTGGTTTTTTACAAGATCTTCAGCGGATTTGTTTCCCGCATATTTCTTGAGAAAATTATCCTGCGCAGAAACTTGCGGGGCATAAAAATGTTCAGTCCAGCAGTTTTCTGGCAGGACAAATGTAGCAATCGGAATGTATCCGGCTTTTTGAATTTGAGCGACTTTGTTTGAAATGATGTCAATTTCCGGATAAGCATCCTTCCAAAATATATCGATTTCAACAGGTCGCTTTTCAGTAAACCATGATGCTTCCGAAACGGCAAGATACCCTCCTTTTTTCAGAAATCTATGCCATTCATTTATGCCTCGCTCAAACCCGATATTATAGATAGCACCCTCTGACCAGATCAGGTCCAATTCTTCTTTTTGAAAAGCAAGATTATCCATTGAGCCAACAACGCCTTCCACTCTTTCTTGGAGATTCCTCTTTCGGCAATTGTCATTGAAGATATCAATAAAGTCGGCAAACAAATCAATGCCGGTAATAAACCCTGACGTAAGATTGGCCAGCACCATCGTCTGACCGCCGGTTCCACAACCTATATCAGCAATTCTTGATTCATTTCTCAGGGTGTCAATGAAGCTAAGAGCTTTTGCTGTTACTTCGGGGCTCCCAGGCCCTTGTCGTTCAATGCTCGAAAAATATTCACAGATTAGCTTGAAATCAAACTCGTGAATTGATTTGTCCTCAGCGCTCATTATTTCTCCTCTATTTTCCTTGCTATTTTTTAGATTGCTTCGCTTATATGTAAAAGTACCATCTAACGAAAAAATCAGCCGGAGCGAAGCGATCGGCTGGATGTTCTTGTTTGCTTTTCATTTATGTTCAAACAATGCTCTTTTTCTACTCTCAATCTTACGCTCCTCCTAATTACTATTTTCATTCTTAACAAACAGGAGAGGAGGAAGGAATAGACAGAGAAAGCAAACATTGAGAAGTACGTTACCGGGAAGTTCTGCAAGGAAAGACCCGGTGCTGTCAACGACAAACCAAGCCGCAATGCTAACCAGTATCAACTTTCTCACCAGGGCAAATTCTTTATTGAGGAAATTGCGTACGAGAAGAAACATTAAGGTTCCCCACCCAACCATGACACCACCAAGAACAGCATTTACAGCCCGCGTAGGAAGATCGAATTGCGCGGGGTTGCCATCGATGGGCCACTTGAGCAAGTCAAACAGAAACAACCAGAGTCCGGCAGTTGCAGGAAAACTTGCGGCAGCAGAGACCAAACCTGTTGCAACAGCAATTACACACGCAACCTGCAACCAAATTGCAGAAATCTTCTTATCCATAATATTCTCTTTCTCCAAAAAGGTTCAGCCAACGTGGAGTTAAGGGACTGCTCACTTTTGCGCAGTCCCGCTGGAGCGCAGGGTTATACCTCACTGTTTGATTGGCTAAAAAATGCACCGTGCTCTTCTGATCTTGGGTTACGAGTTCATGCCAAATGAACGGACTTTGCTCTGGCATAGGCCATCCCTTTCCGGTGTTTCATGACGCATGAAAGTTTAATAGACGGAATACTTTCCGCTTACTACGATATCAAGCTATGAAAAAAATTAAGTATACTGTCTCCAGAATTACATTTAGTAATCAATAAATAATCATATATTAGTCTGAAAGTCATCTTTGCGGCCCGGCACCAATCTTAAATTTCCCTTTGAAATACTTTGCCCTTATTTCCGCCGTTTCAGAAGCCCACTTTTCAAGCCCTTTGTTTTTAATGGTTATTAAGTTATAAACCTTTAAATTGTGAGGGTATCTATCGGCGCCCTCTGCTAATGGTTGTAATTTTGAACAGGGAAAATCACTACACTCAAAGCAGAAGTCCAAATTTTTCAATTTCACACATTCCAGTGTTTCACATTTACCGGCGATCATAGTGCAGCCTGATGTTCGACAACCTTTACAAATCAATTTCTCTTTTGTCATTCCGCGGGAAGCAAATCCGGCTTTCCTGTCTTCGGACATCTTTTCAAAGAAAGAATCAATATTCGTGTAATAAAATTCGCAATTAAAGCAATCAATTCCACAAACCGCCGTGCTTAATTTAAGATCATCCATTTCATTCTCCTTGGTTTAGTTGTTTCAGCTCATTTTGCATTCGTCTAACGAAAAATCAGCCGGAGCGCAGCCGAACGGCTGGATGGGGTTAAACTGAATACTACATGTGCCAATTTCTACCTAATGTACATAAACCGTTCCATTACATGGTTTTCCAACCGGCGCAATGTACAACGTGAATTCCTCATCTCCATCAACGCCAAGCAGCCGGTCACATGCGGCCTGGTCGTAGGCAGCGATCGCGCAGGTTCCCGCCCCAAGTGCAGTGCACGCCAGATAGAGATTTTGGCAGACGTGGCCAGCGTCGATGGCAATGACCTTGTGAGACGCCAAACCGTAGCGCCATTCCATGCGTGAGGGTATCACGGTCCAGAAGAAGGTCGCGGCGGCGTCAGCCACAAACTCCTGTCCTAAACAGGCGTTTGCAGCCTTTTGCCCGATCTGCATATCAACGCGCAATTGCAACAACTGACCGGCAAAGGGCAAGAATCGATATAGTCCAGATGGAATCCCCTCAACCCGGCTGACGGCGATATAGGTTTCAAACGCATGGCGGGCACCCGCAGAGGGCACGGTGCGAAGCGCACTGGTTGGGCCGAATAATTTGCGGACGCCTTGTGCTGCCCAGAGAAGAGCGGAAAGCTCCTCTGCGGTTAGCGGGGCCTCGCAGTAGTCACGCACACTTTCCCGCCTAGTGATCGCCTCGCCAATTGACATACGACCCAATCGGGCCAACGCTGAGGCGCCATCAGGAAGATTCATACGCACGCTGTCCGGCGCATACGGTTTCTGGAAGAGGCGGCGCCGGCAATTGCCGACTCTGCGCGGTGCGTGAAAAATCGACCTGTTGGCGGATGGTGTCCTTGAGGAAATATCGCCCTTCCTCAAAGCGTTTGTCGCTTCTTGAATTGTGATTCACTGTAAAACCCCTTTGTGAGAGCGTATTCACCAACGTGGAGATCACCCGCCCGCGGAACGACGGCCCGGTGTATTGGTTCGGCGGGAGGCATTTAATCCGTAAGATTAAACTTCAGTATGTCCTTCATGAGCCTGAAATGATTGTCAAGTGAATAAATTTCGGCAGCGATTCTGCATTGCATTTTGGGCAACAATCAGATCAGGAATACCGATTCCGTTTAAACCATTTTTCAGACATTTGAATTGGAAATCAATAATTTGATTCCAGTTAATCGATAATTTTAACTTATTAATATTATATAATAAATCAATAATTTTCCGTTGGTTACGAACTTTTAAAAAAGGGACTAATTCTGCAAGAATAAGATCATTAATAACAACGAGGTTTTCATCAATTAAGAAATCAAGTTTTTCAGAATTATTCCCACTCCTGAAATATTCTACCCATATCGATGTATCGACTAATATCGACATTAACGCCCTCTTATAGCGTCCATGTCAATGTCCAAATCAACCTTGCCTTTAAATTCTTTCAATCCGGATATTTTTGATTTTCTTATTAAATCCTCTAAGGCAGTGATAATGAGTCGTGTTTTTGTATTAATGTGTGTAGCCTTCATAGCCTCGTCAATTAAATCCTTAGGTAAATCAAGAGTTGTTCTCATTACTGGCCTCCATTTATGCATAAAAATATCATTTCATGCATATGGTGTCAAGTTATAAGCCCGACGAGAAATCAACCGGAGCGCAGCGATTGGCTTGATGGTGTTAAACTTATATTCATGTGCTAATTTACTAATTTAAATACAACCGCCCCATTAATTATACAAGTCCGAGGATACAAATATATTGACAAACATAATTTGATAGGCAAGGTATGTTTCGCAACAGCAAACCAATGGAAGGAATAAGACAACTAAATGTTTCGGGAAAATAATCAATCCAATCTGAAAACACTATGCAACGTCACCATCCCGTCCAGATATAAAGGCCCGCCGGACATTGCCAACGGCGGTTATGTTTGCAGCCTCTTTGCCCAATACATCGACGACGTTATCGACGTCATGATCAAACGCCCCACTCCGCTTGATCGGGAACTGCAGATCCGCGCCGGCGACGACGGGATTTATTATCTGATGGATGGCGATCAGATTATCATTCAGGCAAAGCCGGGCGTCATGGACCTCACGGTACCGGATGCCCCGGGTTATGAAGAAGCCGTCCAGGCCGCTAAGGCGTCCATAGCCCTGAAACCGACACCTTATACCCACGTGACCGGACACGGTATTCATCCCATCTGTTTTTGTTGTGGCGCAGATGTGCCGGACGGGGAAGGCCTCAAGATACACCCCGGCCACGTCTCAGGCACCAACATGGTTGCCGCTCCCTGGACACCGTCATTGGAGTACGGCGACGAGCAGGGTTATGTCCGACCGGAATTCATCTGGACGGCCCTGGACTGTCCGGGGGCATATGCTCTCTGGGAACTGACAGATTCGAAACCCGGTTATTTAGGAAGATTGATCGGCCGGATCGAAAAGCCTCTGCGCTGTGACGAGCCATGTGTCGTCGCCGCCTGGCCGGTGGGGAGCGATGGCAAGAAATTATATACCGGAACGGTCCTGTTCGACGCGGAAGGACAAATCGTCGGCCGTTCCCTGGCGACCTGGTTTCTCATGCCGCCGGAAATAATGCAGTTCGTGGCGAGCTGATGTGTCCTGCTTACCGATTTGCACACATCTTCTTCCGATGTTCATCATTGCGCTCGTTCAAGGAAAAGAGGCACGATTCTATCATTAATTTCTCAATCTCCTTCACCAAATAGAATGTTCCTTTTATTTCCTGCGTTCAAGTTAAAAAGTTAACAGCGTTCCCTCTTAACCGGTCCCTCTTAGCTGGTTGGTATACATAGACATCGTGTTCTTCGCCTATGAAAACAAATGATTTCGCCCTTTTTGCTCCAAGCTTACTTGCCACGCGAATAGACGCATGGTTTTGCGGATGGATCAAAGAAATGAGCCTGTTTTTCTCCAATATGTTTTCAGCATATTCTTTGCAGGCCTTCGCAGCTTCGGTAGCATAGCCATTGTTCCAGTGCTCCGGAAGCATACGATAGGATATTTCGGTTTCCGCTTCGTTATCGATTTCTTGATGTAGAAGACCGGCAATTCCAACGAATTCGTCGTCAGGTTTAAGCAAAACCTTCCAAAAACAATAACCGTGTTCAGCGTACTGATGGAGGATTTTTTGAACCATTTGCTGAGTCTCTTCGTAACTGAGCATGTTAGGTAAAAACTCCATCACCTTTTCATTCCCGGTCAGCAAGAATATCAGGTCAGAGTCGCCTTCGGTAACCTTGATTAATTTTAAACGTGATGTTTCTGTAATTAATTGCATTGTTTGTTTCGTCTTTGCATAACGATGAAATCAGCCGGAGCGCAGCGATCGGCTGTATTGATTTTGTTGTGCAATGATTTGCCTTTATCACCGATTTGAGATCAATGGCTGCTTTCTTGTCAAGGCGTTCAAGTTAAAAAGTTAACAGCGTCCCTCTTCCTCTCTTCTTTCAGCGTGAAGATCAACGGCCCACGGAACGAAGGCCCGGTGTATTGCCTGGCTGGGCAATACATTAAATAAAATCGTTCCCGTTTTACGACTCATCTAAGGGATGTGGAGCGCATGAAGCGCCACAAGCATCACAAACGCTGATACACCGAGGACTGCAATCAACAGCTCTCTCTTGAACCTCAGATACTCTCCGACTTTTGCGTTCACATAGTGGGTGAGAACCTTCCAGTTCATAATGACGTGAACGACAGCCGCTATTAAAAAAAGAAAAGATGCAGTATTATGAACGGTCATGAACAGATGGCTCCACTTGGAGGCACTATCGTGTGAGGCAAAATGGAGCGCTATGCCGGAGGGGACTAACCATAAACCTGCGCAAAATAACGCCAACGATGCTAACGCTCGAATGTTGAATCCTGACCTTTCAGAAACTTTGTCCCCCATCTCTTCATCCTCTTCCTTTCAATATTTTAAACCGAACGTAAAAAATCACCCGGAGCGAGCGGCGAGTTCATGGTTACCATACGCCAGGGATCAGGCGGTACTTCGTGATTTGGGAGTACTCCTGATATCCCTCAAGTTCGTTCACCAGATGCTGTTCTTCGTTCCTGATCCTGACAACCAGGACTGCCACCAGCGGCATGGCGGCAATAACCGCCCACCATGATCCCAATGCCACTGGCGTGGAAAGGTACATGACCAGAGCCGCGAGGTACATCGGATGCCGGACTATCGAATAGGGGCCCGTCGTGACCACGCGCTGTCCCCGCTCTACCTCGACGACGCGGGATGCATAGCTGTTCTCCCTAAGCACCAGTATAAACAACGAATAGCCGAGAAGAACAAAGACATCCGCCAGGATCACTGCAGCAACGGGCACATGGGACAATTCAAAGCGCCGGTCGAATCCTGGGACCAGGAAGGTTAGCACATAGAAAACCGCTCCTATCTTGACGATGAGGTTTTGTCTTGCATCCTTCTCCTTCGTCCGCATCCTTCGCTCCAGCAGCGCAGGGTCGTTCACCAGCAGGTAAACCAGGACGATGATTATCGGTACGAAGAGTACCACCATGTAGGTCCAAGCCTCCCAGTAAGCCAAACTACCCGCCGGCAAAAGAAGCATGGCCAACAGGAGAACGAAACCTGACAGAAGCCGTATCAATGCCCTTGCCGCCAGTTGGCCTCGCGAAAGCTGATGATTGGTCATCTCACCCTATCGTCCAACGGATTTCTAATATTTAATCATGTCAATCTTTGTCAGCACTGACTGATTCGAGACACGTGGAGCATTCGCCATATTCCAGGCAACATACTGTTCAGCGTAGGTGCTTTCTGCAGACATGCCGTCCACTGGCACGATGACTTGCATTCCCCGCAACGCAGCCGCGCTGGCTGTATACAAAACTGCCCCGTGTGCCGCCGTTCCTGTGACAATGACCGTTTTTATGCCTCTTTCCTTCAGGAACTTGTCCATATCTGTTCCAAGGAATTTATCGGGCCCCGCTGTCACCACGGGCTCCTGTCCGAGAGGAGCCAACTCTTTGGCAATATCGGCAACAGAAGCACCGGCAGAGAGACTGTACACCACGTAAACACTATGACTACGTGCCTCCGTGAGAAGTTTTTGAACTTTGGGGATAGATGCGATGCAGCGGGGGCGCCTATCTGCATTGCATGTCTGCTTATTAAAATCGAGCAGCAGAAGCGCTGTCACCTTCGGGTCGATAGTTACATATTTTAATTCCGGTGCAGGAGGCGCCTTAACAGTGCTCCATTCATCAACGATATTCTGTGCGAAAGCAGGTGTGTAAAAAAGACCGATTGCAAAAAAGCAACAGATTAAAAGAGCGCCCTGACGACATACAGCTTTTTGTATTGCTTTCATTTTTCTCTCCTTTCTAATTGTCTAATTTAAATAGAACCGTCCCCTTTTATTTGGGCGGATAGAGTGTTCGCGATCATGTGTTTTCCTTTCTCTATTGCCGAACGAAAAAATCAGCCGGAGCGTAGCGAGCGGCTGTATGTTCTTGTTATCTGTCGTTTCTCATCTTTTTTAGGCAATAAGTCTGGCGACATCTTTATAAGTCACGGCAACCGTGAGAACAAAAAACAACGTGAGGCCTATAACCGTTGCTAGCTGATATGCTTTCGGGCTAATAGGTTTCTTTCTGACGGACTCAATTAGAAGCATGATTAAATGGCCTCCATCAAGAGCGGGCAGTGGCAGAAGATTCATTATGCCCAGGCTCATGCTTAAAACTCCGGTAAAATATAACAGATTCACAATGCCTTTGCTTGCTGCCTTGCCCGCAATAGCAGCTATGCCCACCGGCCCGGATAACCCGTCCATTGTTCCATGACCGGTGAAAATATTTAGAATAAACGTAATAGTTCCAGAAAATATTTCCCATACTGTATTTGCGCTCAACCCAATTGCATCAATAAGGCTAAGATGCTTAGCTATCGCAAATACGGGAACGAAAACTAAAAACGCGAAGAGAATGTTAAAAAGAGAACCCGCAGATAGAATAACTGCTCTCTTGCTGTATGATGCCTCAAATAATGTATTATTATCTTCACCACCGTCTTTTGAAAAACTCACGAATCCGCCAAGTGGAAGCAATCTCACTGTGAACGCAGTTTCTTTGTGCCGAAACAGCGTGATTATTCGTGGGCTGAACGGGAAGCCTATTGAAAATTCATAAACTTTAATTCCTGCCTTTCTTGCCGCAATAAAATGACCAAACTCATGAACAACCACAATTAATGTAAATACAATAATAAACGCCAACAAAGAAACTATCATCTTACATATCCTCCGATTTACAATTCAATTTATACAGATAACGGCAAGGGTCAGCGGCGCGGCTTTGCCGCTTCCGTTGGAGCCCTTTGTTGGGCCGGTTTGCTATCATCTTTCCTATACGAGATCTGGTTTATTTCGAGCCAGTCAATAGCAATCTTCTCAAACTCATCTTGTCGAAAACGATACCATTCCTCTTCAATACCAAGCTTATATATCGCATCTTTAAAACGGCTGAAAGCACCAATGCCTTTGATTTTATGCAAAAGATCTTCTCTGACCTTGTCATCTTCTATTGAGGAGCAAAAATCTTCTATGATGCTGTATTCATAAATATCGAATTTGCTTGGAAGTGGGAGATAGTCATCAGAGCCTATTACCTCTCTTGCCTTAATGATCATTTCCTGCTGCCATTCAGGATACTCAACAAAATCTTCTTCAACACCATCTTCTGCTGCTGAAAGAACTTCACTTGTCAATGTGACCAGTTCACCGGTCTGCTTGTTAAGGAATGATGAAATCTCTTCACTTAGGACGTCCATTTTGTCAATTATGTCTTGAACTGATACTATCACTTTCATTGTGGACTACCTCCCTATGTGCACAATGAGGCCCAACGACGAAATCAGCCGGAGCGCAGCGATCGGCTGCATTGATTTTGTTATGTAAAAATTTCGCCTGTGCCCCTTTATTCTCTATTCAAAATAAAAAGACGGGTAGATCCTTTTGCAACAATCTGGTTTTTTTCGTTAAGTATTGTTCCAGACATATAAACTAAACTACTACCTTTATTTATTATCTCAGCGACAACCATAACTTTTTCACCAACAAATGCTTTACCAATAAAGTCTATAGTCATGCCTGTCGTAATAGCTGAGACTTCACCTCCCGGATGATTAGCTAATATTCCGAGAGTATCACATAACATTGCTGCTCTAATACTGCCATGCAGAATGCCAAGCGGATCTGACATCTCCGGCCGGACCTCAAATTCGCATTTCATTCTGTTATCATCTATAAAAATTAATTTTGGGTTAAGCCATGCAGTTACCGGGTTTATGATCTTACCGCCCACTGATGATAAATATTTACCTTCATAAGTTTTTAACTCAAGGATATCCATTTTTCCCTTTCTTTTTACTCTACATAATGAAAAAATCAGCCGGAGCGTAGCGATCGGCTGTATTGATTTCGTTGTGCGATAATTTGTGTTTATCACCGATTTGAGATCAATGGCTGCTTTCTTGTCACTGCGTTTAAGTTAAAAAGTTAACAGCGTCCCTCTGTGCTCCCTCTGTTCTCCTTTTGCCCAAACGGCGGCTTGATTGTGTTGTTAGGCTTACCTGCTATTTGCATTTGAGCGAACTAAATGAAAAGGCGCATGTTCTGTGCTCTTCGCTGCGGGTGCACCCGGAAGAGCCTTTCTAAAGGCCATACCAACCATATCGCCCTGTGCATCAAGCTCTAGTATGGCTGTGTAATAAACACTGCCACCGGACATGATGATTGCGTAGATCTTTTTTCCAGAAATTTTCCCTTCAATAGTGTAGGAACCGAGAGTCCCATGAAATTCAGATCCTGTTTGGGTAATGTCAGCGTATCCCCAGCCTCCGGCAAAATAGGAGAGTTTGCTTTCCCAGAAACCCGCAATGTTTATCGAAGCAGGCTCTGTTTGAGATGCTGCCCATGAGCGGGCTAATTCGGTACTGATCCCACTGTAATTTGAGCGAACTAAATGAAAAGGCGCATGTTCTGCGCTCTTCGCTGCGGGTGCACCCGGAAGAGCCTTTCTAATGGCTATACCAACCATATCGCCCTGTGCATCAAGCTCTAGTATGGCTGTGTAATAAACACTGCTACCGGACATGATGATTGCGTAGATCTTTTTTCCAGAAATTTTCCCTTCAATAGTGTAGAGACCGAGAGTCCCATGAAATTCAGATCCTGTTTGGGTAATTTCAGCGTTTCCCCAGCCTCCGGCATAATGGGAGAGTTTGCTTTTCCAGGAACCCGCAATGTTTATCGAAGCAGGCTCTGTTTGAGATGCTGCCCATGACCGGGCTAATTCGGTATTGATCCCGCTGCAAGCAGTAAGAAAGAGCAATGCTACGGAAAGAAACCCAAGGCGAACGATCATATGAACTCCTTGCTGAAGAAAAGATGATAGTGGAGCCTAACAGTGTAATAGACGGAAAATATTCCACCAAAATCGACAATATAGATGGAACTATTTTCCACTTATTGCGCTATTAAAACAGAAAACGTGAAATATTGGCCCTATAATGTTCCACTTATTACAATTGGCTTTGCCAAATTCCGCTAATTGCGTTATTAAAGCGCAAACATGTAAAATTTTACGGCATATACGATCTGTAAATAAACCCGCCTGCGGCGGAGTGATTCATGTAAGGATTAGATAATTAAGTAGAATAACTATTGCACGGAGTAGATCTGTTGTCAATAGATTCTTCGTTAAATCCACTACTTCGGAGGAAAAACCCATCCTGATCCTCTCAGTCGTCTGAAAAAGGAATGAAAGTGTTCACTGATAATGATTACATGAAAATAGCGCTGGAAGAAGCGCAAAAAGCTCTGGAAAAGGACGAAGTGCCGGTGGGGGCGGTGGTGGTGCTGGATGGGCGGATAATCGGAACCGGGCACAACATGCCGATCAGCCGAAACGATCCTTCAGCGCACGCGGAGATGCTGGCTTTACGCCAGGCTGCTGAAACAATGAGCAATTACCGGCTGACCGGCGCCGAACTCTACGTGACTCTGGAGCCGTGCATTATGTGCGCCGGGGCGATTATTCAGGCGCGGCTGGCCCGGGTGATTTTCGGCGCGAACGACCCCAAATGCGGCGCAGTGGCCTCATTATATAAGGTTTTAACGGATGATAGGCTCAACCATCAGGTTGCTGTAACCGGGGGAATATTAAAAGAAGAATGCGGGGAAATTATCAGTAGATTTTTCCGGGAAAAAAGAGTAGTATCCGCCGCCATTGCGGTCACGTAAGAAGTGCGGAGAGGTACCGAAGTGGTCGTAACGGGATCGACTCGCCCGGGCATTCGCCGGGCGTCCGGCGAATGCCGGACGAAATCGTAATTATTTGATTATTATGTATTACGTTTACATATTGCAAAGTGAACGAGACAAGGAATTTTACGTTGGAAGCACGAGTGATCTCAAAAGAAGATACTTGGAACATCAATCAGGGCAAGTGCAGTCGACAAAACATAGATTGCCGATAAAACTGTTGTGTTATGAAGCTTATATTGCAAAAGAAGAAGCAGCTCGACGAGAAGAATACTTAAAAACAAGTGATGGAAGAAAGGATATCAGGCAGCGGATTGTAGAAAGCCTGATAAAATAAGCGGAGAGGTACCGAAGTGGTCGTAACGGGATCGACTCGAAATCGATTTGGGGGCCACAAGCTCCCACGGGGGTTCGAATCCCCCTCTCTCCGCCAGTTAAAATTTATAATAGCTTTTTGACAATTAATCTGTCAGTTCTAAATGACAAAGAATAACTAAACCGGAGAGATGTCCGAGTGGCTTAAGGAGCACGACTGGAAATCGTGTGTATGCTCACAAAGGTGTACCGGGGGTTCGAATCCCCCTCTCTCCGCCATCATACAAAATCGGCAACGGCTAAGAGAAATAAAGGGTTTGGAGGGCTTGCCCCGACACCCGATGAATATCGGGCGAATCCCCCTCTCTCCGCCATCTAGTCTCAGTAATTGGCATGTAACGATGGGTTTAGTCTATATTAAGACAAACAAAAAAAGCAGGGCCGTTTCAGACCCTGCTTTTTCTTGTCCATTCCCTGTATAAGATCCTGGACTGGTTCGGAAAAGGTCCCGGGATCAAATATGAACAGAACACTTGATCAAACACCTCGCAGCAAGCTGCGGGCAATCAGCGCTCGTCCCGCAACAGCGGGATTAAAACGTTAACTGCAAACCGATCGTCGGCCCATAGACCTTTTGTTCCAGCTTTTTCAATACCGCGCCTTCGTCCTCATACTTGAAATACCAGTACTTGTAACCCACGGCCATGCTGATCATGTGGTTAAAGGCGTAGACAAGATTTGCCGATGCAATATACTGCAATTCGGTGCCGACCCCGAAACCACCGATCTGTCCTTGTGCCATCATACCGAAATTCTTTGTGAACATGTAGCGGACTCGCGCGCCAACCATTGGGTCCAAGGTTGAGAAGTCGTTGCTCCTGGAGAGATTGCCAAGAACCGTGTCGTAGAGGTTGAATTCCCAACTCGTTTTCATATAAGAAAGACCCGCCAACGCGTCTATGTGCAGAGACTGATTCCCCTCGAAGTTTCCCTGGTAGACCTTATATCCCACCGTAGGATTGAACGCCACTTGTTTCAACATTGCTGTGTGGCCATTGGTCGTGTTGCCCTCCTCGGTCTCCATCTTCATGTACATCCCCTGGATGATCCCGAACCATTTGCCCATGCCGAACTCCACGTCAATCCCGCCAAGTGTCGTGTCCATCTTGTCCATGATATCCGAAAGGTCGGCTTTGGTATGAAAATTGCGATTCGCCACCGTGCCATCTGCTTCCATGGTGAATGGTGAGTAGCCTAATCGCAGGGCGATATACCAATCCTTCCCGGTCGGCTCTGCCAGAGCAGAACCACAAAAAGACGCGATGATTACCGTGACTACCAAAAACATCTGAACTAACTTTTTCATAAAAATCTCCTTTACTATTTTTTTAGTGCCTGCGCATATGAGTTATATAAATGCTACAGGCTTTGGTTAAAACATCTTAACATTCCCTGTTGTTGTTCTTCGATTCCTCCTTTTTTTGAGTGCAGATACTATTCCCACCTAAGCACTCATGCAGTGGGTATTTTTATCATAAAACACAGACTCCCTTATCAGGGGTATTCCAGGGAATTTGCCTGCTTCCAAATCCCTGCCTGTCGGCTGTTGCAGCGAGGATGCGGTCTTCACGGTCGGCAAATGCGCTGGTAATTGTTCGCTGAAGATGCGCCAACTCTTTATTCAGCACCGCTGAACGCTGTACGGGAACTGCTTTGATAAGATTGTCGAACATCGCCATGAGCCTGCGTGTCACCTGGGGGCTGTTGGCTCCGTAAAGCCGGATCTCTGTCACGGCCAGATCAACGAAATCCTCCCAGCCGGGCGTGCGGTACACGAGCCTTACTTCTCCGGAGGAGTCCCGCACAACACCAGTGTCGAGTTGCCTCTCTCCGAGCAGGTGCAGGAGGTGCTCAATCTGATCGATGGCCAGAACCCCTGTTGTAGGATCATTGATAGCGGGAGAGAGGGCTTTCTCCGCGATGTCCACGATAATACGGAAACCGAAGGCGGGATCATGCTCCAGGCTGCGCTCTGAGCCAAGCATGATCGCATCGCCGCAGGTCGGCCTCAATTACGGCGTCCACACCATCTCCGTAAAGACGGAAGACTTCTTCTCCCGTGGCCAGAAAATCGCCCACCTGGGGTACGAGTTCGATAGTAACGCCGGCACGTGCCGCTGTCTGGACCAGGCCGAATGCATTAAATGTAAGCACCACCCCCGGACGCCCGCTGTGGATGATCGTCCTGGCGGCCGGCAGGGTGTTGAAATCCGGGCCCGGATGCTCCGCTGAGCGCACCTCAAACGGGTTTGGGTAGACGGCATTGATCGCGGCGCGGGTATCAGTGGCTATACGGGTGAGAATCATCACGGGCCGAAAACTCTGGCTTACCTTCTGGATCAGGTAGAGGAACAGGGCGATGCTCACAAGGCTGCAAAGGACGGCAACGAGGACGGGAAGCTGGGGGACACGGTCTTCAATCCGGCCAAGGGCCGCCAGGGTATAGGTATATGAGAACACGAAGGCGCTCAGGGTAATCTTGGCAAGACGGCTTTCGAATACCCGGGCAATGATCCTCGGCGAGAGCTGGCCGCCGGCGATCTGGACCGCAAGCAGGATGATGCTGAAGGCAAAGACGATGAACGTCAGGAGCGAGGAGGCAAGCGCCCCGACCACGATCCTCGACCCCTCGATGCCGAACCCCATCAGCGTCCACCGGGCACCATCGTCGACCATACGGATCAGGGGAGCCGATAGGAGCGCCGCTGCCATGGATGCGACCGGCCATAAACAGAGCGAGGAGCGTAATAAACTTTTCCACTTATGATGCAAAATCCAACTCATGAAAACCTCCGGGGCATGGAGGCCTCACGCCTCACCCACATTGCCGCATATTTCATAGCGCCAGAATTAGGGAACTCAGCGCGAACCCTCCCACCAATAGCCAGCACCAGCGCGACAATAAACGAGAGGCTGAACTCTGCGCGAAAGCCCATGGCGCGGAGCTTACGTATGCGGATAAAGTGTTGAAAAGCGGCCACAAGCAGCGATAAGGTGCCCAGGATCGTGAGAAAGTAGGCAATGCTCTCGATACTCACCGTTTTGGTATGGAAAGCTCCCTTCACTTCAACGGATTCCATGACTTGTCCGAGCTTGCCGATGGTAAACCCGAAGCTGATCATGGAGAGTGCAGTCCTGATCCAGGCCATGAGTGTGCGGTCCGCAGCCAGGTAGCTCCGCTCAATGGCGAGGTCTGTGCGCTGATGCGCAAGAATCGTACCCTCATCACTGACCTGGACACCTGATTCATCTGCCTTGCCCTTTTCCAACCCGAGCTTGGACCGTATTTCAGACATGAACTGCATGAAACCTGCTTTCTTTTGCGTCATATCACTTACCTCCTAAGGAGTGGCTAATGGAAGCAGCTTATCCAAACCTTTTTCGGCTGATTTTTTTACTCTGTACGTTCATGGCTCTTTTTCCTTATTTTTTGTGGGCCACAAGCGGTTCACCGGTCCCCTCAGCAACACGTAAGGGACAATCGCCAGGATAAATCCCACATATAAAGCCTCGCCCGGGTAGAACATGCGGAGTTCGATAAACTGGTAGATCGCATCAAGAATAAGCGCGATGATAAAAACTTTTCCCACTGACTTCCAACCGCTTCGCAGCAGGTCGCGTCGATGCTCCGGGTCGGTAAAAATTGCCCAGAAATAGGCTGCCCGCCCTTCACGGGCGTCATTCCTTCCGTCCTTTATGGCAAAGAAGATGGCCATAAGCGGCTGCAGAAAAATGCGGAAGTGCATGGGACCGCTTACTCGACCTGCCAGATTATCAAGAAATCTCATAACAATATCATCCATTGCCACCCTCTCTTTCAGTCTTGATTACTTTTCTCAGTCAGTCGCTTTTTCTAATGTATCGGGAACATCGTTCTTTTCTTCTCTGACAGTCTCGGAAGACGATTCCTTCTTTTTTTGCCATGGCCAGCGGCCTTCGACTTCTACGCTCAGGGTCCATCCCAGAAACGTTCTAACTATTACAATGCCACCCAGCAAAGTTATGTTACTAAGCGTCAAATCGAGAGCTACTGTCCGGATGATGTCCGCTGCTACCATGAGTTCCAATCCGACCAGCAATGTTTTCCCTAACACGACCCGGTAACGCTCGATAACCCCCTTCGATCTTCTTTAAGGAATGAAAAATCCAGCGTGTCGTTCCGATGATGATGAAAAAAACCATGACAGCTACAGCCAGAGCTTCGATGCCTTGGGCAGCGAACTCAATCCATTCGCGAACCTGCAGCATTACATTTCCTCCTTACCCGGTAGAAAGGTTGTTTCTGTAATTCTCAACATTTCCCGATCGCCCTAAAAACCCACGCCATCACTTAACGGCTGCCATGCTCTTGTTTGCATCCCGTGAATCATTAATTTATTTCACTTAAATGCCAACCTCCGGAATTGGAGACTCATCAATATTAATAAGATACTAAGAACGATGGCATAAATACCGATCAGCCAGGTTACGGCTAAAACACCAGAACCAGCGCGAGCAATGAGGATCATTCCCAGCAGGATTGAAATCACCCCGGCTAAACCCAGAATCTTTTCTGCCTTTACTTCTTGACGAAGTTTAAAGGCCGTAATGGTCTTGAAAAGGCCCGTCGTGATCGCCCATCCTGCTATATAAAACATTAGCATCGTGGCCGCTATTTGAGGCCATAACAAGCTGCCGAGATTTGATATCACCAATACGAAAAAACATCCGACTGAACCCATCACACCTTCCAGCAATATGGGCCACGCGCCTTTTCCCATTCCTTTGCCGAAGCAGGTAGCTATTGTCAGACCAGCGTCAAATAAAGCATAAATTCCAAAGAGCATAACCACTTCATAGAGCGTCAGTGTCGACCGGAAAAGAGTAACCAAACCAAAGATCATGGCAATAATGCCACGTAAGGTATAAACCCACCAATATTTTGCAATCACTCTCAATAAATTTCCGGCCATAACTTTTGAAGCTTTCATTGAAAGTTAAGGTCGATCAACATGATCAAAAGACCATTTAACTTCGCAGTGGTAAGCCATTTATTTATCTGAATTCAGCAGAGATCGTTTATTGTCACTTTTTTCCCAGCTTTGCCTCGTCCAGGAATTTTACAATCTTTTCTCCCCAATATTTAAATGATTCTTCAACGGAACCATACTTACTAAACCTCTCGGTAAAACCCGCCGTCGCTTCGTCTTGTGCAACAATAATTACGTCATTACTCATCGAATCAAGACCCATCAATTCAGCATTCGTTGCCCCCGAACCGGTATACGAACCGCTGCCGCCCTTCTTGGCCAGACTGACGGCTAACCCCACTGGATTGACGCTGGTCACCGCACTTAATACCGGAGAGCTCGGCTTGAGTCCCGTAATCGCAATACGAATTCGCGCGACGTCCGGGCCCGGTTCAGTCACAATCGGGTATTTGTCTTTGATCGCATTGGTTAAAGCCAGGTTGCATTTTTCCTGCAAGTCCTTCATAACTTCCGGGTCAATGGTCTTATTTTCCGCATCACCGGCTAAAGCAAAGACTACACTGTCCAGCATAACCTTATTATATTTCCCGAAATCAACACCCGGCTTCAACCAGCGCATCTTAGCGCCATCCTTAGGTCCGGGGCCTAAATTCTTATAATAATCCCCTAAAAATCCGCTCTGCTGAGTATTCGTTGTGGCGCAACCTCCCAGCAACATCAGTCCCAAAAGAACCATCAATATTTTTTTCATCTTCGTTTCCCCTTTCTTTTTTTATTATTACAAATTCTAATTGTTATCTAAAAACCTTTAAACACCGAGCTTGATGCTTAACCATTAGTCTGATTCACCTGCGTTTCCTATCCTGAGAGCGTGCTTCTCTTATAATTTCCACACCCCCCATTTCGCTGATTTTTTCAAACCGTATTTCCGGGTTTTTATTCGCCATCTCTATAACCATGAGAACGCTTTTATACTCTTCCGACTGCAAGTGGGACTGCAGATCCGCATCACACTGCCACTTCTCCTCAAACACAATAGAGTATTCATTTCCTGCTTCCTGAAAGACCGAGCAGCTGATACATCCTTTTGTGGCTCTGATCCGCTCCACAATCGATCGTAAGATATTAACTGCCTCATTGATCTTCCCTGGTGCAAAATCCATCTTCAGCATTGCCTGAATCATAAACTGATCCCCATTAATGGATTAATTTCCTATTTATTATTGACTGGCCTTACATCAATGGCCAGCGCCTCGGTATAAGTAATCCTCACCTTGTCCCCTACTTTTGCACTACTCCATTTCTCGGTATCCCTGATTGTGACGGTTACGATTTTTCCTTCTGGCCCTTTAAGAGTCGCAACGTGCGCCTTGAAATCAATTGACTCGATGTTCGCAACCACAGAGAGCACACTAGCCTGAACTCCGGATGGCTTTTTCCCGGTTTTTGCCTTCGTCACCGACTCCGACTTGCCAATTTGCATCGATGTTCCGGGATCTGCCAATTCGATGGCAATCGACTCATAATATTTTGCGGTCACCAGATCTCCCACCTTGACCTGTGCGAGGTTCTTCACGTTTTCACTGACTTTGAGATCCATCGCAGTTCCATTTTTACCTTTGAGAGTTACCAGCCTGTTCTTCAGGTCAATTGCTTCGACCGTTGCCGTACTGGTGATCACTCTCTCCTTCACCGTTTTTGGCTTTTGGACACTTGTGGACGCCTTCGATTTCGTTTCCTCTTGCTTCTCCTGCGCGAATAATCCTGTTACCTGACAAATGGAGAAAACCAATACAGTAGTAAACACAAGCAACTTATTCATATTCTTCCCCTTTATTCTTAAGTCATCAATAAACCTGTTCATCCCCACAATCCCGGACTGGAATCAACAGAAATTACCTTCTCCAATCATTTACCAATCATATTTGTGAATATTAGCAGCTTATTAAAACAAGATGTATGCCAAGGGCCAGAAAACATGCCTGGAAGACGTTAACCAACTGAATCTTTGGAAATAATTTTAGATTGCGATAGTCGATTCAGAGCTGGAAGAGACAAAATATATGCCGATATATCGGCATATTGCCTTTATGTCGGCATCATGCGACAGATGCCTTTCCAAACGACAGCCGAGAACTCTACGTTGAAGATATTTCATTTCATGACTCTACTCGTTTCCTGAGATTAATATTATCGGAACTTCTGTTTATAATACAGTCTGCCGACATAAAGGCAATATGCCGAAATGTCGGCAGCCTGTTGTGGACTTGTCCTTACTTTTGAAGACATCAATCCCAATAAAGTTTATATATATTTGGTAGTTACATCTGTGGCCCATTACTGCAGTTCAATGGCATATCTTTCGCAATAGATGATTTTATCTATTCAAAGAAGCGGAAAAGAAAGATAGATCATGTGCAGTTAACAATCAGGAGATGCCTATAATGGAAAAGCTCGCCACAATAGATGAATTATCGCTGCTCGGGGGACCGCTCCATCGGTTGGGGCGCCGCATAGGGCTGGTTCGTGGAGGAACTAATCCTTTGTTGCTCGGGGTGGCGATCGGCGCTTTTCTGTGGGCTGTCCTGTTTGCACTGACGCTGATTGAGGGAATCAGCGATAAATTTTTTTCTCTCTCCGTGATCGGCGTGCATGTTCGCCTGCTGGTGGCAATCCCGCTGTTCTTCCTGTGTGAAGCATCGGTGGATCCGCGGATGAGTAGCTTTGTTCGCACGATCATGCGTTCGAATATCGTGCCCCGGAATGCATTGCCGACCCTGAAAACATTGGTCGCACGCACTAACCGGTGGAATGATTCCTGGTTTCCGGAAGTGATATGCCTGCTGGCTGCTCTGCTGCTGTCTTTCCTGGTAACGAAACTCGGCTTGTCCGGAATCGACGGCAGCATTCGACCCGCGCCACGCCGTGAGTGAAATGACACTGACGGCTCAATTTTATTGGATCGTTTGCATGCCGGTCTTTCGGTTTCTGATGTTTCGCTGGTTATGGCGGCTTGGACTCTGGTCTTATTTCCTCTGGCGCTTGGCAAAACTGGAACTCCAACTCGTTCCGACTCACCCCGATGGTGTTGCCGGGCTGGGATACCTGGAACTTGTACAAACACATTTCGCGCCGTTGATTCTTGCGATCTCGGCCGTTCAGTCCTCCTCGTTCGCCGAGGAAATTTCCACGGGCGCGTCGGCTTTTGAGGCACTTTACCCGGCGCTGGCAATAATTCTGCTTGTGGATGCGGTGGTGTTTCTCGGGCCCCCGTTTATATTTTCGCCCAAACTCTGGGCCTGCCGGGTGAAAGGCTTGAGCGACTATATGGTACTCGCTTCGTCTTACGTAAACGGCTTTGACAAAAAATGGCTGGGTGCAGGCGCCTGCCCGGAGGAACCCCTGTTGGGCACACCGGATTTGCAGTCCCTGGCTGACTTGGCCAACAGCATTAATATCGTGCGGAACATGTCCTTTGTTCCGGTAAGCCCGCGTCTGTTGACGAGTTTGCTGATAGCCGCGCTGCTGCCTTTAGTGCCGCTGCTTCTGTTCAAGTATCCCGTCGCAGAACTGGTGGAAAAATTCTTCATGAAATTGATCAGCTTCTGACCGCTGCCGCGGATCGGATAACGGGTCACTTTTGAAAGTCAATATGAAAACAGAGACAAACGGAGAAATGTCATGACCAAAGACTTCTTGCAGGCGTATGGGCTTCCCCGTGCCTTCCTTGTGCTGCTCTCCATGACAATTCTCATTGTGGCGAGTTTCTGGGTGCTGCATCTTTTCCTCACCGCGATCGTCTGGGCCACCATGATCGTTGTTTCCACCTGGCCGCTCATGCAGGGAGTGCAGGCGCGCCTCTGGGGAAGGCGGTATCTGGCGGTGGCAGTTATGACAGTGTCAATGCTCCTGGTGTTGATTCTGCCGTTATCTCTTGCCGTTGGAACCATTGTTTCTAACAGCGGAAAAATAATCGGCTGGATAAATTCTCTTGCTACCTTAACTTTGCCGCAACCACCTGATTGGATAGGGGCTTTCCCTGTGGTGGGGGACAAGATCGTTGCGAAATGGCAATATGTTATCGCTGTTGGCCCGGAGGGGATTTCCGCCTTCCTGACACCATATGCCGGCCAGGCATTGCAATGGTTTTCATCCCTGTTCGGCAGCATCGGTATGATGATCATACAGTTTCTTCTGACCGTTGTCATCTCTGCTATACTATACATGCAAGGCGATAAAGTTGCTGCCTGGATGCGCCTTTTTGCCATGCGGATTGCGGGCCATCACGGTGAAAATTCCCTGATTCTTGCTGCCAGTGCAATCCGGGCAGTTGCTTTCGGCGTTGTCGGTACCGCATTAATTCAATCCGTTCTTGGAGGCATCGGCCTGGCAGTCAGCGGCGTTCCGGCAACAGGCATCCTGACAGCGCTCATTTTTATGCTCTGCCTCGCTCAGATCGGGCCGGTGCCGGTTCTCATCCCGGCCGTGATCTGGCTCTTCTGGACGGACCAGACAGGATGGGGAATCGCAATGGCCGCCTGGACGCTTTTCCTCGGCGCTATTGACAATATCATCAGCCCGCTCTTAATGAAGAAGGGGACAGATCTCTCTTTACTGCTGGTCTTTGTCGGTGTTACCGGCGGGCTGCTGGTCTTTGGCATCATCGGGCTGTTCATCGGGCCGGTGGTTCTGGCTGTCTCCTTCACCCTGCTTAATGCGTGGGTTGTGGGTGATGAAACGGCGGGAGAGCAAGCCTGCGATAAAAAAGAAATTCCGGGCACAGATGTTGTGTAAGTAGTTCTGTTGCAATAACTATTCATATTGGCTTTAGACGGCAGAATAAATGAAAATAAATACCGTTATTTTATCAACGATTACTTTTATGCTTTTGCTGGCAGTGCCCATTCTGGCTCAAGACAAGGAAGATGAAACGGCCGAACTGGCCAAAAAGCTGGCGAATCCGATTGCCAGCCTGATCAGCGTGCCGATACAGGGCAATCTGGACTTCGGTATCGGTTCCGCGGATGCTCATAAGCTCACCGTGAACATCCAGCCGGTGATCCCGTTCTCCCTGAGTTCGCGGTGGAATCTGATCACCAGGACCATTTTCCCGGTGATCTATGCCGAAGCGCCGGCTGCCGGCCTCGACAGCACCTCGGGCCTCGGGGACATCGTGCAGAGCTTCTTCTTTTCACCCACGGAGCCGATGGGAGGCTGGATTGTGGGTGCCGGTCCGGTTTTCCTGTATCCCAGCGCGACGGAGAAAACCCTCGGTTCCGACAAATGGGGAGCAGGACCCACCGCAGTGGTCCTGAAGCAGCAAAGCGGCTGGACCTATGGAATGCTTGCCAATCACATCTGGTCCTTTGCCGGTTTAGAGAACCGTAACGATATCAGCGCCACGGTTCTTCAGCCGTTTCTCGCTTATCAAACAAAAACCTATACGACGTTCGGAGTGAATACGGAATCTACCTATGACTGGAAATCCGAGCAATGGACCGTTCCCGTCAACCTCACCGTAGCCCAGATGGTGAAGATCGGCGGCATGCCGATCCAATTCTTGTTGGGTGGGCGTTACTACGCCGACAAACCTGACGGCGGTCCTGATTGGGGTTTGCGCTTCCAGGTGACTTTTCTGTTTCCGAAGTGATTTGGTGAAGAGTTGATATATGAATAGGGGGGTTACTACATGAGATTATTTAAAGTGCTTCCGTTTCTGATACTGCTTCTACTGACGGCATGTGCATCAGGGGGGCCAGGCACCATTGCCCGGGACCGGTTCGATTATATCACCGCCATATCAGAGTCCTGGAAACGGCAGATGATGCTTAATCTGTTGAAGGTCCGTTATACCGATGCACCGGTGTTCATGGACGTTGCGTCAGTGATCAATTCCTACGAAGTGGCGGGGGAGTTAAGCCTCCGGGGGCAACTGGCCGATAAATTCAATAATTCTCTCGCGGGTGACCAGATTCTCAGCTTGGGAGCCACCGGCCGGTATGTGGACAGACCGACGATCAGCTATCAGCCCCTCTCCGGTGACAAGTTTGCCAGAAGCCTGATGATGCCGATCCCGATTTCATCGGTGCTGTTTCTTATCCAGAGTGGTTATCCGGCAGACCTCGTTCTGCGGGTCTGCATGAACAGCATCAACGGACTTGATAATTCCTATGGCGGTCCCGGCAACACACGGGAAGGCAGCCCGAAGTTTCATGAACTCGTGTCGGCAATCCGGCAATCGCAGGCCGGCGGAGGTATGGGAATGAGAATTAAGCCAGCCAAAGACAGACAGCCGGTGGTGATGTTCCTCCGGCCGGTGGAAGATGAAGCCACGGCCGCACCCAATCGCAGAATCCGCAAACTGCTCGGTCTTGATGGATCAGCCACCGAATTCACCATTGTTATAGGGGACTTCCCGGACAACAACTTGGAAGTCAGCATGTTGAGCCGGTCGATTCTGCAGGTCATGGTGGATGTCTCCTCTTCCATCGACGTGCCCGCTGCAGACCTGGCGGAAGGGCGCGTATATACTCCGCAACGCACTCCCGAACAGGAGCGGCTATTCCCGCCTTTGATCACCATCCGGACCGGCTCAACGGTGCCTGTTGATGCTTTTGTGTCAGTTCAGTACCGCAAGCAGTGGTTCTGGATTGAGGACCGCGACAGACAGTCGAAACAGATGCTCACCTTCCTGATGATGTTGTTTTCACTCACCGAGACCTCGTCTGCTCAGGCGGCGCCGATTTTGACCGTGCCGACCAGGTGAGGTTTGGTGGCTATAGGCATGGGTAAAACTGTAAAAAGGCATGGATGAAGTGATTATCCGGCCTGTAATAAAAAAATTGATGCCCGATAATTTCATGGGCAATGGAGGGGCAAATGTTCAAGTTTAATAAAGATATTCTGCGAATATTGATCATTTTAACTACAATTGGTCATAATGATCAGCGGTTGCGCGAATGTTGGCGATTACCTTAAATTCTGGAGCAGTCAGCGTGAATTGAAGAGTGCATTCCAGCAGGAGCCGAGCGCCAGTTTGTTGAATGCTCTGAACCCGGAAGGGGTTTTTGCCCTGCAGGGCCGGGTTCACTTCAACAAAGAATATAAAGGATCGATACTGGTTCTGGCCGTAACCGACAAGTTCAAAAAACGGGAAATTGTAACCACCAAGATCATGCATTCTCCCGTTGAGTTTTACCAGATTTATCTGGCAGAAGGTCAGTATGATCTCTATTTCCTGGCCGACCTTAACGGGAACGGTTTTTACGAGGCGGATGAAGTTGTCGGGAAAACCGACGGAATGCCCATCCGGATAGATAAGTCCGTGGTGAAGGATGGCCTGACGATAAATGGCCCTTTATATGCCCTCGATCTGGAGAAGCCGGTAAAGGTGGATCTCCCGATAAAGATTCCGGCCAGGAATGATAGTTATGTCTATAAATCCCTCGATGATCCTTTTTTTGATCCCGAATACGGGCGAATGGGATCTTTATGACCCCAAATCATTTCTTTCCCATACGCAACGCTTTTTCTTCTCCCTCGAAAAATTCGACCCGGAAAAGACCATCGTGATCTTTGTTCACGGAGTAGACGGGACTCCGCGACATTTCCAATATCTTGTTGAGGGTCTGGACAGGAGCCGTTATCAGCCCTGGTTCTATTACTATCCGTCAGGTCTCCCCCTGCAAAAGCTGGGTTCCAATTTTGCCGCACTACTCAAAAGTGCTAATGAAAGCGAAGAATTTCCATTGAAAAATGTTATTATCGTCGCCCACAGCATGGGAGGTCTCGTTGCGTTGTCCGGAATGGATCAGCTCTGTGCGGAGGGTGTCCCCTCTTACTTGAAAGGTTTTGTGTCGTTCAATACACCTTACGGCGGGGTAGAAGCGATGTAGCCGGAGAGAAAAGAGCCCCGGTGGTGGTTCCCTCGTGGCGTGACGTGATTCCCGGCAGCCCTTTTCTTGAGCGACTCTATAAGGCCCGCACTAATCAGGGTTTTCCGCTGTACCTGTACTTCGGCTATAAGACCGGTGACAGCAGTGATGGAACAATTACACTGCAAAGCCAGTTGGAGCCGAGAGTGCATTTTTCCGCAGACCAAGAGCTTCGGGTTCAATGCAACCCATGAGGGAATACTGAATGATGATGCCGTCAGACAGCATTTTTACCATCTGCTGGCGTCATTCAAATGATGCGCGGAACAAATGGCTAACTTGTGCAGCGGGAGGACTTCATGACACGATGGTTCAAAGGATTGGGGAAAATCTTGATTCGGTTCTGTCTGCTTCTGATGGCGGGGTGGGCTACTCTTGCCATTCTGTATTCAAATCTGCCGGAGTTTCTGCGGCCGTGGATCGCCGGCATCTTCGGTCTTGGCAGTCTGGTCGCTCTTGTCGGGCGGTATAGCGACCGGCGGGCACGGCTGGGATTTCTGGCTGCATTTGCAGTCGTTCTTGTCCTGGTGGCTGCTCATGCCGCCATCCAACAGCAGGAACTGGCAGCCGGATGTGGCTGTGCTCCCCTGGGCGGACATTCAGGGGAGCAAGGTGACCATTCACAACATCCGCAACTGCGACTACCGGAGCGAAACCGACTACACCGTCCGCCACTACGACAAGACCTTTGATCTGGAAAAATTGAAGAGCGTCGATCTCTCCCTGGTCTACTGGGGATCGCCCTATATCGCCCACACCATGTTCAGCTTCGGTTTCGAGGGAGAGGGCTTTGTCTGCTTCTCCATCGAAACCCGCAAGGAGGTCGGCGAAGATTACTCGACCGTCAAGGGGTTCTTCAGGCAGTACGAAATGACCTATGTGGTTGCCGATGAACGTGATCTGATCGGTCTGCGGACCAATTACCGGGGGGAGCAGAGTCTACCTGTATCGCCTTAATGCGCCGGCGGATCTTGTCCGGAAGGTTTTTCTGGATTACCTGCGGGAGGTAAACTCCCTGAAGGAGCGCCCCGAATGGTACAATGCCCTCACCGATAACTGCACGACCAGCATCCGCGGGCATACAGCGCCTTATAACCCCGATGCGCGACTCGACTGGCGGATCATCGTCAATGGCTTTATCGATGAAATGCTCTACGAGAGGAAGGTGGTTGATACCAAGCCTGCCGTTCCCGGAACTGAAAAAACGGAGTCTCATCAATGAAAAGGCGAAAGGGCTGGACAAATCCCCCGATTTTTCCCGGCTGATCCGCGTTGGACTGCCCGGTAGGGAGGTGAACCGATGATGCCAAAAAAAATCAACTATCGTGCAGGTGCCGTGCTCCTTTTCTGTCTGCTTATCCTGAGCGGGTGCGCCACCCCGATCGGGGTCAGGATGGTATCCCCGCGCGAAGCTTATCAGGACATCCAATGCCAACCCATTGGGCGCGGGAGTTGCCAGTGATCAGGCAAAGTATGTCCTCAACCGGTATAATCTGCTGCAAAAGTTCGACGATGACCCGGCAGCCGCCATCGCCGATCTGCATGAAAAGGCCCTCCAGGATGATCGCCGGGATATCCTCTATGCGCTCGCAGAGACTTCCTATCTCTACGCAGGTCAGCTCGCAAAGAGCACCGAGCAGAAGGATCAGGGGCTTGCGCCCGACTATTTTCTCCTCTCGGCGGTCTATGCTTACTATTTTTTCCTTGAGGAGCGGTCCGAGCCACCCCCGACGGTCTTCGACCGTCGTGCCCGCAATGCCGTGGATCTTTACAACTTCGGTCTGTGGCAAGGGCTTGCAACCGGGGTGGAAGGAGGGTTGGTGCTGGAGGGGAAGACACGCAAGCTTCCGTTCGGCCAGTTATCAATGTCTCTGGATACAACCAATCTGCCCTGGAAAATGGAGGATTTCGAGAAATTCGAGCCGGCTGACAAATACGAGGTTCGCGGCATCACCGTGCGCAACAGGACACCTGGAGTCGGACTGCCGCTCATCGGCATAAAGAAAAAATCACTCGACATGTTTTCTTCCGGTCAGGCGGTACCGGTGACCGCCTTCCTGAGGATCCAGGGGAGCCTTGCCTCTCTCAGCGCCGGTACGGCCACCGCTGACGCTGGAGCTCTACTCGGCGCAGGACACCAGCACGCTATCCTTAAAAAACCGTGCCGTGCCCCTGGAAACCGACTTCACCACCCCCATGGCATACATGCTTGAAGGTTCCGAAGTATGGGACTTTGGCGTAAGCGCCTTTCTGGGGAGGGAAATAAACAAAGCTCCCGATGGACTCTACCTGCAGGAACCCTACAGGCCCGGAAAGATCCCGGTCGTTTTTGTCCACGGTACGGCGAGCAGTCCGATCTGGTGGGCGGAGATGTTCAATACCCTCCGGTTTGATCCGCTGATCCGGCAGAAATTTCAGTTCTGGTATTTCGTCTACACCAGCAACAAGCCGATTGTCATGTCCGCTGCCGACCTGCGGGACGCCCTGCGCGAGAAAATGGCCCAGCTCGATCCGCAGGGGAAAGATAGGGCTCTCCAGCAGATGGTTGTTGTCGGCCACAGTCAGGGGGGACTTCTGACCAAGCTGATCGCCGTTGAAACGGGTGAAAGCCTTGTGCGGGCGATGACAGGGGAGGACCTTGATTCATTGAAGATGCCCGACAGAGACCAAGGCCAAGGTGCGCCGCCTCACTGATTATCCAACCGCTCCCCTTCGTAAAACAAGTGGTCTTCCTCAGCACACCTCACCGGGGGAGTTTCCTGAGCAAGGAGTGGGCCAGGAATCTGGTCACGATGGTAGTCAGACTTCCGGCAACACTGCTTCAGACTACCACGGATTTATATGGTTACCTGACCGATGACGTTAAAAAAATCCTGGGCGGGAAATCCGTCATGACCAGCGCCGACGGCATGTCGCCGGACAACCCCCTGCTCAAAGCGCTGGCGGAAATTCCGCTGGCGCCCTGGGTGAAGGGGCATTCGATCATCGCGGTGAAGGGGGATGGCGACCCGAAACTCGGCAACGACGGAGTCGTCGAATACACCAGCGCCCACCTTGATGGCATGGAATCGGAATTTATTGTCAGGAGTGATCACTCGAGCCAGTTAAACCCGCTTGCCATCGATGAGGTGAGGCGGATTCTGCTGGAGCATTCACAGGCAGCTTTTCCGGATATGCCGCATCAGAAATAATCGGGTACGGCAGTTGCGATGCGATTATGCACAAGGAAAGAAAAAAATCGATAATATTTCAATCATTATGCAAGGAAAATCACTTTTATTCCCTTTTAGTCTAACAGTCGGTTCTTTATCCGGGACCGTCTGCCAGAGTGGCCTTGTCATCGTGTTCCTGTATTGAGGAGGCCTGACATGCAGAGAAGATTTTTATGGGTTTCCGCGGCAGCGGCGTTGCTGATCTTGATCCTAACGACCGGTTGCAGCCACTTTGGGCACTACCTGGTGAATGTCCCATTGGAGAAGTACAGACCAGACTACGGGTATATTGGTCAAAACATGGGACCGGAGGGTCACTCGGAGGAGTTAATGCTGGTATTATCCTTCTCCGGAGGAGGGACGCGAGCGGCCGCTTTTTCATATGGTGTCCTTGAGGAGCTCCGGACAACGGAGATCAACATCAACGGCAGTAAACGCCGCCTTCTGGACGAGATTGATCTGATTTCCGGAGTTTCCGGGGGAAGCTTCACGGCAGCCTATTTCGGGCTCTTCGGTGATCGAATCTTCGAGGATTACCAGTCTCGTTTTCTGAAGAAAAATATTCAGGGAGCCATCATGTCCGCAACTTTTTTGAACCCCGCCAATTGGCTCAGACTCTCCTCTCCCTTCTTCGATCGGAGCGACCTCGCCGCCGAGTATTATGACAAGAATATATTTGACGGAAAAACATTCGAAGATATGCTGAAGCGAAGGGGCCAATGATACTAATTAATGCGACGGACATGACCAGCGGGGCAAGATTTACGTTTCATCAAGTCATGTTCGGGGCCATATGTTCTGATCTTTCCAAATTCCCGGTATCCCGGGCGTGCGCCGCCTCATCAGCTGTGCCGGGCGTACTCACGCCGCTGACGATTAAAAATTATGCGGGCAGCTGCGGATTTCTTACTCCTGAGCTATACAAAACACAACGAAAGAACTACCGCCAGCTGGAAATGGAAGATAATATATCTATCCTGCTTGATCCCGAGAAGAAACGTTACCTTCATCTGATTGACGGGGGAGTGGCAGACAACCTCGGCCTCAGGGCAATTGAGGAGTCCGTTGACGTGCTGGGCAACATCTGGACAGTCATGCAACGTACAGGAAGGGAAAAAGTTCGGAAAATTGTCTTCATCACTGTCAACGCCGAGACTAAAATTGAATCCATGTGGGACAAAATCGAGTTCATTCCGCCACTGGCTTCCATGATCTCGAATTATACAGCAATCGGCATTCTCCGATACAATCGCGAGACAATGGCTGTTCTGCAGGAGAGCTTCGACAGGTGGACTCATCAGATACGCTTGGGCCGGTGCCCCCCCGGACAGATTTCAAAAGAGCCCGGTTCCTGCGGGGATATCGAGTTTTACCTGGTGGATGTCCGATTTGATCATATCGGAAACAAGGAAGAGAGCGATTATCTAAGCCGATTGCCCACTTCCTTTCGCCTTTCCGACGATGAAGTGGACAGACTCAGGGCGGCTGCACGCAAGATCCTTAACGGGTCGGCTGACTTCCGTAAACTTCTCAGGGACCTTAATACCACTGTTCCTGAGAAGGTTTCCCCGTAATTGTATGGTTTAGGATGTAACAATCATGGCTGGTGCTGTAGATGCAGCGTTCAACACACAACACGAGAAGCCCGGATGGGCTTCCCTCCATATAAAAAAGTATTGGCACGATTGACCAGATTATTTAGTTACTTCAACAGAGCATCCCCACCAGTTTTCCTCTATTGATTTCTTGACAGCCTCAGGAGTCGGATTCTTGTATCCGACATAACTGAAATATGCATGATCCCATGATTTCCAGATACTTCCGTGCTTCATCGCTTCGTTACAACTCGACGATTTCGAGGAAGCACAGCCAGACAAGGTTGTTGCCATGAACACTGCAATAAAACAGGTAACCAATATAAACCGTCGTTTACCAAATCCTAAAATAATTCTCTTCATTTGCTCTCTCCTTTATTCTTGCCTTTGAATATCGTAATTAATTTATTTTATTCATCTTAAATAAGAACAGGTTGTTCTTAGAAAAGTTTATGACAATGATCGCTGGTTGCATTGAAGTTGACATCGGGAGTCGCCATATCATCATTGAACATTTAGAATTAATAAATGCGAAAAATATGCCATAGGAGAGCAAGAATGGGTTAAAGACATAACTATCTAATATATATAAATATTATTCTGAGGTTTGTTTTCGGAAGCAAGGATAAGAGAACATCAGTATCGCCGATATTTAGTCATATTGCCGAAATAGCGGCAAACACTTATGCCCTTTCATGATTCCCGGAACATCTAAATATAAAATTTATCTAAGAAATCAATTAGTTAACACATTAATCTCTTCTGGCATGAATTCCGCTTAATGAAAATAGCCATAGGCAAGGCAGATTAATATATGATATGGAGGTAGAGTAAGTTAGCTGAGTAGGTTTTTCAAGATACACACCCGGCGTAACCAGTTCTACAGCATAATCATCAATAGCGGGGTTTTGTAATTGGCAATGATGAATCGGGATAGACAAGATGAGTTTTTTGTTCTCGCTCGCCATCGTACGACACATCCTGCGAGCTTATCTTGATGCGATCGAGTATTCAGGTGCGGTGCTGGCCGTTTTTGCGCTCTTGTTCATAGCCACGCCAGCACATGCGGGCGAGATCGAGCCGAGGGCTTATACCAATATACCGGTCGGAATTAATTTCCTTCTCGCGGGATATGGGTATTCGCAGGGCGGTTTATCAACCCCCGGCTCGTCGCCGATTAAAGACGCTCAGCTGAATGTACATACCCAAGTCTTGGCTTATGCCCGGTCACTGGACTTGTGGGGAAAGTCGGGGAAGTTCGATGTAGTACTGCCTTATTCCGAACTTTCAGGCACCGCGATGGTTGCCGGTCGACCCGGAGAACGTAATGTTTCCGGGTTAAACGACCCGCGCTTCCGCTTCTCCATCAATTTTTATGGCGCCCCTGCGCTCTCGGTTCAGGAATTTGCTAACTACCAGCAGGATTTAATCATCGGGGCAAGCGTTCAGGTCTCCGCACCTCTCGGACAGTATGACAAGGATAAGCTGGTGAACATTGGCAACAATCGCTGGTTTGTCAAGCCCGATATCGGAATCTCCAAGGCATGGGGGGGGCTGTCGCTGGAGTTTGCCACAGGTGTTTACTTCTTCAGCACGAATGACGAATTCTTTGGAGGAAAGACGCTAGAACAGGATCCCCTCTATTCCTCGCAGGCACACCTCACGTACAATTTTGGCCGTGGAATTTGGGCCGTCGTTGAGCTTCAATTACGAATACGGCGGGCGCACAAAGATAAGCGGCGTGCAGAGTGATGATTTACAGGAAAATTCGCGAGTGGGTCTCACGCTCGGATTGCCGGTGAACCGGAACAATTCGATTAAGCTTTACGCCAACACTGGCATATCCACCAGCATTGGGACCGATTTCGACATGGTTGGTATTATCTGGCAGTACCGCTGGGGCCATGGTTTATAATGCCCACCGCAAATTGAGATGATCTTCATCGCTCCATCCGCATGATGAAAAGCGGTTAGCATCCGCGTCCGGAACAACCGTGTGCCCCAATACGGGAATGTCCGTTGCCGTGCCCGTCGATCGACGGGCACGACTCATTTAGTTTTACGGAACCAAGGGTATCTGGGAAGCAATATCGTACTTCACGATCGCACGGATTTTATTTTCGAGCTGCAGGTAGCGGGCGACTTTGTTGGCCGGCAGCACCTTGTCCAGCTTCGGCACATAGGTCTTTAGAAGCTTCAGCTCATCCGCTTGAACCGCGAGAAAGTCGGACGTCAGCTTCTTCGCTTTTTGATTGTTCATGGACTTCGTATTCCACGCATCGGCGTAAGACTTAATCATTGCCACCGTGCGCCCGTTGATCGTGTCGAGCTCCTTCTGGTAGGCCTCGTACACCGGCCAGAAACTCTTCGCCTCGGAGTCGGTGAGTTGCATCTCCACCGCCACGACTAGTTTTTTGTCGGCCTTGATCTTGTCGCGCAAGATCTGCATGTTGTCGTCGGCCAGGGCGTTCGGGGCGAACGTCAATGCCATACCAAGGGCAACAACCAATACACCGATACTCTTCAATAATTTCATTACAATACTCCCCTTTCTTCTGCTGATTTTTTTTGTTAGTAGATCCAACCCTGTTCCTGAAAGCGCTTCTTAAGCACTTCGGCAATCTCTTTGGCGGTTTGATCGGCTCTTCCCTCTACCGTACTTTTACCGCTCTTTTCCCCGTATACTTTCATCCCGGTGCTGACGATGAATCCCGCCGGATTGCCAGTGGCTATCCAGGTCGCTGCACCCACGGCCGCCCCGGGTGTTTTGCCGCTGCCGGACTCTGTAGAACCTGTTCCGAGCAGGCGCAGCCCCTGGGCTGTAACCTGAAAACCTTCGACCACGACCTGCAATGCGGATGAGCCACGGCCTAATCCGATTCCGACACGCTTTTTGGCATCCCCTTCATCGTATGAAACAAGATAACCTCTCACGATGAGATCGTTGATCTGCAGCTTTGATCCCGGTACCGCATGCTTTGCCAGCATTCCCATTTCGCGGATCTGCTTGACCAACTCCGCGGCGATTTGCGCACCCAACTGGCGACCGAGTATGATATGATCCTTGGTTTCAGCCGAGACATCTCTTGAATACTGGCCGGCAATCGCTGAGTCGGCCGGGACATCCGTCGGCGTGGCGGCGAAGTCGTAGACCCAAATGTTGGCGGGCCGCGGAAGTTGCCCCGACACAATTTGCTCGCGGTTGGTAACCTTAGTCTTAGCGCAGCCCACAAAGATCAGCAGGGCGACTAGACAAAGACCAACGTATTTATTTGATTTCATAGTGCCTCCTTTATTTACTTCTTTCATTATATGGTATTAACAACACATCACTCGCTGTGGGATGCTTTTCAGACAAAGAGCCAATTGCGGCCGACACCGAGCAACTCTAATGGATTCCGCGCGCAGCCTATTTAGGGTTTCCGGTAGCCGGAATTCGTAACCTTGACCTTAAGCGACTGTGCAGGCGCCGCGAGGTTGATCTCCGCGGGATAGGTGGCGCCGTCGTTGAGCGAGCCAAAGCCGGACACAAGGGTAACCCTGTCCTTGGTGTTCTTCAGCCACGTGGCGACCTTCAGCCCGAGCAGGGTATTCTTCGTGATATCGATTTCGATGCTGAGCAGGTCGCCCGGCTTCAGGTAATCACGGAAATCAAGCCGCACACGAGGCCCGGCCGGTGTGATGGACATTTTCCCGGCATTCTGCGAGGCGGCAATGCGGGCCGGTTCGGGCGGGATGTAGGACTTCACCAGCCCCACGGCCATTCTGCATGTACTCGGTCATCTCTTCCTTCTTTTGCTCCGCGATCATTCCTCGGATCCCTTTCTTCTTCTCCGCCGGTGGAGGCATGGTCAGCGGCACCTTCTGCACTTTCCCATCCGCGCCGTAGTAACACCGGTTCATCTGCCGTGACTTCTCCTCGCCTTTGACACTGACAACGGTGGTCTCGATCCACTCATACTGCCGCAGGAGCTCCTGGCTCACGGCCAGCGACCCCTTGAGGGAGTTGACGCGCTCCTCAGGGGTCGGAGCCTGGGCCCCTGCGGTCCAGACCGCTGCCAGCATGAACGCTCCCATTGTCCCTATTATGGCGAAGATAATGAGTCTTGACCGTTTCCCGCCTGTTCTTTCTAAAACTTTTCCCGGTCTTCATGAACTTTTTCCCCTTTCTTGCTAACCAATCAATTGCCTCATAGAATGACAAAACTGTGTGCTGCTATCTTCTGCGCCTCCCCCCCGCCTCCCTCGCTACCTACGGGATTGCTCGAAGCTCGGCTTTGCTGTTCGCCTCGCTGTCTATTCTGCGCCTCTTTCTGCAAACCTTGCATTTGAGAGGATGAAGTCTCGCCGGATCGGCTATAACTGCCTGCCGATGCCGGCTGCTGCGCACTTTGCGGTCGCTGCTGCGCCGCAGGCTGATTTGCGGAACCGGCTGCCCTGAGCGGTTCTGGTCGTCTGGCTGCTGCGTACTGTCTGTGCCTTGTTGCCCTGACTGGTGGTTGCCGGCTGCTGGGATGTCTGCGCCTTTTGCTGAGCGGAGGCCGCTGTGGGAGTAGGGGTATTCACCGAATTCCAACTTCCATTTTCATAGGACTGCCAGCCTGATCCTGTTTTCTTGTATACGTTTCCATCATGGGTGGCGTACATGTCGCCGCCTGCCGTCTTGCGCACGGCCGTGCTCCCGGAGGACGTCTTCACGCCGACGGCCTTGCCGCCCCCCGATGTCTGCACTGATCCAACGGACCCTTGTGCGGTCGTATAGTGCTGTGTATAGGCGGTCTGGCCTCCCTTCGACACGACGGAACTCCCCCACTGGGCAGTCGGGCTGGAGCCTTGGCGGGTGGCGGCGTAGGTCCCGGTGTAGGGATTGTAGGCCTGCGCCGCGCTTCTGCTGCCATAAGGGTGTGGATACCGTAGCGCCTCGCGCGGAGGTGCCGGTGTAAGGATTGTAGGCTGCTCCCCTTGTCGCCGTTCCATAGGGGCCGGAGACAGTCCGGGAGACGCCATAGGCGCCGGTCGCGGCGTTGTAGTGCGTTACATGGGCGCCATAGGTATGGGGCGGCGGGTAGTAGTCGGGGATAACCGTGGTGAGGATGGTAGATGTAGGGTGGATGGTAATAGCCGCTGCCGTGGGCGATGATGGCCCCCACGCCAATCCCGATAATGAATGCCCCCATATAGCCCGCGGTGTAGCTGCACTGCACACTGCCGCTCGAGGTAGTGTATTGCGTCACATAGGTGACGCTGTAGACCGGTGAGCTCGGCGGGATCGTATAGATCACCTGAGGGACGGAGCTGGCGACAGTCCATGGCCCTTGCGGGGTGGAAGACAGAAACCACACCCCCTGCAGGCAGAGATAATAGACGTCACCGACTTTGATCACTTTGTCCTGTGTGTTGGTGGCGTAATAGATCGTTGTCCCGCTGATAGGCTCGAAACGGGGTTCCCCGCCGTAGATGACTTTAACCTTTGCCGCTGCAGTGGCGGGATTCACCGTCATCGTGGTCGGAACCTGTGCCAGCAGCACAGCGTCCATTGCCTCATCGGTGCCCGGAACCGAGACCCGTATGACCGAGGCCGGGCTGCTCAATGGAATCTGCGCGAAATCCGCGGGCAGGTCCATCGTGGCAAAACTCCACGGACCATGCAGGGAGTTGGACCGGAACCACCGGCCTCCCGTCAGGTAATAATACTGGTTTGCCCCTGTGTGGAGAAAGAGATAACTCGATGTGTTTGTCGAGTAGAGCAATTGGGTTCCCGGAATTTGCGCATAAGCCGGCTTGCCGTCGAAGAGGATAACTTCTGCCGGCCTGTTGCTGTAGAAGACCCGGGGAATTACGCTTTTGGGAGCGGATGGCGGTGGAATGACTTTCTTCAGGAACGCCCACTCGGGATCCCTGGCCATCTTCGCCATATCGTTCGGAAGGTTCACCGTGGGTAACCAGGGCCCTTCCAGGGCTTTCGCCGTCATCCACTGCTGACCTATCAGCAGATAGTACGAGGATTTGGACTTGTCATAAAAGAGCGGCCAGGGAGTGTTGACCACGAAGGCGATGCTGGTCTTCGGGATATCGGCAACCACAGGATTGCCATCCACAGCCAGAAGAATCGCCGGACTTTCACTGATGAAGATCACCGGTGGATCATTATTGAGCGGCACACCGGGTACCGTATCCGGTTTCGGCATACAAGCCACCACCCTATGCAGGGAAATCGAGATAAAAGGCGGCAGGAATGTCCTCACCAGTTGGTCCATTTGGGCAAAGCGCGCGGGATCCAGGGAGGGGAAATTAGTCCTTAATATCTTCAGGTTAGTGATCATCACCATTTTTCTGTCGTTGTCGACATCGGTTTGGCCTTGCAGCTCGGCCACGCCAACGACCTCTTTTCCACCCGCCGGAGTGAGCGAAAAGGCCATCCGCCAGTTGATGTCTTTGAAATTCTTCCAGTTGTCAACCTGCGGCTGGTAATAAATTAGTGTGCTGCCTTGTTTCGTAATCTGTCGGGGCCACCCTGGATCTTGCCCCAGGGCCAAAGTTGCTGATCCTAAAATCAACAAGACAACTGCAATCATTTTTTTCATGGCGTTCTCTCCCGCGAGAGTCTATTATTTTTTTTCAGTCCAACGTCCTTGATGTTGCCTGGTTTCCAATCTAAATCGATCCTGATGTGGTTAATCCTATTCAGTATAGCGAAATACATGCCACGGAACAGCAGGAACAAGGATGGTTTTGAAAGTATTAATATATATTATGTTTTCTTGATCGATGTCATCAGGGGAAGGATAGGGGGACAGCAGTGCTGCCGGTATTTCGTCAACTTGACTTTATTTCGGCATTATGGTTTAGGTAAACATCAGGCAGTTCGGTGAATAATTAAAACTATCGAGACAGATTGAATAGCCGAATAAATTTGCGGATAGAAGCCGGCAGGAACAACGCCTGGAAACAATGGAGCTCAGCCATGAAAAAAAAGAATGACCGACGCGAGGAAGCCGTCCCTGCAAGTAATTCGGCAGGCGGATTCCAGATAAACCCTCCCAGGGAGCTGCGCCGGCGGACCGAAGAAGAGAGGTATTTAAGGCTCGAAGAACTGCTGTTAGACATTTCAACCCGATTCATCAACATGCCTCCCGATCTGATAGATCGTGAGATAGAAGATATTCAATCCAAAGTCTGTCAATTCCTGGGGATAGAGCATTGCGTCCTTTGGCAGTGGTCGCTGGAAGGGCCTCGCATGACTCACGTCTATCGGCCTTATGGAAACCCGCCGCTTCCTCTATCCCTGAAGGCAGATCAGCACGTGCCCTGGGCACAGCGGCAAATCGAGGCGGGCAAGATAGTTGCCATCTCATCCATGGAGAATGTCCCCGACGGGGCAGAGGGTGATCGAGTTGCATGGCGTCACTTTGGCATCAAGAGCTTGTTGACTTTTCCGCTATCAAGCGG
Source organism: uncultured delta proteobacterium (assembly GCA_963845095.1). GTDB lineage: Bacteria > Desulfobacterota > Syntrophia > Syntrophales > Smithellaceae > MVRV01. The sequence continues at coordinate 110,351 of CAWJQM010000016.1, forward strand.
TGGTGAGATCATCGGCGCTTTAAACTTCAGCAGCATGGAGCGGGAGCGCAATTGGCCAGAATCACTCATTCGGCAGCTTCAGCTGCTCTCTCAAATTTTCGCCAACGCGCTTACGCGGAAACGGGCGGATGCAGCGCTGCGTGAGAGCGAAGAGCGGCTGCGCGATATCACGTTCAGCGGAGCCGATTGGGTGTGGGAGACGAACGAGCATGGTGTTTATACCTATAACTCATTGAAATGGCAGGATATTTTTGGAGACATCGTCGGGAAGACACCTTTCGATTTGATGCCACCGGATGAAGCCGAGAGAGTCGCAGCGATATACTCTGAAACAGCAAAGAACAAGGAACCCATAAAGGATCTGGAAAATTGGGTGATCAGCAGAGACGGCAAAAGGGTCTGCCTCCTCGTCAATGGTGTTCCTAAGCTGGACGGACAGGGGAATCTAAAAGGTTATCGCGGCGTGAGTAAAGACATCACCCGACAGATTGAGAACAGGCGGCAATTGGAGGAACAGCTCAGCTTCGAAAAGATCCTGTCCGAGGTTTCGGGGCGCTTCATCAACCTGCCTGCCGAACGGATAGACGAGGAAATAGAAGATGCGCAACGCCGTGTCTGTGAATGCCTGGGGCTGGATATTTCGGTGCTCTGGCAGTGGTCGATGGAAGATCCTCTTACCGTCACAATGACTCACATATATCGGCCTCTTGAAGGCCCCTCGATTCCAAAGCCAATGAATGCTTCTGAGCATTTTCCCTGGTGCCTGAAGCAGTTGGAGGCAGGCAGGATAATTGCCATCTCATCCACGGAGGATGTCCCGGCCGAGGCGGCCCGTGACCAGGAGAGCTGGCGTCACTTCGGCATCAAGTCCACGTTGACTTTTTCCGCTATTGTCCAGTGGCGGCCAAACCATTGGGGCATTGTCCTTCACTTCCATGCAGCAGGAAATCACCTGGTCGGAAACGCTCATTCGGCGGCTGCAATTAGTCGCGCAGGTATTCACAAGCGCGCTTACGCGTAAGCGTAATGAGACGGCGTTGCGTGAAAGCGAAGAGCGCCTCAGTCTGACGACGGAAGTCGTGGAGGCTGGCCTGTGGGTCATGGAGATCGACACTAAGCAGGTCTGGGTTTCGCCAAAAACCCGGGAACTGTTTCATTTTGCCCCGGACTGAAGAGATCAACTATGAAAGTTTCTTCAAGGTAATCCATCCTGACGATCGCGAGCGGGTAGACCAGGATGTGCAGCAGGCAATCCAGTCCGGGGAGATCCTCCACTGCGATTACCGGATCGTGCTCCCTGATGGAAGCATCAGATGGATTGTCGCCCGTGGGCGGCGCTATCGTAAATCGGCCGGAGAGTCGGAGCGCATGATGGGCATCTCCCTTGACATCACCGAACGCAAATTGCTGGAGCTGCGGCTGAGCGAGTCACAGGCCCTGCTCGCTTCATTGGTCGACAGCACATCCGACCTGATCTGGTCGGTCGATTCAGAGCACTTCGGACTTCTCACATTCAACCGCGGCCTCTCTGAATACTTTCTCCATCAACGCGGCTTGCAAATCAAAACAGGTATGCGTCCCGAAGATCTCTTCCCGACCGAAGACTATTATATTCAGCAGTGGCATATGTTCTATCGGAAAGCTCTGGATGAAGGATCATTCACGGCAGAGTACCAGGCCTCTGCAGGAAACCGGACATTGAGACTGAATCTCAACGTCCTTGAAAACGATGGTATTGTGTTTGGTATATCGGTATTCGGTCAGGACATCACCGCTTTCAAGCAAATGGAGAATGAACTCAGGGATTCGCTGGAGGAAGTGCAGCAGCTCCGCGATCGACTGCAGTCGGAAAATGTCTACCTGCGTGAAGAAGTGAAGCTCCTGTTCCAGCACTCAGAGATCGTGGGAGAAAGCAAGCCCATGAAAGATGTTCTGTTACAGGCCGAGCGGGTCAGCGGCACCGATTCCACGGTGCTCATACTCGGTGAGACCGGTACGGGCAAAGAGCTTCTCGCTCATGCGATCCACGAAATGAGCAGCCGGAAAGACCGGGCGATGATTATAGTAAACTGCGCATCGTTGCCCCCCACGCTGATTGAGGGCGAGCTCTTCGGCCGGGAAAAGGGCGCCTACACCGGTTCACTGACCAAGATGATCGGACGCTTCGAGCTTGCAGACGGATCCACCATGTTTCTGGACGAGATCGGTGACCTGCCCCTCGACCTGCAGAGCAAACTGCTTCGGGTGCTCGAACAAGGCCAGTTCGAACGGCTGGGATCAACAAGAACCATCAAGGTCAATGTCCGCCTGATTGCTGCAACCAACCGTGATCTAGAAAAGGACATCATCGAGGGGAAATTCCGGAAAGACCTTTACTACAGACTGAATGTATTCCCCATCACCATCCCACCGCTTAGAGAGAGGAAAGAGGATATCCCGTCGCTCGTCTGGACGTTTGTGAAACAGTTTGAAAAATCCCTGGGCAGGCACATCGACAGCATCCCCAGGAAGGACATGGAAACCCTTCTTAACTATACCTGGCCCGGGAATATCAGGGAACTGAAAAACGTCATCGAGCACGCCATGATCTTGAACGATTCCAAGGCTAAGGCTCTTACTATTGATCTGCGAACCGGCGCCAAGCAGGAACTATCAGGTTCTTACATTCTTCAAGATATGGAGCGTAAGCATATCATCGAAGTGCTCGAGAAGACAGGCTGGCGCATCTCCGGAAAGAACGGCGCAGCAGAGATCCTCGGCATGAAGCGCACCACCCTTCAGTCCAAGATTAAAATGCTGGGCATTACCCGTTCCGCCTTATAATGTGCCCGGACCTATACTTGACTTGACAGACACTGTCAAAACAAGTCCTGATCCATTGTTTCATGCTTTGAAATCTGCACCTTACAACCAGATATCGTGATTCTTCCTCTACCGCCGAAAAGATCGAAGCCCTTAATTACCGGTTTGTCGCAGGCGTTTCACCGCTACTTACAAAATTCTTTCTCGCCGAAAACCGCATGGCTCCGAACATTGGTTATTTGACAATGGAGCTATGGTTGGCGGCAACGCATGCGCCGCGCAACCATAGCTATTGATCTCTTACTGCCGCGCCATCGCAATGCGCAGGGCGTGCTCCGGGTCGACCAAGTGATCCACACCCTCGGCATCTTCGGCAACCGCGAGCGGTACGCCCTTGACCTGGCCGTTGAAGGCGTTACACGCGGGGCTGGACCAACGATTTCCAATTCACTTCTGCGGACCTTTTTTCGGCGGGGTGAACATGGCTTTGTCTTCCCCGATCTCCTCGGCGATCAGCGCATTGAGTTTCTGGTTCATGGCCGACAGCAATTTTTCGTCGTACTTGGGATGGGCCGGATTGGCCAGGTTGTCCATTTCCTCGGGATCCAGCAACAGGTCGTAGAGGGCGACGTCGTTGTCGGCCAGCAGCTGCTGGACCGATGCCGGCAGGTTGTAGTTACCCATCCCGAAGTAGCGGACCAGCTTGTAACGGCCGTCGAAGATGCCGCGGAACAACTCGCGCTTTTCAAGGTTCGGCACGCCAATCTCGTTGACGAGGCCTTTGAACGCCTCCATGCCGCGATGAAACTCCTGGCCGGCCTGGTGGCGGCGGCGTCGAACACCTTGGTCGCGTTGCGGCTAAACCATTCCGCGTCGATGGTGGCGATCATATCGTAGGTCATCAGGCTGCCCTTGCCGGGTTTGGCACTGCTGCCGCGGGGCCCGACAGAAGCGGGATCGCGCACCACGCCCGAGAGGTCATGGCCTTTCAGGAGCGGGTAGCGCTTCCGCCGTTCGGCCTCCGACAGGCCGGCAAACGCCAGGATCGTGGGCACCAGATCGAGATGGGAACCCACCGCATCCGTCCGGCTTCCGCCGGGGTGGCGCGGATCGGCGATCACCAACGGCACGTTGACGGTCTCCTGAAACGCCACGCTGCCCTTCTGGCGCAGGTGATGGGCGCCGCCCTGCTCGCCGTGATCCGCCGTGAAAATGACGATCGTGTTGTCGGCCTGACCGCTCGCTTCCAGCGCATCCAGCACCGCTCCGATGTGCCGGTCCACGTCGAGATGGCAGTTGAGGTAGTAGTTGACATGGTTGTGCCACATGTCCCGGCGATCCATCGGTATCCGGCCATAGTACACGTCGCACAGGTGCTTGTAACTGCGGACTGCCGGCGGCTGTCCCTCCAGGTCGTCAAAGAAGGAGGCCGGCAAGGTCGTCTGCCATTTCTGGCGGTAGAGCGGCGTATCGGGCGCGCTAAAGATCGGGAACATGCCCTTGACCTGGACCATCTCTTCAGCGTCGGTGTCGAAATACATCACATCGTGAGGGTTGACGAAGTTCACGGTCATGAACCAGGGTTTGGCGGCGGCGACTTCGGGAGCGCGCTTCGCCAGCCAGTCGACGGCCTCATCCGCAATCTTCGGATCTTTTAGAGCCCCATCCATCGGCCCGCCTTGCACATCGCCCCAATCCTGGTACTCGGAGAAGCCGTAGGGTTCCATCGCTTCACGGGAACCCTTCGCTGGAAACTCGGAGAGGTGCCACTTGCCTTTAAGACGGTGTGGTAGCCCAGATCGCGCAGCATATGACCGATGGTGGGCAAGGCTTTCGGATCGGCCTTCATATCGTCGATCCAGGCGAAGTTGGTATTGTCGAACATGCGGGTGTGCGGCGTATGCCGGCCCGTCAGCATCACCGAGCGGGACGGCGTGCACACGGTGGTGGTGCAATGGTGATGGTTGAACGTGACCCCGCGGGCGCGAATGCGGTCCCGGCTGGGTAAGGCGAATTCCGCCGGCATGGGCTGATGGGCATATTCCTGATCGGTCACGATCATCAGGATATTAGGTTTATTGGTCATTGGTTTGGATTCTTCACTCATAATAACCTCCTTGGTTTATAATCTGCTATTCTCTTTAGTTGTGTCATTTCTGCGGCTGCGGAGAACCCATGATTTCATCCGCAAAATGCCCTTCTCGCAACAGCTTCGCCATAGCCTTCATTCTTGGATCGACGTGCATAAAGAAATGCTTATACCCTCCGCAGAGATAATTCAATCCCTCCTTTCCATCAGGCGTCTTGATGAAGCGGTTTTTCGGACATTCACCGAAGCAGGCGAAAAGGACCGGACATTCAAGGCAATACTGCGGAAGCTTCGCAAACTTGTCGCGCCCGAACTGGCGCTGCTTATCGGAATCGACCAGTGCGCTCATCGGCGTCTTCATGATATTGCCGAGCAGGTTCTCCGGAGCGACGAAATGGTCGCAGGAATAGAGGTCGCCGTTGCGCTCCAGCGCCAGCGCGGTGCCGCATTCCGGCGAGAAGATGCAGTTCGAAGGCACCCCCAGCCAGTTCGCCAGGGAAAAATCAAAGTTCAGGACGAACATCTTTCCCACGTCCCGGCTCACCCATTCATCAAAGATCGCCGAAAGGAACTCCCCGTACTGCAGAGCGCCGACCGAGCTTTCTGTAACGCCGGTCTTCGAGTTCCGGTCACGCACGACGATGGGGATGAACTGGAGATAGCTGGCCTTAACCTCGTCCCGAAAGAAACGGTAGACCTCCAGTGGATGGTCACCATTGGCTGCATTCACGGTGGCCAGGATGTTAAACTCGACCTGGTATTGCTGCAAAAGGCGCGCGGCATTCAGCACTTTGTCAAATGTGCCTTCGCCCTTGCGGTCCCGGCGCCAGGCGTCGTGCATCTCCCTTGGCCCGTCCAGGCTCAAGCCGACAAGGAAGCCGTTGTCATTGAGGAACCGGCACCATTCATCGTCCAGCAGCAGGCCATTGGTCTGGATCGTTCGCTCGACCTGCACTCCGGGCCGTGCGAGCCTCTTCTCGAAGGCCACGGCCCGACGAAAGAAATCCAGTCCCATGAGCGTCGGTTCTCCCCCCTGCCAAGCCAGGGTCACCAGAGGCCCTGGCTGGGATTCGAAGGTCTGACGGATATGCGCCTCCAGAACCTCATCGCTCATGGTGGTCACGGCACTATGAGGATAAAGCGCGCTTTTTTCTAAATAAAAACAATACTGGCAATTCAAATTACAGGCCGCCCCAGTGGGCTTGGACATAACATGGAAAGAAAGGGATGCTCTTGGATGGCTCATTGCTCGTCCTTTCTCAATTTTAACTGTCTACCGATTTCATAACGGGTCAACCTTTTCTGCATCTTATTGCCGCACCGCCAAATGGATAACCAACAGGAGCTCCTCTTTTTCCCGGAGATTTTTCTATTTTTCCGGAAGCGGATTAATTAATTCGATTATCCTGACAGGGGCTTTTAACATTCTTTCCATGACACCGGTAAGTCCCCGGCTCATGCCTGATAACGGTTGGACAGAAAAATTAGGATTATGAATATCGCCTTTCATCCTTACCCCTATTGATACCAGCGAAGCAAGGTTATCCTCTTTTCTTCGGGGCAGTATTTTTATCATGCTGTCAATAGTTTTGAATGGCGCCACCAGCGTAATGATGTCCACTTTACTATCAGCCAGGTCCGCAATCCCCTCGGCCATTATCAGCATTGCCGGGCTATCAATGGTCGCCTCTTTCAGCGACAGAATTCCCTGGTGAATATTACCGGAGATAGTGAAGGTCGAATAGCTCAAGCCTTCTTTCCTGAGATCAGGGAGCCCCCGGAAGTATTCAGTGGCGGTCAGAAGTGAAAATATACCTGCCAGAGGGACATACTTGATGATTCTTCCATCCCAGGCACGGAAGGAAAAAGTACCTGCCAGTCCTTTAAGGGGTTGGTCAGTCTGCAAGGGGGACATGCTGAGCTTGCCGTCGAGGTTGAAGCGGCCGGTCATCACGGAGGCGCCTTCAGAAAGGCAGGCAATGGCCCCTCCCAAATCCTGGTCTTTTGCGGCAAGGGTTAGCTCCATTTTCTGGTTACTGCCGGCCATTTCAACATAGCCCTGGACATTGATATTGCAAAGGACAGCCTTCTTGATATGCGCCGTTATACTCTCTGGAGAGAAGATAATGTCGGCGTAAACAGGCCTCATTGTGAACTTATCATAGACGAACTCGTTTGCTGATAGCTTTACGGTGCCGCGGATCGGCATCCCCAGCGTCGCGCTGCCGCCTGCAGCCGGTGCTGACGTTCTCATTCCCAATGATCCGTTCAAGAGACTTCCTTTCCATACGGTCCGCCTCGATCTCCATTTCCATGTCCAGGCCATCTTTTCCGAAGGCGAGACGGCCACTGGAGGAAAGAGTCATATCAGCAAGACGGAGCCGCGATGATTCAATGGAGATAGTGCCGCCGTCAGCGCTTAAGGTCATCGCGTCTATTTTGATGGGGACGTCTGGCTTCCAGGGCAGCACCATTCTTTCGATCGAAAGCCTGCCCCTGGCCAGTGACTCCGATGGCCGGTCTGTCAGGATGTGGGCAGTGAAATCACCTGCAAGATACCCGGCCGGGATCTGTTCGATTTCAATCAAGGCGGCAACCGTAGATGAATCAAGCCTCCCGGAAAAGGTCATATCCCATAACCGTTCCCTGATGTCGAGGGTTATGGAGGCACGGGAACTTTCATCCTCGATCGCCAGTTTGCTGATCTTTAATCTCTTCTTCTCCTGCAATAAGATCAGGTCAAGAATCACACCCCCCTGTGTGGTCATCACACCCTGCAAAGACAGCCCCTGTTTGCCGGATTTGACGATATGACCCCGGGCCAGGGAGAGCCTTTGCTGAACTTTGATGATTTGAGGAAAACCTGCAAAGGTTTTAGCCCATTGCATTCCCCTGGGCCCCGTAGCAGCGTCGATCCGGACATCGGCACTCTGAAGACCCTCTGGAGAAACGATCAAGGTCCCGGAGAGAGATGCAGTGATGTCGAGTATGTCGGCACGGGCGGCATCTAAGATAATCAACCCGTTTGATAAGCTGAACCTTCCCTGTCTCAGCGCAAGCCGGTCCGGGAGAGAAGGGGAACTTACTACAAGGTTGTCTGCCTTACCGGTTGCTCTGAAATTCCATTCTTTCGGGACGGCAACAGGTCCCTTCAGCGCCAACGTGAAAAGGGTGATGTTGCCGCTTACTGCCGATATCTCCCGGAGAGATGCCTTCATTTTTTCTTGAGAGGCAAGCAGCCGGTAGATTTCACCGGCATCCACGGTTGCCTGCGCCGAGCGTATTGCAATTTGGGGAGATGCCCCCAAATCAATACGGCCATTCATACCTGCAACAGATGAACGCCCCATAGTTGCCGAGAGGTCTTCGAATGAAATCCCTGCATTATCATAGGAGAAACGGCGGCAGGAAAGATGGAGGGCAGCGGGGAAGATCGTCGATGTTACCGTGAGACCTTCGCTTAGCCCGGCGGCATTAACTATCCATGACCCCGGGCTAAGTAAAGGGCCGCTTACCGCGAGTGAGGAAATGACGACGCTCCCGTAAGCAGAAGTAATATCTTGTAATAATGCTTGTGCACCCTCATAGGATGAGAGCCATCCATGCATTTCAGCGGCATGGATGCGCATTACTCCGGAATTTACCATGAGCTGCGGGTTCCGACCCAGGTCTATCCGGGCAGTAAGACCAGAAAAGGTGGTCTGCCCCAGGGTGCCTGCCAGGTCTTGGACAGAAATCAGATCTTTATCGTAAATAAAGGAACCGCTCTTAATCGTGACAGGTAACGGGATGCGCTGGTACTGAGCAGAAAGATTCATTTCAGAAACAGCAAAGCGCGCCTCCAGGGCTGCGATGGTTCCACCGAGTGCAAGCTTTCCAATGACAGTGCCGCTTAGTGACTGAACTAAATTAAGTTCCCCAAGCATATCCTTGTCTTTTACGAGGCTTTTCAGCAGGACCAATACTTCCTGCAGATCTGCTCGTACAAGGCTTTCCATTTGGAACGGACCGTCATCATCCTTGATGCCAAGCCTCAATGAGGCTTGCCGTAAATTTGACTTCCCGCACATGCCTGCTATATCCGTTCCCTGAAGTATGCCTTTTGAGGCCATGAATGCACCTTTGACAGCGGTGAAATCAAGCCCGGTGTCCGGAATATGGATACTACCCTGTTCCAGTTTGCCTTTGAGGTCGATGTTCATTGTTGTGCCCAGGTCCGCAAAGGAATCACCCTGGCTGTGAAAGCTCAGTTCCGGAATGGTTCCGTCTCTGGCAATATCGAAGAATTTTCTGACTGCCGGCGTTTCTCCTGCCAGCGCAAGAGCGAATTCCCTTATCTGGCCCACTGACAGTTCCTTGCCCATTATGTCGATATTAAGGCGCGGAGAGACGGGATGTATGCTGAGCATTCCGGAGAGAACGATATGAGGGGTGGCGATTTTCAGATCGTCAATGGATAAGGTGACACTGTCCTTTTTGCTGCTTATAGATATCTTTGCATCGACCTGCTGCAGGGTAGAAATCGTATTTTCTTTTTTATTGATGGAGAAACTACCCTTCTCCACAGAAATGGTTAGTCCTGCCGTCTCGTTCACCAGTGATTTTAGCATTGCTGACAACTCTTGCACAGAAATCGGACTTTTCTCCTCTTTGTCAGAGATACGGAAAACAATAACAGGTTTCTGCAGCTGGAGCTTGAAGATCTTTACCTCGCCAATGAAGAGCGGGATGAGTTCGGGAAAAATCCTCAGGTTTTCTATTTTTGCATCCAGCTTATCTGGCATAGTGATGTGAGTCTGATCAATGATCAGCTGAGGAACCGGAAAGATGGAGATGTTAACACTTCGGAATTCGATGGTACCGGAGATCTTCTCGGAAAGTATCTGGAAGAGTTGCTCTTTTACCAGTTCTGTATTGATCAGCTTCGGGAGGAGGAACGCCAAGCAAACAAGAAGGAGCAGGAGCACTCCCATTGCATATGATAGCAACTTTATAATTATTTTTCGGCTCTGCGAACGCAACCTTGCCTCCCCCTTGAAAACCTGTCGTCGGTCGTTCTATGGCAATACCATCACAACGCAGGCAGAGTTCTCTGCAGCGCCCCGGTGATTCGCGCTCGCCGTCATTCGGTTATACTGCTTTGCACGGAGCTTAATTATTTTTCACAGGCTGCAATGACTTTGTGCTCTCTTCGAACTCTTTTGAGTCGATCTCCTTCACCTCAGAAGACTGTAATGTAACCTGACTGTCCGTCTTGGCATCCTTGAATTTGACTGCCCCGCTGTCCATCTGGTCGATGTCCTCCGTGTAATAAATTTTCTTTGAGGAAGGGTCGGTTATTTTGTAGTAAGAACCACACCCAGCCAGGAACATTATGCACAAAAGACAAGCAAAAAACTTCTTCATCATAAACAAGCCCCTTTCATTATCATCATCTGGTATATAGAATTACCCGGTGCGAAAAATATGCCATAGGAAAGCAAAAATGGGTTACAGATGTAACCAGCTAATGTCTATAAATATTATTCTGAAGGATGTCTTCAGAAATAAGAATCAGAGAAGAATAGCAATGACGATATTTCGGCAGATTGCCTTTATGTCGGCATTGGGCTCATTGAAAGCAGAAAGCACGATAAAACAATGCTATTTACGATTTGCTGATTTAAATATTATCTTTCATGCCGAGAGTCTTCATTCGGGAATAAAGGCTCGTGCGTTTCATTCCCAGAATTTCGGCTGCGCCGTTCGTTCCGCCGACTTTTTTATTCGTAACTCCGAAAATGTGTCTGATATACCGTCGCTGCAACTCGTCGAGCGTGGGTAAGTCATCAATGTTAAGATTTATACTCACATTAGAGTCTGCCGACAATGACGGTATCTGAAACTCGGTGCCTTTGGAGAGTATGACTGCCCGTTCGATGACATTTTGTAATTCACGTATATTGCCGGGCCAATTATATTTCGTCAGCATATAGAGATCTTTGCTGGATATGGAGAGGTCGGGCCGACCATACTGTTTTGCATACAGCGCTAAAAAATATCTGGCCAATTCCGTTATATCTTCTTCTCGTTCCCTCAGGGGGGCTATGGTCAGCGGGAATACATTGAGCCTGTAATAAAGATCTTCCCGAAAACGGCCGGAAGATACCTCTTCCTTTAAATTGCGGTTAGTGGCTGCGATGAGACGAAAATCCGAACTTATAACTCGTCCACCGCCGATTCTGACAAAAGTTTTTTCTTCCAGGGTCTTTAACAGCTTTGTCTGGATATGAAGTGGAATTTCGCCGATTTCGTCCAGGAAGAGAGTGCCTTTATGTGCCAGCTCGACTCTGCCTAATTTCTGTTTATCCGCACCAGTGAATGCTCCTTTCTCGTAGCCGAATAGTTCACTCTCCACTAAGTTTTCGGGGATCGTAGTGCAGTCTACGACAATAAACGGCTCTTCCGATCTTCGGCTGTTTTCGTGAATCCACCGGGCGAACATTCCCTTGCCGGTACCGGTTTCACCTGTCAGCAGCACAGTCGTGTCTATTGAAGCCACCTGACCCGCCATGGACATCTGTTCTCTCATGACTCTGGACTCGGCAATGATTTTAAATTCTCTGGACTGCTGCAAAGTGTTCCTTTCCGCAGCCAGCTTTTCATTTTCTCCCCTGCTCTTCAGATCATTTAAAAGGAAATCCACGATGTCGGACGTGTATCTGCTCAATAGCTTCAACATCATGGGATCGAGGAAGTCGAACGCATCCATCATGTACGAGTTATCATGGTACAAAACACCGCTTTTTGTGCCCTGCACATAAAACGGGATGCACAGAACGGAACGGATTTTATCTCCTTTTTCTGCACGCATGGAAAGATCTTTCCGGACAATCAGGGGCTTGTCTGTCCTGTAAGCCTTGAATATGTGCTCCATACAAGATTTAAATCGCTGTGATTGCACCTCTTCTTTTGTTAAGTTAATTGCGGCGCGCAGCTCTGGTTGACTGGTCTGCTGCTTTTCCTTAAACAAGAACAGCCCTCCTCGTTCGGCGCCGAAAAAATTATTCGTAGCAAGGATAATTTTGAAAAGCGCCCTTTCTCGTCCCATATTTAATTTAATGGAATTGGTGAGTTCCTCAAAGTAATTTTGCAGATTTTTGTCCCTCGTGGCCTTTGCACTCGGAAAGAATTGTTTGGTCTCCAGAAGGCTTTTGTATTGGTCCGGAAAGTAATCAACCGCATGGCCGCCGAAAATGCGCCATGCCTTTTGCGCATAGCGCATCGCGTCTTCCTTGTTGTTATGCTTGAGTTCAAGGTGGGCGAGTTCAAGGACTGTTTTGGCCAACTGCATAGGATTGCCGGATAATTCCAGGCATTTCATACTGGCATAGAGGTTGGCCTTTATCTGGTCTTTGGGTATATCTCCGCGATCTATCATTTCTTGGGCCTTCAACCGCAATGCCACGCCTTTCAAATGCACATTTATTCCGTTTAGAGTGTTGTCCAGAACTTCATGGAAATTCCATTGCGGGATAGGTTCATAACCAAGTCGATGAAACTCATGCAGCATCTCAAGGGCCCACGGCGAAGAGAACTGATCTATGAGTCCCGTCGCTTTCGCCTTTTGCGCTGTATCCTTAACTATCAGGTAGCTCATTTCATGATTGCCGGTCATGTAGTAGAGAAAGGCAAGTCCGCCTCCTGAATTGTGGTACCCAAAGTCGTTATTTAACTCCAGTGAATCCTGCCGCGCTTTTTTGAGGTGTTGCTCCGCTTCATCGTATCTTTTTACCAGGACGAGGGATATGCCAAGTGCAGTTCTTAAAATTATGGATAAGGATTTGTTGGACGTCTTCTCTATTAGACGAAGATTGGAATCAAGGAAACCAAAGGCACGGTAGAACTGACCCAGGTACAAAACGCTGTAGGAGAACATAATATAAGAAAGTGCAGGGGGTCTCTCATTTGCGTAGTTTATGAGATTTTCAAGATTTTCTAAATGTTTTACGACATCCGCGGGCTGTCCTTGTATGAAGTAGAGCAATGCGATAGGCACCGCGGATTGCGACAGAATATCTTCATCTCCCAGTCTTTTTACGTCATCCAAGCCAGCGGACAATAAAGGAAGAGCTTCATTTTGGCGAGCTGTTAGATAATAAAGCAGTCCTTTCTTGAGTTTGATAAGAGCCAGAGATCTTTCATCACCAAGCTGATTTGCCATCATGCCGGCTTCGTCCAAAATCTCGCTCATCTCTGAAATTCCTCTGCCCGTCATAAAACAAAGGTCCGCGATCTTCTGAGAGTAAGTTATATATAGCGTTTTCGTGTTATTATCGAGCTGTTGGCCTTTAAGCCTTTTGATGGCATTTATATATGAGTTATAGAGTTTAATTGCATCTTTTACATTGACATTTTCCCTGTCTGCAAGTTCAAATTCCATCCTGCTTGCCTCTTGAGCCCTGCCTGCTCTTTCCAAAAGGCCTATAACAATGCGGGGGGGCAGCATCTTATCAATCTTATGCTCATAAACATTATCTATTAGCCTGATTATATTTTCCTGTGAATTGATTTCTTTAATTTTCTTTTCGACGACTTCCGGAAGGGATGAACTAAGCGAAAAGATGTCATCTTTGTTTTGACGAATTATATCTAAGTCAGCCGTCTTTTTCAAAAGATCAATTAACTGTCCTGCTTTGAGCGGGGCAATGTGATCAAGAATATTGATTTGCAAAGTGCCGCCTAAGGCTTCTAAAGCAGCCAGAAAACGCCATTGTTCCGGTGTCAACTCAGGGTATTGTCCTTTCATATTTCAGCCTCCTAATAAACAGGGACAATACCACATACGCAGAAAATATCAAGAGCACGTTGTCTTAATGAAGTCTAATCATGTCTTAATGACGACACATCAAGTTATGACAAATTATATTATCTAATATTAACAGCGAGTTATGAAATTATTTTTCCTGGTACGATCCTTGCTATTCTTAATCATGAAAAATCAATTTGTTCTCAAAAGGAGGAAGTATTTGATGCGTGACGTATATATCGTTGCCGTGGGTATGACCCACTTCGGCAAACACCTGGACCGGACGGAAAAGGACCTGGTTGCAGAAGCAGTTGCCAGGACGATGGCTGATGCGCCGGATATCAAAATAAGCGATATTCAATCCGCCTGGTTTTCCAATACAACCTGGGGATTTTTCAAAATGCAGCATGCCATCAGGGGGCAAGTGGCGCTGCGGCCTCTGGGAATTGAGGGGATTCCCATAACCAACGTGGAGAATGCCTGTGGCGGACGGTTCGACGGCGCTGCACGGCGCATACAAGGATGTGGCGGGCGGTTTTTGCGAATGTTCGCTGGCTGTCGGCATGGAGAAGCTTTACAACGAGGATAAGGTTAAGTCCATGCAGGCCTTCAATGCCGGGGTGGATGTTTCCAACATGAAAGGACAGTTGGAAGCTTTGCGAAGCATTATGGACGGCGTGAAGCTGGACATTCCATTTGACGACGGCGGAGCCGGAGCCGGACAGACCAGGACCGCTTTCATGGATGTGTATGCCAATGTTCTCCGGTGGCATATGGCCACCTTCGGGACCACCCAGCGTCAACTGGCAGTCATTGCCTCCAAGAGCCACTTCCATGGTTCCATGAATCCCAATGCCCAGTTTCAAAACACGATGTCGGTGGATGAGGTTCTTCAGGGGCGTCCGGTGATCTGGCCGCTGACGGTGCCCATGTGTTCTCCCATCGGAGATGGCAGCGCCGCAGTGATTGTCTGCTCGGAGGATTTCCTGAAGAAACTGAAGTCCGCCCGTCCGGTAAAGATTCTGGCATCGGTGCTGGGGTCCGGCACCAACCGCAAAAATGATCAGTTGGATCTGGATATCGGGACGCGGCTCTCCCGGCAGGCCTATAACGTCGCCGGGGTCGGCCCTGATGATATCGATGTGGCCGAAGTACACGACGCCACGGCATTCGGAGAGCTGCGCCAGTATGAATTGCTGGGCTTCTGCAAGATCGGCGAAGGCGGCCCCTTTGCGGAAAGCGGCGCGACGAAGCTGGGCGGCAAGATTCCCATCAACACGTCGGGCGGCCTGATATCACGCGGGCATCCGGTCGGGGCTTCAGGTCTCGCCATGGCCCATGAGCTGGTCACACAGCTCCGGCACGAGGCGGGACCCCGTCAGGTGGAGGGGTGCAGGTTGGCTCTGGGAGAAAACGGCGGCGGAAACCTCGCCTTTGAAGAGGCCGCTATGACGATTCATATCCTGGAGCGGGTTAACGGAAAATAAAATTATTAATAAGAAAGGAACGTTTTTGCAATGCCAGCAATGATTGATTGGTTTGATCGGGGATGGAAGATCAATTCTCGGGGAGTAGCCTATCACATGGATGGGCAGGAGTGGACCTTTAACGAGATAGGCGAATTAACATGCCGCACAGCCAACGCCCTGCTTGCTGCGGGCTTTAAAAAAGAAACCATCGGGGCTGTATGGTCGGATAACCATCCTCTGTCGTGGGCCTGTACGCTATCATTGTGGCGTGCGGGGCTTACGTGGACGCCCGTCCATCCGAACGCGCCCTTAGAAGAAACCGCTTTCCTTCTGAACTCATTCGATGCCGAGATTTTGTTTTTTACGAAAGCGTACGAGAAGGCCGTTTTGTCGATTAAAGATAAGCTTCCCAAAGTCCGGCTTTGGGTTTGCATCGACGGTGAGGCGGAGGGCGCCATATCGCTTGATCATTTTATTAAAAATCAGCCGGCGACGAAACCCGCTGTCCAATATAAGCCGGAAGATGTTTCCGCGATTATGCCGACAGGCGGCACCACCGGTCTGCCCAAAGGGGTCATGCAAACCAATCGAAGTTATACATCGGCCATTGCCGGCTTTGAAATGCACTGTTTTTACCCGAGTGACGTATATCCGGTGAATCTGGCCGCCTCCCCGATGACCCACACGGCCGGTCTGCTGACGCTGCCCTGTACAGGACGCGGCGGCAAAGTTGTGGTGCTTCCCCGGGCGGAGCCCAAGTTACTGCTGGAGGCGATCGTGAAACAGCGGGTGACGGAATTTTTCCTGCCGCCGACCGTCATTTACCGGTTGGTCGATATCCCGGGTATTGAGAAGGTCGATTTTTCCTCGATCAAATATTTGATGTACGGGGCGGCCCCCATGTCGGTGGAAAAATTGAAGCAGGCGCTCAAGATTTTTGGACCGAACATGATGGAAGCTTATGGACAGACCGAAGCCCCGGCGCCCTTGTCTTGTTTCCGTCCGGAGGAACACTTCAAAAGAGGGCCTAACGGAGAATTAAAAGAATTGGCTGACGATTCACGGCTTGCTTCGTCAGGGCGTCCCACCTGGATCGGGAGAGTGGAGATCATGGATGACAATAACAACATTCTTCCGGCGGGAAAAACCGGCGAGATCTGCATCTCGGGTGACGTTATTATGAAAGGATATTATAAAAATCCGGAAAAGACGGCTGAAACCATCATTAACGGCTGGCTGCACACCGGCGATCTCGGGCATCTGGATGAGGATGGTTACCTGTTCATCACCGACCGCAAGAAGGACATGATTATCACCGGCGGGTTTAATGTGTATCCCCTGGAAGTGGAACAGGTTCTCTGGGGCCATCCGGCGGTAGGCGAATGTGCCGTCATCGGCGTTCCTAACCCGGATTGGGGCGAGGAAGTAAAAGCCGTAGTCGAGTTAAAACCCGGCATGACGGTTACAGCCGAGGAATTGATCGCCCTGTGCAAAAAGAAACTGGGCAATGTCAGTGCGCCCAAATCGATAGATTTCACAGACGCTCTCCCGCGCAGCCGCAATGGCAAGGTTTTAAAGAAAGATCTGCGTGAACAATACTGGAAAGGCGTCACTAAAAAAATATGAGGCCAGCGTCTTCAGCCTGCCCGGAAGAGCAGGCTGAAGACATCAGTCAAAAATGTCGTTTAAACAAAAAGAATATTAAAAAAGGAGGGGCTATGATTTCGATTATATCAAAAAGTACAATTATTACGAACGTTTTGAGGGTTTTGGGTTTGTTTGTTTTTTTAGTGATGTGGAGCAATCCGGGGGAAGCGGCAGACCCTATTCGCATGAGATTCGCCAACCACCATACTGCTCAGCATCCGATGACGGCTATTTCCAAAGAGTACTTGGCGGAATTGCAAGCAGCGAGCAAAGGTACGGTGGTTATCGAATATCACGGTGCGGAGGCATTGGGAAAACATTCTGAGCAATATGATATGACTAAGGAAGGGCTCGCGGATATATCTACATTGACTACCGCTTACTATCCAGCCAAGTTCCAATTGGTCTCCTTCGTGGAACTGCCGTTCTTCAGCACGAGTTCACGCGCCAGTTACGATGTGGTTCGGGCACTTGTGGACAAAAAGCTGCTGGCGACTGAATTCGATGACGTCAGGCATCTCGTCGTAGTCATGAGCCCTCCTAATCAGATATTTTCCAACAAGAAGATTACAAAGGTCGAAGATTTCAAGGGTATGCGATTTCATTGCCAGGGGACTGTCTGGCCCAAGGCCATGAGTGCTCTGGGTGGTCAATGTGTGAGTATGGGCATTACCGATGTCTACTTGGCCTTGCAGAGGGGGACTCTGGATGCCGCCGGCATTAGTTGGGGGTCGGTGAAGTCATATAGGTGGGTTGAGGTGGCCAAATATCCCATGGATCTGAGTTTCATGGGGGGCTACTGCAGCACCGTTATCATGAACAATAAATCGTGGAGCAGGCTCTCCCCGGAGGTCCAGACCGAGTGGTTGAAGATCAGTGAAAAATATGGACAACGCTTTGCAGCCATTTTCGACGGTGCGGACAAAGCCAATAAACCTATCTGGGCGGCGGCGGGAAAGCCAATCGAGACGCTCCCCGATGCGGAAATGAAAAAACTCGCTAAAAAGTTGGAGCCCGTCTGGCTCGATTGGATCAATCGGATGGAAAAGGCCGGCAAGCCTGGCAAAGAAGTCTACATG
This sequence comes from uncultured delta proteobacterium, assembly GCA_963845095.1. GTDB lineage: Bacteria > Desulfobacterota > Syntrophia > Syntrophales > Smithellaceae > MVRV01. The sequence continues at coordinate 128,225 of CAWJQM010000016.1, forward strand.
ACTTATGTCGAGACGATGAAGAAAAATGGACAGCCGGTGCTGATGAAGCTGCCCGGCCTGTATAAGGATTAGACTAGAACCAGCCCGGGAATCCGGGAGAGAGCGCATTGCATAACCGTATTAGAAGATGTTATGCAATGTGCTCAGATATTCTCCATGAAGGAGTAGAGGAAATGAATGGATTTGTCCGTGCGATAATTGAAAAGCTACATTTCTTGAGTGGAATTGCCGTTGTGGCCATGACGATCCTTATGACATTGGATGTTGTGGCCAGGTATGGGCTGAATACCGGGATTCCTGATACGATAGAAATTAGCAGCATGCTCTTGGGTGCTGTGACGTGTCTCTCCCTGGCTTTCGTAACCGAAAAAGATGCTCATATTCGATTCAGCATGCTGACCGACGCTTTTTCCCCCCGGGCTCAGCGTTTTTCGCAGGTTTTAACGCTGCTGATTGCAGTTTTCACATTCGGCCTGCTGACCTGGCAGGCGACCATCCGGGCCATCTACAATATGAGGACCGGCGAGTTCGTGGGGACGCTGCAGATCCCTATGTGGCCCACCAGATTATTGTTCGCCTTTGGTTGCCTGTTGACCTTGGTGGTTTTAGTATCCCAGCTCGTCGCCCATTTCATGAAGAAGGAAGAATGCTGAAGGCGCAGACTTTTAAGAATTGTTTTCCCCTCATCGGTTTGGAAGGAGGAACTAATAATGAGAAAAGGAGAGACATAATATAATGGATCCCGCTATCATTGGTTTTATCGGCTTTGCGTTGTTGTTTGTTTTAATCGCCTTCGGAGTGCCGATCGGTTTCAGTTTCATCAGCGTCGGATTTTTAGGCATCGTATTTTTATCAGGCCTGAATGCCGCCATGAGTGCCCTGGCACGCATTCCCTTTACCTGGCTAACGCAGTATGTTTTTACCTGTGTCCCCCTCTTTATCCTGATGGGCCTGGTTATGGCCAACACCGGCACAGCTAAGGACCTGTTCGATGTGGGTTACAAATGGGTGGGTCGAGTGAAGGGGGGGCTGGCCATGGCCACAACGCTGGGGTGCGCTGCCTTTGGCGCCGTCTGCGGTTCCGCCACGGCCTGTGCCGCCACCATGACCACTATCTGTCACCCCGAGATGAAACAAAAAAAATATAGCGATGCCCTTTCCACCGGCACCATCGCCGCCGGCAGTGGAATCGGCCTGATGATCCCACCGAGCCTCGCCTTTATTGTTTATGGCATAATGACCGAGGAATCCATCGGCAGGTTGTTTATTGCGGGCATCCTTCCGGGGATCATGCAGACCGCAGCATTCATGATCGCCATCTATATCGTGGTCTGGATGAAACCAGCTCATGCCCCGATAATGGAAGAAGAGCGCTTTACCTGGACGGAGAAAATAGCATCTTTGCTGAAGCTGTGGTCCGTGGGTGTCCTTTTCCTCGTGGTCATCGGGGGGCTCTATCTCGGGTGGTGCACTGCTAACGAGGCAGCAGCCGTCGGTGCGGCCGGCGCGCTCATTGTAGCATTGGTGCAGCGGCGGTTGACCTGGGTAAATTTCAAGCAAAGCATCATTATGACTGCCGGTATCACCGCAGTGGTTACCATTGTGGTGGTTGGGGCCATGGTCTTTACCGTTTTTTTGACTCTCTCCGGGTTACCCGATCGTTTGTCCCAGATACTCGGTTACTTCCAATCTCCGACCGTTGTCGTCTTGCTCATTCTTTTGTTGTACATTCCCCTGGGTATGGTGATGGATTCCGTAAGCATGATTGTTTTGACCCTTCCTTTATATTTACCGTACCTGCAGGCTTCCGGGGTTGATTTGATTTGGTTTGGCGTTTTGGTGTGCATGTTGGTACAAATTGGAGGCATTTCGCCACCGATCGGCCTTAATGTTTTTACGGTAAAAGCGGTCGCCAAGGAAGTGCCCATGGGAACAATCTTTTGGGGGGCATTGCCGTTTCTGATTGCCAACATCGTTGTTACCGGCTTGCTTATTCTATTCCCCTGGTTCAGCTTGGTTTTGCCACGGCTGATGATGGGCTAAACATCGCAGGCGGCAACAACACCGGTATCGGCAGCCAAGTCGGCGGCGCTCATCCACGTCAAAAATCATTTTTGGTGGTTTTTTTATAACCATAAGAAAGGTGAAGTTTTGCAGGGTGCTTTTTGAGGCGAGCGGGGGTGAGGACAACGAATAAGCGTTAATCCAAAGTTGAGGATATAAACAAGTAAAATTTTAAAAAAGGAGGGATTATGATTTCGATTATATCAAAAAGTACAATTATTAGGAACGTTTTGAGGGTTTTGGGTTTGTTTGATTTTTTTAGTGATGTGGAGCAATCCGGGAGAAGCGGCAGACCCTATTCGACTAGAGATTCGCCGAACCACCATACTGCTCAGACATCCGATGACGGCTATTTCGCAAAGAGTACTTGGCGGAATTGCATAGCAGCGAGCAAAGATACGGTGGTTATCGAATATCACGGTGCGGAGGCTATTGGGAAAAGCATTCTGAGCAATATGATATAGACTAAGGAAGGGCTCAGCGGATATAATCTACATTGACTACCGCTTACTATCCAGCCAAGTTCCAATTGGTCTCCTTCGTGGAACTGCCGTTCTTCAGCACGAGTTGACGTGACCAGTTACGATGTGGTTAATGCACTTCTGCAGAAAAAGTTGACTAGCGACTGAATTCGAAGGATATCAGGCATCTACGTCGTAGTCATGAGCCCTCCTAATCAGATATTTTCGCGAACAAGAAGATTACAAAGGTCGAAGATTTCAAGGGTATGCGATTTCATTGACCAGGGGACTGTCTGGCCCAAGAGCTATGAGAATGCTCTGGGTGGTCAATGTGTGAGATATGCACATTACCGATGTTGAATTGGCCTTTCATAGTGGTACTCTGGATACGCCGGCATTAGTTGGGTGTCTGTGAAGGTCATATAGATGGGTTAAGGTGGCTAAATATCCTGTGGATCTGAGTTTCATGGGAGGGCTACTGCAGCACCGTTTATCATGAACAATAAATCGTGGAGCAGGCTCTCCCCAGAGGTCCAGACCGAAGTGGTTGAAGATCAGTGAAAAATATGGACAACGCTTTGCAGCCATTTTCGACGGTGCGGATGCTAAAGCCAATAAACCTATCTGGGCGGCGGCGAGGAAAGCCAATCGAGACGCTCCCCGATGCGGAAAATGAAAAGACTCGCTAAAACGTTGGAGCTCCAGTCTGGCTCGATTGGATCAATCGGATGGAAAAGGCCGGCAAGCCTGGCAAAGATAGTCTACAAGACTTATGTCGAAGACGATGAAGAAAAATGGACAGCCGGTGCTGATGAAGCTGCCCGGCCTGTATAAGGATTAGACTAAGAACACAGCCCGGGAATCCGGGATAGAGCGCATTGCATAACCGTATTAGAAGATGTTATGTAATGTGGTCAGATATTCTCCATGAAGGAGTAGAGGAAATGAATGGATTTGTCCGTGACGATAATTGAAAAGCTACATTTCTTGAGTGGAATTGCGGTCGTGGCCATGATGCTCATTATGTCATTGGATGTTATTTTCAGGTATGTGCTGAAGACCGGGATTCTGGATACGCTGGAAATAAGCAGCATGCTCTTGGGGGCTGTGACGCTCCCTGGCCTTGGCTTCTGTAACCAAGGAAGATGATCATATTCGATTCAGCATGTTGACGGACGCGTTTTCCCCCGAGCTCAGCGTTTTGCGAAGGTTTTAACGCTGATGATTTCAGCCGCACTATTCGGCGTACTGACCTGGCAGACGACGATCCGTGCCATCTACATTATGAAGACTGGCGAATTCGTAGGGACGCTGCAGATCCCTATGTGGCCCACCAGATTATTGTTCGCCTTTGGTTGTCTGTTGACCTTGGTGGTTTTAGTATCCCAGCTCGTCGCCCATTTCATGAAGAAGGAAGAATGCTGAAGGCGCAGACTTTTAAGAATTGTTTTCCCCTCCTTGATGAGTGCCCTGGCAGCTGTATTCCCCCTCCTTTCATCGCGTGCCCTCTCGTGACTCGCGTCACCCTTCAGGTGATCAGGTCATTAGGGTAAAAAAGGTGGGTTGGGGTGGATTCTGGCAATAGCCAGAGAGGCTCCCTCCTTTCATAAAGGAGGGTCGGGGGTGGATTTTGGACCAAAAATATTTAACCTTAGCTACAATTGGCGACAAAACTACCGGAGCAAAAGCTCCCTAAAAAAAGTAAAGAAAAGAGATATCATCATGAGCAATACGGTTTTAAAGGAATTAAAGGACGGCATCCTGTTATTGACATTGAACCGCCCCGAGAAGAAGAACTCGTTCAACATTGAACAGTGGAAGGCGTTGGCCGCAGAACTGGATGCAGCCCGAGAAGACGATGATGTTACAGTGGTCGTCATCACCGGTGCGGGCAATGATTTCTCAGCGGGCCAGGATTTGAAGGACGACAGGGTTCCCGGCGGCGCTGTATAGTTATAGAATTACGGAACGTGCGGTCGTTGACTTTGATAAACCGCTTCTCGCCGCGGCCAAAGGGGTTGCCGTCGGTGGCGGCGCGACCATGCTGTTCCATAGCGATGTGCTCTATGTCGGTGAAAGTCTGCGCATGCGTCTGCCTTTCAACAGCCTGGGCATGGCGCTTGAGTTCGCCAGCAGTTATATGCTGCAGGCTATCATTGGACCGCAGCGGGCGGCCGAACTCCTTTTTACCACGGAATGGATTGACGCCGATAAGGCGCTGGAGCTAGGCATCGCCTCCCGTAAGTTCAAGGATGATGAGCTTTTGCAAAACGCGATGGCAAAAGCCGCCGAAATCGCCATTTGCCTTTGAGTTCCCTGCGAGAATCAAAAATGCCTTTCAAAATGGCGTATAAAGCAGGTATCGAAACTGCATTGAAGATTGAGCAGGAAGCCATGGACAGGCTGGCGGGTGGTCCGGCAAGTATTGAAGCCCTGATGGCATTTCTGGAGAAACGAAAACCGGATTTCCGCAACCTGAAGAAAAAGCAGCAGTAAGTTTGCCGCGCCTGTCGCAGCCGGCAACGGGATCTATCATCAGAAAGGAGTACCGCAATGAGAACAAAGGAGGATTATATCAAGGGATTATCCAAGATGAAACGGAACCTTTATTTTGACGGCCAATTGATCGACCGGACGGATGAACTGCAGATGGACTGCCTCAACACCATCGGCACGACTTATGATGAGGCGGCCAAACCGGAAAACCAGGATCTGCTGCACCGCCATCTCCCATCTCACCGGGGAAAGGATCAACCGATTCACCCATATTCACCAGAACACGGACGACCTGCACAAGAAACAGGATATGACCCGCATGCTCTGCCAGAAGGTCGGCGGCTGCATCCAGCGCTGCATGGGCATCGACGCCACGAACGCCATTTACAATGTTTCCTATGAAGCGGACAAACTGAATAACGGCGCCACCCAGTATCATGAGAATTTCAAGAAATGGCTGACCCGCTTCCAGACGGAAGATCTGATCGGCTGCTGCGCCCAGACGGATGTCAAGGGCGACCGGCTGCTGCGGCCTGCCGATCAGCCGAATCCCGGCGTCCTATGTGCAGATCAAGGAAAGACTGAAGGACGGTATCGTGGTCAACGGCTGCAAAGTGCATATCTCCGAGGCCTCCGTGGCCGATGAGGTGCTGGTGGTGCCCACACGGGCCCTGCGTCCGGAAGATAAGGACTATGCCGTGGCCTTCGCCGTTCCCGGGGACTGGGACGGGTTGAAACAGGTGGTCACCATCCACAACCTCCGGCCACGAGAGCATTACAAGCGTGGCTTTGTGCAGGGGGCCACCGACTCCTACATGATCTTTGACAACTGTTTTGTGCCCTGGGAAAGGGTTTTTCTGGCCGGCGAACAGCAGCACGGCGGCGTCTGCGCCCTCCTTTTTGCCCTGTTCCACCGCCATTCCTATTCCGGCTGCAAACCGGCCATCGGCGATATCATTCTGGGAACGGCCGCCCTGGCCGCCGAGGTGAACAATATCCACAAGGAATCCCATGTCCGGGAGAAACTGGCCGAGATCATCATGATCACCGAATTGGGCTATGCCGCCGGCTACACGGCTTCCGACCTGGGCAAACCGGAGGTTTACATGCCCGGGATTGGTTTTATGCCTTACGGCCCCGGCTCCTATATTCCCCATTCGATTTACTGCAATGTCGGCCGCTGCCTGACCGGGTGAAGCGGTCTGGCGGGAAGCGGAAATCCTCTGCGATATCGCCGGCGGCGTCCCGGCCACCTTCCCCCACGAAAAGGATTTTATGAATCCGGACATCGGAGAGATCTGCTGCTGAAATACACCAAGCGGAATCCGAAGATGTCGGTGGAAGACCAGGCCCAGTTCTGGCGATGATCTGGGCGATGTCCTCTGCTCAGCCTCGGGCGGCATCAAGAACGTCGGGCAACTATCATGGCGGCGGCTCGCCGATCATGGAACAGATCGCCATTACCACCCAGTACGACATCGAATCCCGGAAGAAACTGGTCAAATACATCGCCGGCATGAGCGGCGGGGACAGAGAAGCTTTAAACCCGCAGGCGAAGACGAAAAAATAGGATGACCTAATTTACGTTCAGGAGGACAATATGAGTCTGATTACCATTGACGCCGAATTATGCAAACGGGACGGCTTATGCTCTGCAGTCTGCCCCTTTGATATCATATCCTTGGACGACAAGGATTCGCCGCCTCAAGAAACCGAACAGGCCTGCTAAGTATTGCTATCACTGCGGCCAGTGTGTGGCCGTTTGCCCCCACGGAGCGCTTTCGCTCCAGGACATGCCCGTCTCGGAATGCATCCCGGTCGACCCGACCCTGAGCGTTTCGCCTGAACAGGTACGACAAATGTTTCGTATGCGGCGTTCGATCCGGAACTACAAGGACAAACCTGTCGAAAGCGAGATCATGGAGGACCTGCTGAGAACGGCCACCTACGCCCCATCCGGCCATAACACCCAGCCGACCAACTGGATGGTTTTTCAAGGGGCGTCTCTGGTCCGGCTACGCGGACTGACCTTGGAATTTTTGAAACAGTTTCTGGAGAAAATGCCCGAGATCGCCATCCCCGCCCACGTACCCGAAGTGATCGAAGCGACTGAAGCTGGCCATGACAAGATATTCTACGGCGCGCCGACCGTGCTGCTTTGCCATGCGCCCATCGATGCAACGGACAGCGCCTTTAGGCTGTGTCATCGCCCTCGCCCATTTTGAACTAGCTGCTACGGCCTCAGGACTGGGAACCTGCTGGATGGGTTATTTCAACTATGCCTCAGAAGTCTACCCTCCCCTAAAGGAAGAACTGGCCCTGCCCGAAGGACACAAGAACTATGGCGCCCTGTCCGTGGGATACCCGAAGTTCAAATACCACCGAATCCCGCTCCGCCGGGAAACGGGAATTGTCTGGCGTTGAGCTTTTCCGAGCCGAACATGCGCTCGATCTACAATTGGCGATGCTGTTGCACCTCGTAAGGTATTGCATGCTACATGGGAAGGATACCATGCAATAAGAGCTTTTACTGAAAAAGATATATAGCCTTTTAATAACACTAAAACAATAGAGACTGTTATGAGCAAATATGCCTAACAGTCTCTATTGTTTCTCGAGCCACGGGGCAAATATAACAAAAATGTAATCTTAATGTTATATAGTTCAATCGATACTACAAAGAGAATAGGATACATGGTCGAGATAATGTGGCACCACCGGGAAACCAGGCGGCAAACAGAGAAAACAAATAGCAACCTAGAATATCGGGAGAAACCGGTCTACTCGACTCAAAAAAAAAGAAAAAGGAGCAAGTCAAATGGCATTAAAACCAGAAATGGCGGGAACAAAATTTGGTGAATTTGAATTTCCCGTTGAACGGGGGAAGATAAAAGAGTTTGCCAGCGCAATTTGTGACCCCAACCCCATCTATCGTGACAGGGACTATGCCCGGGTGCAGGGCTTTGCCGATGTGCTTGCGCCGGTCACTTTTCCCATTGCGGCGACTCTTTATATGCCGTCGGAGAATTATGTGCTTGAAGCCTCTCTTAGACTGGGAATGGATCCCGGGAAAAGCGTGCACGGAACCTTCGAAATCACCTATCAGCGACCGATTTTAGCCGGAGAGACGTCGCAAGCGAGAGAGCCGTCGCTATCATGAAAGGGAAGGGGAAGAAGGGTGAAAAGATGACGTTTGTCGAAATGAAGCAGAATTTCTACGACGAGAAGGGTGTTCTGGTAGCTACAATCAGTAATGTTTTTATCGAGAAAGGCTAAAGCAAGGAAACGGAGGTGAAGATAAAATGAGTTCAGTAAAACTCTTTTTTGAAGATGTTCGGGGGGATGAGGAGCTTCCATCTTTTCAGATTACAGTGAATTGTACGCACATTGTGAAATATGCGGGCGCAGGGGGCGATTTTTTTACTATTCATCATGACGACGAGTTTGCCAAATCGGTAGGGCTTCCCTCGGTTTTTGCAATGGGGCTCATGCATGGAGGGATGTTGTCGCGGATTGTTACCGACTGGGCTGGCGATGGGAGAGTCCGCCGGTACAAAATACAGTTTTCCGGGAATGTGCGCTGGCCGGCTCTTGAATATGCTGACCTTCTCGGGAGCGGTCGTGAAGAAATATTCGGATAAAGGAGATAACTTGGTGGATTTGATATCTGAAAATCGTTAACCAGAAGGGCGAGAGCGTGATTACCGGCGAATCTACAGTATCATTACCCATAAAAACAAGTTAAGGATAGGACTGTCCTGCTTTGAGCGGGGCAATGTGATCAAGAATATTGATTTGCAAAGTGCCGCCTAAGGCTTCTAAAGCAGCCAGAAAACGCCATTGTTCCGGTGTCAACTCAGGGTATTGTCCTTTCATATTTCAGCCTCCTAATAAACAGGAACAATACCACATACGCAGAAAATATCAAGAGCACGTTGTCTTAATGAAGTCCAATCATGTCTTAATGACGACACATCAAGTTATGACAAATTATATTATCTAATATTAACAGCGAGTTATGAAATTATTTTTCATGGTACGGTCCTTGCTATTATTAATCATGAAAAATCAATTTGTCTCAAAAGGAGGAATTATTTGATGCGTGACGTATATATTGTTGCCGTGGGCATGACCCATTTCGGCAAACACCTGGACCGGACGGAAAAGGACCTGGTTGCAGAAGCAGTTGCCAGGACAATGGCTGATGCGCCGGATATCAAAATAAGCGATATCCAATCCGCCTGGTTTGCCAATACAACCTGGGGATTTTTCAACATGCAGCATGCCATCAAGGGACAAGTGGCGCTGCGGCCTCTGGGAATTGAGGGGATCCCTATAACCAATGTGGAGAATGCCTGTGCCGACGGTTCGACGGCGCTGCACGGCGCATACAAGGATGTGGCGGGCGGTTTTTGCGAATGTTCACTGGCTGTCGGCATGGAGAAGCTTTACAACGAGGATAAGGTTAAGTCCATGCAGGCCTTCAATGCCGGGGTGGATGTTTCCAACATGAAAGGACAGTTGGAAGCTTTGCGAAGCATTATGGATGGCGTGAAGCTGGACATTCCATTTGACGACGGCGGAGCCGGAGCCGGACAGACCAGGACCGCTTTCATGGATGTGTATGCCAATGTTCTCCGGTGGCATATGGCCACCTTCGGGACCACCCAGCGTCAACTGGCAGTCGTTGCCTCCAAGAGCCACTTCCATGGTTCCATGAATCCCAATGCCCAGTTTCAAAACACGATGTCGGTGGATGAGGTTCTTCAGGGGCGTCCGGTGATCTGGCCGCTGACGGTGCCCATGTGTTCTCCCATCGGGGATGGCAGCGCCGCAGTGATTGTCTGCTCGGAGGATTTCCTGAAGAAACTGAAGTCCGCCCGTCCGGTGAAGATTCTGGCATCGGTGCTGGGGTCCGGCACCAACCGAAAAATGACCGATTAGATCTGGACATCGGGACGCGGCTCTCCCGGCAGGCCTATAATATCGCCGGGGTCGGCCCTGATGATATCGATGTGGCCGAAGTTCACGACGCCACGGCATTCGGAGAGCTGCGCCAGTATGAATTGCTGGGCTTCTGCAAGATCGGCGAAGGCGGTCCCTTTGCGGAAAGCGGCGCGACGAAGCTGGGCGGCAAGATTCCCATGAACACGTCGGGCGGCCTGATATCACGCGGGCATCCGGTTGGGGCTTCAGGTCTCGCCATGGCCCATGAGCTGGTCACACAGCTCCGGCACGAGGCGGGCCCCGTCAGGTGGAGGGGTGCAGGTTGGCTCTGGGAGAAAACGGCGGCGGAAACCTCGCCTTTGAAGAGGCCGCTATGACGATTCATATCCTGGAGCGGGTTAACGGAAAAAAATAAATGCCGCTTAAGTTTTCAAAGAAGCAAAATGTGAGCACAGGGGATAAAACATGTTGAAAACAACAAAACTCGTTGATGCGACACAGGGTCTGAAATTTACTGAAAGTCCCCGCTGGTATAAGAGCCGGCTGTGGTTTCTGGATATTTATAACCAGAGCATAAAAAAAGTATCCGCAGACGGTGCTTTAGAGACGGTTCTGGAATTACCCTTTATGCCAAATAGTTTAGGGTTCTTGCCTGATTCCAGTATGTTTTTTGGAGATGCAATGAATCGTATCATTTACGTCTGGGATGGCGAAGAATACCAGCAATTGGCGGATATCAGCGAGCTCGCTAAAATATGCCTGAGTGACGGGATAGCCGATGCTCAGGGTCGCATTTACGTTGGTGATATAGGATATGATTTTATTGGAGGAAGCGAACCTTTGCCGGGAGGGGTAATCGTGTTGGTCCGCACGGATGGTCAGGCATCCGTTGTGGCTTCTAATATGTTTTTTCCCAACGGCATGGTGATCACTCCGGACGGGAAAAACTTAATCGTGTCTGAATCCTTAAGGCACCGTTTGACCGCGTTTGATATCAAAGAAGACGGCACACTGGATAATCGAAGAACCTTTGCCCAGTTTCCGGGTAAAGACGGCGTGGCCGAAGGCATTTGCCCTGACGGTATATGCCTCGACGCCGAAGGGGCGGTATGGGTTTCAACCGTGGAACAAAATGTGCTTCGCGTAAAAGAAGGCGGCGAAATCATCCAGCGTATCGATCTTGAATATCCGTCTTTTGCGGTCATGCTTGGGGGAGCGGACCGGAAAACCCTTTTCATCAGTACATCGAAGAGCAATGATATCATGGAAGTTCTTCAGAGGCCGACCGCGCGCATCGAATATGTAAAAACAGATGTGCCCGGAGCGGGAATTCCTTAACCAGTGTTATTGAATCGCACCTGAATTTAAAACCTATAAAGGAGGATATTTATATGCCAGCAATGATTGATTGGTTTGATCGGGGATGGAAGATCAATTCTCGGGGAGTAGCCTATCACATGGATGGGCAGGAGTGGACCTTTAACGAGATAGGCGAATTAACATGCCGCACAGCCAACGCTCTGCTTGCTGCGGGCTTTAAAAAAGAAACCATCGGGGCCGTATGGTCGGATAACCATCCCCTGTCTTGGGCCTGTACTCTATCGCTCTGGCGTGCGGGACTTGCCTGGACGCCCGTCCATCCGAACGCACCTTTAGATGAAACCGCATTCCTTCTGGACTCATTTGATGCCGAGATTATGTTTTTCACGAAAGCTTATGAGAAAGACTGTTTTGTCGATTAAAGATAAGCTTCCCAAAGTCAGGCTTTGGATTTGCATTGACGGTGAGGCGGAGGGCGCTATATCGCTTGATCCTTTTATTAAAAATCAGCTGGCAACAAAACCCGGCGTCAAATAACAATCCAGGAAGATATGTAGTATGCGGCACAGCCAACGCGCTGCTTGCTGCGGGCTTTAAAAAAGAAACCATCGGGGCTGTATGGTCGGATAACCATCCTCTGTCGTGGGCCTGTACGCTATCATTGTGGCGTGCGGGGCTTACCGTGGACGCCCGTCCATCCGACCGCACCTTTAGAGGAAACCGCATTCCTTCTGGACTCATTTGATGCCGAGATTTTGTTTTTCACGAAAGCTTATGAGAAGGCCGTTTTGTCGATTAAAGATAAGCTTCCCAAAGTCAGGCTTTGGATTTGCGTTGACGGTGAGGCGGAGGGCGCCATATCGCTTGACCATTTTGTTAAAAATCAGCCGGCAACGAAACCCGCCGTCCAATATAAGCCGGAAGATATGGTCGTGATTTTACCAACCGGCGGCACCACCGGTCTGCCCAAAGGCGTCATGCAAACTAATCGAACTTATACGGCATCAGTTTCCGGCTTTGAAATGCATGCTTTTTATCCGAGCGACGTATATCCGGTGAATCTGGCCGCCTCCCCGATGACCCACACGTCCGGATTGCTGACGCTGCCCTGTACAGGACGCGGCGGCAAAGTTGTGGTGCTTACCCGGGCGGAACCCAAATTAATGCTCGAAACAATCGTGAAACAGCGAGTGACGGAATTTTTCCTGCCGCCGACCGTCCTTTATCGGTTGGTCGATATCCCGGGCATTGAAAAGGTCGATTTTTCCTCGATCAAATATTTGATGTACGGGTCGGCCCCCATGTCGGTGGAAAAGTTGAAAAAGGCGCTCAAGATTTTCGGGCCGGTCATGATGGAAGCTTATGGACAGACCGAAGGCCCGGCGCCCGTGTCTTGTTTACGTCCCGAAGAACATTTCAAAAGAGGGCCCAACGGAGAATTAAAAGAATTGGCTGACGATTCACGGCTCGCTTCGTCAGGGCGTGTTACTTGGATTACGAGAGTGGAGATCATGGATGACAATAACAACATTCTCCCGGCGGGAAAAACCGGCGAAATCTGCCTGTACGGCGATAATGTTATGAAAGGATATTATAAAAATCCGGAAAAGACGGCTGAAACAATCATTAACGGCTGGCTGCACACCGGCGATCTCGGCCATCTGGATGAAGACGGTTATCTTTTCATTACCGACCGCAAGAAGGACATGATTATCACCGGCGGATTCAATGTCTATCCCCTGGAAGTGGAACAGGTTCTCTGGGGCCATCCGGCGGTAGGCGAATGTGCCGTTATCGGCGTTCCTAACCCGGATTGGGGCGAGGAAGTAAAAGCCGTAGTCGAGTTAAAACCCGGCATGACGGTTACAGCCGAGGAATTGATCGCCCTGTGCAAAAAGAAAATGGGCAGTATCAGCGCGCCCAAATCGATAGATTTCACGGACGCTATTCCGCGCAGCCGCAACGGCAAGGTTTTAAAGAAAGATCTGCGTGAACAATACTGGAAAGGCGTCACTAAAAAAATATAAGGCCAGGTCTTCAGGCCTGCTCATTCCGGGCAGCCTGAAGAGCATCAGTTAGCAAGCGCCATTATAGCTTTGCCGGGTTCAGTTATAATGATGCATTCCTGACGGTTAAAGACGCATAACAATATTTATTATCATTGACCCGTACAATGGGAAAGAAAGGAGAATTATGGAATACGAGACATTATTGGTGAAGAACGAAGAAGGGGTGTTTATCATTACATTGAATCGTCCGAGTCAACTGAATGCCATCAATCAGCAGATGCAGAAAGACCTGTCCGATTGTTTTGATCAGATTGAAAAAGATGATGCGATTCGGACCGTGATTTTGACGGGAGCCGGGCGAGGCTTCTGCCCGGGAGCGGATATGAAGGAGTCCGCGGAGGCGGCATCAGGCGAATTGAAACCTTTTATACGTCCGCGTTACTTTTTTTTCAACAAGCTGGAAGACGTGGGCAAGCCCGTCATCGCTGCCATCAACGGCCCCTGTAACGGCGGCGGCGTGGAACTGGCTCTTTGCTGCGATTTTCGGATCGCCGCAGAGGAGGCGAGTTTTGGTTTGGGCGAGGTTAAATTGGGAACGATGCCGCTTGCTGGAGCCACGATACGCTTGCCTCGTTTGATCGGCGTGGGAAATGCCAAAAAGTTCATGTATTTCGGCGATCGTGTAGACGGTAAGGAGGCATGCCGGATCGGGTTGGTGAATCAGGTGGTGCCGTTGTCCGGTCTGATGGATGAAGCGAAGCGATGGGCTGCGGCATTGGCGGAGCGTGCGCCGTTGGCTTTGCGCCAGATCAAGCGAAGTGTGAACCAGGGAATGGACATGGATCTGCTGGGCGGGTTGGTATTTGAGGAACAGTGCGGAGCGACACTGTTCATTCCAAGGATCGTATCGAAGGGGCTAAGGCGTTTGTGGAAAAACGGAAGCCCGTTTTCAAGGGATTATAATTGCAAAGGAGCAGGATAATGGCTGAAAATAAAGGAATCTTTGATCTGAGTGGACGAGTTGCCTTGGTTACGGGCGCCGGCCAGGGCGTGGGGCGGGGCATTGCCATGCTGTTAGCTGAATACAATGCGGCAGTTGTTGTGAACGATTTCGTCATTGAACGCGCCCAGTCGGTCGCTGAAGAGATCAAAAAGGCCGGGGGCAAGGCCATGGCGGTTCAGGCGGATGTGACGGACGTTGCCGGCGTCGGCCGCATGTTTGAAGATGCAGTGAAGGAATTCGGCAAGGTGGATATTCTGGTCAACAATGCGGGTAACGCCGGCGCGGCAGGCCGCGGCGCCGACAAGCCGTTTTGGGAGATTAATCCGGGGGATTGGAATTGGAAAGGCTTCCTGGAGGTCAACTTGATTGGCGTGATGAATTGCTGCCATCATGCCGTACCGGGCATGATGGAGCGCAAAGGCGGCCGGTTGATTACGATTGTATCCGATGCCGGCCGTACCGGTGAAGGCAACGGCATGGAAGTTTACAGCGGGGCAAAGGCGGGTGCTGCAGGTTTTATGCGCGGTCTCGCGCGCAGTGTTGGCCGATATAACGTCACATCCAATTCCGTTGCCATCGCGACGACGGAGACGCCGATGAACGCTGCAGTGCTTCATAATCCGGCGATGGCTGACGCGGTGAAGAAGATGTTATCGAGTTACGTGATGCGTCGGATCGGGTCAGCCGATGGACGTTGCGCCGATGGTTCTGCTTCTCGCCTCGGATGCCGGCAGTTGGATAACGGGTCAGACCATTGCGGTAAACGGCGGATTTTCCTTCGCCCTGTAAGTTGTTATTTTATACCAAGTCATGTTTGAGCAAAAGTATTAAGAGAGAGAAAGGATAAAAAATGGATTTTGGATTTACAGCGGAACAAAAGGCGCTTCGGGAAACCGTGAGGCGATACTGAATGATAAGATCGCCCCGATTGCGGATGACTACGATCGCAGAGGGTTTTTGACCAAGCAAGAGGCGCTGGGCTTTATGCAACAATTAAAGCCGTTTGGTTTTGTGGCGTCGGAAGTTCCTGTCGAGTTGGGGGGGGCTGGTCTGGATTGTATGACGTACGGCATCCTCATTGAAGAAATCATGCGTGTCTATGCCAGTCTGGGCAATGTGTTTGTAATAGGCAATGACAACATTAATCTGATCGCTAGATGTGATAATGCGCCCTTGCGGGACCGGATCCTTCCGGGGTTGGTATCGGGAGAAAAAATTATCTGTTCAGCCATCACGGAACCGGACCATGGCTCGGACACCGCGATTGAAACGAAAGCCGTTTTGGAGGGGGATTATTACAGGATCAATGGAACGAAGATGTGGATCTCCAACGGCAGCATTGCGGATTATGTTATTGTTCTGGCGAAGACCGAAACGGCCGAAGGAATGATCCGGATTCTTGTGGAACAAGATAAATCTCCGTTTGCAGCCAATGATATCCATAAACTCGGTCTGCGTTCCTCGCCGGTATCGGAGCTGGTATTTGAAGATTGCATGGTTCCTAAAGACAATCTTATCAATAGCGCGGGGGGGCGCAAGGATACACTCAAAGATTTGGGTCATGCCCGCATCATGGTCGCTCTTGCATCTGTGGGCCTCGCCCAGGCAGCCCTGGAAGCCGCAATCCAGTATGCCAAGGAGCGGATCCAGTTCAAGAGGCCGATTGCATCGTTTCAGCTGATCCAGTCGATGATTGCAGAGATGGCAACCGACTTGGACGCTGCCAGGCTCCTGTGTTATCGAGTTTGTGATTTGTATGATAAAGGAATACCGTGCAGAAAAGAGGGCTCCATGGCGAAAGCCTATGCGACAGAAATGGGTATTCGGGTCACCTCAAAGGCCATTCAGGTCCATGGGGCTTACGGTTTAGCGGATGAGTATAAAGTGGAACGTTTTTTCCGGGATGCCCGCGTCCTCAATATCCCGGACGGTACAACAGAGATTCAGAACCTTATCATTGGAAGAGAATTGCTCGGCATGCAGGCGTTCGTGTAAAGAATCGGTGTTAGACACACTTTAACCTATGAGGGAGGGACAAAACATGAAGGAAAATGAAATACAAAAATGGGACAAGGAGTTTGACGTTGTTGTCGTGGGTGGCGGTTGTGCCGGATTCAGCGCTGCGATTGAAGCGGGAAGAGCCGGAGCAAAGGTCTTACTGGTGGAGAAACGGCTTGCGATCGGAGGCAGTTCTATCATGGCCACGGGCGGGTTTGCTGCCGCTCAGACCTCTTTACAGAAGGAAAAGGGCATTAACGATTCACCGGATATGTTCTTCAAAGACATGATGGCATTTGGAGAGGGGAGAACCGACGAGGCTCTGGTGCGAGCTTTGGTCGACGGTTCTAACGAAGCTTTTGAATTTGTAAAAGCCCTGGGCGGAAAGTGCGAACCGGATTTATTAGCTATGCTGGGCATGTCGGCGCTGCGTGTCCACGTTGTAGATGCCGTAAGCATGATGAAAGGTATGAAAGACGAAGCAACAAAGCTCGGTGTTGAGATTATGACGAAAACTGCCGGAAAAAGGCTTTACACAAACCCGAATGGACGGGTCGTTGGCATCAAGGCGGAAACGGAAACCGGCACGAAGAAAGCAATCGACATCAAAGCCCGCAAGGCTGTGATTCTGGCAACCGGCGGATTTGTGAGAAATACGGATTTATTGAAAGAATATGATATCCGCCGGACAGATGTGTGTATTCCGGTCGCCGGACTTGGCTCACATGGAGACGGTCTCAAAATGGGTTTTGAAGTAGGCGCCGGCGCGAAAAATATGGCCATATCGATCAATGAGGGTGCTCCTGTCAGTGTCGAAACAACGGTTATAAACCTATCCAATTTTAGTGGCGCCGTTATCGTGAACAAAGAGGGCAAGCGTTTTATCAATGAAGCCAAAGCGTATTATAAAATAGCGGAGCTTTGTACGGCTCAGCCCGACGGTCTCATGATATACATCGCCGATCAGCCTATTTACGATGTCGATCGGACTTTAATGTGGGACGGGCCTAAAAAGGCGGATACACTGCAGGAGCTGGCGGTATTGCTGGGTCTCAAACCCGAAGTGCTGGTTGCGGAGATCGATAAATATAATCGTTATGTGGAGGTGTAAAAAAACTGGCCGATTGCTGGGCATCAAACCCGAAGTGCTGGTTGCAGAGATCGATAAATATAATAGTTATGTGGAAGCGGGAAAAGATCCCGACTTCGGCAGAGAAACATTGGTAGGCCCTTTAGGAAAACCGGTGCAAATCAAAACGGCCCCGTTTTATGGCGCGGTTACCAGAAAAGGATTGCTGAGCACCAAAGGTGGCCTGGCCACTAATATAAATTCGCAATTGTTGAATGTCTTCGGAGAAGTCATTCCGAATGTTTACGCGGCCGGTGAAGTAGTTGGCGGCATCATCGGTGAGAACTATCACACGGGCGCCTATTTGGCCTTGTGCGTTGTTTTTGGCCGGATTGCCGGGAAAAATGCCGCGAAAGAAAAGTCATGGTCATAACGGCAATAAAGCGATGAGGTTGAATTTGATTGGTTAAATTTATAATCATTGATCAATCATCATTATTCCGGCGGAGGCCTGGAAGCCAGGCATTATTTAAACTGGTTTCAGGCTTTCGCCGGGTAGGCAAGAACGTGCCAATAAACACTGCAAATAAATAAAAGGTTAAAATATGATGCCCCTGTCAGGATTAGTCGTACTGGATTTGACTCGTTTAACCCCCGGAGGGTTTTGCACTCTGATGTTAGCCGATTACGGCGCCCGTGTTATCAAAATTGAAGATACGGAAATGGGAGATTACATCCGATTATTTCCACCGTATTATCATAAGACAGGCGCAAACCACTGGATTTACAACCGCAATAAAGAAAGTCTGTCCATTGATTTAAAAACGCAAACCGGGAAAGACATATTTAAGCAATTGGTAAAGAAAGCTGATGTGGTCTTAGACAGTTTTCGTCCGGGCGCTATGGACAGGCTCGGGCTCGGATATGAAACTCTCAAAAGTTGGAACGACAGGATTATATGTTGTTCCATAACGGGCTTTGGACAAACAGGACCCTATAAACACAGAGTAGGCCATGATACAAATTATATCGCTTTGACCGGCTTGCTAGATTTAAACGGCGAGAAAAACGGACGGCCAATCATTCCATCCACACAAATTGCCGATATCGGAGGCGGGTCATTGAATGCAACAATCGCCATTTTGATGGCGCTTTATGCCAGAGAAAAAAGCGGTCACGGAGACTACATCGATATTTCCATGCTCGATGGCACTATCCCCTGGCTCACCTTGTTTGCGGGAGATTACTTTGCAGAAGGCAAACCCGCTGTTCGGGGCGAAAGTCCGATTTCAGGCGATTGGCCGAGAAACTATGTATACAAAACAAAAGATAATAAATATATGGCCGTTTCTGCCACTGAAGATAAATTCTGGGCACGCCTTTTAAAAATTCTTGCCTTGCCGGATGTTGATAAAAGCATGGACCTGACAGATGAAAAAACTAAAAATCACGTCAGGCGCAGACTCGAGGAAGAATTTGCAAAGAAAACGAGGCAGGAATGGGAAGATTTCCTAAAAAACGAGGAAGTCTGCGTGTCGCCGGTATTAAACATTGAAGAAGCATTTAAAAATGAGCAAGTTGTGTCCAGGGAAATGTTTATCGATGTTGAATTTCCGGGCTACGGCAAGGCTCATCAGATGGGCCTTCCATTAAAAATGAAGAATAATCAGGGCAGCATTCGGACCGCTCCGCCCCGCCATGGCGAACATACCCGCAGCATTTTGAAAGAAATAGGATTTCAAGACACTGAAATTGACGAATTCGTTAAGGAAAAGATTGTTTTATGTAATCCCAAATAAGAATAAATGAATAGAGAAAATTGTTCTTCAATCCCGCTGCTGCGGGACGAGAGTTGATTCTCCGCAGCTTGCTGCGAGGTGGTTGATTAAACCAGGGCTTATCATCAGATTAATTTATGTAGAATTCGTGAGGAGTTAAAGAAAATGGATAATTTATTTGCTCGATATTCACTTAAAGGAAAGGTCGCTCTTGTTGTTGGCGCCAGCAGAGGCATGGGAGAAGGAATTGCTATGACATATGCCAGTGCCGGGGCGCGTGTTGTTGTAGCGAGCCGCAAAGCGGAAGACATACAGGAAACTGCGGCAAAGATCATTGCGTCAGGCGGACAAGCTATTGCAGTACCATCTAATATTGCTTCTGAAGAGGACAGATCCGGGATGGTGAAAGCCGCCATGGATTGGGCGGGCCGTATTGATATCCTCTTCAATAATGCGGGAGCGAATCCTTCATACGGACCTCCGCAAAAATTACAGAAAAAAGCGTGGGACAAAACTTACGACATAAATCTCAGCGGGCCATTTTTCCTGTCACAACTGGTTTTTGACGCGTGGATGAAGGACCATGGCGGTGTAATTATTAACATGGGCTCGGTTGCAGGTCTGACAAGTGTAGAGGGAACGCTGCCGTATAACGTATCCAAGGCTGCTTTGTTGCAATTAACGCGAAACCTTGCTGCTGAATGGGGTAAATATGGTATTCGCGTAAATGCTATTGCACCCGGATTCATCAAAACCCAGTTCAGTCGTTTGGCCTGGGAATCACCAATAAGTAATGAGCTCATGAAGCATATCCCTCTGAAGAGATTTGGAGAGGTTGAAGACATCACAGCAGCGGCACTTTTTTTAGCCTCTGATGCATCTTCTTATATAACCGGAACCCATATGATTATTGATGGCGGACAGTTAATAAAATGTCAGGGCACGAACGTGACTTAACCGTTTGACAGGAAGGATGTAAATGGCAGAAATGGTGTAGATTCAAGGCATGATGGTCATGCCTTGCGCCATCTTTGTAAGGCGGCCCGATTACTGCCAGTCGGCCAATGTAAGGAAGGAGTATAACAAAAATGCAAAATGCGATGATGAAGAAGTTCACAAGATTTGTTGTAGTGCCTTTAATTGCAATTTTACTCTTTAGCGCTTCTGCTTGGGCGGTTCAGCCGGGTATGGTCAACACCGTGTTGGGGCCTATTCCTGCTGAAAAGCTGGGACAGACACTCGCGCATGAACATTTTGTCCTCGGCTATCCCGGATATCATGCTGATGAAACAATCGCACCCGTTGATAGAGAAGCGATTATCAATGCAAACTTAAAGGATATCAAAGCCGCACAAAATGCCGGTATCGAAACCATCATCGATGCAACACCCAGCGATGGCGCTCGTTTTCCTGAAGTGTGGACGGCACTATCCCAAAAGACGGGTTTGAATATTATTTGTTCAACCGGCCTTTACACGCAACATGAAGGCGCTCCGGCATACTGGATTGTGCAGGCAACATTATTCGGGCAGGATATTAGCAAAAATACGTCCGAGCTTTTTATTGCCGAAATCACCAAGGGCATTGGCAAATCCGGCGTTAAGGCCGGTGTGATCAAAGTTGCGACGGCCCCTATAATGACGGACTATGAGAAAGCGGTTCATAAAGCCGCTGTCATGGCTCAAAAAGAAACAGGGGTTCCCATCATTACCCATACGCAAGCGGCAACCGGAGGAATTGAACAGGCTGATCTTCTTCTGAGTCTGGGAGCCAACCCGAAAAAGGTTGTAATCGGGCATATATCCAATTCCCGGGACATCGAATATCACAAAGCCATTCTGGCAAAAGGGGTTTATATCGGTTTTGATCGCATCGGTCTCGATTTCATTACCCCGCTGATATCATTGTGAAGAATGTTTCAGAACTTTGTAAACTCGGCTATGCCAAGCAGATTATGCTCTCTCATGATCATATCGGGTACTTTTTAGGCAGGCAGCTCCCTCTTACTGAAATGCTTGCCAAGGCCACCGCAAATTGGCGACTTGATAGCGTCTCCACAAAATTCCTCCCGGCCCTGAAAGCACAGGGTGTTACCGATGAACAGATAAAAATGATGATGGTTGAAAATCCTAAAAATCTATTTTTAGGAAAATAACGTTTTTTAAAGCATATGGGCATCGCAGTGCGACTGCATCGTGATGCCCATATGCAAATTTTTGAAAATACCATGATGAAAACAGTCCGGGTTGTTTTAACTGGTGACAAGCTTTGTTTATCGAAATCGACATCGACATGTGATTTGCAATCGGAACTTGTCATATCCTGGAGCGGGTTAAAGAAAAAAAACGACGCATACGTTTTCAAAGAAGCAAAATATAAACACAGGAGGTAAAATATGTTGAAAACAACAAAACTTATCGATTCATCACAGGGTCTAATATTTGGTGAAAGTCCCCGATGGCATAAAGGTGAGTTATGGTTGCTGGATGCTTATGGCAGCAGCATAAAAAAAGTGTCTGCCAACGGGGTATTGGAAACGGTTTTCGAGTCACCGTTCCTGCCCAACAGTTTCGGATTCTTGCCGGATGGCAATATATTCTTTGGAGACGCATTATATCGCGTCATTTACATCTGGAATGGCAAAGAATACAAGGAATTTGCGGATATCAGCAACCTTGTTAAAATATGTCTGAGTGACGGGATAGCCGATGCCCAGGGCCGCATCTACGTGGGTGATATGGGTTATGATTTTCTGGGTGGGACTGAACCTGTGCCGGGAGGGGTGATCGTATTGGTCCGCCCCAATGGTCAGGCATCCGTTGTAGCCGATAATTTATTCTTTCCCAACGGTATGGTGATCACTCCGGACGGAAAAACTTTGATTGTGTCTGAAACCCTCAGGCACTGCTTGACTGCGTTTGATATCAAAGAAGACGGCACGCTGGATAATCGAAGAACCTTTGCCCAGTTCCCGGGCAAACCTGGCGTGCAAGAAGGCATCCTTCCCGATGGTATATGTCTGGACGCCGAAGGGGCGGTTTGGGTTGCAACGGTGGGACCATTTGTCATTCGCGTAAAAGAAGGCGGACGAAATCACCCATCAGATCGATCATGAAAATCTGTCATTTGCAGTGATGCTTGGGGGAGATGACCGTAAAACGCTCTTCATCTGCACCTCGCACACTGTTGACTTCCAAGCAATTATTGAGAATCCCGACTCACGTATCGAATATGTAAAAATGGATGTGTCCGGAGCTGGAATTCCTTAAACAGTGTTATTGAATCGGGAAGATTGGCACCTTGAAATCATGAAGCGAACCCTATGAAGAGACGATTTGCTTAGTTCTGCGTTACAGATCCGATTAGTACCATCATTACACCGGCAATAGCCGTCTTGTTCATGATGGATTGAATGTTGAAAGGTTATATCCCCGGTGGGACGTTTAAGACGCAGAAACTTGTCGCTGCCAGAAAGGCGCTCGGCACAATGTCAGCCTTCGCCTGATGTCCAGCAGGAGTAATATTGATTATTTTAAAGCAGGGGAAATTTCCCTGGACAGCTGAGAGGACAAATAAATTAATTCAAAAGGAGAAATATGATAAAAACAGTAGAGCAGTACCTGGAAAGCTTAAATGACGGCCGCGAAGTCTGGTGCCTGGGCGAGCGCGTGAAGGATGTCCGGACCCATCCGACAATTCGATCCATCATTGAAATGGCCTGCATGGACTATGTCCTGCCCAATCACCCCGATTATCGGGATCTTTATGTAACAAAAGACAAGGACGGCGAAGACATTAATTTCCTGCTGACATCCCCCAAAACGCCCGCAGACCTTCTGCGCAGGCGTGAATGCTACATGGTCGGCATGAGGACGGGCGGCGGCGTACTCGTGCATTGCATGGGCGCGGATGCGCTGGCGTCGTTCAGTGTGGCCGCCGAGGTCATGGACAAGAAACTGGGAACCAATTACATGGAGCGCGTCGAGAATTACCGGCGGTATCTGCAGAAGAATGATCTGGCGCTCACCGGCGCCATTACGGATGTCAAAGGTGATCGGAGCCTTCATCCCTCACAGCAGAAGCAGCACAAGGACTTTTATCTGAGAGTCGTGGAGAGGAAGAAGGATGGTATTGTTGTCCGGGGCGCGAAAGTTCATATCAGCGCCTCCCCCTGTGCCAATGAACTGCTCTGCCTCCCCTGCCGTACGCATGGAGAAAACGATAAAGATTACGCTCTGGCCTTTGCCATTCCGGTGGGCACGCCCGGTGTGAAGCTGATCGGCGCCGAGCCCAGCGCCAGGCTCTATGGCGACGAAGGCGCCTTTGACTATCCCTGCACGAACCACATGCAGCCGACGGAATCCCTGATCATCTTCGATGACGTTTTTGTCCCCTGGGAAAGGGTCTTCATGTGCGGAGAGTGGCAGTATTCGCAGATCCTGGCCTACGCCTTTGCCAGCTATCACCGCCTGTTCGGACATGCCAAGATAACAGGCACGCTGGAGATGATGACCGGCGCGGCAAGTCTGATCGCGGAGTACAACGGCGTGCAGAATGTTCCGCATGTCCGCAAGAAGCTGTCCTGGATGGCTTATATAACCGAAACAGTGCAGATGCTGGGCAAGCAGGCCTGCCTCGATCCGATTACCGAGTTCGGAATGGATGTAATGATGCCCAACCGGATGGCGATCAATGCGGCAAAATGGACCTACGCCAGCAATTTCCATACGATGTGCCAGCACATGCAGGATATCGGCGGCGGATTGACGACAACGGCTCCGGCTTACCGGGATTGGAAGAATCCGGAAATACAGCCTTTCATCGATAAGTATCTGGCGGCCAAAGACGGCGTCCCCACGGAAGATCGTCTGCGGATTATGCGCCTGATCAAAGACATTACCGGCAATCACTGGCAGGTGGATACGATTCACGGTGAAGGGTCCATGGCGGCGCAGGAAATGTTCCTTTACACCAGCGCCGACTGGAAGAAATTCCAGTCCGCTGCGAAGCGCGCTGTAGAAATCGATGGTTGGCAGGACGATCGCACTTACGGGAAACTGCCGCTGCAGAAGGATTTTGTAAAAATGCCGGCCGTTGACGAATCCTATAAAAGCATTGTGCCGACTGTAAAGAAGTAACGCCGAAGGAGTTTGAGAATACATAAAATCCAATGTCTAACGGATAAGGCTGCCAAAATTGACAAAGCCATGGTAAACGGCGGCGGCTCACCCTTGAGCCCCTTTGCCCTGGCCAAAGGCATGGGGTGGGCACAAGTTGCCAAGCTGTGCGAAGCAATCTCGCAGAAGCTGGGAATCAACTGGCTTATGCCCACCGAAATTCTGAAAAAGGTGATATCCAAATTTAACCAAAGGAGGAATGCACATGGAGTATTTTAAGGATGAAAAGGAAGCGATCGATCTCTTCGTAAAGCTATTCGAAGAGGGATTCAAGAACCCGGACCTCTCGGAAGGTCTTAAGAAAGTGAACCAGCTCATATGGTATGACTACACCCAGTCGGGCCCGAATTGCTCATTCTGGCTGGACTGCCGTGGCGGCGAGCATAAGGTCGGCCCGGGCAAGCCCGCAGATGAACCGGACTTCGTCATGAGTCTTTCCGCCGATAATGGCCACCGCTTATGGTTAAACAAGCTGAACTCCGTGCTCGCGATAACAACCGGGAAGATCAAAATAAAGGGCTCCATGTTAGGCATTATGAAGCTCTCTCCCAAAATGAAACAGGTGAGCGAACTCTACGTCAAAGTTCTTAAGGATGAAGGAAAAGATCATCTCATAATATGAGATCTGAAAAAAGGAGCAAATAGAAAAAAGATAAGGAAGATTTTAGCCGTATTTTTGGTTTTTGTGTGCATCGTGATTTTTTCAGGCGTCTCCGGATATGCTCAGGATCCCATCATCGGGACATGGGTTACAATAGGGGATAAAGGAACGGATAAAGGAAAAAAACTTCAGAGGTGGAAATATTCGAAAAGAATGGTCTGTACTATGGGAAAATTGTCAAACTGCTGCTTGATCCGGCCGATTCACTCTGTACGAATTGCAAGGGTGATTTGAAAAATAAACCCGTTTTGGGCATGGTTATTTTGAAGGGTTTAAAAAATACAGGGACCGTAGATAAAAAACTGGGGCCGGAATACGATAGCGGTACCATTATGGATGCAAGAGAAGGCGAAACTTATCAATGTAAGGCCTGGGTTAAAGACGATGTGCTGACCATGCGGGGATTTGTCGGAATCAGCCTTTTGGGGCGATCCAGCAACTGGATGAGGATGGTTACCTGTTCATCACCGGCCGCAAGAAGGACATGATCATCACCGGCGGGTTTAATGTGTATCCCCTGGAAGTAGAACAAGTTCTCTGGGGCCATCCGGCGGTAGGCGAATGTGCCGTCATTGGCGTTCCTAACCCGGATTGGGGCGAGGAAGTAAAAGCCGTAGTCGAGTTAAAACCCGGCATGACGGTTATCATGAAAGGAGGTTATTTTGGGAGAACGTTTAAAAGGTAAAAGTGCAATTATCATCGGCGCAGGGCAGACACCGGGCGATGCGATTGGAAACGGAAGGGCTATTTCTCTTCTCTTTGCAAGAGAAGGCGCCAGAGTCATGCTGGTCGACAGACGGCTGGACTCTGCCAAAGAAACAGAATCCATCATTAAGGGAGAAGGCGGCCAGGCTTTTTCCTTTGAAGCGGATATCACAAAGCCGCAGGATTGTCAGGCAATACCTGAAGCTTGTCTCGCCAACTATGGACAAATCGATATCCTTGTACATGTTGTCGGCGTTGGCTTTGCTGATGATGGCGGCCCGGTAAAGCTGCCGGAAGAAGTTTGGGATGAAACAATGAAAGTGAATTTAAAGGGCATGTTTCTCACTTTGAAGTATGTGCTGCCCGTCATGGCAAAGCAGGGAAGCGGATCCATCGTACTGATGTCGTCGCTTGCTGCGGTCGGCAACACAAACCTGCTGGCCTACAAGGCATCCAAGGCAGGCGTTAATGCCCTGACACAACAAGTAGCCATGGAGTATGCCCGGAAGGGAGTAAGGGTCAATGCACTTATGCCCGGCTTTATCAACACCCCCATGGCGATTGAAGGATTTACCAAAATGACCAAAGAACAGAAGGACGAACTTCAAAGAAAAAGAAGTCTTGTGACACCGCTCAAAGGCGGTATGGGAGATGCCTGGGATGTAGCTTATGCCGCACTTTTCCTTGCGTCTGATGAGGCTAAATTCATCACTTCTGTCCTCCTTCCTGTCGACGGGGGAATAATGGGTAAAGTAGGGATCTAGGCGTCTAAACAAAATTAGCTGCAGTCAAGAACGAAAAGCTTAAAATGGTGCGATGGTGATAAGAATCGAAAGTCGCGTTAGTTAACAACAATCTTACTTTTAAAAAGGAACATTTTTATGAAGCTTACAAGGTATCGCTGGGAAATGCTATTTTGGCTGTTTTTGATTACACTTGTTTCATATTTTGACCGGGTCAATTTTGCCGTTGCCGCACCCGTCATCATGAAAGAGTTAGCCATAGATGTTGCGCTCATGGGAATTATTATGAGCGGCTTTAACATTGGATACACAATCATGAATTTTGCGGGTGGCGTCCTGGCTTCCAAATATTCCGCGCGAAAATATCTTGTGCTGATTCTCATTTTCTGGTCCATTATGACTATTGTCACCGGTTTTGGATGGTCATTTATCAGTTTGTTGGTGATCAGAATTGTTTTTGGACTGTTTGAGGGGCCATTGTTTGTTATCTGCACAAAACTTGTTAAGCAATGGATGCGGCCTGCTGAAAGAGGAAGGTCTCTGGGAATCATTTCCTCTGCCATGAGTGTCGGCATCATCATCGGTCTGCCGTTATCAGCACTTGTGGTTTCCAAATATGGATGGCCATCCATATTTTACATCTTTGGAGCCATAGGAATTGTTCTTGCCGCTTTTGTTCTCTGGCGGGTAAAAGACAGCCCGGCTTTCCATCCTTCTATCTCCATCGAAGAACGCAGGCACATAGAAGAAGCCATTGCAGCGGCTGACGGTGCGGCATCAGCGACTTTAAAAGGAACACCGAGTGTTGAACTCCTTAAGCAACCTCTGGTTTGGTTGCTTTGTTTTGTCTATTTTTCTTTCCTGCTATTTTCCTGGGCCAACCTCAGCTGGATGCCAACGTACTTTATGAAAGCCAGAGGCGTATCACTTGTTGGGAGCGGATTCCTTTCAGCAATTCCTTATATTGCCGGAGGTCTCGGACCTATTATTTTAGGCTATTTGTCGGATAAAGAACTCATTTTCAAATACCGCGGCGGGTGGGTAATATTATGCTTAGTCGCCATGGTGCCGTTGATCCTTGGAGCGGTTTTGATACCTTCAATCGTCGGCAGTTTGCTGTGCTTTGCATTCGGCACCTTCTTTGCACTTGGCGGGAATATCGCCATGTTATCAATGGCCATGGGCATATTTGATCAGGCTGATGTGCCGAAGGTCTCCGGATTTATGATGGGCAGCGGCGCTTTTGCAGGCATCCTGGCGCCTTCCATTGTCGGCTTTGTCGTTAAAGCAACCGATTCATTTAATAATGCATACTATGCTTTTGCCGTCTTCGCTTTGATCGGTGCAGCTGTTTCTCTGCCCCTTCTCAAAAAGGAAAAAGCCATCAAACTGCAGAGAGCGTCTGCTAAAGCGGGTCTTGCCGCAAACGGACAACCTGCATAAACATATTGGGTTGAATATCAGGCTATTATAATGGCCGGTTCAGGGTGAAACAAATTAAGACTTCTTTCTTTAAATGGCATCTGGTTTATGAACACTTAGAAACCAGATGCCATTTAGATTTTCCAGAACAATATCTCAACACCTTATATCTGTATCCTTCCTTATAGGAAAAGTATTTGGATATAATTATATCATAAAAGGAGATCTTCATGGGAGATCGTGTAAAAGGTAAAATTGCAATTGTCATTGGTGCCGGGCAGACACCAGGCGATACGATTGGAAACGGGAGGGCCATAGCTCTTCTCTTTGCGCGGGAAGGAGCCAGAGTTATGCTGGTCGACAGAAAGCTGGACTCTGCCAAAGAAACTGAATCCATTATTAAAAAAGAAGGCGGTCAGGCTTTTGCCTTTGAAGCGGATATTGCCAAACCACAGGATTGCAGGGCAATACCCGAAGCCTGCCTCGCCAAATATGGAAGAATTGCTTGTGCCCTTCAGGGCATTGGATGACTATATAAAATCAGAACACATCTTTAAAAAAGCGTATTGACGAATTTCGAGATTTTCCCCCGGCAGGGCCGTCTGAGGTGAACACTACGTTTTGTGGTCAAAATTTTCTTGACATGCAAGCAATAACTTTAATTAATATATGAAGTAAAATCCAATGGGGAGCAGATAGTTATGGAACTAAAAAATGCCATCAAGTCACGTATTAGCGTTCGGGGATTTAAGAAAGACCCTGTATCGAAGGAGATTCTAACCGACATCATCCAGACGTCGCTGCGCGCCCCGTCGGGATTAAACACTCAGCCGTGGGATATCACCGTCATCACGGGCGCGGTCCTGGAAGAAGTGAGGAAAGGGATTGTGGATATGCTCAGTTCCGGCGGTCAGCCGAAACCGGACTTTCCCGGAAATTTTAAACCGCTGGAAGGAGTTTACAAGGAACGTCAGCGGGCTCTTGGTTTCGAGTTGTACCGTCTGCTGGGCATCGGGCGTGACGACAAGAAAAAAAGGCTGGAATGGACTATGCATGGCTTTCGCGGTTTTGAAGCGCCGGCGGCAATTTATTTATCCATGAATGAAAGTCTGATTGACAGCGCGGCAATGAGGTTGTCTATTTCGGATCTTGGCGGGCTGGCTCAAACGATCTGCCTGGTCGCCCTGGATTACGGTTTGGGTACGTGTATCAACGATCAGGGCGTCATGTTTTCCGAGGTGGTGCACAAGGTGACGGGTATTCCCACCTCGAAGAAACTGCATCTCTGTATTGCCATCGGCTATCCCGATTGGGATCATCCGGCAAACAAGCTTATTTCTGCCCGAGAATCCGTGGAGAAGATCGTGGAGTGGATCGGGTTTTAACCAGTTTGGATGACCAGAAGAATAAGATCACGGGATAATATTTTCCGGCCCGCATCGGCTAACGTCATTAATATCCGTACGTGCTAAATGCAACTCATAATCACGTATATCTTTAAGGAGGGGGGCACACCCCCAGCGATAATGTAATATTCAAGTAAATTATATGCGCTAGGAGTATTAAAAACATCGGCCCAGCCCCCTATCCTATGTGAATGTAATTCATTAAAATATATAACTTCCTGCAATGTTGTTTTACTTGTTTTCCCAATTCATCCATCATTTCAATCGAAAATAATCAAAAATGGCAGAACTTTAATAAAATGTGGTACAAGTTTCGGGGGATGTTCAATCGGGTTGAATTGCTTTCATGGATTTGCGGTCCCATGGACACTTGGGTTCAATCCCGCTGCAAATACCTGTAAAGTGCTTCGTCATATACCAGCCAAGGCCTGTGATAAGACCAAATTGTTCTGGATTCTTTCTCAGCCCGGCAACCAGTGGCAAAAGCCATTGCTTTAATCTACAAACGCAACCACACGTGCAGGTGCGGCGCTGCAGCGGGCGATCTTAATGGGGAAAAATCCCACCATGAAGCCGCTCAGGGGCAGTGCACCCAGATTAACCATTTGCTGAACGATAAATACTTCCTTCTCGACCCCGGCTTTGTGACCGTCCCAGAGCACTGCTTTGTCGCCAGTTTCTTTGAATTTTTTGGTCATGACACCAAACGGCAGGTCCCAGCCGGGTGCGTCGGTGCCGAGAACCTTCGCTCCCTGATTGGCCAGATGAAGCGTGCCCTCTCGGCTCATGCCGGGTTGAGTAAAGAATTGCGGCTGCGGGAACTGGTAGCTCTCCTGACCAGTGCGGATCAGCACTGCATCTCCTTTGTTGATCTTTTTCCCGGTGGCGGCCAGTGCGTCGTCCAGCATCTTTATTGTAATATGTTCAGCAGGTTTCGCCCACGGGCGGACATCCAGAACCAGACCGGGGCAAAATAGTTCATTGACATCGATATCGGTGATAGTGCGCGCCGGTTTACCTTCGCAACGTGAACCGTAGTGCAAGGGTGCGTCAACGTGTGTGCCGCAGTGTGAGTTAAGGTCGGTCAGCACTTCACTTCCCCACCCCTCGCCATCCGGCAAGTCCTCCAGAGTACAGCCTAGAAAACGGCAAAACTCTTCGCGCCCTGTTCCGTCGGGACTTGTGTAGGTGATCGCCGGGGCGATCACACCGGCCAAGCCGGCCAGAGGCGGCGGCAGTTTAGCACGATTGTCTGGATCAAGAGTCGTTGTCAGATCAATTAGTCGAGTCATAGTCAATCTCCTTTTGATGTGAATTTGGATTTAAAGTTATTAATTATGGGTCCATTCATTCTTTTCAAAAAATTGGCGTATTTCTTGAAAAAAGCAACCCCATATTTTTGCGCTAATGGCGCAACTCCTTTTTAAGGATTCCACAATTGCAAGGAACGTACCAAGCATAATTTTTTTTAACTAATTGATTATAAATGGTTATATAATATTAAGCAATACAATGTGTTCTTAATGAGACACGGGTAGACTGTATTGAGACAGGCATATTCTTTAGTATATATAATTCGCAAGATTTATGATTTAAATACTTCTCTTCATGCGGAGAGTTCTCATTCGGGAATAAAGGCTCGTGCGTTTCATTCCCAGAATTTCGGCTGCGCCGCTCGTTCCACCGACTTTTTTGTTTGTAACTCCGAAAATGTGCCTGATATAACGGCGCTGCAGCTCGTCGAGCGTGGGCAAGTCATCAATCGTAAAATTTGTGCTCCTACTGGAGTCTGCCGTTAGCATAGGTATCTGAAGTTCGGCGCCTTTGGATAGTATTACTGCCCGTTCGATGACATTTTGTAATTCACGTATATTGCCGGGCCAATTATATTTCGTCAGCATATAGAGATCTTTGCTGGATATGGAGAGGTCGGGCCGACCATACTGTTTTGCATACAGCGCTAAAAAATATCTGGCCAATTCCGTTATATCTTCTTCTCGTTCCCTCAGGGGGGCTATGGTCAGCGGGAATACATTGAGCCTGTAATAAAGATCTTCCCGAAAACGGCCGGAAGATACATCTTCCTTTAAATTGCGGTTAGTGGCTGCGATAAGGCGAAAATCAGAATTTATAGCTCGTCCGCCGCCTATTCTGACAAAAGTTTTTTCTTCCAGGGTCTTCAACAGCTTTGTCTGGATATGAAGCGGGATCTCGCCGATTTCGTCCAGGAAGAGAGTGCCTTTATGTGCCAGCTCGACTCTGCCTAATTTCTGTTTATCCGCACCAGTGAATGCTCCTTTCTCGTAGCCGAATAGTTCACTCTCCACTAAGTTTTCGGGGATCGTAGTGCAGTCTACGACAATAAACGGCTCTTCCGATCTTCGGCTGTTTTCGTGAATCCACCGGGCGAACATTCCCTTGCCGGTACCGGTTTCACCTGTCAGCAGCACAGTCGTGTCTATTGAAGCCACCTGACCCGCCATGGACATCTGTTCTCTCATTATTCGAGACTCGGCGATTAGTTGAAATTCTTTGGGCTGATGCAATATGTTCATCTCCCTGGAGAGCTTTTCATTTTCTTGCCTGGTCTTTATGTTGCTTAAAAGAAAATCTACCGTGTCGGACGTATTTCTGCTCAAGAGCCTTATCGTCATGGGATCCAGGAAGTCGAACGCATCCGTTATGTACGAGTTGTCATGATACAAAACACCACCTTTTGTGCCCTGCACATAAAACGGGATGCACAGAACGGAACGGATTTTATCTCCTTTTTCTGCACGCATGGAAAGATCTTTCCGGACAATCAGGGGCTTGTCTGTCCTGTATGCCTTGAGTATATACTCCATACACGGTTTAAAACGGGGTGATTCTACTTCTTCTTTTGTTAAGTTAATTGCTGTGCGCAGTTCTGGGTTACAGTTGTGCTTTTTTTCTGTAAAAAAGAACAGTCCTCCCCGTTCGGCACCAAAGAAACGATTCGTAGCGAGGATGGTTTTGAAAAGCGTTTTTTCTTGTCCCATGCTTGATTTAATGGAATTGAGCTCCTCAAAATACTGCTGGAGATACTCTTCCTTCGCAGATCGTATATTCGGGAATAGCTGCTTTGTCTCTAAAAGGCTTTTATATTGGTTCGGAAAGAAATCGGCTGCATGGCCGCCGAAAATGCGCCATGCTTCTTGAGCATATCTCTTGGCAGATTCCTTGTTGTTATGCAGGAGTTCAAGATGGGCAAGTTCCAGGACGGTTTTTGCCAGTTGTATGTGGTTGCCCGATAATTCCAGGCATGCCCTGCTGGCATCAAGGTCGTCTTTAATGAAATCTTTCTGCCAATCTCCTTGTTCCATAATTTCCTGGGCTCTCAGGCGTAGTGCCACCCCTTTCAAATGTATATTTATTCCCTTCAACGAGGTATCCAGAATTTCATGGAAATTCAATCGTTTAATAGGTTCAAAACCAAGCCGATGAAATTCATACAGCATCTCGGGGATCCACGGCGAAGAAATTTGATCAATGAGTCCCGTCACCCTTGCCTTTTCAGCTGTATCCTTAACTATCTGGTAGCTCATTTCCGGGTTGCCGGTCATGAAGTAGAGAAGGGCAAGTCCGCCTCCAGAATAGTGGTATCCGAAAGCGTTACCTATTTCGATTGATTCCTGCAGCGCCTTTTTGAGATGGAACTCCGCTTCATCGTATTTTTTCACCAGGACAAGCGATGTACCCAGCGTCGCTCTCAAAATTGTGGCCAGGGGCTTGTTGGATTTCTCCTCTGTCAGGCGAAGGTTGGAATCGAGGAAACCGAAGGCACGGTGGAACTGACCTAGATACAACGTGCTATAGGCGAACATAATATAAGTAAGCACATTGGTTTCCTCATCCACGTTGCTTATGAGATTTTCAAGATATTCCAAATGTTTTATGACATCCGTGAACTGCCCTTTCATGTAATAAAGCAACGCAAGTGGCACAGCG
Organism: uncultured delta proteobacterium; assembly: GCA_963845095.1. GTDB lineage: Bacteria > Desulfobacterota > Syntrophia > Syntrophales > Smithellaceae > MVRV01. Next base: position 161,453 of record CAWJQM010000016.1, read on the forward strand.
GATTGTGAAAGAATATCCTCATCCCCCAGCTCGTTCACCTCATCCATGCCTGAAGATAGTAATGTAAAAGCGTCAACTTTGCGATCCGTGAAATAATAAAGCATGCCTTTTTTGAGTTTGATCAGAGCTTGAGAACGTTTATCACCGAGCTTATTTGCCAACATGTGGGCTTCATCCAGAATCTCCCCCAGTTCGTTAATTCCTTTTCCTATCAGAAAGCAGAGGTTCGAGACCTTTAGCGCATGGGTGATATAAAGAGTACTGGTGTAACCGTCCATGTCCAGGTTTTTAAGCCTTTTAATGGCATTCATATATGTTTTATGGAGTTCAATGGCGTTTTCTACGTTGCCATATTCCCTGTCGGCAAGTTCAAATTCCATCCTGCTGGCTTCGGCAGACCGGCCCGCTCTTTCTAAGAGGCCAATGAAGACTAGTGGGGTCAGCATCGTATCGACCTTATGCGCATAGACGGCATCCACCAGCTTGGAGAGGTTTTTCGGCGAGTTTATTTTTTTAATCTTCTTTTCAATTATTTCCGGGAGAGATGAATTAAGCGAAAATATTTCTCCTTTATTCTGGCAAAAGATATCGGCGTCGGTCGTCTTTTTCAATAAATCGATCAGCTGACCCGCCGTTAGTGGGGCAATGTATTCAAGAATATTGATTTGCGCTGTCCCGCCTAAGGCTTCCAGGACGGCTAAAAAGCGCCATTGTTCGGGTGTCAAGCTGGAGGAGAATTCTTTCATGTGTCAGTCCCATAACTTAGTATTTTTCAATTATTATAATATGCAGAAAATGTCAAGCGGCGAACTGTCTCAATACAGTCTGTTTATGTTTCATTAAAAACACTTTGCGTTCTATAGTATTACATTATCATTTATATTCGCATAGTTACGAAATATTCCTCCCTGGCATGTTCTTTGCTTTTAAAAGCTATATGGATATAAACTTATCAAAAGGAGAAAATATTATGGGAAAAGGTAGACTCGAAAATCTGAACGCATTGATTACAGGTGGAGGCCGGGGAATTGGCCTGGGTATCGCGCATCGTTTCGCTGAAGAGGGAGCCAATCTATTCATTTCTGGAAGAAGCCAGGGATCGCTCGAAGAAGCCGCAAACGAACTGCGTAAATTCGGCCATAAGGTCGCTATTCATTCCGCCGATGTTTCCAATCCCGAATCGGTGAAGGGAATGGTTGAACATGCATTAAAGGAGTTCTCGAAGATAGATATCCTTGTTAACAATGCCGGCATTCAAATATGCCGTAGCTTTGGGGATTATACCCTCGAGGAATTCGATCAGACCATGAAAACAAATCTTTATGGCACTTTTCTTGTAACCCAGAGCGTGTTGCCTGGGATGATAGCGAGAAAGAAGGGCAGAATAATCAACTTAGCCTCTACTGCCGGCAAATGGGGTTCTAAAAATCAGAGCGCCTATAACGCGTCCAAGCACGCCATCGTTGGTTTAACAAGATGTTTAGGGCTGGAAATGGCGCCTTTAGGCGTTACCGTAAATGCCATCTGCCCCGGTGCGGTAGAAACGGATATGCTAGAACCTTTTCTGGTGGATCAGTCAAAGTATTACGGAATTCCCAAAGAAAACTTACTTCCGGCGCTGTTAGGCCAGGTTCCTATTCGCAGGTTACTCCAGAGTAAAGAAATTGCAGACTTTGCGGTTTATCTTGCCAGTGACGAATCCGCTGGTATGACTTGCCAGTCGATTGCCGTATGCGGCGGTTTAACAATGGTATAAGGCTTTTATATTTCTCACTGGTATGTTCCCTGCAAATATAGATTGTATAAAATAAAATTGTCATAAGGAGGAATTATTAAATGCGCGACGTATATATCGTTGCAGTGGGTATGACCCGTTTCGGCAAATACTTGGAACGGCCAGAAAAGGACTTGGTTGCGGAAGCATTTACCAAGACGATGGGTGATGCCCCGGATATCAAAATAAGTGATATCCAGTCTGCTTGGTTTTCCAATACTTCTTGGGGATACTTCAATATGCAACACTCCATAAAAGGGCAAGTGGCATTGAGACCTCTTGGCATTGAGGGCATTCCGATAACTAATGTGGAAAATGGCTGTGCTGATGCTTCCACAGCATTACACCATGCTTATAAGGATGTGGCATTCGGCATGTACGAATGTTCCTCTGGCTATTGGCATGGAGAAGATTTACAACGAAGACAAGGCAAAGTCCATGCTGGCTTTCAATTCCGGGGTAGATGTTGCCAACATGAAAGGACACATGGAGGCTTTGCGAGGCATCATGGACGGGGTTAAGCTGGATATTCCGGTCGATGACGGCGGCGCCGGGGCCGGACTGACCAGGAGCGCCTTCATGGATGTGTATGCCAACCTGCTCAGGTGGCATATGGCCACTTTCGGAACTACCCAGCGTCAACTGGCAATCGTTGCATCAAAGAACCACTTCCATAGCACTATGAATCCCAATGCCCAATTTCAGATCGCCATGACTGTAGATGAGATTCTCCAGGCACGACCAGTTATCTGGCCGCTGACCGTACCCATGTGCGCTCCTATCGGTGACGGCGCCGCCGCAGCCATTGTCTGCTCGGCGGATTTCCTGAAGAAGCTGAAGTCCGCCCGCCCGGTGAAGATCCTGGCATCGGTGCTGGGTTCAGGCACCAACCGGAGACATGACCAGTTGGATTTGGATATCGCCATGCGGCTCTCCCAGCAGGCATATAATATTGCCGGGGTCGGCCCTGCAGATATCGATGTGGGTGAAGTCCACGATGCTACGGCGTTCGGCGAATTACACCAGTGCGAATCGCTGGGCTTCTGCAAAATCGGCGAAGGCGGAGCCTTTGCGGAAGGCGGGAGCAACGAAGCTGGGAGGAAAAATTCCCCTTAACACGTCGGGTGGTCTTATATCACGCGGCCACCCCGTAGGTGCTTCCGGTCTCGGCATGGTCCATGAGCTGGTCACGCAACTTCGGCACGAGGCGGGCGCCCGCCAGGTAGAGGGGTGCAGGATTGCTCTGGGAGAAAACGGCGGCGGGAACGTTGCCTTTGAAGAGGCCGCCATGACTATTCACATTCTGGAGCGGGTTAATGGAAAATAGACCTGAAAGCCATTCCTGATTTTCCGTCATTGACCTGGTGACCTCGTTTCGCTCTTCTCAAATCTTTGGTCACCAGGTCTTTTTTTAAATCTTAAAGATCAGGAAGGCGAGATTCGATTCTTACTTAAGAAAGGAGTGTTTTGAAATGACAGCAGTAATTGATTTTTTTGATCGCGGATGGAAAATTAATCCTAAAGGTGTTGCCTACTACATGGAAGGGGAAGAATTTACCTATAACGAGATAGGCGAATTTACCTGCCGCGTAGCCAATGCCCTTATTGCCGCCGGATTTAAGAAAGAAACCCCGGCTGGTGTATGGTCGGATAATCATCCCAAATCGTGGGCCTGTACCCTTTCCTTGTGGCGTGCCGGGCTTGCCTGGATCCCCGTCCATCCCCGCGGTCCACTGGATGAAACCGTTTTCCTTTTGAATACATTTGACGCCGAAGTTTTATTTTTCACGAAAGCTTATGACAAAACCGTCATGGGACTTAAAGATAAGCTGCCAAAAGTCAAGCTCTGGATCTGCATCGATGGTGAGGTGGAAGGAGCAGTATCGCTTGCTGATTTTACTAAAAATCAGCCGGCCACGCGCCCCAAAGTCCAGCATGAACCTGAGGATGTCGTCGCAATCTCGCCGACCGGAGGAACTACCGGTGTGCCCAAAGGAGTGATGAATACCAATCGCAGTATTTCAACTCTGTTTTCCAACTTCATGATAATTTTTCAATATAAGCATGACGAATATCCGGTAAATCTGGCTGCAGCGCCGATGACGCACACGGCGGGTGTGATATCGCTTCCCTGTTCAGCGCGCGGCGGTAAAGTTATTGTTCTCCCCAAACCGGATCCGGCGGCGATGTTTGGCGCTATAACGAAGCAGCGCATAACGGAAATGTTCCTGCCTCCTACGGTTATCTACCGGATTCTCGATATCCCGGGCATCGAGAAAGTCGATTTTTCCTCGCTCAAGTATCTAATTTATGGGGCGGCGCCTATGTCGGTGGAAAAGCTGAAACAGGCGATCAAGCTGTTTGGGCCGGTTCTGACGGAAGGCTATGGACAGACCGAAGCCCCGTCGACGATTGCCATTTTACGTCCCGAAGAACACTTCAAGAGGGCCTAACGGAGAATTGGAAGGAATTGGCGGACGATGCGCGGCTTGCCTCATGCGGGAGACCCTGTATCTTCTCGAAGGTGGAGATCATGGATGATAACAATCAAATTCTCCCGCCGGGTAAGACAGGCGAGATTTGTGTGAGTGGTGATTTGTTAATGAAAGGATATTACGGCATGCCTGAAAAGACAGCCGAGACGATCATTGACGGCTGGCTGCATACCGGCGATGTCGGCCATCTGGATGAAGATGGTTATCTATATATTACTGACCGTAAGAAGGACATGATTATCTCCGGCGGTTTTAATATATACCCGTCGGAAGTGGAACAGGTACTCTGGGGACATCCGGCGGTAGGCGAATGTGCTGTAATCGGTGTGCCTGATCCGGAGTGGGGAGAGGCGGTAAAGGCCGTTGTCGAGTTAAAACCCGGCAAGACGGTTACCGCAGAGGAGTTGATTGCCCTTTGCAAAGAGAAGGTTGGCAGTATCAATGCACCCAAGAGTGTCGATTTCGCCACGCTTCCGCGTAACCCGAACGGGAAAGTGATGAAGAAGGATTTGCGCGCCCAGTACTGGAAGGGAGTCGCTAAAAAAATATGAGCACAAAGTCTTCAGCTGAAGATGTCATTTTAGAAAGGCAAATACGACATGGCATTACTTATGGAGTCATTTGCTTAGCGGACCTCCGCATAGGAAAAGTATTTGGATATAATTATATCATATAAAGGAGGGCTTCATGGGAGATCGTTAAAGGGTAAAATTGCAATTGTCATTGGCGCCGGGCAGACACCAGGCGATACAATTGGAAACGGGAGAGCCATAGCTCTTCTCTTTGCGCGGGAAGGAGCCAGAGTTATGCTGGTCGACAGAAAGCTGGACTCTGCCAAAGAAACTGAATCCATTATTAAAGAAGAAGGCGGTCAGGCTTTTGCCTTTGAAGCGGATATTGCCAAACCGCAGGATTGCAGGGCAATACCCGAAGCCTGCCTCGCCAAATATGGAAGAATTGATATCTTTGTAAACGTTGTTGGTATTGCTTCTATTGAAGATGGAGGGCCGGTAAAGTTGCCGGAAGAAGTTTGGGACGAGACATTTAAAGTAAATTTAAAGGGAATGTTCCTCACTTGCAAATATATACTGCCTGTCATGGAAAAGCAGGAAAGCGGGTCCATTGTACTTATCTCGTCGCTTGCTGCAGTCGGCAACACACCCATGCTGGCCTACAAAGCATCCAAGGCAGGCGTTAATGCCCTGACACAACAAGTAGCTATGGAGTATGCACCAAGAGGAATACGGGTCAACGCAATTATGCCCGGTTTTATCAATACCCCAATGGCGATAGAAGGATATTCCAAGATGCCCGGTGTCAATAAGGATGAAATTATCAACAGAAGAAATCAGGCGGTACCGCTCAAAGGCGGCATGGGTACTGCCTGGGATATAGCCTATACCACACTTTTCCTTGCCTCCGATGAGGCCAAATTCATCACTTCGGTCATCATTCCCGTGGACGGGGGAATGATGGGCAGAGTGGGACAATAAACAAAAACATTACTCTCAAAGGGGGACATTTTTATGAAACTTACAAAGTATCGCTGGGAAGTGTTATTTTGGCTTTTTTTGATTACACTTGTTTCATATTTTGACCGGGTCAATTTTGCCGTTGCCGCACCCGTCATCATGAAAGAGTTAGCCATAGACGTTGCGCTCATGGGAATTATTATGAGCGGCTTTAACATTGGATACACGATCATGAATTTTGCGGGCGGCGTCCTGGCTTCCAAATATTCCGCGCGAAAATATCTTGTGCTGATTCTTATTTTCTGGTCCATTATGACCATTATCACCGGTTTTGGATGGTCATTTATCAGTTTGTTGGTGATCAGAATTGTTTTTGGACTGTTTGAGGGGCCATTGTTTGTTATCTGCACAAAACTTGTTAAGCAATGGATGCGGCCTGCTGAAAGAGGAAGGTCTCTGGGAATCATTTCCTCTGCCATGAGTGTCGGCATCATCATCGGACTGCCTTTATCAGCACTTGTGGTTTCCAAATATGGATGGCCATCAATATTTTACATCTTTGGAGCCATAGGAATTGTTCTTGCCGCTTTTGTTCTCTGGCGGGTAAAAGACAGCCCGGCTTTCCATCCTTCTATCTCCATCGAAGAACGTAGATACATAGAAGAAGCCATTGCAGCGGCTGACGGTGCGGCATCAGCGACTTTAAAAGGAACACCGAGTGTTGAGCTCCTTAAGCAACCTCTGGTTTGGTTGCTTTGTTTTGTCTATTTTTCTTTCCTGCTATTTTCCTGGGCCAACCTCAGCTGGATGCCAACGTACTTTATGAAAGCCAGAGGCGTATCACTTGTTGGGAGCGGATTCCTTTCAGCAATTCCTTATATTGCCGGAGGTCTCGGACCTATTATTTTAGGCTATTTGTCGGATAAAGAACTCATTTTCAAATACCGCGGCGGGTGGGTAATATTATGCTTAGTCGCCATGGTGCCGTTGATCCTTGGAGCGGTTTTGATACCTTCAATCGTCGGCAGTTTGCTGTGCTTTGCATTCGGCACCTTCTTTGCGCTTGGCGGGAATATCGCCATGTTATCAATGGCCATGGGCATATTTGATCAGGCTGATGTGCCGAAGGTCTCCGGATTTATGATGGGCAGCGGCGCTTTTGCAGGCATCCTGGCGCCTTCCATTGTCGGCTTTGTCGTTAAAGCAACCGATTCATTTAATAATGCATACTATGCTTTTGCCGTCTTCGCTTTGATCGGTGCAGCTGTTTCTCTGCCCCTTCTCAAAAAGGAAAAAGCCATCAAACTGCAGAAAGCGTCTGCTAAAGCGGGTCTTGCCGCAAACGGGCAACCTGCATAAACATATTGGGTTGAATATCAGGCTATTATAATGGCCGGTTCAGGGTGAAACAAATTAAGACTTCTTTCTTTAAATGGCATCTGGTTTATGAACACTTAGAAACCAGATGCCATTTAGATTTTCCATGGCCTGCTTCGTAAAAGCCTTGGCAAAATGCTCAAGGACTTGCTTTTTACTTTTTTCATCGACACTAAGCAATAATTTCTTGATTTCATTCATAATCTGCCATCCCCTAGGACATCTTCTTCATTGCTTCCACTAATTCCTGCACCGCCGCCGCTGATTTGAGCAGAGCCTGCTTTTCATCTGCCCGGAGGGCAAGAGAAATTATTTGTTCCACACCATTTTTCCCCAGTTTCACCGGCACGCCGACAAAAAGGCCATCAATGCCGTACTCGCCCGTAAGATAAGCGGCGCAGGGCAGTATCTTCTTTTTGTCTTTCAAAATCGATTCGGCCATCTCTACGGCGGCGGAAGCCGGCGCATAATAAGCGCTGCCTGTTTTGAGCAGGCCCACTATTTCCGCACCGCCGTTGCGGGTTCTGTTGACCAGCGCTTCAATACCCTCCGGTGAGATCAACTCCGTTATGGGGATGCCGGCAACCGTGGAAAAACGCGGCAGGGGCACCATGGTATCGCCATGGCCGCCTAAGACAAGGGCGGAAATATTCTCGACGGAGACATCGAGTTCCGCCGCGATAAAGGCGCGGAATCTTGCGGAATCCAGAACACCGGCCATGCCGATTACTCTCTCCTTCGGAAAGCCGCTTTCTTCGAAAGCCACATGACACATGGCATCCAAAGGATTGCTGACGATAATCAGGATGGCCCGGGGAGAGTGCCTGGCGATTTCCTTTGTCACGCTTTTGATAATGTTTCTGTTTGTCGCTAAAAGATCATCCCGGCTCATCCCGGGCTTGCGGGGTATTCCCGCCGTAATGATAACGATGTCGGAGTCAGCCGAAGCCTCATAAGAGTTGGCGCCGGTGAGATGAGCATCGTGTTTTTCAATCGGCGCCGCCTCGGCCAGATCCAGGGACTTTCCCTGCGGCACACCTTCAATAATATCAATCAGCACAACGTCGCAAAGTTCTTTTTCGGCAAGCCTCTGTGCCACTGTTGCGCCGACATTACCCGCGCCGACAACTGTAACTTTCTTAATCATTCCTGATACCTCAAATTAATTTATTATGGTTCTATTTTGGGCGTAGTATAATAAAACGCAAAGAAAAACAACCGCAAATGCTTTTCTCAGCTGCAAAAAATGCCATCCGTAAGGTAGAAAATTTCCCCGACACCCCGTAAGGACAATTATGGAAAAACTCCGGGGTGCCGACGGCATTTGCGGAAAGGCCGATGAACAGGAATATAGGTATGGGTTTATAAAGTGTTTTTGAATTTGACGTACCCGATTTAATCATATAGGATTTGATAAAAAGGAAGCATTGAATTTGGGTAATCAGGGGTAAAAATGGGGTTTCTCAATGAGGCAGAAAACAGAAAATTAGTCCTTAAAGCCTTTGTGCTCGTTTTTATTTTCAGCCTCTTAACTTATTTGTTCATTCATTATGATCTGTATTATTTCTTCACGGACAGAAATAAGCTAATTGAATTTGTCAAGGCATCTCCCTATGATGAAGTGCTTTTCATTCTGATTCAAATAGGACAAGTCGTTGCCGCTCCGATTCCCGGTGAATTAACCGGATTTGTCGGCGGTTTCATTTATGGCCCTGTTCTGGGGACGGTTTATTCAACAATCGGCCTGACTCTGGGTTCCTGGCTGGCTTTTATCCTGGCTCATTTCTTCGGTGAGCCGCTTTTGGAGAAAGTTGTTAAAAAGGAAGTTTTTGAAAAATTCGATCACTTCATGGAACATCAGGGCATCCTGGTATCTTTTTTTCTGTTTCTGATTCCCGGATTTCCCAAGGATTATTTGTGTTACATCATGGGTGTCAGCCGGATGCCGGTCGGGATATTCCTCATAGTTTCTGCAGCCGGTCGTCTGCTGGGGACCATAGGGCTTTCGATAACGGGAAGTTCCGCCCGCGAGGGCCATTATTTTCTCCTGGGCATCTTTGTCGGCGCGGGTATAATCATCTTCGTTGCAGCATATTTATATCAAGAAAAAATCCTGGCCCTGCTTAAAAAGAACTCCAAAAAACCGGCTGACAAAAAACAAAACAATGGTGATTCACCAAAATAAATTACCCCGGTATTAACAAACAAGCTCATCAGCATTGGGTATTTCACGCCGCTTGAATCTGGATTATGCTTGAGGAATATTTCTCATTACTGGACGGAATGGTCTATAGCGAACTGCACTGTCTGATTTTATTGGACAAATCGTACCATCTCTGCACGCCGTTTTCGAGCCGGTAATAATGGATAATATAAGCTAAAGTCAGAATCACCAGGATTGCGCAAAGGACAATAGCCGGGAGAGACGGTGTTACATATGTGAAGCCCAGACAGAGCAATGTGAAAAGACAAACAAAGAGCATCGTAAGGAGATGAACAGTTCTTTCGTGCTGCAGCCAGGTGAATCTGTTTGTCGTGATATTCGAGAAGTTCTTTCAGCGCTGTCTCCCGGAAGATTTTTCCCGAGCATTTCCAGGATATAACGCTCATGCCTTTTCATGTATGCAGTCATGATGTTCCCCTAAACAAAAAAAGATAAATTTCCCCCATCATTATCAGCCGCCAACCTGATACTTTTCCAATTTGGCGCGCAGTGTTTTACGGGTGATGCCCAGGCGCCGTGCGGCTTCGCTCTTGTTCCCATTGACGGTATGCAGGGTTTCCAGAATGGTCCTTTTTTCCATTTCCTCCAGCGGAACATTTTCCGGCAGACTGATCTGCTCGCTTGTCTCCCCAACCGCAGTATCTGCCATGAGCAGCGCCAGATCATCGGCACTCAGATATTCTGCCCGGGAAAGGACGACCGCTCTTTCCACTGCATTCATCAGTTCCCGGACGTTGCCCGGCCAGGGATACTTTAAAAGCTTTTCCATCGCCTGCGGGGTAAATCCTTTGATGCTTTTATTATTCTTTTCCGGCGAAGAGATTCAAGAAATGCTGCGCCAGCAAGGGAATGTCGTCTCTTCTTGCCTGGAGCGGCGGCACATGCAGGGCAACAACATTCAGGCGATAAAACAAGTCTTCGCGGAATCGTCCTTTTCCCATTTCTTTTTTCAAGTCCTTATTGGAAGCGGCAATCACCCGGACATTAATTTTAAGAACCTCCGACCCGCCGACCCGGGTAATTTCTCTTTCCTGCAGAACCCGCAAAAGTTTGACCTGCATGGCCTGTGACATTTCGCTGACTTCATCTAAAAAAATACTGCCGCCGTCAGCCTGACGGAACTTTCCCTCCCGCTTGCGGTCTGCGCCGGTGAACGCTCCTTTTTCATGGCCGAATAACTCCGATTCCAGCAGCGTTTCGGTAAGCGCCGCGCAATTTATTTTGATGAAAGGCGCGCTCCCGCGCTGAGAGTTGTAATGGAGGGCATTGGCAATCATTTCTTTGCCTGTCCCCGATTCACCGGTGATAAGGACGGTTGCTTCGGTTGCCGCCACTTGAGATACAGTATCCAGCAGTTTGACCATTGCCGGGCTCTGGCCGATAATACTCTGCCGGTCGAACTTTTCACCCAGTCTTTCCTTGAGATATTCATTTTCTTTTTTCAGACCGCTGTGCTCAGTGGCACGGGCGATGGCGATTTTTAATTCGTCAAAATCAAGCGGTTTGGTAAGATAATCGTAAGCGCCTTTTTTCAAAGCGTTGACAGCCGTCTCCACGGAAGCATAGGCGGTCATAATGATCACCGGTATTGCCGGGTTAATAACTTTAATTTGCTCCAGGGCTTCGATCCCGGAAACGTTGAGCATGCGAATATCCATTAAGATCAGGTCAAATGCCCGCTTCTGGACTGCAGAAATGGCCACTGATCCATCCTCAGCCTCGGAGATTTCATAGCCCCAGCTGCCGATCAGCTTTTTGAGCATGACCCGATGCGCCACATCATCATCAACGACCAGAATTGATTGATTTGTTTTCATTTATATATCCTTCTTGTTATTCGAATTAATCGGGAATTGCAGCAGGACGGTAGTCCCCCGGTTGATAACGCTCTCCACCTGAATTGTTCCGCCGTGCGCTTCCATGATCTTCTGAACGACCGCCAATCCCAGGCCTGTTCCCGCGGGCTTCGAAGTAAAATAGGGATCGTAGATGTGCGGCAAATCCATCTTCTCGATTCCTGAGCCGGTATCGGCTATGGCTACAACAAGCTGGTCTTTTTCCGGCGCAATTTTGATTGTCAGGGTGCCTCCATTTTTCATTGCCGCGAGGGAGTTGAGAAAAAGATTAAGCAGCACCTGCTTCACTTTATCGGGATCAACTTCCGCCAGCGGCAAATCAAAGGCCTCTTCGGCAGTGATAATGATGGAATTCTGTTTTGCTTCGGCGGCAATCAAGCCCAGGGCGTGCTGAATCAAATCGGGGAAATATGCTTTTTCCCGTTTCAACTCCAGAGGCCGCGCGAATTCAATGAGCTGGCTGATTACGCGATTCAGGCGTTCCACTTCGGCAATCATAATGTCCGCCGTCTGCTGGTCCTCTTTATTGCCGGAAAAACGCTCCCGGAAATACACGGCAAATCCCTTGATGGAACTGAGCGGATTTCTGAATCTCATGGGCAACACCTGCGGCCAGACTGGCGATAGAATTTAAATGACGGCTTTTCGCCACTTCCTTTTCCAATTGCCGGAGCGCAGTGACATCGCGCAGCAGCATAATTTTTCCGGTGGGAATTCCCTCAGCGGTGAGGCCGGCGGCAACAATTTCCAGTGTTTTACTCTCTTGCTGTCCGGAAAGAAGCTGGATGTCTTCTTCCACCAGACCGCCGATTTCGGGGAGGTCGGTAAATATTTTTTGCAGAGGCGCCGGCAGTAACGAACTTACTTGTCTGCCTGTGGCATCACTGTCTTCGGCATTTAAAATAATGCGTGCCTTTTCGTTGCAGATGGCAATATTGCCGCTCTCATCGAGCGCTATAAGCCCAATGGGCATATTTTTAACCAGAGCTTCGGAAAATACCGTTATGCGGGAAAGCGAAGTGCGCGCCGTGCGGTAGGCCTGGGCGAGAAATAATGAAACAATGGCTGACGAGCCGATCAACATAAGGATTAAAGCAAGAATGATGCTGTTTCGGGTATCCTCTTTGTTGGCTTTTTCGATGGTGGCCATATTAAAACCGACATAAATAATCATCCTGCTGCTTTCGGGCAGCGCCGCCGGTTTTTCATCAAATCGTTCCCGGGGGAAGAAACCGCGATAAACTTCAAATGTTCCGGCGCCTCCCGGGTTGGTTGCCTCCCGCCATTTTTGATCAGTACTTAAGGATATTTTTTCCGTATCCAAATCCAGACCATATTGCTGCCCGACCATGGAAGGATCGCTGTCGGCAATTATTTTACCCTTGGAGTCGGTAACAACAATGTAGTCAATATCCGGCTGCTGAGCTGTCTCCATCAATAGTTTGCGTATTCGAAAGATGTCCCTGCCTGCTCCATCCTGGCTGCGTAAGCCTGCTTCCAGAGATCGAATCAAAACGACGCCTTTTTCCGTCAGCAACTCGACGGCCTGTTCCTTTTGCCGCTGGAAATGGGTAAAAGTCATCACGGCAGAAATCACAGCCAGTATGGCAATAGCGCTTATCGCCACCCAGAGTGAAATATCAAAGCGGAATTTTTTCCTGACTTTAGTCGCCATAGTTACTCTCCATCTGCTGCAGGGGATAATATTTGCAGAGCTGTCCCTGGATACTATTTATCCAGCTGGATACTTTATTATGGATACATATTATCCGCTTATCTGGATAAAATACAAATGTTTATTTGCGTTATTATAAATTATTTTAATAGATTCAATATGTTAATCGAATATTTTTCAAGTGGCACAACCTTTGCTCTATGTCATATTAACTTGCGACAAGAGGTGAACACAATAGGAGATCACTTATGAAAAACTTAACAGTAACATTTCTGGGCGCCTTGATGAGCCTGCTGATATTGAGATATTATCCGTCCATTTCCGGGAAATTAGTCCTGGAATATATCACGGCAGCGTATCTCGATTTTAGATCAGGAGAATCAATAAACGGCGATGTTGCTGCTTTAATTTCTACGCAAGAAAAAAATATTAAAAGATAAAGGAGATAAATCATGAAAAAGTTAACATTAACATTGGTCACCGTTGCGATGGGCCTGCTTTTGAGCATGCCGGCATTCGCTTTTGGTCCTGGCTCCGGTCGCGGTCCTGGAGAAGGGATGGGTCCGGGCAGTGGACCGGGTTATTATCGGAGTAACGCCTGGGAAAAGCTGAATCTTTCCGCTGAACAGAAAACAAAGATTGAAGCTCTGCAAACTTCCCATCAAAAAGAATTAAGACCGATCAGGGAAAAGATGTTCGATAAATCGGTTGCGCTGCGCAGGCTTTGGCTGCAGACCAATCCGGACAAGGAAAAAATTACTGCCGCCCAGGCGGAAGTAAGCGCTCTGCGCGATGAAATGCAGAGTAAGGTTACGGCCATGCGTCTGGAAATTCGTAAAGTGCTGACACCGGAGCAGCAGGAAAAGCTGGTTAACTCCGGCTGGGGCAGAGGCATGGGCTTTGGTCCCCGCGGCGGCATGAGAGGCCACGGTGAACGCGGCCCGGGAATCTGCTACTAAATCTTTTTTTGTTCCACCCCTCCTCGGAAAGGGAGCGCTTAGCGCTCCCTTTTTTTTGATAATCGTGTATAATGCCAACTATGAAAAAAAATAAATCAAAAAATAATGATGATGTCGGGAAGCGCCGCAACACTCCGCGGCGATTATTTATCCTCTGTTTTGTTAATCTTTGCCTGGTGTTGTTATTCAGCTCATGCAGCGCAGAAGACAGCGGTCTTCTGGAATCCAAGTACGGGGATGGCAAATCTATGAACACGAAAATATTAGTTGCCTATGGCACCCGGGCCGGCTCAACTGCCGAGGTCGCGGATGCCATCGGGAAAAAACTGGCCCAGGGCGGAGTTGCCGTGGATGTCAGGCCGGTGAAAAGCCTGAATAATTTAAGCGGCTATTCGGCTGTTGTTTTGGGCAGTGCGGTGCGTGCCGGTAAACTTTTGCCGGAGGTTACAGATTTTGTCAAAGCGCATAAAGAAGAGTTGCGCAAACTGCCGGTTGCCTATTTCGTTGCCGGCATGACACTAAGAGAAGACACACCGGAAAAGCGCAAAATCGTCGATGCCTATCTTGATCCGCTCCGGGCCGAGGTTGCGCCTGTCGATGCCGGCCTTTTTGCCGGCAAAATGGATTATTCCAAACTTGGGTTTTTTGAAAGAATTATCATCAAAAATATGATCAAAACACCCGAAGGTGATCTGCGCAATTGGCCGGAAATCAATAATTGGGCGGAAAAGCTGCTGCCGAAGTTAGTTGACGGCAAGAAGTAATGATTGCGGCGGCGGAGAGTCCATTGCGCCGGTGAATAAAAATAATCTTTGACAAATATTTTGATCTGATTTAACTAAGCACAACAAATTAAAGAAAAGGTTTCCTAAAAACGATGTTTAATGCGGAAAGAGGACTGATTTCAGCGATTAATATTCTGCCCCTGCTGCTGGGTCTCGCCCTTTTGCGCCTTTTAGCCAAGGCCGCCCGCCCATCGTTTTCAGGTTATCTATAGACTAGAATTAAGAAGATTACCTGAAAGGCCGTGGGTGGCAACACCCACGGCCTTTTTGTTTTTGTAAATTGAAGTAGCTGTTTGCGCTAAGCCTGCTGAGGCGGGGTAATTCGACTAACCAAGTTCAAGGAGACTAATATGCATAAAGACAAAAATAGGATTTACATTTTCGACACGACGCTCAGAGATGGCGAGCAATCACCCGGCGCCAGTATGAATACAGAGGAAAAACTGATCATAGCCAGACAATTGGAGAACCTGGGAGTGGACATAATCGAGGCCGGGTTTCCGATAGCCTCCGAAGGTGATTTTCAGGCCGTCAAACGAATTGCGAAGGAAATAAAAAAATGTCAGATTGCGGCACTGGCCCGGGCCAATAACACTGATATTGATCGCGCCTGGCAGGCCATCAAAAATGCCCTCAGCCGCGCATTCATACTTTTATTTCCTCTTCGGATATTCATTTGAAATATCAGCTGAAAAAAACACGCGCGCAGGTACTAAAGGATGCAGTTGCTGCTGTTTCGCGGGCACGGGCTTATACGGATAATGTCGAATTTTCAGCAATGGATGCCACCCGCACGGACAAAGACTATCTCGTCGAAATGGTTTCCGCCGTGATTGAAGCCGGGGCCAGCACAGTCAATGTTCCGGATACGGTCGGCTATGCTGTTCCCGAAGAATACGGCAACCTGATCGCTTATCTTTTTGCTCATGTAAAAAATATGGGCAACACTATTATTTCCGTCCATTGTCATAATGACCTGGGCGTCGCCGTCGCCAATTCACTGGCTGCCGTTGTCAATGGCGCCCGCCAGGTGGAGTGCACCATCAACGGCATCGGGGAGCGCGCCGGCAACACGGCCATGGAAGAAATCGTGATGGCGCTCAATACCCGTAAGGATATTTACGGACTTTACACAAAAATTAAGACCGAAAAGATATTCAAGTCCTCCCGGTTGTTAACCCAGGTCACGGGCATTCCCGTGCAGCCCAATAAGGCCATTGTCGGCGCCAACGCCTTTGCCCACGAGTCCGGAATTCATCAGGATGGTTTGATTAAGGAAAAAAGCACCTACGAAATTATGACACCGCAATCCGTTGGAATAACTGATACCCATATAGTTATGGGCAAGCATTCCGGACGCAATGCGATTTTACAGCACTTTAAAAAAATGGGCTATGTCCTGACTGAGGATCAATTAAACATAATAGCCGCTAAAGTTAAGGACCTGGCTGATAAAAAGAAGGATATTTACGATGAGGACCTGGAGGCGATTCTTTATGAAGAAGTCTACCGTGGTAAAGATAAATATGCGCTGGTGTATTTGAACGTTGTCAGCGGAAATGTTGCTATTCCCTCGGCCACTATGGAAATGCAGGTGGATAAGGAAATAGTCCGTGATGCCGGATTCGGCAACGGCCCCGTGGACGCGACGTTTGCGGCGATCCGGAAGATTACAAAGACCAATTATTCATTATTGAAGTATGCGGTAAACGCGATAACCGGAGGCAGTGACGCGCTGGGCGAAGTAAATGTACAGCTCAAATATAACGGATATTCCGTAATGGGCCGCGGCGCTCATCCGGATGTCATAGTGGCCTCGGCGAAAGCTTACATCAATGCTCTTAACCGGCTGGAATTTCTCAAGGAAAATGTAAAAAAGGTTAAAGTTGAATAAACGCGGGAAATGAGATAGACAGAATTTTCATTTTTAAAGGCAGGAGAAATAATGGGATATACAATCACGGAAAAAATATTATTGGCGCATACGAATCTGCAAAATATTGTGCCGGGCCAACTGATAAATGCCCGGGTGGATATTGCCCTTGGTAATGACATCACTGCGCCCATAGCAATAAAGGAATTCCGCAAGGCGGGGGGCAGAAAAGTCTTTGATCAAGACAAGGTTGTGCTCGTGCTGGATCATTTTACACCGAACAAAGATATCAACTCGGCTATGCAATGTAAATTCGTTCGCGAGTTTGCCCGGGAGCAAAACATAGCCCATTTTTATGAAGGCGGCAATGTTGGCGTCGAGCATGCTCTGCTGCCGGAAGCAGGAATTGTCCTGCCCGGTGATCTGGTTATCGGCGCGGACAGCCATACCTGCACCTACGGCGGCCTCGGCGCATTTGCCACGGGAGTCGGCAGTACCGATCTGGCGGCGGCCATGCTCACGGGAGAGCTCTGGTTCAAAGTTCCCCAGTCCATGAAATTTATTATTTCCGGTTCTCTGCAGAAATGGGTTTCCGGTAAAGATTTGATTTTGAATATCATCGGACGTATCGGCGTGGACGGCGCCCTTTACAAGGCGATGGAATTTGCAGGGGAGACAATCGATAAGCTGCCGCTGGCCGACCGTCTCTCTATGGCCAACATGGCCATTGAAGCGGGGGCAAAAAACGGCATTTTCCCGCCGGATGAAATCACCAGAGAGTATGTGGAGCAAAGGGCCAAACGAAAATACACATTTTATTCTTCCGATAAAGACGCCGTCTATTCCGACGTTATCGAAATTGACGCAGGCAAAATTGAGCCGCAGGTTGCTTTTCCCCATCTGCCTTCCAATGTCAAAGGCATCAGCCAGGCGGGGAATGTAAAAATCGACCAGTCATTGATCGGTTCCTGCACCAACGGCCGCATTGAAGATTTAAGAATTGCCGCCCGGATTTTAAAAGGAAGAAAAGCCGCTGCAGCCGTGCGGCTGATTGTCGTTCCCGCCACTCCGGCAATATACCGGCAGGCATTGCAGGAAGGGCTGCTGGAAACATTTATGGATGCCGGAGCGATCATCAGTCCGCCTTCCTGCGGCGCCTGTCTAGGCGGCCATATGGGAATTTTAGCGGAAGGGGAAAGGGCCATTGCGACGACAAACAGAAATTTTGTCGGGCGGATGGGACATCCCAAGAGTGAAGTTTATCTGGCTAACCCGGCAATTTGCGCTGCTTCGGCAGTTTTGGGCAGAATTGCATCGCCTGAGGAATTGGCATAGACAAACTATTATGAGAAAGGTTTAAAAAAATGATCTATCAAGGGCAGAGTATGGAAATTTGGCGATAATATTGATACCGACGCAATAATTCCGGCGCGGTATTTGAACACATCCGATCCCAGGGAACTGGCGGCTCATTGTATGGAAGATGCCGATCCTGGATTTGTCAGCAAAATTAAGGAGGGAGATATAATTCTGGGAGGAGAAAATTTCGGCTGCGGCTCTTCCCGCGAACATGCACCCATCGCCATCAAAGCAGCGGGCATCTCCTGTGTTGTTGCCAAAAGCTTTGCCCGCATTTTTTATCGTAATTCTTTTAACATGGGCTTGCCGATTTTTGAATCCTCCGAATTGTGGGGAGCTGTTCCAGAGGGTGAAGAAATTTCTTTAGACAGTTCGCAGGGTAAAATATCCACGATAAACGGCAATAAAACATTCAGCATCAATCCGATTCCGCCTTTTATGGAAGAACTGATTGCCGACGGCGGCCTGATGAAGCATATATGCCGAAGAGATAAATGAAGGTAAATGAATGGAATGAAAGGAAACTCCTTTAATATAGCCGTATTTCCCGGGGACGGCGTCGGAACGGAAATAATGCAGGAGGCCTTAAAGATTTTAAGGCTGATTGCCGATAAAAAGAAGATCAGCCTTGACCTCTCTGAAGGATATATCGGCGGCGCCGCTTACGACCGTTTTGGTGAACCGCTGCCCGAACAGAGCCTTGATCTGGCAATGCAAAGTGACGCTGTTTTGCTGGGAGCGGTAGGCGGTCCCCGGTGGGAAGCGCTGGAATACAAGTTCAGGCCGGAAAGAGCGCTTTTGGGGTTAAGAGAAAAACTGGGGCTCTACGCAAATTTGCGGCCGGTGGTCGTTTTTGAAGAATTACTGGATGCGTCTCCGCTGAAGGAAGAAGTCGTCCGCGGCATTGATATCATGATTGTCCGCGAACTGACGGGGGATATTTACTTTGGCCAGCCGCGCGGTGTTTTTACAGGAGAAAAGCGGCCGGCGCAAAGGTGTTAATACAATGGTTTATACGGAGGAGGAAATCTCGCGGATTGCCGTTCGTGCTTTTGAAATTGCGCGCAAACGCAAAAAGAACCTCCTTTCGGTGGATAAAGCCAATGTGCTGGAATGTACGGAACTCTGGCGCAGTGTTGTCAGCGAAGTCGGCCGCGATTATTCCGATGTGACACTGAAGCATATGTACGTAGATAACTGTGCCATGCAGCTTATCCGCAATCCGGCGCAGTTTGACGTCATTGTAACCACCAATTTGTTCGGCGATATTTTAAGTGACGAAGCGGCGATGCTTACCGGTTCTATCGGCATGCTGCCGTCGGCCAGCCTGGGCAAAGACAAGGCTTTATATGAACCGATTCACGGTTCGGCCCCGGATATCGCCGGAAAGAACATAGCCAATCCATTGGCGACAATTTTATCGGTAGCGCTGCTTTTGCGTTACACAATGGCACGGCCTGCGGAAGCGGAACTGGTGGAAAAAGCCGTTGCCGGGGTTTTAAAAGACGGTTACCGGACGCAGGATATTTTTCAGGAAGGGAAAAAACTGGTCGGCACGACAGAAATGGGCGATCAGGCGCTGAAAAAATTGGCCGGATTGCTCAATTAGGCAAAGACCTTGGAGGGATTGGAACACCGGAAAAAAGTTTTGACCCGCTATAAAAGCATTACAAGAAATTGCACCCGGTCCGAAGAAGGCAGACTATGAGCCCCGTTAAAATTTTTGAAAACATATCCATCGATCCTCCCTATAAGAAGATTTATTCTCGGTTGGGTTTTAAGAAAAAAACGACAGCAATGACAGCGCAACAGCAAAAAGAAACCGATATTCTAATTGAAGAGGCCCTGTCTTTCATTGCGTTGAAAGGATGCGCGCGAAGAACCATCATCAGCAGCAATGAAGAACGGTAAAGTCATTATTGACGGTGATCTGAATCTGGCCAGCCAAAAACTGGCCGGTTTTTTGTGCGGCTGCCGGGAGGCTTTGCTTCTGGGGGCAACGGCCGGCAGCCAGGTTCTGGAGGCGATTGCCGCTGAAACAAAAAAGGACAATTTTTCCGCCGCTGTAGTATACGATGCCACAGCCAGTGAAATGACCGATGCCGCGCTGGATTGGCTGATGGCTTATTTTAACAGTCAGTTGAGGCGTGAAGGCAAAAAACTTTTACCGCGGCGTTTTTCTGCCGGATATGCCGATTTGAAACTGGAAAACCAAAAAAGTTTTCACCATCTGCTGGAAATGCACAAGATAGGTGTGGCTATAAGCTCTAATTTCATTCTCCGACCGGAAAAATCAGTTACGGCGATTACCGGCATCAGCGGGTAGCGCCGCTGCAATGCCTTTTTGTTTTTCATATTTTAAAAAAAGTCACACTTCTTGCCGCAAAGATGATATAAGAAATTGATGAACTTAACAGCCGCGAGCGCAAGCAGCGGCGGCATACGACCCTAAGGATCCCGAATAGCTTCGCCGTGACCGGCTTGCTTTGGGATCAATTCCACTTACGCTTCAACCTTCATTGCATTCGTTTTCAGCGAGTGTCATTGATTTATACGGAGTATTTTTTTGTGAGTAAAAGCGCTCGAATACAAAATCTATGGAGAAAAGAAATTCTCATTCTGGATGGCGCTACCGGTACAGAATTGCAGAAAAAAGGCCTGCCGGCAGGTGTCTGTCCGGAGCTTTGGTGTCTGGAAAATCCCCGAATTATTCAGGATATCCATGCCTCCTACCAGCTCGCCTCGGCGCAGATAGTTTATGCCTGCACCTTTGGAGCTAACCGGTTTAAACTGGAGCAGTACGGCAATAAGGGAAATACTTATTCCATCAACAGGGATTTAGTGCGGTTGGCCAAACAGGCTGTCGGTAAAAAAACTCTTGTTGCCGGGGATATCGGCCCCACAGGATTATTTGTCGAGCCTTTCGGTGCACTGGCTTTTGAAGAAGCTGTTGATGCCTTCAAAGAGCAGGCACGCGGCCTGATCGACGGTGGCTGCGATCTGATTGTTATCGAAACCATGATTGATATTCAGGAAACCCGCGCCGCCCTGCTGGCAGTCAAGGAAATTAAAGACATTTTCACCATCGTGTGCATGACCTACGAAAAAGACGGTCGTACTCTGAACGGAACCGATCCGATAAGTGCGCTGATTACATTGCAAAGCCTCGGCGCCGACGCTGTCGGCTGCAATTGTTCTACCGGCCCGGAAAAAATGATGGAATTTATTGCGCTCATGAAACCTTACGCCACAGTGCCCCTCATCGCTAAACCTAATGCCGGAGTGCCGCGCCTGGAGAACGGAAACACTGTTTTTGATATGGATGCCCCGGTTTTTGGTTCCTGGGGCAAACGGCTGGCGGAAGCAGGCGCCAATATGATCGGCGGCTGCTGCGGGACAACCCCTTTGCATATTCAGGAACTGGCGCAGGCCATTGCCGGAAGCCGTCCCCAATTGCCGGTTCGCAAGTCCATCGGCGCCGTAAGCTCATCACGGGGATATTTAATCTTTGAAGGAAACAATCCGCTTTTTATCGCCGGGGAAAGAATTAATCCTACCGGTAAAAAAGCCCTGCAACAGGAATTACTGGAAGGCAAAACATCGATAGTTCGTCAGATGGCGGTTGAACAGGAAAAGCAGGGCGCGCATTTGCTCGATGTAAACGTGGGCCAGCCCGGTATCGACGAAGTTGCCGCCATTAAATCAATAATCGGCCTGCTGACAACGGCAACCAGGCTGCCCCTGATTGTAGATTCCTCCAATGTGCAAACGATTGAAGCCGCCCTGCGTCTTTATCCCGGCAGAATGCTGATTAACTCTATTTCCGGTGAAAAAGAAAAAATGGCCAGGCTTCTGCCTTTGGCCGCCAAATACGGCGCCATGTTTATTCTTCTGCCGCTGACCGATGGCGAGATTCCGCATACTGCTGAAAAACGTCAGGCGGTTATTAAGAATATTTATAACTCGGCCCGAAAATTCGGTTTCACTAAAGATGATTTTATCGTCGACTGTCTTGTTATGGCGGTGGCCGCTGATCCCGGGGCGGCGCAGGAAACTTTAAAAACGCTGCGCTGGTGTACGGAAACCTTTCATAGTAAAACGGTTTTCGGTTTATCCAATGTGTCCTTCGGTATGCCGGGACGCACCTGGCTCAATGCCGCTTTTCTGGCCATGGCGCAATTTAACGGACTCACGGTGGCCATTGCCAATCCCGCGACCATCGAGTTCATGAATATCAAGAAAGCCGGGGATGTGCTTACGGCTAAGGAAAAAAGCGCTCAGAGATATATTGAACATTTTTCCGAAAACCAGAATGTCCTGTCCGGAACAGCCGCCATCGAGATACTTTCACCGCAGGAAAAAGTATCGGCGGCGATTATGGACGGCAATCGGGAAGATATTGCCTCGCTGGTCGAATCTGCCCTGGCCGCCGGGATTACCGCCTCTGCTCTTGTGGATGATGTTATGATTCCGGCAATTGTCCGGGTCGGCGATTTATATGAAAAGAAAATTTATTTCCTGCCGCAGCTCATGGCTTCCGCAGAAACAATGAAGAAGGCTCTCCAATATCTGGAGCCGCATTTGAAGCAATCAGCCGCCGTCATCAAGGGCAAGGTATTGATTGCCACCGTTAAGGGTGATATCCATGATATCGGTAAAAATATTGTGGCCCTGCTTTTGCGGAATTCCGGCTACGATGTCATTGATTTGGGCAAGGATATCTCCACCCGGGAGATCATTGCGGCTGCTAAGAAGGAAAATCCCGATGTCATTGGCCTTTCGGCTTTGATGACAACAACAATGGTTAATATGAAAGAAGTTATTGAAACTGCGGGGCAGAAGGCCTGAAAACGAACTTTCTGCTGGGCGGCGCCGTCGTTACTGAAGCATACGCAAATTCCCTCGGTGCAGCTTTTGCCAAAGACGGTGTGGAAGCAGTGAGGGTTGTTCAAAAATTAATTAAGAGATAATAGCTTTATTCTTGAAGAAATTTCCGGAAATGAAAAAAAACAGGCAGAACATAATATTTGCGGTTGCATTTTCGCTGGCGATTCACCTGGCCATAGGAGCGGCCTTATTCTATAGTTTATCAAATCAATCTGGTTTTTCTTTAAGCGTTCACAAATTAAACCTGGTTTGGGTTGCCCTGGCGGCAAAAAATAAGCCGGGTATGGGCGCAGCGGACAGATATTTTGTTGCCGCTGCCACCACGAGCAATACGAGTTCCAAACCTGCTGCACAAGAACTGCCGGAGGCAGGAAAGGGCGACCGGGAAGCCTTGGAAAAATCTCCGGAGCCGGGCTTTTCAGGTTCAGTTATATTAGCCGGATATAATGGGCCGGTCACTGCTATGGCCCCAAAAGAGCAGGCATATAATGCACCGCCCAACAAGGCTGAGGCGGCAGTAAGTCCGTCTGCGCCGGTAACTGATGCCTATCCGCTTTACCGGGAAAATGTGCCGCCGCTTTATCCGGAACTGGCCAGGATTCGGGGCTACGAAGGGATTGTCCTGGTTTATGCGGAAATATTGCCGGACGGCCGCGTGGGTAATCTGAAAATAAGAAAATCATCAGGATACGCCATTTTGGACAAATCGGCTTTGGATGCGGTAAAGCCCTGGAAATTTGAACCGGCTAAAAAATCGGGGAAACCATCCGCCGTCTGGGTGGAGCTTCCCATAAAATTTGTTTTACATGATGATAGATTCGCCATCATAGATATTGAATACAATGGAGGAATCTGGAATGGAAATAAAAGAAATGAAAGAAAGACTGGGAGAAATAATATTGGAGCGGTCTTTCAAGTATAGTGAAAATCCGCCTTTCACGCTGGCTTCAGGAAGGCAAAGCAATTTTTATTTTAACTGCAAACCGACAACACTTGATCCTGAAGGCATGAACCTGATCGGCGGCATTATCTTTGATATGGTCAAGGACAGCAGTATCACGGCAGCCGGCGGGCTCACACTGGGCGCCGATCCCATTGCCAATGCGCTTTCCGTCATATCTTACCAAAAAGGAAAACCGATTAAATCTTTTATTGTGCGGAAAGATGTGAAGGATCATGGAACTAAAAGCGCTATCGAAGGCAGTGTTGCCGCCGGTGAGAGAGTGCTGATAATTGATGATGTTATCACGACCGGCGGTTCGACCATCACGGCCATTGAGCAGGCGCGCAAGGCCGGGTTAATCGTTGAAGGCGTCATTACCTTGATTGACCGCGAAGAAGGCGGCCGGGAAAATATCAGGCAGCACATCGAAAACATTCGGTCTGTTTTAACCCGCACGGAAGTCATGGCGATTCGCGCCCGAAAAATGAGCGGCAGGGCAGCTCAATGAAAAGAAGTGCCGCTGTTATTTTTTTAATTTTCCTGGCTTTTTCCATTTTCCGGGCTTACGATTGCATTGCCAATCCCGGGATTATTCCGGTGACGAATTTTACAACTCCGGCACTGCCTGCCGGAATTCCGGATGGCTGGAAGTTGGAGAAAAAAACCGGACAGTCCCTGATTAATATGCAGAAAGACGGGGAGGCTTTTTATCTGCATCTGATTTCCAAGGGGGACTCTTCTTTTGGTTTACGTAAAGAAACCAGAGTTGATGTGAAAAAATACCCCATATTATGCTGGCGCTGGAAGGTTACAGTGTTGCCCAAAGGAGATGTCCGTAAATCGGCGACAGATGACCAGGCCGCGCAAGTTTATGTAGCATTTAAAGAATCGGGATTTATGGGATTGAATACTCCCATAATCGGCTATATTTGGGATAATGACGCTCCTAAGGGCTGGAGCGGCAGAAGCCCGCATACCGGCGGCGACAAAATAAGATACATAGTTTTAAGAAACAAATCAGATAACGTTGGACAGTGGTACACGGAAAAACGCAATGTCTATCAGGACTATAAAAGGCTTTTTGCTGATATTAATGGCGGTGAACCACAGGGAACTACAACCGGATTGCAGATACATATTAACTCTCAGCATACAAAAAGTCCGGCTGAAAGCATGATCGGCGATATATATTTCAGCAATGAGCCGGCCGACATAACTTTTGCTGCATCGGGTGCGCCGTCAGCTCCGGCAAAGGTTGCCAGAATATCGGCTGTTAAACCGCCGGTAATTGCTAAGAGCAGGCCGAGGAATGCTGACCCGGCCGGATTGCTTCAGCGCCACCATTGAATTTGACACAGATTCAATAATTATTGAGGAGAATTTCCTCAAGGAGATGCAGGCGGCCGCTGATTATTTGCTGCAATTCAGAGAAGAGACGCTGAATGTTGTGGGGCATACTGATAACGTCGGTTCGGAGGAATACAATCTGGCCTTGTCCCGGCGGCGTGCCCAAAGTGTCAGTAATTATCTTAGCGGAACGATTTGACATTGACCCCAAGCGCCTGAATGTGCAGGGAGAAGGTCCCCGGTATCCGGCAGCCGATAATAATACACCCGAGGGGCGCCGGAAGAACCGTAATGTCATGATCAGTAACTGCCCGGAGTAAATTGATAAGAATGAGGTTAATAATTATCCATAAATAATAGTTGATATTGTACACAGAAAAAGGACATGGTTTGATAATATAGAACGAGCGTTGTGAAGGGCAAAGCATTGCTTCAACTTCTGCATCTGTGCTCCGATAAATATAATAATATTTTGCCAGGCGCAGCATTGGTAAGACGGGCAATTTTACTGCTTGGCTGCATCGCCCTTCTGATCAGTTTGTCCGGGTGCAGTACAATTTACCGGAATTATGTGGATCAAGAAGTCGATTCTGCTTCCGCTGAGGAAAAAGCGAGGGCAACACGCGGCAGCATCAATGTTATTTTATTGCCGGGTTGTGCAAGTAAGCCCGGAGCTCCCGATACACTTTTCAGCTGTCTGAAGTTATCGCGGGATGTCCATCCGGAATCGGTAACATTGCCGCCCGATGAAAAACTTTATCTTGGTCATATTTCAGAATTTATTTTGCGCGCCTTTAAGCACTACCAGTTACAGGAGAGTTTTAAGGATTTCTATGGCTGCCGCATTATTTTGAAATTCCGGAAATTAACTCCTCAGGAGATGCGTTCGAGAAAATTCACTGATTATTCCCGCTTTGCCGTAGGCGCGGCAGGAGCGGTTGCCGGCGTTGTGACACTGATCCCGGTGAATATGATTTTATTTCTGGTGGACGGGGTGAAAACGGAAATCGACCGGCAGGAATTTGAAGAACGTGTCATAAAGATGGGGCTTCCGCCGCCCAAAAAGGGCGCCGTCACCCATGAAGCTGGAAGAGGGGGGACGGACTCTTTTATATGTAAAAGATGAAATAGAACAGGAAGTCACGGGTAAAGCCAGCGCTAGATTGCAATTTGATGATAAAATAGCAAGTTATATAGTTGAAGAGTGTGTTCTGGAAAAAGTCACCCCCGAGGAGATGGAACTTTATCAGGAAGAGATTCAACGCTTTAAAAAATGATAATTGGAACCCGCTTTTGCCCGTTGTAAAATAATCTTATAAACAGGATGAGGAAAATAAATGATGTCTGATCAATCGAAATGTCCCCGGCCGACTCTGGAAG
Organism: uncultured delta proteobacterium; assembly: GCA_963845095.1. Taxonomy (GTDB): domain Bacteria; phylum Desulfobacterota; class Syntrophia; order Syntrophales; family Smithellaceae; genus MVRV01. The sequence continues at coordinate 187,859 of CAWJQM010000016.1, forward strand.
CCGGCGATGTGCTGCATGGATTTAAAGTCTTACGGGTAGAAACATTGCCGGGGGTAAGAATTACGGCTTATGAAATCGAACATAAAAAAACCGGCGCCAAAGTTTTACATCTGCACGGCGATGACAGGGAAAATTTGTATGCGATCGGCTTTCGCACTCCGCCTGCTGATTCTACGGGGCTGCCCCATATTTTAGAGCACTCCGTGCTGGCGGGCTCCGAAAAATATCCGCTCAAAGATGTTTTTAAAGAATTGATGCGCTCCACGCTGCAGACATTTATCAACGCCTTTACCTATCCGGACAAAACAGTTTATCCCGTGGCCAGCCAGATCAAAGGAGATTTTTTCAATCTTGCCCGCGTTTATACCGATCTGGTGCTGCATCCGCGTCTGCTGAAAGAGACCTTCTTGCAGGAAGGCCATCATCTGGAATTTGCCGTACCGGATGATTTGTCAAGCGATCTGATGATCTCCGGCATAGTCTATAACGAAATGAAAGGGGCATACTCTTCGCCGGATTCACTCATGTATAAGTCGATACAGGAGGGCTTATATCCCGAGAGCGTTTATTCTTTTGATTCCGGCGGTGATCCCGATGTAATTCCGACCCTGACTTATGAACAGTTCCGCCAATTCCATCGAACTTATTATTCTCCTTCCAATGCCCGTTTTTTTATTTACGGAGATATCCCGACGGCCGAGCATCTGGCTTTTCTGGAAGAAATGCTGGCGGGATTTGAACGCGTAAAAGTCAAGTCGGCGATCAAGAGCCAGAAACGCCTGACTAAACCGCGCATTGTCCGCAGCACTTATCCGATAGATAAAAATGAATCTCTGGCCGGGAAAGCTTCGGTGAATCTGGCCTGGATGATGTCGGAAAATACCGATTACGAAAATTCACTTATCCTGGAAATTATTTCGGGGCTGCTTACGGGCAGTTCGGCCAGTCCCCTGCGCAAAGCCCTGATTGATTCGAACCTGGGCGAAGATTTGACCCCGGTCAGTGGAATTGAGGGCGATTTAAAGCAGTTGCTGTTTGCCGTCGGACTGAGGAATACGGACAGCGCCGATGCTCCGGCTATTGAAAAACTGATTTTGACAACCCTGGAGAATATAGTATCTACCGGATATGACAATGACCTGATCGAAGGAATTCTGCATCAGATTGAATTTCACGGCAAAGAAATTGTCCGGGGATCATATCCTTACGGAATTGCCTTGATGGGCAATGTGTTTCAATCCTGGCTTTACGATGGCGATCCATTGATCGGTCTGGATTTTCCCCTGATTATCGAGAAAATACGCACGCTCTGGGCAGCCGACCCGCAATTATTTCAGAAAATGACCAGGCACTGGTTCCTGGATAATAAGCATCGAATTCTGGCGATAATGGAGCCCGATCCGGATTTTGGTGAAAAGAAGGAAAAAGAGTATCGGGAAAAGATGGCCCGGCTCAAAGCATCGTTTGAATGATGCCCAACTTGCAGAAATTAATGCGCAGGCGAAGGAATTGAAAAAATTCCAGTCCGAACCCGATTCCCCGGAAGCTGCGGCCACTATCCCCCAATTACAGATCTCCGATATTCCCCGGGCGGTGGCAATAATTCCGGCACAAAATGCCGTCATGGGCGGCGTTCCGGCACTCGAGCATGATATTTTTACCAACGGGATTGCTTATCTCGATTTAGTCTTTGATATTTCCCATATTCCGGAAGAGCTGCAGCTTTATTTGCCGCTTTTGGGCAAGATCATTTCCGGTATGGGAGCCGCCGGATTTTCCTACGATGAAATGGCCAAACGCATAGCTCTGAAAATGGGAGGATTCGGCTATGATCCCGGCGCGGGATTTTCCGCCGATGCCGGCAGCTGCTGGCAAAAGATGATTTTTTCCGGATCCGCCCTTTATCGCAATCTGCCGGAGGCGCTGGATGTTATCAGCGATATTCTCTGTGCCGGTGATCTGAGCAACGAAGAGAGAATGTCTGATTTGATCGCCGAGCGGAAAAACAATCTGCAATCGGCAATTGTCCCTTCCGGACATATTTTCGCCCGCCGGGCGGCAGGAGCGGCGCTCACACTGCCGGCGTATCGTGACGAACAATGGAACGGGCGCACACAATTGCGCTTTGTCCAGGCTGTCGCGCGTAACTTTTCTGCGGCGAAAGCGGATCTGGCCGCAAAGCTGGCAGCGCTAAAAGCAATGATTTTCAGCGCAGATAACCTGATTATTAATGTGACTGCCGAAACCGCTGGTTTGCAGCTGGTTGCGGATAATATTGCCCGGCTGCTGAACAGACTGCCGGCAAAGGCAGATAAACAAAAGCAGGCGGTGCCGCCGCTGCCTGCGGTTTGGGCGGGAATTGCCGTACCGTCGCAAGTTTCATATGTCGCCCGGGTGTTGACGGCGCCGGCATATATCGATCCCGCCACGGCCCTGCTGATGATTGCGGCCAGGGAATTATCCAACAGCTATCTGTATAAGCATATCCGGGTGCAGGGCGGGGCTTACGGGGGTATGTCCTCCTGTGATGCATCGCTGGGCCTCTTCTCTTTTCTTTCCTATCGCGATCCTCACCTTGCAGAAACTCTGCAGGTATTCCGGGATGCCGAAGACTTCTTCGCGCAAAATGAAATTTCTGCCGACGACATGAAAAAGGCCATCATCAGCACGATCGGGATGCTGGATAAGCCTATGGATCCGGGAAGCCGCGGCCATGCGTCCTTGATGCGCGACATTGCCGGCGTTACCGATGAGATGCGCCAGAAATTCCGCGAAGAAATATTATCGGCCACGCCGCAAAAGCTGAAGAAAGCATTGGGCGAATATTTCCCGCGCGCATCAAAATCAGCGGCGGTGGCGGTTTATTCGGCACAGGAAAAGATCGATGAAGCCAATAGAAGCCTGAAAGAAAAACTGGTTCTGGAGCATATTTCTGAAGATTAGCTGGCTGTTGAAAAAGACTCATCTGCAGCGTTACGCTTCGGCTCTCTCTGCTCACGTACCTCTAAAGTACGCTCCGCTGCTCGCTCCTCGCGATGCCTTGCAGCTAAACCTTTTTGAACAGCCTGTGAGACTGGGGGCAACACCATGCTAGATTTTCCGGAGGAATCATTATGACTGATAAAAATGATGAGGAAACACGGCACATCAACTGTTTTTCCTGTGAGCATTTTTATATCACCCATGAACAGCGATATCCTTACGGCTGCAGCATAATTGGTTTTAAATCCGCCCGGATGCCTTCCGTTGACGTTTATATAAATTCCGCTATCAGATGCGGTCTGTTTGCGCAAAAAGAAAAACAAGAAGATAAGGCATCAGGTGAGGCTTTGCGCTGAGTAATTTTGTGCTTGCCGTTTATTTCTCCCATCAACAACAGCGATTCATCATTATGCCGTGACACGCTTCTTTCAACTGCTTTGGAACTGTGATTGGCATAGCAATAACTGCATAAGTGTTTGCAGGTATTGTATTCGCCGATGTCAATGCTTTTGCTCTACCTCTTTCCTCAGATATTTTTGAATGAACTCCTTGATTTGTTCATCTGTAAAACGTTTGTGTAACTGAATCACCTTATGATCCCCCTTTTGGGCAGGATCATATCGTTTTTCGGGTGTTCACTTTTAATTTTAAATTTAAAAAGGTTCACTTTTAATTCTTATTTGACACTTGAAAAATTTTGTTTGTTCTTGACATGAAAGATATTTTTTCCGATACTTTCCGCAATTCTTTAAAACGGAGGATCTGTTAATATGGTGGACATGACATTGTGTAAGAAACTGGCCGAAGCCGTTGGGGCAGGAGAATCGCCGCTGGTTCCAAAGATTTTTGAGGCCATGGTCAATGATGAAGAGGCAAAGGTCATGCTTTTGGCGACCCCCCCGGCAACTGTAGAAGAATTAGCGGAAAAGTCCGGATTGTCCAGGGATGTAATCATGACGATGATGGATTCCTTATTCCACCGCGGGTTGATCTTTAAAGCCACAAAAGGCGGTGAAAAGAAATTCTATCGCGTAAAATCAATTCCACAAATGCATGATTCCACCAGTCTGACCCCGGGAATTTCCCGGCATGTGCTGGACCTCTGGAAAGAGTATATGCAGAAGGAATGGCCGAGTTACGGTCAGATAATCATGGATTTCCTGCCCGGTGCCATCATGCGGGTTGTTCCCGTCAATGAAAGTGTCGAACCGCAATCACAGATTCTTGCCTATGACGATGTCGTCAAGATTATCGGGGATGCTAAAACGCTTTCCGTTACAAATTGCTCCTGCCGCGTGATTTCCGGAAATTGTAAAAAGCCGCTGGAAGTTTGCATGCAGGTCGATCGCGCCGCTGAATACAATATCGAACGGGGTACGGGACGGGAGTTGTCCAAAAGCGAAGCTGTCGAAATTCTGAAAAAGTGCCGGGAGGAAGGGCTGGTGCATGTTGTTGATAATCGCCAGACTGTAGGCCATGTCATCTGCAATTGCTGCAATGATTGCTGCCTGAACTGGGCTATTATGAAGGGACCAAAGAAATGGGTGGCGCCCAGCCGTTTCGAGGCTTTTGTTCATGCCGATCTTTGCAGTGGATGCGAAGCGTGTCTGGATCGATGTTTTTTCGATGCTCTTTCCATGAAGGATGATCTGGCCGCCGTAGATCCTGAAAAGTGCCTGGGATGCGGTGCTTGTACAGTCGTCTGCCCGACGGACGCCTTAAAGCTCAAAGAGGTTCGACCATCCGATTTTGTTCCGGTTTGAGAGGAGCAAAAGGGTAGCAGGATCTTCGGGATGCTGAAGATAAAATGTGCCGGTGGGTAATCTTCTTGAGAATATCGCAGCACAGCCACTCCCCGAACTCCACGACGCGTTTCTGGTGGCAGGATGGACAGAACGCCGGCGCTTGCAGGAAAAGGCCAGCAGATATTCATGGCCGCAGTCTTTGCGCTTCACACGGGCGAAGCCTTTGTGCAGGTCGCCGCAATCAAGGTACCGATAGATCACCTTCTCCATATAAGGCCGCCAGAAACCATGGCCACAGTGAGAAACGATCGTCGTATTCCTGCACAAAGGTTTCAAAATAGTCTTCCACGCAGTTAAGATCACGGTTTTTGAATCCGTATTTTATGCAATGCAACGGTCGCGCTTTAAATCTTTCATATCAGCCGTGAAGAGTAACCCGCTTTCCGTCAATTTCCAAACTAGTCTTGGAATAGGTAAGTTTTTGAATAATCTTACCATCTTGAAAGTGGATCACATCAACCCCTCGCCTTTTTTCCGATTTTCCTTCATAGCCCTTTTCAAAAGAAGGACTTTCGAACTGCCAGCGGTAAAGAATTTTCTGCTCTTGCTCGTCGATGAATGTATCTTCACTGATAAACCGAAACCCGCCATGATGGGTAAACCAAGACGTCCAAGCCTTTCGGAGGCCTTCCTTTCCCTTAGCGTGTCCCCCCGTCCAGTTTTCAAATAAGATATCATCATGAAAAAGTTTCATCACACCGTCCAGATCATGGTTTCCCCAGGCTTGATTCCATTCCTTCAACGCTGTCATCATTTCTTCTCGTGATAGTTTCATCATTGCCCCCATAGCTATCGATTAAACCACTTTTTTAAAAGTAATCCGTCTTTGAGTCGAGGTAGGGTAGAAATACTGTGCACCCATGTTTAGTGCAACGTCTTCAATCGTTTCCGCCAGTTCCAGCTTCATGGTAAAAGGTCGCCAGACCATGCATCACGTTTCCGAAAGCCTCCCCAGCAAGGCTCATCAATATCATGATTGCCGAAAAAACAACATCAATGATTAAGTATTCAAGTCAAGCATTTTGCTGAGGTAAGCAATGTGTGGATAACAGGAATCTGTGCTTATTTTGAAAGACGGACTCATCCATCTTAAAACGCACTTTTCAAGTCGGGAATGATAGAAATGCGCATTGGCAAAACTCACCGGCAAAATTCGATAGTCCACTTAGCGTGCGACTAAATTGCAAATGCACTGGATTCCCGATAACGTAAAGGTCACGCGTCAGGCCGGGAATGACAATATGGAGACTCCAGATTAAAACTACTTTGTCAGCAACTTTTCCAAGGCCGGAAAAATCTTGCCCAGATTTTCCGGCTGGGTGCCGCCGGCCTGGGCCATGTCGGGACGGCCTCCGCCGCTGCCGCCGACAAGCGGGGCGAGTTCCTTGATGATGTTGCCGGCGTGAATACTTTCCGGCCAGGTCTTTGGTAACCATGCAAAGCAGAAATGCTTTTTCCCCGGCTTTGCCGCCTAGAAAGATTATCCCCGATTCCAGCTTATCCCGCAGCTTGTCGCCGAAATCGCGCAGTGTCTTGGCATCACTGATATTTACTTCCGTGGCCAGCACTTTCACGCCGCCGATTATCTTTAACCTGACTTAATAAATCTCCGGAGTCTTTGGCGGCCAGTTTCCCTTTGAGCGCCTCGATTTCCTTTTCCAGATCTTTGCTGTGTTTGAGCAGTTTTTCGGCGCGGTCGGTCAGTTCCGAGGGGCTTGTCTTAAACAACAAGGCGGCCTTTTTCAGTTCTTCCTCAGCCTTTTGCACATGCAGGAGCGCCTGTCTGCCGGTGACCGCCTCGATGCGGCGCACTCCCGCAGCGATCGCTGATTCATGCAGCACCTTTAATAAGCCGATATCGCCCGTGCGGGTAACATGTGTGCCGCCGCAGAGCTCCATGCTCATTTCGCCCATTTTGACTATACGCACCGTGGCCCCGTACTTTTCATCGAATACGGCGGTGGCGCCAGTTTTCAGAGCGTCTTCCAGGGCGCATACCTCGGTTACCACTTCGATATTTTTTCGAATTATGTCGTTGGCAATATCTTCTATGCGGCTTAGTTCTTCATCGGTGATTTTGGAAAAATGAGAAAAATCAAAGCGCAGCCGTTCGGTATTAACCAGCGACCCGGACTGTTTGATATGATCCCCCAATACGGCTTTGAGCCCCGCCTGCAAAATATGCGTGCCGGAGTGGTTGGCGGCAATGGCTTTTCTCTTTTCCAGATCAACAATCAGATGAACTTTATCGCCGGTTTTAATTTTCCCTTTTTGGACAACGCCCTTATGCACGAAGAGTTTTTCCACAGGCTTTTTCGTATCCTGCACTTCGAAGACAAAATCCTTGCCTTCCAGATATCCGGTGTCGCCTGCCTGCCCGCCGGATTCGCCATAGAACGGCGTTAATTCCACTATCAGTTCGGCAACCTGCCCTTCAATCAGGCTCTCTACCGTTTTCCCCTCCAGAAAGATGGCCGAAATTTTCGATTCTGCTTTTGTCACTCCTTCATAACCGCAGAAGTTCGTGACAATACCGGAGCTGGATGCTTTCAGGTAGCATTCGTCGATCGATTCCTCCCCGCTGCCTTTCCATGCCCCGCGGGCACGCTCGCGTTGCTGCTCCATTTCGGTTTCAAAGCCTTCATTATCCAGCGTCAGCCCATCGCGCCTGACAATGTCCGCCGTCAAATCCGTGGGAAAACCGAAAGTATCATAGAGCTTGAATATCAGTGAGCCGGGGAGAACTGACTTGCCCGCTTTTTTCAGCGCTGCCGTTTCTTCCTGCAGAATGCGCAAACCGGCATCGAGTGTTTCCATGAAACGCTGCTCTTCATTGATTATAACCTTGGTAATGAAGGATGACTTTGATTCCAGGTCGGAATAGACATCTTTCATCATAGCAACGACAACTTCAGCGCACTGATAAAGAAAAGGCTTATTAATCCCCAGCATTTTGCCATGACGGGCCGCCCGGCGCAAAATGCGCCGCAGAACATAACCGCGGCCTTCATTGCTGGGCAGAATTCCATCACCTATTAAAAAGGTCACAGCCCGGCTGTGATCGGCGATAACCCGAATGGAGGTATCATCATCGGCTTTATGGCCATAGGTTTTGCCGCTGATTTTTTCGACAAATTGAATAATGCCGCCGAATAAATCAGTGTCATAGTTGCTTTTTGCGCCCTGAATAACCGCCGTAAGCCTTTCTAAACCCATTCCTGTGTCGATATTCGGTTTGGGTAGGGGAGTTAATTTCCCTGTTGCGTCGCGGTCAAATTGGGTAAAAACCAGATTCCAGATTTCCAGATAGCGATCGCAGCCGCAATCCAGATCACATTCCGGCCTTCCGCAGCCGACGCTGGCGCCCTGATCGTAAATGATTTCGGAGCAGGGGCCGCATGGCCCGGTATCCCCCATCATCCAGAAATTACTTTTTTCGCCCATCCGGACAATGCGATCGACGGGCACTTTCATTTTTTCATGCCAGATGTTGTAGGCTTCGTCGTCATCCTGATAAACCGTAACCCAGAGTTTATCTTTCGGCAGCTGCACAACCTCGGTTAAATATTCCCAGCCCCAGGCAATTGCTTCTTCTTTGAAGTAATCGCCAAAGGAAAAATTGCCCAGCATCTCAAAAAAAGTATGATGGCGGGCGGTGATGCCGACATTTTCCAGATCATTGTGTTTGCCGCCGGCGCGTACGCACTTCTGGGAGGACGCTGCCCTTGTATAGCCCCTGTTTTCCAAACCTAAGAAGGCGTTTTTGAATTGCACCATCCCCGAATTGGTGAACATTAACGTCGGATCGTCTTTGGGAATGAGAGCTGAGCTGGCAACGACAGTATGCCCTTTCCCTGCAAAGTATTGTAAAAAACTTTCCCGAATTTCACTGCCCGTCTTCGCCATGTAAATCTTCCTCCGGTATCTTTCCTGTTTTTCTTAGGAGCCGTTGCGAAATAGTTTGTTTTTATGTATTTCGTTACGGCTCCTTATGTCGTTTTATCATTCATTTGACCACCCCTCCGGGGGGCAAGACCAAGTTATTTTTTCTAAACGGCGCAATATCAAGCCCGCCGGGAATCCTCTGCCCAGCAGACTTTGAAATATCTTTTTCTTTTCTTTAATATCCTGCAGGCCGTCTTTTTTCCCGGCCAATTTTTTTCTAATTAACAGAGCAACGGCTTCTTCTTCCGGCATTTCCCGCCGCACTTCTTCTATTGCCTGATCGATCAAATTTGCCGCAACACCTTTTTCCTTCAGGCTGGCGATAATTTTTCTATTTCCGCAGAGTTTATTTACTGCAAGATTACGCGCCCATTGAGAGGCAAAAGAAGAATCATTCAGATACTTCAAATCGTGTAGTTTTTCCAGTGCTTCTTTAATAACAAGTGCGGGAAACCCTTTTTCCCGCAGCTTTTTCTCTACTTCTCGGGCACTGCGCGGACGCAATGACAAAAAGCGATATGCTTTTTGCTTGGCATGCTGCAAATCAAGATAATCAGCCGTTTTAATTGGATTATCTGCATTATTCGGCACAGGATCATCCGTCAGTGCTGCATCATACAAATTATTTATGCCGCCGCAGCAATTTTTAAAACGTGACCGGGAATAGCGAATCACTTAACCTCTTCTGATGCGGCAATATTCAAGCCCAGCTTATCCTTAACTTCGTATTCCACCTGTTTCATGATGTCAGGATTTTCTTTCAGGAAGATGCGGGAATTATCGCGGCCCTGACCCATTCTGTCGCCCTTATAAGAATACCAGGCGCCGCTTTTTTCGATAACGCCCTGCTCGGCGGCCAAGTCCAGAACATCGCCTTCGCGCGAAATGCCTTCGCCAAAAATAATATCGAATTCCGCTTCCCGGAAAGGCGGCGCCAGTTTATTTTTAACTACCTTAACTTTTGTCCGGAAGCCCGTTACATCCTGCCCGGTTTTCAGCGATGTCATTTTACGAATGTCCAGCCGTTGAGACGCGTAGAATTTCAGGGCATTACCGCCGGTAGTCGTTTCCGGATTGCCGAAAAACACTCCGATTTTCATGCGCAGCTGATTGATAAAGATGACGGTTGTTTTAGATTTACTGATGCTGCCGGTAAGTTTGCGCAGCGCCTGCGACATGAGTCTGGCCTGGAGGCCCATCTGGGCGTCGCCCATTTCGCCTTCCAGTTCGGCTTTGGGAACCAGAGCCGCCACGGAGTCAATCACCAGAATATCCAGGGCGCCGCTGCGCACCAGCGTCTCGGCGATTTCCAGGGCCTGTTCGCCGGTATCCGGCTGGGAAATAAGGAGGTCATCAGTGTTGACGCCGATTTTCCGGGCATAGGTTACATCAAGGGCATGCTCGGCATCGATAAAAGCCGCCAGCCCGTTGGCCTTTTGCGCTTCAGCAACGATGTGCAGAGCCAGTGTTGTCTTGCCGCCGGATTCCGGCCCGTAGATTTCGACAATTCTGCCGCGCGGCACGCCCATAGTGCCCAGAGCGATATCCAGGCTCAGGGATCCCGTGGATATTGCGGGAACATCGGCAACACGCTCTTTGCCGCCCAGTCTCATGATTGATCCCTTGCCGAATTGTCTTTCAATTTGGGTTATCGCCAATTCCACCGCTTTCGATCTATCTAAATCTGCGCACATATGAAACCTCCGTTAAATTTGCTATATTTTGTATAATCAATTAAAACCCCATCAACCGGTAAGGGGAATCGCTGCCAGTTTTGTATAAATTGCCCCCTGCGGCGTCAGGTTGCTCTGAAATAAAATCAATTCGTGAGCCTGGAATTCTCCCGCCGTAAATTCGCTGTTCTTTTTTAATGCTTCTCCAATACTTGCCGCCGTGCCGCTGTCTTTGATGCGTCCCAGAGTAAGGTGGGCGCGAAACGGCCGATTCTCGCGCGGAAAGCCAAGTTTCTCGAAGTCCGCTTCCAGATTATTTTGCAGCAGGGCTAGTTTTCCGCTATCGCCGGCTGTACCCACCCAGAGGACGCGCGGTTTTCTTAAATCCGGGAAAACACCCATCCTTTCAACTCTTAGCGGCAGGGATGGTGTCGCCGCCGCCTGTTTTTTTGCGGCGGCGCAGATGCTTTCCACAGAGCTGCGATCAATGTTCCCAAAGAACTTCAAAGTCAGATGGTTGCTTTGTGGACGCGTCCAACTGATTGCGCCGCGAATTTCCCTTTTGAGCTTTTCCTGCAAACGGGCAATGGCCGCCAATATCTCCTCCGACGGCTCGATGGCTAAAAAAGCCCGGATGTTCTTTTCCGCATCCATTTATCATTTTCCCTGTAAATAATTTTTCAGCAGCAGCAGCGCCGCCTGGGAAAAAATCATTTTGTTTCTTTTTCTGTCCCACCGGTGAGCATAATGGCGGCAGATAGTTTGTGCCGCATCACTCAATGCCAGATAAACGGTGCCGACAGGCTTGGCGTCGCTCCCGCCGGCAGGTCCGGCAATACCGGTAGAGGCCAGTCCGAGATCGGTGCCGGCCATTTTGCGTACGCCTTCGGCCATGAGCCGCGCTGTTTCTTCACTCACCGCGCCATGCTTTTCAATTATCGCCGCCGGGACACCAAGCAGGCTGATTTTGGCCGCATTGCTGTAAGTGACTGCAGCGCGTTCCAGATATTCGGAACTGCCGGCAACATCGGTCAATCGGCTGGTTATCAATCCGCCGGTGCAGGATTCCGCCACGGCTATTGTCAGCTTTTTTTCTTTCAACAGCTCTGCCACAATTTCTTCCAGAGTTTTTTCGCCATAGGAAAAAATATATTTATTCAAACGGGCAGTAACTTCGTCGCAGGCCAGTTTTAATTTTTCCTCGGCGGCCTCTTGAGTTTTCTGACGCGAGACCAGAACAACATGGTTTTCCGGGAAAACAGGGTAAAAGCCGATGTTGACACCCAGGGCGGCAAAATCAATATCCGCCAGATTCTTATCGACAGCGCCTTCGCCAAGCCCAAAGGTCTTAATGGTTTGTTTGGCAATATACTGTTCATTTTGCGGGAATTCCCGGCGCAAAATCGGGATAACACCTTCCGGAAACATTTTTTTCGTTTCCCGGGGAACACCGGGAATGACAAAAATCCATTTTCCCAAGACATGCAGCGCAAAGCCCGCCGCCGTACCCACCGGATTGGCAATGACTTCCGCCCCCCGGGGAAACATGGCCTGCTTGGTATTGTTTTCTATCCAAACGAGTTTGTATTGGGTAAAGATTGCTTTAATGTGGTTTAAAACTTTTTCATCGGTATACAGCGGCAGGCCAAAAGCCTGGGCGATGGCTTCCGTAGTGATGTCATCGACTGTCGGTCCCAAGCCGCCGGTGCAGATAACGACATCTGCCAGCGGCAAAAGATAGTTTAAGCGGCTTTTAATGGAAGCAAAATTATCTTCGACCGACATTATTGCTTCCACACTCCAACCTTGCAGATTTGCCTCCCGGGCAATAAAAGAAGAATTGGTATCGGTGGTCCGCCCGCTCATCAGCTCGTTGCCGATGGTTAGAATAGCTATTTTCATAAGGCTTCCTTTTAAAATTTTATCAAATACACCAACAGCAACATCAATGCCCCGGCGTAAATTCCTGCTCCGACATCATCGAGCACAACACCCCATCCGCCCGGCAGCCTCTGTAAATTATTGAGAGGAAAAGGCTTTAAGATATCGAATACCCGGAACAGAACAAATCCGGCGCAAAGATGCAGGATTGTAATCGTCACCGGCAGCATAGTTACCTGAAAGCCGATGATTTCGTCAATAACAATGCGCTGATCGTCTTTTTTGGAATAAATTTCTTCAGCGCGTCCGGAAACATAAACGGCTAAAACCATTAAAGCCAGCACAACGAGCAGACGCAAAAACCAGGGCAGGGGCAGGCAAAGCAGGCAAATGGGAACACCGGCTAAAGTGCCAAAAGTTCCGGGAGCAATCGGCGCTAAACCGGAACCAAAACCGCTGGCCAGAAACTTGATTGCTTTTTGGTTCAAAACCCGTCCCTCAACCTTCTAAAGCAAAAATATTGCCTTTTTTCAACCAGTTAAGTTTGTGTAAGCTATCTTCTTTTTGTTTCTGTGTCAAACTTTTTTCAACATATCGTGCTTTAATTGGAACCTTGATCTTTTCCGGTACAGAACCCGGCAGATGACCAAAACCGGGATAATTCGACTAAAGAGCTTCAATTCGCTTTGCTTCTTTAGCGGTGTCATTAACCCCGCGTCGCTCCGCTTGCGGGATAATTCGACTAAAGAGCTTCAATTCGCTTTGCTTCTTTAGCGGTGTCATTAACCCCGCGTCGCTCCGCTTGCGGGATAATTCGACTAACCAATTCTGCTGCGCTTTGCTTGCATAATTGGAGTCTCATTATATTTCTTGACAATAGAACGATTGTTCTATACCATACCTTCCAGGAAAGTCAAGGAAACTTTATAATAATTATATCTGAAGAAAGGCCTTGTGCAAATCAAATATTGTACGTTATAATGTACGAAATTTGTAAATATTGCGAGGTGTGAAATGCCAAGATTAAAAATTGATGAAGATATTAAACCATTATCCGACGTAAGGACAGGTATCGCGAGCTTTATCAAGCAAGTTCATAATACGAAAAGACCTTTGATTATTACACAACATGGAAAAGGAGTTGCCGTTTTATTGGACGTCTCTGAATACGAGGCAATGCAGGAGAAACTTGAACTTTTGACGGATGTTCAGAATTCTCTTAGTCAACTCGAAAAGGGTCAAGGGGTTGCGCAGGAAGATGCAAAAGAAAAAGTTCTCAAGAGAATCCAGCAATGAAAATTATTTGGTCGCCATTGGCTATTGATAGAGCTTCGGAAATTGCCGCATATATTGCACAAGACAAACCATCTGCTGCGGAAAAATGGATTAACACGGTATTTTCAAAAATCGAGCAACTGGAATCTTCGCCTGAAATAGGGAGGGTTGTGCCTGAAATTAGAAATGACCAATTCAGAGAGTTTATCTATGGTAACTACCGCATTATATATCGCATTGAAAAAAAACAAATATCCATTCTTACAATTCGGCACGGTAAGCAGATATTGCCGATAGATGAAATTTTGAGCTAAGCCGTTGTTCGAAAATAACTTGGTCTTGCCCCCCGGAGGGGTGGTCAAATAAATGTTGGGTACGGCATAAGGAGCCGTAACGAAATAGAGAAAAAGAACAGGTAATTTTCGTAACGGCTCCTAAGAGATTTGACAAGAAGGGTGATAGCGGCAAAGACATTTCACAGTTTGAATATAACCATCTCAGAAGGCATGGCGGATTGAATTATGAAACACCTCAGCCTTCACCGGCATACGCCGGTCTTCGAGTCCTTGGCCTCGCGTCACCTCGCGCCACCTTCAGGTGGTCAGGTGATCAGCCTTTTGTGTTGTTATGACCGATCTTATTTTCAGTCTCCAATCCTGGCCGCGGGCCATAGCCCATATTGACGGCGACGCCTTTTTTACTTCCTGTGAAGAGGCCATCCATCCGGAGCTTAAGGGAAAGCCGCTGATTACCGGCGGCGAGCGCGGCATTGTCGCCTGCGCCAGTTATGCCGCCAAAAGGGCTGGGGTCAAGCGCGGCGTCCCGCTGCATGAGGCGCGGCAGATCTGCCCTCAGTTAATCATCCTGCCTTCCGATTACGAAACTTACAGCCTGTTTTCACAGAGGATGTTCGGCATCATGCGGCGCTTCACCCCCGACGTCGAAGAGTATTCCATTGACGAAGCCTTTGCCGATATCACCGGCATGCGCCGGGCCCTGCACGCGTCGTACGAAGAAATCGCCCTCCGGATGAAAAAGGAAATTGAAAGAGAGCTGGGCATTACCGTTTCCGTGGGCCTGAGCATTACTAAGGTCCTGGCAAAGGTTGCCTCCAAGCACCGGAAACCGGCCGGCATGACGGTAATTAAAGGGAGGGATATTGCCGGAATATCTGCAGAATCTGCCGGTGGAAAAAGTCTGGGGCATCGGTCAGGCCACAACCAACTATCTGGCCAAGATGAATATTTCCTCTGCGCTGGAATTTGCCCGTCTGCCCGAAAAAACAGTGCGAAGTAAATTCACCAAACCCGGCGTGGAAATCTGGCAGGAGCTGCGCGGCAATTCAGTTTACCCGGTATCAGCCGAAGCTAAAAGCTCCTATGCCTCGATCAGCAAGACAAAAACTTTTGCCCCGGCCACAAACAATGCCGAGTATCTTTTTGCCCAACTGATGCGCAATATGGAATCGGCCTGCATCAAAGCCAGGCGCTATGGGCTTGCTCCGCAGAAAATCGCCGTGTTCCTGAAGAAAAATAATTTTTCTACGCAAGGCAGCGAAGCAAGGCTTACGCGCCCCTGTGCCTGCCCGCTGGAATTTTCCGGAATTATCCGCGCTCTCTTTGACGCCTGCTTCCGGCCGGAGGAAATTTACCGCGCCACGGGAGTTATTCTTCTGGATCTGCAACCGGATGCCAACACTCAATATTCTCTTTTTGATGATCCGCCGCAGGCGGAAAAAATAAAGGAACTATACGGTGCCGCCGATGAACTGGGGAAAAAATTCGGCAAGCACACTTTGTATCTGGGCAGTTCCCATCCGATTGAGAAACTGGGCAAAGGACGCCGGGGGACTTCCACTGTGCGCGAACAAACGCGCCTGTTGGGCGAAACGCCGCCGCCGGCATCTGGGCTTGCCGCTGCTTCACATCAAGACGGAAAACTGACAATAATTTGCTGCCGAAAAACGAGAGAGCCGGAACAAAGATCGCAAAACGAAAATTATCGGCGCGCCTGCTCTTCATAAAGGGTCTGCGCCAGTCAGAAATCCGTTGGACGCTTTGCCCTGCCAACGTTAATTTTTATTGGATATTGCTTTAATATTAAAGTATTGTGTCCGGGAAGCAAGCTGTTCCCCGGGGATTTAATGCCGCAAATATTGCGGTCTTTTGGTTATTAGCGAGGATACAAATAAATATTTTGGGCATCAGGGGAATTCCCATGATCCGTCAACGCCGCAATGTCTGATGCTGATGCTATTGCCGGCATCTATAACTACTATGTCGTCAACACTGCGATTACTTTCGAGGAGGAAGTGGTGTCGGCAGATCAGATGGCAAAACGTATTGGCGATGTAAATTCAGCAGCACTGCCCTGGCTGGTTGCCGAGCAATCCGGCCGTGTAGTGGGCTATGCTTATGCCAGCAAATGGAAGACTCGTTCCGCCTATCGGTTTTCCCTAGAGAGCGCTATTTACCTGCAGGATGGCGCCGCCGGAAAAGGTGTTGGAGGCAAGCTTTACGGGGAACTTCTCCCCGCATTGAAGGAGCGCGGCGTTCACGTCGTCATTGGCGGCATTGCACTGCCAAATCAAAGCAGTGTCGCCCTTCATGAGAAGTTCGGCTTCAGGAAAGTGGCCCATTTCGAGGAAGTAGGGTTCAAGTTCGGCCGGTGGCTCGACGTCGGTTATTGGCAAAAGGTGCTCTGATGCCCGGTGGTTATACATCATTATAAAATACTTAAGGGATTGTTATGAATCATACATTCCGGGGCATCTTGGCGGTAGCCCTCACGGGCATTTGGGTTAATGCATCTGAGTTTGTGAGAAATGAAGTTCTGCTAAAAACGTATTGGGTTGACCATTATCGCTCACTTAGAATGACTTTCCCTTCTGAACCACAGAATGGAATGATGTGGATTGCCTGGGGATTATTATTCGCCATAGCAATTTATTTCATTTCCAGAAAATTCAATCTGATACAAACGACGCTGATCAGCCTGGTTTATGGCGTTTGTCTTGATGTGGGTTGTTGCCTGGAATCTTAATGTACTCCCGATTGCCATTCTGCTTTACGCTGTTCCGCTCAGTCTTTTGGAATCCTTTATAGGCTCTTATATTTGCATGAAGATATCTCCACCTGACTAAGCATTATTCCGGGGACGCCAAAGCGACAAAGTGAAAAAGGGGGAGCAGTTTCCTGCTCCCCCTTCACGGAATAGAAGTTCAGGCCGGCAGCGTTGCCGGACCCTTCTACTTGTAGAACTTTTTCCCGAACAGCTTCTCGCTCAATCCGGTCAGGTCGCCCCACTTCATGGGACCGCCCTTATCCGCCGGATATCCGGTGCCCCAAATCATCCCGACATCAATCATGGCGGGCGAACTGACAATTTTCCGGTCCAGGAGATCCTTGCCGACTTTCAGCATGGATTCGTTAAAACCGTTCTGCATCTCCTCAGCAGATACTTCTTTCGGCGTTCCCTTGGCAATCAGCGGCAGGACTTCGGGATCGACACTGCCATCTTTGAGGAAGAATCCCTTGCCCGATTTTTTCAGGCCGCATCTCCCTGCTTCCACGACATTCTTCAGCGTCGGTTCGACAAATCCCATCCCTTTCATGGCCTTGTAAGGAACATCGATGCCGACTTCATCGACCAGGCGAATCGGCCCCACCGGCATACCGAAGGAGGTCACGGCGCTATCCACCTTCTCGATGGAATTGCCCGCTTCCAGGTATTCCAGGGCCAGTTTGAGGTAAGGGAACAGGAGGGCGTTGACAACAAAGCCCGGATTGTCGAGGCAGACGATGGGACGTTTCCGAATGAGCCCCGTGAAATTCAAGAGGTTGTCAATGGTTTCCTGGGCAGTCTGTTCACCGCGGATCACCTCCACGAGCTCCATCATCCAGACGGGGGAGAAGAAATGGATGCCTCCGAACCGCGCCGGATTGGTGACAAAGGGCGCCATCGAGGTGATGGGGATGGAAGAGGTATTGCTCGCCACAATGCAGTCCTCCCGGACTACCTTGCTCAGTTCTCCGTAGACCTGTTTTTTGACGCCGATTTCTTCGAAGACGGCCTCGATGACGATATCTACCTCTTTAAACGCATCGATATAGTCCGATGTGGTGGTGAGGCGGGACATCAGATCTTCTACCGGTTCCTTCAGGCGCTTTTTCTCGGCCATTCCGCCCAGTATTTTCCGAAGAAAGGCCTTGCCCGGTTCCAGAGCTTCGGGAATGTCCTTCACCAGGACAGGAATCTTCGTATTGCGCAGGATGTCGATAATGATCCCCCGGCCCATTGTGCCGAAGCCAAGGACCGCAGCCTTGTTGATTGTCTTGGGAGTGAAGCCCTTTGTCATCATGCCTTTGGGCTTGTCCGTCATCCCCTTGATGAAAAATGTATTGATGCTGCCTTTGGCCTGATTGCTCAGCAGCACCTTGACGAAGTTCTCCTTCTCCAGTTCCAGGCCCTCTTCCAGAGAGAGCTTGACGCCCCGGTGCATGGCATCGAGGGCATAGATGGGTCCCGGGATCTCGCGCCCCTTCGTAGCCTTGAGTATCCCCTGTTTGGCCATATCCGCGATGGCATCAACCTGGGAGAAGTCCTGGACGGGACGCTTCAGGTCTGCCTTCCCGGCGCTGATTTCCGCGAGAAAGGCCTTTGCTGCGATCAGCAGGTCGGCATCGGCGGGAATGAGCCGGTCGATGATCCCCAATTCCAGAGCTTTCGCCGCCGGCAGCATCTTTCCTTTGAGGATCAGCTCAAAGGCCGGATAACCGATCAGCCGGGGCAGCCGCTGGGTTCCGCCCCCGCCGGGGAAGAGGCCGACGTTGCATTCCGGCAGGCCGATGAGCGTAGTTTTTCCCTCTTTGGCAATACGCCCCGTACACGCCAACGAGAATTCCAGCCCGCCACCCAGGCAATGCCCGTGTATCGCCGCCACGGAAGGATAAGCCAATTGGCTCATCCGGGCAAAGCAACCGTGGAAGACATCCAGGATCTTCCGGGCCACATCGGCAGACTCAACCTGTGACATGGTTTTGAGATTGGCCCCGGACTGAAAATTGTCCGGCTTTCCGGAAATGAAAATGATCCCCCGGAGCCCCTTTTCCTTCTCCACGTCTCCCATCAGCCGGGCGAAATCTGCAAAGGCCGCATCCGTCCATGTGTTCATCGCGTCACCGACCACATCAAAGGTAACGACGCCGACACCATCCTCCACCCGCATGTTGAAAATTTGACTCATGAAGCACCTCCTTGTTTTCAAGATTTATTTGCAATAACGAAACTAATATTGATTGTCTGCATTTTACCAGCGCCCGGGAAACTGCTGAAGATCAGGCGCGATGTCACCGATCTGCTGAAAAACCGTGCTTCCTGCCTTGCTGCTCTAATAACTGCTGAGTGAATTTTTTTATTCTTGATAAGATGTTGACTCTCTGTCAAGTAAAATTTAAGAAAATATTTCCCGGCGGATAAATAACTTTTTATTGCTTATTCTCATTGTATTCTATACCTTACATAATCAATGAATTAAATGTCGGGATGGTATTTAAAAAAACTGTTTCCCGGAATCGAGGCAGGTATGACGGAATCTCCAAAGAAACTAACTTTTTTCGAGGCGGCATCCATTATTACCGGTTACGGCATCGGCGGGGGAATCATGGCCATGCCTTATCTGGCATCTCTTACGGGGCTCGTTCCTATGGTGCTGATTCTTCTGGCCGCTTACTTTCTCAGTCTTTTGCTGCACCTCATGGCGGCCGAAATCATGCTGCGTGACGGCGAGAGCAGACAAATAATTGAGCTTTTTGGCAAGTACCTGTTTCAGGGCCGCCTGGCGGGAGTCATAACATGGCTGGTTTTCAGTATGATCGTGGCGGCATTTATCGCCAGTCTTTCGGCCTACATTGCCGGTGGGGGAGAAATCCTCCGGGAACTTCTCGGAATACCGGTATGGGTCGGTCATTGCTTTACCTACGCAATTGCGGCGGGGGTTGTTTTCTTCGGGCTGAAGGTGCTGGGAATGAGCGAGAAATATGCCGTTATTGCCATTGTGCTCCTCATTGTGAGTTTGGCACTGGCCTCCCTGCGTCTGCCCTATGCACTGCCGTTATTTGCCCAAGGCCATTCCAACGCCTCCCTGGCGCTCTTCGGCATGAGCATGTTCAGCTTCTTCGCCCTCTTTTCCGTGCCCCAGGTTGTGCAGGGGCTTTCCTGGAACAAGCGGCTTATTCCGCGCGCTATCGTGACGGGCATGGCTATTAACGGTATTGTGACCTTAATTCTCGTCCTGATTAGCATCGGTGTAACAAAGCAGGTGACCCGCATTGCCATCATCGGCCTGGGGCAGGCTCTCGGGAGCTGGGCCAATGGCATTGGCTCGCTTTTCATCCTGCTGGCAATGCTCACCAGTTACTGGTCTGTATCATTTGCCCTTGCGGTTGCGGTGCAGGAGCGTCTCGGCTGGGGACAGCGGGTCTCCTGGCTTATGGCAACGCTGCCTTCCTTCATTATTGTCATAGCCCAGGTAAGCGACTTTCTGGGTTTCATGAGAATAGCCGGGGGAGCCATTGCGGTGCTGGTGGCCATCATGATTGTGCCCCTCCTCAACGCTACCCGCCGCCATGGGCCGGTCAAGAATCCCGAATGGAGCATGGGCGTCTGGGGCAAACCGGCATTTCAAATCCTGGTCGTGCTCGCCTTTCTCCTGATGGCGGCAGGTTCGCTGGTGACTATTTCCTAGGCCAGACAAGACATCTGCTACCTTGAGTACAGAACCTCTCCATCGATACAGGTGGCGCGCACTTCGATGGCGTGTATTTCCTCGGGACGCACACGCAGGGGATCCGCGGACAGGGAGACCAAATCGGCGCACTTACCGGGCGTTATTGTGCCCCGGCGATCCTCCTCGAACTGGGCATAGGCCGCATGTTTGGTGTACATAGCCAACGCCTGAGTCACGGATATCCTCTGTCCGGGCACATATCCTTCCCGTGTAACCGCGCACTCCACCGCTGCCAGTACCCGTTGGGTTTCCACCGGAGAATCCGACGAACCCGCCAGCGGGATTCCCTCATCAAGAACAGAGCGCAAAGGGTAGGTGTCCTCCATGCGGAATGTTCCGATCCTCTTTTCGAGAAAGGGACTATCCGAATGGATGAACATTGGTTGCATGGAGAGCACTAGTCCCAGTTCCTTGACTTGGCGCAGCATTGCAGCATCCATCATTGCAGCATGTTCAATGCGGTGGCGATGGTCGGGACGCGGATAATTCTGCAACAGGCGGGAATAAAGGTCGATGCAAAGTCGATTGGCCCGGTCGCCGATAGCATGAATCGCGAGCTGATATCCTGCACAGTGTGCCTTGGACATGAGATCAAAGAGAGCGTTTTCCTCATAGAGCAGGAAGCCGGCATTGTCCGGTTGGTCGGAATAGGGCGTTTGCATGGCGGCAGTGGAAGAACCGAAGGTGCCGTCGGCGATGATTTTCATGCCTCCTACACGCGTGCGGCCGGGGGAAGCGGCTCCCTGAAGCCAGAAATCCTTTGCTTTCGTTAGCGCTTCGGTGTCCCTGCCCATGAGTAAAAGATAAAGCGCCTGGGGAATATGCCCCCGCAGCAGCTCCAGAAGAGGCAGATCGAAGGCTCCGATCCGCCCCCCGGGCCCGTAAGGATCGGTCTGCAGGATAGCGCCCAGTGATGTTATGCCGTAGCCAAGCATGATTCCAAACGTCTTTTGCACCCCGGCAACGAGCTCTTCCATGCCGGGCATGGGCACGTGGTTCAGAATGAGCGGCACGGCATTCTCGCGAAAAAAGCCCAGGGGGTCACCGTGCTCGTCGCGGTCAATAATGCCGCCGGCTGGTTCCGGTGTTGCCGCCGATATGCCCGCAGCCGCAAGAGCGCAGGAATTGGCGAGCACCGAATGTCCGTCATGCCGCATGATGATCACCGGACGACAGGAGCTTACGCGGTCGAGATCATAACGGGTCGGCATCTGCGGCTCACAAAAGTGCTGTTCGTCGAAGTTGCAGCCGATAATCCATCCGTCGCCGCTTTTCTCCCGCTCGGCAGCAGCGAGGCGGCGGATGAGCTCCCCCATATCCCGGACGCCAAGGAGGTTGGTGTTCATATTATAGAAAACTGTCGAGAAGGGATGAACATGGCAGTCGCAAAAGCCGGGCAGCAGCGTCGCTCCCTTAAGATCAAGAGGTTCGAAGCCCGGCCCCAGTGCCGCCCGGCATTCTGATAAATTACCAACCGTCACGATAACGCCATCCCGGACTGCTACCGCCTCGACGGCAGGCCGGGCTTCATCCAGAGTGTGGATAGTCCCGCCGTAAAATAAGAGTTCATGGGGTCGCATAATGCTTTTTCATCCTCCGGCTTCCTGCCAACTGACAATATAATCGTGGGATTTCCTTTCGGGGGCGTGTTCATTAATCCGCCATTGGCCGCTGAGGCCCAGTTCGCGTGTCGTGAGCTCAAAATGGCTCAGGGCAATGCCCAGGTCAATATCCTGAATGGGAACTTCCCGTAATTTGTAGCCAAATGCCCGCTCCAGATAAAAATGAAAATTATTGGCGGCGGCAGCACGTAAAATACGCCAGGGCTGCTTGTTGGAGGCCGACGGTGCCAGGCGAATATTTTCCAGCGCACGGAGAATATTTTCCGGCCTGCTCCGGAGTTAAAGGCGTAGAGAAATTTTCCGTAAAGAAGATATCCTTCCAGGGCTTTCGGTGATCAGATCCGGCGGAGAGGCGAAATATTTTGTCGGTTAATGATTTGCGGTCAGCAGGATAGCCGACAGGGCTGACCGCGGGAAGGAACTCGTTTTCCTGCAAGTTTATTGCCTGGGCAAAACCGCCGGCATTGAAAGTGCCCGCCATCCAGCAGGTCCCCAGTCCGAGTGCTGTTGCCTCTAATATTAATAGTTCCATACAGTAGCCGAAATCCACAACTGCTTTGCTGCTTTTCTTAATTGCTCCGGTCAGAAAAAGCCGCGCGTTTTTGATTACTCCGTAAGTGCCCAGTTTTTTCCATTTTTCGGGCGAGGACATATCCAGCTTGATTAATTGAAATCTGGGTTTGCCGCCAAATGGCCCCGCATGCTCAGCGGCAACAAGAGAGTCCAATTTCCGCAGAAGCTCATCGTCCAGCGGTTTATCGGCATAAGTGCGGCACGAAAAGCGCTTTTGAATTAATTCAGTTATGTCCGGCATGATCTTTCCTAAAAAATTTTGTTGGAAAAAATACTCAGTAAATGTACTATAAGTAGGCTGAAAAGAAAAACTTTTTTCAAAAATATTGTCATAATAAAATAAACATGCCCAAAGTCAGGAAGCATATTTTTTACAAAGTCGTCCAATAGGGAGCCATATATGAAGCTAGCCAATGTAAATGAAATGCGTTCTATGGATCATTACGCCATGGAAAAGCTGGGGATCAGCGAAGAAATCCTGATGGAAAATGCCGGTCTTGCGGCGGTTCATCTGCTGCAAAAAGAAATCGGCATCAGCGGCAAAAAATTTGTCATATTTTGCGGTTCCGGCAACAACGGCGGCGACGGCCTGGTGGTGGCCCGCCAAATCCATTCTAATGGCGGCAAGGCCAAAGTGTTCCTGCTCGGCGATCCCAAAAAGTACCGCGGCGCGGCGAAAACCAATTGGAAAATTTTGGCAAAATTGCCTGTTGATATAATAAAAATCAATGCGGCTCGAGATGCCCGCAGGGATATCCTGCATTGCGATGTCGTTGTCGATGCGATATTCGGCACCGGCCTTGATCGGGAGATAACAGGATTAGCGGCGGATGTCATACAGCTTATCAACAGTTGCGGGTGGAAAGTCATCTCTCTGGATATTCCTTCCGGGATTAATGGCAATACCGGTGAAATTATGGGCAGGGCAGTCAAAGCTGACTATACCGTAACTTTTGGTCTGCCGAAAACCGGCAATATGCTTTATCCCGGTTATGAGCTTTGCGGCAAACTTTTTGCCACGCATATCTCCTTTCCTCCCTCCCTTTATGGGCGCGGTGAACTTCAGGTGGAAACCAACAGTCGTGTGTCCTTGTCGCCGCGTCCGGCGGAAGCATACAAAGGATCGATGGGCGATGTGCTCTTTATAGCCGGAGCGGCCAACTACTTTGGCGCCCCTTATTTTTCGGCGATGTCATTTTTGAAAGCAGGCGGGGGTTATGCCCGACTTGCCGCACCGCAATCAATAGTGCCTTTTATTGCCGAGAACGGCCGTGAAATTGTTTATCTGCCGCAGGCGGAAACCGGCGCCGGAAGCATCGCCCTGAAGAATAAAGAGCAACTGCTGGCAGCAGCGGAGAATGTCGATATGGTGGTCATCGGACCGGGCCTCTCTTTACAGAAGGAAACAGCGCGGCTGGTGAAAGACCTTGTAGCCGGGATCAAAGTTCCTCTTCTGATCGATGGCGACGGCCTTACTGCCGTAGCTGCTGATCCGTCAATTCTCCGGAAGCGAAAAAATCCCACGATCCTGACCCCGCATTTGGGCGAAATGGCAAAGCTTTCCAGAAAATCTCCAGCGGACATTAGTGCCAATAAGATAGAAATTTTGCAGGAGAAGGCAAAGCAGCTGCAATCCATAATTGTTTTAAAAGGCGCCCATTCTTTGATCGGAATGCCCAATGGCAATGTCTATATCAATTTAAGCGGTAATTCCGGAATGGCCACCGCCGGTTCCGGGGATGTCCTGACCGGCTGCATTGCGGCAATGTTCGGTTTGGGGTTGGCGCCGGATAAGGCAACACGCAAAGGAGTTTTTCTGCATGGCTACGCCGGTGATCTGGCCGCGTTACAAAAAGGCGCCGACGGCATTACGGCCAAAGATATCATGGATTTTCTTCCGCTGGCCTTGAAAAATGACCGGGCCGGGAATATTGATGAATATTATGAACCGCCGGTTATTTCCTAGCGCCGCAAATTTTGAACAGCTTGTGGAGGTTAGATGGAAGCAATTTCCAGTGTCTGGCCATGGTACATTGCCGGTCCTTTGATTGGTTTGTTTGTTCCATCCCTTTTAATTGCCGGTAATAAGTTATTGGGTATCTCCAGCTCGTTGCAACACATATGTTCTATTGTACTGAACACAAAAAAATTTGCCGCTTCCGGTTACAACCCGTCAGCAAATCGCTGGAAATTTTTCTTTGTACTTGGCATTGCGCTCGGCGGGTTGGCTGCCAAGCTTTTTCTGGGTGCCGGCGATATAGATTTTCTACCCCGGCAATATTATACCTGGAAAGGATTGATCCTTCTTTTCACCGGCGGATTTCTGATCGGATTCGGGACGCGTTATGCGAATGGTTGCACGGCAGGCCATACCATTTCCGGAATTGCAACTCTGCAGCTCTCGGGACGTGGTTGCAACAATTTCTTTTTTTGTTGGCGGATTAATCTATACTCAATTATTTTTTCTTCTTTTTAATTAAGCGAGCTCAGAGCTATGCAAGACATAAAATATATTTTTTGGGGGATAGCCTTCGGTATCTTACTGACCAAAGCGGACTTGATCAGCTGGTTCAGAATCAAGAATATGTTTCTCTTTAAAGAGGCACACCTGTATCTGGTAATATTTTCCGCCATCGCAACTGCGGCGCTTGCAGTTTTTCTGATCAGGCATTTTAAACTGAAGACACTGGCCGGTCAGGAGATTGTAATAGAAAGAGAAGGCATTGAACAAAGGAACCGTTATCGGCGGAGTAATGTTTGGTATCGGCTGGGCGGCAACCGGCGCTTGCGCGGGACCAATCTTTGCACAGATCGGCGCCGGCGAATGGGCGAGCGATAATGACATTGATCGGCGCAGTGTTCGGTGCATACTCATACTCGGTTACCAAATCCAGTCTGCCGCACTGACGTGGCCGATTTTGCCGGCAGAGCTTATGCAAATCAGATGCGTCGGGAAAGAACATATTCCGCCACGGCATTGAGCTGATTAATTTCCGGGCGTTCATTGAAGATCGGCAGCAGAGCCCGGGCTGCTTTAATATATTTTGCCGCACTCTGCAGGGAATAATCAATGCCCTGATATTTATTAATCAGGCTCAAAATCAAAGGAATGACTTTCTCATTGCCCTGCTTGCCGGTAATCAGATTTTGGGCCTGGTCTTTTTCTTCTTTTGTGGCGTTCTGGAGGGCAAAAATAAGCGGCAGAGTCATTTTGCCCTCTTCCAGGTCTTTGCCGATTGCTTTGCCGAATTCCTGCTCCCGGGCCATATAATCCAGCGTATCGTCGGTGATCTGAAAAGCCATGCCGATGTTATAACCGAATTGGTACAGAGCATCAATCCTGTTCTGCGGCGCCGAACCGAGAATAGCCCCGGCGGCACAGGCCGCAGACAGCAGACAGCAGTTTTCTTTTCGATTATATTTAGATACTCTTCTTCCGTGATGTTGACATCACCGCACTTCATGAGTTGAAAAACTTCGCCTTCCGACATGACGTTGGTGATTCTCGACATAAGTTTGATCAGGGCGATGTCGCTGATTTCGGAGAGCAGTTTGAATGCCTTGGAATAAAGAAAATCGCCTACCAGGACGCTGGCGGCATTTCCCCAGATGTTATTGGCGGAGGTTTTCCCGCGGCGAATTGTCGCCTGGTCAATGACATCGTCATGCAGCAGGGATGCAGTGTGGATAAATTCCATGACGGCCGCCATCGGGAAACGGTGATCGCCATTGTAATCGCAGAGCCGGGAACTGATGAGGAGCAATAGCGGACGGAATCTTTTTCCGCCGCTGTCAATCAGATGGTGAGCGACCTCGGGGATTAACCTGACTTCCGAAGTCAGATATTTATCCAGGTATTTTTCCATCTGCTGCAGGTCGCTTTTGTAGGCGGCAAAAACATCTTGAATTTGCATCGAATTAATACCTTATCTCTATTGAAGATGGATTAAACTATATTTAAAGTAGTGGTGCTTGTCAAATGACAATTAAGCAGCGATCTGTCATAATTAAATTTAATCAATGATTCGGGCAAAAAGGTCGTAATCATCAGCGTCAATGATTTTGCATTGGACGATGGCGCCGGTTTTGGCCTGTCTGCCTTGAACGTAGGTGATGCCGTCAATCTCGGGGGCCTGCCGGCGGCAGCGGCCGGTATAGACATAATCGCTGCGATCGCTTTTCCCTTCAATTAAAACTTCGCACGTGGTGCCGATTAAGCTTTGATTTATTTTATTCGATATTGCTGCCTGTTCATACATAATAATATCGCGGCGGCGTTCTTTTTCCGCCTCCGAAATTCTTGCAGCAAGCAGAGCAGCCTTTGTCCCTTCTTCCCGCGAATAGGGGAAAACGCCCAGGTGATCGAACCTTGTCTCGATGATGAAATCGAGAAGCCTGTCAAATCTTTTTTGTGTCTCCCCGGGAAAACCGACAATAATTGACGTGCGTAAAGCAACATCGGGAATAATTTCTCTTGCTTGAGCAATGATTTTTTTAATGCCGGTGCCGGTGACGTTGCGGTTCATTGCCTTTAGAATATGCTCGTCGATGTGCTGGACAGGCAAATCAATATAGCGGCAGATTTTCTTACTGCCGGCCAGAGATTTCATCATTTCCGGAGTAATGTGAGCCGGATGGGCATAGAGAAGCCGGATCCAGTCAATTCCCTTTATCCTGGTCATCCCGGTTAACAGATCAGGCAGTTGAGGGCGGCTCGGTAAATCCTTGCCGTAAGCTGTTGTGTCCTGTCCGGTGATAATGATTTCCCGAATGCCTCTGGCTGCCAGCATTGACGCTTCCCGCAGGATGTCTTCCGGCTTCCGGCTGCGGGCTTTGCCCCGGATGTCGGGAATGACACAGTAAGAGCAGCGATTGGAACAGCCGTCGGAAATCTTTAGATAAGCGCTCACAGAGGTATTGGACAGAATCCGTGCATGCCGCGAAGTCATTAAAAAATCAGGTTTGGTGATAATGGCGGCACGCTTTGCATTCGCGGTGCGTAAGCGAGCTTACATGGGCTCGTTATATTGCCTACTTCTCCCGTGCCGACATATAAATCAACCTCGGGTATCTCTGCGAGAAGCTGCTGGCCATAGCGCTGCGCCAGGCATCCCGCGACGACAAGACGAAATTGACGGCTGCCTTCTTTTTTTTCGCGGGCGAGCAGCAATATCTCTTCGAGAGCTTCTTCCTTGGCCGGATTAATAAAAGCGCACGTATTGACAATGACGATATCAGCCAGTTCGCGGCGGGGAACGATTTGCAGGCCGGATTTACTGAGCAGCCCGCCCATTACTTCCGAATCAATCAAATTCTTCGGGCAGCCCAGGCTGATGATATGAATTGTTTTTGGCTTGGTCACCTTCACTGGGGCAACTTTCTGATCAGCACTTTTCTCGGTTTGGCGCCGTCGGACGGGCCGACGATGCCTTCGCGTTCCATCTGCTCGATCATGCGGGCTGCGCGGTTATAGCCGATTTTCATGTAACGCTGAACAAGGGAGATTGATGCCTGTCCCAGCTCCCCGACGAGGGCCACCGCCTCATCATATTTTACATCGAAATCTTCTTCATTTTGTTTGTCCTGGGCTGCTTCCAAGGCAAAATTTTCAATGGAGGCATCATATGCCGGCTGGGCCTGAATTTTAATAAAATCAACAATGCGGGCAATTTCATCATCGGAAACATAAGCTCCGTGGATGCGGGCAAGTTTGGAGGTGCCCGGCGGAATAAAAAGCATGTCGCCGGAACCCAGCAGCAGCTCGGCGCCCGGCTGATCGATAATCGTGCGGGAATCTATCTTGGAAGAAACCTGAAAGGAAATGCGCGTCGGGAAGTTGGCTTTGATCAGGCCGGTAATGACATCGACCGATGGCCTTTGAGTGGCGATGATTAAGTGGATTCCGGCCGCCCGGGCCATTTGCGCAAGACGAGTCAGCGATTCTTCCACATCGCGCGACGCCACCATCATCAGATCGGCAAGTTCGTCAATTATTACGACTATATAAGGAAGCCGTACATGGTTTATCTGCTGACTGTGCTTATCCATACTCGCTGCGAAACCGTCATCGTTCTCTATCCGTGCGAGTTCTCTGGCGGCCGCCTTGCCTTTCGGATTTTTCAGGAGCAGTTCATTGTAGGAATCGATGCTTTTTACTCCCAGATCACTGATGACGCGGTAGCGCCTTTCCATCTCTTCCACAGTCCAGCGCAATACCTGCGAGGCTTTTTTAGGATCAACGACTACCGGATGCATCAAATGCGGGATGCCTTCGTAGGAGGATAATTCCAGCCTTTTGGGGTCAACCATGAGAAATTTAACATCATCGGGCAGGGCTTTAAAGAGTATACTGCAAATCATCGCGTTGAGGGCGACGCTTTTACCGGAGCCGGTGGTTCCCGCAATGAGCAGGTGCGGCATTTTTGTTAAATCGGCGATTACCGGTGTGCCCACAAAATCTACACCCAGAGCAATCGGCAGGCGCAAGGAAGAGTTCGCGAAAGAATCGTTGTCGAGTACGTCTTTGAGAAAGACCTGGTCCCTTTTCAGGTTAGGTATTTCAATGCCGATCACCGATTTACCCGGGATGGGTGCAATAATCCGAATGCTCGGCGCCATCAGCGCCAGCGCCAGGTCATCGGAAAGGTTGGTTATTTTATTGATTTTCACTCCGGGAGCCGGTTCCAGCTCATACATTGTGATTACCGGGCCGGGCGTGACTTCCACCACGCGTCCTTCCACGCCGAAATCAGCCAGCTTCTTTTCCAGAATGCGGGAATTGGTGATGAGATAATCCCGCTTGATGCGGGTGTCTTTGTGCTGAGATTCCGTAAGCAGGGTAAACGGCGGCAGCTGGAATTTGCCGTCAGCTTTAGAGAAATCAAAATGCGTCTGTTCAACTTTTTTAATTTTCGCTTTTTTGGGTACGGCCACTTTGTCTTCAATAACCGGCTCGGGTTTGCTCTGTACCTTCATTTTGCTGATAGCCAGGGAAGTAAGGGCTGAAATCCTGGCTTTAATGTTCTGAAAAATGCTCCAGAAACTTTGGGATACATTTCCGGCAACTGTAATCAGGGAAACTTCGATCATTAAAATCAGTGATACAATTAAAATCAGAATCAAAAGGATATATGTGCCGGCAATATTAAAATAGTTGAGCAATATCTGGACTGCCGCTGCGCCGATTGATCCGCCGACTTTTAATTTTACTCCATAAACTGATACTGTTTTAACAATTGCGGTCATCAGTCCGGCAAAGGAAACGGCAAACAAAACAATGCCTGATAAATTGCTTTTGCTGAGCTTAAATTCTGCCCGGAAAAAATATTGAAAAGCGCAAAACAAGAGAATTAATGGTAAAAAAAAGGCACTGATTCCGAACAGATTGATCAACCAGCCGGCCAAATAGGAGCCAACAATGCCGGTAAAATTATGTATTCGCTGAATATCGGGAGCGACAAACTTGACAAAGGGGACGGGATCATACGGATGGTAGGAGATCAGGCACAAAAGCAAAAAAACAGCCAGGGCGAGGCATACTGCACCTTTGATTTCTCGCATTCGCTTGTTATCAGCTTGCTTTTGTTCCATTACTGGCCGTTCATAAAATTAATATTGCATTGGAGAAAAAGGTTAAGCAGAAGTTTTCTCTTCCATATCTTTAATGACTGAGGTGTCGGCCTCTCTCCAGTAGTCATAGTTGGTAATAATGACTTTTCTAACCCTCTCGATCAGTTCGTGCCTGTTTTCAATAGTATAGCTTTTTACATCAACGGGTTTGCCGATGATCAATTTCACCCGGCCCGGGGTAACTTTTAGAGATCTTTTGGGCATGATCTTCCCGCTGCCGATAATTGATACAGGAATAATCGGTACGCCGGATTTGATGGCGAGATGGAATATCCCCTGTTTAAAAGCCTTGATTTCTCCGTCGGCGCTTCTTGTTCCTTCGGGGAAGGACATTACTGATTTTCCTTCCCGGATGCGCAGTGCCGCTTCATCCAGGCTCTGCATTGCTTTTTCGTGATTTCCCCTGTCTATTTCAATATATCCCGCAGTTTTCATGGCTGCGCCGAAAATAGGAATGGCGAAAAGTTCCTTTTTGGCGAGCCAACGGAATTGACCGGGTATATGGCCAAGAGCAATAAAGATATCAAAATCACTTTGATGGTTGGCCATAAAAATTTGCGGTTTGCCGTAGATGATATTTTCTTTGCCTATTACTTCCACTTTCGTATTGGATATGAAGAGCAGTATTTTCGCCCAGAGTTTGGCTATCTTATGAATTCTGTTTTCGGAATTCGGAATAATAGATATAATGATGCACCAAAAGGAGATAAATCCGGTAATGGCGACACCAACTGTAACAAGAAGCGCAGAACGTATCATCGAATTATTCCTTGGGCATTAAATTTATTGGTAAATTTTTACTTGATTATGCTAATGAAGTCAATGATGAATATCAAATGAACATTAAAAGCATAGAAAATATTTGACAAATATCGCCCTTGGTAATAACATCGCGAAACTTTTTGATAGTTTAAGCGCTGCTGGCGCTTTTTTCATTTGTGGAAATAAATCATTTACGCCGCAGGTTTCAGGACAATGCAAAGTGTTTTAAAAAGAAAAAGAGCTTTGGAAATAATCGATAATTTCCAAAGGGCGGGAGTATTGGTGGTCGGAGATATAATGGTTGACCATTTTATCTGGGGCAAGGTATCCCGCATTTCTCCGGAAGCGCCTGTTCCGGTTGTGGATGTGCAAAAAGACAGTATTTTGCTCGGCGGCTGCGCTAATGTGCTCAACAGCATCTACGCTATGGGCGGCAAAGGTTATGTGGCCGGAGTTATTGGCGCCGACAATATCGGAAAACGGCTGCTTGCGGAATTGCAGCAGCGGAAAATTGAAACCGACGGTATAGTCGTCGAAAAAGGGCGGCCGACTACTTTAAAAACAAGAATCGTTGCCCATGGCCAGCAGATGGTGCGTTTTGATAAAGAAAGCAGAAACCCGATTCCCCCGGCCAGCACCAGGAAAATACTGGAGATATGTAAAATCACTGCAAAAGAAAATTGGCGCGGTTGTTGTTTCCGATTACAGTAAGGGTGTAGTTTCGAGGGAACTGATTGGGGGAATTAGAAAAATTGTGCAGGATGCAAAAATATACATCTGCCTCGATCCGAAGCAAAGCGACTTTTCCATATATGAAGGAGCTTATGTAATTACTCCCAATCACCACGAGGCGCAGCGTGCTGCAGGGATGGAAATAAACGATCAGAATGATCTCCGGCAGGTGGGGGAAACGCTTTTAAAAAAATATAATTTTCAGGCGCTGCTGATTACCCGGGGCGAAGAAGGCATGAGCCTCTTTGAAAGAGGTCAGAAGATTACCCATACTTACTTTTCGGCTCAGGCCAAAGAGATTTATGATGTTACGGGCGCGGGGGATACGGTTATCGGTGTGCTTGCCCTGAGTCTGGCGTCCAAAGCCAATCTTCAGGAAGCAACCTGTCTGGCCAACCAGGCCGCCGGCATTGTGGTGGGTAAAGTGGGAACCGCTACGGTTTCGCAGGAAGAGTTAATACGAGGTTTATGAGCAAACCGACTTCCGCGGAACCAGTAAAATTAATATTCAGTGTTTTTGCGGCAACAGTTCCGAAACTGGATGAAACCATAGCAAAGTTGACCGCATATTACGGACAACCTGATTTTATCAGCGACCCGGTGCCTTTTGATTATACGGATTATTACTGCCGGGAAATGGGTGAAAATTTAGTCCGGCGTTTTTTGTCCATGGAAAAACTGGTAAGGCCCGAGTTGCTGCCGGATATTAAGCTGGCCACCAATGATATCGAAAACTGTATTTACCGATTGACGGCGAACGGCAGGTCAATATTGATCCCGGTTATATATCCAAAAGCCATCTGATTCTGGCTACCGGAAAAGGTTATTCACACAGGCCTTATTTACGCGATGGTATTTACGCCGATTTGACGTTGTTCTATCAGAACAAGAAATTTTGTTCTTTGCCGTGGACCTATCCGGACTACGCGGATGAAAAGCAGCTGGCAATGCTCGATAAAATAAGAGCAGAATATTTATTGCAGTTAAAGTCAATGACACTCGCTGAAAGCGAGCATAGCGAAGCTTGAGGCGTAAGTGGAATTGATCCCGAAAGCGAAGTCCTGTAGGTACAGGACGAAGCTATTCGGGAACCAGAGGGTTGTTTTTTAATAAAGATTAGGTGTATAAATGATCAAAAGCATGACAGGCTACGGGCGTGTGGAAACCACGGGGCAGGACAGAAATATTGTTGTGGAATTTAAATCTGTCAATCACCGTTTTCTGGAAATATCTTTGCGCATGCCGCAGGCTCTGTCCCCTCTGGAATTGGAATTTAAAAAGAAAATCGGCGAGAAGATAAAGCGGGGAAGAGTGGAGGTGTTTATCCGTCTGGAAGCAGGGAGCACCAACGCCGCGGAGGCGATAGTGAACCTGGATATTGCCCGGAATTATTTTGCCGCTTTGCAACGCCTGAAAAATGAGTTTGGCCTGACGGAGGAAATTGGACTGAAAACTCTGGTTGGCTTTCGGGATATTTTTTCCCAGCCTGCCGAAACTGAAATTCAGCCGGATGTTTTAAAAAAGATTGCCGCTGCCCTGGAAGAAGCTCTGGATATGCTGGTCTCGATGAGGCAGGAGGAAGGCTTAGCTATTTATCAGGATATGAAGCAGCGGCTGGATTTAATCAAGGGTATCCTGGGGACGATCAATGCCCGATCGCCGCAAGTTATTCTTGAATATCAAAGGCGTTTGGCGGAAAGAATAAAGGAACTTACGGCCGGATGTGTCATAGATGAATCGCGGCTGGCCCAGGAAGCGGCCATCCTCGCCGAAAAAAGTGATATAACCGAAGAAATAGTGCGGATGCACAGTCATATTGGCCAGTTTGTTACGCTGCTGCAGAGTGCAGAGGCAGAAGGCAAAAAGATTGATTTCCTCCTGCAGGAAATGAACCGGGAAATTAATACGATCGGATCGAAAAGTAACGACGCGGAAATCGCCCGTCAGGTGATTGAAGCAAAGAGCGAGCTTGGCAAACTGCGCGAACAGGCGCAAAACATAGAGTAAATTATGGATAAAGGAAAATTTATAGTTGTTTCCGCGCCATCGGGCACCGGGAAGAGCAGCATTTGCCGGCGTCTCTTACAGGCCTGTCCGGAAATTCAATTTTCCGTTTCTTATACAACGCGATCACCGCGGCCCGGTGAAGTGGAGGGGAAAGATTATTTTTTTATTTCCCGCCAAGAATTTCAGGAACGTTTGGACCAGGGTGATTTTGCGGAATGGGCGGAAAGCTACGGCCATCTTTATGGCACCTCCATAAGGACGATGAAAGAATCTTTAGCAAAAGGGACAACCGTTTTGCTGGATATTGAACCGCGCGGCGCAAAACAGATTAAACAAAAATTCCGCGGCGGTATCTATGTTTTTATTCTGCCGCCGTCGCGGGAAGAACTTCTCCTGCGCTTGGAAGGACGCGGTCATGAAGAATCAGCTGTCATCCGGGCCAGATATGCCCAGGCGGAAAGCGAATTGAAAGAAATTTCCTGGTATGATTATGTGATTTTCAACAATGACCTGGAAACGGCTGTCCATCAATTGCTGTCGATTTATATTGCCCAGGGGTGTAAAAGAAGCAATTTGCAAAGTAAAATAAAAAAATTTATGAATAAATAATAAAAGTGGTTGCAGGGAGGTTCTAAAAGATATGGCCAGAATTACTGTGGAAGATTCTTTACTGGTTGCCAAGACGAGATTTGGTCTGGTATCGCTGGCATCAAAACGGGCGCGCCTTTTATTAAAAGGAGCGAAGCCGCTGCTGCAGAGCAAAAACAGAGAAGTCGTGCTGGCGCTGCGCGAAATTGCCGCAGGCAAGGTTAACTATGCCCATCCGGAATATCTGGAAGGGGCAAAGGAAGATTTCAAACCAATTCCTGATAATACTGAGTTCATTGGCGATGAAGAATATCTCGAATAAGCAGGCAGTCGATAAATTAATCTTTGCGCTTGACGCCGCAAGTCTGGACGAAGCATTATCATGGATTAAGCTCCTGTCCGGCCATGTCGGCATGTTTAAAGTCGGCAAGGAGTTATTTACAGCGGTCGGCCCGAAAATTGTCGATTGCATTAAACAAAGAAACCAGCGGATTTTTCTGGATCTCAAGTTTCATGATATTCCCAATACTGTTGCGCGTGCCGCCGAATCTGCCGTCAAGCTGGGTGTTGATATGTTTAACGTGCATGCTTCCGGCGGCAGCAGAATGATTTCGGAAACAGTCCGGGCTGTCGAGGCTTTGGCCGCAAAAAACGGTCAGGCTAAACCGATTGTTCTGGCTGTGACGGTATTAACCAGTCTGAATGATGCCGACCTCCGGGAAATAGGATTTGCAAAAAGCGCCAATGCCCAGGTGCTGCATCTGGCTCGTCTGGCTAAAGATGCCGGCGCTGACGGCGTTGTTGCTTCTCCGCAGGACATTGCGGAATTGCGCAGCCGGCTGGGTAAGAATTTTATCATTGTGACCCCGGGCATTCGCAGTTCGCTCGAAACGGTAAAGGATGACCAGAAAAGAACTCTCAGCGCCCTGGAGGCCGTAAAGTTGGGCGCTGACTACATAGTTGTCGGCAGGCCGATTCGGCAAGCAGCCGATCCCCAGGCAGCCTGCCGGAATATTGTTCAGGAGATCGCCACCGGGATGACTGCCGCTTAAGCAATGCGCAGCGGAGATTACGGGTAATGTATGGAGATAATTTACGGTATAAACCCGATCAAGATTCTCCTCCGGCAGCTGCGAACTGAGTTGGCAAAGGTGATTGTGGCGTCTGGCAAAAGCGGATCAAGCCTGACGGAAATTATAGAAGCCGCCCGCCAAAAAAACATTCCTGTTGAATTTCAAACCAGGCAATACCTCGATGAATTGGTCGGCAACTCCGATCATCAGGGAGTTGCAGGACTCCGCCCCGCTTTTGTTTATTCGGGCTTAGATGATTTGCTGGGAAACCGCAGTCCGCAATTTAGCTTGGACCTGATTTTAATCCTCGATAGCATTATGGATCCCCAGAATCTGGGGGCGATAATTCGGACAGCTTATTGTCTGGGGGCCAACGGAGTAGTAATCCCGGCTGATCGGGCTGCATCCGTTACTGCCGCAGTGGTCAAAGCTTCTGCCGGCGCAGCGCAGCAATTGCCCATTGCCAGAGTCACTAACCTGGCGCAGACCATCGATTATTTGAAAGAAAAAAAGTTTTGGGTTTTTGGGGCGGATGCGCACGATGGCGGTAATCTGCAGGAATTGGACTTTAACTGCCATGTTGCTTTGGTGTTAGGCGGAGAAGCAAAAGGGATCCGTCCCCTGGTGAAAAAGAAATGCGACTTTTTGTTATCTGTTCCTCTGCAGCGAAGTTTCGATTCCCTGAATGTCTCTGTTGCTGCCGGGATAATCCAGTACGAAATATTCAATCAACGCCGCCGGATAATAGGGAGAAAATAAGATAATTCCAGCAAAGGATGATGCTGATAGACAATTTACCGCTTGCCACGGCAGCTGAGATTTATGTTCTTAATATTTAACTGGTTGAATTAACATGGTATATAGTTTATAATGATTAACATGAATATTGTCCCGGTGAAGAAAGGATAATTTAAATATGCCAGTTTTTGTTTGGGAAGGTACGACCAGAAAAAATGAAGCTAAAAAGGGAGAGATGGAAGCGGCAGATGAACTGGCTGTCCGCGGACTCTTGCGCAGACAGGGATTTAAATCGATTGCCATAAAAAAGAAACCCAAAGACATTTCGGAGTATTTGCCTTTTTTAAAGGGGAAAGTTGCCGAGAAAGATGTTGTTGTCTTCTGCCGCATCTTTTCCACCATGATTAACGCCGGTTTGCCGCTTATTCAATGTCTGGATCTCTTGAACCAGCAGGAACAAAACAAAACCTTTAAAGAAATTATTAAGAAAGTGAAGGAGGATGTAGAGAGCGGCGCCAGCTTAACCGATGCATTAAGGAAACATCCGGCTGTTTTCGATGATCTCTTTGTCAATTTGGTTGCCGCCGGCGAGGCCGGTGGTATTTTGGATGTTATATTGGGACGCCTTTCCAGCTATATGGAAAAGGCAATGAAGCTGAAAAGCCAGGTCAAGGGAGCGATGACCTATCCTGTTGCTGTTCTGGCTATTTCCATCGGTGTTGTCGCTTTATTACTGCTCAAAGTCATTCCCGTCTTTCAGAAGATGTTCGAAGGCATGGGCGGGGAGCTTCCCGGCCCCACCCAATTTTTGGTAAATGCCAGCGCATTTGCCCAGAGTTATTGGTGGATCATGGCCGGTGTGATAGTTGCAGTTGTTGTGGCCTTCGGCAGATTTTATAAAACGGAAAAAGGGCGCTGGACCATAGATTCTCTGCTGCTCAAAGCCCCGATCTTCGGGCCGCTGCTGAAAAAAGTGGCTGTGGCAAAATTCTCCCGAACGCTTTCCACCATGATGAATTCAGGCGTTCCCATTCTGGAAGGATTGAATATCGTCAGTAAAACTTCGGGCAATGTGGTGGTCGAAGCCGCCCTGATAAAAACGCGCCAGAGCATCAGCGAAGGACGGACAATAGCGGAACCGCTAATGGAAACTGGTATTTTCCCGCCAATGGTGGTGCAGATGATTGCTGTCGGTGAAGCGACGGGAGCCTTGGATACCATGCTCAGCAAAATCGCCGATTTTTACGATGACGAAGTTGATGCGGCAGTTTCAGCAATGACCGCCCTTTTAGAGCCGATTATGATGGTTTTTCTGGGTGGAATCGTTGGTGGCATGATTATCGCGATGTATTTGCCGATCTTTAAAATGGCTTCGGTTGTCGGTTAATTAACTTAAACTTGGCCTGATTTGGAGATGAAAATGGTCGGGATGGCGCGATTTGAACGCGCGACTCCTGCGTCCCGAACGCAGTGCCCTACCAAGCTGGGCCACATCCCGACGTGGCACGGACGATATAGAATTTATTTCTAAATGTCCACTTTTTTTTATTCGGGCTCGAATTTATTCTTCAGCAAGGGGATTGTAAGGCATGATTTTCCGGCATGAAGTCACTCGTCTTCTGCGGTATTTATGTACTTAATTGTTTTTTACAGGGCGGCATGATAATATAACTTATCTTCATAAGCAAAAAGGTGAGAAAAGTGATAATTTTTGACTTGAAATGTGAAAACGGGCATAAATTTGACGGCTGGTTTAAGGATCGACAGGCCTTTATTGATCAAAATTCGCAAAAACTTGTGGCTTGTCCGACTTGCAATAGCTGTCGAGTCAATATAGTGCCATCTTCAGTTACGATTGCGGGAAAAGATTTCCGTTCCGCCGGAAAAGGGGAGGAAAAGGGAAATTCCACGCTAAAAACCCTGCAGGCGCTTCATCAGTATATTGATAAAAACTTTGAAGATGTCGGCAATTCATTTGCCGAAGTTGCCATAAAGATTCATTACGGGGAAGAGGAAAAACGCAATATCAAAGGAACGACAACTCCACAGGAAGATGCAAGTTTAAGGGAGGAAGGCGTTCAGTTTTTTAAAATTCCCATCCCTAAAATGGACAGCTAGTACCTCAATGTTTCATGAAACACATCCGGAATTATTCTTAATACAGCGGAAGAGCCGATTCGTCTGAGGCTTTCATTTTAAGGTATTAACAATTTATGCAAAAAAATTATAAGAGCATTATTGATAGTATCGGCAATACACCACTGGTCGAAATCTGCCGGCTCAATCCCAATAAAAAAGTAAGGATCATGGCGAAAATGGAGAGCGCCAATCCCGGCGGATCAATAAAAGACCGTACCGCGTTATTCATGATTGAGCGGGCTGAGAAAAGAGGGGAGTTAACACCTGATAAAATTATCCTGGAAGCGACCAGCGGCAACACCGGCATCGGTCTGGCCATGATTGCCGCGGCTAAAGGTTATAAATTATGCCTGACGTTGACGGAGTCGGCCAGTGAAGAGAGGAAGAAGATATTACGCGCTCTGGGGGCTGAACTGCATTATACGCCGGCAAATCAGGGAACTGACGGCGCTATTGAGGTGGCCTATAAAATGCTCCGCGAAAACCCCGGCAAATATTTTGGCACCGATCAATTCAATAATGAAGATAATATTGCCGCTCATTATTATGGAACAGCTCAGGAAATCTGGGATCAAACTGAAGGTGCCGTCACCATGGTGGTATCTTGTCTCGGCACTACCGGCACCGCCATGGGAATTTCCCGCAGGCTCAAAGAATTAAATCCGCAAATCAAAATTATCGGTGTTGAACCATATTTGAAGCACAAGATCCAGGGTCTGAAGAATATGCGGGAGTCTTACCGGCCGGGTATATTTGATAAAAAGTGCCTGGACGAAAAGGTGAATATTCAGGATGAGGATGCTTTTGTCATGGCCCGCAGACTGGCCCGTGAAGAGGGGATTATGGCCGGCATGAGTTCCGGCGCCGCGATGTTCATTGCTGCGCAAAAAGCGATGCAGATGCAGGAAGGGATGATCGTGGTCATTTTCCCGGACAGCGGAGAGAGGTATTTAAGCACGGAATTATTCGCCGTCAAAGAAGAAGTATCGACTTTCAGTCTATACAATATCCTGCAACGCCAAAAAACTTTTTTTAAGCCTGTTTCATCCGGAGAAATTCTCATGCATACATGCGGGCCGACGGTCCACGACGCGCCGCATATGGGAAATTACCGGCGCCTGGTTGTCTCCGATTTGGTTTGCCGCTATTTGACGTATCAGGGTTATGCGGTTAAGCATATAGTGGATCTGGTCGATCTCACAGATAAATCGGTAAAAGGCGCGGAAAAAGAGGGCATGGAGCTGGCCGGTTACACGGATAAATATTGTAAAATATTTTTGCAGGATGTGGAATCCTTGAATATTTGCCGAAATAACATTTACGTTAAAGCTTCGGAAAATGTTGAGGAGATGCTGAAAATAGTCGAAAAATTAGTCGATAAGAACTATGCATATGAGAAGTTGCACTCGGTGTATTACGACATATCCAAATTAGCCGATTACGGGGTTCTTTCCAATGTGAATTTGCGAAAAACCCGACAGGCAAAAACCATTGACCTGGATGATTATGAGAAAGATAGCCCGATGGACTTTGCCCTTTTAAAAAGGGCAAGCTTGGGAGAGTTGAAAAGGGGCATATATCACAAAACAAAATGGGGCAACATCCGGCCGGGTTGGCATATTGAGTGCGCGGCGATCTCTCATAAATATCTGGGTGCGCTTTATGATATTAATATCAGCGGCGTTGATGAAATTTTCCCGCATTGTGAAAATATTTTAGCGATCAACAAAGCTTTGACCGGCAAGAGCGGCGCAAATTACTGGCTCAATGCCGAATTGGTGATGGTTGCAGGCCGAAAGATGTCGCGTTCCTTAAATAATGCCCTGCCCTTATCGGAATTGTTCCGGAGTGGCTACACGGGAAGAGATGTAAGGTTTTTTTTGTTGGGAGTGCATTATCGCAAGCCGCTTAATTATTCTGAAGAAGCAATGGCAACGGCGAGGAATAATGTCCGGAGGCTTGATATGTTTGTTTGCCGGCTTAATGCTGTTGAATAATGACGGCATTGGCTGTCCGGAGCTGGATCAGTTGATTTACGATCTTAAAAACGGTTTTGCGGCCGCCATGGATGATGATTTGAATATAGCCGTTGCCCTGGCTGTGCTTTTTGATTTTATCGGTAAAATAAATTTATCGTTAAGCCGGGGAGCAATCAATCAGGATGACAGCCGGAAGATATTGGCGGCGCTGAAAAAGATCAATGAAGTTATCGGAGTGATGAATTTTGATGTGTTGACCGCATCGCAGGAAATACAGAATTTAATTACGCGCAGAGAAGCTGCGCGACGGGCGCATAATTGGCAGGAGGCCGATATTTTAAGGTCTCAACTGGCCGCGTTAAATGTTGATGTTCTGGATATGCCGCAAGGGACAGTCTGGCATTATCGATAAAATGGAGAAACGCACATGGCAGCCGTGCGAAAATCGGCAATAGCCGGTTCCTGGTACCCGGGTCATGCTTCTGCCCTGAAGCAGGATATTAAAAATTATTTTGCTTCGGTGCCTGATTTCGATTTGCCGGGAGAGATTTCAGGCCTGGTTGCACCCCATGCCGGCTACGTTTATTCCGGACTGGTGGCCGCCTATGCGTACAAGCTTATTTCCGGCAGGAATTACGATGCCGTCGTCATCGTTGGCCCCAGTCATCGCGTGGCTTTCTCCGGGGCGTCTATTTATCGCAGAGGCGGGTATGAGACGCCTTTGGGGATTGTTCCTGTTGCCGAGCATTTAGCTGATCATATTAGTAATTTCAGCGGAATTGTCCATGACCTTCCCGCAGCTCACATCCAGGAACATTCTTTGGAAATTCAGCTGCCTTTTCTGCAGGTTGCCCTGGGGGATTTTTCCTTTGTACCTCTGGTGATGGGAGATCAGAGAGCCGACACCTGTTATGAACTGGCGGAGGCGATTTATCAGGCTATAAAAGGTAAAAAAATACTGATTGTGGGCAGTTCTGATTTATCCCATTTTCATAATTATAACAAGGCCTCGCAGTTGGATGCCGTAGCTCTCCAGTATTTACAAAGCGGTGATGCAGCCGGGCTTTTAAAAAGCTTGGATAGCGATATTTGCGAGGCTTGCGGCGGCGGACCAATGGCTGTGGCGATGCTGGTGGCGCAAAAGATGGGCGCTGAAAAGTCAAAATTGCTGAAATATGCTAATTCGGGAGATGTAACCGGAGATAAAAGTTCAGTGGTTGGATATGCGTCGGCAGTATTTTATGAATAGGAGGATTGCGCAATGGAACTGACCCCCAAAGAAAAAGCGACTCTGCTGGATATCGTTAAAAAAACTATTGCCGGCAAAGTTAATAATAAGAATGTACCCAAGATAACGGTTGATTCGGAAACACTGAAAGAAAAAAGAGGTGCCTTTGTTACGTTGAAAAAAAGGGGTCATTTGCGGGGGTGTATCGGTTACATCAAAGCAGTCAAGCCGCTTTGGGAAACCGTGCAGGAAATGGCCGTTGCTGCTGCCTTTCACGATCCGCGTTTTCCGGCGCTGCAGGCCGAGGAACTTAAAGACCTGTCCCTGGAAATATCGGTCTTGAGTCCATTGCAACGTATTAAGAATATTAACGATATTGAGGTAGGGAAGCACGGTTTATATATTGTTCGGGGATATAATTCCGGTCTGCTGCTGCCGCAAGTGGCAGTTGAGTATGGTTGGGACAGGGAAACATTTCTTCGGGAAACTTGTTATAAGGCCGGTCTGTCGGCGGAAGACTGGATGAATTCAGAAACGGAAATTTATATTTTTTCAGCGGATTATTTTGGCGATACAGATTAATCGGAAAATTATCCAACCCGGAATCGGTTTTTATAAAAAAATAAAAATTTACCTTGACAAACACAGCCATAAAAATTAGAGTCGGCAATTCGCGCGGATATGTGCGATTGTTTCTTGGTGCTTGAATTTGTAAGCCGTTGATATAAAAGGTTAAATTGAGTTGAGGGTTCGCTGGCGTAGCTCAATCGGTAGAGCAGCTGATTTGTAATCAGCAGGTTGCGGGTTCGAGTCCCATCGCCAGCTCCAGTTCCGATATATTTAATATGATGGAGGGGTTCCCGAGTGGCCAAAGGGAGCAGACTGTAAATCTGCCGGCGAAGCCTACGGAGGTTCAAATCCTCCCCCCTCCACCAGAATATTTGAAGTGTAAATTAGCGGGAGTAGCTCAGTGGCTAGAGCGTCAGCCTTCCAAGCTGAGGGTCGCGGGTTCGAATCCCGTTTCCCGCTCCAAGCTTTTTAGTTTAGTTGTAGGGCGAAAAGCCTAGAGCAACCTCGCCCACGTAGCTCAGTCGGTAGAGCACATCCTTGGTAAGGATGAGGTCACCAGTTCAATCCTGGTCGTGGGCTCCAGTTAGGGGGCATAAGAAATGACCACCCTGCGGGTCTTGTGGCCTTCAGGTTATGGCAAGACCATTTCGTTATGGCCCCTTATGCCGGTTGCGTTGTTATAGTTATTATTTGATGACGGCTTAAGGGAGAGTTATGCGGAATAATATTATTTTAGCTTGTACGGACTGCAAGCAAAGGAATTACACAACAACAAAAAACAAGCGTACTATGCAAAACCGCCTGGAGCTGAAGAAGTATTGTAAGTTTTGCCGGGGGCACAAGTTGCACAGGGAAACCAAGTAAATTTGACTCAAAGTAAACAGGCCAGTAGCTCTAATGGATAGAGCGCCGGACTCCAAATCCGGATGCTGGGGGTTCAAGTCCCTCCTGGCCTGCCAGTTTTTCCTTTTAGTAAAGGTTGGAAAATGGAAAAAATCAAATTATTGATGCAAAAGATAATGCTTTTTCTCAATGATGCCAAAGCTGAGCTCAAACGGGTTACTTGGCCGTCACGCAAGCAAACAATGGCATCCACACTGGTCGTAATAATAGTCGTTTTTGTTATGGCGATTTTTTTCGGTATAATTGATTTCGGTTTGGCTAAACTGATTAAATTAATTTTAGGTTAGCAAAATGGCTTTTAAATGGTACGTCGTTCACACCTATTCGGGATACGAAAACAAAGTTAAAATAAGTCTGCAGGAAAGAGTTGATCTTGCTAATGCCCAGGCTTATTTTTCCGATATTCTGATTCCCGAAGAAGACGTCGTGGAATTGATATCCGGGGAAAAGAAAACTTCCAAACGCAAATTTTTTCCGGGCTATATTCTTGTCCGGATGGAAATGAATGATGAGACCTGGCATATTGTTAAAGACACTCCCAAAGTTACCGGTTTTATTGGCAGTAAAGATAAACCTTCGCCTATTTCCGACAAAGATGTCGAAAATTTAAAGGTCAGAATTGATGAAGGAACTTTAAAACCCAAACCGAAGTTTAAATTCGATGTCGGCGATCATGTAAAAATAATTGACGGACCATTTACGAATTTTGACGGCGTTATTGATGAGGTAAAGCCGGAAAAAGGAAAACTGCGTGTTATTGTCAGTATTTTTGGCCGGCCGACTCCCGTGGAGTTGGATTTTATTCAGGTCATGCAAGGATAAATATTTTTAGAACAGGCTTTTTTAGGCCTAAAAAATCTCAAGATCAGGGTGATCATTATGGCAAAAAAGGTTATTGCAAGTATCAAATTGCAGATTAAGGCTGGAAAGGCGACACCGTCGCCCCCGATCGGTCCGGCATTAGGTCAGCACGGCGTCAATATTATGGAATTTTGCAAGGCGTATAATGCATTAACACAAAAACAGGAAGGAATGATCATTCCTGTCGTTATTACCGTTTATGCCGACAGGTCATTTACCTTTATTACTAAAACACCGCCGGCTTCAGTGTTGCTCAAGCAGGCGGCGAAAATAGCCAAGGGGGCAAGTGATCCCAAAAGAGAAAAAGTGGGAGTAGTTACGGCAAAACAGGTAAAAGAGATTGCCGAATTGAAATTTAATGATTTGAATGCCGTAAATATCGAAGGCGCCATCAAAATAATTGCCGGTACGGCTAGGTCGATGGGGATCGAAGTCGCAGGTTAATAAAAACGAGGTTTATTTATGTTAAGAAGAGGCAAACGTATATTAGCAGCAAAAGCAAAGGTTGAGCCAACTAAGCGTTATACTCTGAAAGAGGCAGCGGAAATGGTTGTATCAATGGCCGGCGTCAAATTTGATGAAACAGTGGATGCCGCCGTCCGTTTGGGAGTTAATCCCGCCCATGCCGATCAAATGGTCAGGGGA
The DNA here is from genome assembly GCA_963845095.1 of uncultured delta proteobacterium. Taxonomy (GTDB): domain Bacteria; phylum Desulfobacterota; class Syntrophia; order Syntrophales; family Smithellaceae; genus MVRV01. Next base: position 232,256 of record CAWJQM010000016.1, read on the forward strand.
AGCGTTGTTTTGCCCAACGGTTTGGGTAAAACAGTCAGAGTGCTGGTTTTTGCCAAGGGTGAAAAGGAAAAAGAAGCCCTGGAAGCCGGGGCCGATTTAGTTGGTAACGATGAAATTATTGAAAAGATAAAAGGCGGCTGGTTTGAATTTGACCGCGTTGTCGCAACACCTGATATGATGGGTGCGGTGGGGAAAATCGGCAAGATTTTAGGCCCCCGCGGTTTGATGCCCAATCCCAAAGTCGGCACTGTTACTTTTGAAGTGGGCAACGCCGTGAAGGAACTTAAAGCCGGTAAGGTTGAATTTCGTGTGGAAAAAGCGGGAATTGTACATTCTCCCGTCGGGAAAGTTTCTTTTGGCGCCGAAAAATTGCAGGAGAATATTCAAGCTTTGCTGGAAACAATTATCAAATTAAAACCCTCTGCCAGCAAGGGGATCTATATTAAAAGCGTTTCCCTTTCCAGTACAATGGGCGCCGGTGTGAAAGTTGATCCGCTCGATATTAAGAGCGCTTAGGAGCCGTTACGAAATAAGCTGTTCGCTTACTGGATTTCGTTACGGATCCTTATGCCGTTCCCAAAGGTTATTTGACCAAGTTATTTTTGGGCAACGGCTTAAGTGTAGAAAATGATATTTTAAAGATAAAAGGTCGAAGATAGCAGGTACAGAAGTTTAAACGTAATGAGGCCTGCCGAGACTCGTGGAATGAAAAGAGTTGCTTTATTTAAGGTAAACAATTTTTAGAAAACGGGCATCGGATTGAAGGAAAGGTTACCGTTTTTATTCTGTATGTGGCTATATTCTCCGGCCTCGTGCATAATAAAATAATATTGAAAGGAGGCTGATATATTGGATCGGAGAACGAAAGAGCAAATTGTATCCGAACTGCAGGTAAAACTCAAAAAAGCCAATCTCGGCGTTTTAACCAGTTACAGCAAAATGAATGTCGAGAAAATGGAAGCACTGAGAAATGTGCTCCGCAAGTCTAATGCTGAGCTGAAAGTTGTGAAAAACACACTTTTGGATATTGCTGCGAAGGAAACAGCATTCAGCATACTTGCCGATCATTTCAAATGGCCCATAGCTGTTGTTTTGAGCTATAAAGATCCAGTAGAGCCGACAAAGGCTCTTATTGATTTCGCCAGGAAAAATCCCGAACTGGAAATCAAGATTGGTGTGCTGGATGGCAAAATCTTAAACAAGAGTGATCTTACGACTCTGGCAGAGTTACCCAGCAGAGAGGTTCTACTTGGGAAATTGGTTTCTGTTATGGCAGCGGTGCCGACATCACTGGTGACAGTGTTAAGCGGCGTACCGAGAAATTTTGTTCAAGTGCTCAATGCTTATTGTGATAAGAAAAAAGCATTAAATTAATCAAACATACAGAGAGGTATATTGAATATGGCAAATCAAATTACAAAAGAAGATGTAGTAGAATTCATTGAAGGAATGACCGTATTAGAGCTTTCCGCTTTAGTTAAAGAATTAGAAGAAAAATTTGGTGTTTCTGCTGCTGCTCCCATGATGATGGCCGCCGGAGCCGCACCCGGAGCCGCTGCCGCCGCTCCGGCAGAAGAGCAGACTGAATTTAGTGCTATTCTCACCGGTTTTGGTGCGGAAAAGATTCAGGTAATCAAAGTTGTGCGTGCTATTACGGGCTTGGGCTTAAAAGAAGCCAAAGATTTGGTGGAGGGAGTGCCCAAACCGATCAAAGAAGCGGTTGCTAAAGATGAAGCTGCAACGATTAAGAAGAAAATTGAAGAAGTTGGCGGAACAGTAGAGATTAAATAATAAATAATATTTAAATATATTATTTTAAGGATGCTATGGGCAATTTTAGAAGAAATTTCGGCCGGGTAAAAAAGGCACTGGATATACCTAATCTTATCGAGATCCAAACACGATCTTATGAAAAATTCCTGCAGAAGGATTTGCCGCCGACGAAAAGGGCGAATATTGGTCTGCAGGGCGCTTTCAAGAGCGTTTTCCCCATATCTGATTTTAGCGGGAAATGTTCTTTGGAGTTTGTCAGTTATAAGATCGGTGATGTCCGGTATGATGTGAGGGAATGCGTCCAAAAAGGAATGACCTATGCCGCTCCTTTGAAGATAGTCGTCAGGCTGGTCGTGTTTGATACTGACCGTCTCAGTGACGGCAAGATTAACCGCGAATCAAATGAAACAAAGCCGATCCGCGATATCAAAGAGCAGGAAATTTACTTTGGTGAAATTCCGTTGATGACGGAAAATGGGACTTTTATCGTTAACGGAACGGAGCGGGTAATTGTCAGCCAATTGCACCGCTCACCCGGCATTTTCTTTGATCATGATAAAGGCAAAACCGTTGCCAGCGGCAAATTGATTTATTCGGCAAGGGTCATTCCCATAAGAGGTTCCTGGCTTGGATTTGGAATTTGATTCCAAAGATCTCCTTTATATGAGGATTGACCGTCGCCGCAAAATGCCCGTAACCATCTTGCTCAAGGCAATGAACAATTCGACAGAATTTATTCTCAATTATTTTTACAGTATTGAAAAGATAACGATCGAAGGTGAAAAGATTTACTTTGCCGTTGATGACTCTCTGTCCGGTCAAAAAGCCCCCGAAGATATCAGGGATCCGAAAAGTGCGGAAGTTATAGTTAAAAAAGGGCGTAAATTGACTAAGCCCCTTTTGAAGAAAGTAATTGATGCTGGTGTAAAACATATTCCCGTCAAGGAAGCCGACCTAACGGGGAAGATTCTTTCTTCTGATATTCGCGATCCGAAAACCGGAGAAATTATTTTCCGCTGCAACGAAGAACTGCCTCTTAACGGTTTAGAAATTGCTAAAGAAAAGGGTATTGCGGAATTGAAATTCATCCATCTGGATGAAGATCTGGATAACGTGGCCATCCGCGACACCTTACTCATGGATAAAATTGACACCACCGAAGATGCTATTTTAGAAATATACCGCCGCTTGCGTCCGAGCAACCCGCCTACTCCCGAGACGGCTACAAAATTTTTCAAGAGCCTTTTCTCGGAATCGGAAACTTACGATTTATCGGATGTCGGCCGTGCCAAAATGAATTACAAATTGCGTTTAAATGTGCCGACAACTGTTACGGTCTTGCGCAATGACGATATTCTGGCGGCGGTTAAATATCTCGTTGATTTAAAAAATGGCGTCGGAGAGTGCAGCGTTGATGATATCGATCATTTGGGAAATCGGCGTGTGCGCTCAGTCGGGGAACTGATCGAAAACCAGTATCGTATCGGTCTGGTGCGCATGGAGAGAGCCATCAAGGAAAAGATGAGCTTGCAGGACATCGAAACAATGATGCCCCATGACTTAATTAATGCCAAGCCAGTCTCTGCGGTTGTCAACGAGTTTTATGGTTCCAGTCAGCTTTCACAGTTTATGGATCAGACAAATCCTCTTTCAGAAATCACTCACAAGCGCCGTTTATCGGCATTGGGGCCCGGAGGCTTAACGCGGGAGCGCGCAGGCTTTGAAGTGCGGGACGTTCATAATACGCATTATGGCCGTATTTGTCCGGTGGAAACGCCGGAAGGTCCTAATATTGGTCTGATCGTTTCTTTAAGCACTTATGCGCGCGTTAATGAGTTTGGCTTTATCGAAACTCCCTACAAAATAGTGGAAAATGGCCGTGTAGCGGATGAAATCCGCTTCATGACCGCTATTGAAGAAGAAAACCAGATCATCGCCCCTTCCGACCGCCCGCTCGATAAAAGCGGCAAGTTTATGGAAGAGTTGATTTCCGTCAGAAAAGGCGATGATTTTATTTCTGTTTTGCCGGAAGAGATTAAATTGATGGACGTGTCACCCAATCAGCTTGTCTCCGTGGCGGCCGCTCTAATTCCGTTTTTGGAACATGATGATGCCAACCGGGCGCTGATGGGGTCAAACATGCAGAGGCAGGCGGTTCCGTTGATGTGTCCGGAAGTGCCTGTTGTTGGTACCGGTATGGAAGCAATTGTCGCCCGTGATTCCGGTGCTGTTCTGTCTGCTAAAAGAGCAGGTATTGTCGAAAGCGTTGATGCTTCGAGAATCATAGTGAAAGCTGATCATCCGGAAGAAGACGGCATCGATACGGGAGTGGATATTTATACACTGGCTAAATATCAGCGTTCGAATCAGGATACCTGCTTTAACCAGAAACCGATTGTCGATATTGGTGACCGGGTCCATAAAAAAGAAATTCTTGCCGACGGGCCGGCGACGGACAATGGCGAACTGGCCCTTGGCCGGAATGTTATGGTCGCCTTCATGTCTTGGGGCGGCTACAACTACGAAGATTCGATTCTTGTCAGTGAGCGAATTGTTAGAGAAGACGTTTATACGTCTATTCATATTGAAGAATTTGAAACAATGGCCCGCGATACGAAGCTGGGGAAAGAAGAAATTACGCGGGATATTCCTAATGTAGGTGAAGAGTCACTCCGTAATCTTGATGAAAGCGGTATCATCCGCATCGGAGTTTCGGTCAAACCGGGCGATATTCTCGTCGGCAAAATCACACCCAAGGGAGAAACCCAACTATCAGCCGAAGAGAAGCTTTTGCGGGCAATTTTCGGAGAAAAGGCCAGCGATGTCCGCGATACATCTTTACGCGTGCCTCCCGGAGTGGAAGGTACAGTTGTTGATGTCAAAATATTCACTCGAAAAGGCGCGGATAGGGATTTGCGTTCGCAGGCGATCGAGGCAGATGCCATCGAACAGTTAACTCAGGACAAGGACGATGAAATCCATATTCTGGCCGAAACGGTTAGAAAGGATATTACCAAGCTTGTCGTTGGGAAAACGGTTGCTGCGAAAATTATCGATGCCAAGAAGAAAACCCTTATCAAGAAGGGTGACAAAATTACAAAAGAAATATGGTCGGAGATACCCTTCACGTACTGGAAAGAAATTACTATTGCGGAGAATGACAACACTGAAGAAAAATTGAACAATATTCTTTCGTTGCTCGAGCGCAAAATTGATTTCGTTGAGGCTCGTTTTGCAGAAAAACTGGAAAAGATTAAGGCCAGTGACGAACTTCCGCCGGGCGTGATCAAAATGGTTAAAATTTATGTCGCCATCAAAAGAAAGCTTTCCGTAGGCGATAAGATGGCCGGACGGCACGGTAACAAGGGTGTTTTGTCCAGAATACTGCCGGAAGAAGATATGCCTTATTTTGCGGATGGTTCCACCGTCGACATCGTTCTGAACCCTCTGGGCGTACCTTCGCGGATGAACATTGGCCAGATTTTAGAAACACACCTGGGCTGGGCCGCAAAAACGATCGGCGAGGGTTTAAATGAGCTTTTAGAAAAAAATAATAGCCTTGAGCAGCATCAGGAGTGAGTTGAAAAAAACTTACTCGTCGCCCGATTTTGATAAATATATTGATCAGGCTTCCGCTGAAGATACAAAGAAGTTTGTCGGCCGTCTGAAAAAAGGAATGCTGGTGGCGAGCCCCGTTTTCGATGGTTGTCCGGAAAGCAGGATCAGTGATTTATTAACTATGGCGGAATTGCCGCAATCAGGGCAGACAGTGCTTTTTGATGGCAGAACCGGTGATCCGTTTGATCAGGAAGTTACAGTTGGCATTATCTACATGTTAAAGCTGCACCACTTGGTTGACAATAAAATTCACGCTCGTTCCATCGGACCTTATTCGCTGGTAACCCAGCAGCCCCTGGGCGGCAAAGCTCAATTCGGCGGGCAGAGACTCGGGGAGATGGAAGTATGGGCAATGGAAGCTTATGGCGCTTCCTATACCCTCCAGGAATTTCTCACGGTTAAGTCGGATGATGTGGCGGGCAGGACAAGAATTTACGAATCTATCGTCAAGGGTGAACATACATTTGAACCCGGTTTGCCGGAGTCCTTTAACGTACTGGTCAAGGAGCTCCAAAGTCTCGGATTAGACGTGGAATTAGTTGAAGAACAATAATTGGTTCATAAGTTACACTTAAGTTTTTAACCGTACAGGAGAATAAGCTGTGGAAGACGTTTTCAGCTATTTTGAAAAACCAAAAAACCCCATTAGATTCAATGCTATGAAGATTTCCATTGCTTCGCCCGAGAAGATTCTTTCCTGGTCTCACGGGGAAGTGAAGAAACCGGAAACAATCAACTACCGGACATTTAAGCCGGAAAGGGATGGGCTTTTTTGCGCGAAAATATTTGGGCCGGTAAAGGATTACGAATGCCTGTGCGGTCGCTATAAAAGGATGAAGCACCGGGGTGTGGTTTGCGAGAAGTGTGGTGTGGAAGTTATTCAGTCCAAAGTCCGCCGGGAAAGAATGGGGCATATTACTCTGGCCACTCCTGTTGCCCATATCTGGTTTTTAAAAAGTCTTCCCAGCCGCATCGGCAATCTTATGGATTTATCATTGAAAGAGCTGGAAAAAGTTCTTTATTTTGAATCATGGATTGTGCTTGATCCCAAGGCGACTCCTTTAAAAAAGAAAGAACTGCTGACCGATGAAGAGTACAGCGAATGCACAGAGCAATACGGAGAGAATGGCTTTGTTGTCGGAATCGGCGCTGAAGCTGTAAGACAACTGTTGGAAGAGATTGATTTAGAAAAGCTTTATGAAGAATTAAGAGCCGAGGTTGTCACTGTTGTTTCGGAGACCAAGAAAAAGAAACTCGTTAAAAGACTTAAGGTTGTAGAAGCGTTACGCAAATCGGGAAATAAATCGGAATGGATGATTTTGACCGTTCTTCCGGTTATTCCACCTGATCTACGCCCGCTGGTTCCGCTCGATGGCGGCCGCTTTGCAACATCTGATCTTAATGATTTGTATAGACGCGTTATCAACCGCAATAATCGTTTGAAACGCTTGCAGGAGTTAAATGCGCCGGAAATTATTATCCGCAACGAAAAGAGAATGCTCCAGGAAGCGGTGGATGTGCTTTTTGATAATGGCCGCCGTGGCCGGGCCATAACCGGCACCAATAAAAGGCCTTTGAGGTCTCTATCGGATATGCTCAAGGGCAAGCAGGGTCGATTCCGCCAGAATTTGCTGGGGAAGCGAGTTGATTACTCCGGTCGTTCAGTCATTACCGTAGGCCCGGATTTAAGACTGCACCAGTGCGGCTTGCCCAAGAAGATGGGCCTGGAGCTCTTCAAACCTTTCGTCTATAATCGTCTGTTGGAAAAGGGATACGTTACTACGGTCAAAAGCGCCAAGAAAATGGTGGAGCGCGAAACTGCCGAAGTATGGGATGCGCTCGATGAAGTTGTGCGTGAATATCCTGTTATGCTCAATCGCGCGCCAACGCTGCATCGTCTTGGTATGCAGGCTTTTGAACCGGTGCTGATCGAAGGCAAAGCAATCCGTTTGCATCCTTTGGTTTGTACTGCTTTCAATGCCGATTTCGACGGTGATCAGATGGCTGTGCATGTTCCTTTATCCATTGAAGCGCAAACAGAGTGCCGCGTCTTGATGATGTCGACCAATAACATTCTGTCCCCTGCCAATGGAAAGCCGATAATTATTCCCAGTCAGGATATCGTTTTGGGCATTTACTACCTGACGCGCGCCAAGAACGGCGTTAAGGGTGAAGGAATGATTTTTGCCGATCCCGATGAAGTCCGCTGTGCCCTGGATGCCGGTGCCATAGATCTGCATGCCAAAATTAAAGTGCGGATCGATTCCGAATTAAAAGACACAACAGTGGGACGGGTTATTCTTTCGGACATAGTGCCCCGGGAAATTTCTTTCGACGCCATTAATAAGCTGATGAACAAGAAGGAGTTGGCTAACTTAATTGACCATTGCTACCGCTTATGCGGTGATAAAACAACGGTGCTTCTGGCCGACAGACTCAAAGATTTAGGATTTAAGTATGCGACTGTTTCCGGAATTTCTTTTGCCGTAGGCAACATGATTATTCCGGAGAATAAAAAGAATATTGTTTTGCAGGCGGAAAAAGACGTACTGAAAATTCAGAAACAGTATATGGATGGTTTAATCACTGATGGTGAGCGCTACAATAAGGTTATCGATATTTGGGCGCAATCTACGGAGAAAATCGCGACAGAAATGGTGAACGGTATCAGCACAGAGGAAGTTACCGGCGCCGACGGCAAAAAGCGGAAAGCGGAAAGCTTCAACCCGATTTTCATGATGGCTGATTCCGGTGCCCGAGGGTCAGGGGTGCAGTTAAGACAGTTGGCCGGTATGCGCGGATTGATGGCCAAGCCGTCGGGAGAAATTATTGAAACACCGATTACGGCAAATTTCCGCGAAGGGTTAACCGTTCTGCAGTACTTTATTTCCACTCACGGCGCCCGTAAGGGTTTGGCCGATACCGCTTTAAAAACGGCCAATTCCGGGTATCTGACGCGAAGATTGGTTGACGTGGCGCAGGACTGTATAATTACTGAGCGGGATTGTGAAACAGTTGACGGAATTTATGTTTCCGCCTTGATGGAAGGCGGTGAAATCATTGAAACTGCCGGTGAACGTGTATTAGGTAGAGTTGCCTTGCAGGAAATAAAAGATCCGTTTACCGGTGAAGTCATTGTGCACGCTAATGAAGCCATTGACGAAGCTTTAGCTGAAAGAATTGATCATTCCGGAATTGAACAGGTTAATATTCGCTCTGTTTTGAGCTGCCGGGCCAAACACGGCGTTTGCTCTATGTGTTATGGACGCGACCTGGCGCATGGCCATCTGGTGAACATTGGTGAGGCTGTCGGTATTGTTGCCGCTCAATCTATTGGGGAGCCGGGAACGCAGTTGACAATGAGAACATTCCATATCGGCGGTACAGCCAAATTTGACGAGCATTCCACGCTGGAAGCACGCCATGACGGTTTGGTCAAGTTCATAAACTTAAATGCTGTAAAAACCAGAGAAAATGACTATGTGGTCATGAACCGGCACGGTGAAGTGCACGTTTTGGATGAACAGCAACGCAGCCGCGGTAAATATACGGTTCCTTACGGCGCTCATTTAAAGGTAAGTGACAACACAACAATTAAGAGGGGACAGTTAATTGCGGAATGGGATCCTTTCTCCATTCCAATCCTGGCGGAAGTTGACGGTATAATCAAATTCGGTGATATTATTGAAGGAAAAACCATGCAGGAGCAGGTGGACGAAGTTACCGGTCTGTCCCGTAAAGTCATTATTGAATTCAAGGGCGGAGACTTAAGGCCACGTGTTTCGATTAAAGACAGCAAGGGGAGGACAGCTAAAATACCGGGCACAAATGCTATGGCCCGCTATCTATTTTCGGTCGGAATCAATATCGTAGTGTCGGAAGGAGACGAGGTCCGGGCCGGCGACATCATAGCGAAAATACCGCGGGAAACAACTAAAACGAAGGATATCACAGGCGGTTTACCGCGAGTTGCCGAATTGTTTGAGGCTCGTAAGCCAAAAGATTTTGCTGTTATTAGTGAAATTGATGGTGTCGTTTCTTATGGTAAAGATGCCAAAGGTAAGCGGAAAATCATTGTAACACCGGAAATCGGTGAAGAAAAAGAATATCTGATCGCTAAAGGTAAGCATGTGAGTGTCCAGGAGGGCGACCGCGTTACTCCGGGTGATGCCTTAATGGATGGTATGAACAATCCCCATGACTTGTTGGCGATTAAAGGCGAAAAAGAACTGGCCAGATATCTGGTCGATGAAGTGCAGGAAGTCTATCGTTTACAGGGTGTCAAGATCAACGATAAGCATATGGAAGTTATTGTGCGGCAAATGTTGCGCAGGATCCGGGTGACTGATCCCGGTGATACCGTCTTTATAGCTGATGAGCAGGTTGAGCGCTACCGTTTCCAGGAAGAAAACGAAAAGGTCATGGCTCAGGGAGGGCGTCCGGCTATTGGCGAACCGCTGCTTCTGGGAATAACCAAGGCATCGCTGAGCACACAGAGTTTCATTTCTGCAGCTTCGTTCCAGGAAACGACAAGAGTCCTTACCGAGGCATCTCTCTCGGGCAAGACCGACTACCTGAGGGGCTTAAAGGAAAACGTTATTATGGGCCGTCTGATACCTGCCGGTACAGGCCTGGTTATGTACCGGAAACTGGGTATTGAGGTGGAAGATCAGATAGCGGGTATGGATGTCGAACTAAGTTAAAGAAAGCTGAGAAAAAGCTTGACATATGAGCACTGAGTTGATAGTGAACAACGCTTTGCTACTGCTGGAAAATTAGCAGGAAAAGTTAGATCGGGAGGAAAAATGCCGACGATAAGTCAATTGGTTCGCAAAGGCAGAAACAAGATACAGAAGAAAACAAATACACCGGCACTGGGATCATCGCCTCAGCGCCGCGGCGTTTGTGTCCGGGTTTATACGACGACTCCGAAAAAGCCTAATTCGGCTTTGCGCAAAGTGGCCAGAGTTCGTCTCACCAGTGGTTATGAAGTTACTTCTTACATTCCGGGTATCGGGCATAACTTGCAGGAGCATTCGGTTGTTTTGGTTCGCGGAGGCAGGGTCAAGGACTTGCCTGGCGTCAGATATCATATTGTTAGAGGCACGCTTGATGCCGTTGGTGTTGCCGATCGTAAACAGAGCAGGTCAAAGTACGGAGCGAAAAAGCCAAGTTAGACGGAGATAGTTAAATGCCAAGAAGACGGGAAATAGAAAAAAGGGATGTTTTGCCCGATCCGAAATTCAACAATAAGCTGGTTGCGAAATTTGTCAACTCGTTGTTAAAGCGGGGTAAGAAGAGCACGGCGGAGAGCATTCTCTACGGTGCTTTCGACATTATTGAGAAGAAAGTAAAAGAGCAGCCGGTAGAGCTTTTCGAGAAAGCATTGAATAACGTTAAGCCGATTATCGAAGTAAAATCAAGACGCGTTGGCGGTTCTACTTATCAGGTGCCGACAGAAGTTGTCCCTGCCAGACGCACGGCGCTCGCCATCCGGTGGTTGATTACGAATGCCCAGGAAAGAACGGAAAAAACGATGCGGGAAAAGCTGGCCGGTGAATTGATTGACGCCGCCAATAATCGCGGTGGAGCGATCAAGAAAAGAGAAGGTGTGCATAAGATGGCTGAAGCCAATAAAGCTTTCGCCCATTATAAATTTTAATTAAAGGGTATATTGATTAAACGACAAGAGAACTAACCATTCAAAGTTAAGGAGGTAGATTGACATGGCAAAGAAAAAATTTGAAAGGACTAAGCCGCATTTAAATATCGGAACAATCGGTCACGTAGATCATGGTAAAACTACATTAACAGCCGCGATTACCAAACATCTGGCCACGAAAGGGTTTGCGGAATTTCGCCCTTTCGATTCCATAGATAATGCTCCCGAAGAAAAAGAAAGAGGCGTTACCATCAACATCTGTCATGTGGAATATCAGACGGATAAAAGGCATTATGCCCACGTCGATTGTCCGGGGCACGCCGACTATATTAAAAATATGATTTCCGGCGCCGCCCATATGGACGGAACAATTCTTGTTGTCGCCGCATCCGATGGTCCCATGCCGCAAACAAGAGAGCACATCCTCCTCGCCCGTCAGGTTCAGGTTCCTTACATTGTCGTTTATCTTAATAAAGTAGATCTTGTTGATGATCCCGAGCTTCTCGATCTGGTTGAACTCGAATTAAGAGAGCTCTTAACTCAATATGAATTCCCCGGTGATGATATTCCCATTATTCGTGGTTCGGCCTTGAAGGCTTTGGAAGCTGATGATCCTAATTCACCCGATGCCAAGTCCATTTGGGAGTTAATGGATGCCGTAGACAGTTATATTCCGGAACCAAAACGTGATACCGAGAAGCCCTTCCTGATGCCTGTTGGCGATGTTTTCACTATCTCCGGCCGCGGTACGGTTGTAACCGGGAGAGTGGACAGGGGTATTGCGAAGGTAGGCGAGGAAGTGGAAATTATCGGTATTCGTCCCACCTTTAAAACGGTTGTCACCGGTGTGGAAATGTTCCGCAAAACTCTTGATGAAGCCCGTGCCGGCGATGATGTCGGTTTGCTCTTAAGAGGTATTAAACGCGAAGAAGTTGAAAGAGGCCAGGTTATCGCGAAGCCGGCTTCCATCACTCCGCACACAAAATTTGAAGCCGCTGTTTACATTCTGACCAAGGAAGAAGGCGGGCGCCACACACCATTTTTCTCCGGCTACCGTCCGCAGTTTTATTTCCGGACAACCGATGTGACCGGTGTGGCAACGCTACCGGAAGGTGTGGAAATGGTTATGCCCGGTGATAATGTTAACATGCGCATAGAGCTGATTACCCCTATCGCCATGGAAGAACAATTGAGATTCGCTATTCGCGAGGGTGGCAGGACAGTAGGCGCTGGCGTCGTAAGCAAAATTATTGAATAGAAACGGGAAAAGGTTATCCGATCAATGAAAGACCAAAAGATTAGAATTCGTCTCAGAGCTTACGACTATAAATTACTGGATCGTTCTGTTGAAGAAATAGTAGAAACGGCAAAAAGGACCGGTGCACGTGTCGCCGGTCCTATTCCTCTTCCTACGGAGATCAATAAGTATTGCGTAAACCGTTCACCTCATGTTGATAAAAAATCCCGTGAGCAGTTTGAAATCAGAACACATAAAAGACTGATTGATATTGTTGAACCTACGCAGGCTACGGTGGATGCTTTAATGAAATTGGATTTGTCTGCCGGAGTGGATGTGGAGATAAAAGCGTAAGTTCAAATTCGAGTGTTGGGAGAAGGTAAGAATCATTACCATTCTTCAAAATGTAGTTTATTGGCTTTATCTTTCATAAAAAGTTGGAAAATGATGAACAAGGGAATCATTGGGAAAAAAATAGGAATGACTCAGGTTTTTGATGATGATGGTGCTGCAGTTGGAGTTACCGCCATTGAGGTTGAGCCGTCCGTTATCGTTCAGGTAAAGACCAAAGCCAAAGAAGGGTACGATGCTATCCAGCTTGGCTATGGACGCAAAAAACAAAAGAATGTAACAAAACCACTGCAGGGCCATTTTAATAAAGCCAACAAAGGTTTTTTCCAAAAGCTCAAGGAATTTGGCACAGATGGCTCACAGCAGGAAATCGGGCAGGAGATTACCGCAGATATTTTTAAGGCAGGTGATTTTGTTGACGTTATCGGGACATCCAAAGGCAAGGGGTTCCAGGGAGTTGTCAAAAGGCATGGTTTTGCGGGTGGCCGGGCTACGCACGGTTCTATGTTTCATCGGGCGCCGGGATCTATTGGCGCCAGCGCCGATCCTTCGCGCGTCTTTAAAGGCACAAAAATGGGTGGCCACATGGGCTGTGTCCGAAAAACAATCCAGAATCTGCAAATTTGGCAAGTTCGAGCGGACAGAAATTTGATTTTGTTGAAAGGTTCGATTCCGGGAAGTAAGAAAGGTTTTGTGCTGATTCAGCAGGCTAAGAAAATAAGTGGTTAAGTCACATCTGGAGTTATAAACATGGCAGTAGCAGATGTTTTTGATATCGAAAAGAAGAAAGTTGCTCAAGTTGATTTAAATGACGCTGTTTTTGGCGCCGAAGTCAATGAAGCAGTCGTTTATGATGTAGTCAAGATGCAAATGGCGGCCCGACGTTCGGGAACATCTTCCACGAAGACGAGGTCTGATGTCCGTGGCGGCGGGAAAAAGCCCTGGCGGCAAAAGGGTACAGGACGGGCCCGGGTGGGAACGACCAGATCGCCTATTTGGCGTGGTGGCGGAATTGTTTTTGGTCCTCATCCTCGCGATTATTCCTTCAGTGTTCCGAAAAAGGTACGGAAAAAAGCATTAATTTCCGTACTGAGCATGAAACTTAAAGAAGATAAAATGGTGATACTGAAAGATTTCCCCATGGAAAAAATCAGCACCAAAGCATTTAAAAAAGTCGTTGATCTCTTTGGATTTAAAAAAGCGCTTTTTGTTCTGGATATAAAGAATGATGTCTTATTAAAGTCTTCCCAGAACATAAGGAACGTTAAAATGATCAGATCAGAGGGTATTAATGTTTATGATGTTTTAAATTGTGAGCATTTAGTTCTTCTTGAACCCTCCGTAAAACAGATTGAGGGAGCATTGCTGGCATAATGGAAGTACATCAGATTATAAAAAAACTGCTGGTTACAGAAAAGAGCACCGTTGCCCGGGAAGAAGCAAATAAGTATATTTTTGAAGTCGACCGGAAAGCCAACAAGGTGGAAATCGGCCATGCTGTGGAAAAATTGTTTAAAGTTAAAGTTCTGGATGTCCATGTAATGCATGTTTTAGGCAAAAAGAAAAGAGCAGGTAAAGTCATGGGACAGAAGAGCTCCTGGAAAAAGGCAATTGTTACATTAAGTGCCGGTAACCGTATAGAGATTAGTGAAAGCTTATAAGCACTAGTTAAGGATTGGAACAATGGGAATTATTAAGTACAAGCCGACATCAGCGGGGAGAAGATTTCAGAGTGTTTCCGATTTTGAGGAGATCACTTCCGCCGAGCCGGTAAAAAGCTTACTCAAGCCGCTGAAGCGAACGGGTGGACGCAATAGTTATGGCCGTATTACAGCCAGATATATTGGCGGCGGGCACAAGAGAAAATACCGGATAGTCGATTTTTGCCGCAATAAGACCGACATTCCGGCAAAAGTAGCCTCCATTGAATATGACCCGAACAGAACAGCGAGAATTGCTCTTTTAAATTACCGGGACGGTGAAAAAAGATATATAGTCGCGCCCGCGCAAGTCAATGTAGGCGATGTCATAGTCAGTGGTGAGAAAGCCGACATAAAACCAGGCAATGCTATTCCCTTGAAATCCATTCCTTTGGGCTCATTGATTCATAATGTTGAGTTGAAAGTTGGTCGAGGAGGTCAGCTGATCCGTTCAGCCGGCGCATATGGCCAATTGATGGCGAAGGAAGGCGACTATGCTCAGGTAAGACTTCCTTCCGGTGAAGTACGCAAGGTGTTTATTGAATGCATGGCTACCATTGGCCAGGTAGGCAACAACGAGCACGAAAATATCAGCATCGGCAAAGCCGGCAGGAAAAGATGGATGGGTAAGAAGCCTCATGTACGCGGCGTAGTAATGAATCCCGTTGATCATCCGATGGGTGGCGGCGAAGGCAAGTCTTCTGGTGGCAGGCATCCGTGCACTCCTTGGGGTGTACCGACGAAGGGTCATAAAACCAGGAAAAATAAGAGCACAGATAAATATATTGTTAAGAGACGAGGTTAAAAAGCGTGGCACGTTCGATTAAAAAAGGTCCGTATATCGAGGAAAGACTGCTTGCTAAAGCCCGTAAGATGGAGACGGAAGGCAGCAAAAATGTTATTAAAACTTGGTCGCGGCGTTCAACCATAACACCGGAACTCATTGGCTTTACATTTGCGGTGCATAACGGGAAAAAGTTTATCCCGGTTTACGTAACGGAGAATATGGTGGGGCATAAGCTAGGTGAGTTTTCACCGACGAGGACTTTTTATTCCCATTCGGGTGATCGTAAAACGAAAGTCCGCAAATAAAAACTTACGCTCTGATCGATGCGTTTGAGGTTGATAATTATGGAAGCGAAAGCAGTTGCAAAATATATCAGGATGTCACCGCAGAAAGTTAGACTGGTGGTCGATTTGATTAGAGGGAAAAGAGTTCAGGAAGCGCAGAACATTCTCCTTTACACAAGAAAATATGCGGCAGGGATTGTTGCCAAAGTTCTTAAGTCAGCCGCTGCTAATGCTGCTCAGAATCCTAACATTGATGAAAATATTCTTTATGTTAAGGAAGTATTCGTCGATCAGGGACCGGCGCTGAAGCGCTGGAGAGCGCGGGCGCAGGGAAGAGCGGCAGGGATCAAAAAGCGAAGTTCACACATTACAGTCGTCTTGGATGAAAAGTAAGGAGGAACGATATTGGGTCAGAAGGTTAACCCGGTAGGATTACGATTAGGTTTTATTAAAAAGTGGCAGTCAGTATGGTTTGCCGACAGAACCTATAGTGAAATGTTGCATGAAGACTTGAAGATCAGAAAATACCTCAAGAAAAAACTCTATCATGCCGGTATTTCGAGAATTGAGATTGAGCGCGCTGCCAACAAGGCTAAGGTCAATATTTATGCAGCGCGGCCAGGTGTGATCATTGGCAAAAAAGGCTCGGAAATTGAAAAGCTGAAAGCTGAGATCGAGAAATTTTCGCAGGCGGAAATAATCATCAACATCTTAGAGGTACGTAAACCGGAAATTGATGCCCAGCTTGTTGCCGAGAATGTGGCTATGCAATTGGAAAGAAGGGTTGCTTTCCGCCGGGCAATGAAAAAATGTGTCGGTTATGCCCTTAAATTCGGTGCTAAAGGGATTAAAATCAACTGCTCCGGCCGGTTGGCGGGGTCGGAAATCGCCCGAGCCGAATGGTATCGTGAGGGAAGAGTTCCTCTGCATACACTGAGGGCCGACATTGATTATGGCTTTACTGAGGCCAATACAGCCTACGGGCTGATCGGTGTTAAAGTTCTAATTTTCCACGGTGAAATACTGCCGGTAAAGAAAGATAAGCAGTGATTATTATTGCGCCGGTCGGTTTTTCACGGGCTGGTAGTAAGTCAGGGAATTTCGTTGTAAAGAGCAACAGGAGTTTTACATTATGTTAATGCCGAAAAGGGTGAAATACAGAAAGCTGCATAAGGGCCGTATGGGTGGCAAGGCCACCAGAGGGGGCTCGATATCTTTTGGCGATTTTGGATTGCAGGCGGCGGAATGTGGATGGATTACAGCAAGGCAGATTGAAGCGGCTCGTATTGCCATGACACGCCATGTCAAGCGTGGCGGTAAAATCTGGATCAGGATATTTCCTCATAAGTCTTATACCAGAAAGCCTGCCGAAACACGAATGGGCAAAGGGAAGGGAGCGCCGGAGGGATGGGTGGCAGTAGTGAAACCCGGTTCGGTTCTCTACGAGATGGAAGGGGTAAGCAGAGAAGTGGCCAAGGAAGCCTTTCGTCTTGCGGCGCACAAGTTACCGATTGCCACTAAATTTTTAGCAAGGGAGATATCTGATGAAAATTAAAGAAATCAGAGATCTCGGTATTAACGAGCTCAAACAAAAAAATATTGAATTGGTAGAAGAACTTTTTAAGTTGCGGATACGTCATGCGTCAGGCCAGTTGGAACCAACGGCAAAGCTGGGCCATCTGCGGAAAGACATCGCCCGTATCAATACGGTGTTGAAGGAAAAGGAGGCTGCAAGTTAACATGGCTGAGCAGGGGAATAAGCGCACAATTAAAGGTGTAGTTACCAGCGATAAAATGGATAAGACTATCATCATCAGGGCGGAACGTCTGGTGAAGCATACGATTTTTCATAAGTATGTGCGCAAACACGTGAAATACAAGGCCCATGACGAGCAAAACCAGTGCAAAGTGGGTGATACGGTTCTGATTATTGAGGCGCGTCCGATGAGTAAAGACAAACGCTGGCGGATGCTCGAAATTCTGGAGAGAGCAAAATAATAACTTGTTTATTCGGCAGGTTATTTTGATGGGGTTTTATTTATGATTCAGATGCAGACCATACTAAATGTTGCGGATAATTCCGGTGCCAAGAGAGTAGCTTGTATCAAGGTGCTGGGCGGATCGAAGCGGCGTTATGCAAGTTTGGGAGATGTTATTGTTGTTGCCGTAAAGGAAGCCATTCCTAATTCCAAAGTTAAAAAGGGCGACGTAATGAAGGCTGTCATCGTGCGCACAGTCAAGGAAGTGAAAAGGCCGGACGGATCTTATCTGAAATTTGATGACAACTCGGCTGTTTTAATTTCCAATCAGATGGAACCCATTGGAACAAGAATTTTCGGACCAGTTGCCCGCGAATTGAGAGCAAAGCAATTCATGAAGATTATCTCTCTGGCACCAGAGGTTTTATAAACGTGTTTCGAAGAGGAAAAAGATGAGCTTAAGCAGATTGAAAAAAGGGGATGTCGTTAAAGTTCTTGCAGGCAAAGATAAAGGCAAGACGGGAAAGATACTGAAGACTGTTCCTGAAAAATCCCGGATCGTTGTCGAAAAAATAAATATTATTAAGAAACATAAGAAACCGGATCAAAAAACCAGAGGCGGTGTCGTCGAGAAAGAGGGATCCCTGCATGTTTCGAAAGTTGCATTATTTTGCAATAAGTGCAACACGGGCGTACGAGTAAGAAACAAGGTCCTTGAAGATGGTAAGAAGGTACGCATCTGCAGTAAATGCAACGAAGTAATCAATGTAGGTTGATAAAAATGGCAAGATTAAAAGAATTTTACACAAAAGAAGTTGTTCCTGCACTGACCAAAGAATTTAAATACAAAAACCCGATGCAGGTACCCAAGCTGGATAAAATTGTTGTCAATATGGGTTTAGGCGAAGCTATTCAGAATATAAAAATTATTGATGGCGCCTTACAGGAAATGGCAATGATTACGGGACAGCGACCGGTTGTGACGAAAGCCAAGAAATCTATTGCGACGTTTAAATTAAGGCAGGGAATGCCCATTGGTTGTTCGGTTATCCTGCGCAAAGAAATTATGTATGAATTCTTTGATCGCCTGGTTAATGTCGCTTTGCCGAAAGTAAGGGATTTTCGCGGGATTTCGGCTAATTCATTTGACGGTAGAGGAAATTTCTCCATGGGTTTACAGGAGCAAATTATTTTCCCGGAAATTGAGTACGACAAGGTGGAGAAGGTCAAGGGAATGAACATTACTATAGTGACTACAGCGAAAACAGATGCCGAAGCTAGAGTTTTGCTAAAGCTGATGGGTGTACCATTTAAGAATTAATTGAGGAATGTCCGGAGGAATTTGGCGTGGCAAAGAAGTCATTAATTGCAAAAGCGAAAAGGAAAATGAAGTTTTCTGTCCGAGAATACAATCGCTGTCCGATTTGCGGAAGACCGCGAGCCTATTATCGGAAATTTGATATGTGCAGAATCTGTTTACGCAAGCTTTCCTTGCAGGGAGAGTTGCCGGGTGTAATAAAATCAAGCTGGTAAATTTTTAGGTTTAAGGAGAAAAAGCATGGGGATGACTGATCCTATTGCCGATATGCTTACTAGAATTAGGAACGCTAATAAGGCTCGTTTCAAAAATGTGATCGTTCACATGTCGCAGGTTAACCTGAACATAGCCAAGGCGCTGAAAAAATCAGGATATATTAGTGGTTACGAAAATGTAAAAGATGAAAAAGGGCATTCCATGTTGAAGATCGCCCTTAAATATCCGGACGCGAAGCATGCGGTAATCACCGGAATTAAAAGAATTAGTAAACCGGGACGGCGTGTTTATGTAAATGCCGACAATATTCCTAAAGTATTGAATGGTTATGGAATCTCTGTTCTTTCGACTTCCAGCGGAGTAATTACGGATGAAGAAGCTCGCGAGTTAAACGTTGGCGGCGAAATTATTTGTAACGTTTGGTAATTGAAATAAATGATATTAAGCAGGAGTGCTTGCTCATGTCGAGAATAGGTAAAAAACCGGTTATTTTTCCTAAAAGCGTTAAAATCAGCGAAAGCGCCGGTATTGTTAAAGTAGAAGGCCCCAAGGGGACTCTTTCCTCGAAACTGCCGGAAGGCGTCAACATGGTGCTCAGCGAGGGCAATCTGGTTGTCGAGAGAAAATCGGACGAAAGACTTGCCCGGTCTTATCATGGTTTAGCCCGGACTTTGATCAGCAACATGGTAACCGGTGTGAGCACTGGTTTTACAAAGAATCTGGAAATATCGGGTGTTGGCTTTCGTGCGGAGGTTGACGGAAGCAAATTGAAGATGGCTTTAGGTTTCTCCAGTCCGGTTTCGTATATTATTCCTCAGGGAATAGATATTAAGGTGGAAAAGCAGACCAGCATTCTTGATTTCCGGCATTGATAAGCAATTGGTCGGCAAGGTTGCCGCGGAAATTCGCGCCTTTAAAAAGCCTGAACCTTACAAGGGGAAGGGTATAAAATATGCGGGTGAACATATCCGGCGTAAAGCTGGTAAATCAGCTGCTAAATAATCAGTAAAAATTAATCTTGCAGTAAAGAGGTGGAACATTGGCTTCCAAGAAGACACTTAAGATAAGAGAAAAAAGAGAAAAAAGAGTAAGGGGCAAGATTGCGGGAACCCAGGAAAAACCGCGTCTTTCAGTATTCCGCTCGGATAGACACATTTATGCCCAAGCTATCAATGATGCCCAGGGGACTACCGTGGCAACAGCTTCCACTTTGTCTAAAGATTTGGCTGATATAATCAAAGACAAGAAAAAGGTGGAAGTAGCCAAAGAGGTGGGCAAGCTGATTGCCACTCGTTTAACAAATCTGGGTGTGGATAAAATTGTTTTTGATAGAGGTAGATTTCTCTATCATGGCCGCGTGAAAGCATTAGCCGATGGTGCACGGGAAAATGGTCTTAAATTTTAAATTCATCTTTTGGATACAATACACATGATAAGAGAAAAAATGTTGGATAAGAGAGAAATGAAAGATGCGGAGCTCCTCGACAGGGTCATTGCCATTAATAGAACGGCAAAAGTAGTCAAGGGGGGAAGGCGATTCCGATTTAGTGCAATAGTAGTTGTCGGCGATGGCAAAGGCAAGATAGGCGCCGGTTTAGGTAAAGCGCATGAAGTACCCGAAGCTATCCGCAAAGGCATGGAAATGGCCAAGAAAAATATGGTTAAGGTCGCCGTTTTGGGGAAAACTATTCCCTATGAAGTCATCGGCAGCTATGGCGCGGGTAAAGTTTTATTAAAACCGGCTTCCGAAGGTACGGGATTAATTGCCGGCGGTGCGGTAAGGGCAGTACTCGAGGTTGCCGGCGTGCACAACATTTTAACCAAATGTCTCGGTTCTCACAATCCGCACAATTTGGTCAAAGCAACTCTTGAGGGTCTTTGCCAGTTAAAAGATCCTGCAGAAATTGCCGCGAATAGGGGCAAATAAAACTTCAATTATTCGGCGAGGTAGCGCAACGTGGGAGATATTTTAAAAATTAAGATGGTAAAGAGCGAAATTGGCCGTCCGGAAAAGCAGAGAAAAATATTGCGAGGCATGGGGCTGAACAAATTAAACAGCACGGTAACTTTATCTGATACTCCGCAGATTCGCGGCATGATAAATAAAGTTGTTCATTTAGTTTCTGTTGAAGAGTGCAAGGAGTAGTATATGGATCTGGGATCATTAAAGGCTCCGGTTGGTGCAACGAAGAAGAGAAAACGCGTCGGCCGAGGCGATGCTTCCGGTCAGGGCGGAACAGCCGGAAAGGGAGATAAGGGACAAAAAGCCCGTTCCGGCGGTAAAGTTCGAGCCGGTTTTGAGGGAGGCCAAATGCCGCTGGCCCGCAGAATTCCGAAGAGAGGTTTTCGCAATCCCTTCCGCGAAAAATTTGTGGCGGTAAACCTGACCGATTTGTGCCGGAAGTTCAGTGCCGGGGCGGTGATCGATCAGGCAGCTCTTTTGGCAAGCGGTCTGGTGAAGAAGAAGAGTGAGAACATTAAAATATTGGCTAAGGGTGAAATCAGTTTTCCCGTGACTGTGAAGATAGCGAAAATCAGCCCAGCCGCAAAAACGAAAATTACCGCCGCCGGCGGTTTCATCGAAGAGGTGATGTAATTTGTTAGAAGGACTGGGTGGCGTTTCAAAAATTCCGGAATTGCAGAGAAGAATTTTGTATACATTCCTTCTTTTGGCCGTTTACCGGATCGGCGTATTTATTCCAACACCGGGAATCGATAATGCCGCCTTGCTGGCTTTTTTTGAGCAGGCCAGAGGCTCCATGCTCGGTCTGATGGATATGTTTGCCGGTGGCGCCTTGAGTGCTTTTTCCATATTCGCTTTAGGCATAATGCCTTACATCAGTTCTTCGATTATTCTGCAATTATTAACCGTGGCTGTTCCACATCTGGAGAGGCTTTCGAAGGAAGGCGAAACGGGACGGCGTAAAATTACCCAGTACACCCGTTATGGCACGGTTATTTTAAGTATAATTCAGGGTTTTGGCATAGCATACGGATTACAGAATATGGCCAGCCCCTCGGGCGCTCCGATTGTTTTGCAGCCGGGGTTTCAGTTCATAATTATGACCGTAATTACCCTGACCGCCGGTACTGCCTTCATTATGTGGCTGGGCGAAACGATTACGGAAAAGGGTATTGGTAATGGCATCTCATTGATAATATTTGCCGGTATTGTTTGCGGCTTCCCAGCGGGAATTGCCAGCACTTGGGAACTGTTTTCCGCCGGCGAATTGAATTTTTTTGTGATGCTATTCATATTGATTCTGATGATTGCTGTTATTGGCGCCATTGTTTTTATGGAAGCAGGACAGCGTCGTATTCCCGTGCAGTATGCTAAAAGAATTGTCGGCCGTAAGATGTATGGCGGCCAGACAACCCATTTGCCGCTGAAAATCAATTCGGCCGGAGTTATTCCGCCGATCTTTGCTTCATCGATAATTATGTTTCCGGCGACGATTGCCAATTTTGCGCCACAGGGCTGGATGAAAAATATTGCCGAATACTTGATGCCGGGCAGAGTGGCTTATGAATTACTTTATGTTGCCTTTATCTTCTTCTTTTGCTTTTTTTATACTGCTGTTACTTTTAAGCCCGATGATGTTGCGGAAAATATGAAAAAATTCGGCGGTTATGTTCCAGGGATAAGACCGGGTAAAAAAACTGCTGAATATATTGAAAACATTTTAGAAAAGCTGACTTTCAGTGGCGCAATTTATGTTTCTCTAGTTTGCGTTTTGCCCAGCATATTGATCACTCAGTTTAATATTCCTTTCTATTTTGGCGGGACATCACTATTGATTGTAGTTGGGGTGGCTATGGATACCGCAAGCCAGGTAGAGTCACATTTATTGACAAGGCAGTACGAAGGGTTTATGAAAAAAGGTCACATTGCCCGCCGACGATAACGGAAGCTTTTTCCAAGGGCTCTGAGCAAATGGTAATTCTGAAACTTCCGGAGGAAATAGAAAGGGCAAGGGCAAGTAATCAAATTGTTGCTGAGGTTTTAAGTAAGCTTAGAGATAAAGTAAAACCGGGTGTGACAACGAGAGAATTAGACAAATTAGCCGAGGAGATTGCTGAAAAGAGGGGAGCAAGACCGGCATTTAAAGGTTACCGCGGCTACCCCTATTCGCTTTGTACTTCGGTCAATGAAGAAGTTGTTCATGGGATGCCTTCAGCGCGGATATTAAAAGAAGGCGACATAGTTGGTTTGGATTTTGGTGTTCTTTATAAGGGGTTTTTCGGCGATTCAGCAATAACATTGCCGGTGGGAAAGATAGACGCCGCTGCTTTGCAACTTCTGAAAGTGACGGAACAAAGCCTGTACGAAGGCATAGCGCAGGCAAAAGAGGGCAACAGGTTAGGAGATATATCCGGCAGCGTACAGCAAACAGTGGAGGCGCCCGGTTTTTCTGTAGTGAGGGATTTTGTCGGCCACGGTATTGGCAGAAACCTGCATGAGGAACCACAGATTCCTAATTACGGCAAGAAGGGCCGCGGGCTGACATTAAAAAGCGGCATGATCCTGGCAATCGAACCCATGGTGAATCAGGGTGATTACCGGGTTAAAATATTGCAGGACGGCTGGACGGTAGTAACTGAAGACGGAAGATTATCCGCTCATTTTGAACATTCGGTGGCAATTACTGACAACGGGCCGGACATTTTAAGCGAAGTGAATTGATTTGCTTCTTGATTCTAACTGGTTTAATGGGAAACGGTGAGAAAGTAAAGTATGGCCAAAGAAGAAGCAATAGAAGTTGAGGGCCGGGTTATCGAGCCCTTACCCAACGCCATGTTCCGGGTAGAACTCGACAACGGACATAAAGTGCTGGCTCATATTTCCGGAAAGATGCGGATGCATTTTATTAAGATTCTGCCGGGAGATAAAGTGACTGTGGAACTTTCACCTTATGATTTGACCCGGGGCAGAATTACTTATAGAACGAAATAGATATTTTGGGATGCAGATAAGGAGTTAAGAGCGTGAAAGTAAGATCATCTGTGAAAAAAATATGCGAGAAGTGCAAGATTGTTAAACGTAAGGGTGTTCTGCGGGTGATTTGTGAAAATCCTAAACATAAACAGCGTCAGGGATAGTTTGTAGAAGATCGGGAGGATATATAAGGTGGCACGACTTGCAGGTGTTGATTTACCGAAAAACAAGAGAATGGAAGTTGCTTTGACTTACATTTATGGTATCGGGGCTACGAAAGCAAAGGAAATTTTGAAGAACTCAGGTGTAAGCCCGGATACAAAAACGGATGAATTAGCTGATTCGGAAATATCGGCAATTCGAAGTATTATTGATAAAGATCATAAAGTTGAAGGCGACCTGCGCCGTGAGATATCCATGTCGATTAAGAGATTAATGGATATCGGCGCATACCGCGGCTTACGGCATCGTAAAGGCTTGCCGGTAAGAGGGCAGAGAACGCACACCAACGGCAGGACGAGAAAAGGGCCGCGACGAGCTATCGCCGGCAAGAAAAAGTAATTTGATTTACTCTGATCCGGAGGGGAAATGGCAAAAGCAGTTAGAAAAACTGGCAAAAAGAAAGAAAAGAAAAATATTACTGAAGGGGTTGCGCACATCCAATCCACTTTTAATAATACGATTGTAACTATCACTGATTTAAGCGGCAATGTCATTTCCTGGTCATCAGCCGGCTTACAGGGTTTTAAAGGATCGCGCAAGAGCACTCCATTTGCTGCGCAAATGGCGGCGGAAGATGCTGTCCGCAAGGCAAAAGAGCAAGGAATGCGCAGAGTGCAGGTATTTATTAAGGGTCCCGGAGCAGGCAGAGAATCAGCGTTGCGTTCGTTGCAATTGGCCGGGCTTGTAGTAACAATGATTCGTGACGTAACACCGGTACCGCACAATGGATGCAGGCCGCCAAAACGTCGTCGGGTTTAATAAAAACATAACGAATAACTAGATAATAAGGGAGGCGTTTTTTGGCAAGATATACGGATTCCTCATGCAGGTTGTGTCGCCGGGAAGGGTTAAAACTTTTCCTTAAGGGAGACAGATGCTATTCGGAAAAGTGTGCTTTTGAAAGAAGGGGTTATGCTCCGGGACAACATGGTCAGTCGCATAAAAAACAGGCTTCTGATTACGGCGTGCAGTTGCGTGAAAAGCAAAAACTCAAAAGAATGTATCGGCTGTTGGAGAAGCAGTTCAGAGGATATTTTGAAAAAGCCGATCAGCTAAAAGGCATTACGGGGACGAATTTGCTTGTTTTGCTGGAAAGAAGAATGGACAATATGGTTTTCCGGATGGGTTTCTCCAATTCCCGGGATGAAGCAAGACAACTGGTTACCCACGGTCATTTTTTAGTTAATAATAAACCGGTAAATATTCCATCATATTTGCTGAAGGCAGGAGATGTTATTACTGTTAAAGAAGGCAGCCGCAAGATAACACGCATATTGGAGGCCATGGAGACAGTAACAAGACGTGGCGTGCCTCAATGGCTGGCATTGGATAAAGAAAACTTCAACGCCTCAATTAAAATGCTGCCGGTGCGGGAAGACTTAGCGATGCCGGTACAAGAGCAGCTTGTCGTAGAACTTTATTCGAAGTAAAAACGAATTTTCGATAAACCAGCTGAAGGGTGGGTTTTATTATGAAGAGAAACTGGTCGAGTTTGATACGTCCCAAACGGATAGATGTAGATGAATCGACACATACGCGGATGTATGGTGAATTTACCATTCAACCGCTGGAAAGAGGTTATGGAATTACATTAGGGAATGCTTTACGGCGAGTATTGCTTTCTTCGATACAGGGTGCGGCAATCGTATCGGTTAAAATTGAAGGTGTGTTACATGAGTTTTCCACAATTCCCGGTGTTAAAGAGGATGTAACCGATATAATTTTGAATTTAAAAGGTGTGCGTTTCAAACTTGGTCAGGCTGATACCAAGGTAGTGCACATTGACGTATCGGACACCGGCGTGATCAAAGCCGGCGATATTATCACTGATGGAACGGTTGAGGTTTTAAATCCTGATCATTACATTGCCACGATGTCGTCGGGCGGTAATTCCTTTAAGGCGGAATTAGTGGTGAAAATGGGCAAAGGATATAATCCGGCGAAAAAAGAGTTGGATCCCGATCAACCGGAAGGGACGATTAATATCGATGCGATTTTTTCACCGATTAAGAAAGTTAACTACATTGTTTCCCATGCGCGTGTCGGGCAGATAACTGATTTTGATAAACTCGTTTTAGAAGTATGGACTGACGGCAGTTTGAAACCGGAAGATGCCGTTGCCTATTCGGCAAAAATATTAAAGCAGCAATTGGATGTTTTCATCAATTTTGAAGAAGTAGATGAAGAAGTGCTGCCGGAGATCGCCGATGAAAAAGGCAATATAAATGAAGTATTGTTGAGAACAGTGGAGGACCTGGAACTCTCTGTTCGTTCAGCCAACTGTTTGAAAAACGCCGGGATTAACACTATCGGTGAATTAGTGCAGAGAACAGAAGCAGAAATGCTCAAGACAAAAAACTTTGGTCGCAAGTCCTTAAGTGAAATTAAAGATATTCTTAACGAATACAATCTCAGTTTCGGAATGAAACTTGATTTTCCCCCGTGGGATGAAAAAAACTAGTAAGATAACAGCGAAATAAATGGCTATTTTGAGACTATTGATTGTCAGGAAAGGAATATATTAGCAATGTATCATGGTAAAGCAGGCAGAAAGCTAGGTAGAACTTCTAGCCATAAGGAAGCCATGCTTCGTAATATGGTTACTTCCGTAATAAAGCATGAAAGTATTCGTACGACAGACTGCAAGGCAAAAGAATTGAGAAAATTGGCGGAAAGAATGATTACCCTGGGTAAAAGAGGTGATTTGCATGCACGCCGCCAGGCCCTGTCTGTTGTCCGGGATAAGTCGGTTGTCGGTAAACTGTTTGGCGAGCTTTCCGAGCGCTATCGAACCCGTGAGGGTGGTTATACCAGGATAATCAAGGTCGGCTATCGGTTTGGCGACAATGCGCCTGTTTCCATCCTGGAATTTATTCCGGACGAAAAAAAGAAAGAAAAAGCAAAACCCAAGGCTAAATCTAAAGCAAAAGAAGCTGCGGCTTAAGAAATAAGATCTTATAATCCAGATATCACTAAAGGCAGGGGAAAATCCCCTGCCTTTTTTTATTCTTGTAATTCGATTTTAAAAAAGGTAATTAAATAACCCGATAGACTGATGGCTGAAGGCTGTGAGGTACAAATAAAGGGAAGTTGTTTTTCCTAATAGTCTTCAGTCTTCAGACCAAACACCTTTCTCGAAATGGAGGTCAATATATGACAGAGAAGAAAATCGGCGAAGTAGTAAAATTCTTTTCCAAACCGTCGGTGGCTGCGGTAAAGATTACAGACGGTGAACTGAGCGTAGGTGACAGTATTAAATTTTCCGGGCATACTACTGATTTCATTGATGAAGTCAAATCAATGGAAGTGGACAACAAGTCCGTTCCTAAAGCTGTTGCCGGCGATTTCATCGGTGTGAAAGTTTCCGATCGCGTGCGTCCCGGCGATGAAGTTTTTAAAGTGCTTCCCGATTAATTAACATACAGCTACTGTTTTCTCAGACCCCATCAGATAAAAGTCGGTGTTAAGGGGTAGTTTGCGCTTTGCAGTTGTCCCCGCACAAACCATGCAAGTCGGTACCGGAAAAACTTATGACAAAAATCCTTGTTACTGATGATGAAAAAGATATAGTCGAATTAATCTCCTACAATCTGGAAAAGGAAGGATTCTCCGTTCTAAAAGCTTATGATGGAGAAGCTGCATTGAGACTTGTTAAATTGCAGAAACCCGATCTGCTGATTCTTGATCTTATGCTCCCCCGAATGTCCGGCATCGATGTCTGTAAAGCTGTCCGCAATAATCCGGATACGGCAAATCTGCCCATTATTATGGCGACCGCAAAGGCTGATGAAACCGATAAAATAATCGGCCTGGAAATTGGCGCTGATGATTATATTACTAAACCCTTCAGTATCAAGGAACTTGTTGCGCGTGTGCGGGCGGTTCTGCGCCGCCGGCACGATGATGAAAAATCTCACTCAAAAGAGAGGTTTGATTGTCCCGGTCTGAAAATAGATTATGCTTCCTATGAAATAACGGTCGATGGTAAGAAAGCAACGCTCAGCCCTACGGAGATAAAATTACTTTTCTTTTTTACCCAGCATCCGGGCAGAGTTTATTCCCGAGACCAGATTCTAGATCATGTCTGGGGTCATGATACCTTTGTCACTCCCCGGGCCGTCGATGTCCACATCAAGCGTCTGCGCAGCCAGATTGAAAAAGATATTAACAATCCTCAATATATAATTACAGTTCGCGGGATCGGCTATAAATTTAGTGAGACTCAGATTTCAGAAACGTAGTGCAATGAAATCTGTCGTGAAGGTCACAGGCTGAAATCTGTTAGTCGAACTATCCAGCTCTGCTGTGGCAGTGAGACTCAGAGTTCAGAAACATAGTGTGCTGAAATCTGCCAGTCGAACTATTCAATTCGTCAATACTTCAGTTGATTTATTTCCTGAAATCATCCATAAATATCACCTCTGGTTCTCAAAGAAAAACATTCCGGTGAATTAGATGAAAAGATGCCATTTCTGTCTGAAGATAATAGAAATCAAGCTTCCGGTCGGCAGGCGGGAAATATGCGCATTTTGCGGTGCTGAACTGCATTGCTGTCTTAATTGTAACTTTTATACACCAGGGATTTACAATGAATGTCGGGAGCCCCAGGCGGAAAGAGTTATTGAAAAGAACCGGGGCAATTTCTGTGATTTGTTTGTTTTTCAAGATTCCGATTCCGATAACAAGGACCACAATAACGGAGAATCCGCAAAGGCAAAGCTGGAATCCTTGTTTAAGGATGGATGATCTTATAAAGAGCCCGTTTTGGCGGAAATGAAGGTTGGATTTATATGCGAATCAAAGCAGTGATATTTGATCTCGATGGAACTATCACGCAGCCCTTTATTGATTTTGCTGCAATCCGCAGGGAGATGGGTTATCCGCAATATAACGGTCCTATTCTGGAATTGATGAAACAAATGACGCCGTCGCAGCGGGATGAGGCAGAGATAATTCTGCTGGCTCACGAGGGAAGGGCGGTCATTGAATCAAGGTTGAATCCCGGAGCAAGAGAGACGCTTCAGGAATTGCGCAGGAGAGGAATTTTCACCGGGATATTAACACGCAACAGAAAAGATAATGCTTTTGCTGTGGCCAAAAAACATGGCTTGGAATTCGATGCAGTTGTGGGCAGGGAGGAAGGTCCGGTTAAACCGGATGCATTCGGCGTATTATATCTTTGCAAGCAGTTCGCTGTTTTGCCCCAGGAAGCGCTTGTTGTCGGGGATTATCTTTTCGATTTACTTTGCGCCCGGGCGGCGGATGCGATTGCCGTGTTGTTGAAAAATCATCATGAGGCCGACGAATTTGTAAAGCACGCCGATTTTGTTATTGAAAACATAGCGGAAATAATCCAGATTATCGACAAAAGATAAACAACTCTGATACATTCAATATAGATGGCGTTTATCGTGACGCCGGTTCAGATTGGATGCAGCGGAACAGGTGTGGATATTTCCGGGGCAGTTCATAATTATATTGAGGAAATTCTGATGAAAGATGCCTTTCTCATCAATCGTTTGCTCGAGCCGGGGCAGTACCGCATAGCAGATGTTTTTCCGGATGTTTCGACTTATGAAATCCTGTCCACTATCTTTGCCGATGCGAACGAAATCGCCCAGGTCATTGCAAATAATAAGGTGATCGTGGCGGACGGGCCATATGAAATGTTCGTAGATAATGCTGAAGGGACCATTTTTATCGGCTTAGAATACCTGCGCTCTTCCCCCGCTGATATCCTGTATCTCGATATCATTCACGAGTTGTGCCATGTCAAGCAACACTTTCAAGGCAGGGATCTTTACGAGAAGAGAAAAGCCTACGTGGATCGAGCAACCGAAATCGAAGCCTACCTGATAACCGTGCGTGAAGCGCGCCGTATCGGTTGGAATGATGACGCCATTTATGATTATCTCCGTGTGTCCTGGATCACGCCTGAAGAGCATAAAAGGCTTGCCCGCAGGCTGAAGGTCAGAGTTGACGTTGTTTAGGTTGATAAATTAGATCCCGACAAGGCTTAAATTTAGACAACCTTTCCTTTCCATCATGGATTTCAAGTTCAAATTGTGATATTTGTAAGCGACATAATAGACGTTTTCATCAAGAAAGACGGGTCATATTGTGTTCATTTCTTCATCGTATTGTCATCAAATTGTAACATTTCTCCTGTATATTGTCTCAAATTAAATATTTGGAGGATTAGAAAATGATCAGGATGCTTAAGAGAATAATTTTCAGCATAATTGCAGTGCTTTTTGCCGCCGGCCTGGCAATTGCCGCCGATTCCTTAGTTATTAAAGGATCAACTACGGTATTGCCCATTACTCAGGCCGCCCTGGATGTTTATATGAAGGAAAACAAGGGAGTACAAATCTCTCTTTCGGGTGGCGGTTCCGGGGAAGGCATTAAAGCTTTGATTGACAAAATTGCCGATATTGCCAATTCATCACGGGAAATCAAGAAAGAAGAAATTGCGCTGGCTTCGGCTAAAGGTGTAAAACCGGTTGCGCACGTTGTTGCCTACGATGCTTTAATCCCGATTGTTCACCCGAACAATAAAGTAAAAGGATTATCTGCCGATCAGTTAAGTCTTATTTATCAGGGGAAGATAACTAATTGGAAGGAGGTAGGCGGAGAAGACCTGAAAATTGTTGTCATCTCCCGGGATTCATCTTCCGGCACTTTTGAATCATGGGATCACTTTGTCATGAAGAAAACTAAAGTAACGCCGCGTGCTCAGATGCTGGCATCAAACGGAGCTATTGTCACCGCGATTGCTAAAAACAGATACGCGATCAGTTATGTGGGGATGGGGTATATCAACAAAAGCGTTAAGGCGCTGGAAGTAAATGGTGTTGCAGCTTCGGCCGCAACCGCCCTTTCCAAGCAATATCCCTTTTCCCGCGAGCTTTACATGTACACGGACGGCGAACCGAAGGGTGATGTTGCCAAATTTATTGCCTTCTTGAAAAGTGCTTCGGGGCAGAGTATTGTTCAAAAGGCAGGTTTTGTGCCGATTACCTTGGCGAAAAAGTAAAGATTTCTTATGACCAGATCTACCAAAGAAAAATTCATCAAATATATTTTATTCCTGTTTGCGCTGGTTTCTGTGCTGGTGCTGGGGTTGATTGTCTTTTCCCTTTTCCGCGAAGGTCTGCCGATTTTCCGGAAAGTCTCTTTGGGGGATTTTCTTTTCGGTCTGGAGTGGTATCCGACAGCCGATCCACCCTTATTCGGCATATTCCCGCTTATTGTAGGATCATTTGTTGTCACCTTGATCTCCACGGTAATTGCCGTGCCGCTGGGTGTTCTCTCGGCGATTTATATTGCGGAAATTGCTCCGGCATCCAGTTAAAGAAATTCTCAAATCCATCATCGAGCTTTTGGCCGGCATTCCTTCAGTGGTACTTGGCTTTTTCGGCATGATCGTTGTCGCCCCCTGGCTGCAGGATACATTTGATCTGCCAACCGGTCTGAATATCATCAATGCCTCCGCCATCCTGGCAATCATGGCCATCCCGACAATTTCGAGTATTTCTGAAGATGCCCTTTATGCCGTATCGCGTGAATTTAAGGAAGCGTCATACGCGCTGGGCGCAACGAAATTTGAAACTATAACCAGAGTAATAATACCCTCGGCACTCTCCGGTATTTCCACGGCAGTGATTCTCGGGATGTCGCGGGCAATCGGAGAAACAATGGTCGTCCTGATGGTAGCCGGCGGTTCCGCAGCTATTCCTGAGAGCCTGTTTGATTCGGTTCGTCCGATGCCGGCCTGCATTGCCGCGGAAATGGGCGAATCTCCCTACCGCGGATTGCATTATCAGGCGCTTTTCGCTACAGGTATTGTGCTCTTTGCCCTGACATTGATTTTTAATCTGATCGCTGATTATCTCTCTCACAAGTTCCGGCAATCAGGATCAGCAACACTTTGAACCCGAGTATAGGTTTATGTACGCAATACGCACTCATTCCATGAAATGGCGATACATCAGGCAGCAGGCTTTTTTCGTCACGGTAAGACTCTCCGCGCTGTTTATTGCTCTGGCGCTAGGTGGAATTCTGTTTCATATTATTGTCAACGGCATCGGTGCTATCAGCTGGGAATTTATAAGCAAGCCGCCGACTGATTCCATGACGAAGGGTGGAATAATGCCGGCAATATTAGGCACAGTCTATTTAACTGTTGGCGCTGTTGCTGTCGGTTTGCCACTGGGCGTTGTTTCTGCCATTTATCTTACAGAATATGCCCGGCAGGGGAAAATAATCAGGATTATCAAAATTGGCATCAACTGTCTGGCAGGCGTTCCTTCCGTTGTTTTCGGCCTTTTCGGCCTGGGATTTTTTGTGGTTTTTCTTCAATTCGGTTCCAGCATTCTGGCCGGTTCTCTGACCCTGGGCTTTTTAATTTTGCCGACGATAATCGGAGCATCCGAAGAGGCCTTAAAAGCAGTACCCCAGACTTTCCGGGAGGCGTCTCTGGCGCTCGGTGTATCCAAATGGCAGACCACTCTCCGCATTGTTCTGCCCTCGGCATTGCCGGGGATATTAACAGGCTCGATTTTAGGAATAGGCCGCGCTGCCGGCGAAACGGCTCCGATCATGTTTACGGCGGCAGCATATTTTACGGCAAAACTGCCCGGATCCATTTTTGATGAAGTTATGGCACTGCCTTATCATATTTATGTTCTGGCCACGGCGGGAACGAATATTGAGCAAACCAGGCCGCTGCAATATGGGACAGTGCTTGTTCTGGTGGCGCTGGTTCTGGGCATTGATCTGATCGCGATAGTTATTCGCAGTTATATGAGAAAGCAGAAAAGGTGGTAAGCATGCAGGGAAACCCGATTATTAATTTGCATAACGTCAATTTCTATTACGGCCCGGTGAAAGCGCTGACCGACATCAATATGGATTTTTTAAAAAATAATGTTACGGCCCTTATCGGACCATCAGGCTGCGGCAAATCAACTCTGCTGCGGTTATTGAACAGAATGAATGATCTGATTGACGGAACGAGAGTGGAAGGTGAAATACTCTTTGAAGGCAAGAATATTTATTCCCCTGATATCGATCCGGTGGAAATACGTAAAAAAATCGGCATGGTCTTTCAAAAACCGAATCCTTTTCCCAAGACTATTTATAACAACATCACTTATGGTCCGAATTTGATGTGGGCGACTAAAAAGAATGATCTGGATGAATTGGTAGAACAAAGTCTGCGACAGGCGGTTCTCTGGGATGAAGTCAAAGATATTTTGAATAAATCGGCCATGACTCTTTCCGGCGGACAGCAGCAGCGGCTATGCATTGCCCGGGCTTTGGCGATGAAACCGGATGTTCTGCTGATGGACGAGCCGACGTCGGCGCTTGATCCTATATCCACCGCCAAGATTGAAGAACTGATTGAAGAACTGAAAAAGAACTATACAATAATTATCGTTACTCATAATATGCAGCAGGCGGCGCGTATCTCCGATGAAACAGCTTTCTTTTATATAGGCAAATTGATAGAGTATAATAAAACGGAGAAGATTTTTACCAAACCGGATGTGAAGCATACGGAAGATTATATAACGGGAAGATTCGGTTAATACTTAACGGGAGGCGCAGCTATGGAAGAAAGAAGACATACCAGTTCGCATTACGAAAAGGAACTGCGGGGAATTAAGGACGGCCTGATCTACCTGGGAGCTATGACGGAAAAGGCAATTCAGGCGGCAATGAAATCCCTCCTGGAGCGCAACTCCGATCTTGCGGATAAAGTTATGAAAGAGGACAGAGAAATTGACCGCCTGGATGCGGAGCTTGAAGAAAGATGCATCCGCATTCTGGCCTTACGCCAGCCCGCGGCAATAGATTTGAGATTCATAACGACGGCGATTAAAATAACCGGTCATCTGGAAAGAATCGGCGACATGGCAGTGAATATAGCCGAGAAAGCAATCCTTCTGAACAGAGGAACCGCAGCTGAAGCCTTATATTGATTTACCCAGAATGGCCGATCTTGTCGGAGAAATGATCAAATTATCTCTGGATGCATTGATTAAAAATGACCTGGAAATGGCGGAAAAAGTTCAGCAGCAAAGAGCATATTGTCGATGAACTCAATGAACAGATATTCCGCGAGTTGCTTACTTTTATGATGGAGGATGCCAAGACAATCCACCGGGCAATAATAATCATGCAAATATCAAAGAATCTGGAGCGGATTGCCGACCATGCCAAAGGCATTGCCGATATGGTGACATATATGGTTACCGGTGAATGCGTTCGCCATCAAACCTGTTCAGAAGATCGCA
The DNA here is from genome assembly GCA_963845095.1 of uncultured delta proteobacterium. Taxonomy (GTDB): domain Bacteria; phylum Desulfobacterota; class Syntrophia; order Syntrophales; family Smithellaceae; genus MVRV01. The sequence continues at coordinate 266,640 of CAWJQM010000016.1, forward strand.
AGGAGCCGGCTTGAAACGACATCTTCTTTACAAGATATTTGTCACATATCTGATTATTATTGCTCTTTCATTTTTTGTCTTGAATCTGTTTGTGCGTGATGAAATCAAGAAAGTTATGACTGCACAGATGAGGGGCAATTAATGACGTATGCCCAGTTGGTGGACTTGAATTCTCTTGGCGCAATCTCGCTGCAAATTCAGAAAATCGCTCAGTATATCAGGCGCCCGCGTTACACTTATTGATCCCCAAGGAAAGGTCTTTGCTGATTCGGAAAAAGAAATCGCCGGGCTGGAAAATCATCTAAACCGGCCGGAAATTCAGGAATCCAGACTTAAAGGAAAAGGTCAATGCCATCCGCCACAGTGCAACAACTGGTGTTGATATGCTCTACGTCGCCGTTCCTGTAAAGAACGGTTCAGGGATAACAGGTTATGTCCGTCTGGCGAAGCCTCTTCATGATGTTCAAAGCACTATTGAAAAAGTATATAATTCTTTTTTTCTGGCGATACTGATTGTTGCGGCGTTGTCCCTTATTATTGCCCTTCTTTTTTCCTATCGCCTGGCGGCACCTATTAAGGCAATGGAAAGATTTACTGAAAGGTTGCGTCATGGTCATACCTCCGGGGACCATTATTTTACTCAATATCCGATGAAACAAAAAAATTGGCGGACAACATCAATTATCTGGTGGATGAATTAAAAAACCAGGTCCGGCTGGCCAAGGAAGAAAACAGCAAACTGGTGACGGCTTTTGCCAGCATGACCGAAGGTGTTTTGATTCTTGATGCGGCGGACAGGATTGAAGTTGTCAATCAAGCCATGAGCAACATATTGGCGGTGCAATATGGCGATGTAGCCGGCAAAACGCTAATGGAGGCCTTTCGCAATGTTGATTTGCAGAAAACTTTTCTGAGGTTCAAAGAAACACGAGAACCGATGTCTCAGGAAATTACTCTGGGGAACATGCAACCTGTTATACTAAGTGTGAGCATCTCCGGCATTAAGGGCAATACGGATAATGAAAAGACCATGGTTGTGTTTCACGATATCACCCGGTTGAAAAAGCTGGAGCGTGTGCGGAGCGATTTTGTGGCCAATGTTACACACGAGATTCGGACGCCACTCACAGCAATTCTCGGCTATCTGGAGACCATCCGGGATGGTGCTATAGAAAGTCAGGATGAAACGCAGAAATTTGTTGATTTAATATTAAAACATGCCCAGCGATTGAACCGTCTGGTGGAAGATTTATTAACGATATCGAAAATTGAACTGGGAGAAGTTAAATTTCATTTTGAAAATGCTTCTTTAGGTGATGCTGTAATAAATGTAATGTCACTGCTTGAGCCAAAAGCAAAATTAAAAAATATCGAAATCGCTAATCTGCTGCCGGATAAATTGTCTCTAATAAAGGCGGATAAAGACAAGCTGGCGCAGATTTTTGTCAATGTCCTGGATAATGCCATTAAGTACACCCCCGAAAACGGGAAAGTAAGCATAGCTGCAGAGGAAACAGATAAGTTTAATATAATAACGATTACTGATACAGGAATTGGAGTTCCCAAGGAAGAAATAGAGCGGTTGGGTGAACGCTTCTATCGGGTTGATAAGACCCGTTCCCGAGAACTGGGTGGCACTGGTTTGGGGTTGTCTATCGTTAAACATCTAATGACTGCCCACGGTGGACGGCTGGAAATTGAAAGCCGGCTAGGCAGCGGCACAAAAGTATCACTTCATTTTCCTTTGCAAAATACTAAGCCGCTGTGCAATAATAACTTGGTCAAATAAATGCTGAGAACGGCATAAGGAGCCGTAACGAAATACAGAAAATGAACAAGTTATTTCTTAACGGCTCCTAAGTGAAATTATGCAAAAAACGAAGATTGTCTGCACTATAGGGCCGGCCTCGGAGAAAGAAGAAGTCCTGGAGGCGATGATTCGCAATGGAATGAATGTAGCCCGGCTGAATTTTTCACATGGTTCCCACAAGGATCACCTGGAGAAGATTATAGTGCTCCGCAGGTTATCGGCCAGTCTCCAAAAACCGGTGGCGATTCTTCTTGATCTGGCTGGGCCAAAAATTAGAATCGGCTCAATTCCCGATTCCGGAATCTTACTGGAACCCGGTCATAAATTTATTCTGACAAATCGTGATATTGAAGGAAGCGTTGATGCTGTCTCGCTTTCTTATAAAAACCTGCCCAGGGAAGTTAAGCCCGGCGACAGGCTGCTTTTGGCTGATGGCTTGATGGAACTTTTTGTTGAGGCAACCGGGGAATCCGATATTATCTGTAAAATTGTGACGGGCGGAACCCTCACCTCGCACAAAGGAATCAATTTGCCGACCGGCACAATAGCACATCAGCGCTCACTGAAAAAGATCGTGCTGATCTTTTGTTCGGCCTGGAGAATAACGTTGATTTTATCGCTCTGTCTTTTGTCAAAACTGCAGAAGATATTATGGTGGTTAAGGATATCATTGCGGCAAAGGGCAAAGACACCCCGGTTATTGCCAAGATTGAGAAGCACGAGGCACTGAACCATATTGATGCCATTCTGAAAATATCCGACGGCATCATGGTTGCCCGCGGCGATCTCGGGGTGGAAATTCCGCTGGAAGATGTGCCGCTGATTCAGAAACGACTGATTTATAAAGCCAATATGTGTGGCAAACCGGTCATTACAGCAACGCAGATGCTTCGCTCTATGGTGACATCTCCCAGGCCAACGCGCGCGGAAGCAGCGGATGTCGCCAATGCCGTCCTTGATGGAACAGACGCTGTCATGCTTTCCGAAGAGACGGCGTCCGGTAATTATCCGGTCGAGGCAGTGATGTACTTGAGTCGTCTGGCTACAGTTGCCGAGTCCGGCTTTCCTTTTGAGAAGTTTCTTTCGATGATTCCGGAAAAGGATATTTCCGAATCTGTTGCTCACGCATCATGTGTTATAGCCAACCATCTTTCGGCCAGGGCGATTGTTGCCTATACTCAGTCCGGTAGAACTGCCCGCTATATATCGCGCTTTCGTCCCAGGCAGCCGATTATTGCTCTGTCGCCAAAGGAAAACACTGTGCGGCGTCTGGCGCTTAGCTGGGGCTGCCGTCCCCGCTTGATTAACGATTTCCAGGACACGGACGACATGATCGAAAAAGCTACGCAAGCTGCCCGCGATGCAGGCGAGGTATCAGCGGGAGACCTCATAGTTATTACTGTGGGGCACCCTCTGTGGGTATCGGGGACAACTAATATGCTAAGAGTGAAGAGAGTAAAATAAAGGATATAACATCAGTTGATGAATCCTTTTTCCCCTTATTTAAAATCCATAAATTCTTAATATCTTAATTGACCTGTAACAATACTGTAACATCCAAAGTATATACTGATGGCGTATTTAAAGAAGGTTGAAGTGCAGTGGCCCGATAACGCCCGTGTTCCGGCCGTAATTTGAACTTAAGAAATTTCAGGAGGAAAAAGGAAAGATGAAGAAAGTTTGGTTTATATTGCTGACGCTGGGACTGATGAGCATCTTCAGCACAGCGGCTTGGGCGGTCGATGTGAAGTTCAGCGGTGAGTTTACTGCTGCCGGTGTTTACTGGGATAAGACGAGTTTAACTAAAGATATCAGTCCATCCACGGCGTTTTATTACCAGCGATTGCGTGTCCGGGCTGATTTTGTTGTTTCGCCCGGCCTGACTTTGGTTACCCGCGTTGATGCCATGGAAAGAGCCTGGGGGGCGACAAGAACGGCAGCAGGAACCGCACTTGCTGTTGACTCCGCCGGGACTACAGCGGAAAACGAAAACATTGCTTTTGACTGGGCCTATATTAATTATAAATCACCAATCGGCATTTTCGACGCTGGTATAATGAATGATGGCAGTACCGGAACAATATTCGGCAACAGTTTAGCCCCTGCTGCCCGGATAAAATATTCTTATACTGCCGGTCCGGCAACTCTCAATCTGGCTTATACCAAAGTAAAAGAACAAAGTTACTCAGGCCAGTACCGGCAGCTACCTTACACTGATGCCGACAATGACAAATATGGAATTGAAGGCGTTTACAAATGGAAAGACGGCCTGGCCGGTATGAATGTCAATTACTACCGGTATGCCGAGAACAGACCGACATTAAACACTAAAAGAACATATTATCTTATCACGCCTTATGCCACTGCCAAGATTGGTTTCTTGAATCTGCAGGCCGAATTTAACTGGGCTACCGGCAAATTTGCGGAAACTGATTCCGGCGTCGGTGATATCAAAATGGAAAATTTCAGCGGTTGGATTGACGCTCTAGCTACTTTCGGGTCTGTTTACTTCGGTGGCACATTCGCTTATGTTTCCGGGGATGATCCCGCCACTACCGATAAGAGGGAAGGCGGTACGATTACCGGAGGGCGCGATTGGAGCCCCAATCTGATCATGTGGAATTATGACCGGGCGATGTGGCTGGGGGAACTGCGTTCCACTAATGTCGCCGCCGGTAATGGTTTTGGTAATTCCGGCATGGCTAATGCTTTCTTATATCAGGGTCGGGTCGGTGTAAAACCAACAGATAAACTGGACATTATGACTTCTTTTACCTATGCCAATGCCGATAGGAAACCACTTAACTATGTTTCCGATCAATATGGCTATGAACTTGATGTTACGGCGACATACAAACTCACCAGTAACCTGACATATATGCTGGGTGCCGGTTATCTCTGGACAGGTGATTATTTTAAAGGAACCAGTGCAACAATGCCGTGCAAAATGATTATATGGTCATCAATAAGTTAACATTGACATTCTAAAACAGCCCCAATTATAACTGCCAAGTAAACACCCCGGAGAATTAATTCCCCGGGGTGTTTACTTTGAATGATGCCATTAAGCGCAAGCCTGATGCTCAGAGCTAAAGCAAAGCGGGATCAAGTAATTTATAGATACCATCAATTTTAACCACAGCGGCGCCGCCAAAAATTACATTTTTATTTTCTTCTTTTATTGCAGTATCCAGTTTAATAATATTAGGGAAATCATAGCTGTTATTTTGCTCAATGCTGAGCAAAGAGCCATCCCATAAATTATTTTGCAGCAAATAGTTGCCGAAGGCGGAATTTCCGGAGCCGGTCGCCGGATCTTCCAGATAGCCAAATTTAGGTGCAAAAACTCTGGTACGAAATTTATTCTTCCTGTCGGTCACTTCATCGGTAAAGACCAGAATAATATCAATTCCCTGTTCGAGGCAGAATTCTTTCAACTCCAGCTGGTGTGGTTGCATGGTCAGACACAATTTTAAATCTTTTACCGGCACAAGCAGGGTGTTTAAACCGGCATTGATCAGGGCCAATGGAAAACTTTTGTTAATCTCGTCCGCTGAGATATGAAGAGCACCGGCAATTGCTTCCCGCTGAAGTTTTAAATCATTATATACGGGTGGAGGGGCTGTAATAAAAACAGAATCGCTTTCTTTGATCTTATTATAGACACTGAGATGAGTATCTTTCACTCTAATCCCGATGATTTCCTGATTTAATAAATCCTCGCGGCTGCCGATCAGGTCATACATAGTGCCGATAGTGCCGTGGCCGCAAAAATCAACTTCACATTCCGCTGAATAATATTTCAGGAAAAAGCTTTTTTCTTCCGGAAATATATAGACGACTTCATTGACAAAGCCTTTGAGCTCACGGGCGATCAGCTGCATTTGCTGATCCGAGATATCGTTAGTGCTGTTTAAATAAATGCCGGCACAAGGGTTGCCGCAGGATTTCCCTTTGGTAAAAGCATCAATTTTCTTAAAGGGATAAGTATTCATTTTCCGCCTCCAGGTAGTTTCTCCTGTTCTGTGCCAACCGCCGGCCGCATTTCTTCAGCGGGCCTAATAATTAATCAATCTGCGTCCTGCTTTAAATAAAAGCGGAATAAACAGAATTAATAAAATGCCCATGACAACGGTTGCCATAATGACTTCCGTTATGGTTGTAACTCCGATAGCCACTGCCCGATAGATTAATATGGAGTTTACAGGCATAAGCAGGAATAGTCCGGTGAACAAGCCCGGCGCATATTTTTTGGTGGCGATGGTTGCAATCAGATGGGGGAACAGGGTGTTGATAATCATGGCGCCCAAAAAACCGTAAAACATCCAGACGAATAAGACAACATCGGGAAAGAGTATGTGGAAAAAAGTAACCAGATAAGCGAGAGATGTAATTATGATCAGGGCAAAATGAAATTCGTTTTTTTCTACCGGCGGGTGAAATTTGGCTGTATGGTGTGACCACTGCGGCAGCCAGAGCGCTTCTTCGATGTTGTGCAGGGTAATGGCCAGGGGGAAAAACAACAATAAATAATTCTCCAACACAATTTATCCTTTCCTGCAGTTAAATCCGACCTGCATCGGCGCAAACAAGAAAAGCTCTCTATGATGGCCGCAGGATTACATTCTGTTATATAGCCAAATCCGGCGCTGCCTTCATCATCCAGGCAATCAGGCGCCAGCGCTTAGTTATATAAGCAATTTTTTTCTTGCGGCAAATGAGCGGAGAAAATTTGTGCTGCCCGCCTCCTCAGCAGTGGCAACCCAAAACAAATTATCGCTCTTGGCCATTGGTGTGTGCAATAAAGCCCGGTTTAATATCGGTGACGTAAATCCGTTTGCCGGAGCTTAATGCCATCTGGCGCAAGCCTTCCAGATAGTTGGAGATATAAGCTTTGGAGGCGGAATAGGACGGTGCCCGCCTGTTGCCCCGCAAAGCGGCGATGGAAGATATGCCGGAACTTGCCCCCATTACTATTGCTTTTGACAATTCCACGTTTTTTACTCCCGAATAACCATGATCTTCCTTTTTCGTGGGTACAGACAATCGGGAAAACATGATAGCGGCCGCAGAAAAACCACTTGCCCTGCATTTTCTTCCAGTTCTCTGTTATTATAAAGCTCCTGTCCGGAGAGATTAGTAAATAAGGCAGTTTGCAAAAATAGTAAACATTAATTATTCGTGTAGATAAATTTATTGCCTGAAGAATGAAGGTATGCTATTTTACAAAGGAAATCATCTTTCAGGAGCTATCAATGAACATTCGGGTTCTGGGTTGTCATGGCTCGCAGCTTCCCAATTACAATACGACAAGCTTCCTCATCGGGCATAATGTGCTGGTGGATGCCGGCACTATTACTGCTGTTCTGAGTTTGAAAGAGCAACTGAAAATAGATTACATTTTTGTTACCCACGCTCATTTGGATCACGTCCGTGATATTGCCTTTCTGGCTGATAACATCTGCCATCTGCGCCGGGAAAAGCCGCTGGTTATTGTCAGTACAAAAGGCATTATTGATGCAATTCACCGGCACTTATTTAACAATGTTATCTGGCCTGATTTTTCTAAAATACCAAGCCCCCGGGCGCCGGTGATAAAATTTCAGGTTATAAAGCCGGGCAGGAAGCAAAAAATAGGGAATTTACAGGTAAGAGCTATTGATCTTCATCATGTCGTGGAAACTGTCGGTTATGTCCTGGAAGAGAAGGAAAAAGCAGTAATTTTTCTGGGAGATACAGGACCGACTGAAGAAGCATGGAAAATAGCAAGGAAAACCGAACGGCTAAAAGCAATATTTGTGGAGACATCTCTGCCCGATGGGCTGAAGGATATCGCCGATATCTCCGGTCATCTTACTCCGCTCACACTTGCGGAGGAGCTTAAAAAATTAACAGAAGTAAATCCGAGAATTTACCTCTATCATATGAAGCCAAATTACCGTGAGACTATCCGTAAAGAAGTTGTGGCGATAAAAGACAGGAAAATCCACATAATCGAAGACGGTCAGATTATCCGCATTTAATCCCTTTGAAATAATGAAGAAATTTGATCCCGCTGCCTATATTGCCAGCTTAAACATTGACTCCATGCGCCTGGGCCTCACGGCCATCACTAATCTTTTGCTGCGCCTGGGCAATCCACAGAACTCCTATCAGACAATCTTAATTGCCGGGACTAACGGTAAAGGGTCTACCGCGGCCATGATCGCTTCCGTTCTGCAATGCGCCGGCTACAAAACCGGTCTTTACACATCACCGCATCTGGTCAATGTGCGGGAGAGAATTGCCGTCAACAAAAAAGAAATTTCCGCAAATGATTTCAGCCGGGTTATCGCCACTGTAAAAAATACGATCAGCGAGCCGGCAACTTATTTTGAAGTATTAACTGCGGCGGCCTTCGTTTATTTTCAGCGCCGGGAAATCGATATAGCTGTGCTGGAAGTAGGCCTGGGCGGCAGGCTGGATGCAACCAATGTTTGCCACCCGCTTGTTTCAGTGATCACGAATATTGGTTTCGACCACAAGGCTTATTTGGGCAACTCCTTAACAGCAATTGCCGGGGAAAAAGCAGGTATCATCAGGCAGCGCGGTGTTTGCGTTACCGCTGTGCAACAGAAAAAAGTAATCGAGGTGCTGGAGAAGATCTGCCTGCGCAATAAGGCCAGCCTCTACCGGTTAGGCAAAGATATCAGGATTCAGCAGCGCAAAGATGGGTTGGTTACTTATACCGGACTTTACAATACCTTCGATAATTTAATTGTTCCTCTGCGAGGCTCGCACCAACTGGATAATGCGGCGATGGCTTTAGCGGCACTGGAAATCGCAGGGTTAAAAGGATTTCCGGTAGATGCGGCAGCAATTGCGGACGGGCTGAGAAATACTAAATGGCCGGCGCGGTTGGAAATTATTCATCGTCATCCTCTTTTCGTTGTGGATGGAGCGCACAATCCCGCGGGCATAAGTGTTTTATGCCGGTCGCTGAAAAGAGATTTCAGTTATGGCCGGTTAATTCTCATCTTCAGCGCGCTGGCTGATAAGGATTATCGTAAAATGATCAAAAAAATAGCACCACTGGCCGATCAGATAATTTTAACACAACTGCAAACCGGGCGCGCCGTAAAGGCGGCAGATATTCACGATTATTTAAAAAAGATAGGCTATAAGGCCATAATTACAAAAAACGTGAGAATGTCGATTGCGCGCGCGCAGGAACTGGCCCGGGAAGGGGATATGATTTGTGCGGCAGGCTCGCTCTATTTGGCAGGAGAGCTAAAACAGGCTTTCCCTGAGCTGGTATCTTATGATAAGAAGCTTCAGATTGAATAAAAGGGGCACATGTCAGTTGTGGCTAATCAGCTAAAAAACAACTTAATAATTACAATTCTGTCTTTAGTGATAATCTGTATTTTATGCCCTCCAGCAGTGGCGGCTGAGGCCACAGGCAGTAATAGGCCGGTCAATATTGATGCCGACACTCTGGATTATGATAATGCCAGCGATGTCTATCATGCTCAGGGATCAGTCGTTATAACCTACGAAGGAGGCGTTTTAACCGCCGATGATGTAGAGTTTGACAAACGGAATAATATCGTAACCGCCCAGGGCAATGCATTGCTGAAAATGGGCAACGATACGCTGGCCGGAGATAAGATCGTTTTTAATGTCGAGAATAAAACAGGTATTGCCTATAAAGGCCGGGCGTTTTATGCGAGGAATCATTTTTACATTCGAGGCGATGAAATCGAAAAAACCGGGGAACTGACCTACAAAATAATACAACCGGTAGCAACAACGTGTGACGGTGAAAACCCTGATTGGGTAATTGCCGGCAGTGAAATGAAACTGACCATTGAAGGTTACGGTTTAATGAAAGATGCCCGGGTAGTTGCCAACAAGGTGCCGGTCTTTTATTCACCATACCTGCCTTTTCCCGCCAAGACCAAACGCCAATCCGGATTTCTTTTCCCGTATCTTTCTTACTCCCAAAATAAGGACGGTGTTGATATAGAGGTCCCTTATTTCTGGGTTATTTCACCGCAGATGGATGCGACGCTTTATTCGCGTTATATTGAAAAAAGAGGATTGAAAGAAGGAGTGGAATTCCGTTATTATGCCGGAGAAAAATCTTACGGCACTTTTTATATCGATTACCTGAACGATAACAAGCATGCTACGGATGTGACTGGGCAGGATTTGAACAACCGCTGGTCGTATTATCTTAATCATCAGACTAATTTCGATTCCCAGTCCTATATCCGCACTGATTTGCGCAGAGTCTCCGATCACTGGTATTTCCGGGATTTTTCAGCCCACAATTATTATATTGACCATTATTCTCAAACCGAGCTCGATCCTTTCAAAAAAGTCCCTTTTTATGGTGATGAATCCTTAGCCTCTTTAGAATCGACGGTCCGCCTGTTTAAAGGTTGGTCTAATTACAATCTGACAACCCTGATCAGTTCGACGGATAATCTTTATGCAGCGAACAATGACAGCACTTTGCAGAAATATCCGGAAATAACCTTTACAGGAATTAAACAGCCACTATTTAAATCGCCTCTCTATTATGAGTTCACTGCGGTCTATGATTATTACTACCGCGGCGTCGGGCAGAAAGGACATTTTGTTGAAGTTAGCCCCACTTTTTCTCTGCCCTTCAATATTTCCCGCTATGCCAAAGTAATCCCGCAAATTGCCTTCAGAGAGACGTTCTGGAGCCGGGATGATGAACAGGCCCAGGGTGACAGCAAAAGCGGCACCCGCAGCATTTATAATTTATCCCTTGCTGTGAGCAGCCAGGTGTCCCGTGTTTTTGATGTAAATGTTCAATCGTGGGAGAAAATCCGGCATGAAATCAAGCCGGAGATAACCTATGCCTATACTCCATATGTTGCGCAGAGCAACCTTCCTGATTATGCGCCCATCATCGCGCCCATAGTTACGCCTGTTGCGGCGGCCACAACAAACGCCATAATGGAACAAAATGCTTTTGCCTGGGGGCTGACGAATACATTTACCGCTAAAAAGAAAGAGGCCAAAGGCACTTATAGTTATCTGGAATTCCTGCGCATAAAGCTTTTTCAGACTTATGATATCAATGAGGCGAAAAGAAACATTGAAGGCACTGCCGAAAGACGTTCCTTGTCCGATATGGGTATGGAAGTGGATTTTCGGCCCCATCAATATTTATCGTTTGCAGCCCGGAATCAATACAGCGTTTATAATGGCTGGACGGTGATGAATTATGACATGAATATCAGCGATTGGCGCGGTGATAATCTCTCGGTCGGTTACCGTTATACTTTAAATTCAATTGAAGAAATCAATGTTAATTTGAAAGCGGTTATTACGGATAAGCTTGACGGCACATTTATCCTGAGGCGGGATCAGTTCAATTCCCGAAATGTTGAAAATACAGTTGGTTTGACATACCATAAACAGTGCTGGGCGGTGGGGCTGGAGGTCACCCGGTCTGATTCAGTGGGATTGGATTCCACGGTAGTTACCGATACGAGATTTATACTGAAATTATCACTGGCCGGTTTAGGCAAATTTGGATTATAATACAGCATCAGGATAATTTGAATCTATGGTAATTGTTAAGCGTCTCTCAATTTCTTTGATTTTAGCGTTGATATGCTGTCATGCATCTCTCTGTGTAGCGGCAAATCTTTATACGGATGAAACACGCTCTTTTATGCAGGCGCTGAGGAATGATCAAGTCGAAGCGGCGCTGGAATACGCCGATTCCTTTGTTGCGCAGACTCTAACTTCCGGCAAAACGAAACAAAATAAATATCTGGCCCTGCTGGAGCGCGGAAAGATCGCTCTTGCCGCCGGGCGTTATGATCAATGCATTGCCGACCTGCAGGAAGCCGAAAAAAGATTTCTCACGATTGAAGGGACGATTTCTCTGACGGAAGGATTCGGCTCAATTCTAACGGATGATACGGCTCAGGAATATGAAGCGGAAATGCACGAGAAAATAATGATCAGCCCCTATCTGGTTTTGGCTTATCTAGGTAAGGGTGATTTCGCGGGAGCTATAGTTGAACGCAACAGGACAATAAACAAAATCAACCAGTACGTCGAAGTAAAAGAAGAGCGCGGTTATCTGGAAAATCCCTTTGCCCGGCTGCTTGCCGCCATTCTGTATGAAATGGAGAACAAACCGGACGATGCGAAAATCGAATACCGCAAAATGAAATGGGACGCGGAATCGGCCAGGCTGGAGCAGAAGCGGAAGTCAACTGATCTGGTAATCCTGATTGATACCGGACTGGCGCCGCATAAATATCAGCTGAAATGGGGACCTGTGCCGGTGGTAGCGAAAGATACAACTATCCAATTAGGTTTTGCCTATGCTTCTTATGCACCGACGGTTTCCACAGTGTCGCGAGTTGCCGTCAGCCTGAACGGAAATCCTGCCGGCGCCGCCGGCCTTCTTTACGATCTGGAAAATACGGTTCTTGCTCAGTATGAAAAAGATAAAGCGGCTATAATCGCCAAACTGGTTTCCCGTCTGACGGCCAAGGCGGCAACTCAAGTCTCCGCTCATGCAGCCGCCGACCGGGTAGCCAAGGATAATCCGCTGGCCGGGTTTTTATTAAAAGCGCTAGTGAATATCGGCAGCGCGGTCTGGATGGCAGTTGAACAGGCTGATTTGCGCAGCTGGTCAACACTGCCCGGAAAAATTTATTATTTACGGATCAACGGTCTTGATCCCGGCGAGCATAGGATGGTGATTGATTATGGCAGCGGCGTGCAGGAAAAAACAGTTAAACTGGAGAAGGATGAAATAGGGATTGCCTATTTTTCTTTTGCTAAGTAGAATTAACCTGTGGAGGGAACAATGAAAACCGGATTTAATTTATTTTTATTAATTGTCATCATCAGCTTTGCTGCCGGTTGTGCGCCGACAATCAAATATGAGATAAAAGATGAAGAAACGGTAACCGGATCGGACTGGTCGGCCAAAGACTTAAAAGATGTCAGTGATTACATGGCTGGTTCTGTCAGGCAGGCTGCTTTTATCACCAGCCCGCAATACGCCAGTGAAAGGCCGCGTTGGATGTTGGCCCGCGAAATGAAGAATGAGACGGATGAACACGTCAATACACGGACCATTATGGAGAAAATCCGAACCAGGCTGATCAATGGAGGTATCGCCAGTTTCATTGACGATCAGGCCGTCGAAGACATCTTGAATCAGATGAAATTGCAGCAGTCGGGATTGTTCGACAATAAAACTGTTGCCCAGGTAGGGAAATTAGTCGGCGCCAAGCTGATCCTCAGAGGCACCATTTCCAGCATCCGCAAAAAAACAGAGAGAAAAGATATCATTTACTATAACATTACCCTGCAGCTGGTTAACATCCAAACCGGGGAAATTATCTGGACGGATGAGAAGGAAATTCAGCGTCTAACCAGCAAATCTATGTTCCGCTGAGAGCAACGGAATTAGGATGACCGGGGAGCTGGTGCAACAATGCCTGAGGGACATGCATGTCTGACCTTAAACGAAATAATCTTGATAAATCATTATCCCCTTATCTTCTGCAGCATACATCCAATCCCGTTTGGTGGCAGGAATGGAGTGCGGAAATAATTCAGCACGCAGTTGACGAGAAAAAACCGCTTTTTGTTTCCGTCGGCTATGCAACCTGCCATTGGTGTCACGTCATGGCTGCCGAGGCTTTTTCGGATATGGATACCGCCAACTTTCTTAACAGCCATTTTATCTGCATCAAGGTTGATCGGGAACAAAGGCCGGACATTGATCAATTTATGATGCAATATCTTCACCGCGCTGAGCGGCAATGGCGGCTGGCCTCTCAATGTATTTCTAACTGCCGATCTTCGTCCTATTTATGCGCTGACCTATGCGCCTGTGCGCTCCAGTGGTCCGCAACATCTCATTTTTAAACATAGCTCAAAATGGTTCATGAATATTATGAAAAGAACGCTGATGACATTGCGCCATTTATCACCAAAGAAGTACAAGCCGTCGATTGCCGCAGAAGAATCTTTAGTAAAAAATCTATTATCCTATTACGATTCTGATTATGGCGGTTTTGGTCCGGGACAAAAATTTCCTCCGCACTCCACGCTGTTATATCTTTTGTATTTCCTTTGCGTGGAAAATAATTCTGATGTTCAAACCGTATGCCGCAAAACTCTTGATGCCATGCGTTTACGGGGGCTCAACGATCATCTGCAGGGCGGCATTTTTCGCTATTGTGTGGATCGCCAATGGACAATTCCGCATTTCGAAAAAATGCTTTATGACCAGGCCATGGCGCTGTGGTGTTACTCCCTCGCTTATAAGGTCATGGAGAAAACGAGTATAAAAAAATGGCGGAAAGTATTGTCCGCTGCCTCGATGAGAGTTTTGCGGAAAATGGATTATTCATTTCGGCGCATGATGCGGATACGGAACATGTGGAAGGGGCGACTTATGTCTGGAGCTATGCTGAACTTCAAGCATTCCCTTGACGGCTGATGAATTTAAACAACTCTGTGAAGTCGTACTATATTGATGAGCAGGGCAACTTCGAAGGCCTTATCCACCTGATCAGAAAAAATGATATTCCTCTGCCGGAGATTGAGGAGAAACTTTTGTCTCTGCGGAAAAAGCGGCCGCAGCCGGCGCGCGGACAATAAAATTATTTGCGGAATAAATGCCTTGGTCGCCATTGCCCTGATTCAGGCAGGCGCGGAACATGGAGAGGCCGGAGCTGGAGGAAAAAGCGGCCCGGACAATCCGGCGGTTGATTGATTTATTCTGGGATGGCAAAACCCTGGGGCACTCTTATTACAATGGAGTAAAACAAACTCAGAGTTTTTTGTTTGATGCCGCGGCAATGCTCACCGCAATCAGCATGATCTATGAAAATGACTTATCCTGGGGCAAGATCATGACGACAATGGCCGCTTACGTGGAATCATTTCGCGACGGCGAAAAATGGGTGGAGTCCAGAGCGGCTGATTTTCAGCAGGTATGGGCATCCTGGTTCGATCATCCCATTCCTTCCAGTATCAGCCTCGCCGAAATGGGTTTAACCCGTTGCGCTCTGCTTACCGGGAAGGAAACAAAATCTAAATCCTATCTGGCCCCACACCAGGCTGATTTCTTCAACATCACCGCTATGATGAACAACGGGCTTTTCCACCTGATTACTTCCAAGGACGCTATCCCCTGGTCTTCACTGCCGGCAAACTCATTGCAAAGGCGCGGTGAACCCTCAACCGACTGTTACCGGGGGACATGCCGGATGCGGCAGGAATAATAATATCAAGTCGCATTCAGATGTACACACAGGAGGCCAAAAATGAGAACTACTGTAGTCGTCGATGACGCTCTGATGGAATCAGACTACTCTTTTTCTTGACTCGCGCCGGGGAAATGTATATACTTTGTTTAAACATGGAGGAAAGACAATGCAAGTCACGATACAAAAATGGGGCAATAGCCTGGCGATCAGAATTCCGGGAAGCTACGCCAAGGACATTAATCTCCAGCAGGGTACAGAGGTGGATTTACTCAAAGAAACGGATAAACTGGTAATCATACCGAAGAAGACCGGTTTTAAATTGAAAAATCTGCTAAACAAAGTAACTGCGGAAAATATGCACGAGGAGGAATTTGCAGGAGGTGCGGTTGGAAAAGAAATCTGGTAAATATGTTCCCTCGCGCGGTGATATCGTTTGGCTTTCATTCAATCCGACGAGCGGCCACGAACAATCAGGCCGTCGTCCGGGAATCGTCATATCACCTCAAGAATACAACGAAAAAGTCGGATTGGCGCTGTGCTGTCCGATTACGTCAAGGATTAAGGATTATCCGTTCGAAGTCAGAATTGATATAAAAAATAGAATCAAAGGCGTGATTCTTTCCGACCAACTCAAGAGCCTGGACTGGAGAGAAAGGCAGGCGAAGTATATTGCGTCGGCAACCAAAGAAATTCTGGATGAGACAATTGAAAAACTTACATTGCTGATCAATTTCGAAAGTGAAAAATAGCGTCATCCCGATCTTGCTTAACACGCCCTGAGGTGCTGAGATTGTTTCGCTTTGCAATGACAAGAAGGAGAAGATTATTATGTCCACGGAAGATTTGAGTAAGCTGAAAATTGACAAGTCGGCAAAGGCTTACGGGCCGAAAAAAAGCAAGCGGCTTTTCTATATTATTTCCGCTGTGATTGTTTTGGCAATTCTGGGTGTGCTGTACGTCCAGGGTTATCTGACCCCGGCAGAAACGATTGATGTGGTCACGGTAACCGAAATGCATCCATCCCAGACTTTTACGATTCTCAATTCCAGCGGTTATGTTGTTGCCCAGCGCAAGGCCGCGCTGGCGGCCAAAATTACCGGCAGGCTGGTTTCTCTAACGGTCGGTGAAGGCAATCTTGTGCGCAAGGGGCAGGTAGTGGCGAGACTCGAAAACGAAGATACCCAGGCCAATGTCAGCCAGGCCCAGGCTAATCTGAACATGGCATCGGCTAATTACGAGCAGGCGAAAGCGGAACTGGATCTGGCAGCCCTCTCTTACGAGCGCTACAAAGCACTGTTTGATAAAGGGTCGGTGTCCAAAGCGGAGTTCGATAATGCCGAGTCCCGCTATAAGCGGGCGCAGTTTGCCGTTAATTCGTTTGCGGCGGCAGTTAAAGCAGCCGCCGCCTTGGGCGAAGCGGCAAGGGTTGCCCATGAAAACAGTTTTATCAAGGTGCCCTTTGACGGTGTAGTCTTGACAAAAAATGCCGATATCGGGGATATCATCACGCCCCTGGGCGCGGCGGCAAACTCCAAGGCGGCAGTCATTACTATTGCCGACATGGGTTCGCTGGAAGTGGAAACCGATGTCTCCGAAGCCAATCTGTCCTCCGTTAAAGTCGCGCAGCCTTGTGAAATTCAGATTGATGCTATTCCCGATAAACGGTTTCGCGGTATTGTCCAGACAATAGTTCCGACCGCCGATCGCAGTAAAGCATCGGTTATGGTCAAGGTAAAATTTCTGGAAAAAGACGCGCGTATTTTGCCGGAAATGAGCGCAAAAGTCGCTTTCCTGTCGCGGCCGATTACACCGGATGATCAGAAACCGTTCATTGCCATTAATAAAGGTGCGATCATTAATCGGGGAAAAAACAAAGTGGCTTTTCTGGTCCAGGATAAACACATTCTCGAAACACCGATCAAAACCGGTCGCGATTGGGGAGATATGGTCGAGCTTCTGGATGGGCTGAAACCCGGCGATAAAGTTGCCGTCAATCCCCTTGGTAAGTTGAAAAATCGCTCCAAGGTGGAAATAGGGGAACGATGATGATCGGACCGATTGTCGAGATTCGTAATATCAAGAAAAGCTACAAACGGGGCAGTTATACCATACCTGTTTTGCAGGACATAAATCTTGATATTAAGGCTGGCGAATTTATGGCGCTCATGGGCCCCTCCGGATCGGGCAAGAGCACCTTGCTGAATTTAATTGCCGGTATCGATAAGACCGACAGCGGAACGATCCGCATAGAAGATACGGAGATAACAACACTGTCGGAGACTGAACTGGCCTTGTGGCGGGCGTCTCATGTCGGGTTTATCTTCCAGTTTTACAATCTGATTCCCGTGCTGACCGCTTATGAAAATGTGGAGCTTCCCCTCCATGTCACCAGTCTTCCCCGCAAGGCCTGGCGCACGCATGTCGAAATGGCGCTGCGGGTAGTCAATCTTACACACAGGGCCGATCATTATCCCAATCAATTATCCGGTGGTGAACAGCAGCGGGTGGCCATCGCCCGGGCACTGGTGACCGACCCGACAATTTTAGTTGCCGATGAACCTACGGGTGATCTCGACCGCGTATCCGCCCAGGAAATACTGGATCTGCTGGAGCGCCTCAATGCGGAATCAAAAATGACCATCATCATGGTTACCCACGATCCCCGTGCGGCAGCTCGCGCTCATATAATCTCGCATCTGGACAAGGGAATCTTATACGATGCTGATAATCAAGCTGCTCTTTAGAAATGCTTTCCGCCATAAACTGCGCAGCTTCCTGACTATTCTGGGAATAACCATTGCCGTCCTGGCCTTCGGTCTTTTACGGACAGTTCTCACCGTCTGGTATTCCGGAATTGACGCCTCGTCGGCCAGCCGCCTGGTAACCCGAAATGCCATCTCGCTGGCCCACCCGATGCCGCTTTCCTATAAAGAGAAAATCCGGATGATCGATGGAGTGAAAGCAGTTTCTCCCGGCTGGTGGTTCGGGGGCATCTATAAAGACCGAAAGAATTTCTTCCCCAATTTTGCTTATGAACCGGTAAGCTTTCTGGAAATGTGCCCGGAATTCTTATTGACTCCGGATGAAAAAATGGCTTTTATCAAGGACCGCAAGGGTTGTGTGGTCGGCCGGAAAACCGCCGCCCGCTTCGGCTGGAAAGTCGGCGATACCGTTACGCTGGATGGAACAATTTTTACCGGCAAGTGGGATTTTACCATTCGCGGCATTTATAAAGGCCGGGATAAGAATACGGATGAAACCCAGCTCTTCTTTCAATTTGATTATCTCAATGAAAGAATGAAAAAAACCGTCCGGCAGCGTGCCGACCAGGTTGGCTTTTTTTTCATTTCCGTCAAAGATCCTGATTCGGCAGCGGAAGTGGCCATGGCCATTGACAAACTCTTTAAAAACTCTTATGCCGAAACTCTCACCGAATCGGAAAAGTTATTTGCTCTGCACTTTATCTCTATGATGGAGGCAATTCTTGTCGCTATTGAAATAGTGTCCTATATAATCATCATCATAATTATGGCGGTGATGGCTAATACTATGGCCATGACTACAAGGGAGAGAATCGGTGAATATGCCGTGATGAAAACCATGGGATTCGGCGGACGCCACATAGCGGCAATAATCTTCGGAGAATCATTTGTGATCAGCGCTTTGGGCTGTATTCTGGGCATCGCTCTGACCTTCCCCGCAGCCAGTGCTTTTTCCCGGACTGTCGGATCATCCTTCCCGGAGTTTATCATCCAGCCCAAAACTATTTATCTCGATATAGCCGCGGCAATGATTATCGCCTCTGTCGCCGCCCTGTTTCCCACCTGGCAGGCCATAAATATCCGCATTGCCGATGGCTTGAGGAGGATACAATAAGCAAATGGCGATACCCTTTTCCTACAGCTTTCGCAATCTCTGGACACGCCGGCTGACAACCGTATTAACGGCTTCCGGTATGGCGCTGGTGGTCTTTGTTTTTGCCGCCGTGCTCATGTTTGCCGATGGATTCCAGAAAACACTGGTCGATACCGGTTCATATGATAACGTTATTATCAGCCGGAAAGGTTCCGGTGCGGAGATGCAAAGCTATGTTCTCAAGAGCGATGCTTCGCTGATTGAAACGTATCCGGAAATAGCTGTCGGCGCCAATGGAACGAAGCTTCTGACAAAAGAATCAGTTGTCCTGATCAACCTGCCGAAAAAGGACAGCAAAAAAACTTCCAATGTAATTATCCGGGGCATCTCAGAAAACTCTCTGGCCCTGAGGCCGCAGCTCAGAATTGTCGCCGGACGGATGGCACGGCCGGGAACCGGTGAAGTGATCGTCGGCAACGGCATAGCTAATCAGTTTCAGAATTGCGAAATTAATAATGTGCTGCGTTTTGCAGTACGCGAATGGGTCGTTGTGGGCATTTTCGATGCCGGCAATACCGGCTTCAGTTCGGAAATATGGGGCGATGTCCATCAGGTGATGTCGGCATTCCGCAGACCGATCTACTCCTCAGTGACTTTCCGCCTGCAGGATGCCGGCAGCTTCGCGGCCTTAAAAGCCCGGATAGAATCCGATCCGCGGATGACACTGGAAGCAAAGCGGGAAGTGAAATACTATCAGGAACAATCCGAAGCCATGGCCAAGTTTGTCCGCATTCTCGGGATGACGATCACCATAATATTTTCTTTGGGGGCAATTATCGGAGCAATGATAACCATGTATGCCGCCGTAGCCAATCGGACAAATGAAATCGGCACGCTGCGGGCGATTGGCTTCCGACGCCGTAATATTCTGGCGGCCTTCCTGCTGGAGTCCCTGCTGCTGGGTTTTGTCGGCGGCTGCATCGGCCTATTGTTTGCCTCTTTTTTGCAGAACCTTACCGTATCTACTTTTATGAGTTTTCAATCCTTTTCCACCCTTGCTTTCAAATTTCAGTTGAACGCAAAGATTGTCTTGGAATCGCTCATTTTCTCCAGCCTCATGGGCCTGATTGGCGGCTTTCTTCCGGCCATCCGGGCCTCCCGCATGAATATTGTGGATGCGCTGCGGGCGATATAGGAAAAACCAGCCTTATTGCACAATCCTAAAAGAAACTCATGGACAGCATTTCAGCAACGCAGGCGGGCTTTTCCTGTCCTTCAATTTCAATGGTATGTGTTTGTGTCATCAGAATCCGGTTGCCGGGTTTTTCTTCCAGAGCGGAAAGAACAATGCGATCACGGATTTTGGCACCGGACACAACAGGATTGAGAAACCTCACTTTATCCAGACCATAATTGATCAACATCTGCGAGCCTTCCATTTTCAGCGGGACCTGATAGCCGAAAAAAGGCAAATGAGAAAGAGTTAAAAATCCATGGGCGATCGTTGTGCCAAAAGGGCCCTGGGCGGCTTTTTTCTCATCAACATGAATCCACTGATGATCTTTGGTGCTGTCGGCAAACTGATTAATCTGACTTTGCGTTACTTCCGTCCAGTCAGAAAGAAATATTTCCTTGCCGACAAATTCCCCCATCTCCTTTAATACTGATGCTACGGACATAATCTTATCCCTCCCTTTCCTCTTATTTGCTTTTACTGCAGTATATCACATCGCTCCATAATAGCAATCAGTGACGCTAATAATTGCCGGATGCGTATCTGCCGAACGAAGTCGATTAAAGAGATTCCGGGGTGAAGGTGATGATGTCATCAATGCTGGACACACCGGCAAAGAGCATGGCCAGACGGTCAATGCCCAGGGCGATGCCGGCGCTTGCAGGGAGATCTGCCAGCGAGGTTAAAAATTTTTCCGGCAGGGGATATGCCGCATAGCTTTGTTTTACTCGGAGTTTTTGCGCCTGAATAAAACGCTGCCGCTGCTCCACGGCATCAGTCAGTTCTGAGAAACCGTTGGCCATCTCCAGCCCGCCGATGTAGAGTTCAAATCTTTCCGCCACGGATTTATCGTCTTGTTTCAATCTGGCCAGAGCCCCCAGCTGGGCGGGATAATCGTAGAGAAATGTCGGGCGGGCAATGCCTAAATTAGGCTCGATAAGCTCAACTAAGATTTCATCAAACTTGTTTTTGCTCAGAGCTTCGGCCATGGTTACCGGCGCATATTTTTCAAAGGCCTGCTTGACCGTAATTCTTTCCCAGGGCAAAGCCAGGTTTATCGCCCTTCCCCGCCGCGCAAGGCTGCCGGCGAAACCCAGATTGTTGGCTACGCTGATGATCATTTCCGCGCACTGATTCATCAACTGGGAATAATCAAATCCGGCGACATACCACTCGAGCATGGTAAATTCCGGCAGGTGCAGTCTTCCTCTTTCTGCGCACCGGAAACATTTGCAGATTTGGAATATCCGGTTATAGCCTGCGGCCAGCAGTCTTTTCATGCAGAGCTCCGGCGAAGTCTGCAAAAACCAATCGCCGGCAGGCATTGCTTCGATGTGTTCTTCCGGCGCCGGCGCGGGGATTCGAACAGGTGTTTCAATTTCCAGAAAATCATTATTGATGAAAAAGAGGCGGATATTTTGAATCAGGCCGGCGCGAAGTTTTAAGGCGTCCCGCTTGCGCGCCAGGATAAATTTGTCATCCGGTATTGTTTCGTCCAACGTGCCTCCGCCTTTGGGAAATTACAGAGCTACAAAATATTCTACAGCTTCTTAAAAAGTTCCAGAGACAAGGCGCGCAAATCGTGAGGAATGAGGCGTACTTTTGACGTACGCCGCAATGACGAGGGATGCAGCGGAACGCAGCATATGGACTTTTTTAGGAGTTGTCTTCAGCCTTTAACCCTCGTCATATACTCGCCCGTCCTGGTATCCACTCGAATTTTTTCACCTTCGTTGACGAAGGTCGGCACCAGGATAGTATAGCCTGTTTGCACTTTGACCGGTTTGGTGGCTCCGGATACCGTATCGCCCTTGGCCCAGGGTTCGGCTTCTGTGACAACAAGGTCAACAAAATTGGGGAGGCTGATGCCGATCGCCTTATCTTCAAAGAGCAGAATTTCCGCTTCAATATTATCAATCAGGAAATTTTTAGCTTCGTCCATCTGCGCTTCCGTCAGATAAATCTGCTCAAAATTTTCATTGTCCATGAAGCAGTATTTGCCTTCTTCCTTGTATAAATACTGCATCTTTTTTTCCCGCAAATCGGCAGAGTCAAACATATCCACAGAACGGAAAGTGCGCTCGAACTGGTTGCCGTTGAGCATGTTCTTCAGTTTACAGCGATACAGAGCCTGTCCCTTGCCCGGTTTAACAAAATTGAATTCGGTGACGATGTAAGGATCATTATCGATTTTAATCCTTAACCCTTTCTTTAACTCACTTGCTGTGTACATAAAACTTCCTCTCCCGTTGTTTTCCTGTTGCCAGGAACTTATGTGTTGTTTGTTTCGCCTTTACTAATCTATTTACTGGAACTTGTCAAAAAAATGTTGATGTTTTTGCAGGTCTTTTTGAATTGCCCGGGAGATGGCGGTTAGCGGAATCTTTCCCGTACTTCCCGGAACATCCAGGACGTATTGCGGCAGGCTTAAACCCGAACATTGCCGCCAGATATTTTCCATCATGGCCAGGCCTGTTTTTACATCAGTGCGAAAATGATCACAGCCCTTTACCGGATCGCAATGAAAAAGGTAATAAGGACGGACAGATATCTTTTGCAGGCCATAAAGCAAATCCTTCATGATTGCTGCTGAATCGTTGATGCCTTTGAGCAAAACCGATTGATTGGAAACAGGGATGCCGGCTTCGAGCAGCATATTGCAGGCACGGGCGGATTCAGGAGTAATTTCCTGAGGATGATTGAATTGCGTATTAAACCAGAGGGGCCGGAAGCGTTTAAGCATGCGGCAGAGATCCTGCGTAATGCGCATCGGCATAACCACCGGAGCGCGGCTCCCGATCCTTAATACTTCCACATGCCCGATTGCGCGCAGGGATGTCAGCAATTCCTCCAAAACATGATCTTCCAGAGTTAAAGGGTCGCCGCCCGAAAGAATGACCTCACGAATTTCCGGGGATTCGGCAATATAGCGGATCATTTTTGCCAACCTTGTTTTTAAAGACAATTTTTGCCCGGCGATCCAGTATCTTTTCCGGTTGCAGTGCCGGCAATTAGTGGCGCACAATTCGGTGACAATGGCCAGACAGCGGTCAGGATAGCGGTGAACAAGTTTGGGTACGGGCATATGGGCAGTCTTCCTCCAGCGGGTCATCGGGGCTGGTGGTCGGAAGAATTTCCCGGGGATCAGGAAAACATTGCCTTTTTATCGGATCATTTTCATTGTCCTGATTAATTAATGAAAAATAATAAGGAGTTATCGCCAGGGGATAAAGGTTTGTGGTCTGCTTTATTATTTCCAGTTCCGCCATTGATTTACTTAAAAAAAGGCCCGGCGTTTCCGGTCGGGTAATACGGTTCTTAAATTGCCACCGCCAGTCCTGCCAGTTCAGATCAGAGATCTTCATAAATCGGGAAAGCTGATTTTTTATTTGTATTCATAAAAATTCGCAAGATTTCTAATAGTTCAATCAGCTGCTGCTATAACTACGGAGATGCCATTAAGTACGGCATTGCCGGACAGAGGGTCGATTGTGCCTTCCGCCAGAATGTTGCTGTTTACGCCGGCATGGGTTTTGGCTACGGACATCCGGAGTTCCTCATGGCTGTGGCCCCAGCCGTGAGGCAGGCTCACCACACCCGGCATAATATCGGCGCTGATTTCGACCGGCGCCTCGACAGTGCCGGCGCGAGTGGAGATGCGGGCGAGACGGCCCTCGCTCAAGCCAAGACTTTTGGCATCAGACGGATGAAGCAGGATGGTGCAGCGGTTGCTTCCCTTTACCAGGGAAGGAATATTATGCAGCCAGGAATTACAGGAGCGGATATGCCTCCTGCCGATCAGGACATGCCCCCCCGGCGGTACTTTCTAAAGCCGCTTGCAGGCGCGCCAGGTCGGCGGCTAAAACCGGCGGGACAAGTTCAATCTTGCCGGAAGGTGTGCGGATCGGCGCGGGCAGCGCAGGCTGGAGCGGCCCGAGATCAATCCCGTGGGGATGAGCCATGAGCTTGCCGAGGGATAGACCGGCCGGATTTTTCCCGAAACCGTCACCGTATTTGCCGGTGCGGAACATGAAGTCCAGCATCCGGTCCGGGCCTTTGCGCGGGCTAAGTTCCTTCAGCAATTCGTCGGGATTGCGCCCAAACACCGTTGAACGTTCATCCTTCACCGCGCCCGAAACGGCCAGGCTGATAATGAAGTCGTCAAGCGCAGCCGGATCGGCCTTTGACCCCTGGCCGCCGGCAATCAACGCCAGCTTCAGGATAATTTCCCATTTGTCCGGATGGCCTGAATCCGGCGGCAGCGACGCTTTAGAGAAATGCGCAACATTGCGAACGGCGTTGGCGTAAAGCATGATGTCCGAGTGAGTCACATTCAGCGGCCCCGGTGGCGGCAGGATTACATGGGCATGGCGCGAAGTCTCATTGAGGTAGAAATCCACACTGACCATAAAATCAAGCGACGCGAGAGCTTTATCCATCCGCCGGGAGTCTGGTGCCGAAACGACAGGGTTGCCGGCCACAACGACGAGAGCGCGCACCTGGCCTTCGCCCGGGGTTTCGATTTCGTCGGCCAGCGTAGCTGACGGGAAATTCACCCATGACTTCGGGGAATCTCCTGACCCGGCTTTGCCACCGGCCGGGTCGCCACCCTTTGCCACCAGGCCCGGCAAAATTCCCGGCATGCCCCGGCTGCGGGAACATTGCTCCGCCCGGGCGGTCGAGATTGCCGGTCAGGATATTGACCACGTCGATGAGCCAGGCATTCAATGACCCGAAAGCGACTGTGTTGGTGCCGATGCGGCCATAGAGAGCCGCTGCCGGTGCTGCGGCAATTTCCCGGGCCAGCCGGCGGATTTCCGGCGCCGCAATTCCGCAGAACCGGGCTGCGCCCTCCGACCCGAAAGGTTCGACAAGCTGGCGCAGTTCCTCCAAACCATTGACATGACCTTGAGCCCGATCCAGGGAAAGAAGATTTTCCGCAAAGAGAGTATGGATAATGCCGAGCAGGAACCAGGGATCGGTTCCGGGGCGGATAAAATGATGTTCATCGGCCGCCTGGGCGGTCTTAGTTTTTACGGGATCGATGACCACGACCTTTCCCCCCCGTTTGCGGAGGGCCTGGAGCCGCCGGGGCCAGCCGGGCGCCGTGCACATGCTCCCGCCGGAAACGAAGGGATTTGCTCCTAGGATCAGCAGGTAGTGCGTGCGGTCGAGATCCGGCACAGCGATCAGTCCCGGGGCGCCGAACATCAGTCCGGAGGCGACATGCCGGGGCATCTGGTCGGTAGTGCTGGCTGAATAGAGATTCCTGCTCTTGAACGCGTTCAGCAGAGGCCGAAGGTAGAGTTGACCGGCCAATGTATGCGCGCAGGGATTGCCGTAAAAGATCGCCACGGCATCCCGGCCGTATTTATTGATAACCGGTGTCAGGCCTTTTTCCGCCAGATCAAAGGCTTCCTCCCAGGAAACCTCTTCCAGCCGGCCCGCACGCCGCGCCAGGGGGCGCCGCAGCCGGTCCGGATCATCTTGTAGTTCGCCGAGGGCTGCGCCTTTCGCGCAGAAGAACCCTGCCGACAAAACATCTTCCTTATCTCCCCGGATTTGCTCCACCCGGCCGTTCTTCAGGATAATTTCCAGACCGCAGGTGGCTTCACAAAGCGGGCAGGTGCGATAAACAGACCGCAGATCGGTGAGATGAATCCATGATATTCTCCTTTAATTACTCTTGCTTATTTTCGCATCCTATCTGCTATTTTTTGCCGCTTTCTTACTTGCTTTAGCCATTGTTTTTAAAGTTTTTTTATCCGGATATCCTTCCGGATTACCGGAAGATGTTGATATGTGTTTTTGCATATCAACTGCTGGCAATTGACGAGGTTCGTCTGTAACTGGCGGCTTAACGATTGAATTTATCTGATTTTTTGACCGCGCCAGACTTATTTTTTTTACTATAGCTTGTGCCAGCATCTTGCCGAACTGGCCGATAAAGCCGGCGATCAGCACAATCATAACCCATTTAAGAGCTGACCAGGAAGCAACATAGTCCAGAATGTCTGCCATATTTCCAATACCTGCTAATTGGAGTTCCCCACTATCCGGATCTCCTGCTGCGGGAAAGGTATAACTATTTGCGCAGAAGCGAAGCGATTTAAGATCTCCTGATAAATGCCGGACTGCACAGTTCCATAGTTCTGGACGGCAACCCAGGGACGAACGGCAATCCGAATTGAAGAGTCGGCCAGAGTTGTGATGCCGACTCCCGGCGCCGGATCCTGCAAAACAAGTTTATTGTCATTTAGTACTTCTGTTATCAAAGTGATGGCGCGTTTTATGTCCGTAGAATAAGCGACGCTTACGGAAAGGTCGCATTGCCTTATGGAACCGTAATTATGCAGGATCTCTCCGACAATTTTTCTGTTGGGAATAATAATCAGCGATCGGTCGGCGTGTATCAAAGTTGTGGAAAAAAGCTCAATGGAAATAACTTCACCATAAACCCCCAGCAATTCGATATATTCTCCCACCCGATAAGGTTTGCTGAAAATAATTGTCAGGCCGGCCACCGCGTTGCTTAAGACTCCCTGCGTCGCAAAACCAATGCCGACGCCGGCAACACCTAAGCCGGCGACAATGGGCATTATCTCAATGCCTATATTCTGGACGGCCAGCAATAGAGCGAATAATATAATAATAACATGGACGATACGAACAAGAAGGATCCGCACCGGAGGCTCGAGTTGACGTTTGCTCAGGGTGTTATCAAATGCTTTGCTGACCCACCGCCCAATAAAATAGCCGACGATAAGGATCACCAGGGCGCTGAATATTTTTGTGCCATAAGCCTTTCCAAAATCAATCAGCAGATTAATATAATTGATGTTTACCGGTATATTATTCAATTCTTCTGCACCTCACTTTTTTGCCGTCAGCTTAAAAGCCGCCGTCGTTCATGTCAATAGAAAAATGTTATGATTAAAAAAATCCGGAAACTGAATTGTTTTAAATAATTATTTCTCCATATATCATTGCTATTCTACCGGCATTCGGCGTATATAGCAATCGATTAGTCCTGATTCCGCCCCGGGGAAGTTCCACTACCGGGAAGTCAGGAAACTTATTGGCCGGAGGGAAAGCCGAAAGGAGAAATTAATATGGAAGAGAAAATTCAATGTGCTCAATTGAGCAATGAACAGGATGTTGCCTTAGCTCTAAAGTCGCAGGATAAAGTCATCGCTCTTTTTTATGCCTCGTGGTGTCCCTTTTGTTCGCGTTTTTTGCCTGTTTTCAAGAAGCACTCGGAAGGGAAGGAGCGGAATTTCCTGCTGGTGCAGGATGACAAAGATACCATCGGTGAGAAATACTCTGTCGGGGTTTTTCCCACGGTGCTTTTCTTTGAAAATGGAAAACTCACGAAACGGCTCGATGGTGCTGCCGGATTGGGCTTGCAGGAAAAGCAGCTCATAGAATTTATTAATTCCTGTCCTTTAACCTGACCGGAATAATCTCGGACATAAAATAATGCGCATTGAACAGCCGCAAATGAGTCTGGCGGATATACGGTTCCCGCGGAAGATGGAAACGGATAATACTGCGGAAACCACCAAGCAGGCCCTGCTTGCCCATACCGTCCTGCTCAGACCGGATAGCGATGTTGTTGTTCCCCGTATAGAAATGACCGACCACGTGAAAATTGCGCTCAGGCAAGCAAGGCTTCGTGGCCAGATACGCTGCGGCTTTGAGGCCATTGCTGACAAACTGGAAAGCGAAAGAGTGGGTATAGCCGGTGTGCGTGAACGGACGCATGCCCCTTATGGGAAGCGGATTTCCCGGCTGCTTTTATTTTCTAACGATGGCGCCGGGCGTCTTTATCGTCATATCGAGCAAATCCTGAAGGCGCATTCCCCCAGGTTGCTCGGTTGTCTTATTAATATGGACAGCAATGATTTCGGCCGCCTGATAACAGGCAAAGAAAGCAAAATCAAAATAGTTATGGTCGAACATAAAGATGTTGTTTGCGAGATATTGCAGGCGATAATTGCAGTTCCGGATGCGCCCGTTACCGGCCCAGTTTAATCGACAGGTCGTGTTCTTTCCAGTTTCTTCCCTGGTAGATGAAAGGATGTAAAATCAGCGATTGAAATGCTTTGCCGCTTTTCTTAAAAGTCAGTGTGACCAGGGCAGATTCCCCCGGTGCAACCGGAAAACCTTGAGTTCCCGACGCGCCGGCAGTTGTTGTTGAATTATTTTTTGTAAATGATACTTTGGATACATCAATTGTTTTTCCGGATTGATCTGACAATTTTGATTTTGTCCAGCGAAAATAATCGTCATAAAGGGCAACGCTTTTGTCCACGGCGGAATGATTGGTAATCCGCACTTGAAACACTATCTCGGTCGCGGTGCTTTTCCAACTATTGAGCGTAAACTCGATATCATCTGCCTTAACCGATGTTTTTGGCCGCGGCGTGGGCTCATCTTTAGCCGTTGTGGGCTGAACTGATTGCTGTGTCTGTGCTTTTTTAGCCTGAGCGGCAGTCACCTCTGTGCTGCCTTCCATTGTTTCTTTAGCTGCAGCACTTTGCTTTTTGGCGGATTTCGTCTTGGCCGCAATGGCCGGTTTAATTTCCTGATCAGTCGTCGTCCCTTTCCAGAAAAGAATGACTATCACAATGATCAGGACGGCAATACAAACGCCGGCGGCCAGCAGAATTTTTGTGTTAACCGGCCCTCCGGTTCTGCTTTGAGCCGATTTCCCGGAAACCAATAACGCTTCTTCGCGGCCATCTTTGGCGGGAATATCAGCTTTTTTTTCCGCAGTGTCATAAGACGAGTGGCTGGGCCGCAAACCTGCATCTTCAACCGCATAAATGTCATGCTCACGAACATGTTTATCGGCGCGCGCGCCTTTGTAACTGAACAGCCGGGCATATTCCTGCGATAGGCAGGAAACAACGTCAAAGTAAGATCGCGAAACCAGTAATTGTCCCGGTTCCGCGAAACTCATGATGCGCTGCGCCACATTGATGCCGTCACCAATAAGATTAAGCTGTTTATTGATGTCTTTCAGTATCTTGACCGGCCCCAGATTAATGCCCATGCGGATAAGCAGGTCATTGGCCATTTCTGCTTTCCCGGTGGCCAAAGAATCGCGCAGGCTCATTGCCACAAAAAGCGCATCTTCCGGATCTCCCAAAAATCCAATGGCAGCGCCATCACCGGTGTCGAGAATTATGCGATCATTAAGGGGAATATCTTTTAAGCAATCGGCAAGTTGGTTGTTAAAACGTTCTTTTATTCCTATTTGTTCAACTACCGGCTTTTTGGAATATTCAACGATATCCAGGAAAAGAACACTACAGATGAATGTCCTGTTGGAACGCATTTGTAAATTTGGTGAACTCTGAGAATCAATGCTCATCGCAACCTCTTCGGATAAACCTATAAATAAAGCTAAAGATAAAAGCAAGTAATTCCGCTATTGACCGTCCTTGCCGGGAGCGGGCAGCGCTTTTCCGCATACCGGACAATTGCCGCCGGGAGGCAGGTCTGTTTTCCGAAATTCCATGGTGCAGTATCGGCAGGTGATGAACAGCGCAGCAACGGGGCTCAGGCGCTGTTCCTGGTCCGGGACAACATTCTGCTCCCGGATCTTGGGCGCCTTCTGCGCCGGCTGCGAACGGACTTCCTGCGTCAGAGAACGTTTGAGGGAATGGAGCATTTGTTCAGCCGTGATCTTTCTCGCAATGCGGATGTAAGTAAAGTGGTAGTTGCCATCCGATTTCCATTGAATGCATAGACGGTAGGCCTCGCGCAGTGTCCTTTTCGGAAACAGGAAAACCAGCGGTCCTAAAAGCAGGGACCGGCCAATGGGATAACGTTTGTGCACCGAGGAATCGTCGAGAAGCGAGATGTCGACCACCCCGTCGAGGGGGATGCGGCCCAATTCTTTCTCACCGTCGTGCAGGATGAAGTAGTCGCGGGTGGGAAGACAGGCGACCGTCCTTTCCGCCGGCACGGCATCCAGCAGATCCTGCAGATCAGGGACATTACCTTTGTGAACATCTCCGGTTACAGAGTCCATTGTATTGTGAAATCTACACGAAACAGGTCATGATGTCCATTATTTTCCGGCATTTTCCATTTTCAACTGTCTTATTAAAAAACTGTCCAACTGATTAGCAAATGCCTGGCGGTCTTTCTTGTTGAATGTTGCGGGGCCTCCCGTAATCAGGCCGCTGTCTCTCAGTTCATTCATCAGGCCGCGTATCGCCATGCTGTCCTTGATATTTTCTTGGGTGTATAGTTTGCCTCGGGGGTTGAGCGCAAAAGCGCCCTTGTTAACTACACGGTCGGCCAGCGGGATATCAGCGGTAATCACTAAGTCGCCAGGTGAGGCAAGCTGCGCGATACGGTCATCAGCCACGTCGCTCCAGCCGCAACCAAAATGACCGAAATATGCGCGGCATCCTCAACTCTGATCGGTTTATTGGCGACAAAAACAAGCGGCACATTCAGGCGCACTGACGCCCGCATTAAAATATCCTTGATTATATTGGGGAAGGCATCGGCGTCGATGAATATCCGCATTTTTGTCCTTGATTTTTCAAAACACATTTATCTGTCTTTGCGAGGAGCAAAGCGACGCGGCAATCTTTACAATAGTCACACCCTTATGAGATTGCTTCATCCCGCTCCAGCGGGATTCGCAATGACGGCAGTTGCGCTTTGCAACAGTCTTTTTTATAACTATTTTAAGTTCGATAATATTTCTTTAACCCGGCCGACAATACCGCTTTGCAGACGCACTTTGATGCCGTGGGGATGGTCGGGGATTTTGTCAGAATATCAGAGACGATGCCATCCGTCAGTTTGCCCGAACGCTGATCCTGTTTCTGAACCACCTTGACCTGCATTCCCACTTTAATATCATCGCGATTTGTTCCATTCATAGATATTCCCTTTTAATTCCCTCCTTTTTAAAGGAGGGTTAGGGAGGATTTCGTGATTATTGTTCAAATCCTCCTCTTACGAGACTATCAAGCTGCCGCCAGTGCCGCAAGTTTCCTTTTTCTGGGCAGCTTTTTGATTTTTATTTCCAGTCGCAATGCTTCTCCTTTAGACATACACCTGCTTTCAGCCATCAACGCTACCGGCAGTCTCGCTCTGGTGTACCGGGACGCTGTTTCTTTATTGTGGGCGATCAATCTCTTTTCAATATTGTTCGTGATGCCGGTATACAATGTATTGTCGCGGCAGCGCAGAATATAGACAACCCATTTTTATTCTCTGAAGGCAGATCAGTTGCTTTCATCTTATTCACCGGCGGCGCAGTGCGTCGGCAAAGGGATTGTTGAACGGTTTGGGCGGCTCCTTGCCGCGCTTTTTTTCATTGGCTTCCTGCGGCTTGCCCGGCTTGATTTTGCGTGCGTCTGCCGTGACGGCAGTGGGAGCCGTTTGCTCAACTTTATCCCGGACAGGAGGCTTTTCTCCCGGATTCTTTTTCATGGACAGCGAGATCCGTTTCCTGTCCGCATCGACGGCCAGAACCGTTACCTCCACTTTCTGATTTACTTTGACCACATCCGCCGGGGACTTTGACAAATCGGTCGGCCATTTCGCTTAAATGAACCAGACCGTCCTGATGGACGCCGATATCCACAAAAGCGCCAAAGGCCGTGATATTCGTGACCACGCCGGTCAGTTTCATGCCCGGCAATCAGATCGCGATATTTGTCGATCCCCTCGGCAAAGACGACATTTTCAAATTGCTCCCGCGGGTCGCGCCCCGGCTTGGCGAGCTCCGCCATAATATCCTGCAAGGTCGGCAGACCGACTTTATCCGTGACATAATTGGTCAAAACAATCTTTTGCCTGCCGGGCTTCATCGGCAATCAGGTCGGCAACCGAGCAGCCCTGATCCTGGGCCATTTTCTCGACAATGGCGTAACTTTCCGGATGGACGGCGCTGGCATCCAGCGGATTTTGCGCTGTCGCGGATCCGCAGAAATCCTGCCGCCTGCTCAAAGGCCTTGGCCCCGAGACGCTGCACTTTTTTGAGTTCTTCGCGGTCAGGAAAGGGGCCATTTTCGTCGCGATATTTCACGATATTTTCCGCCAGTGCCGGTCCCAGGCCGGAGACATAGGAAAGAAGCTGGGCGCTGGCCGTATTGACTTCGACGCCGACGGCGTTGACGCAACTGACCACCATATCGTCAAGGCAGCTGCTGCAATTCGTCCTGATCCACATCGTGCTGATACTGGCCGACGCCGATGGCTTTGGGTTCGATCTTGACCAGTTCCGCCAGCGGGTCCATCAGCCGCCTGCCGATGGAGACGGCGCCGCGGACGGTGATATCCTGATCGGGAAATTCCTCCCGGGCCAGCTTTGGATGCGGAATAAATCGAGGCCCCGCTTTCGTTGACCATGACGATCGGGATTTCCTGGGGCAGATCGAGGCGCGCTAAGAAATGCCTCCGTCTCCCGGCCGGCCGTGCCGTTGCCGACGGCAATGGCTTCAATGGCGAATTTGCTGCAGAAGTGCCTGACTGCTTGAGCGGCCTCCTCGCGTGCTTTTTCGGAGAGAAGCGGAAAGATGGTTTCGTGATGCAGCAGTTTTCCCTGCCGATCCAGGCAGACGATCTTGCAGCCGGTCCGGAAACCCGGATCAATGGCCAGCACGGCTTTTTGTCCCAGCGGCGGCGCCAGCAGCAGCTGGCGCAGATTGTCGGCAAATACCTTGATGGCCGTTTCATCGGCCCTTTTTTTGGTCGTCAAGGCGGATTTCCGTTTCCATGGACGAGCGACAAAAGACGCTTGTAGCTGTCATGGACGGCCAGTCGGACCTGTCGGCCGCCACCGTCGTTCCTTTGACAAACAGCTCTTCCAGGATGGTTAACGCCTCTTCTTCCGGCGGCGCCATGCGCAGCATCAGAAACTCTTCCCGCTCGCCGCGGCGCATGCGCCAGAACCCGGTGGGACGGAGCAGTGGCGACCGGCTCTTCCCATTCATAATAATCCTTGTATTTAATCCCGTGTCGCTTCTTGTCCGGTAAAACCTTGGACCGGATTACCCCTTTGTCCAAAACAGGGTCCGCATCTTCGCCCGCGCATCCTGATCTTCATTGACCCACTCGGCAATAATATCCCGCGCTCCGGCCAGAGCCTCATCAGCCGTGGCGACGCCCTTTTCCTCATTGATAAACGCTGCGGCCTCAGCTGGCCAGATCCATTTCTTCCTGAGCAAATATTCTGTCAGCCAGCGGCTCCAGCCCCTTTTCCCGGGCAATGGTCGCCCGCGTCCGGCGTTTGGGCCGAAACGGCAGATAGATATCTTCCAGAACGGACATGGTTTCCGCCGCGGCAATCTTTTCTTGCAAGTTCATCGGTCAGCAGATTGCGTTCCGTCAGCGATTTTAAAATAGCCTCGCGGCGATCATCCAGCTCTTCCAGCTGCTGCAGCCGGTCGCGAATGGCGGTGATGGCCACTTCATCGAGCGAGCCGGTTACTTCCTTGCGGTAACGGGCAATAAAGGGAACCGTCGCCCCTTCGGCAATCATCGCGGCTGTATCACTGACCTGTTGGGCTGTAATGTTTAGTTCTTTGGCAATTTTTTCGTAGTGTAGTTGATCCATTTAATTCCTTATCATGTGTGTTTTAGTTCAGCACGGTCATATCACAGTGTTGTGCCTGGTCAATATCTTTATCATGGTGGTGACAGAATCATGAAAGATAAAGCTTGCTATTTAAAGAATATGCCTGTACAAGGCACCCCAGTGATAGCGATAGTTATTTGCCTTCCCCCCTTTCTTCTTCAGAAATCCCGGCAGGAAAATCCAGCTAATCGTAACAGAATCCAGCTATAAGGCGTTGTTTGTTGCCTGTTCTTCAGGCGGTGCACCGGCGCATGAAGCGGTGTGTCTAGAACAGCCGCGACGATTAGAAATGGGTTCAAATGTCACAAATACTGAAAAAAGAAGGAAAAAGAAAAAAATGAGTTTTGAGAAGTTTGAGTTAAATGAAAAAATATTTGCCGGAGTTCAGGCGCAAGGTTACATCAAACCGACACCAATCCAACTGCAATCAATCCCGCCGATTCTGGAAGGCCGGGACGTTATGGGGCTGGCCCAGACCGGAACCGGTAAAACAGCGGCTTTTGTGCTGCCGATTTTACAGCGTCTTATGCAGGGCCCGCGCGGCCATGTCCGTGCGCTGATTGTCGCGCCGACGCGCGAATTGGCCGAACAGACCCATGAGGCCATCGGAGAATTGGGGCGCAAAACGCAACTCAAGAGTGTCATCCATTTACGGCGGCGTGAACATTAACGGCCAGATTAACAAAATGCGCGGCAAGGTGGAAATTATTGTCGCTTGTCCGGGTCGTCTGCTCGATCATATCAATCGCGGCACAATCGATTTATCCCGGGTGGAAGTACTGGTGCTCGACGAGGCCGATCACATGTTCGACATGGGTTTTCTGCCGGATGTGCGCAGAATTGTCAAAAACGTGCCAACGCAGCGCCAGACGCTGTTGTTTTCTGCAACAATGCCTGATGATATCAGAAAACTGGCCAATGATCTGCTGAAGAATCCGGTTAACATTAAAATCGGCGGCATTGCACCGGTAGAATCAGTTTCCCATTGTTTTTATCCGGTACAGATGGAAGGGAAAACTGCCCTGCTGAAAGATCTTCTGGATAAAACGGAAACGGAATCTGTTCTTATCTTTACCCGGACAAAATCGCGGGCCAAGAGTGTTGCCCTGCAGTTGGACCGGTCGGGATATAAAGTTATTTCGCTGCATGGAAATTTAACGCAACAGAAACGCCAGGTTGCCCTCGACGGTTTCCGTGACGGCCGCTATGAAATTATGGTTGCCACTGATATTGCCGCCCGCGGCATTGACGTGACGAGAATTTCCCATGTTATTAATTATGATATGCCTGCCACCGCTGATGCCTATACCCATCGCATCGGCAGGACGGGACGCGCTGCAAAAACCGGCGATGCCTTTACTTTTGTTACCGGTCAGGACGTTGATTTGGCGCATTCCTTAAAAAGAGTGCTCGGCGAAAAACTGGAATACCGCAGTGTTGACGGGTTAACGATCATCATGCCGACAAGTCAGGTCAATGAGAAAACCGGACGCAGTGGCGGTGGCAATGGCAATGGCCGGAACCAGGGCAACAACAGGGGCCATTTTTCATCCAAAGCCCGGACCAGCAGCAGACCGGCGCAACGTTCTTTCACTGCGGCCAACCGCCATGCCTGGGCGCAGTAATTAATATAAAAAATTTTGAACTCGCGGGGGTGGCGGGCAGGTTTCTCGCCGCCCCCGTGCAGTGAAAAATTATGCCTTCAGCCCTTTTTTCCAATATAGTGCATAGGGTTTTTCAGAGATTCTTCGTCGCTTACGCTCCTCAGAATGACCCGTTTGTTACTTTGTCACCCTGAGCCCTTCGCTTTGCTCAAGGGTAAACTCCGTGAAGGGTCTCAAGACAGGCTGTTTGAAGGGTCCTGGGAAAAAGAACTTTTCTCCGCCGCCTCTACTGTCTGGGCAATCAGGGTAGCAATGGTCATCGGGCCGACTCCGCCGGGAACAGGCGTATAGGCCGAACATTTGTTAATGACGGCAGAAAGCTCAATGTCGCCTACGCCACCCGGGTGATAGCCCGCGTCCACCACGACAGCTCCTTCTTTTATCCATGCTCCCTTGATGAATTCCGGTTTGCCCACAGCACCGACAACGATGTCGGCAAGGCTGATAATGTCCTTCAATCCCTGAGTTTTGGAATGGCAGATGGTTACTGTGGCATGGTTATTGAGCAGCATCAGCGCAATGGGCTTGCCCAGTATCGGGCTGCGCCCGACTACCACAGCGTGCCTGCCGGCAATGGCGATTTTATGGTGGAAGAGAAGACGCATAATGCCGGCCGGTGTGGCTGAGCCGTAGGCCGGTTCACCCATAGCCATTTTTCCGAAGCCCAGCACCGTTACGCCGTCAACGTCTTTTTCCAACTTAATTCTGTCAAAGCAGCGCCGCTCATCTATCTGAGAGGGAACGGGGTGCTGCAGGAGAATCCCCTGCACGGCGGGATTGGCATTTAACTTTTCGATTTCACTCAGCAGTTCATCAGTTGTCGTATTCTGCGGCAGGACAATGCGCAGAGATTCCATTCCGACGCGATTGCAGGCGTTGCCCTTCATCCGGACATATGTTGCGGAAGCCGGATCATCTCCCACCAGGATCGTTGCCAGTATCGGCGATCTGCCGGAAGATTTTTCTTTGATTGCCTTTACGCGCAGCGCCAGCTCTGCCTCCAACTTTTGGGCCAGGGCTTTGCCATCCATAATTATTGCAGCCATTCTTTTTTCACCTTTCGATTTTGTGTTAACGATATTAATCCTTTGCGCCAGGAGTGCAATATGCACAATTTTTTCCCGGTAATACGGCAAGCACCGGAAAAGGCAAATAACTTTCAGGAAAATTTTGTAAAATCCGGCGGTCGGCGTTCAAAGAAAGCTAGAAATGCCTCCTTGGCTTCCGGCGCCTGCAGCATGGCGCTGAAGATCCTGCCCTCTTCTATCATATGAGCGGCTACCGTGTCGGCCAGGCGGGCCTTCATCAGGCTTTTGGTTGCCCGTAAGGATGATGCCGGCAGGCCGACAAGTTTTGCTGCCCTGGCGTAAGCATAAGGCAGCAGGTCCGCGGTCGTCAGGACTTTATTAACCAGTCCCATATTCAGTGCTTCCTGAGCGGAAAAAGATTCTCCGAAAAGCAGTAAATCGGCGGCGCGCTGATAGCCGATGAGTTGAGGCAAAAGCATGCTGGATGCCAGTTCCGGGCACAATCCCAGTTTGGCAAACGGCATGGAGAACCTGGCGTTATCCGCCGCATAAACCAGATCGCAATGCAGCAGCATGGTGGTGCCGATGCCAACTGCGGAGCCGGCCACGGCGGCAATGATCGGCTTGCCGGCCATGCTGAGATTGCCGATAAATTGAGAAACCGGCAGATCTGCAAGCTCCTGTTTATTGTTCATGAAGTCTTCCAGATCATTGCCCGCGGTGAACATATCGGTCTGTCCGCAAAATAAAATCACCCGGACCGCAGCATCTTTTTCGGCCTCTTTGAGGGTATCCGCCATAATCTGATACATGGCGGACGTGATGGAGTTTTTCTTGTCCGGCCGGTTGAACTCGATGGTCAGAATGCCGTTTTCTTTTCTGGTTATGATGTTCATGCCTTCTCCGTTTCTCCAATTAACTGTTTTATGAGCCGGCTCAAAAACTGCACGGCGTTGATTAATTAGCCCAATTGCCTAAGTACAGTCAAGTTTGTTTTTTTGCGGTGGGGATTAATTCCTTCTACTGCTTAACCATAATCTTATGCAATTAATTCTTTGCTAAGCAGTCCATACGCCGGGCTGATCAGCGCCTTACTTTTGTTAATTCCAAGTATTGCAAAATAAACTCTACGCTTTTATCAACACCTATTTTGCTTGTATCTATAGGAAATGTCATACTGCTTTGCATCGGCCCATTCCTTTCCTGTAACTGTATGATAATAGAGAGTTCTATCTTTATCGCTTTGGGCAATCATTTTTCCCGCAACTTCTTCTGATACTTGATAAAGCTTCTGAACGACACCTTTGCGGAAAGATATATTCCCATGTAAAAAAATGCCGACACGATTCGGATGTTCACGAAGGATATAAGAGCCGCATCGTCCAATGATTACGGCCGAACGTTCTTTGGCAATGCGGGTTATGATTTCGCTTTCAACTTTAAACAACTCGTGGTCAGTCGGGTCGGCAATTTGCGGGGTAACATAGGGAAGCGGTGCCATGGCAAATGATCTTACGAAAGACTGCCAGAATGAAAGTATCTTTTCATCGCGGAATTCCAAAGCCTCCTTTAATACCGAAAGTTCTTTGGCGGCCTGACCGATGATTTCCCGGTCGGCATAAAAAACATTCAGATGCTTTGCCAGCTGCTGTCCTATATATGCTCCTCCAGACCCTAACTGGCGGCTGATTGTAATTACAAACGGCGCTGTATTTTTCATATGTTGTATCCTCTCTTGCTAAGACGAACCTTTCTTCCATACAAAAAGTAGTAAAGAGGAATAGTCGCCAGGATCAGGACGGCCATCATCAGATATAGGCCACGGTAGCCTGTAAACGGAATCAGAAAACCGAGTAAATAAGGCCCGGCGCCAAATCCTAAATCTACAAAAATAAAGAAAGTAGCCGTCGCCAGACCTAATCTGTGAGGCGAAACGTCTTTAATCGAAATTGCCTGCGCGCAGGAGATAAAGTTTCCATAACCCAGACCAATTATGGCTCCTGCTAATAATAAAGTAATCCCCTGACTTGCCTGGCTGAATAAAAGCATGCCGAGCGCAAAGATGAAAAGGCAGGGATAAGCGACAAAATTTGCCCCTCTAATGTCAAAGAGACGCCCGGATACAGGTCTCGAGACGAAGACTATAATGGCATATACAAGAAAGTAGAAGCTGGCAGCTTCTTCCAGATGAATTTGTTTAGTGTATAATGATATAAACGCTATCACCACGGAATAACTAAAACCAATGACTAAAATGACAACAGAAATCGGTATCGCCTTAAATTCAAGGTAATTGGATATTTGAAAATTATTTACAGCTTTTGCCTGATCCTGCTCCGATGGTTTGACGGCCGGCTGCCTGAACAACAAAAGATATGGCAAAACTAATGACTGCTAACAGTGACGTAAAAGTAAAAATCAAATTAAAATCCACATGCTGAATTAAAAGGATGCCCACAAAAGGGCCCAGCGCTACCGCCAGTATCGCACTCATACTGTAATAGCCGATGCCTTCTCCGTGCCTGCTTTTAGGAATAATCTGGGCGACTATTGTTCCCGCTGCTGTGCTCGCAATCCCGTAAGCAATTCCATGTAAAAAGCGAATTATTACAAGCAGGGGTAAATTTATGGCGGTAAAATATAAAACTGATGTGATGATATAGGCAAGCGAGCCGACCAATAAAACTCTCTTGCTCCCGATATCTTCAATTATGCGCCCGGTGCCCAAGCGGCCGAACAAAATTCCAATAATAAAAATACCGACAACAAGTCCTGCCATGCTCGTCGAAGCATGAAATTTATCTATGGCATATGAAGCGATAACGACCAGCAGCAGGAAATGTGTCAAAAAAGTTAAGAAATTAATTACGGACACCGTAAGAAAATCCTTTGTCCATAACCTTTCTTTATTCATGCCCTATTCCTTATTTTTAAGATGCGGTCAACATCATCCGTTATTATTACATCCGCAATACTGGAGATCAGGGCAACCTGTTCATCTGTGTTTACTGTCCAGAAAACGATCTTTTTCTTAAATGCTTTTGCCAGCCGGATCATTAGATAAACCAGATGTTTGTTGATATGCTGAAAGATCTCAACGGGAAGGTTTAAACAATCCGGCTGAATTGCCAATATTCTCCTGAGGATATCGATAATTCCGAGGCCGAGGTGTTTGTCTCCGAGCAGCATGCCTGTGGTCACCTGACGCTGCTTAAAATAAGGCAGCAGGCTATGCTCAAAAGACGACACAATCAGGTTTTTTCTCTCCAGGTGCGAAAGCAGCATATCGCATATCGGGGGGCAATCATCACTTGAAATTGTTTCTTCTTTTAATTCAATATTAATGAGTTTGTCCGCCGGCAGAAATCTGAGTAATTCCTCCAGTTCGGGAATTTTCTGGCCGCCGCCTAAATCGACTTTCTTCAGAGTATCTAGGGTCATATCAGCGACTCTTCCGCTCTGACCGGAAACTCTGCTGATCGTGTCATCATGAATTATCATGTAATAACCGTCCCGGGACTTCTGCACATCGCATTCTATTCCCTGCGCCCCTGCTTTGAAAGCTTTGTCAAATGCCAGCAGGGTGTTTTCCGGATATTGAGCGCGGTACCCTCGATGCCCCAGGACTTTTACATCCTTATTCATTCGCTTCGCCTCTTTTCACAAAGATCATAATGACAAACGCCAGCAAGAAGAAAAACGCCGAGAAAAACAGCAGGGAAAGATAGCCCTCCGGCCTTTGGCCACCGACGGTGGCCAAATCGATGATGAAACCGGCAAAAGGCGGCGCTATGATATTGGCAGCCTGAGAGAAGAAATAATAAAGCCCCGTATAACCGCCCAGCTTTTCCGCTGTTGTCATGTCTACCACCATCGGCAGTGAATTAACGTTAATGAAAGCCCAGGCACATCCGGCAAGTGAAAATAAAATCGCCACGGGAAGAAATGTTTTGAAAAAGGAAGCTATGATGATCACCAGCATAAGGGAAAATAAACCCATCCGGATTGTTTTATTCCTGCTGTACTTTGTGCCGATGAACCCCGCGGGTATCGCTGCGATTATAAAAAAAAGCGAATAGAAACCGAGGATCATGGCTCCCGTGCTTTCTTTGATGCCCATATAGAATTTCGCGTAGCTGGTAAAAAAAGTCTCAATGGCGTTAAATCCGATAAACCAGAAAAATATTGCCAGGAGAACTGCCAGGAGGCTTTTCTCCCCTTTAACTACATCCCGCAGATTATCGACCAGTTCGTAAAATGATTTTTTCAGAGAGATAGATTCGGCCCTGCCCGCTGCCTTGGGGGTGTAACGGTCATCTTTTATGAAAACGACAACCAGCATACAAACGATAAACATTAATATACCCGCGGCAATGAAAGGGTAGGAGATGTCTTTATCGTAAAGTGGTTTCCCGCCAAAGTAAACCAGCAGAGCGCCTGCTCCTCCCATGAAGTTGATAATTCCATTAGCCTGGCTCCGGTATTTTGAAGGTGTTATGTCGGGCATGAGCGCAATCACCGGCGTCCGGTACAGAGCCATAGCAAGATTCATGAATATGACCGTCAGCATCATAAGGCCGAGGATTTGAGTCTTGTTGGCAAAAGGAATCAGGATGAAGAAAATCATGGCCAGGGGGGCGCCGACGAGTATATATGGTCTTCTTTTCCCGAGTCGAGTGTTGGTGCTGTCGCTTAATGCACCGAGGAAGGGCAGCAGAAGTATGGCAAAAACGTTATCAATGGTCATGATTGCCCCCACCACAGAAAAAGGCAGCCCGAAATTTTCCCGGAGAAAGACCGGCAGATAGGCATTATACATAGCCCAGATCATTGATACTCCGAGGAACCCGAAGCCGAGGATAAAAGTCTTGACCCTGCTGAACTCCAGTTTTTTCTCCATGATTTATCTCCTTGATTTGGGGATGCAAAGACGACCGCTATTTTGATTATGCATTATAAGCATGCGGGGCAATAAATCCATCATTTTTATTGTGAGACTCAAATTTCAAAAGCGAAGTGCAATGAAATTTGTAAGTCGAACAATCCCGCACTGCGGAGGGTATAAATCCCCCCAGCTAGCTCGCGAGTAGTTTCCAAAGCTTGCTTTGGGGTTCATACCCGTGATTGTCAAATTTCCGGCCGCAGGGATTGTT
This sequence comes from uncultured delta proteobacterium, assembly GCA_963845095.1. Classification (GTDB taxonomy): domain Bacteria; phylum Desulfobacterota; class Syntrophia; order Syntrophales; family Smithellaceae; genus MVRV01. The sequence goes on from CAWJQM010000016.1 coordinate 308,273, forward strand.
CTTGACATTTGCTGTCAATAATCTGTTTTATATGTCAATCTGATTAGGGCATAAAAAAGTGAGGCGGACATGAATTTATTCAAAATCAGCAGGGATACGAAAAGCCGTAAAACCGCTCTGCCGTATTTTCTGCAAGGCGGTTCTACCGCGATTCTGGCTTTGCATGGTTACAATGGATATTCGCGGGATCTGCTTTACGTTGGTGAAATGTTGAATAAGCAGGGCTTTACTGTTGCGATACCGCGTCTCCCCGGCCACGGCACTAACGCAGCCGACTTTCATGAAACCGACTGTCAGGATTGGCTCCGGCATGCCGCGGACTGCTATTTTAATTTAAAGGCGGAATATGAAACCGTGCATTTGCTCGGTTTTTCCATGGGCGGATTGCTGACATTGCTGCTGGCTTCCCGGTTTAATATAGAAAGAATGGCATTGATTGCTCCGGCAGTTATTAATGTGAAATGGACAATAAAACTTACGCCTTTTTTAAAATACTTTGTAAAAAAACAGAAAAGGGAATGGAGTGATCAGGCAACGGATCCGGACAGATTATTTCTGGCTCAGGAATACTGGCGATGGCATTACATTCAAATGGGCGCGGAACTTTTAAAATTGCAGAAAATTACAAAAAAGAAGATGCCGCTGGTTGCCTGCGACACAATGATCATAGTGTCGGAAAAAGATGAAACAGTTCCTGTCAGGGCGGCGGATTACATATTCAGTTTAATTGCATCGCCCGTGAAAAAATCAGTTGTGCTGGAGAACAGTCCGCATTGCTCGACCGACGGCCCGGAAAAAGAACTGATCGCCGATTATCTGGCAAAATGGTTTAAGAAAGAGATATGATCAGTGCGGAATTTACTGATCTGTTTTCTTCTTCAAGCTCTTTTTTCTCCTTTTCCGAGATGATGGTTTGAATCCGGGAAAGTCTTTTATATTGTTCGTATTCTGATGAATATTGCATCGAATCATATCTGTAGCTTAACTTGAACAGTTCGTTCCTTTAATTGATTAATTTCCGCAATCTCCGGTTCGGTTAACTGGGAAGAAGGGCTAGTTAATGCTTTTTTCAGGGCACCGGCTGCGGCATATTCCTGCTGATTGCGATTTATTGCCGTGCTTCTAATCTCCGCAATTCTGTTCCTGATCCCCTCGATATTTTCTCTAAGTTCGACACGTTTTTTTTCGTCTTCATAAAACCCTTGTTGACAACTTTCCAGCTCGGGATCTTTTGTAATAATATTGGATTCAATCTCTTTGAGTTTGGCCAGAGGCATCTTGGAATAAGGAATCTTCCTTCTTTTGTCCATGTTTTTCACTCCGGGCGCAGTATTAAAATAGTATTACTCTTCAGCGGGCGCAGCTTTCTTTTGCTCCGAGGCTGTGTAGCAATTACCTTTTGTGTCATATAGATGCTTTATCCGAAGAATACCTAAAATTCAACAAGTTGTTTATTTGCAGCTCGGTTAAATCAATGACACTCGCAGAAGACAAGCGAAGCGAAGTTTGAAGCGTTAGTGGAATTGATCCCGAAGGCGAAGCCTTTCGGGATCCAGACGGTTATATTCCCTGCCGCTTGTAGCGGGGGAAGTTCATTATTGCTGAAAGATAATAAAGTCTTGGACTCGCGACAAATGAAAAAGGCAGGGTCAATTGACCCTGCCATGGCATTTCTATGGTGAAAATATGTCTATGCGTTTATTTCTTGAACTTTCTCCTGCTGATTCCTGCCAGGCCAATCAGACCAAGTCCGAGAAGCAGCAATGTGCCTGGTTCGGGGACAGGAGCAAAAGCCACATCGGCCATAAGAAAGACTTCCTGATTGCCTGACAGTGGGTACTGGTTTGAGCCCAACTCAAATTGCACAACAAATAGCAAATCACGGTTGTATTGTGAAAGATCCATCATCGGTGCGTATGTAATATAATCAAGTTTCCCGCTGCCACCGAAAGGTATGGCGGCTGCAGGATAGCCTTGATCATAAGTGCCCATTATATTGAAACCAGGCCAATCGGCATCGAAGACGGTACGCGATCCGGAATAACCTCCATCGGGAGGAACCACATTTTGATCAAAAGCCCATTCAATGCCCGTTAAGACAGTTTGCTTATAGGATCCGCAAGATATACATGGCCGACAAATCCTACAGGGGTGTTACCAGATTGCTGCAGATCCATCCCAAAAACAGGAATATTATTGGATGCATTATAAGAGTGCAGATAGTCTAAAACCATCCCAACGGTAACGGGTCCTGTAAAGTTGCCGTTACCCTGTTGATTATGACCTAATCCCCAAGTTACTATAAAGGGAGATGGAGGATTCCCCGGTTCTTTGATCGCGCTCTCAAAACCATAATCATTGGCCGATCCACCCTGATTCATAAGTATTATATCCAATACTCCGCTTCCCGTAGTCATGGCATAATTACCATAAGATTCTGGAATTAAGCCTATACCCTGTGCTGTCGTAATGAATGTTGCCCCAAACGACCAGAAGTCATCATGGGCCCAAGCTACATACTCATAACCTCCAGTCGCAGCGGCTAATGTGGCACCGTAATCTGTCGTCGGGTTGGGTAAGGTCAATGAAGCACTTGTACTAGTTCCTGCTATACCCAATAGGAGGAAGAGGGATAAAAATACTCCCACAAAAATTTTCTTTTTAATTCTAACCATATTAATTCTCCTTTTTACATCATTTACAGAGTTGTTTGCATATTTCTGTTAAAAAAAGAATATGCAAGATCCATGCTCTGCTTTTCGTATGGACGGTAATATTAAAATTCTTATTATATTAAATAGTTGGAAATTAAATTCGTTCCCGTCATCAGTCAATAACAAAAGATGCGCTGAAAAGTGTAAAACATTCCGACAGTAGTACCCAGGGATGTAAAGAAATCCGACAGTTTAACGTTTTTTATTTTTTATTAAATCTTGCGGCAATTTTATATGGTTATAAGAATTCGCCTTTTGTTATGCCATATTGATTGTGTGCAGATTCAGCAGGAATTCCTTGAATTTTTCTTTGGTGGTTTCTTTTATTGATTCCAGCTTAACAACCACCGCCTTATTATAGAAAGTATATCCGTTTTCAATTTCTTCCGGATCATTATCATCGTCAATGAAGCGGGCCATAAACTTCATGGTTAATTTTTTCGCCTCTTTTTCGTCTTTTGCAGTCACTAAATAATGATGTTGCTCCAGATCCTCATCCCGGTTTTCGCTAATTTTGACTCTGTAGTCAGGCATAGTTTCTCCAATAAATAATATGAAACGTTACTTAAGAACTGTTAATACAAGATCGTAAAGAATTAATCAATTACTTCTTAAATAAAAAGTTGACCCCTTAAGGGAAAAAAGAAATGCCTTGCAATTAACCAGCCCGCCAAAAGAATAGCATGCTTATTTGATACTGCCCTTCTTCTTAACAATTCTTAGGAGGGAGTTTAAGAGGACACCGAAGATGATGAAGACTCCGGCCATCATTGACCGCACCATGAATAAACTAAAAAATGGCTTTACCGGAAAAACCTGAGTTTTTTCCAGCGCGGCCCATTTGTGGACATCAATGTTTTTACCGGCAATATCGGCGGCCATGGCCATCATGTCCCTTCTGCTGCGGTATCTTACGACAGAGCACTGGTCCCAGTCATCAGCACCCTCCGGATGAATAAACCGGCCCATAACATCGCTCCCATAGACCGGATGGCCGCCATGCTTCAGCAAGTAAGGAATCAGCATCATAGCATAACGGTGGTCTGCCTCTCTTGGGTCGTCGGAATATGGAAGCCCCTCCGGGTAGAGAGCTTTCTTGCGGAATTTTATCAGATTGACCATATAATATTCTTTGCCGTCATCGCTTTTGGCTATTTCACGGAAGATTTTCAGAACAGGAGCTTCCGGCTGACCTTCTTTTCCCGCACTCTTCTGTATTTTGGCAATCATCGCATCCACCTCTTGCGGGGTCATCGGCTTTGAATTCCCCCCGTACCAGACGATAAAAATGATGTATAGCATCAAAAGTACTCCGGCAATGATGACAGGTCGTTTATTCTTCATTCCCTTCTCCTGAAGCTTAATTTTACTATCTGCGAAGTTATATATTCATGATAATTCATCAAAAACAATGTTTCCTGAAGAAACAATGACGTTGCTTGCAAGTCCGTTGCCTGAAATAAAGGGGGCCGGCGGCAAAAATGAAAATCATCATTTCTAATGAAAGAAAAACCTGGAGATTAACCAGCCGGCCAAGAACAAAAGGGCATATCCGGCGTACTTGAATATTGGATTCTTAAACCATATTGAGCTTTGTATTTTTCTGACAATATCCGACATATAGATGTTAATTCCTCGTTATTAAAATATGGCAGAGACTACCATATTTTCACCATTATGCCTCTGTTTATCTGGAGAACATCTTCCTGCTGACTGCATATCCGGCGTGGGGGTGCAGTCCAAGTATTAGAGGTCTGGCCAATATTATTAAATCTAAGAGCTCAGTCTTTCGCATTGTCAATAATTGGCGATTCCCAGGGCTGCCTCTTGGCTCTTCCAACGATGCGGTCGTGAATGGTTCCGTAGATATCAACAAATTTTCCTTCTATGGGCAGCTCGCTGATGATGGAGTATTTTGTCAGAGGCCGGATATAGGGTAGCCACGATTCAACAGAATATTCTTTTAAAAATATTTTTACCTGTTCTCTGCACATGCCCAGGGCAAACAAACCAAATTGAATATTAAGCGGTCTGGCATCTGCAATAAATTTTGATATCCGGTCAATTCGGATTTGTCTTGTTTCACCGTGAATGAACTCTATGTGATCTCTGTCAAGACTAAGCCTTATTTCCATATTTTTAGAGGTAAGCAATTCCAGATATTCCTGATAACGCGGTGCACCGACAAACGACCCGTTGCTTTCTAAAATGACGTGTATCCCTTTATTCAGCGCGGGCTCAATAAAATCTTCGATCATGTTTTCGCTGAGTGTCGGTTCCCCGCCCCGTAAACAGATCATTTCATTTTCCCGGACATGGTTGAGTGATATTATGGAACACTATTTTATCCATGGTATCGCCTGATTTATCAACATAACAATCCGGGCAATTGAAATTGCATATGGCGTTTACCTGAATGATGTATTTAGCGTCGTCGTATGGTATGCGGTCAGGTTTTTCTTTTGTATAAAGTACTGTCCGCAGTCTATGTTCCGGCGTAAAATCCCATGACTTGGAACTGAGCACGTAAAGCGGATAGTATCCGTTGGATTGCATGATCGCGTCGACATCCAATGCCCTATATTTTGCAAATATAGTTGTTGTTTTCCTCCTGATATTCCGGGAGACCGGCGCAAATATTACCGAACTGTTCGGTCGATAGGATCGGGTTTGAGATCACGAAGTATTGGGGAGAGTTTGATATCACGCAAGCAATGCAGCCTCCGGATCATCAAGCCATTGCAGTGACATAATAAAATACACCAGGTCAAACGGGGTGTCTCCCAAAAAAACGGTTTCGATTTTTCCTTCGATTGTTTTAATGCGATTGTCGTTATATCAGTCAATCAATGCGTCAAGTGCCCATCTCTCCGGGTCTACAATCAATACTGTTTCGGCACTTGGAAGAAGACAGATATTCTTCGAAACAGACATTCCCGACCCGACGTCCAGTATATGCTTAGCCGGCAGATCTCGCGTGATTTCCTTGAGGTGCCAGAGAAGGTTCATATTATTTCGGCATAACTCTTCGTAAAACGCCTCATGCAAACTATCATAGATCAGTTTCCGCTTCATAGTGCACTTCTCTCAATATTAAATAAATGTCAGGCAAACGGCGCTTAAGCTTTGAGAAATAATGCTTTACTTATTAATAAATTATAAGAATTGCGGACTTTTATGTCAATGAAAACTTGACCCCAAAATATGTTATTCAGATTGTGTATATTACAGTCAACTATCAGTACTTATTAAAACTCTCTATGACTTTAAATCAGGCGTGGGAAGTAAAATCGGAAGGATAAAAAGGTTAAAGACAGGTTAAAGAATTATATTCGATAAAAATTGAAATATTGCTAATTAAATTGGCGGAAGTGCATGGGAATCGAACCCACCTGGGACGGTTTTAGCGCCCCACACCGGATTTGAAGTCCGGGAGGCCCACCAGTGACCTGGGCACTTCCTTGGAAGGACAATAATTGCGCATTAAATCTTAGATTGTCTTTCGTGTCAATATGCAAAACATTCCCGAGTTTTTATCAAAGAGATATCTGTGGATTGAGGGGCACTTTATCATCCTGCTGATTCGCCGGTTTTAAATAGAGATGAAGTGGGCTTGAAGTAATCAGGCATTTAGGATAATAAAAACGAGAGAAAGCATGGAATAGTATTCGTGAGAAAGATCATCTCAGATAAAATCAATATTGATATTGAGCCTGTCCGCAGGTTGCGAGAGCAGATCAGCCGGGGTGCGAGGAGTATGGAGGCCTGTGGCCTTGCCGGAGCTGCACGCTCCTTCCTTGTGGCGCTTCTTTTTGAACGCTCGGAAAAATCATTTTTGGTTGTCTGCCCGGAAGAAAAAGATGCAATGGCCTATAAAGCTGATTTATCTTTGTTCCTGGGTGAAGAGAATGTTCTTTATTATCCGCCGCTTGATTTTTTAGCCATTGATATGTTTGCCCTGCAGAAAGAAGAAGCGCAGGCCAGATTAGAAGTAATGACTCATCTGCAGGTTCGCTCCAAAACGATTATTGTCACTTCTGCCGCTGCCGTAATGCAAAAGGTAATGCCCTTCGCGGAATTTCAGCAATATTTGCAGATTATTTCAACCGGCGACTTTTTGAACCGGGACAGTTTTAGCGAGCTTCTGTTGGCGGGAGGCTACCGGAGAGTCAGTCTTGTTGAAGAAAAAGGAGAGTTCAGTGTTCGCGGAAATATTCTGGATGTATTTCCTCCTGCCGAAGCAAACCCGTTGCGCCTGGAAATGATGGGCGACGAAATTGAGTCGATTCGGAAATTTGATCCCAATACTCAGCGATCCATCGATTCGGCGGATGCCTTTGTTGTGCCGCCGGCAAATGAGATCGTTCTGAATGCACAAACGCGGGAGCTGGCAGTCCGCAATATAAAGAGAAGGGCAGCCAGTCTTTCTCTGCCTAAGGAAATACGCAATCGTCTGGTAGATATTCTGCAAAACGATTTAGCCAACTCGATCAATCCCATTTTTCTGCCGCTGTTTTATGAAGCGTACGATGAAAACGAGGGTTTTCCCCAAAACCGGCTCTCCAGTTTCTTTGATTATTTGCCTTCCGATACTCTGGTTGTTTTGAATGATCCGCTTTCCATTCGGCAGGCCGCTCAGAGCATGGAAAATAATATCGATAAACTGTTATTTAAAGCTAAAAAAAGTGAAAAATTTTATCTGGACAAAGAAAGTGTCTATATTGATCCGGCCAGTGCCGTCGCGGCGATACAGAAATTTCCGAGGCTTTAGCTGGCTGGTCTTAAGCTCGACCATTGCAATTCGCATTCAAGCGGCACCTTTGTTGGCGTCGTCGTCGGCTCCTCGGAGTACGAGAAGAGTACACCGGATGCTCCCGTCGGATGCCGGGTACCTCCTCCTGGCCGCCTCGGTGTCATCTCGAATGCAAAAGGCAATCAGATTGAAGATGAAGCGGCGGATGCTGTCTTCTTGGAAACATTTCAGGACAGCCATCAGGTGGAGCCTCATGAGGGCGAAATCAAAGAAGATGCTCTGTTGCGACAGACTGTGGAAAAGATAAAAATGTGGTTGTCCGACGCTCAAAGGATCTTTTTCATATGTCCTTCGACGGAAGATCTGCAACGGATGCAGCATATGCTGGAGTCCTATGATCTGCCGGTGCAGCTTTTATCTCCTGCTGATTCAATCCTGGAGATTATAGGTCGGCCCGATGAAAAAGCCGCTTTGTTTCTGGTTGCGGGGAAGATTTCGGCAAGTTTTGTTTTTCCGGCCATGAAACTGGTTTTTTTGAGCGAAGAAGAGATTTTCGTGAAAAAGATTCCCCGCCGCCGCGCCAGACTTCCGCGGGAAGGGTACTTCCTGAAATCGTTTGGCGATCTTAACGAAGGAGATTTTGTTGTCCACGTCGATTTTGGCATCGGGATATACAGGGGACTCCAAAAGATAACGGTAGGAAAGATCGAAAACGATTTTCTGGTGATCGAATATTCTGAAGGCGACAAGCTCTACCTTCCCGTTAATGCGCTGGAGAAAATTCAACGCTATCTCGGTCCTGACGGCTATGTTCCCAAAATTGACAAGATGGGCGGTTCTTCCTGGGATGTTGTCAAAGAGCGTGTGAAAAAATCGGTCAGGGAAGTTGCCGAGGAAATGGTGGCAGTTTATGCCGCCCGCGAAGTTATGGAAAGGGATGCTTTCTCTCCGCCGGACCGGATTTACGAGGAATTCTGTGCAACTTTTGAATTTGAGGAAACTCCGGATCAGGTTAAAGCCATTGAAGATATACATCTGGATATGGATGAAACAAAGCCGATGGACAGATTGATTTGCGGTGATGCCGGTTTTGGGAAAACTGAAGTGGCGCTGCGAGCGGCTCTCCGGGCGGTGATGGACGGCAAGCAGGTGGCGGTCCTGGTGCCGACGACAATTCTGGCGGAACAGCATTATGCAACCTTCTCCCGCCGGCTGAAAGATTTTCCGATTTGTGTGGAAGTTTTAAACCGCTTTAAAAGCGCCGGTCTAGCAGAAGAAAATAATAGGTGATATCAAAGCTCAAAAAGTGGATATTGTTGTGGGTACGCATCGCCTGCTGCAGAAGGACGTGGAATTTAAACAGCTGGGATTAGTGGTCATCGATGAAGAGCAGCGCTTTGGTGTGGCGCATAAGGAAAAATTGAAAAAAATGCGGACATTGGTTGATGTCTTAACGCTTTCGGCTACGCCGATTCCCCGAACGCTGCATCTTTCGCTGGTCGGCATCCGCGATTTATCCATTATTAACACGCCGCCGGAAGAGCGGCAGCCTATAAAGACTTATGTTCTTGAATTTGATGAAGAAACTATCAAGGCGGCTGTCGAAAAGGAACTTGCACGCCGGGGGCAGGTATTTTTTGTTCATGACCGCGTGCGCTCCATTTATTCAATTTATAATCTGCTGGCACGGCTTGTCCCGCAGGCCAGAATCGAAGTGGTGCACGGTCAGCTGAAACCGGCGGAAATTGAAAAAGCGATGGGTAAATTTATCCGCCAGGAATGCGATGTCCTTGTTTGCACCACAATTATCGGGTCGGGACTGGATATTCCCACAGCCAACACGATTATAATTAATCGTGCGGACAGGTTCGGCCTCGCCCAACTATATCAGATACGCGGACGCGTCGGCAGATCTAATCAGGAGGCCTATTCCTATTTATTGTTGCCCCAAGGGGCAATGCTTTCCCGTGAAGCAATTAAAAGGCTGCGGGTAATCAAGGAATTTTCCGAACCCGGTTCCGGCTTCCGTATCGCTTATAATGACATGGAAATCCGCGGTGGCGGAAATATGCTGGGGATTTCGCAATCCGGCCATGTTTCGGCAGTTGGTTATGAATTGTATACCGAACTCATGGAGAAAACGATCCGGGAAATAAAAGGTGAAAAAACAGTCGAAGAGGAAGCCTTGCCGGAAATTCAGCTGGGTCTTTCCGCATTTATCCCGGAGGAATATGTTCAGAGTGTCCACCAGCGGCTCGTTTTATACAAAAGAATATCTCTGGCCGGCAATAGCGAAGATATTGACCGGATTGCCGGTGAACTGAAGGATTGCTATGGTCCCTTGCCGCAAAATGTGGATAATTTGTTGCAGGTAATCAATATCCGCAACCTCCTTAAACCTCTTGCGGGTAAAAAAATGGGTTACGACGGCAAATATTTATATATATTCTTTCGGAAAACCAGTCCCCTTGATCCATCCAGAATCATGGCGCTTTATCGTAAAAAAACCAGAGAATTGCGTTTTACGCCTGATTATAAATTATTTGTACCAGCGCCGGGTTTGACCTCGCCGGATATATTAAACCAGGCCTTATCGTTGCTAAAGATGCTTGCTGAATGAAAGTAAGCAGGCTATGGTAAACAATCATGATTAATAAATTGATCAGCAAATCATGGGTTATTCTTTTGGGTGGCATTTTCCTGATTGCTGCCTGCGATGAAATTAATATTTTTTCGCGACCTTATGTGGCTGAAGTAAACGGCTCCAAAATTTATCTCGATGAGTACCAAATGAGGTTGGATCAGAAAAAAACAATGTTGTCCAAAGAACTTCTTTCCGATCAGGCGAATTATGCTCAACGCCTGGAAGAAGAAGTATTGGAAATTATAATAGCTGAAAAGATCATGAATTTGCGGGCACAGGAGTTAGGCGTTACTGTCAGCGCAGAGGAACTGGAAAAAAAGATTAATGAAATTAAAAGAGAATATGGAGCAGAGTTTTCCAGTCTGTTCACTCAGGAGAAGATGAGCTTCGAACAATGGAAAGATGAAATAAAAAAGGAAATGCTGTTCGAGAAGCTTATTGCCGTTGATGTTAATTCAATGTAAATGTATCCGAAGATGAAGCAGAAGATTACTTCAAGGAACATAAGAATTTGTACAAGTCAGAGGCGAAAGTCCGGGTTGCACAAATAGTTGTGAGAGATGCGGTTGCTGCGCAACAGGTATTGGAGCGCTTAAATACCGGTGCTGATTTCTTCAAATTGGCCGGCGAAAAATCGATTGGTCCGGAGGCGATCCGTGGCGGCGATTTGGGATTTATTACACGCCAGATTATGCCGGAGCCTCTGGATGACACCATTTTTAATTTGCGCTTAAATGAAATTAGTCCTATTGTGCAAAGTCCTTACGGTTTTCATATATTTAAGGTTTTAGAAATTAAACCGGCAAAAATTAAGAATTTTGCGGAAAGCAAAGAAGAAATTATGGCGGACATTCGGGCGAAAAAGGAAGAGGTTGCTTTCGCAGGCTGGTTGGAGTCATTAAAGAACAAAGCCGTCATTAAAAAAGAATATGCCGTTTTGAGAAATAAAATCAAGTAGTAACACGATGCCAAAGGTAAAAGGAATTTTATGCAATTTGAAGGAGGTAAGACAGTGAATTTCTACAGGGTTATTGTTTTGAGCATGTTGTTTGTCATGCTGATATCTGCGGCAGCTCTCGGCGAAGTGGCCGACAAAATTATTGCGGTGGTAAATGACGAGATAATAACGCAAAAAGAATTAGATGCGGCATTTGTGCCCTATCTCAAAAGAATTGAAGAAACATATAAGGGCAATGACAAGGCCGGAGTAATAAAGCAGACAAAAGAAGCTATTCTGCAAAGACTCATTGATAGTCTGTTGATTGAATATGAGGCGAAAAAATCCGGCACCAGTATCAAAGAAGAAGAGGTTACGGATGTGCTCAAAGACATGCTGTCCAAGCAGAACATCCGGATGGAAGATTTCTTAAAGAATCTGGAACAGGAAGGTAATTCGCTGGAGGGTGTTAAAACGGAAATAAAAGGACAAATGATACGGATGAGGTTAATGCGCCGGGAAATCAAGGCAAAAATAGTGATCAGCGAACAGGAAATAGGAGAATATTACAATCAGCATAGGGACGAATATGAAGGCAAAGAAGCTGTCCGAATTAAGCAAATTTTGTTTTTGATCCCAGCTAATGCCGACCAGGCAACAAAAAATAAAATAAGGGAAAATGCTGACAAAATCCGGCAAATAGCTTTAAGCGGGGAATCTTTTGATGCGTTGGCCGCGAAGTATTCCGAGGGTCCGGGGGCGGCTCAAGGCGGAGATACAGGCTTCATTGAAAAAGGGGGAATGATCCCGGAGTTGGAAGAAGTGGCTTTTAGCCTGCCGCAGGACAAGGTCAGTGATGTAATTGCCTCCAGCCTCGGGTTTCATATAATTAAGGTGGTAGATAAAAGAGGAGCCGGGCTGAAGCCGATTGATGCCGTGCGCGAGGAGATAAAAACAAAACTCGAAGATGGCAAGCTGGAGAAAAAATACGATGAATGGATTTCTGCGGTGAGGAAAAAGTCACACATTGAGATAAGATAAGGGATAAAGGTACAAGGCTCAAGAGGAAGGTACGAGGTACAAGGCGCAAGGATAAAGGATAAAGGCAATTAAAACAGCAAAATGAACGCAATAAAAATCAAAAGCGCAGCGCAGCATAATTTAAAAAATATCAGTCTGGATATTCCCCGGGACAAACTTGTCATTATCACCGGGGTCAGCGGTTCCGGTAAATCTTCATTGGCGTTTGATACGATTTATGCCGAAGGCCAAAGGCGTTACGTCGAATCTCTCTCCACTTATGCCCGGCAGTTTATCGGGCAAATGGACAAACCTGATGTGGAATCAATTGAGGGGCTGTCTCCGGCTATTGCTATTGAACAGCGTGTGGCCAGTCATAATCCGCGTTCTACAGTGGGAACGGTCACGGAAATTTACGACTATTTCCGCCTTCTTTATGCCGGTATCGGTATTTGTCACTGCTGTCAGTGCGGCCGCGAAATCAAATCACAATCAATAGACAGCATCGTGGAAAGCATTCTTACTCTTCCGGAAAATACTCGCTTCAGCATTTTATCCCCTATAGTGCGAGGGAAAAAAGGTGAGTTTCAAAAAGAACTCAAAAAACTTCAGAAAGAAGGTTTTGTCCGTATCCGGATCGATGGAGAAATCAAGGAGCTTGCGGAAGATATTCCGCTCACAAAAAATAAGCGTCACGATATTGATCTTGTAGTTGACCGGCTGGTGATGAAAGAGGGCGTCCGCAAAAGGCTGCGCGATTCCCTGGAAATAGCCGCTCAGCATGCCGAGGGGATGGTGCGCATAGTTTTAGCCAATGGCGAGGAAACGCTTTACAGTGAAAAATACGCTTGTCCGGATTGCGGCGTCAGCATGCCGGCGCTTGCTCCACGTATGTTTTCCTTCAACAGTCCTTACGGGGCCTGCCCGGAATGCAACGGTTTGGGATCACTCATGCACTTCGCCGTAAATCTGGTTGTGCCCGATGCCGGATTATCACTGCGGGAAGGGGCGATTGCCCCGTGGGCAAACCGGAATTCTCTTTATTATTTCAGTATCCTCGATGCCCTTGCCACTCATTATGACTTCGATATTAACAAGCCATTCAACAAATTACCGGAAAAAATACAACAAATACTTCTTTACGGTTCGGGAAAAGAAAGCATAAAATTTTACCATGACCGCGGCGACCGGCGATATTTCGCCAATCGGCCGTTTGAAGGAGCTATTAAACAACTGGAACGCCGCTGGAGGGATACCGCCTCCGCGGCAATACGCAATGATCTGGGGCGCTATATGGATTTGAGCGCCTGCCCGGTTTGCCACGGCGCCCGATTGAAAAAGGAAAGCCTCGCCGTCACTGTAGGCGGGAAGAACATCTATGAACTCTGCCGGATTTCCATCCGGGAATGTTTTGCTTTCTTTGAGCAACTGAGCCTCTCGCCGCAGGAAAAAATTATCACCGAAAGAATTCTGAAAGAAATCAAAAGCCGCCTTAACTTTCTTTTGAATGTCGGCATGGATTATCTGAGTCTGGAGAGATCAACCCTGTCTTTGTCCGGGGGTGAATCCCAGCGCATTCGCCTGGCTACACAAATCGGATCAGGATTAATGGGAGTATTATATGTGCTCGATGAGCCGACGGTCGGGCTGCATCAGCGAGATAATCTGCGCCTGATTGATACATTGAAGAAATTGCGGGATATGGGCAATACCGTACTTGTTGTGGAGCACGATGCGGATATGATGCTGGCTTCTGATCACATTGTGGATATGGGGCCGGGGGCAGGGTCACAGGGCGGAGAAATTGTCTTTCAGGGAACGCCGCAGGAAATGCTGCGGGACAAAAATTCTTTGACCGGACAGTATTTATCCGGAGAGGCGATGATCTCCCTGCCGGAGAAACGACGCTCCACTGCCGGCCGGTATATTATTCTGGAGGGGGCCACTGCAAACAATCTTAAAAATATTGATATCAAAATACCGGTGGGAGTGCTGACGGCAGTAACCGGAGTATCCGGCTCCGGAAAAAGTTCCATGATTATCGAGACTCTTTATAAAGTGATGGCTCGCCGTCTGAATCAGCATAACGGGGCCATGGGGAGAGTCAAAAAAATTGTTGATTTGGGCGGCATCGAGCGGATCATTATGATTAACCAGCAGCCCATCGGCCGGACGCCGCGTTCTAATCCGGTAACCTATACGGGGATTTTTTCTTTTATCCGTGATTTATTTGCCAATCTTCCGGATTCCCGCATGCGTGGCTTTAAACCCGGGCGTTTCAGTTTTAATGTCAAGGGTGGCCGCTGCGAAGCTTGTGAAGGCAATGGCATGATTCGCATTGAAATGCATTTTCTGCCCGATGTTTATGTTACGTGCGATGTCTGTCATGGCAAACGGTTTAACCGGGATACGCTGGACATCAAATATAAAGATAAAAGTGTTGCCGATATCCTGGATATGACCGTCCATCAGGCCCTCGATTTCTTCTCCAATATACCATCGATTAAAGCACACTTGCAGTTGTTTAGTGATGTTGGTTTAGGCTATATCCGCCTGGGCCAATCGGCAACAACTCTTTCCGGTGGAGAGGCGCAGAGAATAAAATTGGCGCGGGAGCTGGGGAAGAGGGTCAACAGCAATACCCTTTATATTCTGGATGAACCGACAATCGGACTGCATTTTGCCGATATCCAGAAGCTGCTCGATGTCTTGCTGCGCCTGGTGAATATGGGCAATACCATGATTGTCATCGAACATAATCTGGATGTAATAAAATGTGCCGATTACATAATTGACCTGGGGCCGGAAGGGGGCCCCGGCGGGGGCGAAATTATAGCTTCCGGAACAGTTGAACAGATAGCCCGTGAGGAAAAATCAGCCACCGGTAATTTTCTGAAAAAGATGCTTGATCACTGCTGAGGTTCAGTTTCGAGCCTCTCCGCTCATTACTTCTTATAGATAGAGTTTTTAATAATATAATTGCGGACGTTGTCCGGGACGAGGTAACGGATGGATTGTCCGGCATTGACATTTTCGCGAATGCGGGAAGAGGAAATATCCAGAAAAGTAACACCGCGGAAATAAATAACATGCCCGGTCGGCCCTTTATATCCATCGACTGTTTGATCATAGGTAAAGCGGGAGGCGAAATCGGCCGGCAGAATATGCGCCAGCCCTTTTTGTTCGTAACCCGGACGGGTCATAACGGCAAAATTGCACAGCAGAAGAAGCTTTTCCCAGTCTTTCCAGGTAGTAATTGCCTGAAAAGCATCCTGACCGATGATGAAATAAAGTTCCAGATTTTCCATATATTTGTTTAGTATATGTTCTACTGTTTCCACTGAATAGGATTTGCCGGATTTTAGATTTTCTACATCGGAAAAGGAAAAGGAAACGTTGCCTTCAATGGCCATTCGCACCATCTGCTCGCGATGGTAGAAAGAAGTGATGGCGGCTTCCAGCTTATGAGGCGGCCGCGATGAAGGCATAAAAATAATCCGGTTTAAATCAAAAATTTTCAGCATTTCTTCTGCTGCCCGCAGATGTCCGAAATGAATCGGATCAAATGTTCCCCCCAGTAAACCCCATTTCATGTGCGCACCTGTCCATTGCCATAAATAATAAATTTTGCGGTTGTCAATTCTTCCAGACCCATCGGACCGAAAGCATGAAGCTTGGTCGTGGAAATGCCGATTTCTGCTCCCAACCCCAACTCAAATCCATCGCTGAAGCGGGTAGACGCATTAACCAGAACGGTCGATGAATTCACTTCATTTAAGAAACGCTGCGAATTTGCATAATCGGAAGTTATAATGGCTTCTGTATGTAAAGAACCATATTTTTCAATATGGGCGATGGCCTCGTCAATATTGTCCACGACGCGTATCGCCAGAATCAGATCGAGATATTCCGCATACCAATCCGCTTCCGTAGCCGCAGCAATATCCTTTAATATCCTGCGCGTTTTGTTGCAGCCTTTCAGGGATACATTCGCTTTACTCAATTCTTCTGCCGCCCGCGGCAGAAATTTGCGGGCAATATCTTTGTGCACCAGCATTGTCTCCAGGGCATTGCAAACACCGGGGCGCTGAGCCTTGGCATTGCGGCAGATATTTACAGCCATTTCCATATCTGCGGAGGCATCAACGAAAATATGGCATACACCTTTGTAATGCTTGATAACCGGTATCTTTGACTGCGCCACAACGGCACGGATTAATTCTTCACCGCCGCGCGGGATGATTAAATCGATATATTCTTCAAGTTGCAGCATTTCATAGACGGCTTCCCGGTCAGTTGTCGGAATTACCTGAATAGCTGCAACCGGCAGTCTATTTTTACGCAGGACTCTCTGGAGGAGGGAGCAGATGGCCCGATTGGAATTAATTGCTTCCGACCCGCCTCTCAATATTACCGCATTGCCGGATTTCAGGCAAAGGGCGGATGCGTCAGCCGTGACATTGGGACGGGATTCATAGATGATGCCGATGACACCCAGAGGAATGCGCATCCGGCCCACCAGCAGGCCATTGGGCCTGCGCCACATGGCTGATACCTTGCCTGTGGGATCGGGCAGTGCGGCGACTTCCCTGAAACCCCGCGCCATGTCTTCAATGGTCAGTTTTGTCAGGGTAAGGCGATCGATCATTGCTTCGGACAGCGCAAGCTTTTTTGCCTGAGTGATATCAAGGGCATTTGCAGCGAGCAGTTGATCGGTGTTTTTTATCAGTTCGTCGGCCATCTGCAGCAGGGCCTTGTTTTTTACAACCGTGGAAATCCTGGCTAGCTGTCGGGATGCCGCCTGTGCATTTTGGGCTATTTGTTTTACGGAATGTTTTACGTCCATTGGGTGTCCTATGCTAAAAAAATAAAATTACTTGCTTTTTTCTTAATTATTGATAAAAGCCGCCTCGAATACAATCAGTTTCGGAACTTTAAAAGCACAGCAATCTTGAGCTTTTGCCAGCAAATAATTTGTGGTTTATTTACAAGACAATAGTTATCATGTCAAGGTATTTGCCTTGTGGAATAGAATATGAGTTCACTGAGAATTAAAGCCGGCAAACGTGTTTATGAGATTATTAAAGACGGCGGATTCAATTATGATTCCATTTCCGCCTATTTCGGGCCCGCGGCCGGACCCCGCTGGCTGATATCCAGCGGTTTCGATTTAAGTCTGATGCAACAGCGGTGTCTTGGGGCGCACGCGTCCTGTCCATCTAATCGGTTCTTCTGCCGGTGCCTGGCGATTTGCCGCCTGGCTTCAGCCGGACGCCTCCGTCTGCTATAAAAAACTGCTCGATGCTTATATCAATATTAGAATTTCCAAGAGCCGATACGCCGTCGACGATACTGGAAAAATTTAGAGATTTAATGAACTTGTATCTGGAAGATGATGCGCTGCCCTTTGCGCTGGCTCACAAGAAATACCGTTTGGCAGTGATTACCGCCCGTTCGCGTAATCTGGTTGCTTCAGAACAAATATGGTTGCAGAAAACCGGCTTGGCTGCCGCCTATCTGCTGAATTTTTTCAGCCGCAATAATGTTTATCTCTTTGCCGACCGGGTTGTGTTTTACCAGGGATCGAAGCCGCCGGCCTTTTGTTTTCGCCCGCAATTTCGCGGTTCTTTTGTCAATATCAATGAATTTAACTTCAAACATGCTGTTATGGCGAGCGGCGCCATTCCGCTGGTTGTTGCCGGGGTGCATGATATTTACGGCGCACCGCGCGGAGTTTACCGTGACGGCGGTCTGATTGATTATCATTTGACGCATCAGTTCGCGGCCAGAGAAAATGAAATTGTGCTGTTTTTGCATCATCAGGAAAGAATTATTCCGGGCTGGCTGGATCAGGTCAAGGTTAACCGCAGGCCGGATGAGGAAGCGCTAAGCAATGTTCTGATGATCTTTCCGGCGCAAAGCTTCGTGGAAAAGCTGCCGGGAGAAAAAATTCCGGACCGCACAGATTTTCTTACTTACATTGATGATCACCAGACAAGAATCCAAAATTGGCGCAAAGCAGTGGAGATTGCTGCTCCGCTGGGCGAGGAATTTTTAGAGCTTGTGGCCAGTGGGAAGATCAAGGACATAGTCGAAAGACTATAAGCTAGGCTGTTGAAAAATGCTCCATCATGCTGCGTTGCGGCTTGCGTCCTTCGGCGTTGCTGGCGTACCTGCGAAAAGTACGCCTCACGCTGCTCAGGTCCTCGCGATGCCTTGCATCTAGAGCCTTTGACGTGCCCGTATAGTGTATTTGAACAGCCATAATTTTCCTTGAGATAAAATTTTCTTCCTATATTTTCAGGCTCAATATGGACTACCCGATAAAGTAGCTTCGCTGAAAGAAATATTTAAAGATTGTGTGCTTTGCCCGCACCAGTGCCATGTTGACCGTACTCAGGGGCAGCTGGGTATCTGCCGTCTGCCGGCAAAGATCATCATGGATTGCGCGTTGGCTCATCATGGCGAAGAGCCGCCCCTTTCCGGGACCCGCGGGGCCGGAACTATTTTCTTTTCGTCTTGTAATTTGGGATGCATATACTGCCAGAATTACCAGATTTCTCATCAGGCCGGAGGGAAGGAGCTGAGTTCTCCGGCCCTGGCTCAGGTAATGCTTGGCTTACAGAAGCAAGGGTGCCATAATATTGAACCTGTCACCCCCACGCCCCAGACGCCATTGATTATGGAAGCACTCCTTCTGGCGCGGGAGCAGGGCTTAAAAATTCCCTTCGTTTACAACTGCGGCGGATATGAAATCCCGCGGATCATCAAAATGCTGGATAAGATGGTGGATATTTATCTGCCTGATTTCAAGTATGGTGTGGCAGAAGACGGCGCTGCCTTCTCTTCTGTTGACGACTATCCGCATTATGCCCTGGAGTCCTTAAAAGAGATGGTGCGGCAGGTTGGTGATGAGTTGGAAATGGAAAACGACGTTGCTAAAAGAGGGGTTATTGTGCGCCATCTGGTATTACCCGGCAGATTGGAAAATTCAAAAGAAGTTTTCCGGCTGATTAAAAAGGAAGTATCAACATCAGTTGGCAATCAGCCTCATGTCGCAATACACGCCGACGGTCAAAGTGCGCAACCATCCGCAACTGGGTCGCAGGATTACCGCTGCAGAGTACAATGAGATTTTGGATTTTGCCCTGGATCTGGGTTTTGATAACCTTTTTATTCAGGAAGTCAGCGACGATAATCTCCTGCCTGATTTTGACTGTGAAAATCCTTTTCAATAAAGGAAAAGCTTACGGCATATTGAAAATGGAAACACCCGCCGGCGGCTTGAACTGAAACATTTTTTCGGATAGGCCGGTGTTGGTGGCAATATTAGAAAATTTCAGGAGCGTGGCATTCCCCAGGGCGTCTTCAAAACTGATCTGTAAAATGAGGAAGGTGTTTTTATCAACAGTTACCTGAAAGGGATGCAGCGCCGGTGTCTTTTCCAGCGGGGTTAAAACCAGCAAATAATTGCCTTGTTTATCCAAGGCTTTGGGTTCGGCATATTTAATCGTAAAATCATCTTTTAATTTCCCCAATCCGGATAAAAACTTAATTAAAGTCCTGGACTTAAAAATATAATCGGCTTCCTGTGTATAGGCTACCTTTTCCTGGGGAAGATAAAGCCAGGCTTTACGGGGATTGATGACCAGTTTCTTTTTTTTGGGTTGGGAATAGTCCCAGAGCATATTTTTCGGATTTTTAAAAAAGACGGTTCCTTCTTCGGTGTCTGTTTTCTTTATGGATTGAATTGTTGTTTGCTGAATAAAGCCGGCTTTGAAATCCTGCGTTTTTTCGTATGTCTGCTGAAGCGCCCGCACAACTTCATCTATCGGCACGGGTGTTTCGGCCACGGACCAGAGACGGATTAAATATCAGAAATAACAAAAAACATAGCCATATCTGCGCCATAATGATTTTAAGTCGCTTATATTCTATTTGAAAATAATTTCATTATTTTTCCTTAAAAAAATAAAAAAACTGAGCAAAACTGGCACATTTTTTTCAAGGGAGTTAATATCATCTTACCAGTATTGCTCTAAGTGGCCATGAATAAAGAATATATTTGTAAATATATTAATATTATTAATATAGTTCTTGCTCAAATCTTATGCAATTTGGTGTAAAATCGTAACAATTGCGCACTTGCGAAGATTATCAACAAGGTTATCAACAGGCTTTTCCACACGGTTGTGGAATACAAATCCAAGTACTTGTATACAAGGGGAAAAATTACATTTAGCCCTTTCTTTGCTTTTTTCCCGTCCATATTTTCACGCGCCAGCCAAAGGGATCTTCTTTCATGCCATACTGAATTTGCAGTATTTCATTATATAATTTTTCCGCCAGGGGGCCGGTTTTTCCGCCGTTGATTAAATATTCTTTATTGCGGAAATAAAGCTGCCCGACCGGAGAAACAATTGCTGCCGTTCCCGAGGCAAAAACTTCCTTCAGCGTTCCATTTTCGGTGGCGGCAATGACTTCCTCAATGGATATAGGTCTTTCGACAACCTTTGTTCCTAAATAACCGGCCAATTTAATCACCGAATTACGGGTGACTCCCGGCAGAATGGTTCCGGCCAGCGGCGGAGTAATCAGTTCATCGCCGATAAAAAAGAAAATATTGCTGGTGCCCACTTCTTCCACATATTTCTTTTCAATGGCATCAAGCCACAGAACCTGAGTATAACCCATATTGGTGGCAATACGGCTGGCATAAAGGCTGGCTGCATAATTAATCGCTGCCTTTATATTGCCGGTTCCGCCCCGTGTTGCCCGCACATATTCTTCCGACACATACATTTTTGTCGGGGAAAATCCCTGCGGATAGTAGGCTCCCACCGGCCCCACAACGATAAAAAAGAGATATTCACTGGCGGGATGAACGCCCAGAGCCGGCTCCGTGGCGATCATGGTAGGACGGATGTAAAGTGATGTGCCGGCGCCGCGTGGTATCCAGTCCTTTTCCAGAATCACCAGTTTTTTCATGGCATCAAAAAATATTTCTTCATCCATTGGCGGCATGCACAATCTTTCGGCGGAGGCAGCTCATTCTTTTTATATTTTCCTCAGGGCGGAAAAGAAAAATTGCCCCGTCTTCGCCGCGGTATGCTTTCAGGCCTTCAAAAATTTCCTGACCGTAATGCAGGCACATGGCTGTTGGATCCAATTGCAGGGGACGGTATGGTTCGATTATCGGATCATACCAGCCTCTGACCTTCCTTGTATTTAATGTTGAAAAAATGGTCGGTAAATATCTTGCCAAAACCAAGCTGTGATTCATCAGTTGGTTTGGCTTTCCTCTTTTTCAGCGACGCTTTCTTGATTTTAATTTCCATAAATTCCTCTTTCCCCAAGATGTTCTGTCCCGATTAACTTTGTGTTCCCGGGAGAGTCAGCCTGAACTGAATAATATTATTAACCATATCATTAAATTAAACTGCGATCAAGGCTTCGATACTGAATTGCTTCAGCGACATGCGCCGCCGCAACAGTTTCTTTATTTTCCAGATCGGCAATAGTGCGCGATACTTTCAAAATGCGGTTCATGGCGCGGGCGCTCAACCCCAATTTTTCAATCGCCATTTCCAAAAGCTTGTGTGATTCTTCATCTATCGAGCAATATTCTTTAATTTGCTTGTCGGTCATCCGGGCATTGCAGAAGATTCCATTTCCGCCGAAACGCTGCATTTGCCGGTCACGGGCTTTTTTTACGCGTTCTTTAATGGTTGCAGAAGATTCTCCCGCTTCTTTGTCGGCCAAAGCTCGATATTGAACTGAGGGCACCTCGACATGCAGATCAATACGGTCCAGGAGCGGCCCCGATATTTTAGCCTGATACTGCCGAATTTGCTGGGGACTGCAACGGCAGTTGCGAACCCTGTCTCCGAAATATCCGCAGGGGCAGGGGTTCATTGCCGCAATCAGCATAAACTTGGCCGGGAATGATGCCGTGACCGAAGAACGGGTGATTGTTATGGTGCCTTCTTCCAGGGGCTGCCTCAGAGCTTCCAGGGCATTTTTTTTAAATTCCGGAAGTTCATCGAGAAAAAGAACACCTAAGTGGGAGAGACTGATTTCACCGGGATGCGGTGTTTGTCCTCCGCCCACTAATCCCGCATCGGAGATTGTGTGATGCGGCGCCCGGAATGGCCGCACGGCAATCAATGTTTCCTTTTTGCTCAATGATCCGGCAACGGAAAAAACTTTTGTTATTTCAACAGCTTCCTCAAAAGAAAGTTCCGGTAAAATTGTAGGCATTCTTCGGGCCAGCATGCTTTTTCCGGAACCGGGCGGGCCGATCATCAGCACATTATGTCCGCCGGCCGCCGCTATTTCGAGCGCGCGGAGAGCCTGCCTTTGTCCTTTGATTTCATTAAAATCGATGTCATATTGACGGTTTTCCTGGAAAATTTTGCTGATATCCAGAGCAAGCGGTTCAATAATTTTCCGGTCAGCCAGAAAATCGACAACATCCGGCAGGGTGCTTACTCCGAAGACGGCAATTCCTTCCACCATTGCCGCTTCGGCGGCATTTTCTTCCGGGACAAAAACTTTTTTGATGCCCAGTTTTTTTGCCTTAAAGGCGGCCGGGAGCACACCTTTTACGCTTTTAATGCTGCCGTCAAGAGAAAGTTCCCCGATAAAAAAACAATCCTGCAAAGAGTCGGTTTTGATCAATTCTTCAGCGGCTAGAATGCCCACGGCTATAGGCAGATCGAAACCGGTTCCTTCTTTCTTTACATCAGCGGGGGCCAGGTTAACCGTTACATGGTTGCGGGGGAAACGGTAACCGGAGTTTTTTATCGCCGCTTTAATCCGGTCCCGGCTTTCTTTGACTGACGCATCGGGCAGACCGACGGTGGAAAATTGTGGTAATCCGGCAGATATATCAACTTCCACGGAAACCGGATATGATTCCATGCCGATAATGCTCATGCCGAGAACCTTGACGAACACTTTACAATACTCCCATGGATATTTTTATGGAAAAACATTAACTAATCACGGTATTTATATCAAGAAATAAAATTTATATAAATTTATCCGACTTTCTTGACTCGGAATATGGCCTATGCTAGAGTCCGGCAAAACATTAATCCTGCGTTTATACTCAGCCGCCTTAAGTTGCGGCTCTTTGTTGGCAATGTCTGTGTCTTCATCAAGTGGGAAATTATTTAATTAATGAATGAAACTGTCTACAAAATAAGAAGAGCATTTCTATTCCCTTTGCTGGCCATTGCGGTGCTTTTGGTTTTACTTTTTTTGCTCAGTCTGTTCAATCGCCAGATCTGGGAGCTTATAGTTCTGGGGATTCTTCTTTTGGCCTCTCTATTGGCGGCTGTGGACATGGCCAGAAAAGAAATAATCATCAATGACAGGGGATTGAAAATAAAAAAAATTTTTCGCAGCAAAGAATTCAGCTGGCCGGAAATTACCCATCTGGCAGTTGTCGTTTTGAAGAAGAAGGTTTATTTCCTTTTGACTACAACTAACGGTTTTTATATTTTTTCCAATCTTTTCGAGAATCATGTTTTACTGGTACAAGCCGTTGCCGAAAAATTGGGTGAAGAAAAAGTGGAGCCGGAAGTCAAAGCATATCTGGAGCATCCACTGGAGCGGTTGGCGCTGATTGTGATGAGCTGGGTTGCGGTTGCAATTATAATTGCCACGATAATTTTAAGAGTGCTGGAAATCAGGACGTAAAATCATAAAGTTCAATTTATTGTAGCATTGGAATTCGTGAAGAGAGGAACGGGAAAAATGCGGGCAAAGAAGAAGAATAACCAGACTTCAGCTGTGGAGGTGAAAGAGACTCTGGGCCTGGCGGTGGAGGAAATATTGGAAAAAAAGCTGGAGGATATTGCCACCGTGCTGTCGGCTTCGGGTGGCCGCAAAAGCACACTTCATGAAGAAGTGATGAACATGGTGGAAAAAGGCCTATTTCAGGATCGCCCTCGCCCGTTCCAACAATGTGAAAAGCACGGCGGCAACTTTTCTCGGCATCAACCGCAATACTTTTACGGATAAGATGGCGAAGTTGGGTATAAACTGTGAGAAAAACAAATAGGTCCCCCTTAAATTGTTTCAACCCGGTGTTACTGACAAAATCAAGGCCGTTGTGCAAAAGGAAATATGATTTATATAAAAATATTTAGCTTCCTGAAAAAATTCCTTATTTTTATCGCCAATTGCCGAATTTATGTCGGTCGCAGACCGGCGGCTGTTCCCGCACCCGCGATCATCTTTTTCCCCCTTCTGCGCAGTCAGCTCAGTTGCGGTTTTGCAGGATTAATGACGTGCCGTCTGCAGGAGCAACGAGGAGCTTTAACCGCTGATCGGACACTGGCCTCAGGATGGAAGAAAATTAAAGATGCCGGTTTGCAGACGGTCCTGGCGGGAAAGAATGCCGCGGCCGATTATTTAAGCGGGTTGGAAGCCATTTCCGCCATTGACTCGGCAGTAGCGGAACTCAAACGGGAGGATGCGCAGGAATTTATTTTTTTCCGGCAGGACCGGGCAGCGCAGTTATTCGATATTGCCGGAGAAATAAAGCAGTTTCTGGCAGATGAAGAGAAAATGCTCGAAGATCGGGCAGCCGTCATCAACTCTGCCGATCTGGAAGTAATCAACAGCCGGATTCTTCTGCTCAAGGACATCTGCTGGATGCTGGAAAAGGATATTCTGGCCAATCTGCAAAAAGTTCTCGCTCTGACCGGCGCAGAATCATTTTCTGCGGTTGCGCCGGCCGCCTTCCGGAAATACCGGAAACTCAACCTGCTGTTAAATGCGCTGGATAGACTGGAAGTTCGGGGACGCGACTCCGCAGGCATTCAATTAACCTTCGTCATGAAGGACGAAAAAGAAATGTCCGACACAATCCGGCGACTCGACGAAAGCGGACTGAAGGAAGATTATCAGCGGCGGGCGCAAAAAGGCGATCTGCTCAACTCATCCATTTTTATCTCGACTGACCAAAATGCCTCATCCGGCGGTAGCGCCGTCACGTTTACCTATAAAACCTTTTCCATCGTCGGCGAGCTGGGGCGCAATGTGGCCGACTTGAGAAATTACATTTCAAACGACCGGATACTGCAATGCTTTGCCGCTTCCGAAGCTGATCTGTGAAAACGCGCTGACGCATACCCGCTGGGCATCCGTCGGTTCTATTACGGAAGAAAATTGCCATCCGTTGAATAACTATACCACGATTAATTCCTCACCATCCTATCCCCTGTATCCCGGGGCCGAGGCGCAAATCAATGTGGTTTTAAACGGGGATATTGATAACTACCCGGAGCTCAGGCAGGCGATGGATGACAGCGGCGAACTGATCGCGCCGCAAATAACGACCGACACCAAAATCATTCCGCTGCAAATCGAAAAGTATCTGCAGGCGGGACATAACCTGGCGGATGCATTCCGCCTGGCCGTTAATGATTTTGAGGGATCGCACGCCATTGCCATGACCAGTGCTCTTGAGCCCGGCAAAATGTTTCTGGCGCTCAAAGGCAGCGGTCAGTCCATTTACGTGGGGATCAATGCTGACCAATACATGTTTTCTTCCGAACTGTACGGCCTGGTGGAAGTGATGCCGCGTTTTCTCAAGATGAACGGTGAAGCAGGCAACGGCGCCGGAAGCGGACAAATTTTTATTTTAGACCAGAACAGCGGCGGCGACATCAAAGGCATTACCGCCTGTTTCTATGACGGAACAGCCATCGGGTTATCCGACAGCCTTCTGCAAACAGCGGAAATCACGACACGGGATATCGACCGCAGCGACTACCCGCACTATTTCCTCAAGGAAATTTCCGAATCCGCCCTGTCGGTAAAAAGAACGTTGCGCGGTAAATACCGGATTGAAACCACCGGATAATTTTGCTCCGGAGGTAATTTTTAACCTGGGAGATGATATTATTCCCGCGTTTGTCCGCAAGTGGTTTACAGCACGGTGCGATTAAAAAAATAATGATTATCGGCCATGGAACAGCTGCTGTTGCCGGAAGGGCTGTTGCCGACGCTTTCGAGCGTTATCTGAAGGGCAGGGGAATCAATGTTATAGCTAAGGTAGCCTCGGAATTAAGCGGCTTCTTGTTGAAAGATGATCTTTCCGATACACTCGTAATTCCCATTACCCAGTCGGGAACAACAACGGATACAAATCGTGCCGTCGCCATGGCCAAAGAACGCGGTGCGTTTATTATTTCTATAGTTAACCGCAGACAATCGGATATAACCACCAAATCGCACGGAGTATTTTATACCAGTGACGGGCGCGATATTGAAATGTCGGTAGCCTCCACGAAGGCTTTTTATTCTCAGATTATTGCCGGGCAGATTATTGCACTGTATTTTGCGCAGCTTACCGGGGCCAGGACTGCTGATTATATTGCTGCAGAACTGCATAATCTGGAAGCGGCGCCGCAATTGATGGCAAAGCTGTTTTCGTCAAGAGAGAAGATTGCCTCCTCGGTAAAAAAAGCCGCCGGTAAGAGATACTGGGCCGTTGTAGGCAGCGGCCCCAATAAAGCGGCGGCCGATGAAATACGCATTAAACTCAGCGAACTTTGCTATAAAACCATTTCTTCAGACATCGTGGAAAATAAAAAGCACATCGATTTATCGGCCGAACCTTTGATTCTCGTCTGCGTTGCCGGTAATCCGGAAGCGGTTGTGGAAGATGTCGTCAAAGATGTGGCGATTTTCAAGGCGCACAAATCGTCCGTGATCGTTTTTTCCGACGAAGGCGATCAGCGGTTTGATCAGATTGCCGACGCAGTCATTGCCATACCCGTTGCGCCTTCCCCGCTGCCCGTTATCTTAAACACGATGGCCGGTCATTTATGGGGTTATTACGCGGCGCGTGCCATCGATGAGGAAGCGCAAACATTCCGTGAATTCCGCGGTCGTCTGGCGGCGGAATTCACGCAAAGGACAAAAAAGAAATTATCAATTTTTGACATGATCGCCGATGTTTCTTTTCGCCGGATGATCAATGAATTTTATCTGCTTTTCAATTCCCGCCGCCAGGGAGGCGCATACGGAGTGCTGGGAGGAAAAACCATCGCCGATCTGCCGCTCTTGTTAAAATACGCTGCAGGCAAATTACCGCTGGAAGATTTCCGCACTGAGTTTAAGGGCGATGAAGGATTGGACTCTCCGCTGGACGTTCTGGATATAACCCTGGGCGTGGCCATCGACGAGCTTACCCGCCCGATCGACGCCATTCGACATCAGGCCAAAACTGTTACGGTGGGCACCAGCCGGAAGGAGAGAGAACTCAGAGGCATTATTTTCGACCTGCTGGATACCGTCAATTTTACCGTGAAAAATTTGACTTATCGCAACATCCTCACGATCAGCCGCATCCAGCCGGCCATTGCGGCGGTGCGGGGGTATACCGTTTACGATATCAGCGGTCTTGACGAGCAGGGAAATCCGGCGGAGAACTCGATGATTGCCATCCGCACCAAAGGCGGCATAGCCGCGAATATGAAGTCACGCGCAGATCATCCCACGGCGCTGATGGGCACGAAAAGAATGATCGCCAGTTCAGGCCATGCCTATATCGGGCGGGGCAAGTCTGATAGGGTGCCTATAGTGATCATTCCCCTGCTGGGAGAAAATAATATCGTGACTAACCTGCTCTTGATTCACATTAATTACAATGAAGGGCTATCTCTGCGTGAGAAGGCGGATGTATTGGGTTATCGTTATCATGACATCCGCAACCTCATTAATGAATACAACCTTCCCTGGCATGACGAGTATCTGGAATCCATGACTCTCGAATTACTCTTCAGCGAGCAGGTCGAGGCGATCGCCGAAATGATAAAATCAAAGCTTGGCCAATGATGGGCCGACTAAATTCTCATGGTGCTGGAGCTTTTACAAAGAAAATATATGCTGGAATTATTAAATTCAAACATTAATGATTTAATAACCACAAATTTGTGTTTGACAAAAAAGTGGCTGGAAAGTAGAAATACGGCAACTGATTGCCGATGGAAGACTCATGAAACAGCTTTTTAAGCCGGAATCCCATGAAAAAATAAGCCTGTTAATCGATAAAGGTGTGGATATCCCTAACCCCGGAACCATTGATATCGGTGCTGAAGTCAATGTTGATCAGATTTCCGGAAAAGGAGTCAAGATTTATCCGGGATGCCGGATCTATGGCCGCAAAACAGTCATCTCAGAAGGGTGTAAACTGGGCTATGAGGGCCCGGTGACACTCGAAGATTGCCGGCTCGGAGCCGGAGTGGAGCTGAAGGGCGGATTCTTCAGTAAGTCCGTATTCCTGGAAAAGGCGAATATGGGGATGGGTGCGCATGTCCGCGAAGGATGCATCCTTGAAGAACAGGTCAGCGGCGCTCACACAGTCGGATTGAAACATACCATCCTTTTCCCTTTTGTAACGCTCGGCAGCTTGGTTAACTTCTGCGACTGCCTGATGGCCGGCGGCACCAGCCGCAGCAATCATTCGGAAGTGGGCAGCTCCTATATCCATTTTAACTTTACGCCGGATGCCGACAAAACAACTCCTTCCCTTCTGGGCGATGTTCCCCGGGGGGTTATGCTCAACCAGCCCCCTATTTTTCTGGGTGGACAGGGGGGCATCATCGGCCCGGTGCGTTTGGGATTCGGCAATGTCATAGCGGCGGGCACCATCCTGCGGCATGATTATCCCGGGGACAATCAGCTGATCTTCGAGCAGGCCCCCGCAAGCAGTGTTAAGAACTATGTTCCGGCAGCCTATCCCGGTATCAGACGCGTTGTGGAAAACAACATTCTTTATCTGGCAAATTTGAAGGCTCTGGAGTTCTGGTACACAGGGGTAAGAAAACATTTTTTAGAAGCTCAGGAATTCGGTTCTCTTCTGTATTCGGGCGCGATGGAGCAGCTTAGCACTGGCCCGGGAAGAACGTCTTTCCAGATTGGCCAAAATGGCCCGGAAGTCCGTGTCCGCAATTACACCGGGACCAAATCCCGAGTCCGTGAGAGCTAGACAAGAGTTAGATGGCCGCATATCAGACCTGAAAGGACTGCTCGGCGCAGTTATGGGCGACGATAAAATGCGGTCAACGCAAGACCTGTTTTTCGAAGCTTTCATGAAATTCAGGGGGAATGACTCTCTGCCCTATATTGAAACGATCCAGAAACTTCCGGGGGACGTCTCGGCAAAAGGCGTCCAATGGCTCACCGGCATTGTGGATGATTTTTGCCAAAGGGTGTCAAAGATCATGCCAGCCATGAATTTATTTAGGAATATTTAATACAATGATGGAAGTAACTCATGGGTAAATTATTTGGAACCGACGGGATCAGAGGCGAAGCCAATCGTTATCCGATGAACGCGGAAGTCGCTTTTAAGGTTGGACAAACCGTTGTTCATCTGTTTAAAAAGAACGGCCACCGTGCCAAAGTGATTATTGGGAAAGATACCCGAATTTCCGGGTACATGCTGGAAAGTTCCCTCGAGGCCGGCATTACTTCCATGGGCGGAGACCCATACCTGGTCGGTGTTCTGCCCACCCCCGGCATTGCCTTTATCACCCAGGGTATGCGAGCTGATGCCGGCATTGTCATTTCCGCATCGCACAATCCCTATCAGGACAATGGTCTCAAAATATTTGGTTCAGACGGCTTCAAGCTGACTGACGCCCAGGAAAACGCGATAGAAGATTTGATCCTCAGCGACAAACTCAATGATCTTCTTCCCCCTGCAAAAGCTATGGGAAAGGCCTTCCGTATCAGTGATGTTCACGGTAGATATATCGTTTTTCTGAAAAACACCTTTCCCCGCGACCTTTCCATGGAAGGAATGAAAATTGTTCTGGATACATCCAATGGCGCAACATACCAGGTGGCGCCTGACGCGTTTAACGAACTGGGCGCAAATGTTGAGACAATCCACAACATGCCTAACGGCTTTAATATCAACGACCGTTGCGGCTCGCAGCACACTCAGGATTTAAGAAAAAGGGTGATCGAGAGCGGCGCAGCCGTTGGGCTGGCTTTTGACGGAGATGGTGACCGTCTGATTGCGGTGGATGAAAAAGGAAATGAGCTGACGGGCGATCAATTGCTGATTATCTGTGCATATGTCTTAAAGAAAGAGGGACGGTTGAAGAATGATCTTCTGGTCAGCACGGTGATGAGTAATCTGGGTTTGAGGGTCGCCTGCAGAAGATACGGCTGCAAATATCATGCATCCAATGTAGGAGACCGTTACGTCCTGCAAGATATGCTGCGTCTGGGCGCCATAATCGGCGGCGAAGATGCCGGGCATATGATTTTTTTCGAACACCATAAGACGGGCGACGGCATCATAGCGGCCATGCAGATCATTGCCGCTATGATCAAAGAAGGCAAACCGCTATCCGAACTGGCGCGGATGATGGACGTTTTTCCGCAGAAGCTAATCAATATCGACGTGAAAAGTAAACCGGATATTGCCTCCATACCCCGGATCATGGACGTCATCGGACAGGTCGAACGTGACCTGGGTGAAGAGGGACGGGTTCTGGTCAGATATTCCGGCACTCAGAATATGTGTCGCATTATGGTGGAGGGCCCGTCCAGAGAGATTACTGAAAAGTACTGCCGGATGATCGCCGATGTAGTGAAAAGCGAAATTGGTTGATCTTGTGTTTTTTTAGTTCTGCCGAGAAACATATTTTTGGGTGCCCATAGACATCAGCAGGTACGGACGTTTACAGGGACGATTTATTAACCGCTTTGGGGATATCTTCATTCCCGGCGCATCGAGAGGTTCAATGAGAAAATTGTGAAAACGAAATTCATCTTTGTTACGGGGGGTGTTCTATCCTCACTGGGTAAAGGTTTGGCAGCGGCATCAATTGCGGCTCTGCTGGAATGCCGGGGATTGAAAGTTACCAATCAGAAACTGGATCCATACATCAATGTCGATCCCGGGACAATGAGCCCCTTTCAGCACGGGGAAGTTTTTGTTACCGACGATGGCGCGGAGACGGATCTCGATCTGGGACATTATGAACGCTTTACATCTACCCGTATGGGAAAAGGCAACAACCTGACACGGGGCAGGTCTATTTTTCTGTTATTACCAAGGAGAGGCGGGGTGACTATCTAGGGAAGACTGTCCAGGTGATTCCCCATATAACCAATGAGATTAAAGACTATATCCGCAATACTGCCGAAGGTTTCGATGTGGCAATTGTGGAAATCGGCGGCACCGTCGGCGATATTGAAAGCCTGCCTTTTCTGGAAGCCATCCGTCAATTCCGCAATGAAGCGGGAAGACAAAATGCTATTTTTATTCATTTAACCTGGGTACCTTTTATCAAAACCGCCGGTGAGGTTAAATCAAAGCCTACGCAGCACAGTGTCAAGGCATTGCGCGAAATTGGCATTCAGCCGGACATTCTTCTGTGCCGCACGGAAAATTTTCTTTCCGAGGAAATCAAGGCCAAAATCGCCCTTTTCTGCAATGTGGAAGTAGCCGCTGTGTTTACAGCCAAGGATGTAAACTGCATTTATGAAGTGCCTTTAATCTATCACCGCGAAGGTCTGGATGCCAAGATAGTTGACCTGCTCAATATCTGGACCGGGCAACCCAGGCTTGATGCCTGGGAAGAGGTGGTTGATAAATTCAATAATCCGTCGCAGGAGGTATGCATAGGAATTGTCGGCAAATATGTGAACCTGGCCGATTCCTACAAAAGCCTCAACGAGGCTCTGGTGCATGGCGGCATCAGTAATAATTGCCGGGTGAAATTGAAGTTTATCGATTCGGAGAAAGTGGAAGCAGAGGGCTTGGGCAACCAGCTTACAGATGTCGACGGGGTGTTAGTGCCGGGAGGTTTCGGCATTCGGGGCATCGAGGGTATGATTACTGCCGTGCAATATGCCCGGGAAAATAAAATTCCCTATTTCGGAATTTGTCTGGGCATGCAGATGGCAGTGGTGGAATATGCCCGCAATATTTGCAGTCTGACCGGCGCCAACAGTTCCGAATTTGATAGTCAGACGCCTTATCCGGTGATCGATCTGCTTCCCGAACAGCGGGATGTCCAGGACAAAGGCGCTTCGATGAGGTTGGGCGCCTGGCCCTGTTTTGTCTCGCCGGATTCATTCGCTTTTGCCGCGTACGGACGGGAAGAAATCTCCGAGCGTCATCGTCATCGCTACGAATTCAATAACGACTACAAGCAGGCATTGACGGACCAGGGACTGCAGATTACCGGTGTTTCACCGGACGGGCGGCTGGCCGAAATTGTGGAAATAAAAGACCATCCCTGGTTTTTAGGCTGCCAGTTTCATCCGGAATTTAAGTCCCAGCCGACAAATCCCCATCCGCTTTTTAGTAAATTTATTGCCGCGGCTTTAAAATATGCTCAATGCCGGAATCAGAGCTCAGATAAGGAATAAAAGGCAGTGCCGCAGTCAAAGAATCTACTTTAATCATCCTGACGGTGTAATTATGAGCAATGTTCAGCGCAGAGAAATGGTAAAAGGTAAAGCATATTACTCTTTAGTATGATGATATATGCAGAGCTGCAATTGCCGTCATGATGAATAAAAAATTCGGGGAGGCGCAGTGGCCGGCATACGAACTATGCTTAAGCGATTACGTTTGCTCTTCGCTTTCGAAAGCGAGCGTGCAGAATACCCTCCAACATTTACCAAAGAATTAAATTACCAGTGTGGTCGTGTCCTTTTTTTTGCTTCTCTTATTACCAGCGTTGCCTGGCTGCCTTATCTTTCCATAGATAGTCAACTTCATCCGGAGGAACCATTGCTGCCTCTGCTCCGGATCGGCCTGTCCTTAGTCAGTGTTACAATTTTTATTCTTTATATGACGAGGCGATTTCCCGAGAGCAACCTGCTGTTTCTGAATATCATCGGCGCATATCTGGCGATTGCCTGCGGGTTGATAACCGCGTTGACCAAGGCCGATCCCGTTTACATTGGCGGAAATGTATTTGTGTTAACCCTGCTGGCCATAGTTCCCGTCCACCGTCAATCAGCGCTGTTGATTCTGACGGCATCACTGGCCGTATTTTTTGGGGTGGGTTTCTTCAAGGGGATGTCGTTTACCACAGCGAGCGCCCGCTATAGTCTCACCGATTTGCTGATGACAGCGTTTGTGGCGATTCTATTTATTTATATTCTGGATAATGCCCGCTACGTGAGCTGGTTAAAATCGAAGAAAATCGAAAAACAGCGGGAAGAATTGAAATCAGACAAAGAAAAAATCGATAAGCTTCTGCTGAATATTTTACCCGAGCCCGTAGCCCGGGAGCTCAAGGATCTGGGCTATGTCCAGCCGGTTTTTTATAATTCCGTGACCATAGTCTTCACCGATTTTGTCGGGTTTACGAAAATTGCAGAAACGCTCACGCCGGATCAACTCGTGGCGCAGTTGGACGAGGCTTTTTCCCGGTTTGATCGTGTTATGGATAAGTACGGTCTGGAAAAACTCAAAACTATCGGTGACTCCTATATGTATGCCGGAGGAGTGCCGGTCGTCAACAATACCCACCCGATTGACGCGGTGCTGGGCGCGCTGGAAATTCAATCCGTTATCGAGAAGATCAATGCGGAGAAAAAGACAGCCCAAAGACCGGTCTTCGAAATTCGCATCGGCATCAATACGGGGGCGCTCATGGCCGGGGTCGTCGGTGAAAAGAAATTTGTTTACGATGTATGGGGTGATTCGGTCAATCTGGCCAGCCGGATGGAATCGTCCGGCGCAACGGGCCGGGTTAACATTTCGGAATCAACATATGTCCGGATTAAGGATTTTTTTGCAACGGAACACCGCGGACAAATACTCGCAAAAAACAAGGGTGCGGTGAATATGTATTTTGTCAAGAGGATATTGCCTGCACTTTCGCAGGACGCAGACGGGATGATCCCCAATGAACGCTTTTGGGAAATGTACAGGAAATATCGGGAAGAGTGTTAGAAACTAGAGTGAACTGTTTTTGTCATCGCTCCACCTGATGGAATGAATTTGAATTGATGTTTTGAAGGACGGCTCCTATTGTCCCGATGGCAAGTTACATGGTCTAATATTTTCATTGACTTCATCCTTCTATCCCTGTATTTTTCCAACATTCATGGGGAATAAGTAATGGGAAAGAATCCGGATACCAAAGAAGATATTTTGAATTGCTTGTTACAGCAAAAAGCACACCTTGCCGCTCTGGGAGTAGTCAGTATCGGTCTTTTCGGATCATTCGTGCGCGGTGATCAGACGTCTGCCAGCGATATTGACATTCTTGTCGAGTTCGCGCCTAACCGTCACACATTTGATAATTTCATGGAATTGTCTTTTTTGCTGGAGGACCTGCTGGGACGTAAGGTCGATATGGTTACTCCGGAAGCCCTAAGTCCTTACATTGGACCCTATATTCTGAAAGAGGTTGAACGTGTCGCCATCGCCGCATGAATATCTGCGTCATATTATGGACGAGATCGATTATATCATTTCTCAGACGTCGAAAACGGATTATAAATCTTTTCTTAAGGACGAAACGCTGCAAAGAGCGTTTGTCCGAAGCCTCGAAATCATTGGTGAGGCAGCAAAGAAACTGCCGGATTATGTCCGGGTAGGCGAATCCGCTATCGAATGGCGCAAAATTACCGGTATGCGTGACCGGCTGATTCATGATTACTTTGGCGTTGATTATATGATCGTCTGGGATGTAGCGACCAACAAGCTGCCCGAGCTTCGCTGTAGAATAAAAGTTCTGCTTGAGCAAACACCCAAGGACAGTGGTTAAACAAAGGGGTGGTATTGAAGATCCAATGCGTTAAATAGAACCGTCCCCTTTTTGTGCTTATCATTTGCGCAGGTTGTATTTAATCATTTTCAGCTGCAGTCCCTTGCGGCTCAAACCCAATTGCTGGGCAGCTTTGGTAACATTGCCGCCGAATTCTTCCAGGCAATTGATAATCATTTGCTTCTCGACATTCTCCACGTGGCTGCGCATGAAATCTTTAAACGGTTTTTTCCCGTCTTCAGCATGTGCAAGCAGCGAGTTCTCCAGCGCAGCTTTAAATTCAAGCGGCAACTCATTTATCGTAACAAGATTATTCTGCGCCAGCAGGATCATTCTTTCCATCAGATTTTCCAACTCACGGATATTGCCCGGCCAGTCGTAGCGTAAAAGCATTTCTTTAACTTCGCTGTCCACAGCGGCGGCAAGTTCCAGCTTTTTATTGAATTTGTCGGTAAAATAGTCAACCAGCGGTAAAATATCGTCTTTTCTTTCGCGCAGCGGCGGGACAACAATGGGAAAAACATTGAGACGGTAATACAGATCTTCCCGGAAATTTCCGGCCTGGACGTCCTGCAGTAAATTTCTGTTGGTTGCGGCAATGATGCGCACGTCAACTTTAATTGTCTTCAGACCGCCGACCCGCTCAAATTCCTGCTCCTGGATGAAGCGCAGCAGTTTAACCTGCATGTCCCTGGGAATTTCCCCGACTTCGTCCAGAAACAGCGTCCCTTTGTGGGCAAGCTCTATTTTGCCCGGCTTGGTAATGGTTGCTCCGGTGAAAGCGCCTTTTTCATGGCCGAATAATTCGCTCTCCATCAGCGTCTCGGCGATAGCCGCGCAATTGATTTTGATGAGCGGATTGTTTTTGCGGGGAGAATTGTAATGGATGGCGTCGGCAACCAACTCTTTGCCCGTGCCGGTTTCTCCGGTTATAAGGATGGTGGTTGTCGTCGGGGCTACCCGTTTGATGGAGTCAAAAATCTCCAGCGAGCGTTTGTCCGTGCCGATAATTCCTGTTCGCTCTATATCTTCCGGCGGCAAGAAAAGCTCATTCTCCTTCAAAGTGCGGGTTTTGATTGCTTTAGAAATAACATTCTTCAAATCATCGAGTTCAAAAGGTTTGGTGATGTAATCCAGCGCGCCTCTTTTGAGAGCTTCGACTGCCGTGGCAACAGTGCCGTGGGCGGTAATGATAATCACCGGCACTTGCGGGTATTGTTCGGTGATGCGACGAAGCAGTTCCATTCCATCGAGATGGGGCATTTTCAAATCGGTAACTACGACATCCATCTTATTGGATTTTAAAATCTGCAGCGCTTCCAGTCCGTCCGCTGCTGAGGTAATGGCGTATCCTTCTTTTTTCAGCATAGCAGCCAGAACG
The DNA here is from genome assembly GCA_963845095.1 of uncultured delta proteobacterium. GTDB lineage: Bacteria > Desulfobacterota > Syntrophia > Syntrophales > Smithellaceae > MVRV01. The sequence goes on from CAWJQM010000016.1 coordinate 344,500, forward strand.
AGCCGCATATTTAATTCATCGTCAACTATCAGAACTTTATTCATAGTCTCTTCGTATTATGGGTTGGCTTCAAAATCAAGAAGGATTCTCCTTAACAACTCAGCCTGCCGCGTTCAGCCTGATAAAAAATACGCTTCCCTGGCCGGGGATTGATTTTACCCTGATCAGACCTCCATGCTCTTTGATTATTTTCTGGCAGATAGCCAGCCCCAGACCGGCGCCTCTTTCTTTAGTCGTGTGAAAAGGCTTGAAAATATTTTTCAGGGACTCCCCGGCAATTCCCTGTCCGGTGTCGCGGATCGTAATGCCGATGGCATTACCGGCGCTGGTTTCAATGCGGGATGTGCGCAAAGTTAAGGTGCCTCCGTGTGGGCATCGCTTCAATGGCATTGAGGGCGATATTTAAGATCACCTGCATCAGTTGCTGCTCATCCACTTCCGCCTGCGGCAGGTCCTCCTGCAATTCCTGGACAAGAGAGATATTCCCGGCGAGTTTGTTGGCGGCAATAATGGAAACAGACCTGGAAATAAGCATATTGATGTTTTGCAGTTTAAGTTTGAGGGTATAGGGGCGCGCATAATCAAGAAACTGACTGACAACGGTATTTAGTCTGTTTACTTCCTCAATGATTACGTCAAAAAGCTTATGCTGCTCTTCCGTGACGGCTTCCGCCTTCAGATACTGGGCGGCGCCCTTGATCGAACCCAGCGGATTGCGGATTTCATGGGCAAAAACCGGCGCCATTTCCTCCAGCATCAGGGACTTTTCCTGTTCCAGCTTCCCGTCAAATTCATACAGCGATGTAAAGACATTCCTGCTTTCCGGATAAAAGAAGCTGAAGATTCTTTTTAATATTATCCGGACGGGAGAAAGGGAGATTACGATTAAGAAAGATGCCATGAGAATGCTGGTAAAAGATGGCAATGGGCCTTGCATGAAGAATCCGGCGACAAAATAGAAAATAATTGTGCCGCAGACGGTGCTGACAAGGATAACCAGCGCGCGTGCAAAGAAGTCGTGCAATTCATTGATTTGCGGGTAGGCGACAATCAGCAGAGTGAAGTAAAGCAGCGCTGATAGAATAATTCCTGATATGGGCGGGAAACTGAAACCAAAATAACGCAGCAGATCAAGACTGCTGATGAATAACGCGGTGGGGCAGGCAAAAAGCAGATAACCGAGCCGTTTTTTTTCCACGCTGGGCGGTAGTTTATTAACATAAAGTGCAAGCGCTGTGTAGCACAATCCCAGAGTGGCCAATACATAGGACAGCATCACAGGGTTAAAACGCGGCCAGCGGGCAAGCGGAGTAAAAAGGGAAAAAACCCCCAGCAAACTCAATAAAACAGAGAAGACAATAAACCCTCTCGTCAGAATGGATTTGTTGCACGTAAGCCGGCGGAAAAAAAATAAAGCAAAAGGAGCGATTGCCAGGATGCCCGCATATTCAATATTTTTCCAGAAGGTGGACATAAAAATGTTACGGAAAAAGGCGCCCGCCTGGGAGGCAAAAACGGCAAGACAAAGACCAACAAAAGACACCTGCAGTTTTTCTTTCCTGCCGGTCATAAGCAAAGAGACGGCGATAATAAAGCTTGTTGCAGCCAGGGTAAAGGTATCCATAATTTATTAATATAGCGCAAAAGCTAAAAAAGCTACGAAAAATTAGACTGCGCGATGAATGCGGTATACGCGGCGGCCAGTGGGCTGTTCCGCAGGCTCCGCGCTGCCGGCATAATCATTTTTTTGTCAGGTGCGAAGCGGGCTACACACCTGCGAAGCATACTACGCAAAATTAAGTGTTCCCGGGGAGTGTGTTTCCGGGTGTGCTTAACGTATATTGTCAATTACTTCAAAGACTAACAGCTTTAGAGGCGGAAATGGCCTTTTGGCACAGATGCTGCTATTCCCGGGGCAGTTGTCATGGCGTATAACCCATTATTGTAAACTTTGCACATACTGCAGGGAGGTTTTTCGATGGATGTCAATAAATGTATCGCGGTTGTTTTTCCGGGGCAGGGTTCGCAGCGACCGGGAATGGGCAGAGATTTTTATGAACAAATGCCGGCTTGCCGCGAAACTTATCAGGAAGCTTCGAGTACATTAGGCTGGGATGTTGCCGCTATGTGTTTTGGTGATGATGAAAGAATTAATCTTACCGAATATACTCAGCCCTGCATTCTGACCACGGAAACAGCCATGTATCGCGGTTTGGTCGAGCGTTATGATTTTGCTCCTCATTATTTTGGCGGACATTCTTTAGGCGAGTTCACGGCTCTTGTGGCCGCAGGGGTCATGCCCTTTGCCCAAATGCTGAAGATAGTGCAGACCCGCGGCAAACTGATGCAGGAGGCGGTGCCTGCGGGAATCGGGGGCATGGCGGCAGTTATCGTGGAAAATCTTGATGCCGATCACCTGACTGAAATATTGAGAGATTTGCCCATCGATGTCGCCAATATCAACTCGGCCAATCAGGTTGTCATCAGCGGTGATGCTAATGCTTTGCCTCTGGCCGAAAAACGATTGTCGCAAATTCTGGGAGGGGATAAGCCGTTTCGGTTTGTTCCCTTGAATGTCAGCGCTCCCTTTCACAGCCGTTTTATGAAGAAGATCGAAGAATCTTTTTCTTATACATTAAAGGATGCAGGCAGTGGATTAATCCCGGAGTATGCTCCACAAGTTACATCAAATTTTACCGGTGCCTTCCATTCGGATTCATTGCCGGAAATAATAAATAACCTGGTCAGCCAACTGAGCAGCACAGTTCATTGGCGGGCAAATATGCAAAGTTTAACCGCCCGTTCCGCTCATGTCTATGAAATCGGACCCGGCCGTCCCCTGCGCGAATTTTTCAAGACAATTAATGTTGTTTGCCTGTCGATTACCGGACTTGCGTCAGCGGAAAAAGTCTTTGCCGGCGCAAATTAATCAAAAAATAATAGTTATCATTGATGAAGGCGCAAATAATTTTGTCAAGTAAAGGAGCGACTTTGGGAAAATTAAATATGATTACAGCTCAATCCTTTGAAAATTCAGGATAATACTTTCCGGGACGGACATCAGTCAATCTATGCGACCCGCATGAAAACGGAAGACATGATTCCCATTGCCGAAGAAATGGACAGCTGCGGCTTCTGGGCCATAGAAGTATGGGGCGGAGCAACGTTTGATACAATGCATCGCTTTCTGGGCGAAGACCCCTGGATGAGGCCGAAAATATTAAAGAAATATATTACGAAAACTCCTTTTTCGATGCTGCTGCGCGGACAGAATTTAGTCGGCTACCGTCATTATGCCGATGACGTGGTTCGGGCCTTTGTCGATAAGGCCTGTGAAATCGGGATTGATGTTTTCCGTTGTTTTGATGCCTTGAATGATTTCCGCAATATCGAAACCTGTGTGGAGAGGATAAAAGCCAACGGCAAGCATTTTCAGGGATCTGTTTGCTATTCGCTGACGGAGGGCGGTTTGGGCGGTAATGTATATAATTTGAATTATTATATGAGCAAAGCCCGGGAGCTCGAACAGATGGGAGCGGATACTGTCTGTATTAAGGATATGGCGGGGATGCTTTCTCCTTACGATGCTTATGATTTATTTGCCGCCCTGAAAAAAGAAATCAAGGTGCCGCTGCATCTGCATACACACTATACCAGCGGCATGGCCAGTATGACCTATTTGAAAGCCATCGAAGCCGGTGTTGACATTGTCGATACCTGCCTGGCTCCTTTCGCCCTGAGAACTTCTATGCCGGCTATCGAACCGCTGGTGGCGGCTCTGCGGGGAACCGGACGCGCCACAGGAATGGATTTACATAAACTGCTGGCATTAGGTGAACATCTGGAAAACATTGCGCCCAAATATAACCATCATTTGGCGAACCATAAACTCTCCATCATTGATAGCGGCGTGCTGGCGCATCAAATTCCAGGAGGCATGATTTCCAATCTGACCAGCCAGCTCAGGGAAATGAAAGCCCTCGACCGACTGGAAGAGATTTATAAAGAAGTGGAGCAGACACGCAAGGACATGGGTTGTCCTCCTCTGGTAACGCCGGTTTCCCAGATAGTCGGCGCACAGGCTGTGTTAAATGTCCTTTTCGGGCGCTATGTAAAGGTTACCAATCAGCTCAAGGATCTGGTTCTGGGATTATACGGGAAAACGCCGCTGCCGATCGAACCGGAACTGATCAGGATGATTTTAAAAAAATACAAACGCGGCGAGGAACCGGTTGCCGGAAGACCGGCTGATTATCTGCCGCCGGAAATTGCGGAAGCAAAAAAGAGTATTGGCGCTTTAGCGCGCACGGATGAAGATGTTCTGGCTTATATCCTATACCCGGCAACAATGAAGGAGTTCCTGAAGAATAGGTATGCCGTTGCCGGCACGGCGGGAGAACCACGAACTAAGAAAAGATTCGCCGCATAATGGGGCGGCAAAAAAACGGTTGTTAAAAATGTCCGTAATGTATCTCGAAGGTTGGAATTAATTATGACAGGAAAGGTTTTCTAAGAATGGATTTTAGCTTAAACGAAAATCAGTTAATGTATGTGGAGACGGTGCGGAAACTGGTCAAAAATGAGATTACACCCCACATTCTGGAGATGGAAAAAGCCCACAAATTTCCCTGGGCGGTAATTGGTAAAGCCTGGGATATGGGTATTATCAATTTATGCATTCCGGAATCTATTAAGGGTTTTGAAATCGATGTTATTTCCTCGGCCCTGATTATCGAGGAGATCTCCTATGGCGATACGGGAATTTCCACTTCGGCCATGTGCAACGATTTGGCCAATGTGGTTATTGCCCGGCATGGGACCCAGGAACAGAAGGAAAGATTTCTGCGGCCTTTTGCCGAGCGGCCGATTCTGGCTTCCTTTTGTTTGACGGAACCTGCTGCCGGTTCGGATAATTCCTTGATGACCTCATTTATCGCGAAGAGGGATGACGGGTCATACATTTTAAACGGTTCCAAGTGTTTCATTACCAATGCTTCCTATGCTTCCCAATATACGGTTCTTTGTAAGGTTGGCAAACCAACAAGCAATTTTATGGCCTGTGTTGGTTATTCCGGTGGAACCGGTCACAGCAGCGGAAATTCCGGATATTGGCAATCAAACAAGAGAGATAATCCTGCCTGCGGGCGGCAAAATTATTATCGGCAAGCCGGAAGATAAATTGGGACAGCGCCTTTCCAACACGGCCAGCGTTACATTTGAAGATGTTATTGTCGGGCCGGATCAGATTATCGGGGACCGAAGGTTTGGCTTTAAATACATAGTTGACGTTCTTGATTATGCCAGGCCGATGGTTGCGGCCATCGGCCTGGGATTGGCCAGAAGGGCGCTGGCGCTCACCCTGGATTATACCCGGGAGCGCAAACAATTCGGGCAGCGGATTTGTGATCTTCCCGTGGCCCGGGAAACCATTACGGCGATGTGGAAAAGAGTGGAACTGGCCCGGCTCGCTCTTTTAAAAGCAGCCTGCAAAATCCAGGAGAAAGCCGAAGATGCCGGAATTTATGCGTCGCTGGCCAAAAATACCGCAGCAGAAGCGGCTATCTTCTGCTCAACGGAAGGCTTGCATCTGCATGGCGGTTACGGTTTTACGACGGAGTATGAAATTTCCAAACTGGCCCGCGATGCTCATATTGTCGATATTTATGAGGGTGTCCGGGAAGTGCAGAATATGATTATCGGCAGGGAGATTGTTTAATATGCTTTATCTTCATGCCATGGGGCATTTTCATCCGGAAAATATAATTTCCAATCAATTTTTAGAAGACCTGGATATCGGGACTACTGAAGAATGGATTCTGGAGAGGGTCGGTATTCAGAATCGCCGGACAATCCTGCCTTTGGATTATATCAGGCAAACAAAGAATATTAATCCGCTGGAAGCTTTTGCCGTACGACAATACAAAAATGCGCAAATGGGTGCACATGCCGCCCGCCGGGCATTGCAGCGCGCCGGGATAAAGGCGGAGGATATCGGCCTGCTGATCGCCGGAACATCGTCGCCGGATAATATTACTCCGGCGGAGGCAGCCGCGATTGCTGCAGAACTGGGGATGGAAGTGCCCTGTTTTGATTTGAATGCCGCCTGTGCAACTTTTGGCATGAATATAAATTTTCTGCTGCGGATGCAGCCGGAAACCCTGCCGCCATATGTTTTGGTAGTTAATGTGGAAAGCATGACCAAATCACTCAATTATGCCGACCGTGGCAATGCGGTGCTTTTCGGCGATGGTGCTGTTGCTGCTGTCGTTTCGGCAAAGATTCCGGCGCAGGCTGTTTTTGTCGGCGGGGGCTTTGACGGACGGCCTTCCGGTTGGACTAAAGTCGGCATTGATTGGGATTGGAAATTTCACCAGGATGGCCATGCCGTTCAGGGCTTTGCCATTCGTACAACTACCGACTGTCTGAAACTGCTTCAGGATGATTATGCCGCCAAAGCCCCGCGGTTTATTTTTATCGGCCATCAGGCCAATTTGCTGATGCTGAAAAGTGTCTGTGAACGCGGAGGAATAGCACCGGAGAAGCACTGGCATAACGTCGAGCAATTCGGGAACACGGCCTGCTGCGGCTCTCCCTCGGTTCTAAGCATGCAGTGGGATAATCTTAAACCGGGCGACAATATTGCCATGGTTATGGTGGGGGCCGGGCTTTCCTGGTCATACATGATGCTGCAGGTAGGGGGTGAAAAATGACAGATAAACCGGTTGCTTTGGTAACGGGAGGCGCCACGGGTATCGGCGCCGCCTGCTGCCGTGCCCTGTCTGCCGAAGGTTTTCATGTCGGCATTCATTACCGCAAAAGCGTCGAACAGGCGCAGAAAATTCTTGATGAAATTAAAGACGGTTTTTTAATTAAAGCTGATCTTGCCAATATCGAAGATGTTGACGAGCTGATGGCAAAAATTAAAAAAGATGCCGGCCGTATCGATGTTCTGGTCAATAATGCCGGACAATCGATTAATGCCGATATTTTCTCCATGAAGATTGAGCAATTTGATGAGCAGCGGGCGCTGACCCGCGGGATCTGGTATCTGACCAAAAGAATCCTGCGGCAATTTCATGCTGCGCAGTCCGTCCGGCCGCATTATTAATATATCCAGTGTAGTCGGTCATACGGGCAATGCCGGCCAGATTCCCTACACAATGGAAAAAGCGGCGCTGGATGCATTTACCAAGTCTCTGGCGCAGGAACTGCGCGGGCGCAACATTCTGGTAAATTCTGTTGCCCCGGGTTTTATTGAAACAGAAATGACCAGGGCATTGCCGGATGATGTAAAAAGCAGAGTTCTGGCGGGAATTACTTTAAACCGCACAGGCCTTCCGGAAGAGATTGCCGAAGTGGTGGCCTTTCTGGCAACAAAAGGAACATATATAACAGGCAGTGTGATTCACGTTAACGGAGGTCTTTATGGAGGCTGATGCAGGCATAATCCGGGAGGTTTTAGCTCTTGTGCCGCAGCAGGAGCCGTTTCGCTTTATTGATGAAATTATCAGTCTTGATGAAGAAAGCATAGTCGGCGCTTACCGCTTTCGGGATGACGCTTTTTTTTATCGCGGCCACTTTCCCGGCCGGCCAATTACACCGGGAGTGATTCTGATGGAAACAATGGCGCAAATTGGCGTAGTTGCTTTCGGCATGTATCTTCTGGCCTGTCAAAAAAATGTGCGGCCGGGCCGGATGAAAGGTCCCTTGAGTTTATTTTCGCTGGCTGATGATGTCGAGTTCAAGGGAATTGTATTGCCCGGTGAACGGGTGATTGTGACAGGTAAAAAAATATATTTTCGCAAAGGGGCTTTAAAAGTGGATTTGACGATGGAAAGAGAAAACGGTGAAGTCGTCTGTCTGGGGAAATTAGCCGGAATGGGAGTAGAGTAAATGAAAAAAAGAGTCGTGGTAACAGGAATGGGTGTGGCTGCCCCCAATGCCCATGGATTAGATAATTTTGAGCAGGCTCTGCGGGAGGGCCGTTCGGGAATTCGTTTTATTCCTCTATTAGAGCAATTGAAATTTGGCTGTCAGATTGCCGGAGTGCCGGAAAATTTCGACGCGATCCGTAAAGAATACTTTGATCATGAGAAGCTGTTGTCCATTAATGATAATATCGGTTACGCTTCAGTTTCGGCGGTGGATGCCTGGATAGATGCCGGTTTGAAAATACCGGATAGTGACTGATGATACGGTGGATTGGGATACCGGTGTCATCGCCGGATCAGGAATCGGGGGCATGGACACAATTGCCGGCACTGTTGTGCCGATGATTAATGAAGGCAAGGTGCGGCGCATGGGCAGCCGGATTGTTGAACAGGTCATGAACAGCGGAACCAGCGGCCGGATCGGTGGTTTAATTGCCGCGGGGAATCAGGTTACCTCTAATTCCTCAGCCTGCAGTACCGGCAACGAAGCAATAATTGAAGCTGCCGGGCGCATAAGATTCGGCCTGGCCAAACGCATGGTGGCCGGCGGCTCCGAGGGCGCTTCCCCTTATATCTGGGGCGGCTTTGATGCAATGCGCGTGATCTGCCGCAAATACAATGACAATCCCGCAGCCGGTTCCCGGCCGATGAGTGCGTCTGCCTGCGGTTTTGTTCCGGGCTCGGGTGGCGCAATGCTGGTGCTGGAAGATCTGGAAACGGCGCAACTGCGTGGCGCGAGGATTTATGCGGAAGTACTCGGCGGTCATGTGAACAGCGGCGGGCAGCGGATGGGCGGCTCTATGACCGCTCCTAATCCCGATGGTGTGACGAGATGTATCCGCGCGGCGATTGCTGATGCTGGCATCGATCCTGCGGAAATTGATGCAATTAACGGGCATTTAACGGCGACATTTGCCGATCCTTATGAAGTTAAGAACTGGGCTGCCGCACTGGGGCGTACTCCGGAGAACTTTCCGTTTATCAATTCCACAAAATCACTGATCGGACATTGCCTGGGCGCGGCCGGGGCAATCGAATGCGTGGCCACGATATTGCAGCTTTATAAAGGATTTTTACATCCGTCGATCAACTGCGAAGATATCCATCCTGATCTCGGTGAATTTGCCGAGCGGATTCCGCAAAAATGCGTGGAGTATCCGCAACTGCAAATTTTTGCCAAAGCCGGTTTTGGTTTCGGGGATGTCAACAGTTGTCTGATATTTAAAAAATGGGAAGAAAAATAAATTATAATAAAAGGAGAGTAATATTATGGATGAGAAAAAAATATTTGAAGAAATGGTTAATATTCTAAAGGCCTATACTAAAGATGTGACGCTTTTGGAAAAAGCGACATCGGAGACGCACATTTTAAATGATTTGAAGGTCAATTCCGCCCGCCTCGTTGACGTGATCATCAAGTGTGAGGATGTATACGGCATCAGCATCGAGGATGATGAGGCGGATAAGATCCGGACAATCGGCGATGCCGTGAAGGTTATTAAACAAAAACTCGGGTAAGAAAATGGATAGAAGATCCAAAATGTTTCTGCAGGTGCAGAATTTTATCGGCCGGCTTGCCGTTATAATTATTGCCCCGCTATATTTTTTGGGTGCCCGGATTTTATGCTATCGTGTGCGCAATGTCAGGGAAATCCGCCGTCAGTGCGCCGCAGAAATGGCCAGGCACAAAGGCCCCTGGATAATCTGCGCCAATCATCTGACGATGATTGATTCTTTTATTTTGACATATGCGCTTTTCAGCTTAAGAGGGCATGTAAAAGATTATGCCAGGCTGCCGTGGAATTTGCCGGAAAGAACAAACTTTCAAAGTAATATTATTCTGACCATGCTGTGCTATCTGTCCAAATGCATTCCGATTGCCCGGGGAGGCCCCCGGGAGAAAACCAGAAAAACGCTGGATGAATGCATTTATCTGCTGCGCGATTCTCAGAACATCATGATCTTTCCGGAAGGCGGGCGCTCCCGCACCGGAAGAGTGGATAAAGAATGCTTTTCTTACGGAGTCGGACGTTTTATCCAGGAGGTCGAAGGTTGCAAGGTCATGTGTATTTACGTGCGGGGCGATAAACAGGCCGGCCATAGCTTGATCCCGGCCTGGGGGGAGATATTTTCTGCTGAGATGGAAGTATTTACACCTGCACCTGCCGCTGCCGGCGGACTGCGCGCCCAGCGGGAGTATGCGACGCAGATAATTCACCGGCTCGCGCAAATGGAGGAAAAATATTTTGTCAGGCATCGGCAACGACATCGTGGATTGGAGAAGTCCGGGAAATGCGGGGAAAAGCAGGGATTACCGGTATCTGAAGAAAATCCTCACCGATGTTGAAATCGAATTTGTCCGTAAGGCGCGAAATTCAGACCGGGCGCTCTGGCTGCTCTGGTCTTGTAAAGAAACAGCCTATAAGGTGATCGCTAAATCAGACGCGCGTGCGCCTTTTCTGCCGCGCTGCTGGTCGGTGCAGTTGAATAAGCCCGACTGCGTTTTTGCCAGGGGTCAAGTTCTTCTTCCGGATGGGCAATACGGTTTTTGTTCAACTGTATTCTCCGCAAGGTTACGTGCATTGCACCGGCGCGGATAATTTAGCGGATCTGAATAAAATAATCTGGGGCATCGAGCCCTTGCCCGAATCCGCTTTCGGAATAAATGTTGAGCCATCATTATTTGTGCGCGAATGCCTGTTCCGGAGGCTGGCCGATATTTATTCGTTAAATAATCGGAAGATGGAAATTCGGAGAGCAAAAAAAGGTCATGAACTCCAGCCGCCTGTGCTCTACTATGAAAATAAAAAGGCTCCCTTCGATATCAGTTTAAGTCATGATGAGAGATTAATCGCCTACGCCTTCTGCCGTCTTTAAATTCCCGATCCTTGTGGTTAATCATACGGAGAGGAAAAAATATTAGATAAAGCTCCCACGCCGGAATGAAATAAAAACGTAATCTACCGTAATAACAGTTAAATTCAGCATATCCCCGTGCCGGCAAAAATTTGAGTTGATTCCTGTTCATTTATCAATTAAAAGCCACTTTAAAGCTTATCAAAATCAGTGTGGCCGGGTCCCGTGCAACGGAGGCTTGTGAACCCCGTCAGGTCCGGAAGGAAGCAGCGGCAGCAATGTCCGCCGTGTGTTGCGGTAAACCTGGCCACCAGATATACCCCTTCGCTTTCAAAGGAGTTTAGTTGGAATATCTCGTTTTAGCCCGCAAGTTCCGTCCCCAGTCTTTTGAAGATGTTGCCGGTCAGGAACATGTTGTTAAAACACTGCGTAATGCCATCAGCCAGGGCCATGTCGCCCATGCTTTTCTTTTTAGCGGGCCCCGCGGTGTCGGCAAGACGACTGTCGCCCGAATTCTGGCCAAATCACTCAATTGTGAAAAAGGCCCGATACCAATTCCCTGCAACGTCTGCGCCAACTGCCGGGAAATTACCGACGGTTCCTCGCTGGATGTGCGCGAGATAGACGGCGCCTCCAACCGCGGTATTGATGAAATCCGGGAACTGCGGGAAAATGTTAAATTTGCTCCCGCTGCCGCGCGCTATAAAATTTACATTATTGATGAAGTTCACATGCTCACGCGTGAGGCTTTCAACGCGCTCTTAAAAACACTGGAAGAACCTCCTGCCCATGTCAAATTTATTTTTGCCACGACAGAAAACCATAAAGTTCCGGCGACCATTCTTTCCCGCTGCCAGTGCTACGATTTCCGCCGGATTTCCCTTCAGGAGATCACCGGGAATTTAGGGAAGGTGGCGAAAAGCGAAAATATTCAGATAAGCCCGACGGCGCTTTCCTGGATTGCCGAAGCAGGTGACGGCAGCATGCGCGATGCCCAGAGCATTTTTGATCAGGTTATCTCTTATGCCGGAAGCAATATTAATGATGACGCTGTGGAAGATATTCTCGGCCTTGTTGACCGTAAATATCTTTTCCGAATTTCGGAAGCTATTTCGCAAAGAGATGCCGGCGCCTGTCTGCTGATTCTGGAAGAGGCCTATCTGGCCGGGTTGGATATGAAGCAATTTTACCAGATGATGCTAAAACATTTTCGCAACATGCTTCTAGTCAAGATTACCGCTGAGGGCAGTTCTTCTTTTGATATTGCGCCCGAGCAAATGGAAGAGCTGAAAAACCAAGTAAAGAAAATGACACGGGAAACATTGCAGCTGTACTTAGAGATTCTCATCGCTGAAGAAGACAGCTTCCGCCGCAGCCAGGAAACCCGTTTAAAACTGGAGACGATTCTGGTGCGGATGGCTTACCTGGAGCCGGCAATTCCTATCGGCGAGATCGTAGCGGCCATCGAAGCAGTTGAGCAAAAACTTCAGGGCGGACTAGGTTCCGGCGGGAATAGCATTCAACTGGAATCGGCCGATCGGTCAATGATGAAAACGGCGGTGCATTCAGCAAAGCCGGAGGGGGAAGACAACACTAAATCATCTTTTAACGGGCCGGATAAGCTGACTGCAGATGAGCAGCAGACAGCAAATCCCGCTGAACTCGGCGATAATTTCAAAATATTTCTCAAAAAGGAAAGCCCTCTTTTAGGGGCGAAAATTGTATCGGCAGAAAGCATCAATTTTGCTGACGGCACTTTGACCTTAAGTTTTCCTAAAGGTTATATATTCCTGGAAAATATCAGTGAGAAATTGCCAAAAGAACAACTGGAACAAATTGCGAAAAAGTTTTTCCACCGGGATGTAACGATAAAAATAACAACAATTGAAGTTGATAAAAGCAATAATCACTCCGGCAATGGCCGTCCGAAAGTTAACAATGTGAACGACATTAAACGGGACGCAATGAAAAGCCCTCTGTTGCAGAAAGTCATGGATGAATTTGCCGGCGCCGAGGTAGTGGAAATTAAGACAAGAACTGAGAAAAAACAGGAGGTTTAGACTAAAGTGAATAATTTCGGCAATATTATGAAACAGGCAAAAAAAATGCAGGAGCGGATCGGCCAAGTGCAGCAAGAATTGGAGACGCGGACAATTGATGCCCAGGCCGGCGGCGGCATGGTCAAGGTGCTAGTCAATGGCAAATTTGAAATCGTCTCCTTAAATATTGAAAAGGATGTTGTCAATCCGGAAGATATTGAAATGCTGCAAGATTTAATTGTTGCCGCCGTTAATGAAGGAATCCGCAAGGCCCAGGAAATGGCATCGGCGGAAATGGCAAAAATTACCGGCGGCTTGAATATTCCCGGAATGTAGGGCAAAGATATTTATGAAAGCATACGCCCAACCAATCAAACGCCTGATCTCCGAGCTGGCTAAACTTCCGGGCATCGGTGAAAAAACAGCAGCAAGATTAGCCAATTACATTTTGCGGGCAACCGAAGATGATGTCCGCAAGCTGGCGGAAAGCATTGTCGAGGTTAAGCGCAAGATAAAACTTTGCCGGACTTGTTTGAATCCGACAGAAGATGATATTTGTTATATCTGTGCTGATGAAAACCGCGATCGGAATGTAATTTGTGTTGTGGAAGAACCGGACGCGCTGGCTGCCATTGAAGAAAGCGGAGTTTTCCACGGGATTTATCATGTTTTGCATGGGGCATTGGCGCCGCTCGACGGTATCGGTCCGGAAAATCTGCGTCTGGGTGAACTCCTGCTGCGGATCGCGAACGGCCATATAAAAGAAATAATCCTCGCTACTAATCCCAATGTCCATGGCGAAGCTACCGCTTTGTTGATTACCGGCATGCTCAAAGAAAAAAACGTAAAGATAACCCGTATCGCCATGGGTGTGCCCATGGGCGGTGATTTGAAATACATTGACAAGATGACGATATCGAAGTCTATGGAGTTCCGGCGTGGTATGTAGCATGGCGCTTTATACGAGCCATATGCGAAGTATATCCGGCGAATGCCAGATGCGCCTCAGCACGTGTCACTGCGGCGTACGCTGAAAGTACGCCTCATTCCGAAGGCTTCGCGCGCCACGTCTCTGACTGTTTTAAATCGTCATGAAAAAAGAGTTTTATGGATATGGAAAAGAAGACAAGAAAAACCATCCGGCGAATTGACTGCAAGCGCATTACCGCTGCCGTGAAAAAGCTTTTTACTGACGCCAATACAGATCTGAGTGACGATGTCGTCGCCTCGCTGCAGGCGTCTTTAAAAAAAGAAGAATCCGCTACAGGCCGGCAGGTACTGGAAAAGATAATTGAAAATTCCGAAATAGCCCGCCTCAATAAAATGCCGATTTGTCAGGATACCGGTCTGGCTGTGGTTTTTGTCGAAATAGGTCAGGATGTCCGTGTTGTCGGGGGAGATTTCCGCCCGGCGATTGAAGAAGGCGTGAGGCAGGCCTATGCGGAGGGCTTTTTGCGCAAATCAGTCTGTGATCCGCTATCGAGGGAAAATACAAAGGATAATACTCCGGCCGTAATGCATGTTGACATTGTTGCCGGCAACCGGCTGAAAATTATTGCCATGCCTAAAGGAGGTGGCAGCGAAAACATGAGTGCCGCCCAGATGCTGACGCCCGCGGCAGGCCCCGAGGGGATCAAAAAAATTGTTGTAGAAAAAGTTATGCAGGCCGGCGCCAATCCCTGCCCGCCGGTGATTGTCGGAGTGGGTGTCGGCGGGACACTGGAACAGGCCTGCATTCTGGCCAAGAAAGCCCTGCTGCGGCCGGTAGGCGAGGGAAACAGAAGCGACCGGCGTCTGGCGCAAATGGAAGAAGAATTATACGTCAGCATCAACGAATCAGGCATTGGTCCGGCCGGGTTGGGCGGCCGGGTTACGGCGCTGGCTGTGAACATCGAAATGATGCCCTGCCATATTGCGTCCCTGCCGGTGGCGGTGAATATACAGTGCCACGTCGCGCGACATAAAGAAGTAATTATTTGACGGCTTTCTGATTATTGTTGCACTTACGATGCTGTGTCGAAATAGGTAAGAAAATATTTCGTGTCCTCCGCTGGCGGAGGTGTCGCGTAGCGACGGAGGTGGATGAAAGTCGACCAGCCTGTAGCTGCAATGAAAATTAAGGCTATATTATTATCACTCCACCCCCTTAATCCCCCGCCGGCGGGGGATTAATAAATCTTTTAATGGTAGAAATGTTTACTTCGGATTCACATGTGCGAAAAAATTAAAGAAATTATGTGCTTATGACAACACCACGAAAAATCCAAACGCCGCTGACTAACGAGGTAATTGCTTCGCTCAATGCCGGGGATATGGTTTTGCTCAGCGGGGAGGTTTACACGGCCAGAGATGTGGCGCATCGTCGTCTCTATGAGGCTTTAGAAAAAGGAGAAAAACTGCCGATTAATTTATCGGAAGCAGTTTTATTTTATGCCGCGCCTTCACCGACTCCGCCGGGGCGGATTATCGGTTCCATTGGCCCCACCACCAGTTACCGGATGGATTTTTTTACACCAAAGTTAATCGCCAACGGCCTCCGTGGGATGATCGGCAAGGGCAACCGCTCTGCCGAAGTCTTAAATGCGATCAATAAATACGGTGCCGTATATTTTGGCGCCATCGGCGGCATTGCCGCCTTGACTGCTCAATGCATTAGAAAAGTTGAGCTTATTGCCTATGAGGATCTTGGTCCGGAGGCAATCCGCAAGATCACTCTGGAAAACATGCCGTTAGTCGTTGTCAATGATGCCCGGGGAAATGATTTGTATGCCCTTGCCCGGCAGCAATGGCACGTAAGTCATTAATTAATTGGAAAATCTTTGGATATTGCGAATAAATATTGACAGAAAAAAGCAAATATAATAGGAATTCGCCACAATTTTATTCTGTAATCACTAATCCAACAGGGGAGATTATAATCCATGATAGAAGTTAGATGGCACGGCAGAGGCGGCCAGGGAGCAGTAACATCCGTGGAACTGCTTGCTCAGGCTGCCATTGCAGCGGGAAAGTATGCTCAGGGCTTCCCCAGTTTCGGTCCGGAAAGACGCGGTGCGCCGGTTGCAGCTTTCAGCCGCATCGATGATAAAAAGATAAAAGTCCGTTCGGGGATTTACAAGCCGGATGTGGTCATAGTACTTGATTCCAGCTTAATCGGTTTGGTTAATGTCACAGACGGTCTTAAACCTGACGGGATACTGATCATCAATACAGCCAGGACTCCTCAGGAATTAAAAAAGGAGCTGAATTTCAGCGGGACAGTGGCGACCGTTGACGGCACCGGTATCGCCCGCCAGGAAATGGGTGTCCCCATTGCCAATACGACCATGATTGGCGCTTTACTGAAAATGGCCGGATTTATGGGGCTCGAGGCCATGAAAGAGTCCGTAGAGCATAGATTCGGCCGGATTGCCCACAAAAATTTGACGGCCATGAAAAGGGCCTACGAAGAAATTAAAATCAGCAATTAAAATTGAGGTGGTAAGATCATGACGAAAAAAAGCGGGCCGGCTGGCTGGCAGGAAATAACAACAGGCAGTGTTGTTTTACGCCCGGGCAGCGCCAGTGAATATCATACGGGAAGTTGGAGAGCACAGAGACCCGTCTGGAATAATTCAAAATGCATTCAATGCGGAATCTGCTACATATTTTGTCCGGAAGGTTGTGTTGCGCAATCGGAAGACGGTTACTTCAAGGCAAATCTTGATTATTGCAAAGGTTGCGGTATTTGCGCTCACGAATGCTGGTCAAAGGCTATAGCAATGGTGGAGGAGGGATAACATGGCAAAACGCGTTGGAATGGAAGTAGCACTTGCCGTGGCCGAAGCAGTCGGACAGTGCAATATTGATATGGCCGCCGTTTATCCGATAACTCCGCAGTCGCACATTGGAGAACATCTCTCCGATCTGGTCGCTGACGGTAAAATCGATGCGGAATTTATTACAGTGGAGTCGGAGCATTCCGCGATCAGCGCTATTATCGGCGCGTCCGGAACCGGAGCGCGTGTTTATACGGCGACAAGTTCACAGGGTCTGATGTTGATGCATGAAATCTTACCCATTGCCTCGGCGATGCGCTTGCCGCTGGTTATGGGAATTGCCAACCGCGCCGTTTCCGGCCCCCTGAATATATTAAATGATCATTCGGATATAATGCCGCAGCGCGATTCCGGCTGGATTTCTCTGTTTGTGGAAAACGGACAGGAAGCGATTGACCTGTCGATTCAGGCCTTTAAAATTGCCGAACACAAAGACGTCAATCTGCCGGTCTGCGTCAATATTGATGGTTTCCAGTTGACGCACATGGTGGAGCCGCTGGAGTTTCCTGATCAGGAATTGGTAAACAAATTTCTTCCCGAGCGGGTTCCTTTTGCGACACTGCATCCTGATAATCCGCTGACCATGGGTGCTTTCGCCATGTCCGATTATTTTACGGAAATAATGAAGGCGAAAAGCGAAGCTCTGAAAAATTCGAAGAAAACAATTCTTGCCGTCTGGGCGGAGTGGGCTCAAATGTTCGGCCGCACTTACAAACCGGTGGAAACATATAAAACCGAAGGCGCCGATATTCTTTTGTTAACCATGGGTTCAATGGGAGAAACAGCAGAACTGGCCATCGATGAATTACGCGCCCAAGGACTGACTGTCGGCCTGGTTAAACTGCGGCTGTGGCGCCCGTTCCCGTTTGAAGAGATCAAAGAAGTACTGGGTAAAGCGAAAAAAGTATTGGTAACCGATCGGGCGGTTTCTTTTGGCGGCCCCGGCGGTCCGGTTTGTTCGGAGATTAAAGCCGCTCTTTACGCTGAGGCAGAGAGGCCGGAGATATACAATTACATTATTGGTCTGGGCGGCAGGGACGTAACTGTTGGCGATTTTGTTTCCATGATCAATAAAGTTGCCGAGGCAGACGCGAGTGCGATTGCCGGTTCCTATGAATTTTGGGGGGTGAGGGAATAATGAACATTGTTGAGAATTTTGATTTATTTGCCCCGCGGCTGATCAATAAAAAAGAATTGATATCCTCCGGTCATCGTGCCTGTCAGGGTTGCGGTGAAGTGCTGGCTGTACGTCTAATGTGTAAAGCTCTGGGAGAAGATACGGTTATTGCTTCCGCCACCGGCTGTATGGAAATCATTTCCAGTATGTATCCGACCACGGCTTGGGAAGTGCCCTGGATTCACGTGGCATTTGAAAATGCGGCCGCAGTTGCCTCCGGTGTGGAAGCCGGCCTCAAGGCATTGCGCCGTAAAGGCAAAATTGCCGATCGCGATGTTAAAGTCGTCGGCATGGCCGGTGACGGCGGAACAATGGACATCGGCATGCAGGCCCTTTCGGGAGCGATGGAACGCGGCCATAATATGCTTTTTGTCTGCTTCGATAATGAAGCCTATATGAATACCGGTATTCAGCGCTCCAGCGGCACACCGATGGGCGCATCCACCACAACTGCTCCGGCCGGTAAAGTCAGCATGGGGCAGAAAACCTGGAAAAAGAATATGCCCGAAATTATGGTTGCGCATAATGTTCCTTACGTGGCTACGGCTTGTCCCAGTTATCCGCTGGATTTTATCCGCAAGGTCGAAAAGGCCAAAAAAGTAAAAGGTCCTGCTTATATTCATTGTTTTTCTGTTTGTCCGACCGGTTGGCGCTGTCCTTCCGATCAGGCGGTTTCCCTGGGACGACTCGCTGTCGAAACCGGAATTTTTCCGCTCTTTGAAGTGGAAAACGGCAAATATAAGCTTTCCTCGGAAATGCCGAAAAAACTGCAGCCGATTAAGAAATATTTCAAATCACAGGGGCGTTTCCGCCATCTGGGTGAAGATGAAGTTAATATGATTCAGGGCCGAATAGATAGCGAGTACAGGAAATTATTAAACAAAGTTGAATGCCTGAAGGCATGGGACTGATATTGAGGGGCAACTCTGAAGAATTCTGAGGTGATTGAAGCATGAAAAAAGCCACGACAATAGAGGCGAAAATAAAAGAGATAGTAAAAAAACACGGCCGGGACAAAAGCGGCTTGATAGCCATATTGCAGGATATTCAGGAAGAATATAATTATCTGCCGAAAGAAGCTTTGTCCGCTGTTGCCGGGCAGCTCGCAGTTCCCGCAAGTCGTATTTATGAAGTAGCGACCTTTTATAATACTTTCAGTTTGAATCCCCGCGGTCGTTATCTTGTTGAGGTTTGCGCCGGAACCGCCTGCCATGTGCAGGGAGCGTTCAATTTAAAGGACAGGCTGCAGAGAGATCTGGAAATTGAATGCGGCCAGACGACAAAGGACAATATGTTTACTCTGGAAGAGGTAAGGTGTCTTGGCTGCTGTTCTCTGGCGCCGGTGGTGCGGATTGGCGGCAATATCCATCCATATCTCACACAGAACGAAATTCCCGGGATATTGAGAAATTATAGAAAACAGGGGTGAGAAAGTGAAGAAAATCAGCACACTTGATGATTTGAAGAAAACCGGAGACAAAGGATTAAAATCTCTTTTTCCCGACAGTGTAAAAATAGTTGTGGGTATGGCGACCAGCGGCATTGCTTCCGGCGCGGGTGACGTTTATGAAGCACTGAGCTCCGAAATTCAGAAGAGGAAGCTGCCCTATATTCTCACCAGGACAGGTTCCATGGGCATGGATTTTATTGAACCGCTGGTTGATGTGATCGAAAAAGACAAACCGCGTCTTTCCTACGGGAAGATGACGAAAGAGAAGGTGCCGCAGCTTATTGACCAGATAGTCAAAGGTACAATCGATAAAATTAAGCCTATTTACCGGGTTGATGAGGAAGACATCATCGCCAAAAGAGAGAAGAAGCAGTACCTGAAAGGCGCCCTGCCTGAGTATCTCCGGGATATTCCGGCTATGTACGACATCCCCTTTTATAAAAAACAGGTCAAGATAGCGACAAGAAATTGCGGCATCATTGATCCGGAAAACATTGAAGAATATATTGCCCGGGGTGGCTATCTGGCAGCTCAGAAAGCTTTGGCCTCCATGGAGCCGGCAGCTATTGTGGAAGATGTAATCAAATCAGGTCTGCGGGGACGTGGCGGCGGCGGATTCCTGACCGGGATAAAATGGCAGAGTTGCGTTGCCGCCAAGGGAGACATCAAATACGTAATTTGTAACGGCGACGAGGGAGATCCCGGCGCTTATATGGACCGCTCCGTTATGGAAGGCGATCCCCACAGTGTCATTGAAGGAATGATCATTGGCGCTTATGCCATCGGCGCCAGAGAAGGTTACATTTATGTGCGCAACGAATATCCCCTGGCTGTTGCCAATTTAACCAAGGCGATTGCCGATGCGCGCAGCCGCGGCCTGTTGGGGAAAAATATTTTCGGTACGAACTTCAGCTTTGATTTTAAAATCGGCAAGGGCGCCGGAGCTTTTGTTTGCGGCGAATCCACCGCATTGATGGCTTCGCTGGAAGGAAAAGCCGGTGAGCCCCGGGCCAAATATGTTCATACAGTGGAACACGGTCTCTGGGATCGCCCGACCAATTTAAACAACGTGGAAACATGGGCCAACGTGCCGGTGATCATCTCCCGCAGCGGCAAATGGTTTTCCGAGATCGGCGTTCCCCACAGCACGGGTACAAAGGTATTTTCGTTGGTGGGCAAAATAAATAACATCGGCCTGGTCGAAGTGCCGATGGGCATCCCCCTGAAGGAAATTATATATGACATCGGCGGCGGTATCCCCGGCGGCAGGAAGTTCAAAGCTGTCCAGACCGGCGGCCCGTCCGGCGGCTGCATTCCGGCAAAAATGATGGATCTGTCCGTTGATTTTGATGCGCTCTGGGAAGCAGGTTCGATGATGGGTTCCGGCGGCATGATTGTCATGGACGAAAAAACCTGCATGGTCGATATGGCCCGCTATTTTATTGAATTTCTGGCTGCTGAATCCTGCGGCAAGTGCACTCCGTGTCGCGAAGGTGTCCGCCGCATGAACGATATTCTCCATGATATCTGTGCCGGCCGCGGTCAGGAAGGGGATGTGGAAATACTGGAATCCATGGCCAAGGGAGTTGTTGACGGCTCCCTGTGCGCCCTGGGCGGCAGCGCTCCCAATCCTGTTTTGAGCACGATTAAATATTTCCGTGAAGAATATGATGCTCATATCAGGCAAAAGCATTGTCCGGCCGGAGTTTGCCGTGCACTGATCCGTTATGAAATAACAGCGAAAAAGTGTACGGGCTGTGGTGTCTGCGCCAAGAAGTGTCCTTCGGCATGCATCAGCGGAGAAAAGAAAAAAGCGCATAAGATTGATCAGAAGAAATGCATAAAATGCGGTATCTGTATGGAAAGCTGCAAATTTGACGCAATAACCGTTAAGTAAAGGTAGGATATAAGATGGTAAATTTTATTATTGACGGCAAAAAAATATCGGCGGAAAAAGGCACCATGGTTCTGGAAGCCGCCCGTGCCAACGGTATCGAGATACCCACGCTCTGCGCTCATGAAGCAGTCTCCCGGTCCGGCGCCTGCAGGCTTTGTGTAGTGGAAGTTAAGAAGGGTAAAAGAACAAAGATCGTAACATCCTGCCTTTATCCGGTTGAAGAAGGCATCAGCATTGAAACGAAAAATGAAAGGGTCGGAAATGTCCGCCGCCTTGTTCTGCAACTGCTGATGGCCCGCTGTCCGGAATCGGATGTCATTCGCGATCTGGCCAGAGAGCTGGGAGTTGTTGCGCAGCCGAGATTTGCCCCGGATGTGGATAAGAGTAAATGCATCCTTTGCCGTTCCTGTGTGCGCGTCTGCGAAGAAATAGTCGGGGTCAGCGCCATCGGTTTTTCCTGCCGCGGTGCGGATAAAGCCGTCAGCACCCCCTTCAACGAGGATTCAGCTGTTTGCATCGGCTGCGGCGCCTGCGCCTATATCTGCCCTACCGGCCATATCGAGATGGAAACAACCGAAGAGACCAGAAAAATCTGGGGGCGCACCTTTAAAATGAAGACCTGTGATGTTTGCGGCCGCTATTTTGCTCCCGAAGATCAGTTAAAATATATCAGTAAAAAAACCGGAGTTCCCTTAAAAGAGCTTGCGATTTGCACGAATTGCCGGTAAGAGAGCATCTCTCAACAACAGGAACATCAACTGCTGTTGCTAATAAAAATTGTTTGCTGTTTGAGAATCTAAGTTCCCCAGTAGTCCCGCAGTAAGCGGGATCGGTAGAGTCCCGCCGAGGCGGGATTAACCAGCAACTGCTGTTGGGAGCAAGAAATTGTTTGCTGTTTGAGAATCTAAGTTCCCCAGTAGCTCAGTCGGTAGAGCGGCTGGCTGTTAACCAGCATGTCCGTGGTTCGAGTCCGCGCTGGGGAGCCAGAATATTAAAGCCCGTTTTTTCGAAAGCGGGCTTTTTTATTGGGAGAAACCATGTCTTTCAGTGTCTATATAATTCAAAGCGAAACTACGGGCAAAGTTTCAGCGTGGAACAGCGCCTGCGACAGCATAACGATCCTGATTATCATCATTCAAAAACGACAAAACGAATGCCGGGGCCATGGCGACTGATTTGGACGCGATCTGTTGCCACGCGTGCTGAAGCAATGGCCTTGGAAACAAAGATAAAAAAGAGAGGAATAGGCCGTTACCTTGCCGGTCCCGCTATAAGCGGGACCGGCCCTTCTCAATTTATTCCCAAAAAAGGAAGGACTTCCTGAAATAGGGAACCTCTATTTATTCAAAGGTCAGGAATTCAAGCACTTAGAGTTGGCACATCATTTGCTTGTAGCCCGGTGACGGTTAAAGATTCGACGTTCAGATATGATGAAAATAATTAAGTATAACTGAGCATATGTTTTCAGAATAACGCTATCGTTTTCAATTTTTAAAACAAGGAGGAGGAATAAAGTTATGATGCAGTTGAAGTATTCACTATCGTTAATTGTATTTATTGCGCTGGCCTTGGTCGTTCTTGGTTGCGCAAAGCCCCCCGAGGCTGAAAAGTCAGCAGCCAAAACCGCCATGGATGCCGCGGTCTCGGCAGGCGCCGGTAAGTATGCCACCGCTGATTTTGAAGCCGCCAAGAGTCTCTGGGACGCCTCCGAAGCACAAGTGACGGAGAAGAAGATACAAGGAAGCAAAACAAGGCTATATCAGCGCCAAGGCTGCCTTCGAGAAGGCTACCGGAAATGCTGTCGCGGGTAAGAAGGTTATGACTGATGAGGTGAACGCAGCGGTTGCCGGCGCTTGAAGAAAAATGGAATAATCTTTTAGGGGAAGCCCAGAAATTAGCGAAAAAGATGAAGGGCAAGAAGGACATTAAGGACATGTGGAACGCTGATGTCACAATCTTTGCTGAAGGTCTGAAAACGACCAAAGATATGATTTCCGCAGATCCATTTGGTGCTAAGACGAAAGCAGGTGAGCTTAAGGCTATCGTCGACAAGTGGGACGCCACTTTTAAAGATCTGTCTGCGGCCCCTGTGAAACCTGCAGTAGTTAAAAAGGCAAAAAAGAAGAAGCGATAGCTTCGCAATAAACTGACCATTTATTAAAATCAAAGGAGGAGTACAAATTATGAAAAAAGCTTTAAAGATTATGGCATTAGGTATGGTTACGATCTTCTTGCTCATCGGCTGCGGAAAGCTGCCAACGGAAGATATTACTGCGGCGAAGGCGTCGATAGATGCGGTTGTGGCGGATGGCGCCCAAAAATTCGCAGCGGACGATACAAAGAAGTTGAATGACAGCATGCAGGCTGCCCAGGATGAAATCAAGGTGCAGGAAAGTAAAACATTCAAGGATTATAAAAAGGCAAAAGAGCTTCTCGCAAAGGTAAAGGCTGACGCCGAGACGCTCAAGGCGGGATTAGCTGCAAAGAAGGAAGAGGCGAAGAAAAATGCCGACGCGGCGCAAGATGCGGCAAAAGCTTCAGTTAGCGGAAGCAAAGGCGCTACTGGCAAAAGCTCCGAAAGGGAAAGGCTCAAAGGCTGATATCGAGGCATTAAAGGCCGACATAAAAGGCATTGAAGATTCCTTAGCCGAGATAAAGAACCGCAAATGACTCTGAGGACTACAGCGCAGCGATCGAGAAGTCAAATGCTGCCAAGGAATAAGGCCACCGCAATTTCGGACCAGATAAAAAAGGCAATGGAAAAAGTTGGAGCAAAGAAGTAGTAATAATTCTTTTTAGCATTAAGTATTGTGCACCAGCAAAGAGTCACGGGCGATCTTGAGGTCAAGATCGCCCGTGCTTTGATAATGGCGTAAGGTTTTTATCAACTGGCCCAAGGAGTTCCGAAAGGCTTTTTTGAATACTCAATTAAATACGGTTTATGGTGGACACATTCGAATTGGTGCAAAATATTTTAAAAAAATTACTGGTTCTTTCCATATTGCTATTGGTATTCGGTTGTACTGCTTCACCGATGCCTCCGGAAGTTAAACTGGCTGAAGAACAGGAACATAAACTCTGGAGTTCGGGGGCTCAAGTTTATGCACCGGAAGAATACAACCGTTACAGGATATCGTTCCGGCAGGCAAAAGAAAACCTGATAAAAGAAAAATCCAGATTTTTCTGGTTTCAGGATTACCAGACTGTTCAATCTGAAGTTCAGAGATGTTTTGAAAGCCGGCTTACGTATTACAGAAAGAGATATTATGAACAAAAGAATAAAAAAAGAGAGAGCACCTGCCAATCAAATATCCTTCCTTAAAAACAGAATAGAAACTCTTAAAGAGATGATCGGAAATTATCAATGAAGGGAAGACTTGCCAGGAAAGATCTCATCAAAGCGGAACTCCTGTTGTCAGAGGCAGCTACCAGGTATAACAACAGTGATTACTGTGGCTGCTGAAGAAAAAATAAAAAATGTATCCGGGTTCATTACGGCGGCTGAAGATACGATGTTGCCCATTTTTAACCGCTATGCAAGCAGAAGTAATATCAACAAATGGCAGCAGATGACAGATAAGACCATAAATGAATCAAAAAACAGAGGCATTCCTGTCATTATCATAAATAAAAGCAAGCGTCTCCTTGTGCTCTACAATAAAGGTGTCCTCTTCAAGACGTATAACATCGGCCTCGGACGCAACGGATTCTCTTCGATAAACTTCATGCCGGCGACAACTCAACCCCCGAAGGGAGAATACAGGATAATAAAGAAAATATCTGCAAAGCCGTTATCACAAGGCATTATTGATAAATTACCCGAATGAGGAAGACCGGAGGAATTTCATTCGCGCCAAGAAAAAAGGTCTTATTCCGTCCGGGGCCCGGATAGGCGGGCTTATAGAAATACATGGCGGCGGCAAGGAAAGCATGACATACGGCTGTATTGCGATGGACAACAATGCGATTGATGATATCTTCAGTATTGTACCCGTCGGGACACCGGTGACCATTGTCGGGGCCGTGGATTACGTAAACAGCCTCTCGTCAGCGATAGAAGGGCTCTGAACAGATGTTGGAAAACAGGAAATATCTTAAGATTATTATCGTTATATTCATAATATTTTTGACATTTGAGTCTGCCGGATATTATCTCGGGAGCAGGGATGTGTCTTACGGTAATAAAGGTAATCTCAGCAGGGAAAATGACAAAATCAGTTTAAATACATTGAAAGCAAGAAACTCTGCCCTCAGACAAAGGTTAAAAAGCCTTACCCCTGATGAGATTTATATCGTCATCGACACCGGCAGGAATATGCTCTATCTGAAAAGAGGCGACGGACGATCCGTGAAGCCGTCATCTCAGCGGAAGCGGCAGCATTCTGAAAGATCCATCGGGCAAACGTCAATGGATATTCGATACACCGCGAGGCGAATATCATGTGAAGACAAAATATATATCTCCGGTATGGACAAGGCCGGACTGGGCGTTCATCGAAGAAGGCGAAGCGATACCCAAGGACCCCAGAAAAAGGATCGAGGAAGGCGTCCTTGGAGATTATGCGTTAGGCTTTGGCAATGGATATTTTATCCATGGAACGCTTTATACCAGGCTGCTGGGGAGAAATGTTTCGCACGGTTGCATCAGGGTCGGCGACAGGGATCTGAAGGCTGTTTATTCTGCAGCCGGCGTAGGTACGAGGATATATATCTTTTGATGATGCAGCTGCCAATCATCTTGCTTTTTATTACCTTAATTGCCGGCCCGGTTTCTGCCGGTGACGTCAGAGAGAAATACATCAGAGACAACCGGCTTCTCGAAGAGGAACTTGCCTTGGCCCGCAAACCGGATATCTACTTTGTTTTCAATCTGAAGGGGAAAATGGCCCATATCAAGGCCAAGGGGATTCAACTGAAGGAATTGCCAGTTAACAACTTCAACTGCTGGGGCAGTCCTGTTTCAGGCAACGTATATCGACTGAAAAAGAAAAGTACATTCTTTAAACCGGGCAGGGAAATGATCAAGCCCGGAGCAAGCAAGGATAAGGACAATTTCAAGATAGAGGCACTGGAACTGGCTGACATGCCTTCAAGATATACCCTTGTTTTTGATGGTGGTTGTAGAAATATTGATAAGACCGTCGACGGAAGGGATTGTTTCAGGAATCGGCAACATTTTCTATGCCGCGAAGAGATTTTTAACTCGCCCGATCGCAATGCTCTGGAATGCGTTGAGAGGGAAACCTTACACGGCCATTGAGATTGTAATGGATCAAAACGACGCCAGGGCTATATACTGGTCGCTTTCCGATGGTTCCGGCGCTATCATATATTCCCCGTGATTTACCGGTTACCGAATCAGATGAAGTTTGCTGAAGTTTGCTGGATTGACACCTGATGAAAATAAATATACAATGAATATATGCGATTTAACATCTATCAAATAAAAAACTTTTTTTCCAGGCTTTCTCTCAATAAAAAGCTTGTGGCCCTGATGCTCGTTCAGAGCCTTAGCATCATTTCCATACTCGTCTTTCTTTATTATCAGACCGAAACATCGATCTATAAAGAGTTCGAAAAACAGATCGCCGATCTTTCCAAGGGCATCCAGATGGGCGTGGAAGAGGTCACCAGCAGCGGCCTCCCGGAAGAGAAACGCCTCCAGAACTATCTCAAAAAACTAAAACAAAGGGCGTTAAAGAGATCTCCGTCATCAGCAATTCCGACAGGATCATATCGAGCACTGACCCGCGAAATGTCGGAAAATGGATCACAAAGACAAAAAAAGAGCTCATCTTCAAGGCAGAACTTGGGGAGCCCGTAATCGGCGAAGGGCAATTCTATAATGTCATCGTTCCTGTCGTTGCAGACAATAAACATTACGGATACATACACCTTACGGTGAATACCGAGGATTTTTCCGCCCATATGCAGAAGAGACTCATCAGAAGGATTGCGGCAACCGTCATTGATCTTCGGGATCGGGCTGCTCCTCAGCATCATCCTGGCAAAGAGATACACAAAACCCATAGAGGATGTCGTTCAGGCCGCCAGGAATGTTGCACTTGGCAACCTAGATCAGGAAATACGCACGGAAAGGAAAGACGAAATAGGAGAACTCGCGAAGAGTTTCAACTACATGGTCGGCAAACTTAAGGAAGAGCGCTTATTGGAGGAAAGGCTGCGCAAGGCCGAGCAACTCGCGGGCATCGGACAATTTTCCATGAGCATCGCCCATGAGATCAGGAACCCCCTCAATTTTATCAGCCTTTCCATCGACCATATCCAGAAAAAATATGAACCCCATGAAGAAGGCGGAAAAGAGCAATTCGATTCACTGATTAATAACATAAAAAATGAGATACAGCGCGTGAGCAGATTTGCCGAAAGTTTCCTGGAGTCCAGCAGACCCCTTAAGCTTAATCTCCAGAAGATGGATATGGTGAAGCTGATCGAGGACGTTCTGGAGCTTGTCAAGGCCAAGGCGGAAAAGGATAAAATTGCCATAATCACGGAATTGGGCGAATTGCCGGAGACTTATCTGGATCCCGGGTTTATTAAAACATGTCTTTACAATATCATCCTCAACGCATTCCAGGCGATGCCTGATGGCGGGACTGTCACGATAAGGACGAGCAGGACGGACGACAAGTTAATAATAGCAGTTGAAGATACCGGGGTGGGCATTTCAGCCGAGAAAATATCGAAGATTTTCGATCCGTTCTTTACCACGAAACAGGACGGGATCGGGATCGGTCTGGCGCTCACAAAAAGGGTTGTGGAAGAACATAAAGGCAGGATAGAATTCAAGAGCATTGAAGGCAAGGGGAGCACCGTCACAATATACCTGCCTTTGGATAAGGGGAAATAAATGGCTGTTATTCTGGTTGTGGACGACGAACAGCTTCAGCGGGAAATTGTAAAGACGATTCTCGATGATGAGGGATACGAGACTTACACGGCCTCATCCGGCGAAGAGGCATTGAAAACCATCAAGAAATACAACCCAGATGTCATGCTTACGGACCTGAAGATGGAGGGAATGGACGGTATCGAATTACTGGATAACGTTCAGAAAGACTCTCTATCTCCTTCACTGACCGTGATTATCGTAACCGCCCATGGAACGATATCATCCGCGGTGGAAGCGATGAAGAAAGGGGCTTTTGACTATCTGACCAAACCGCTGAACAAGGATTCCTTGCTGATGACGGTGAGGAGGGCCGTTGAGCATACGGAACTTATAAAAGAAAATGTCCAACTCCAGATGGAATTGTATGACAGGTTCAGGATTGAAGGGATAATCGGCAGATCCGATAAGATGCAGGAAGCCATCAATATTATGAAAAAGGTCTCGCAGAGTTCCGCAACGGTCCTAATAATGGGCGAAAGCGGCACGGGTAAGGAGCTTGTTGCCAGGGCTATTCACTACAACAGTCCCAGACGGTCCAGACCATTTATCGCCCTCAACTGCGCCGCCATACCGGAAAATCTCTTTGAGAGCGAACTATTCGGCTATGAACCCGGGGCCTTCACCGGCGCGCTTTCGCGCAAGGTAGGACTATTCGAGGCAGCAAACAACGGCACCTTATTTCTCGACGAGATCGGCGATCTGCCTCTCATGATGCAGCCGAAGCTTTTGCGGGTCCTCCAGAATAAAGAGATAAGAAGACTCGGCGGAAAAGATCCGATAAAAGTCGATGTCAGAATTATAACCGCAACCAACAAGGATATTGAAAAGGAGCTTGCAAAGGGTAATTTCCGGGAAGAACTTTACTACAGGCTCAAAGTTGTCACCATAGACCTTCCATCGTTGAGGGACAGGAAAAACGACATACCGGAATTATCTGAATTTTTCCTCAACAGATACAACCGCGAATTCGGAAAAAGGATAAAAGGCATTGACTCTGCCGCGAATAAAAGCCCTCGTTGAATATCCCTGGCCGGGCAACATCCGGCAACTGGAATCCGTTATAGAAAGAGCGGTCATCATGAGCGATTCTGAAACCATCGCTTTAGGGGATATAAAAAGCGAACTCAGGCCTTCGGAGATGGTTGACTCATTCGATTTTGATCTCCCTGACGGTGGGATAAATTTTGAGGAGCTGGAAAAAAGTCTCATGGAAAAAGCGATGAGACGGGCCAATGGCGTCATGGCCAAGGCCGCAAAGCTTCTCGGTATGAGCTATAAGACATTCTGGTACCGATGGGAAAAATTAAACAGTGACAATTCGGTTTCAAATCATGAAACAACGGATCAACCGTAAAGTAGCTAGTCGTCTCTGAAGAAGTTAATATTTTCTCAAAAGGATAAAAAGACTTTCTAACATAGTCCCATTGGATCACATTCAGACCGATTAATCCGGTCGGACCGATCAAACCGGATAGCAAAAGAACCATCGTTGCCGGTTCGGGCACTTGCGGTGGGGGCGGCTGTGTCTGTCTGGTGGTATATTCGATATAAAAACCATTTGTTCCTGCAGGGGTTTTCTCTTCCGTGTAGAAAATCTCATAACCAGTCTTCAATGATTCATCCGTTTGTTTAATCATAAGAGTCAAACTGCCGTCGGTTTCAGCCGACAGCGTTGAAAGGATGTCCCAGCTCAGCCATTGACTGTAATTATGTCCGCTAGCGCCGGATGATGTCCCTGAAGGTGTCCATGTCGCAATGGCGTCCTCAATCTCGGCTGGAGCGTCGTTCCACTTATTGGTACTTTCATTCCACACCTCGTCGGTTCGATACCAGGGAAATTCCTATCGCTGCTGTCCGGATAAGTGCAGAAACCCACTAGAAATAGTGGGTTTTTTGTTACTTTTTTGTCCAGAGACGTGCAATAAGATTTAATATAATTCAATGCCCCGTGCCTTCGGAGATGATTGTAATCAAAAAGGTAATGTCCCCATTGCTGTTACACTTCATTTAAATCCCTGAAGAAGTTTGGACTGAAAAACTCTTTTTTTCAATTCTAAAAAAGCTTCAACTTTCCCGTTGGTCTGTGGTCGATAGGTTCGCGTAAGATAATGCTTCAACGCGACCTGTAAACAAAAAGTCTCAAAGGGCTGTTCATGTTTCATCCGTATCTCTTTTGGTCTTTTCTATCTTTACTTATTATACCAAAAGAGTTAGCTAATAACTGAGCATTTACATCCGGGCCGAGTCAGGCAGTTATTGCCAGAAGATGTTTGTGGAAAAAGTTATTTAGCCCGGACCGAAACATCCGATAATAAATGTGACGTCCCGAAGTTCTTCTGCCCGCCATTTCCGGAAACCCGGATATCATAAAGAGGGATCGAAATGACTTCTTTAAGGGACCATTCAACATAACTGGAGAAAAAGGCATGACAAGCAAATGGTTTGCCTGGGGAGTTTTTTTATTGCTGCTGCTGGCGGGATTCTGGCCTGCCGGGAGTTTGTCGGAGAGCCGCCTTCCACCGCCCGATTATCCTCTTCTGGAAGCAGTTAAGAAAAATGATGTTCCTGGGGTCAGAGCCATCCTTGGAGCAGCAGCAAACTCTTCGGAAATCAACCGGCGCGGGGTGACCGGTGATCTGCCGCTGTTGATTGCGGCCCGCAGCGGGAATCTGGAAATCGCCCGATTGCTGGTTGAACATGGCGCGGTCGTTGATATCGGAAAGGAAAGAGGCGACCGGACGCCTCTCATCGAGGCAGCCGGTTATGGCCACGCTGAAATCGTGAAATTCCTGATCACCAAAGGTGCTGATGTCAATGCCAGAGGCAAAGGGCTCACACCCCTGCTGAATGCCTGCGCGGGAGGGCATCTCCGTATTGGTCCTGCCGGCGATAAACCAAAAACCATCCTTGTCCTTTTGGAAAACGGCGCGGACGTGAATGTCCAGGATGAATCCTGGTTGAAAACGGGCCGGACGCCTCTGATGTATGCTGTGATGCAGGGGGACGCGGCACTGGTGGAGGCTTTTCTCGCCAAAGGCGCCAGACTGGATTTGAAAAACAAGGACGGAGATACCGCTTTGTCGCTGGCGAAGAAAGACGGACTGGAATATATTGCACAATTGCTGGAAAAGCATGCCGGCGGCGCAAATGAATCGGCCGGGCAAGCCGATCCGGATACACATCCTTTATTCATCGCCATCAGGGAAGACCGTCCGGATAAAGTTAAAGCGCTCATCTCCAAGGGCGCGGATGTCAATCTCCGGACACCGACAGGCAGTACGCCTTTAATGTATGCAGCCGATGGCAACAAACTTGCGATTATCCGGACTATTGCTCCGTTCCGGCGCCGACGTCAACGCCAAAAACGGTGCCAACAATACCGCGCTGATCTTTGCATCCGTTAAAGGCCATGTCGGAGTGGCGAAGGAGCTTTTGAGAAGGAAAGCAGATGTGAATGTGAAGAACATCGGCGGTGCGGATGCCCTCATCTATGCCGTGGTGAATAAAAAGGCGAAAGTAGTTGAGGCATTGCTCGCGCATGGAGCAAATGTAACCGATACTTATGACGAAGGAAAAACCGCGCTGCTCAAGGCGGCAAATGACGGCAGTACCGATATTGCCGGTTTACTTATCGCCCGCAAAGCGGATGTTAACGCCTTAGATAATAATGAGATGACCGCGCTCATGATCGCCAGCGAAAAAGGCAATGCCGCTTTGGTTGAGATGCTTTTAAAGGCCGGGGCGGATATCAACAAGAAATCAAAATACGGGGATACGGCGCTTAGCAAAGCCATCTCGGTCCGCCATGTCCGGATTGTCCAAATACTTGTAAAAAACAGCCATGATTTTGACAGGCGGGAAGCTCTGTTTTCCGCCGTTATCGCGGGCAACCTGGAGATTGTCCAGCTTCTTCTGACGAAAGATACGGATGTGAATGTGAGAGGCTTCGCCGGGGGGACTTTGCTGATGCTGGCTGCCGACGGAGATTCATCCCTGGTAAAATTTCTGATTGAAAGAGGTGCGGATGTTAACCTTAAGGATGACGAAGGGACGACGGCTTTAATGAAGGCGGTCGCATCTTATCATAAAACAAATACAGCTTCGATGAAGTATCTGATTGATCGTGGTGCGGATGTCAATGACTCAAACAACAAAGGTGAGACGGCGCTGATTCTGGCAGTCAAAAAAGGCAATCCGGAGATGGTCAAGATATTGGTCGAAAAAGGAAGCGCTTTTGCACTGAAGGATAAAGCGGGAAAATCGGCCTGGACCTATGCGGTCGAAGGCGTCCATCCTGAAATTGTCGGCCTTCTGGAAAAAACCGGCGCATTACGGGATTATTCCGGCATGGAATGGAAGGGAAATGTCTCCAATCAGAAAGAGCCCTTTATCAAGGTTGTGGACACGCGAAAGGAATGGTCTGAACTCTGGCGGCGCGCTTTTGACAAGCCTGCGCCCGATATGGATTTTGAAAAGTATGTTGTGGCGTGTGTTTTTCTGGGCTATTCCGCCGACTGGCTGTATTCGATCTCCATGGGTAAACCCGTTTTGCGCGACAACCAATTGGTTGTTGAATATGCGCTCATTGAAATGATTTTACGCCTCTCCGGGCCCTTTAAAGCGGGTGGTCAGTATCATATGCAGGTTTTAGAAAAGGTGAAAGACGTAAAGATGGTTTTGGAAGAGGCCGGTCCAACTTCCCGGAGAAGGTAATTGTGATAAGGGAGATCGCTTATACAACCCTGGGCAGGAATGCTCTTGCTGCCGGATTGATTTGTCATGCAGCAGCCATTATTGTGGTGATGACGTCAGCATCCGGGGTCGATATATTTTTCAAAGCCGTTTATCTTTTTTCTTGCCATGCCCTTGGCGCCGGTGCGTTTGTAGAATTATGCCATCGTGGTATTCGTCCCTGGAACACCTGGCGATTCTACCTGATTGTGTCGTTGACTGTTCTTCCCGTCCTGGGGCCGCTGATTCTTCTCGGTCTGATCTACAGCTTTCCCCGGGAAGGGCAGCAAAGGCAAGGGTATTTGACCGATCTGTTCCCCGCGATACTCAAACTCAGGGCCAATGTCATGACGGTTTTTGCCTTGATCGTCCTTCTTTTCCTTCTGTTTGCTGTAATTCACAGCAAGCATGACCCTTACTTTAAGCGGCGGGCTCCCAACAATCGATCACTGCAATCCTTTTTAAACACCGGTCAGCCTGAAATTGCCGCGCGGATACTTATTCTGAAAAAAGGTGAGGAATTATGCTAAAAAAATATCAGCCCGAACGCACGGATTTATGGATCAACAATGATTGGGCCATTCTTCACAATGACTTAGCAGCACAAGGAGCCCCATGCAGAACGATGCTGCTTTATAAAAGTGAAAAAAGCGCGCCTTTATTGTTTATCCCGGGTTGGATCGGCTTGTATTATCTTTTGCGCAGGACAGCCCGAAGAATCCTCCGGCACCAAACCGGATCAAAACCGGTTTGGTATAAAAAATTCCGGCCATCCGTTATGTCATTTATGGGATTGCGCTTTTGACCGGGTTAGGAGTCGGTTATGTTATCAACGATCTGAGCCAGGCCCGGCGCATGGCTGCCGGTGCCTGCGGGCAGGCGGCAGCGGGAATCCCGGTGGAAGAGCTTTTATTTAAATTCCCCGAAGCGGTTAACAAAATCATTCGGGGTTCTGAAAGGATCACGATCGTGCCGAGAAGAGTTATGGGCCGGAACCACTGCCGTGTCAATTATGACAAGCGAGTGCTTATCGGTGCCAAAACAGGATTTGCCGATTAATTAAAGAAGAGAATGTTCGAAAAATAAAGGCAGGAGTATCCAATATGTTTGCATCCACTAATTTATTACGTCCATTGGCGGTCGTGATCGGTTTGATCACGATATTGTCCATTTTGCCTGTTTCCGGATTTGCCGCCGACAATCTGGTTTCAATGGAAGGACAGGAAAAACCGGAAATCTTCGTCCAGATCGGTCATACGTCATCAATCAACACGATAGATTTATCGCCGGACGGCAAGTGGCTTCTTTCCGGAAGTGATGACGACAGCATCAAACTATGGGAAGCCGAAAGTGGGAGATTGATCAGAACCTTCAAGGACAACGATAATGTTGAATTTGCCGCCTTTCTGCCCGGCGGCAGATCATTTTTCTCCTTTAACTGGAAGGGGAATGTCAGTGTCTGGGATATCCGGACCGGCGGGAAGATTCGGGAATTTGCTTTAAGTGAAATGAGCGGAGCCACAAGCGGTCATTCCCTTTCTTACGACGGTGCGGTGCTGCGGGCGATCGTCGGCCTCAGGCTGTATATCGCCGATATGTCCAGGGGCGTTGTCGCAAGCGTCGTCGAGCGGCCCAAATCCGGCCTTATTGCCAGCCGTCTTGGATTTGCTTTCGGATCCCGTAATGCCATTTCCACCGACGGCAGACTGATGTTTTCTTCCGTGCGGGAAAATGCGTCGGAGCCGATCATGCAAAGCAAAGACAGAACACTGATGCTTTGGGAAATCGCCACGGGCCGGATTCTGGCCACGCTGTCCGGGCACACAGACAGAATCGACGTCGTCACCTTGTCTTCCGGCAATCGTTACGGGCTTTCCGGCAGCCGGGATAAAACCGTAAGGCTTTGGGATTTAAAAAGGGGGCGGGCCGAGGCCGTTTTTATCGGCCACCAAAAAGCGATTAAAGCCCTCGCCTTTTCTTCCGACGGCAAATATATTCTTTCCGGCAGCCGCGACAACACGATGAAACTGTGGCGCGTTGACGATGAAAAAGAAATCCGGACTTTTGCTCATGATTGCGAGGTCACCTTTGTCCGGTTCTCACCGGACGGCCGGTACGCCATGTCTGGCGACGATAACGGGGCAATCAGGTATTGGGATATCCAAAACGGCCAGGAGATCAAAGCGCTGAAAAGTCATGCCGCCGATGCCAATGCGTTCGCGTATTCCCCGGACGGGAATTACCTCCTGACCGGTTTTTCGAAAGGGCAGCTCAGGATCTGGGACGCGGCCTCGGGAAGGATGCTGAGAAATATCGACGCCCATCGGGAAACCATTGCAGCCGTGCAGTTTACACCGGACGGCAAATACCTCCTTTCCGCCAGCTACGACAAGACGCTGAAATTATGGGACAGAAACGACGGGAAACTGAAGAGAACCTTTCTGGGGCATTCCGGGCAGGTTTACAAGGCCATCATCTCGCCTAACGGTCAGTATATCCTCAGTGCGGCGCAAGGCAACGATATCCGGCTGTGGAACCTCACAAACGGCGCGGAAATGACCGCCCTGAATTTGCCGGGTGTGTATCTGTGGTCCATCGGATTTTCAGCGGACAGCCGGCATTTGCTTATCGCCCATGATCAGAAGAAATCAGGCCATACGGTCAAAGTTTTGGATTTGGCCGGACGCGAAGTGAAACGCTACGTGGACGTCGCTTTCGGCGGCTACTCGGGCGACGGGAAATATTTTTTGTCCCGGGAATACCGGGAGGAGACAGGCCAGGAGCAGAAACTTTTTGCCCCGAAGGCTGATGCCAATCCTAAAAAGAAGATCTCTCATCGGGACCAGACAAACGAAAACGAGCTGGTGGATATCAGCACCGGCAAGGCGTTTAGCCGCTTCGGGAAAAAAGGCGCGATCGTTTCCGTCTCCGTATCCACCGAGCCGAACGTTGTTCTGACCAAGAACCGCTATGACCGGGACATCTGCCTGTGGGATGTCATGAGCGGCAAAGAGATCAGGCGGTTTCCCGTCCACTTCGGTTTGCTCACGTATGACGGGAAAAAAATCATCGCACCGTCAGCCCAGACACTGCAGGCTTTCGACACGGCGACAGGCCGCGCAGGTGCTCCGTTTGCAGGCCTCGCCGCAGCGAAGATCAGCGCCATGGCCCTTTCCGCCAGAGGCGGCTACGCCGTTACAGGCGATGAATCGGGGATGATGCAGTTTTGGGATGTCGGCACCGGTAAACTTTTGAAAACCATCAAAGCCGAAGAACGAAATAGGATCATCGCCGTCGCCTTTTCACCGGACAATCAATATGCAGCAACGATGGCCCGTTTCGGCATGCTTAGAATATGGAATTTGCGAGACGGCCAAAAGATCTCCGAATTCAAAACGGACTATGTGCCTGCCAACTACGAAGAGGTCGAAGCCGGTGATTATGTGAATTATGGAAACGGCGTTCTGGCCTTTTCCCCCGACAGCCGTCATATTGCCTGTGGTCCCATACTCCTCGATGCCGCCACAGGCCGTAAAGTGCTTGATTTTCAAACCCCCAACGGCCCGGGCTACTGGGTGACTTTCTCGCCGGACGGCGCCTATCTGCTTTCCAAAAACATGCTCTGGGATACGGCTACGGGCCGCCGTGTCCGGAAGATGGAAAGCATCACGGATGGAACCTTCTCTCTTTTCTCCGCCGATGGGAAAACGATTTATGCCGCCGACGTTGACGGAGTTTTCAGCGTGGTCGATCCGGATACAGGCAAACTCATCCGCAGGTATAAGGACTATATCTCCGGTGCTACGTTTGCCGTTTCCCGGAATCAGAAAATGATGGTTGCGGCGGATCGTGATGTAAACGAGCTCACCTTGTGGAATCTGACATCGGGCAAAAAAAGCGCCTCGATCGCTGCCAATCGAAATATTTCAAGCGTGGAGCTTTCCGCCGATGCCCGCAAGGCGATGGTCAATCACCGGGTTTCCACTGCGCAGTATGACTTAGGCGCCGGAAAAGAACTTGCGCAATTTATCAGCTTCACGGACGGTGAATGGATCGTGATAACGCCGGAAGGGTATTACAACGCCTCGGCCGGAGGAGAGCGTTACCTCAATGTTCGCGTGGGTGAGCAGGTTTACGGGATTGAAAATTACCGGGAGACGTTCTTCCGTCCCGATCTGGTCAAGGTGGCGCTCTCCGGCGGATCTCTCAAAGACTTCCGGAAACTGGCCGACGTAAAAGAACCGCCGGCCGTGAAAATTGTCGAGACGCCCGCTTCCGTCAGTACCGATGAAGTCACCGTGCGGCTTCAGCTCACCGATCAGGGCGGCGGCATCGGCGACATCCGTCTTTATCTCAACGGCACCGCCGTGGTGATGGACAGCCGGGCCGTGCAGATCCGGGAAAAAACGGGCAAAGCGGTTTTGAAAAGTTATGATCTGAAGCTGGTAAACGGGAAAAATACGATCAAAGCTGTGGCCTTCAACGGCGACAACAGTATGCAGAGCAATGAAGCGACGCTCGACGTGACGGCAAACTATGCGAAGGCGGGAAAGCCGTCGCTTTCGGCGCTGGTGATCGGCATTAACCAATTTAAGAATCCGAAACTAAAGCTGCAATATTCCACCGCGGATGCGGATCTTTTTGCCGCCACGCTGCAGAGCGTGTCGGAAGGCCTCTTTGACCGGGTGACTATCAAAAAACTGATCCGGCCGGAAGAAACCACAAATGATGCGATCCTCCGGGAGATCAAATCATTTCAGTCTTTGCGTCCGGATGACCTGTTTGTTTTTTACATCGCGAGCCACGGGACGGTGGATGAAGGAGAATATTTTCTGATTACATCGAATGTGGGATCGCTCCGGACCGAGAAACTCAAAGCGGATGCCATCTCCCAGCACAAGCTGAAAGAGGCCATTG
Source organism: uncultured delta proteobacterium (assembly GCA_963845095.1). Classification (GTDB taxonomy): domain Bacteria; phylum Desulfobacterota; class Syntrophia; order Syntrophales; family Smithellaceae; genus MVRV01. The sequence continues at coordinate 382,229 of CAWJQM010000016.1, forward strand.
CCAATATTCCGGCGACGAAGAAACTGATTATCATTGATACCTGCAATGCAGGCGCTCTAGGCGAAGCCATCCAGGTGGCGATGATGACCCGCGGCATGAGCGAGGACACGGCGCTCAAGATTTTGAGCCGGGCGGTGGGTTCGACGATTCTTTCGGCATCCACCTCCATGCAGGAAGCGCTGGAAGGATACAAAGGACACGGCCTGTTTACTTATGTTTTGACCGAAGGCCTGAAAGGGAAGGCGGATAAAGGGAAGACCGGATACGTGAAGACCACGGAGCTAGCCGATTATGTGGACAACGAAGTGCCGATACTGGCGGAGAAAATATTCAAGCGGGCGCAGTATCCCACGATCTCCATCAGCGGACAGGCGTTCCCCATCGGGCAGGTGCGATAAGGTGCCTTATGTTGAAAAAATATCTTATCTTTAAGATCGTAACGATGGTTTGTGTCCTGACGTTATTTACAGGTTCGGCGAACGCCTCGGATAAGCCGGAAATCTTCGTCCAGCTGGGCCATTCCGGCGTGCAGTCGATGGCCTTTTCCGCGGATGGAAAATGGATCCTGTCCGGCGGTGATAAAACGGTCAAGCTCTGGGATGCGGCAGGCGGGCGCGAAATAAGGACGTATACAGGCGAGCACACAGGCTATGTTGCATCGGTTGCTTTTTCAGCCGATGAGCGTTTGCTTTTGTCTTCGGGAACGGAAGGCAAAATCGTTCTCTGGGATGCGGCAGGCGGTCAGAAGGTGAGGGACTTTGCCGGCCACACCAAGGGCGCCTTTCGCGCAGTCTTTTCTTCCGACGGCCGTTCGATTGTCTCGGGCGGCATGGATGCTGCCATCAAATTCTGGGATGTTGCCTCAGGTGAACTGATTCGCACATTGACCGGACATACCGCTGCGGTTCGCACGCTGGCCTTGTCACCGGATGGAAAATATCTTCTGTCCGGAAGCTGGGATAAAACCATCAAGCTTTGGGAGGCGGCTACAGGCCGGGAGGTGCGTACATTTTCCGGTCACACCGCTGCAGTAAACGCCGTGGTTTTTTCGCCGGATGGAAAATATCTTCTCTCCGCCGGCGGCAAAGACGGCACGGTCCGCTACTGGGAGGTGGCCACAGGACGGGAGCTTGCCGTGCTGCGCGGTCACCGGGGCGAGGTGACCTCGGTGGCGTTTTTACCGGACGGCCGTAAGGCGGTGTCCGGGAGTTTTGACAGAACCGTCAGGGTATGGGATCTTGTCCGGGGAAGTGAATTGCAGTCTCTGCCGGCAGGCGAAGTTTCGGTTTTTTCCGTGGCGATATCTCCCGACGGAAGGCAACTGCTTGCGGGCAGCCGCAATATGTCGCTTTGGGATATTGCAGGGGGCAAAGAGATTCTCAAACTCGACGGCAAGGTTAACTGGGTGCGCGAGGTTGCCATGAACCCCCGGGGTGATTATGTGTTGTCCGGAAACTTTGACGGGACGATCCATTTGTGGGACAGCCTCACCGGTAGGCAGATCAAGATATTTGCCGGCACGAAGGGGATTGTTTCTTCGCTCGCTTTTTCTCCGGACGGCAAAAGGATGCTGGATTGCCGCGTGGATGGACCGCTTGCATTGCGGGATGTGGAATCCGGAAGCGTTTTGTTCAGCCTTGCCGGACAGGGAGCATCTGCCTTTTCCCGGGATGGAAAATGGATCCTATCGGGCGCTTCCGGGAACCGTCTCCATCTCTGGGACGCAGCGACAGGGCGCGAAGTAAAAAATTTTTCCGGACATACCGATAAAATCCAGTCCGTTGCTTTTTCTCCCGATGGCCGACTGGCTGTATCGGGAAGCCGCGATAAGACGGCCAGGCTGTGGGATATTGAATCCGGGCGCGAGCTCAGGGTATTCGGTAATTTTCGTTATCATGTCAACTCAGTTGCGTTTTCTCCCGGAGGCAATCAGGTGCTGGCGGGGTCAAGCGACAACACCGTTAAGCTCTTTGATATTGAAAGCGGCAGGGCGTTGCAAACATGGCCGGATATTGCCATTTCTTCAGTGGCGTTTTCTCCTGACGGTCGATTCGTCCTGACGGCTGGCTTTGATGGCATCCCGAAACTTCTTGACGTTGCCAAAGGTCGCAGGATTTTGAGTTTGAATGGCCACAAACTGCATGTCTATTGCGCCCGTTTCTCAGAAGACGGCAAACGGATCATCACCGGCAGCGGGGATGGCACGGTGCGCCTGTGGGATGCGGCAAGCGGCCGGGAAATCACCCAGTCCATCGGTTTCACCAATGGCGAATGGATTGTGATCACGAAGGAAGGATACTACAATTCCTCGGCCCGCGGGCATGAATACCTCAACATCCGCAGGGGCAATAAGGTTTACGGCATCGATCAGTTTTATGATGTTTTTTACCGTCCCGATATCGTTTCGGCAAAGCTAAAAGGAGAAGACATCTCCGGCTTGGTGACCCTGACGGTGGAAGAGGCGCTCCAGAATCCTCCTCCGGCGGTGCAATTTTCTTTGGTTCCCGATCAGACCGGCGATCCCAAAGTGAAGGTCTGCTACCGGGTTTCGAGCACCGGCGGAGGCATCGGCGAGGTGCGCCTGTTCCAAAACGGCAAATTGATCAAATCCGACGGATTTTATCGTGAAGCCACTGCGTCCGGTAAAATTGCCACCCTGAAGCTGGCTCAGGTGAGCAGCGGGGCTCTTTACCAGGACATGCGTTCTTTGACCATCAAAGAGAAGCACAGCCCCGGCGCAGTGCTGGTGCGCCCCAAAGGCGAGTCATTTGATGAATGCGTGGAGATGGAAACGATTGCCGGCGAAAACGAAATCGGGCTTACCGCCTTCAACGCCCCGAACACCGTGCAGAGTGCGATGGGCACCGCGCGTTTCTTATCAACCCGCGCGCCCGCTGAACCGCATCTGTATATTCTGGCCGTCGGCATTGACCGTTATCGCGACGCTTCCATCAACCTGAAGTATGCGGCTAGGGATGCCCGCGACTTTATTTCGCAACTGGCCGACAAGGCCAAAACGATCTACAAGCCGGCAAATATCCACCTGACCACCCTGGTCGATGAACAGGCAAGTAAGCCCAATATTCTGGCAGCCATCGAGAAGCTGGCGGCTCTCGTGAAACACGGCGACAGCTTCGTCTTCTTCAACGCCTCTCACGGTCTGCTTTTGCAAAGCCAGTACTACATCGTCACCGGCAGCTTTGCAGGCACGCTGGACAAGAGCGCCACGCTGATCAGCTCCAATGAGATTGTGGAGATGTCGAAAAAAATAAAGTCACTGTCGCAGCTGTTCATTTTTGATACCTGTCATGCCGGAGGCGTAGATAATATTGTCAGCGGTTTGTATGACGCCCGGATGTCGGTGATGGCTAAAAAAATGGGGCTGCATATCTATGCCTCTGCGGGCTCCATTCAGACTGCACTGGACGGTTATCAGGGAAACGGCCTGTATACGCACGCGCTTCTGGAGGGGTTGAAGAACGGCAGGACGGTGGACAAGGACAAAAGCGGAGCTGTGACGATTAAGAGTCTGGGAATTTTTTCACGGGAGACGACCACGGAGATTTCCTCCAATCTTGGCCATCCGCAGACGCCGGTGATCATCCATTTCGGTAAGGACAGCAGGTTGTTTGACGTGCGGTAATGTAAAATAGAGACCCCGCTGGCGAGCGAGGCATCAGACAGAAAAACAAGACGGGAAAAAACAAAGGTTTGGCGAGGAGGATAAAAGGAAGCATGAAGAGAAAATATATCTACGCAGCTTGTTTGCTGCTGATAGCCGTTTTGGCAACCGATGCTTTGGGCGCCGGTCAGCCGGAATTTTTTGTGCAGCTGGGGCATTCGGCAACCGTCCATTCCACCGCTTTTTCCCCGGATGGAAAATACGCCGCATCGGGCGGAATGGACAATAATGTCAAGCTCTGGAGCGTGGAAACAGGCCGTGAAATGAGAACCCTCCAGGGGCATACCAGCTATATCACGTTCGTGACTTTTTCTCCCGACGGGCGTTACATTGTTTCGGCAAGCCATGACATGACCATCCGGCTTTGGGATGTCCCGGGCGGAAGGGAAGTCAAAAGGATCAGTGATGTGCTGGTTGTTTCGCATATTGCCTTCAGTCCGGAAGGCGATTTGCTGTTTGGCAACACCCTGGGAACCATCACGCTCTGGAATATGCAAACGGGCGTTGCCAGGAAATTAGAGGCTGCTTATGGCAAAGGAGAAATTTCGGCGGTCACTTTTATTGAACGGGGAAAGTATATACTTGTGGCCCGGAAGTCGGGATTTACGGTGGTGGAACCGCAGACGGATAAAATCATCCGTACCTTCGGGATCAATACGGCGTCATCTTCGGATGTGTCCATCGCTTTTTCCAAAGACGGGCGCTATGCGCTCGTGGGTAAATTCAACCAGATGATTTTGTGGGACATCCCATCAGGAAAAGAGATTCGCACGTTTTCCGGAAAAGCGGGCAAATTCAATAGCGTCGCCTTTTCACAAGACGGCCGTTATGTCCTGTCGGGCGATGAAGGTTACATGCTGAAAATGTGGGAGACGGCAACGGGCAGGGAAGTCCGTTCGATCTATCATTACCGGCGTTATATCTACGGCGCCCGCTACGGCGTGACCGCTGTTGCCTTTTCGCCTGATGGAAAGAGCGCCCTGGCCGGTTACAAGAACGGGTCTATAAGATTATGGGATGTCTTTCGGGATGACCCGGTGGTGGGCGGTGTCAGGCAAAACTCCGCGGCGCAAAAAGCCGAGCTTGCCGAAGGCGACACTATCCTTTCCGTGGCGGGCAAAAAAATCCGTTCATGGCCGGAATTTACTGAAAAAGTCAAAAGCAGCCCGAATCAGGAACTGCGCATCGCGTTTATGCGCGATCAGCAGGAGCGCTCGGTTGTCATGACGCCTGCGGCCGTAAAGACCAAAGACACCCAGGGAAAAGAGACGATCGCAGGCGAAGCCGGCCTTCTGGAGGGGGGCGTCTGCCTGCATCATCTGGAAGGATACAAGCAAAAAGTATCGTCCGCGGCTCTTTCAGCGGATGGCCGGCATCTGGCAGCCGCACACGGGGATGGCGCCCTGTCCTTGTGGAATATGCAGACGGGAAGCCAGTTGCGGAAGGCCCAGCCTTATCGAAATGAATTCTCCGTTACCTTTTCACCCCGGAAAAACATATTTCTTTCGGCCGGTGATGAAAACATGACGGTATGGTCAACAGACAGCGCCCAGCCCCTTGCGAAGCTTGAGCAAGCCGGCATATCGCTTGTGAACAGAGCGCTGGCATTTTCTCCGGATGGCCGTTACGCCGCGGCCGGCGGGGACAAGAAAGTTATCCTCTATGATATGCAGACGCTGCGGGAACTCCGCTCCCTGCCGCTGGAAAGGGGCGCAAAAGCCGTTGCGATGTCATCGAACAATAACTATCTCGCCTCCGGGGCATCCATGGACGTGAAGGTATGGAATGCACAAACGGGCGCAGAGATCAGAACCATCAGGCACGGTTCTTTCGTCTATACCGTTGATTTTGCTTTCGGCGGCCGGCGTCTGGTGTCCGGGGCGCAGCGCTATTCGGGCATCGGTTTGGATTACGAAAATACCATCAAGCTGTGGGACGTCTCCACGGGCCGGGAACTGCATAACTTCAGCAGATACAAAATGTCCGTTTATGACGCCAGATTTTCACCAGACAGTCGCATGCTGCTTTCAGGCGGGGATGAACTGGTCTTGTGGGATGCGGACACGGGAAGAATGCTGAAAGCTTTTTCCGGTCATCATGGTATGATCGAGTCGGTGGCATTTCTGCCGGATGGAAAGTCCATCATGTCGGCGGGCGATGACGGGACCGTCCGGATATGGTCTTTGAAAACCGGCCGGGAGGTGGCTCAATTTGTCAGTTTTGCCGACGGCGAATGGATTGGAATTACGCCGGAAGGATATTTCAATGCCTCGCCTGGCGGAGCAAAGCATCTCAATGTGCGGGTCGGAAACGACGTCTATGGCATTGACCAGTTTTATGCAAAGTTTTACCGGCCGGAGCTGGTCGAGCTTGCCCTCGCCGGCAAGGCACTTCCCCGGAGCGAATTGATAACGGATATTGCCGCTCAAAAACCGGCGCCCAATGTTCAGATCCTGTCGCCCGCAACCAACAGCTCGGTGGATCGGGACAGCGTTGCCGTTACGCTCAAGATCACGGACAGCGGCGGCGGGATCGGCAGTGTGAATATTTATCTCAACGGGGCGCAGGTTGCCAATGACACTCGGGGTGTTATCGTTTTGGGCAAGGCTTCGGCCAATGAAAAATTCCTGTCGTTCACCATCGCGCTTATGCAAGGGCAAAATGAAATTCGTGTCGTCGCTTTCAATCAGGAGAACTCCATGGAGTCGAATCCTGCCCGAATCAGCGTTGTCTCCCGGGCCATGATGCGCAAACCCAATCTCTATGCCCTGGTGATCGGCATCAATACCTATCGAAATCAATCCATTTCCCTAACCTATGCCGTTCCCGATGCCATTGCTTTTGCCGGGACGCTCAAGAAAGTTGCCGCCCCGCTGTTTGAGAAGGTGGACATCCTGACACTGACCACGCCGGAGGCGACCACTAAAGAGGCCATTACGAAAGCCTTTGAGGATGTGCGGCAGAAGGTCGGACCCAACGACCTGTTTATTTTCTACAATGCTTCTCACGGCATGGTTGACGTGGTCAACGGGGAAGAACAGTATTTTTTACTGACAAGTAATGTCCGGCTCCTTTCGTCCCTTCATATAGGCAAAGACGCCCTGAGTCACAAAGACCTCGTTGGCCTGATCGGCAGTGTTCCGGCGCAGAAGAAACTCGTGATCCTCGATACCTGCAATGCCGGCAAGGGAGGCAAGGAGATTCAGATCGCTCTCCTGCAGCAGACGAGAGGTCTCAACGACGCTACAGCGGTCAAACTCCTGCAGCGGGCGGTAGGCTCCTCGGTCTTTTCCGCTTCTTCTGATACTCAACAGGCTCTGGAAGGATATAAAGGACACGGTCTGTTTACCTACGTGCTTCTGGAAGGCTTGCAGGGTGCGGCGGACTTCAAAAAAGACGGATTCATCACCGTGAAGGGGCTAGCTCTCCATACAGAGGAGAGGGTGATGACACTTTCCGAGGACGTCTTCAAGCGTCAACAAAACCCGATGATTGAAACAGGTGTCAATGATTTCCCGATTGGAAGGGTGAAATGATGTTTCATGCACACGCAAAAGTTTGGGCACTGGTCAACTGTCCCGAGAAGAAAATATCCACCCAGACCGACAGCTTTTGGAAACCATCAAAAATGCTGAACTCGAACTTAACATGTGGTAAAAATATCGTGGCGATAAGTCTAAAGATTTGGTAACACACCCATTGCGAATAAAGGCCGCCTGAGCCGAATATACATTCCGCAGTATTGGATTACATCGAAAGGAGAAAGAAATGTTTCAGCACCTCTTCACACCCGGACGCATCGGCAACCTGGAGATCCGGAACCGCATCGTGATGCTGCCCATGACCATGGGCTATTCAGAGGCCGACGGCACCGTCGGGGAGCGCTTCATCACTTATTTTGCCGAGCGGGCCAAGGGCGGAGCCGGTCTCATCATTATCCCTTTCAGCCCCTTGTATGCGGGGTCGCATATGGCGCCGGGCGTGTTTGACGACCGGTACCTGCCGGGGCTTCGCCGTCTTACGGCGGCGATCCAGGCCCACGGGGCCAAGGCTGCCTGCCAGCTGATTACCGCTTATTCCATGGTCTTTGGTGACAATCCACCCGAACTGGTGGGTCCTTCACCCTTCCCTAATAAATTGATGCGGGGAACCCCGCGTGCGCTTACGGTGGAAGAGATCCACGGGCTTGTTGAAGGTTACGGAAAGGCGGCGCGGCGGGCCCGCGAGGGAGGCTTCGACGCTTTGGAATTCATTGTCGGTGCAGGGTATATTCTGAATCGCTTCCTGTCACCTCTCAGCAATCAGCGCGAAGACGAGTACGGTGGAAGCCTGGAGAACCGGATGCGGATCATCCTGGAGGTTGTGGCGAGCATTCGGAAGGAAGCGGGGGAGGAATTCCCCCTGGGCATCCGCCTGAACGTGGAAGAGCAGATGCCGGGTGGTTATACCATCGATGATGCGAAGATTGTTGCCCGGGCTCTGGAACAAGCGGGTGTGAATTTCATTAATACCTACACGGGGTGGCATGAGTCCACGATTCCCACGGTGGCGCCTTTTGTGCCGAAGGGTGCCTTCGCGAACCTTTCCGAAAAAATCAAGGGTGCCGTGAGCATCCCTGTCATCGCCGCGAACCGGATCAACGACCCGGTTACAGCCGAGCGAATTCTTGCCAACGGTCAGGCGGATTTCATCGGCATGGCCCGGGCCCTGATCGCCGACCCATACCTTCCTAATAAGGCGAAGGAGGGGCGCATCGAGGAGATCGTGCCCTGTCTGGCCTGCGGGAACTGTCTCTCCGACATTATGGTTGTCTATAAGGATCCGCAATGCGGCGCTTCAGCCGCCTGCACCGTCAACCCCTTTGCCGGCAAAGAGATCAGATATGTTGCATCCCCGGCCACGAAATCCAAAAAGGTCTTTATCGCCGGCGCCGGTCCGGCGGGCATGGAGGCGGCTCTAATCGCCGCGGAGCGGGGGCATAAGGTCACAATCTTCGAGAAGGAAAGCGAACCGGGAGGGTGGCTCCGGATCGGCTGCCTGCCGCCGCACAAGGAGGATATCGCGAACCTTTCCCGCAGTCTGGCTGCCCGCGCCCGGAAGGCAGGCGCAGAGTTCCGCCTGGGTAGCACACTGGATGCACGGACTGTGGAACAGGAACATCCCGACGTCCTGGTAGTTGCTGTGGGCGCCACCCCTATTGTTCCGGATATTCCGGGGATTCGAGGGGACAACGTTCTGTCCGCGGAGGATGTCCTGACTCAGAAAAAGAAAGTCCAGGGCCGTATTGTCATTATTGGCGGCGGCCTTGTCGGCTGCGAAACAGCGGAGTTTTTAATGACGAAGGGGCAGGGTATCACGAGTGTCACCGTCCTGGAGATGATGGACCGCCTGGCGCCGACAATATCATCCAGTTACCGGCCGTTTTTCCTGGGGATGTTGAAGATGCTGGGCATCCGCCTCGAAAACCGGAGCATCGTAGAGGAAGTAACCGCCACAGGCGTTAAGGTAAACCGCCAGGGAACCCGCGAGTTCATTGAAGCCGACGCGGTGGTTCTCGCTGCGGGTCTCCGGGTTGACCCGAAGACCGTGGAGATATTTCAGGGTAAGGCGCAAGAAGTGTACACTGTCGGCGACTGTGTCCGGCCCCGAATGATCCGGGAGGCCGTCGAGGAAGGGCTGATTGTCGGATTAAAGATTTGATTATCTTTGCCGCTGAGACTTGCCCGGCCGCAGGGTCGATTCGATTATTTATGTTTTTCCCGGCTAAGAATTTAATGAATTAATATATTTACATCTTGCCGGCGCAAAGAGAAAGGATGAGAAAATAAGGTAACCCAATGGCGGAAACTGCTTTATTGAAAAAAGGTGAACAGGGAGGAACCGGATCCCTGACGGAGGCACAGTCAAAGCAAATATTGAAAAATTACGGGGTGCCGGTGGTCGAAGAGACGGTTGTCCTCAACAGCAAGGAAGCGGTTGCCCGTGCCCGCATGATGGGCTTTCCCGTTGTTCTTAAGGGTCTGGGCACGAAATTGACTCATAAGACCGAAAGGGGACTGGTGAAGTTGAACTTGCGGTCTCGCGCAGAAGTGCAGGCGGCCTGCCGGGAGATCAGGAAATCAGCGGGGAAAGATTTAGAAGGGTTTTTATTGCAGCCGCTGATCGCCGGGAAACGGGAATTTGTTGCCGGTCTGTTGCGGGATGAGCAGTTCGGGCCTGTCGTGATGTTCGGATTGGGTGGCGTGTTTACTGAGGCCTTGAAAGACGTAGTTTTCCGGATAGCCCCCTTGAGCGAAACCGACGCCCAGGGCATGATCGAGGAGATTTTATCCCGGAAATTGCTGGGTGCTTTTCGCGGCGAAGCCGCAGCTGATCAAAAGCAGTTGATCGCTGTACTGACGGGTCTGTCCCGATTAGGGATGGAGCGTTCCGAGGTCAGGGAAGTGGATATTAATCCTTTGCTCATTTCACCCGATGGCCGAGTGACAGCAGTGGATGCACTGGTAATTATCAACCCGGCCGATGCAGCCGCCTGTAACAACACGGACGAAGCGAGAACACATCAAGATGTTCCAGCCATAAATGCCGCACTGGATAAAATGATCCATGCCCGAAGTATCGCCTTTATCGGCGCAAATCGATCAGGGGGCAGGGGATTCCCGGGTTTATTCGCTAACATTCAGGCTTTTGGATTTTCCGGGAAATTATATCCGATTAATCCGCGCGCCGACGAAATTAACGGCATCAGAGCATACCCCAGCCTTCTGGCACTGCCTGAACCGGTGGATCTGGTGATTATTGCCGTTCCGGCGCCTCTCGTGCCGGCAGCGCTGCAGGATTGCATTGCGTTCGGCAGCAGGAATATCCATATCTTTTCTTCCGGCTTCCAGGAAACAGGGGAAGAAGAAGGCATAATATTGCAAAGGGAAATTGAGAGAATCGCCAGAGAGGGACGGCTCAATGTCATCGGTCCTAATTGCATGGGATTATATGTTCCCGCTTCGCGGATACTGACCTGGTCCGAAGCGCCGGCAGAAAGCGGTCCGGTTTCCATGATCAGCCAAAGCGGAGGGAATGCCCAGGATTTTACCAATTATGCCAGCGCCCGTTTTGGCATTTATTTTAATAAAGTCATCAGTTACGGCAATGCCTTGACTCTGGACAGCACTGATTTTCTGGAATATTTGGGTAATGATGAAGGCAGCAGAATTATTACCATGTATCTGGAAGGGATAAAAAACGGTCGCCGGCTGCTGCAGTTGCTCACCAGAATAAATCGGCGCAAACCGGTCATTATTCTGAAAGGCGGTCTGACGGAATCCGGTGCCCGGGCGGTATCATCTCATACGGGGTCCATGGCCGGCGGGGAGAAGATCTGGGATGCCGTTTTCCGGCAGAGCGGCGCGGTACAAGGTAAACTCATTGGAGGAAATGGCGGAAGTGACACTGGCGTTCCTCAATCTGAGGTGAGCCCAGGGTCGCCGGGTAGCTGTCATCGGATCCGGCGGAGGTATCGGTGTCGCCGCCGCGGATACCTGTACCCAGGCAGGGTTGGACCTCTGCGCATTGCGGCCGGAGATAACTCAAAAACTTCGCGAATTCATCCCTCCCGCCGGCAATATGATCCGCAATCCCATAGATGCGCATATCCTGTTGATGAAGCTGGAGATCCTGGGCCAGACTTTATCGCTGCTTTCGTCCGGGTATATCGATATGTTTATCATCTCTCTTCATCTGGACTGGATGTATGATCAGGATGAAGGCGCCGGTATCGAGAAAATTGCCAATTATCTGGCCCAATCGGCGCGGCAGTGCACCAATGGGAAACCGCTGGTCGTTGTCTGGAGGCAATATCGGTCTGACCCGAAATATGCCGCGAAGCGTGCCCTGTTGGTAAAAATTTTGTTGCAGGCCGGTATTCCTGTTTACGAAGGGCTTTCCCAGGCCGCATTCGCTCTTGCCAAACTGGCTGCATATCATGAATTTCAAAGAAAGCACATTGACGTAGAAAAGTCTTAGCATATTGAGATTTAAAGTGCAGGCAACACCCGAAAAACAATACCGAGGAGGGCAACATGAAGGATTTATTTTCCGTTAAGGGGAAAACGGTCGTCATTACCGGAGGATCACGCGGCATCGGGCTGATGATGGCCAGAGGATTCGTGGAAAACGGGGCCAGGGTTTATATTACCTCCCGCAAGGTGGAAGCCTGTCAGAAAGCGGCGGCTGAGCTGAATTCAGACTGGAGGAACATGTATTGCGATTCCCTCCGATCTGTCCAGGGAAGAAGGGGTAAAGGCATTTGCTGCGGAATTAAAACAGCGGGAACAGAAGCTGGATGTCCTGATCAATAATGCGGGAAAAACTGGGGGGCTCCCCTTGATCTTTTTCCGGGGAAACGGGTGGGACAGTGTGTTTGCGGTTAACCTCCAGGCTGTTTTTAATCTGACCCGGGAATGTATTCCCCTGCTGGAAGCTGCCGGAAGCCAGGATGACCCGGCGCGCATAATTAATATCGGCTCCATCGCCGCCTATATTACCGACAGCATGTCGGCGTATTCCTATGGCACGAGCAAAGCAGCGGTTCATCATCTGACAAAAACACTGGCCCGGGAACTGGCGCCTAAATACATTACGGTAAATGCCATCGCGCCCGGCCGCTTTCCATCGGCAATGACGGTTTATGTTACTTCGGATAAGGCCAGGTATGAAGCTGAGCTGGCGTCTATTCCCCTGCACCGCTACGGTAAACAGGAGGATATAGCGGGGCTGGCTGTATTTCTGGCCTCCCGGGCAGCATCCTTTATGACCGGCAATATCATTCCGCTGGATGGCGGGAGTCTGATCAGCGGCAAGTTTTAGGCAGGGTATTGCAGCTTTTATTTTTCCAGTGTTATTCCCAGTGATTCGCTGATTATTTCCGCGGGATCCAGGGCTTCAATGCCGGAGAGGCCTTCCAGTTGCATCCGGCACGATCCGCAGTCCGCGACAATTGCCTCTGCACCGGTTTTTTGAATGTTCGCTAAGGCCCTTTTCCCGATCTGGACGGCGGTATATTCATTGCTTTTCTTAAAGCCATAACTGCCGGAAAGCCCGCAGCAGGAGTCATCCAGAATTTCCGTTTTCAGGCCGGGGATCAGAGACATCAATTTCGCACCCGGATAACCAATACCCATTGCCCGCAGGTGACAGGGAATATGATAGGCCAGCCGGCGCTCCACCTTCCGGAATGGCGGCTGTATCTGTCCGTCGTCGATCATTTTAACAATGTACTCATGGATGTTGTAAACAGATTCGGCGATCTTTTTCCCCTGCGGAATATTCATAATACCCGGATAGTCATGTAAAAGAGCAAGGCCGCAGGATGTGCACGAATACACAATATCATATCCGGCATCTATATAATCGGACAGCGAAGCCGCGTTTTTTTGCGCGAAATAACGGGCAAGGGCGAGATTGCCGTTGCCGAGTGCCGGCAGACCGCAGCACCACTGGGGCGGCAAAACAACATCAACCTGGAAAGAGTTGAGCAGACGGATGATTTTTCTGCCGATATCCGGGCGGTAGAAGTCGATGAAGCACCCGTAGAAAAAAGCGACTTTTTTTATCCCTTTGCCGCGGGCTTTCTTTTCACGAGTGCAGATTGCGGAAACGGAATTTCGGGAAGGGGATATAAGTGGATATTCCCAGCGGCCGGAATATTTTTTTCCCGGTTTCGGTGGAAGCAATGAGATTGGCAACCGGCGCCAGAAAAGAACCAAGGGCGCTCAGATAGTAGTTATTGGCAAAAAGGAGGTGTGCCGGCGAACGCGGGTGCTCCCGTCCGTATTTTTGCTGAGCCTCAAGAATAATCTGCGCCGGTTCCACACCGCAGGGGCAGGCAATCTCGCAGCGCTTGCACTGATTGCAAAGCAGCACCCAGTGATCCGGAGATTTATCCCTGTCCATCCGGAAGCGCTGAGCATCCGGCCCTGCCTGTTTCGGCCCGGGGAAATCCGGATTGACCCTCAAGACGGGACAATTTTCCACGCAGACAGTGCAGCGGATACAGTGCTCGAAATTCATCGTATATACTCCAGGCAGGACTTGGCCGCCGCGTGTCCGGTGGCCAGAGCAAGGCCGTGACCGCAGCCGTTTTTCAGTATTTCCGTATTCGCCAGAATTCCTCCGCACACAAATATGTTCTCCCAGGGAGAATCTTTGGGCCGCAATGTTGGATCCGCGACAATTCCCGCTTTGCCGATGCCATGGTTGAAAGAGAAATAATCATTGTCGAACCATTCCTCCCGGGGACCCGGTACATGGACGGGAAGATTGAAAATTTTCTCCGTTATTGTCTCCTTTCCGGCGACAAGTCCGCCGCCGACAAAAGATCCGGTAGCGAGGATGAAGGCTTTGGCATTAAGGCTGTTCGGTCTTCCCTTGGAGGCAGTGCTCACCGCTTCGATGATTTTTCCCGCTTTTTCGACACCGGTGACCGGCCACCCCCAGTAGATGGTTCCGCCTTTTTTCCGGTAATTATTTTTCAGGGCATTGAACAACCTTCTGCCGGGCATCGACGGCGGAATCGTGGGTATTTCGAAGACGGGCCGGCCCAGGCGAATTGCTATGGTTTCGGCAATCTGCACCGCCGATTCCAGTCCCAGAACAGCAGGGAAGGCAATTTTATCTGCGGATATATTTTCCCCTTTCAGCCAGACAAGAAATGATTCTAAAAAATTATCATCCTCGAGATGCGCCGCAATGCCCATCGTACTGGAAACGCCGGCGTCATAGACGGAGAACTTTGTGTTCCGGCGCCGGGAAATAATATAACTCGGATAAAAATCTTTCAGACCGGTGAAGGTAATGATGTGCAGGGAATCTTCGGTGTTCTGCGGCGCCGCCAGCATCGTTGCCGGAACCAGGCAGGATGTTTTAAACGTGCCCAGAGCGGACAGAACATTCCGGTTGGCGTCCAGTGATCCTGCATAGGGGATACCCATGTCCTGCATGGCTGTCTGGAAATTATCCATTGATTCACGAATCGTCCTTTCGGAGACGAGATGAAAAGGATGTTCCGGCGGCAGGTTTTGCAGTGCACGCAGAGGATTTTTGTCGCGGGAACAGAAATCGATGCAGCCGGTGGAAAGACACGCCGTCGGTTCTCCGGTGGTGACAAGGGCGGTTTTAAAGCCGAGCGAGGCCAGAACCGCACCGGCTGTAAGCCCGGCTACTCCTGCTCCGATAATGACAACATCGTATTCCGTCACGCTCATTTCGGCTTCTCCATGGCCAGGATGCCCAGATAGATATACTCCACGAGCTGTTCTTCCCGGAGTTGATCGCCCCAGAGAGCGTAGCGGATGCCCCGGAAGCGTCGCTGGAGAAATCCCTGCAGCATTTCCATTGATTGTTCCGGGGAGATGACACTCATGTCATTCATGATCCCGAGAGCGCGAAAAGTGCAGAAGCCGCCCTGGCAGGGTCCCATGCCCAGGCGAGTCCGGTGCTGGATATCGCCGACATTTCTGGTGCCTGTCCGGCTGATGACATTTTCCACTTCCTTTCGGCTGACGAGTTCACATTCACAGACGATGTTTTTCATATCCGCCAGCCGCTTCGAAAGCGGATAGCCGCTTAAATCTTCCTGACCCTCCAGCGGTATATGCGCCGTTTCGCATTCCCGCTTGAGATTAAAGGAAGCCATGATGGTATCGACCATTTTTTCCGCCATCAGGCGGAAGGTTGTGAGCTTGCCTCCGACGATGCTGTACATGCCGTTTTCATGATTAATTATCCGGAAACCGCGGGAAATTTCATGGCTGTCCTGTTTTGAGGATTTCAGCAGCGGCCGCACGCCGGAAAAAGCGCGGATGATGCGGGTGTTTTTGAAGTGGGGGAGCATTCTTGCCCACTTCATCTGTTATAATATCAACTTCCGCCGGTTCTATCCTGATCTTGTCCGGGTCTTCCACCATCAGTGACGTCGTTCCCGCCAGGCAGACTGCCTCGTTGGGGACGACGATGTCGCCGTCGGAAGGCGGCCGCAGGCGGTTGATTACCATACTGGTCAGGCGGTGATTGGTGATGACGAGAGATCCCTTGGAAAGGGTCATGGGCACTTCGCTCCCGGCCAGAGAGGCGATCAGATTTGCCCACGCACCGGAGGCATTGACTATGATGTTGGCACGGATTTCCCTGATTTCACCCGTGCCCTGATCAGTGGCCCGGACACCGATACAGCGGCCGTGGGATTGGACAATTTCCGTCACTTTATGCCGCGTGAATATAATGCCGTCACGCAGCCGGGATGTCTGAATATTGAGCATGCACAGACGGAACGGATCAATGGAGCAGTCGGGGACCTTGATTGCTTCTTCCAGTTCGGGATTCAGGTTGGGTACAAGGTCGAGAGCCTTGGTCGAGGAGATAACTTCCGCGGGAATTCCGGCCTCTTCACAACCCCGGAGAAACATTTCCCGAAAGCGCTTGGAATCGGGCAGGCGACGAAAATCCTCCGGCTGTTAGATTTCTATGGAATCGCCGGGCAGGCGGACGAACAAGCCTCCGGTCTGCTCGACGCATTTCTCGCCGATTCGGCGCAGGATCATATTTTCATCGTAACATTCCCGCGCAGCAGCGGGATCATTCACCACATATCGGCCGCCGCTGTGCAGCAGCCCATGACAGGCGCCCGTGGCTCCGGCCGCGAAATCGCCTTTTTCAATAAGGCAGTGAGGAATGCCGCGCAGGGCCAGATCCCTGGCAATGCCGCAGCCGGTGGCGCCTCCGCCGATGATGATAACGTCGGTTTTAATCATACGATTTAATCATGGTCCTTAAATGATCTGCCGGTAAAATTGTCAATTCCTCAAAATCAATACCATTCGCCCCGGAAAAAATCCAGTACCTGCTTTGATCGCCAGTGCAGCAATCAAACCTTTAACAGTTTTTGTGTCAATATTACCAAAGGAAAGCTTGATTATCATTTGCTTGACTTTATTTTTTATGAGATAATTATAGTTTAATGGGAGAGATAACCAATGGATAAGACCGTCAAAATCTCATAGTGCTGACACTTATCCCCATATCCTTGGCAGTATTAATCTTAATCCGGAATTCTCAGCAGTCTTAGGGGTTGATAGCTTGCGTAAAAAAATATTTAACTTTTCCCCCTGGTGGATGTTGCCGATCGGACTTATTCTTGGCCTCATTGTCGCCGGTTCGCTGGTGACACAGGATATCAGGAATAATGCCCGGCAGGATATAAGAAGCGAAGGTGAATCATCGGCACTCATTGTATCCGTCCACATCACCTCGGAATTAAAAAAAATCGAAGGCGCTGTTCAATCTCTGGCCGGATCTCCCTGGATCGAGCCGGCCCTGGTTTCCCGTCAGTCTCAGGACATCGCCAATGCTGAAAGCGCCCTGGACCGGTATAATTCTGCTTTCGGTGCCTCCGTATCTTACCTGATGGATGCCCGGGGACAGACCATTGCTTCCTCTAACCGCAATGCTCCGGACAGCTTTATCGGCAAGTCCTATCATTTTCGTCCTTACTTCCAGGAAGCCATCAAGGGCAATCCCGGAAGTTATTTTGGCCTGGGAACAACCTCCGGCAAGCGGGGGTTCTATGCAGGATTTCCGGTGAAGGATCGGCAGGGCAAAATACAGGGCGTCGTGGCCATGAAGACGGATGTTGATGAGATGGAAAACATCTTCAGCAAATACCCCTACTGTTTCTTCATCAACCGCTCGGGCGTTATTTTTCTGTCGAGCAAATCACATGTTGTTTTCAAAAGTCTCTGGCCGCTGGACAGAGAAACCAGTTCGGCGCTTTTGGCTTCCGGGCAATTTGGCAATCAGTCTTTTGAGCCAATTTTCCCGAAAGAAATTGCCGATGGAACAGATGCCGTTCTGGAAGGCAATAGTTATCTTGTCTCGCGCAAGATGATCGGCCATGAAGGATGGTCGGTTGTTCTTTTGAACCGGGCGGATGCCATTAATGGCCATGCCCTCATCGGCATCATGGCAACATTAGCCGTTTGCCTTTTTGTGATAATTTTTTCCGGGATTATTTATTTCGTGAACCGATCCAGGCAGATCATTCGCCATGGCGAAAAGAAATTACGGACGATAACATCTGCCGTTCAGGATGCCATCATGATGATTGATCATGATGGAAACATATCCTTTTGGAATGAGGCCGCGGAAAAGATATTCGGCTATTCCATTCAGGAAACTATCGGCAAGCATTATCTGGAGTTTATTGTTCCGCAAAGGAATCGGAATGATTTTGAAAAAGGTTTTGTCGGCTTCCGGAAAACAGGTCATGGTTTTGGTATCGGCAAAACAATGGAAGTGGAAGCGATGAGAAAAGACGGGACGGAGTTTCCTGCCGAGCTTTCACTTTCCGCAGCACAGTTCCATGATCAATGGATTGCGGTGGGCATTGTCCGCGACATCACCCAACGCAAGCAGAATGAGGAAAAGATCGTTGCCCTTTCCATTACCGATCAACTTACGGGTCTGCACAACAGGAGAGGCTTTTTAGTTTTCGCCGAGCAGCAGTTAAAACTGGCGGACAGAAACCGGAGGCGGGTGCTGCTCTTTTTTGCCGACCTGGACGGGCTGAAGGGGATTAACGATACGCTGGGACACAAAGAAGGGGATCAGGCGATCGCTGATATGGCATCTGTCCTCAAAGATACCTTCCGATCATCCGACATCATTGCCCGCATGGGAGGTGATGAATTTGCCATTCTGGCCATCGATCCGGAAGAAAACAACATCGAACTAATTATGAACAGGTTACAGAATCAGGTGGACCTGCATAACAGACAGGCAAAGCGGAAATATCAGCTCTCCATCAGCGTCGGGAGTTCTTTTTATGATCCGGAAAATCCATCTTCAGTTGATGAACTTATGGCGAGTGCGGATGCATTGATGTATGAGCAGAAAAGGAAGAAGAGAACTCTTCGTGTCTAGAAAGAGTCATCGAAAGAAGCGGGTTTTGCTCCAGTTGTCAGTACATATAGGCAACTACTAAAACGACGGGCACATTGAGATATACTTACCCCCCCCATCCCCGCCTTCGCATGGGAAATATGCAAGTATTTTATTTTATTTACTTCTTGCAATGTCATTTTTATAATTGACAAACAAGATCGTTCTTTATAGAATCGACAAAAGTGAAAAAAGGATATTCTTGTCCACAAGACTCTTTTCGCACTGCCGTCTCATGTCCAAGTAAGGTATTATCAATTTCATGTCGAATCTTATGCAGGGGGGCCGATGTCGCCGTTGGTAAAAAAGCCTACTTTTCATTTATCGCATTCAAACCATTCAAAATTTATCAGGGTTCGAATATGAGAAAATTCATTGCAGGTGCCTGGAGTGTCTTGTGGTTGATGTTCCTTGGCAGCGTTGTTGTTCATGCTGCCAATCTTCCGGGAACGGTCCAGCCCGGGCAAATTGAACAGCAGTTCCAACCGGAGCCTAAGATGCGCGCCGACCGACCAGGCCGGATTGTCGTTCCCGAAGAAGATCAACCGGTGCCGTCGAATGCTAAGGATATCAGGTTTCAGCTGACCCGGCTTATAATTGAGGGAGCTACGGTTTATTCCGAAAAGGATCTGCTGCCCACCTATCAGAGCCGCCTGAATGTTGAAGTTTCACTCGCCGACATTTATCAAATCGCTTCCACGATGACTGCAAAGTACCGCAACGACGGCTACATCCTTTCTCAGGTCGTTGTGCCTGCACAGTCGGTCGAAGGCGGCCAAGTCCGTTTAAAAGTAATCGAGGGTTATATTGCCAGCGTGAGTATCGAGGGGGTGGATGGCGACCGGCGTAAGCTCGTGCAGCGTTATGCCGACAAGATCAAGCAGTGCCGTCCACTTAAAAATGACGTTCTGGAGCGCTATCTTTTGCTGATAAATGATCTGCCGGGAGCCTTCGCGCGGGCAACAATAAAACCCTCTCCAGAAAGAACAGGGAGCCTCCGAAATGACGGTGCAGTTCAGTCAAAGCAAGGTGCAGGGCGGGGTGTCGCTGGACAATCGGGCCGGCGAATTGCTGGGACCATTGAGAATATCAGGTGATATCGGGCTCAACTCTGTGCTCGGCTTGCAGGAAAACACATCGCTTAGGGTCGTAAGCAGCGGTAATGAGAAAATGACCTTTGTGTCCCTCGCCCACGATGAAAGGATTGGATCGGAGGGCGGTAAATTGAATCTGCTGCTTTCCACGGTCAACGAAACGCCAAAAGAGATGACGTTTATTCCGCTGAATCTGGAGACATTCTCCCAAACGGCCGCACTTACGTTCAGCCATCCGTTGATCCGCAGCCGTTCGCAGAACATGTTCCTGCGCGGTGGCCTTACTTTCCATGAAGGGAAAACGGAGATTTTTAACGTGGAAGATACGCACGACAGCATGCGTGTTTTGAGAATCGGTGTTACTTATGATCTGGCCGATTCCTGGTATGGCGTCAACCTGCTGGAAATCGAGTTGAGCCAGGGAATTCTCGGCTTGGGCTCTTCCCATAACGGTGACCCGACGCTTTCCCGTCCCAATGGCAAGGTCGATTTCACCAAGGCCACGGTTTATGCAGCTCGGCTGCAATCACTCACGCAACGCTGGTCAATATTGGCAGCGGCTAACGCCCAGTATGCATTTACCGATTTATTGTCTTCCGAACTTTACAGCTATGGTGGTGAACAGTTCGGCCGCGGCTACGATCCATCAGAGATGGTCGGCGACCATGGTATCGGGATGAAAGTGGAGTTACGGTATAAGGACACTATTCCTGACCGCATGGCTTTTTCCTATACCGGATATGCTTTCTACGATGCCGGCATCGTTTACCAGCGCTCGACGGGTGGACTTGCCGATTCGGACTCAGCCTCTTCTGCCGGGTTGGGACTGAGAATGGATCTGGGGCGGTATGTTTCCTGTTTTGGTGAAGTAGCAAAACCTTTGACGCGAGATGTGTTAGCGGAGAGAAACCGAAACATGAGATTCTACGGTGGTGTTTCGATACGTTTTTAACCGATATGTCTATGTTTGATCAGATTGGAGGTTAAGGCCATGAGCACGCGACATGGTATTGGGGGATTAGCCCTTGGCTGTTTTTCCTGTTTTGTGATGCATTTAGTGGCGGCGATACTGCTGGTTGGGGGAGTTGTTCATGCTGCCCCTGAAGGCGGGGTTGTGCGTTCCGGAAGCGCGCAAATCGTCGATCAGGGTAACAGAACTCTTATCCGGCAGAACTCGCAGCGCGCCATCATCGACTGGCGCGGCTTCGGCATCCAACCAAACGAACAAGTTCAGTTTGCCCAGCCTTCTGCCGGTTCCGCCACGCTCAATCGGGTTACCGGCAATCAGGTTTCCCTTATTCTCGGTCGGATGGATGCCAACGGCCAGGTGCTGCTCATCAACCCTCAGGGCATTATTTTTGGCAAGGGCGCCCAGATCAACGTCGGCAGCCTGATGGCGAGCACCGCCAATCTCAGCAACGATAATTTTCTGCGGGGGAAGCTGATCTTCGATCAGCCCGGCAGACCGGGCGCCGGGATCATTAACTCCGGCTCTATCACGGCCGCCGCGGGTGGACTGATTGCTCTGGTGGCCCCCCATGTGCGCAATGACGGGTTGATCCAGGCCCGGCTGGGCAGGGTCTTGATTGGCGCGGCGGACACTTTCACCATCGATCTCTACGGAGACGGACTGATTAACCTCGCCTTGAGTGATGCCTCTCTGGCCCGGCTGCAGGATGCCCAGGGTCAGCCGGTCAAAAGCCTGATCAGTCAGGCAGGCACCATCGATGTTGGCGGCGGTCAGGCCGTTCTGGTCACGGCCGTAGCGGCTAAAGGCATGCTGGACAGCCTTATCAACATGAGCGGCACGATCCTTGCGGACAGCGCCGTGCAGGAAGGCGGCCGCATCCTGCTTTTGGCCCGCGGCGGCAATGTTGATGTCAGCGGCAATCTGAGCGCCCGGGGGGAAACCGGCGGACAGATCGACGTGCTGGGCGACCAGGTGAACATCGCCTCTTTGGCAAAACTTGATGCCAGCGGCGTTTACGGCGGCGGCACGCTGCACGTTGGCGGCGCTTACCAGGGCGGCGGGGATGTTTATCGTGCGCAAAATACAAAAATTGACGCCGGAGCTGCGCTCATCGCCAATGCTTTAAGCCGGGGCAACGGTGGCGAAGTGGTGGTCTGGTCGG
The DNA here is from genome assembly GCA_963845095.1 of uncultured delta proteobacterium. GTDB lineage: Bacteria > Desulfobacterota > Syntrophia > Syntrophales > Smithellaceae > MVRV01. The sequence goes on from CAWJQM010000016.1 coordinate 404,125, forward strand.
ACGGCTTCACTTCCTATGCCGGCAGCATCCAGGCGCGTGGCGGTTCAGAGGGCGGAGACGGCGGCCGCGTGGAAGTATCGGGCAAGCAGATCCTGGACTTCAACGGCTGGGTCGATGCCGGCGCCAGTTACGGCAGGCCCGGATCGCTGCTGCTGGACCCCTATAATTTCACCGTTGGCCAGGCCGAAGCGAGCATGATCAATCGAGTCCTGCGTACGGGCACCAGCACCTCGGTGGCCGCGGATAACGACATCTACGTCGATTACGTCATCGACGGACGCGGCCGCTATTCCGGCGGCGGACTGACGCTATCCTCCGGCAACAACATCAGCATCAATGATTACATCGTCACCAACAACGGCGCCATCAACTTATTTGCCAACTCGGGCACGGTTACTCTGGCACCCGGCAAGGTGGTTTATGCCGGTACGGCGCCGATCACCGTGCGCAGCGGGTCCACGCTGACTAATGCGCCCTACCTGACAAGCGGCCTCTTATCGCTGAACTCCACGCAGGGGTCGGTCAACATCGATCAGGGAATCGACAGCTCCATCGGGAACCTCCTGATCCAGGCTGCGGCAGATGTGTATATCAATCAACCCATCGTCAGTTTGAGCGACGGCAACACCGTCAACATCAGCACCGGCAACGACATCAAGGTAAACGCACAGATCGACGGGCGCCCTGCCTTGGGCAGCAACCCCAACGGTGCTCTCACCATGACCGCCGGCAGAAATATCGATCTTAATAAAAGTATCATCGCCAATTCCATCGGCCTGACGGCTAGTCTCGGAACCATAAACTCTCCGACAATGAAGGCCGGCACGGTAACTTTGCAGCCTAACGGAATTCCTCTCGGGGAAGGCCTTTTCTCCGGTACCGGCCCGATTTCCGTTACGGCCGGCGGCGATCTTTCCAGCGGGATTTACGTGACCACCGGACCTGTTTCGCTTCGGTCCACGGGTGGCAATGTCAACGTAGATACTAAACTTGCTGAAATTCTGGGTAACGTGATCATCAAAGCTGATGCCGGGTCGGTCAATGTTGACCAGGAGATCGCCAACATTCGCTCGGGCAGCAACATAACAATTACAGCCGGCGCCGACATCAACCTGAACAGACAGATCGATGCGCTGGACGACTTAAACCCGCTATCCATTACACCGGTTCCCGGCGGCAGCGTGAGCTTTACGGCTGGCAACAACGTCAACCTGAATCGCGACCTTGTGACCTACAACGGTCCGGTTGATGTTACAGCTACGGCAGGAACTTTGAACATTGCCTGGAACGGGGCGGAGAGCAGGACATATAGAATACAGACAGGTTCTGCGCCGATAGCGGTGGCAACGGGAGCAAGCTTGTCCACCGGAACAGCACCTCCGGCCACATTCTCCTGGGATTCCGCCTGGGTGGCTGGCATGACGGATGCGCAGAGCGCAGAATTCGCTAATAACTATATTGTTGATCAGATTAAACCGTATATAGCTTTATCCACGACAGGGAAACTTAGCCTGACTTCGAACGGGGGTAACGTCACTGTTGATGCTCCGATTCCTCATACCACGGGAGAGATCGCAATAACGGCGGCTAACAAGATAATGGTCGGACACAAGGTGAAGAACAATAATCAGCCTATTACAATGGTCTCCGGTGCAGGTGGCATAGAAATAAATTGTCCGGACGACAGGTATGGGATCACCGGTGTAACCGGAATCGGAGTCAGCGCCACGATAAACTCGGGCAGCAGCCCTTTGACCTTACGGTCGGCAGGGAATATTTCCTTTGTAAACTCCAATGGCGTTGACACCAGAGGGAAACTGACAATCGATACGCGCGGCATGATTTTGCATGGTTTCATCTACAAATATGGCCCGTCGGAAATAGAACTGATTGCCGACGGCGGCGTTGATTTCTCCCGTTCCAACTTTGCCTGGGATGGCATTCCGAAAATTAGCGCCACCTCGTCTAACGGAGCCGTTCATCTTGACCTGGTGAGCTCCACCTCCGGACAACGTCTGATCAACGCCCCTTCCCCGACGGCCGGTGATGTTTTTACCGGCGGATATATCGGCAATGATGTCAACATTAATGCCGGCCGGGATATCAATCTGAGCAATGTATTTCAAAGCGGAAGCCTGATTCTGAGCGCGGGCCGGGATGCCAACCTGAATGCTTTTGGCAGTATTACGGGCTTGAATGTGACCGCCGCCCGCAACATATATTTCAGTAGAGGCGGGATTGATCCGTCTTCAGGAATGGTAACGGTCGATTTGTCGGGTGGCAATTTGACCGCCACAGCGACAGGAGGAAATATCAGTTTCGGCAGTCTTACCGATTATTCGGCGATTCGTATTGCCGGTGGAAAAAGTTTGACGCTGGATGCACATGGCTCAGTGTCGCTGGGCATTCTGGAGGCACTCGGCCCCGTTGGGATTACCGCCCGGACCGGGAACATCAATCTGCGCAACGATATCGGCTCCTCTCTGTTCGATCCTACCGGTGCCGGTGTTTCATCAATAATGCTGAGCGCCGGCGGCAACATCGATATGCAGGGAGCAAAGGCTGCCGGTATGGTGAACATCAATGCCGGAGGAGTACTGACACCGGCAAAGGGCATCTATTCCGGCACCGTAAATGGGGTAAGTATCACAGCGGCGGGAGGCGCGCTGGAGAAATTGTCCGGAGGTGATGTACCACACAGCGGTCCTTTTTCCTATACCGGTACATCTTTCGGCGACATCCCTTTGGGCCCACCAACGCCACTGTCTTCTAACATAGGCGGAGGACCCCCTGTCTCCCCGGGACCATATGTGGTAATGCCGCCCGGTCTGCCCGGCGCCTTGACGGCGCTTCCGGCGCAACCACCCGACATAGTCAATGTATCGGGAGGCGGCATCCCGGCAGCATGGGGGGCCGGGGCTGCGGAAACTGAAATTGAAGTCGCCCGCGTTGCCGGCAGCGTCAGTATAGGTGAAATCATTCCCGCGGAGGATGAGAATACCGATAAAGAAGAGAAGAAGAATGATATCGTAATGTTTGCCGGTGGACGCGGTATCGGTCAGGCGGCGGATTTGGGGCGGAGATAGAAACATAAACGTAAACCAGGAGAACTGACGAAGTGTCAATTCGCAGAATCGCTTTTACATTGATCCTGCTTTTTTATTCGGTCTTGCCGGGTGCGGCGCAGGCGCGCGAGCCCGTCTCTATCCCGCAGCTTCGTGTCGAGACGGGCATGCACACCACCCTGATCCGGCGCGTCCTGCCGGATCTTCCCCGCAACCGCCTTATCACCTGCTCCGACGACAAAACTGTCCGGGTCTGGCAAATGCCGGAGATGCGGCTGTTTATCCGTGCTGCGCGTTCCCCTCGACGCGAGCCACGAAGGCCAGTTGTACGCCATTGCCGTATCGCCGGACGGCAAAACCGTGGCGGCCGGAGGCTGGACGGGTTGGGACTGGGATGGTAAAGCATCTATCTATTTTTTCGATGTCGCCAGCGGTGAACTGATCCGCCGCATCGGCGGTTTCGACAACGTCATCAACGCGCTGGCGTGGTTGCCGGACGGCGAATACCTGGCAGTGGGATTGCAGGGCTATTCCGGTTTCCTGGTGTTGCGCCTGAGCGACGGCAAGACAATAGCTGCCGATGCGCAGTACCAGGACGATGTGATGGATCTCGATGTCAGCCGCAAGGGACGGATCGTTACTACAGCGCTGGATGGTTTTGTCCGGCTGTATGACCGTGATTTCAAACTGATCGGCCGCCGAACGATTGCCGGGAGGGAAAAAGCCGGTTTCAGTGCGCTTCTCGCCGGACTCGGAAATGATTGCGGTCGGGTTCATCGACGTTCCGACAATCTCCGTAATTTCGGCCCAGGATATGTCATTTAAATACCATGCGAATCCAGGAAGGATAACCAACCAGGTTGGCTTCACCAGCGTTGTCTGGTCATCCGACGGCGAGTCCTTGTATGCCAGCGGCCAGTATTCCGGCGAAGGATTAAACCCGGTTTATCGCTGGAGGAATCAGGGGCGGGACGAACCGGAAAAAATCCCGCTGACACAAAACCGCATTACCGAAATTCAGCAGATGCCGGACAATCATATCGCCTTTGCCGCGGAAGACCCCGGGGTGGGCGTCTGCCGGGCCGGACGGAAAATTGAAGTCTTTCCGCGGACCGGATATCGCCAACTTCAGCCGGGCCCAGACGCAGCTTGCCGTATCGGCGGATGCCTCGGTGGTCCGCTATCCACTGCAAAGGGACAATCCGCCGGCAACACAGCTTTGCCGTGTTCGGCGGCGGCGATCAGGACACCGGCAAAAGCTCAGGACGAAAAGCTGTTTGCACCTCTCCTGCAAGCAGATGGCATCACAGTTTCCGACTGGAAAGACAGTTTCAAGCCCAAGATCAACGGCAGGACGCCCGCTCTGGAAGAGTATGAATTCTCGCGCTGTTACGCCATTGCCCCTGACGGTAAAGCGTGCTTCTGGGTACGGAATGGGCAATGCGCCTGTTGCGGCCCGATGCCTCGGAAATCTGGCACGTCAACCTGCCGGCCGTGGCCTGGAGCGTCAATATCAGCCGCAATGGCCTGCTTGCGGTCGCAGCGCTTTCCGACGGGACAATCCGCTGGTACAGCATGCGGGAAGGCCAGGAAGTGCTGGCCTATTTTCCACATAACAACGGCCGCGACTGGATAGCCTGGGTGCCTGACGGCTATTACATGTCTTCCGTGTACGGGGACAATTATGTCGGCTGGCACCTCAACCGGGGGAAGGATCTCACGCCGGATTTTTATCGTGCTGTGCAGTTCGATCGCATCCTTTATCGCCCCGATGTCGTGACAGCAGCGTTCCGCGCCGCGCTCGGTCCTGTCACGCGCAGTTTGGAGGCGCCGCCGCAGGGTGCTGACTTTCAGATAGCGCGATTGCGTGACATCGCGCCGCCCAGACTTCGTTTGATCCCTGGTGGCGTCGAGGAGACAGCAGGCGGGCGATTCCGGGGGAAGCTTGTTTTGCAGGGCGAAAAGAACGCTCTGGCCATCCAGGACTACAGTGTTTTCGTCAATTCCATTCCGGTGACGCCTGCACAGGAGCGCAAACTATCCGGTCGAGAAACCAGCAGCTTCCAGCGCACCTTGCAGGTCGACCTGACCTCAGCAAAATAACGAAATCCGGGTGGAGGCCTTCAACGGGGTATCCATGGGGGTTGTGGAAACCTATGTCGGTCTGCCCGGAGAAGTTCGTCCGAAAACCCAAAAAGGCAATCTCTTCATACTGACAGTAGGCGTTAATAAATTCCCCGCCCTGCCCCGGCGCAATCATTTGAACTATGCAGCTCAGGATGCTGAGGAATTAGGGCAGGTGTGGGCAGCCCGAAGCGCTGAAAATTATGGACATACTTGGTTTCATAACATTTCCGACAACAGCGTGGATAAACCGGATCAGAAAACGATTGTCTCTGCGCTGAAATTTGTAGAGCAGGCCGGACCGGACGATACGGTGTTGATATTTCTCGCTTCTCACGGCCTGAGTGATCGGGCGGGCAATTACTACTTCGTGCCGCGCGATGTTACTGCCGCAGGATATCGCCAATGCGCAAAAAGGTGAAAAAGTAACATCGCTGATTCCCTGGACGGTTTTTTTCGACGCCCTGCGTGATGCGGCGGGGCGCCGTATACTGATTGTTGATACCTGCCAGGCGCGCAGCATCGAGGGGAAACTCGAGGTGCATTCGCTGATGAAACGCTCTGCCGCCTCGCAGTTTGCCCTGATCGTTGCCTCTAAAGGCAATGAGGAATCACAGGAATATGAGCCCGCCAGGCATGGGCTTTTCACTTATGCCCTGTTAAGCGCACTGAAGCATTATGCAGACGCGAACCGTGACGGCTGGGTATCGCTGAAGGAAATCTTTGATTATGCGCTGCCGATCGTGGAGGAACTGCGTTACAAGCAGACCGGCCCGCAAACACCGCAAATGGTCTCCCCGGCGGTGTTGGCGGATATGCCGGTGCTGCGGTCTGCCAAACGGGAGAAGGGGGATGTTCCATGATATCCGTCCGAGGTCAAAAATTTCCCCGGATGAATTGGCTTCTGGCCGTGCTGGCAATCTCCTTTTTGCTGGTAGAAGTAATCTATCGGGTTTCCCCGCTGGATCAGGCCGAGTATGCATATTCGGATCTATGGCATCGTTTGAGCGGTGTGCGCTATACACCGAAGCATACAGTATTGGTGGCGGTGGATGATTCTTCATTGGCTCAATTCAGCGATTACCCGCTGGTGTTCTGGACGCCGCTTTTTGCAAGGGCATGCGCAACCTTGCAGCAGGCCGGGGCGGCTGTTATCGGCATTGATTTCCTGTTTGCCATGACTCCCGAAAAATGGATTTCCAAGCTGCAGTTGAAAGATATCGACGGGCTGAAAAATTACGACCAGGCTTTCCGGCAAGTTTTAAACAGCGGGAAGGTTGTGCAGGTTGCATCCCTTGTTTATGGCCAGGAAGGCAGCCCCGATACGCTGCTGCTTCCTCATCAGGACTATCTGCTTTCTTTGCCCGATTTCGACCTGATGTCGCATATCGGTTATGCGAACTTGAAAACGGATAAAGATGGCACGATCCGGAACTATGAAATTGTACCCGCCTCGAAACTGGCACCCGAGTCGACTGACGGAGCACCGCGACTTGCGCTAGGGATTCTGCTGGCGATCCGAACGCTGGGATTACGCGCAGAGGCAAACGAGTGGAATATCGCCGGCCGGGTGATTTATCCAGATCGGTTGGCAAACATCAGCTATGCCGGGCCGCCAGGCACATTCCCTAAAATATCTTTCTCCAGGCTGCTGGCTGAAAATGCGGCCAATGACCCTGCCGTGCAGGCCTTGCGCGGTAAGATTGTCATTATCGGCGGTGATTTTACCGGGATGAATGACATCCATGACACGCCATACAGCAGCAGCCTGATGACCGGGCCGGAAATCCAGGCAAATATTGTCGAGACCCTGCTTTCGGGCAAGGTTACAAAAAGCGTTCCCGACGGGGTCAGATGGAGCATTTTCCTGCTCTTAACTATCCTGACACTCCTGCTGTACCGGAAGCTGTCTCCATGGACGGGATTGGGTGTTCTGGCTGCTGCTTACGGAGTAACATTGCTTTTATCATGGGGGCTGTTTCAACGATTTTTGCTTTTCCCGACGGCACACCTTCAATTGGGGTTGCTGGCGGCTTACACGTTATCCTTTGGCGGCAGGCTTACACGCGAGGAACGGGAGAAGAGATTCATCCGATCTGTTTTCAAGCGTTATGTTGCGGACAATGTCGTGGATGTGCTTCTGGCCTCCAACAGGATGCCTGATCTGGGCGGCGAGAAGACGACGGTTACGGTACTGTTCTCCGATATTCGTAATTTTACCACCATCAGCGAAAAGCTGGACGCCCACGAGGTGGTCGAATTCCTCAACCGTTATTTTGAACAAATCTGCACGATAATCCTGACCCAGGGAGGGACTATCGACAAATTCATCGGGGACGCGGTAATGGTACAATTCGGTGCGCCGGTGCACTACCCGGATCATGCCGCCCGGGCGTTGCGCACCGCCGTGGGCATGCGCGAGGCAGCCGCAGAATTCAGGCACTGGATGTCGGAGCGTTTCGCGGACAGAGATTTGCCGGAATTCAACATAGGCATTGGCATCCATACGGGAGAAGCCATCGCGGGCAATGTGGGCTCATCCTTTCGCATGGAGTACACAGTGATCGGCGATACAGTCAATCTGGCTTCACGGCTGGAAAGCGCAACCAAGAATATGGGCTGTATTATTCTGACGAGCAGCGAAACTGTAAAGGCGGCAGGCTGCATGGTCAGAACCGGCAGGCACGACGTCATCTCCGTCAAGGGACGGGAAACACCTGTCGAGATATTCGAAGTCGTTAACCTTGAAGAATAGGAGGCAATATGCGGAAGTGGATCATTGGACTGGTTTTACTGGTCTGGGCGCAGGCAGGATATGCGCTCACCGTGGATGTGGGCATGCTCACACAATTGGATGGGAAAGTAGAGGTAATAGCGGGGAAAGCAGGGAAACGCCCCGCTACCGCCTTTCTAAAGGTGGCGCTCGGTGACAGATTGCTGCTGGGCAAAGATGCGCTTGTGCAGATCGTCTATTTTGAGACCAGCCGCCAGGAGGTATGGAAGGGGACAGGCGAGGTTGAGATCGGCAACGGTGAAGGGCGCAGTTCCAGTCTAAAACCGGAGACCAGGAAACTACCCCCTCTGGTGGCGCGGCAACTGGTGAAAACGCCTGTCAGCAGCCAATATGGCAAGACAGGCATGGTGACGGTTCGATCACTGTCTTCAGACACAGTGGAAAGTCTGGAAAAGCAATACGCCGAGTTTCGCCATCTGGCGGCAGAAGGGGACACGACGCCAGAGGTTTTCTTGCTAACCGGTTTGCTGGAAATGAAGGAGTATGAGAAGGCCCAAAGCGTGCTGGAGGAATTCCGGGCGAAGTTGCCCGTCTCTCCGGGTTTGGCGGCTGTGATCTCCCATTTCGCACCTCTGGTGAAGGAGGCTCTCCGCGGGCAGTAAATTTCAGCCGGGTAAAGCTCCACACTTCCAGATCAAGAATGAAAAAAGCAAATGGAAATTAGTACTCAATGCCGGCGCGGTCTTTGATTCCTGCGGCGTAGTGATGTTTAACTTCCTTGATTTCGCTGACGGTATCGGCAAGTTTAATTATTGATGTTGGAGCATAACGGCCGGTTAAGATCAGATCAAGGCCGGCGGGTTTGTTTTTAATCACTTCGATAACTTCTTGCAGATCAAGAAGCTTAAAATCCAGGGCGACGTTGATTTCATCCAGGATGATCATATTATACCGGCCGGAGTTAATGGCTTTTTTAGCATAAGCCAATCCTTTTTGCGCCAGTTCGATGTCCACGGCAGCAGGATTATCGCGCATGACGAAACTGTCCAGGCCGGACAGGCGGATAGTTAAGTTCGGCAGATATTGTTTGGCGGCCTTAAATTCGCCGTATTTTCTTCCCTTCATAAACTGCACGACCAGAACCTTATACCCCTGGCCAATAGCGCGCAGCGCCTGGCCGAAAGCGGATGTCGTTTTGCCTTTGCCGTTTCCGGTGATAACAATCACTAGGCCTTTCGTCTGCTGTTTAGTCTGGCCTTCTTTCTTTTTCGGGCTTGTTTTCATTTTCCTGTCTCTCCTGAATAACCGGCTATGTGCCTGGAGGAAAATTCCTAACTCCAAACGTTCCGGTCTGTCAAGGTGTATCTGACGAGAACATATTATTTATCAGCTCGACAAATAATTAATTATATTCTAACAATGGCCATAATTTTAGAATTGCATCGTCTGCGGCAAATCCGGTAAAGGATATCAATGACAGATAACGTTAAGACAAAAGAGCGGAATTCTCATCGCTGGGTAGTTTTTTCCATCATCTGCCTGATATATTTTTTCGTCTATTTTCATCGGGTTTCAACTTCAGTAATCGCTGCCGATATTTTAAAAGCTTTTGATACCAATGCCACTGCTCTCGGTTTCATGTCTTCCATGTATTTTTATCTTTATGCTCTGGAGCAGCCGTTTGTGGGATATTTTACCGATAAGCTGGGGGCGCGGCGGGTTATGGCCTATTGCACTCTGGTGGCGGCGGCCGGCTGCTTTCTTTTTGCCCTGGCCCCCGGGATAGGATGGGCTTCGGCCGGTCGTGCCTTGATCGGTATTGGTGTCGGGGGTGTCTACGTGCCGGCGATAAAAGCTTTTTCCCAGTGGTTCAGGAATAATGAATTTGCCACAATGATGGGGCTGCTGGCGGTTGTGGGGAATCTGGGAGCGATTATTGCCACAGCTCCTCTGGCCTGGGCGGCAAGTGAATGGGGCTGGCGCGGAAGTTTTAATTTTATCGGGGTTGTCTCGCTTGTTCTGGCGCTGGCGGCGCTGTTTCTGATGAAAGATTTCCCCCGAACCGGGAAAAAACATTCGGGAGAAAAGCAGTTTTCCAGTCGCAAAAGATGATTTCATCAGTATCCCTTTTTACAAACATCTCGCTTCCCGGCAATTCTGGATTCTGGCAGTCACTTTTTTCGGTGTTTACGGAATCACGATTACTTTCCAGGGACTCTGGGCAACTCCTTTTCTCATGGCAGTATTGGCAACAGACCAGATTACGGCAAGCAAGTTAAACATGATCATCCCGGCTGGATTCATTGTCGGGTCGCCGCTTTTCGGACTGCTTGCCGACAGGGTATTTCAGAGCAAGGTTCAGGCAATAAATATTCTCCTGGGAATGTTGACAATATCCTGGGCCGGGATTGTTTTTGGAATTAATCTGGGTATCCTGTGGATTATCTTTTTTCTCTTTCTTATGGGCATTGCCGCGGGAGGATTTATCAACCTGCTCTGGGCGCAGGTGAAAGAAATCACACCATTCCCGGTTCTGGGTACTTTTTCCGGGCTTCTAAATGTCGCTCCTTTTTTAGGCGTTGCTTTGTTCCAGGTATTAACCGGATCATTGCTGGGAAGAGCACATCTCGTCAATGGAGCTTATCTCCCCGCAGCATATGAAAGCTCGTTCCTATTTTGTTTTATGGTCAGCTGCGCCTGTCTTGTGCTGTCGTTTTTCATTAAAAAACAAAAGCTTAAAACTGTTTAGAATTTTATTGTAAATGCGGATACTTAAGCCTGTTGCAGAAGTGGCCGGATTCAACAGTCGCTATCGCGCATAAGACGACAGCAATAACGATTGCGCCCAATGCAAACCTGTACCAGACAAAGGGCAGGAAAGTTTTGGTCTGCACATAGCGCAGCAGGAATCCAATGCCGGCAAGGCCGGTGATACAGGAAACCGCCATGCCCAGGATAAAGTTGCCGGTGATCAGTGAAGGATGAGAAATAACATGGGGCAGTTTAATGACAGCGGCGCCGAAAATAATCGGTGCTGAAAGTAGAAATGAGAAGCGGGCGGCGCCTTCTCTGGTCAGGCCCAGCAAAAGCCCCGTGGTCATTGTAATACCGGAGCGCGATACGCCGGGAATTATCGCCAGCGCCTGAGACAGGCCGATTAAAAAACTTGTTGGCAATGTTATGTTTTTTACCTCGATATTCTTGGCGCTTTTCCGATCTGCCCAGTACAGAATAACACCCAGTAAAATCAGCATGACGGCAATCAACAGGGGATTGCGGAAAATTGTTTCGGCATATTCCTCCAGCAGAAAGCCGATCGCCGCCCCGGGAATTGTGGCCAAAACCAGATACCAGAACAACCGCCCGTCCTTGCTTTTGGCGTCGGTGAATCCCTTCGATAATAAGCGCAGCCAGTCCCGCCAAAAATAGATCGCCACGGCAATCAATGTTCCCAAATGCAGGGCAATGTCAAAAGTAAGGCCCGGATCTTCCCAGGCAAAAAGCCAGGGAACCAATACCAGATGCGCCGAACTGGATATGGGCAGAAATTCTCCCAGGCCTTGCACCAAACCTAATATAATCGCCTGTAATGTTGTCAAATTTCACCTCATCATTCTTGATTACAAAACACTGTGGATGCGGCACAGATATACTAATCCTGAATGATTGTCTATATTCTTTATGAGGAATCAGAGAGAATTTATCTGTATCATCGATTTTCACCGGGATTGATTAGGTATAGAGCGCTGGAGATTGACACTGACTGCCAACAATGCTAAATTTCTGCAACATTATACTGTGGGAGGTTGTATGTCTAAACTGGTGCGTTTTGGTGTTTCCCTGGAGGAAGAGCTTCTGCAAAAATTTGACGATTTGATTCATCGCCGGAAATACACCAATCGTTCGGAGGCGCTCCGGGACATGATCCGCCACGAGTTGCTGAAGGAGGAATGGGAGGCGGGCGGTGAGGTCGCCGGAGCCATTACCTTCATCTACGATCACCACACGAGAGAACTCTTAAGCAAAATTACCGATATTCAGCATGACAGCCAGGAGGTAATTATTTCTACCCAGCACATTCACCTCGATCACCATCATTGCCTGGAAATCATTGCGGTCAGAGGGCGCGTGAAGAAGGTCATGAAACTCGCCGATTCCCTGAAGGCCATTAAGGGCGTCCGGCATTGCGCACTCAGCATGACTGGCAGTGGGGAAGAGGCGATAAAATAGATTTCGAAAGCCTGCAAAAATAGATCCGGAGCATATATGAATGAAGTAATGAATAAGTTTAAAGGTCGCTTAGGTCTGATCATCCTTGTAGTGGTTATACTTATGATTGCCGGTGGATTTTATTTTTTTCAGCGGTATCGCCATACACACATTTCTACGGACGACGCCTATGTCACGGGAAGAATACATTTAGTGGCTTCCAAAGTGCCCGGGACAGTAAAGGCGCTGCTGGTGCAAGACAACCAGTTTGTTAAGCAGAAAGATACTTTGCTCGAGATCGATGATCAGGATTACGCTGTAAAAGTCAGAGAATCTGAATCGTCAGTGGGGGTCGAAAAGGCCAGACTCGAGGAAATCAGCTCGCGTGCGGAAGTTGCCCGTAAACAGCTTGCGGAATTTAATTTCCGGATGGAATCAGCCAGGGCCAATCTCCGGCTGGCCGATGTTAATCTTCAACAGTCAGCAACTGATTTACAACGCATGGAACGGCTCTTTGCCAATAAGATTATTGCTGAAGAACAGTATGACAAAGCGAAAACTGCTTATGAAGGCAACCTCGCCCGCGCACAGGCCGCCCGTGAGCAATTAAGACAAGCCGTGGCTGCATTGGAAACCCAAAATGCTTTGATTAAACAAATGGAAGCAGCGCAGGTAGCGCAAAAATCATCAGTGAAACAAAAGCTGGAAACGCTGGAAGCTGACCGCTTGAAAAAAAGTTATACGTCAATTTATGCACCGTCATCCGGTTATGTGACCAAGAAATCGGTCGAAGCGGGCAATCAGATTGCGGCCGGTCAACCTCTGATGGCCATAGTGCCGCTTGCCGATGTCTGGATTATTGCCAATTATAAAGAGACTCAGCTTGCCAGGGTAAAGTCCGGACAGAAGGTGTCTATTACCGTTGATTCTTATCCCGGCAAGAAATTTTCGGGTAAAGTGGAGAGTATTATGGCCGGAACGGGGGCGGCTTTTTCGCTTTTCCCACCGGAAAATGCAACCGGTAATTATGTTAAAATTGTGCAAAGAATTCCCGTGAAAATTGTTCTCGATGCGGACACCGATCCGAATCAACTTCTGCGCGTCGGCATGTCTGTTGAGCCGACTATCATGGTGGAGTAATTCATCCGTATGGCAAGGCCGATTGATAAATGGATCATCGCTCTTACCGTGATGTTGCCTACATTAATGGTTATTATTGATACATCTGTGGTCAATGTATCGCTGGATCATATTCGCGGCAGCCTTTCCGCCGGCATTGACGAAGCTACCTGGTCGATCACGTCTTACCTGGCGGCCAATGCCGTCATTATTCCGATGACCGGATGGCTCAGCCGTTTTTATGGCCGCAAGCGCTTTTTAATCTTTTCCGTATTTTTATTTACCTTCAGCTCCTTTCTTTGCGGTCTGGCCTGGAATATTCAAAGTCTAATTTTTTTTCGGGTTCTGCAGGGTTTGGCCGGCGGTTCATTACAGCCGATTTCTCAATCTATTTTACTGGAAACATTTCCTCCGGCTCAGCATGGCACTGCTATGGCTATTTTTGGCATGGGCACAATGTTCGGCCCCATCATGGGGCCTCTTCTGGGCGGTTGGATAACAGACAACTGGTCCTGGCACTGGATCTTTTTTATCAATATTCCTATCGGCATTATTTCGTTGGCCATGTCTCTATGGTTTGTCCGCGATCCACATTATATGAAGCGAACGGTTACTTCTATCGACTATTGGGGACTGATGCTGCTCAGTATCTGGGTGGGCTGCCTGCAGATGGTGCTTGACAAAGGGCAGCGGGAGGATTGGTTTGCTTCCGATTTCATTCTTGTTCTGACAATAATTACCATAGTGGCTTTTTCCCTTTTCATTTTTGTGGAACTTACAGCCGAAAACCCCATTGTGGATTTGAAAGTCTTTCTGAGCTATTCGTTTTCATCGGGCAATATCGTCATCTTCTTTGTCGTTGCCGGGCTATTCGGCAGTATTATTCTTTTACCCATCTATCTGCAGAGCCTGATGGGTTATACCGCCTATCTGGCGGGGATGATTCTCGGCCCCGGCGGGATTGCTATTTTTTTGGTTATGCCGCTTGTCGGCTGGCTGATCACGGTGGTGAATCCCAAGTTGATTGTTGCTATCGGTCTTGTAATTTTTGCTTATGCCAATTATCTGATGAGCGGATTTAATATGTCGGCTGATTTTATGACGATCATCTGGCCGCGTGTCGTCATGAGTGTCGGCTTGGGCATGGTTTTCATCCCTTTGACTACCCTGTCTTTATCCAGCATTCCCAGGGAAGAAATGGGCAATGCAACATCCATTTTTAATCTCGTGAGAAATCTTGGCGGCAGCGTCGGTGTGGCTTTTGCGGCAACAATGCTATCCCGGGGAACTCAAATTCATCAAGCGCATTTGAGTGAACATATAACACTGTTTGACCTGGATTACCTCCGCGCCGCCAATCAGGCGGCCCAACTTTTGTTGCAGCGGGGCATGGATCAGGCGACGGCTGAGCAGGGGGGTGCCGGGATTATTTATAATGAACTTATCCGGCAGGCTTATATGCTGTCTTTTAATGATGTTTTTTTTGTTCTGGCAATTATGATGCTCTGCATGCTGCCCTTCGTATTGATTATTCGTCACGTTGATCATAGCAAGGTGAAAATATAATTTTCTAAGCGTAAAATTATAAAGGCATCAGGATTAATCGGGAAACGAGCCGCGGAGTTCTCTCATATGGGCAAGTTACTGCAAAGATCAATGATATTTCAGGTATATAAAATATTTGCCTGCCTCAGCTCGGATAATTAAGTGTTGTGTCCCGCATTTACTCACCGGCATGTATCTCGCATTGAGTCATTCTCCCACATTGACCCGCCACTCTTGCTACGGGGTTTTTGCTTTTAATGCCGGATATATCTGTGCCAGGATCGGTTCCAGATCGGCCTGCCCGCCAATGAAATTTATGGGATACTTGAAGCCTGCTTTGGCCAGTCGTTTCATGCCCGCCAATGGCCCGGGGTATTTCCCCCGGAGGGAGAGCCAGCGAAATTTCATCATCGGCGACCTGGCCCATCGCCCTTTCTCCGTAGCAGGGGATGGACAATTGGGGTTTATTGGTCCGGTAACACTCACCCAGCGAATCGGCGCAGGCTCCTTCACCGATGAAGGAAAAATGGAATCTCTCATATTTCTCTTTCTGCAGTCCGCAAAGAAACATCATCAGCTGCGCCGGATTGCCGTAAAGCAGGATGACATCCGGATCAAATTTACCTTTCGACAATGGCGCCAGAGCGACCGCCTGAGCTACGGGAACACGCGGTGTCTCCTGCTGCTGCATCAAGGCTTCTTCGGGTGAAGCAAACCAGGTGGTTGCCAGCAGGGCAGCCTCTTCCTTCATGCTTTTTTCGTGCGCCTGCTTGACGCCATGCAGTCGCAGGCAGCGGTGGTTCATTTTGTCCTGTTTTGTTATCCCGATAGTCAATCCCTTAACTCTGGCCTGATAAACAGCCTGACAGAACGTGGAAAATGTCGGTATATGGTAAACATTCTTGATTTTTTCCAGCTCTTCTAACTTTTCAAAGCGCTTGAAGGCCAAAGGATCTGTTTTCAGGCGCAACATTTTAACCAGTTCGTCGCTCACTTCCAACCAGTTCATAGCGATACCTCCCCCTCTTATTTTAGCAATTATAGCAGATTCTCTTTCGCTTAGGATAGTTGTTTCTATTTATGCCAAGTTCATGAAGCTTAGCTTGCTGCCGGGTTTTATTTATAAAACGGATTCGATCTTTTCCTTCTGCTTGCTGTTAATGCCTTGACTTGCCAACACCATCTTTTTGCGGTACATGGAGAATAGACTTTCACTCAATATTGAACAGGAATAGCGGCGAAAGGAGATAATCCGATGAAATCCCTTGCTGAGATTACAAAAGATGAACTGATTGATCTGGAGAACAGATGCTGGATGACGCATGACGGCATGTGGTTTTTTATCTGCCTGACCAATTTCGGTATTGAACAGGCCAACAGGCTGAACAAAGCCGCAATCAGGGGGCTCGCGCCTTTTGAGACTGCCCGGACAAGGAAAGTTCTCGGCTGTCCACAGGAAAAGATGCAAAGCTTTCAGGAATTTAAAGATTATTTTACCATGGCCGAGAAATTGTTCATACCGCCCTTTATGAATGCCAACATGCGTTTCCCCCGGGAGAACGTACTGCGTTGGGAATTTGCGCCGGGGCAATGTTTTGCCTATAAAGGAATCAAACGAATCGGCGCAATTGATCAGTATGAGTGCGGTGTTATCTATCGGATCGAATGCTGGCTGGACTGCCTCGGCATTAAATACAAGACAATACCAAAAATCGATAAATGCCTGATGCACACGACGGGAAAATGTTCGGGGGAGATAGAGCTGACCTTTGCATAAAACTTATTCCAATTCCAAATCAAGCGCTACCTTTGTTGGCGTCGTCGTCGGCTTTCCAATCACGCTTTAGCGTGACCTCGTCGCCTCCTCCTAGCCGCCGCGTTATCATCATTGATTTGGAAATGGAATTACAATCAATTAGAACCGTTATTCCCATAATTTGGTGAAAAGAAAAGGCAGGATTCATTGCTGAACCCTGCCTTTTGATTTGATTATATATCCGTTCTGCTATTTCATTTTTCTTCTGATTCCGGCCAACCCGAGAAGACCAAGACCAAGCAGCAGCATACTGGCGGGTTCGGGAACGGGAGTCAAACCGATAACGATATTGTCAACTTCAAAGGCAACCCCCGTTGTCCGGAGTTCGAAAGCCGTAAAGTACTCGCTGGGCGCAAAGTCGAGATTGACATAGACGTTTGATCCTACACCCTGTTGATTACCAGTGCTTCCGCCCTGTGAGGCGAGAATTTCGGCACCGGTGATGACTCCGTCCGCAAGAATTCCAGCACCAATAAAGGGATTGCTGCTGTTAACACCACCCGAGTAAAAAGCGATGTTGTTATAATTATCAATTGATCCGTAATAGAGGCCAAGATAAGAGATTCTGTAACCGCTAAAAATGGTAGCCAGGTCAGTCGCATATTCAGCACGAACAGTCACGGGCAGTGCGCCGCCATTGCCGGGGGCAAAAGCAAAATTCGTGGAATCGGCGATTAGTGCGTTGGTTCCACCCGGCCGTGCAGCATAACCAGTGGTGCCGGTGCGAATCCCAAAAGTGCCGGAAACATAAAGATCAGTAGCTTCGTTCAGTGAAGTAAACCAGCCGTTGCCGTTTTCAACAGTCACCGTTCCACCATTGGTCAGAGCAAATGTCCCCTGAGCGTGGCTTCCATCAAAGGTCTCGATGAAATATGGGAAAGTTGCAGTATTGTTAGGATTTACATTCCAGCTGGACAAGCCAGAACCATCTCCTAAGGCGTTTCCTCCTGCGGCGTTCATAGGCTGCCCGCCAAAAGTTACT
>CAWJQM010000017.1:0-102500 GCA_963845095.1 uncultured delta proteobacterium
GCTTGGACAGCTTTGTTAAAATAAACTGAGCCCTCTCACCTGATAAAGAGAGAGATCCCGGCGAAGAGAAGCAATCCGTAAACGATTAGCTTAAATTTATATTCATCCACCATATTATGAAAACGCTCGCCGAGTACGATGCAAAGGATCACCACCGGAAGCAGAATCGCTGATCGTGAAACAGTGAAAAGAGTGAGCTTTCCTGTAACTATAAACGACGCGGTAAGCACAGTATTCAGCACGACCCATACGGTCGCAAGGGTGCTGCGGAAGATCGATTTCTGGGGAATGAGCCTTCCCGCCACATACACGAGCGGAGGACCGCCCGACCCGAAAACACCCTTAATGAGCCCGCCCAGCATGAGCCATGCGGCTTCCTCTACCCGGGACAGTTTGCGGCAGTCCTGTTCCTTCTTATAGAGGAGATAAAGCTCTCTCGCCGATACCAGGAGGATAAAGCATGCATACATGATCTTGATAATGTTGTTATGCAGGTAATTAAAGAGCAATATGCCGATAATTAGACCGATGCTCATGAAGGGAAGTATGCGCCTTACCAGAAGTCTTCGTTCGATCAGATGGCGGTACTTGATAACTAAGTACAAGTTAAGCAGCACGTCCACGGGCACTATTATCGGAAGCAGTTCATCGGCCGGATACAGGTGCAGCCCCAGCGTGATGGCGATGAGCAGGCTGCCGAAGCCGGAAAGGGCATGGATGGTATAGGAAAATAGCACGACAAGCGCGAGCAAGATAAATGTAAAGTCCAAATGGAAACCTCCGCTGCTTCAAACAATCTCTGCACAAGCTCATACGGCAAAATGGGCTTATCGGCTATTGGTTAATAGCAGAGATGATTTATACACGCTACCTGACTGCCGCCGTGCATCGTTCTTTAGTTTATTCCCATAAACCATGCCCTATTTACTTTGCCGGCTGCAAGACGGGAACACCGGTATATATGTTTAATGGACACGTCTTTTTTCTGAATTCCAGAATCGCTCCCGAATGATACGCCGTGCGACCTTACCGTTTGGATTTTTGGGAAGTGAATCAACGAAATCAACGGAACGGGGCTTTTTAAAGGCGGCAAGATGCTGCCCGCAGTAATCAATCAGTTCGTTCGCCCCGACTTGATGGTCTTTCCTCAGAACAACAACCGCCTTTACTGCTTCGCCCCAGAGGTCATCCGGAACTCCCAGGACACAAGCCTCATAAACTGCATGATGTCTATAGAGTACCTGTTCAACCTCGGAAGGGAAAATATTGAATCCTCCGGAAATGATCATATCATTTTTCCTGTCCACAATGTATATGTAACCTTCACAATCCCTTCGTGCGATATCTCCGGTATGAAGCCACCCGCCGCGCAGAGCCTCGCGGGTGAGGCGGCGTTTGCGGTAGTATCCCTTCATTACATCGGGACCACGTATGATAATCTCTCCCAGTTCCTCCGGTTCTACCTCTTTACCACTCGGGATCAACAACTTTCAGCTCAGACTCGAATATTGGTCTTCCGCATGAAAAAAGCCGTTCCATTTTCCGCTCTTCAATCGCCTGTAAATGATCCCCGGCCGTGAGAATGGTGCAAAATGAAGTGGTTTCTGTCAATCCGTAGCCCTGCACGAGGATAGGACCGAAATGGTCGATTGCATCTTTTATTCGGGCAGCCGACATCGGTGCTGCGCCATAAAAAACACCCTTCAGACTTCCCATATTGTAATGATTTACATGGGGATGGGAAAGAATCATGTTGATCATGGCCGGTACGAGAAAAATATAATTGACCTTTTTTCGCTCGATCACTTCGAGGAGTTCCTGCACATTGAACTTTTCCAGAATAAGATTGCATCCCGACGCCACCAGCATCGGCATTATGAGCATACCACTTGCATGGGTTATCGGTCCTACATGGGCGAAGATATCGTCTTTTGTGATTTTAACATCAGGGATCATGAACGCTTTCCTGATCATAGCCATCCTGTTCCCGAAGGTCTGCATTATTGCTTTGATTTCTCCCGATGTACCAGAGCTGTAAGCAAGAACAGCCAGATCTCCCTGATTGACTTCCTCAATTGAGCACCCATCAGGCTCCTCATACAGCAACTCTTCCAATCCAACTGTATTCCCATTCCCTCCGTCCATGTCAATAAACGCGAGAGCATTTTTTATCCTTTTTTTCTTCTCCATCAACGGCTCAAGGTGCACCCTGTCGCCAATTACTATTCTTGCCCCCGAGTCATTCAATATCCTTATTGTCTCGTCAACGGAATACCGCGCATTGATCGGCACTTTTACATAGCCTCCTTTGTAGCAGGCAATCTCCATTTCAACAATCTCTGGACGGTTATTGGACTGAACGGCAACCCTGTCGCCTTTTCTGATTTTTAACGTTCGAAGCGCGTTGACAAGTTTGTTTGTTCTCAACTCAAGTTCGCCGTATGTCATCTTCGACTCACGAAACATAAGAGCGGTGGCATCGGAGTGGTAACAAGCATTGCGCGATATAAATGATCCGGGATTCATCGGAGCTCCTCAGGTTGCTGATGATTTAATGACCTCATTCGCCGTAGAGGCATATTCCTTCATGATTGTTTCTTCGATCCAGCGCGTGTTCACTTTTCCAGTAAGGAATTCATCACGGCTGAGAATAAACTGCTGGAAAGGGATTGTGGTGTCTACACCGGTAACGATAAAGTTCTTTAACGCGCTAGTCCATTTTTTTTATCGCATCCGCCCTGGTCCTGCCTGCCGTAATGACTTTCGCCAGCAATGAGTCATAATAGGGTGGTACGACATAACCGCTATAACAATGGCTGTCAACGCGTACCCCTTTTTCCACGGGCGGGGTCCATTCCTTTATGGTACCGGGACACGGCATGAAGTCGGAAGATGCCGACTCGGCATTAATACGGCACTCGATGGCATGCCCCTTGATTTTAATGTCTGCCTGGTCGATACTGAGAGTTTCACCCGATGCGATCCTGATCTGTTCTTTAACAAGATCGATACCAGTTATCATTTCGGTTACCGGGTGTTCGACCTGGATCCTGAGTGTTCATCTCCAGGAAAAAGAAAGATCCATTGTCACAGTTCAGCATGAACTCCACCGTACCGACACTCTCGTATCCGATATGGCGTGCGATTGTCAATGCCGAGGAGGCGATTTTTTCACGGAGTTCATTCGTAATTGCCGTGGATGGCGCTTCTTCCAGTATCTTCTGATAACGACGCTGCAGAGAACAGTCACGCTCGAAGCAGTGCACAACGTTGCCTTTTGAATCCCCGATAATTTGTATTTCGATGTGACGGGCATTGGGTATATAATGCTCCAGATATATCCGGTTATCCCCGAAAGCGACCCTCGCCTCGGCGGAGGCGATATGGAATGTCGAATTGAGCTCGTCTTCGTTCCAGGCGATCTTCATTCCCTTGCCGCCGCCGCCCCCCGCAGCTTTCAGGAGAATAGGATAGCCCACTTTTAAGGCTGCCCCGCGGGCCTCGGCAA
Organism: uncultured delta proteobacterium; assembly: GCA_963845095.1. Classification (GTDB taxonomy): domain Bacteria; phylum Desulfobacterota; class Syntrophia; order Syntrophales; family Smithellaceae; genus MVRV01. The sequence goes on from CAWJQM010000017.1 coordinate 3,509, forward strand.
GATGACGCACAAGTTCAGAGCCCGGTATCACCGGTATGCCTGCTTCTATTGCCATCTTCCGGGCAGAGAGCTTGTCGCCCATTTGCCGTAAATTTTCCGCACTCGGGCCCACGAAAATGAGTCCATGGCGGGAACACCCCTTCGGAAGATCCGGCCGCTCGGCGAGAAATCCGTAGCCCGGATGAATCCCGTCACAATGGGTACCGAGAGCGGCGGTGATAATTGTATCAATATCCAGATAGCTTTTCAGCGGGGGGGGAGGACCAATACACACCGTTTTGTCTGCAAGGCGTGCCGGAAGGCTTTCCCTGTCTGCCGCGGAGACCGCCAAAACGGTCTTGATACCCATTTCCCTGCATGCCCGTATTATCCGGACTGCAATTTCGCCCCGGTTTGCCACCATAATGCGCTGCATGTTCCTGTGTGCCGACAAGTGGTCCACCTCCCTGGTTTTTTCATTCACCCACCGGTCTGAATAACAGCAAGCTTGCTGCCCGTATTCAACCAGTTCGCCGCTCCGGGTGTAGAGTTGCACAATAATGCCGCGCGCGCCCGCAGGGACATCAAACCGTTTCTCCAGCACATCGATCGAACAGATGATATCATGTTCAGACACCTTCTGCCCCGTCTGAATATATGGCGGCGCGTCATCACTCGGAGCGATCCTGCACATACCCAGCAGCGGCGACAGAACCTCCACCGCAGCATGACCAGATTCATACCGGCAAGTTCCGTCCGGAGAACCAGCCATTTGACGCCTGTCCAATACAAGCTCGACACAACCGGAGTGCAGTTCAAAGACATCAATGCCTGACTTCGATACGATTTCCACCAGGCCAATACACTGTTCCCTGTTGAGCATCACGATACTGTTTCTCCTTTGGGGGATTCTGTGACCATACAGACTGTATGCATACACTCTCGCTGCGCTCTCTCAGTGTTCCACCGACAGTTGTACTCTTTCCACTTTGGCGATATCCCCCTCGTAATAAAATGAAGCGATGAAGAAGAGAATACCTGCCACGATGGAAAAGATCGGCACGATCATCATTGCCGTGGTGATGTCATACATGTCGGAAATGATGCCGACGAATAGCGGTCCCATCGAACTGCCCAGCAGGTTCTGCGTAATAACACAGAAACTGTAAGACGTGGCGCGGAGGCCTGGGTGAACAACATCCTGCGTTACGGCAATCGCGGCGGGAGAAAAAGCGCTGGCCGTAACCCCGCCGAGAAGGAGCACATAGTACTGGATGTTTCCGGTGAAAAAATAGAAGGCGGTAAAAAAAATAAATGCAGTAACAAATGCCGAGATTGCCGGAAACACGAGCCTGGCATTAATACGTTTTTCCCGCCACCTGTCGACGATGAAGCCCCCCAGCGGAAATCCGATGATGGCAAGAAGCATGACGAGGCTTCCCCTGAAGGCAGCCTGCTCCATGGTCAGGTTTCCCACACGCTGCAGGTAGGATGGAAGCCAGCTGATATAGGCCGCAGTAAGAAACATGCTTCCCGAAAATGCCAGGTACGTCAGAATGAGGGACGGGGTATGCATAAACTGGCGCGCATATCCCGACCATTTCATCTTTTTCGCGGAATTCTTTACACCATCATTATTCTTCTCGAGTACTACTGTCTTGTAGTCTTTTATGAAAAAGAAGAGAACAGCAATAATAAGTCCGGGAATGGCAACGATGCCAAAAGCATGCCGCCATCCATATCTTGCCGCGATATAGGCACCGGCCATAATCCCGATCGCACTCCCAATCGGCAGGGCGGCCGTCCATAAACCCACCATCATTGACCGCATGCGTTCGGGGAAAAGGGCCGCTATCATAGCCGTACCGCCCGGGGCGTAACCCGCTTCCCCGATGCCCACGGCCGTTCTCGCGACAACGAGCTGACCGAAGTTCTGCGTAAAGGCGCAGCTTGCGGTCGCGACACTCCATAACAGTGCCATGATGCCGATAGTCTTCTTTCTGCTCCACCGGTCAACAATAACCGCTGCGGGAACGGAAAAAATAACAATTGACCAGTAAACCACTGAAACCATAAGTCCACACTGCGTATCGGACAGACCCCAGTCGGTTTTGAAATAGGGGAAAAGGGAGACCACTACCATTCTGTCGATATAATCAGACATATAGAGCAGAAAAAGCAGGGAAAAGATATACAGCGAGTGCCTCTTGGACATTAAAAAATTATTATCTGCGGTTTTAGATATGTCTTTCATGAACTTCCTCCGAGAAAGGGATTCAACAACTGAAATCACTATTCAATCTCGGCATCCACTAACAAAAGTCAGTCCTGAAGCATTCAACAATATCAAAGCGGATACCACTCCGATGGTCAGAACACCTGTTGCACTTTCAGTGTACCTTTTTGCATCGCAAAACTTTTTATATCATTGCGCCTGGACAGTTCCTCAACCAGTGCGACAAGGGGCGTTCTGACGATAGGGAAGGAAATTACCCGCTTATTTTTGTTATACTCTTTAAGCGTGGGCTCACTGAAAAACAGGTGCAAAAGCAGCTCTTCATCGGAAATACCGCTGCCCAGTTTTTCTCTTGCCTTTTTAACCATTGGTTCATTAAAGTTATCGGCCGGATTGATCGGTTCCCTATCTTCTTTTTCCAGTATTTTATCCTTGACATTCTGATCAATCGGCGCGGCCGATTCGCCGTAATAGCCCCTCGCATATAACACCAGATCTGAAAGCACTGTCTTGTATCGCTCGCCTTCAATCACATTAAAAACTGCCTGTACGCCCACCATCTGGGAAAAGGGCGTGACCATAACCGGGTAGCCGAGTTCCTGTCTCACCCTTCCGGCCTCTACAAGCACATCGGGAAGCCGATGTTCGAGGCCGAGGCCCTTGAGTTGACTGGTGAGGTGCGACATCATTCCCCCCGGTATCTGGTGAGCCGAGTATTTCTCCCACAGTTCCTTGTAAAAGCCAACCGGTTGTCCGACAGGCTTCTTCTCCCTGTAAGCGACCCAGTAGAAGTAGTCATCAATCCGCCTGCGCAGGTCATCGTCAACCGCCACCTCGATGCCCATTTCGCGCGCATGGCAGACCATTTCGGTCGTCGACGGGAGAGACATTCCGTAAGACAACGGGAGGCTAGTCGTCGAGATATTTCTCACGCCGAGCTTAAGGGCCTCACAATAATTATTGACACCCATACCCGCCGGGCAGTGACTCACGAAACTGAACATCTTGTCGCCTATCGCGTCGAGTATGGCGGGGATCAACGTCTTCACACGTTCCGGTGTAAGCAGGCCGCTGGCATCCGCAAGATTAACGCTGGTAGTACCAAGCTCCTTGCACTGTCGTGCTTTTTCACTATAGTATTCATCCGTATGCACAGGGCTGAGTGTATAAACCAGGGCCGGGTGTATCTGCAGACCGAGCTTTTTCGCGACTTCGATATGCCATTTCAGGTTTCGGATATCGTTGAGTCCGTCAAATACCGCAAGCCCCTGGATGCCTGTTCTCATCAGGCAGGTGATAAGCAGTTCAATGGCGTCGTTGGGAAACCGCTTCCATCCGAAGGCACTTCGTCCGCGTATCAGAATCTGGAGATCGGTTTTCGGCATTAGATGACACAGCAGTCGAAGACGGTCCCAGGGGTTCTCCCTCAAGTAAAGTATGCAGGATTCAAAGGCTGAACCGCTCATGATATTTACGCTGTCGAATCCCGCATTATCTATCATGGGTGCGGCGGGAATCATAGACTCTGTCGTCATACGGTTGGCCCACAGCGATTGCTGTCCATCACGGAATGTCTCTTCGTTTATGAATAATTTACTCACAGCCACACCTCCGGTTCCATTAAAAAATCCTGTATTACGAAGGATTTATCATCATTAATATCTGACCCATGCTGACCGTTTCCTCATTCTTCACCCTTATCTCCCTGATCACCCCGCTCTTTGGTGCCTTAACATTGGTCATCAGCTTCATTACCTCCACAATTCCCACCTGCTGGCCTTTTTCAACTCTGGCATTAATTTCCACAAATGGTTTTGCTCCCGGCTCCGGTGCACAATAGAACGTACCGGCCAATGGAGATAATATGGGAACACCTTCTATTTTCTCTTCACCTGCCGTTTCTTTTTTTTTATTCGAAGCGTCTTCCTTATGGACAGGCTTGATCACGGTCTTCTGTTTACTCTTTGTTAATGGCTGCTCGGCAGCTGTCCCGGTTCGTGGTTCGCTCACGGCAGGAACCGGGGGAACAACAGCAGTTGTTGCAAGGGGAGCAGAATTATGCATATTGCCCTTGACAATCTTCAACTTCAAGTCCTCCAGTTCAATCTGTAACTCATGGCACGATGCGTCATCAATGATCTTGATGATATCAACAATATCCTTGTAGGTGAATTTGTAGGCAATTTCGCTTTCTATAATCTTCATGGAATCACTCCTGACGGTAAATTTTTTAATCAACCCTTATTACCAGAGCATCGCTCTGACCGTAGCCCCCGCATATTGCCGCCGAGCCCAGACCGCCGCCGAGTCTTCGCAATTCGTAGACAAGGCTCATGATAAGCCTCGCACCGCTTGCACCTGTCGGATGGCCGATGGCGACGGCGCCGCCGTTAACGTTGGTGATGGATCTTAATTTTTCCATGATCTCTATATTACCATCGCTGAGCACTTTGGTGCTCACAAGAGGGGTGGCGGCGAAGGCCTCGTTAATCTCTATACGCTTCAGGTCCTTCATGCTCACATCAGCCCTTTTGAGGGCTTTCGCAATGGCCTGTGCCGGCATGTATGGCGACGCAAGCGGATCGCCGGCCATATTAGCATAGGAGACGATTGTTGCCAGTGGCTCCAATCCCATCTTCTCCTGGGTTTCCCGTGACATCAGCAGGATTGCCGTGGCACCGTCATTGAGTCCCGGTGCATTTCCCGCAGTAACGGTCTTGCCGCCATAAACCGGTGCCAGTTTGCTAAGTTTCTCGATGGAGGTGTCTTCGCGAGGAGACTCGTCGCAAGACATGATCACCGGATCGCCATTTTTCTGCGGTATCTCCACAGGGCTAATCTCCTCTTGGAACTTCCCGGCCTCAAGTGCTTTAAAGTATTTTTTATGGCTTCCCAGAGCCCAGACGTCCTGATCTTCGCGGCTGACGGCATACTGAAGCGACACTTCCCCAACGCCAACGGCAATAGGTATATTGACGATCGGGTTTCGCATGAAGAGCGGTTCTTCGAGCATCAGTCCTCCGAGACGAACACCACCCCAACGTATACCGCGCGCGACCAGGGGCGTCTGGCTCATGGCCTCCATTCCACCGGCGATGGCAACATCGGTTTCCCCCGCCTGAATGTTTCTCATCGCAATTGCGACACTCGTTGTTGATGAACAACACGCCCTGTCGATGGTGAGAGAAGACGTCTGCGGCGGGAGCCCGGTGGTAAAGAGAATCTGCCGTGATGCCACCGATGCGGTCCCTGACAGCACCGCCACCCCCATGATAAGCTCATTAACTTCCTTCGGATCGATGTCGATCTTTTTCATAACTGCTTTGACCGCCATTGTACCCAGATCAACGGCACTGTAATCCCTCAATTGCCCACCGAACTTTCCAAATGGTGTGCGCACCGCACTCACAATAACAACTTCTTTCATGACAACTCTCCTTATTCGATAGGATAAAGGAAAAGTTTTTTAATTACACTATCCCTTCAGTTCTCAACGAGGCAATTTTATCGGAATCATAATTGAGCAGGTTCATAAGTATTTCCTCGGTATGCGAGCCCAGGTCAGGTGCGGTGGTGGGAATCCTGTCTTTCATCTTCGACATCCGCACAGGCGTGTTGGCAAACACACGCTTGCCGGCAATCGGATCATCGATTTCCAGCAGCATTTTCCTTGCCTTGAGGTGGGGACAATTAATCAAGTCGTCGACCGAGTTTACCGGGCCAACGGGAACATTTTCTTTGAGCAGTTCATCCACAACCTCTTCGCTCGTCCGGGCCTCCATCCATTCCGAAACGATCGGGTCCAGGTAATCCTTATTCTGCACCCTTGCCGGGCCATTTTGGGTTTTCGGGTCGTCCACAAGATCTTCGCGACCGATGGCTTTGCAGAATTTTTTCCACACATTGTCATTCGCCACCAACAGAGCGACATACTTTCCGTTTTTTACCCGGAAAGTTCCCATCGGGTACTGAAACTTCCCCGCGGTACCGCGCCGCACTACAAGGCCGGCAAACGAGTATACCATTATCGTCATCGCATTCAATGAGACGAGAGTATCATACATGCTGGAATCGATGAACTGCCCTTCCCCCGTTTTTTCCCTCATGTACAGGGCAAGCATGATGGCATAGCCGGTAACTACGCCGGTATAAAGATCGGCAAGACCGGGAAGCCCCCAGAGGGGAGGACCGTTTTCCTCTCCAATATGATCAAGGATGCCCGCCATCGCCTGAATTACCGGGTCGAATGCGGGGCGATCGGAATATATACCTTGCAGATCTTCTCTCCTTCCGAATCCACTTATCGCGGCATAGATGAGACGCGGGTTCACCGCAGAGAGAACATCGTAGCCGAGACCTAACCGATCAACGGCACGAGGGCCGAGATTTTCGATTACCACATCAGCTTGAGCGACGAGATCTTTGTATATTTGTTTACCTTTCTCGGAACGAATGTCCAGGGTGACGCTTTTTTTATTCCTGTTGTAGACCTTGAACCCGCCAAAAGCCCAGTTGCCTTTATCATCCTGCACCGCCGGCATATAATTACGCCGAGGTTCTCCCTTCCCGGGCCTTTCGATCTTTATTACTTCGGCACCAAAGTCGGCGAGCCACATCGAACAGTCCGGTCCCGCGATGTACTGCTCGAGAGCAATAACCCTGATCCCTTCCAGTGGATAATTCATGGTCCAATTCTCCTTATTAAAAAGTGGTTTTTGCGGCAGTCATGTCCCGGTTAATTCCGCTTTATCTGTTATCGTTCAACTTCAGAGCGCAATCTTTTTGCCATCTGTTTTTCGTACAGTGCCGGAGCAAGACGGTGCATGAAATAGGAAAGCCTGCCAACCGGCGTTAGCACAATGATATTCTTGCGCTTCAACGCGCCGCGCATGACGGCTTGTGCAACATGTTCAGGTGTGTCCTGCTTGCCGAAGGTCGACTGCGGGTGTCTGGTAACACTTCCATCTGACCCAATGGCCCGGGTCTGCAAATTGGTCCTTGTGAATCCGGGACAAACCATCATCACGTGGACGCCCTGTTCTCTAACTTCGGATCTCAGGCTCTCGAAGAGCCCGTGCAAGGCATGCTTGCTCGCGCTGTATCCGGTCCTGCCGATCAGGGGACTGTACCCCGCATGGCTTGAGGTTACAATTATCATCCCCTTCTTTTCGATCAAACTTTTTATGGCGGCTTTCGCGCAATAAAGCGCCCCGAAGAAATTGACATCCATGACGCGGCGGTAAACGGAAACGTCTGTTTCCACAAACGGGCTCCGCTGGGTGATTCCCGCGTTGTTGACCAGTACATCAATGCAGCCGTAATGCCGTATAACACTTTCGATAGCGTCTTCGCATTCGTCGCGGACGGTAACGTCGCATTTCAGCCCGATGGTTTCTATGCCGCCGGAAGTCAGTTCTTTGACGCGCGCATCTATCTCGCCCTTATCTATATCCAGAAGCGCAATCCGCGACCCGGCTTTTCCGAACCGGCGACACAGAGCCGCGCCGATGCCGCTGGCGCCGCCGGTCACCGCTACGACTTTATCCCTGAATAGGTCCTCTGTTTTCATACAGGTTGCCCTCACCCGCTCAGATTTCCATCACCAGAGCCACCTTCTTCACCTTGTTCATGTCCTTTTCATAGAAAAACGAGCCTGCGAAAACAATATATGGACAAAATGGTTTATGCTGCAGATAATTCTTTGTAGAGATTTTCCAACCATTTCATGTTGTGTTATACTCCTTTTGAGTCTTTATATGCTCAAAATATGCCAAAAATAATATACAATAAATACAAATAGATAAGAAATATACACTCCGGCAACTGTTTTATACAGCACAAATAACTGTTTCATTGCACACTTATTGTTTTAAGTATGGTATAAGATACATTATATAGAGTTAATCCACGGGAGGGCATCATGGTCGATGAAAAAGATTTTTTCCGGGAAGCCACATTGCGAATTTGTGGCAGTCTGGAAATTGAAAAGGCGCTCTGGAACTGCTTGATATACATTCGCCAGCACATCCCCGCCGATATGATCTTTATGAGTGTCTATGATCCCGGCACTGGTAGCGCGGAAACACTGGCCAAAGCTGATCTTCAGGGTGGACAGATTTGCTCCGTTAAATTGACTTTTCAGCCGGAAGCCCGCCGTGTCATCAACGACATTATCAAGAATACTGATCGCAAGCCTCACATTTATCATCGGAGCGATATAGTGGCCGATCGTGTCAACGAGCATCCGGTGATGGGGCTTCTTTCCAGTATGATGGATAGCCCGAACGCGTCGTTTATGGCCATCGGTCCGAATCCGGAATGGAATTTATTCGGAGGTATTTCTATTGGAAATCATGCAGGGGATAAATATACCGATGAACATGTGCGGCTCTTTTTCCTGCTGAACGCACCCTTTGCCATTGCCTTCAGCAATTACATTCGCTACCGCGAAGTGTTGCGTCTGAAAGACATCCTGGCAGAGGACAACCGGTATTTTCAGGAAGAACTGCGGCAGCAGGCCGGGGATGAAATAGTCGGCGCCAACTTCGGCCTGAAACAGGTCATGGAAATGGCGCGCCAGGTGGCACCTTTGACCAGTCCCGTCCTTTTGCTGGGCGAGACGGGTACGGGCAAGGAGGTAATCGCGACCGCTATTCATAATCTCTCACCGCGCCGCAATGGCCCATTCATCAAGGTCAATTGCGGCGCGATTCCGGAGTCGCTTATGGACAGCGAGCTTTTTGGCCATGAGAAAGGCGCATTTACCGGGGCGCTGTTTCAGAAACGCGGTCGTTTTGAACGGGCGCACGGCGGCACTATTTTCCTCGATGAAATCGGCGAGCTGACGCCCGGAGCGCAGGTCCGTCTCCTGCGCGTTATCCAGGAAAAGGAAATTGAACGGGTAGGAGGGGCGGAGGTTCTTCCCGTGGATATTCGGGTAATCGCGGCAACTCATCGGAACCTGGAAGCCATGCTGGCCAATGGCAAATTTCGTGAAGACCTGTATTTCCGTCTTAAGGTATTTCCCGTCCTGATTCCTACTTTGCGCGAACGGCTCGCCGACATTCCAGCCTTAGTCCAGCATTTTATGACGAAGAGAGCCCGGGAGATGGGATTAGTCGAAGTTCCGACCCTGGCGCCCGGCGCCATTGACAAACTGATGAATTATTCCTGGCCGGGAAATGTCCGGGAACTGCATAATGCGGTGGAGCGCACTCTGATTCTAAGCAGGGGAAAGCCTCTGGTCTTTGATGATATCGGAGATGCTGTTCTCAGTGCGGCTATAAACATCCCCCCTGTGAATAACGAAGAAATAAGCGCCCTTGATAACGTTATATCTAATCACATCATCCGCGCGTTGAAAACCTCCGGCGGCCGGGTGGGTGGAGAAGAGGGAGCGGCCAAACTTCTCGAGATGAATCCCTCGACGCTGCGAACAAAAATGAAAAAGCTGGGCATTCCCTTCGGCAGAAAAAAGTCTTCCTGAAAAGTTCAACATAAATTTCTTCAAGAGGAAAAAACGGCTGAACTTCTGCAAAAGCTTCTGCCGCTAGATGTTTCCGTCATATTTACCTAGCCGGCCTCCTGGAGCATAAGCTTTCCGTTGTGCGCCTGCTTACAAAAATCGCCGCTATTCCCGATTTTCCGGCGCAACTGGCGCTGGAACTGCGCCATATCATCTTGAGCCATCATGGGGAATTTGAATTCGGCTCGCCCAAGCGTCCCAAGACGATGGAGGCGCTGGCTGTCCATTATATGGATGATCTCGATGCCAAACTCAATGCCTTTCAAACATTCACTGCCGAGAGCAACGCTGATTCCGACTGGACAAATTATAATCGCTTCTTCGAGAGGTATCTGTACAAGAAGAAATAAATATGAAGGCTGTGCTGAGACCATTTCGCCATCAAAGATGATAGCAGGCCCTGCCCGCTGCTTCTTATTTAAAAACATAATCGATGATTTAACTATTCCAGGAATTGCAAATACTGCGGATGGAAAAAACAAAAATAGTATTGATCATCCCCTTCGCGTTTGTGATGATGCCGACGGTTCCTCCAGCCACCGTTTGATGCGGTTGGCATCGCCGACACGGGTCAGCCTGCCTTGAGAATCGAGCAGAACGATGAGCACGGGACGCCGGGCAACCTGGGCTTGCATCACCAGACAGCGGCCTGCCTCACCGGTAAAACCGGTCTTGGAGAGGCCGATCTGCCAGCGCGGGTTTTGAATCAACCGATTGGTGTTCCGAAATTGCAGTGTGCGTCGTCCAGTATGGACAACAGCATTTTTGCAGGTGGTGTATTCCCGGATAAGGCGATACTTGTAGGCGGCATCAATCAATCGCGCCAGGTCGCGCGCCGAGGAAACATTGCCGCTGGATAGTCCGGTGGTGTCATCGAAGCGCGTCTCCAGCAATCCCAGCGACCGGGCTTTGGTATTCATCGCAGCGACACAGGCGGCGAAACCACCGGGATAAGTTCTCCCCAGAGCATGTGCCGAGCGATTATCGGAAGACATCAGGGCCAGCAGCAGTGCATCTCCGCGCGTCAGGGAAGTTCCGATCGGCAGGCGGGAGTGGCTATGGAGGATAATGTCTTTGTCTCCGGACTCGATAGTGATTGTTTCGCGAAGATCTATATCGGCATCAAGCACTACCATCGCGGTCATCAGTTTGGTTATGGAAGCGATAGGGGAAACCGTCGTTGATTGTTTTGAAATCAGCAGTTCTCCCGTCTGTTGATCTTCTACCAGGGCAAAGGCGGAGCGAAGCACAAGCTTCCGTTGATCACGGCCGGTCTGAGGTGATAAAGATTTCCGGTAATAGGCTTGTTTATCGACGATTTGGAATCTCCTGCAACCGAGGGTACCGGCAGCATCAGCAACAGGCAAATGACGACTGCCAGGATTGACAATAAATATTTTTTAGCCATGCTCTCCCCGTGAGTTGAAAATACCGCAGCACATACTTTGAGGAAACACATCGTCATCATCCGATGCCATACACAGACTATAATTTTCCCAGTTTGCTGCCGATTTTCTTAAAATGGCACTAAAATATTTCCAGAGCCGGAGCCACTCTGGCATACTTTTTTCAATACGTCAACCTGTCAGTTGATATTAATCCAGAATAATTGTCTTAAATCCGGCAGGGACGGGCAAATCAAAAATTGATAAATCTTTTGCTCTTTCAATTTTGACGCCGGAATATTTCACAGTAATGGAACTACTGCCATCAGCCATGCGGAGAGATATTTTTCCTGCCATCGGGCTGTCTTCAGCATAATCGGCAAATTCAGCGCTATATTGCTCCCGGCCATATTCATCGCTGCGCACCAGCCTGGTTAAACGACCCTGCGGGCCCAGCCAGACTGTCTGCGCAATCCCGGATTGAGACTTCATTTCTATCCGCACGTTGTCTCCTTCCGGATAACGCAAATAATTAACATCACCGGTCAAAGGCGGATAGGCGCCGGCAAACACAGCCACAATATCTCCAACATCAAATTGCCAGGGCAGGAAACGCGACAAATTATGACCGGTAGGTTTCCCCGAATAAAATTCATTTTTGCCCGGCAATAAAATTTTCATTTCGTTGGGATTTGCAGTCAGAAAGAAATCAGGTGTCCCAATCGGCGGCAGAAGTTCCAAACGCAAATATGACGGCTTTTTCAGAATGAGAACCGCTCTGGCCGGATAGTGACCTTCCGGCACAACCAGATCGATCTGAGCTATCGCAGTCATTATATCGGTTTCCGGAAGAGATTCGGAAATTGACAGAAGTGATTTTTCTGCTGAAGGGTCAGAAGAAATGATCGCCTGTCTAGCGCAGGCAACATGCAGAGTTACTATCAGAATAAGGATTATTTTACCGAAAGTAAATTGCTTCACTTTTTATTTTTCAAATCATTCAGTTTGTTTTGCACTGATTTATTGTTCGGATCAATTATCAGCGCTTTTTCATACATCTCCCGGGCTTCTTGAAACCTTTCCAGTTTGAGGTAGACATCACCCAAATGCTCAATGATGGCAGTATCGGCAGGCATGATTTGCATTGCTTTTCTTAAATGCAAAAGCGCGCTGTCGAATTTCCCCTGCTTAAAATGCACCCACCCGAGGCTGTCAATTATATGTCCCGAGTCCGGCTTGATCTTCAATGCCTTAATTATCTTTTTTTCGGCCTCATCAAGGTTAAGACCGCGATCGGCATAACTGTAACCGATAAAATTAAGCGCCTCTGCATGGTCCGGATCAATCTTTAAAACCGCTTCCATTTCCTTCATGCTCTCCGGGAAACGATTTGTTTTTTCATAAATGACACCCAAACTATAATGCAAATCGACATTCGCCGGCGAACTTGCAATCCCCTCTTTTAAAATATTTTCAGCATTGAGCATATCTTTTTTTTCTTCATAAAGGGAAGACAAATAAAGATAAAGGGGAACCTGTCCCTTTTTCTTGATGATGGATTCATTGATGACGGTAATTGCCTCCGGCAGCTTTCCTTCTTTATTTAAAATCATGCCGGCGCGAATCCTGGCATTGGTGTATAATTCAGATGTAAAAGATATTTTTGAATATTCCTCTTGCGCTGTTTTGTTGTTTTTGTTTTCTTCATAGGCAGAGGCCAGCAGGTAACGGGCCTTGTCGTCACCGGCATTTTTATCCAGGACTTTCTGAAATTCCTCAATCGCCGACTCAAGACGCCTCATCTCATAATACAGTAATCCCAGGGCAATTCTTACTTCATTATTGTCGGGTGTAACTTTTAGAACCGCCTGAAATTCTTTTTGCGCCTCTTCATATTTTTTATCTTTAATCAGAAGGTCTCCTATTTTCACCCGTAATTTTATCCGGGCAGGATTGATTGCAATGTAGCTGCGATAAACTTCAATGGCTTTATCTATTTTATTTTGTTTCTCATAGACCGAAGCCAGATCAAATAATGCCGCTTCAAAATGTGGTCTGAGGGAAATGACTTTCTGATACATCGCGGCGGCATCATCAAACCGTTTCATTGCCGACAACACTTTAGCATAATAATACATGCCCATGACGTTTTCGGGATCAATTTTCAGCAGCTTAGCAAAGATGTCTTCGGCCTGATCATATTTTTTTTCTTCCGCATAAATAGTTCCCAGATAAAGATGGGCGATCAAACTCTTCGGCTCCAGTTCAATTACCTTTTGGTAGGCTTTGATAGCCTTCGGGTATTCACGAGTGCTCAGGTATAAACTGCCCATAATAAGCTGCAGCCGGCTGTCGTCCTGATTGCCGGCAAGCATCCCCTCGCCCATGTTCACAGCCTTGGAAAGGTCGCCCTTTTCCGCATAAAGAGAAACCAGTTCTGTTTTCAGGTAGGGGGAACCGGGGTCAGCGGCAATTGCTTTTTCCAGTTCAGCAATTGCTTCGTTTATCTGACCATCCAGCCTTAAAAGAACACCCTGGGAATAATGATACGTTGACGATGCTGAACTTGTATCAGCCTTCATGGTAATTGCCGAAGAACTGAAGCAACAACCGCTGATCGTTAATATTGCCAACCCCAGCAGCAATGATCGATATTCATGTTTGTTTTGCATAGAAAAAAATATTCTCTTTGGGCTTTAAAAGGCCCTGCGTCCGGAAAAGTTTTTACGAAGAACCCTGGCGCCCTTTATCTTTTATCAATTTGGAAACGGGAACAATCGCCACTCCCTTTTCCCTTAGAACTTTAGTTGCATCTTTTATTGCCCGGATCGTCTCCGGGTGCGGATGACCGATGATGATAATGGATGAAAGGTCGCCGTTTTCCGTATCCCGGGCAATTCCGGCCAATATTTTGTAAATCTCCTGATAGTCTCGTTTGTTATCAAGAAATACTTGGCGCGAAGCAAGCAGGCAAGCCTGATTTTTCAGAAGCGGCTGAAGCTTTCGAATTTGTTGTTGTCCGCGAATCAATAAAAAATAAATTTTTACTCTTTAGCCTGTCAAAAATTAGCTTCAGTTTCTCTTCATCAGCCATGAATTTTGAACCCATATGATTGTTGACACCGGAAACGTAGGGCACTGAAGCCAGGTTGCTATCCAATTGAAATAAAAGCTCCTTATCGTTCATGTCGGTAAAGAGAGCGCCCTTGCCCGGCTTTTCCCGGGGGTAGGATGCAGGTTCCATGGGCAGATGCAAAAGTATCTCCCGGCGGGCAGTATGCAATTTTTCGGCAGCATCACGCGAATGACTGCAAAGAGGCAGAATAGCAAAAGTTATGTCGGCATCGATTTTCAGAAGCTCTCGCACCGGCTCCAGATCATTGCCGATATCGTCGATAATTATCGCCACCTGACGCTGCGGCAGCGGTAATTTCCCGATCTTGGATAGTACTATCTTTTCTTTGTCTTTCCCGGACGGTATTTTAGAAACAGGCGGCGCTTCCTTTACTGATTTTTCCTTCTCTGCTTTGGGCAAAGCGGTTTTGGACTTTTCCGCCTGCTTTACTTCCTTCTTCGGCATTTTTATGCCCGCAGGCTCTTCTTTCCACTGCAAGACGTAAATTATAGCGGCAATGGAGATAATTATTAAAAAAATCAGCAGTCCCTTGAAGAGACTTTTCAATAGCTTCATAGATTAATCTTCGACAATCCTTTCGGTAAAATCAGTTAATGAACCACCCCGCTGCAAGCTGCGGCGGAATATACCCGTCCGGGTCCCGAATGGCTTCGCCTTCGGGATCAATTCTACTAACGCTTCAAATTTCGCTTCGCTCATTTTCACCGTGTATCATTGACTTAAATTCTTCCTGATGATGTCCCAGCTTTTCAAGATATCAACGGCCGTCTTCAACTGATTATCCTTTATTAAATCTGCAGGATCCTTTATTTCCTTGACTGGCACTTCGTCGAGCTTGGTGCCGTCCTCTTTAGCCGGTTTAATATGGCCTTTCAGATCTTTTTCCCTGATCCGGTCATTCCAGACACTATCTCCCTCCTCAGCGCGTTTTGCAGACTTAACTATAATATCCGGTTTGATGCCTTCCGCCTGGATGGAACGTCCTTTGGGCGTATAATAACGGGCAGTGGTTAGTTTTAGCGCTGCGCCGTCTTCCAGCGGTATCACTGTCTGTACTGATGCTTTGCCGAATGTCTGTGTGCCGACAATCAGAGCCCGGCCATTGTCCTGCAGGGCTCCGGCAACGATCTCTGCGGCACTGGCCGTGCCTTCGTTAACCAGGACGACAATCGGACAAGTTATTTCATTGCCATCATCTCTGGCGTTTACTTTGGATTCCATGCTCTTGGTCCGGCCGCGGGTGGAAACAATTCCGCCGGATTTAAGGAACATATCCGAAACTTCAATCGCTTGAGTCAGCAGACCGCCGGGATCATTTCTTAAATCTAAAACCAGCCCTTTCATGGGATGCAGTTTGCCGGTGACTTCTTTCAACGCTTTCCGTAAATCATCCGCTGTCCTTTCGTGGAAAGAAGCAATCCGAATATAGCCGATATTGTCTTCTAAGGACTTGGCTTTCACGCTTTTAATTTGGATGATGGCGCGTTTCAGCACGATATCCTTGGGTTTCTCCATGTTTTCCCGCATAATGGTAATCGTTACATTGGTATCCTTGGGCCCGCGCAATTTTTGAACGGCTTCCATAATGGAAATATCTTTCGTGGATTTGCCGTCTATTCTGATGATCTGATCGCCTGATTTCACGCCGGCATTATAAGCAGGCGTATCTTCAATAGGCGAAACGACCGTCAAGACATCCTTTAATAAAGTAATTTCAATGCCGATTCCACCAAACCGCCCCTGCGTTTCCACCTCCAGTTCCTTATACATTTCAGCGTTCATAAAGGAACTATGGGGATCAAGTGTCTTAATCATGCCATTGATGGCGCCCTGGATTAAAGCTTGCGGTTCCACTTCATCAACATAGTTCTTTTTCACCAGATCCAATACTTCATTGAATGTCTTAATATCTTTATATATTCCCTTATCCCGTGCCGATACTTTGCTGTCAGTATAAGGGACTAAAAGGATGACTCCTCCCACCAGAATAAGAATCAACAGTGACCACTTATTGAATATTTTTTTCATTATGATCCTCTCGATACTGTAAATATAATTAATGCATTTATATCATCTTTCCTGATTTTTTCCATATATTTCGGAGATTTCAGAAATCGGAAGGCGATGATCAACTATGGCCTCAGGCGGTACAGGTCGTGCTCCGTGACAAAGGCGGATTAAGGGCTTCTTAAAGGGCAGCCACAAAGTATGCGTTGGAATGCGATCGGGTATTGGCGGTTACTCTATCGACCAGGTGGTGATATCTTTGGAATCCTTGAGGACAATATGAAGCTCCGCAAGTTTGCTGCGGATTTCATCGGCGCGGGACCAGTCCCTGGCTAAGTCTCGCTTCCTGTCGGGCTTTAATCATGCTTTCGATTTCTGCAATATCCAGGCCCCTTTTACGGGACTCCATCTCTTTGTCGGAGACGAAAAACTTATCGGGATCATCCTGAAAAATACCCAGAATTGCGCCAAAATGTTCGAAGGCTTTATTTGCCGCCTGCCGAAAGATGAACTTCCCTTCCGTGGCCATATTTCTCTCCGCAGTAATAAAATTGTTAATCTGTCGAACTGCATCAAAAACATAGCCTAAGCCCTGAGCGGTGTTGAAATCATCATCCAGCGCTGCATCAAATTTCTCCATCAGTTCATTTAATCTCTTAATATATTCGTCCAGGCGGGCCGGAGATTTGTCATTGGCCGGCAGCGCAGTGCTGCCGGTTGAAGTTCCCGCAATTTCTTTTAATTGCTGCAGCGCCGTATAGCACCGAATTAGTCCTGACCTGGCTTCATTGAGCGAGCCCGTGGAATAATCGACCGGGCTTCGGTAATGGCTCTGCAGCAGGAAAAGGCGTAAAACTTCCGGGGAGTAATTCTTCAAAATTTCCCGGATCGGGAAGATGTTGCCCAATGATTTGGACATTTTTTCTGAATTTACTTTCACAAAGCCGTTATGCATCCAGTAGTTGGCCAGGGGCCTGCCGGTTGCAGCCTGGGATTGGGCAATTTCATTTTCGTGATGCGGAAAAATCAAATCTTCGCCGCCGCCATGAATATCGAAAGTTTCTCCCAGATAACGCCTGCTCATGGCCGAGCATTCGATATGCCAGCCCGGCCGCCCTTTGCCCCAGGGGGCATCCCAGCAAGGCTCTCCCTCTTTACTTGCTTTCCACAGGGCGAAATCCATCGGGTTCTTTTTCTTGTCGTTGATGTCAACCCGTGCACCGGCCTGCATTTCATCCAGATTACGGCCGGAAAGCCCGCCATAGGGAGAAAAATTATTTACAGCAAAATACACATCGCCGTCGATGGCATAAGCAAATCCTTTTTCCATCAGGACGGTAATGAGAGCAATCATATCGTCCATATGTTCCGTAGCCCGGGGAGTTATGGTGGGAGTTTCCACCCCCAGTGCCGCCATGTCTTCATTATGCAAAGCGATGAAGCGTTCGGCTATTTCAGAGAATATTACTCCTTCTTTCTGGGCGCGGACAATAATCTTGTCATCGATGTCCGTGAAGTTTTTGACATAGGTCACCGCATAGCCGCGTGACCGCAGATGCCTTACCACTACGTCAAACACGACAGCGGCACGGGCATGCCCTATATGGCAAACATCGTAAGCAGTAATGCCGCATACATAAATGCCGATTTTCCCTTCCGCGACCGGCTGGAAGACTTCTTTTTTT
The DNA here is from genome assembly GCA_963845095.1 of uncultured delta proteobacterium. Lineage (GTDB taxonomy): Bacteria > Desulfobacterota > Syntrophia > Syntrophales > Smithellaceae > MVRV01. The sequence continues at coordinate 21,462 of CAWJQM010000017.1, forward strand.
CTTGTTGCTGTATGAAATATTTTTATAGGCATTTTATGCCACTTGTTAATTAAGGATAAAGTGGGGCTGTCTGCAAGCCGGCATCTTCTTTAAAGTTGCACAGAATGTTCATATTCTGCACAGCTTGACCGGCTGCGCCTTTAACCAGGTTGTCAATTGCCGAAACGATAATTACCCTCTTTGTCCGTGGATCAACAGCCAGCCCGATATCACAAAAATTAGAGCCGCAAACGGAAGAAATATTCGGAAATGATCCGGCCGGACAAATCCGCACAAATTTCTCTGCCGCATAAAAAGATGAATACAGGGAATGCAATTCCGGCAAAGTAATATCCTTGCGGAGATTCGCATAAATTGTACTCAAAATCCCCCTTTTTACAGGAAGCAAATGCGGTGTAAAGGAAATGGCAAATGTTTCGCCGGCCAAAGCGTTCAATTCCTGTTCAATCTCCGGCGTGTGGCGGTGTTTGCCGACTTTATAAGCCTTAAACCCGCCGTCAACTTCACAAAACAGCGAACCGGTTTGCGGCTCCCGGCCCGCCCCGCTCACGCCGGAAGCGGAATCGGCAATAATGGTATCTACAGCTAAAAGCTTGTTTTTCAAGGCCGGGGCCAGTCCTAAAATGATGCTTGTCGGATAGCAGCCCGGATTGGCGACAAGTGATGCGTCTTTTATCTTCTGCCGGTAAAGTTCGGGAATCCCATAAACGGCGTCTTTTAAGATACCGGCGCTCGTATGCTGCACGTACCATTTTTCGTAGGTGGCGACATCCCGCAAACGATAATCAGCGGAAAGATCAATTACCTTTTTTCCGGCGGAAATAAAGAAAGGGGCCATCTCCATAGAAATCCCATGCGGCAGGGCGAGAAAAACAATGTCACATACTGCGGCAATATCGGCAGGTGCGGCATTCTGATATTTTAGAGCCGTCAGACCATAAAGAGAAGGGAACACTTCGGTTACCGGCTGAGAGGCAAAGCGCCTGGAAGTTACGGCGACCAGTTCGGCTTCCGGATGACCTGTTAAAATTCGTATCAACTCCTGCCCTGTATAACCACTGGCTCCAAATATTGCTGTTTTCATCATCAAACTCCAAAAAAAAGGGAGGCTCGAAGCCCCCCTGTGAAATTTAACGCTTGGAGAATTGGAATCTTTTCCTTGCGCCCGGCTGCCCATATTTCTTTCTTTCCTTAATCCGGGCATCTCTGGTCAGAAAACCTGCTTTTTTCAGTATGGGACGCAGTTGGACATCATATTCCAGGAGGGCTTTAGAAATTCCATGCTTTACTGCTCCGGCTTGACCGGCAACACCGCCGCCGCTGACGTTAACATATAAATCAAACTGGCCATTTTTCCCTGTAATTTCAAAAGGCTGCCTGATGATCATTTTTAAGCTGGGGCGGGTAAAATACTCTTCATAATTTCTTTTATTGACTACAATATTGCCGCTGCCCGATTTCATATAGATGCGGGCGATGGCGCTTTTCCTCTTACCGGTTGCATAATAACGTTCCTGTGTCATACCTTCTCCAAAATTAGTAAATAATTGAGATAAATCTATATTTAAATGGAAATATTAAACAGTTAAAACATGCGGGCACTGCGCTTCATGCGGATGAGCATTCCCGGCATAAACTTTCAGCTTTCGCGACATTTTTCTGCCCAGATTGGTCTTGGGCAGCATTCCCGCAACTGCAATACGTATTAAATTCTCCGGCTTTTCGGCCAGCATTTTCCCGGCGCTTGTTTCTCTTAATCCGCCCGGATAACCTGAATAGTGGTAATAAGTTTTGTCCGTTAACTTTTTGCCGGTTAAGGTAATCTTTTCGGCATTGACGACAATTATAAAATCACCGGTATCCACATGCGGAGTGTAAGTCGCTTTATGTTTGCCCCTCAGCCGGTGGGCGATCTCAGCAGCTAGTCTTCCCAATGTTTTACCGGATGCATCCACTATGTACCACTCGCTATTCGGCATTTCTGCCTTTGCCATATATGTCTTCATAAACAAATACCACCATGGAAGAAAAATTTAAAGGCGAAAGCTATGTAAATTTGCTTGGTTTGTCAAGCAAAATATTATTCCCTGGTCAGATTAATGTTGAATGATGCGGCAAACTGAAAAATGTGTTAATACGAATCCGCTTTTACCGGCTGACTTAGTTGGCATTCCCGGCTTAATTACCGAACCAACAGATGGCTGTTTAATGCAATTATCGATGATGATATTAATATATTCCAGTACTTATAAGATTGAAGAACCGAGCAACACATTATGGGATTAATATGGGTTAATAATATTTCCGTAAGTTTCGGCGGACCTCTCCTGCTGTCTTCCGCCACTCTCCAGATTGAGGCCGGGGAAAGAATTGGACTTCTGGGCCGGAATGGATCAGGCAAGTCAACCCTGTTGAAATGCTTAAGCGGCAATATCGTTCCGGACGCAGGTGAAATCATTAAAAGCGACGGGGTAACCGTCAGCCTGCTGCCGCAAGAAGTCCCGGATGATCTCCCGGGAACTGTCTATGATATCGTGGCCGCCGGCGGCCGGAAATATTTGGATCTGTTGACAAGTTATCACGACCTCACCATGCAAATGAGCCGCAAGGGCGGTAATGTTCTCTTGGATAAACTGGCCGGCGTCCAGCACCAGTTGGAGTCATCCGGCGCCTGGAATTACCACCTGCAGGTCGAAAGTATTCTCAGCCGGACGGGGCTCAATGAAAATGCCGAATTCCGGAACTTATCCGCCGGGATGAAGCGCCGGGTTTTTATGGCCCGGGCGCTCGCCTCCGAACCGGACCTTCTCCTGCTTGATGAGCCTACCAACCATCTGGATATCGATGCCATCCTCTGGCTGGAAGATTTTCTGCTGAATTATAATAAGGCCATCATGTTTGTTACCCATGACCGGGCGTTCCTGCAAAGATTGGCCACGAGCATCGTGGAGATCGACCGGGGCAAATTGATTTCTTTTGCCTGCAATTACCGGACATATCTCCAGCGCCGGCAGGCCCTGCTGGAGGCGGAAGAAAAGCAATGGCAGAATTTTGATAAAAAGCTGGCCAAAGAGGAAGTCTGGATCAGGCAGGGCGTCAAGGCGCGCCGGACCCGGAACGAAGGCCGCGTCACTGCTCTGCTGCGGATGCGTCAGGAACGTGCGCTTCGGCGGAAACAGACAGGTTTGGCCCGCCTGAATATTACGGAAGCTCAAAGAGGCGGCAGAATAGTTGTGGAGGCTGAGAATATCAGCTTCGCTTATGATCATAGAAAAATTATTAATGGATTTTCCAACATCATCATCCGGGGCGATAAAGTGGGCATTATCGGACCCAACGGCGTCGGCAAGACTACACTCCTGAAAATTCTCCTGGGTGAGCTTGCGCCGCAGCAGGGCCATATCCGCCTGGGAACAGGAATAAAAATTGCCTATTTTGATCAACTGCGGGCTCAACTCGATGAAAGCAGAACTCTCAGGGATAATATCGCTTCCGGCAGCGACACTGTCTTCCTGGATGGATCTCCCCGGCATATCGTGGGTTATCTCCAGGATTTTCTCTTCCCACCGCAACAGATCATGTCCAAGGTCTTGTCCTTATCCGGCGGAGAGCGCAACCGGCTGCTGCTGGCAAAACTTTTCAGCATTCCCTCCAATGTGCTGGTTCTGGACGAACCTACTAACGACCTGGACGCCGAGACGCTGGAATTGCTCGAAGAACGGCTGCTGGAATACAAAGGCACCATTCTGATGGTCAGCCATGACCGGGCATTTCTCAACAATGTTGTTACTTCCACAATTGTCTTTGAGGGCGAGGGACAACTAGGGGAGTATGTCGGTGGTTATGATGACTGGCTGACGCAACTAAACGCGCAGGCAAAGTCGGAAAGGGTTCTGCTGAAGGAAGAAAAGCCCAAAAAAGAAAAAATGACCGCCGAAAAACGCAAACTCACTTTTAAAGAGGCTCGGGAACTCCAGGAGCTGCCGCCAAAAATAGCCGGCCTGGAAGCGGAAAAACAGAAGTTGGCTGCCATTTTAAATTCGCCTGCATTTTACGCAAGCAGGGATGCCGCGAAAATTAGCATGGAAAGCGAAAGGCTGGCGATATTGGATTGCGAACTGGAAACGGCATATAACCGATGGTATGAACTGGAAGACATGGCGGCACAACTCAGCTAGATAGAAGTGTTTTTTCTGAATGGAGCCGGGGCTTACGTGATATATTGGTGTTGTCACCTGCCAGAGCAAAACAACAATTGCGAGAAAAAGCAGCCAGGAAAATGTTTCTCCTGCGAAAACTGACCTGCGGCGAGGCTTTTGATTTAAGAAAATTCAAGATTTACCATCAGGGCGCGAACTTTTCTTGACGTGATGAAAAAAGATCATTATAAACATCAAACTCTTGAGTTGTGTTTCAGGTTGTAAAATCAACCATATAACTCAGAAACAAATAGGAAAAGCTCAAGGCGAGTAATGATTTCCAACAAGGTGATCTGTCAAGGAGGAGAAGAAGAGGATACATGAAGAAAATCGAGAAGGTATTAATTGCCAACCGGGGTGAGATTGCCCTCCGCATTACTAGGACACTGAAAGAACTGAATATTCAGGCTATTGCCGTTTACGAAAAATCAGACGGTGATGCCTATTATCTGCGTTTTGCCAATAAGGCCGTAATGATCGGAGATCAGCCAGTGAAGGATTATCTGGATATCAAAAAGATTATCCAGGCCGCCCATCAGACAGGTGCGGACGCCATTCACCCGGGTTACGGTTTTCTCTCCGAGAGTGCCGAGTTTGCCGAAGCCTGCGAGAAAGCGGGTATCATCTTCATCGGTCCGCCTCCTCAGGTTATCAAGAATCTGGGCAACAAGGTTATTGCCCGGCAGATTGCCGAACGGGCGGGCATAACAGTGATTCCCGGAACACAAAGCCTCTCCGCCGGGGATGCCGGCATCGAGGAGATGAACAATTTTGTTCAGAAGTACGGTTACCCCATCATGCTCAAGGCCACGGCCGGAGGTGGAGGCAGAGGGATTAGAAAGCTGGAAGAACATGCCGATCTTAAAGGCCACATGGATCAGGCGCGCGCTGAGGCGATGCTGGCGTTCAATGATGATCGGATATATATTGAAAAAGAGATCGCAAATGCCTGCCATGTTGAGGTGCAGGTTCTGGCGGACAGATACGGAAACGTTGTCCATCTGGGGACCAGGGATTGTTCCATCCAGCGCCGTCATCAGAAGCTGCTCGAAGTAGCGCCGGCAAATCTGCCCGGCGATCTTCTGGAAAACATACATCAGGCAGCAATAGCTGTTATAAAACAATCCCATTACGTAAATGCCGGCACAGTGGAATTTTTGGTGGATCGACAAACCGGGGAATTCTGGTTTCTGGAGGTCAATACGCGCCTTCAGGTTGAACATACGGTAACAGAAATGATAACAGGCATCGATATCGTCCGCCACCAGATACTGATCGCAGAAGGTCGGGCACTCGATTTCCGTCAGGATCAGATTCACATCAAGGGTATTGCTATCGAGGTCCGGATTAACGCTGAGGATCCCCACAACAACTTCCTCCCGGAAGGCGGGAAGCATATCGATATCTACAACCCGCCGGGCGGACCCGGCATCCGCCTGGATGGCACCATATACAGGGGATATCGTATTCCCCTGGCTTATGATTCCCTGCTGGTGAAACTGATCGTCTGGGGTTATGAATGGGAACAGACCATCAATCGCCTGAAAAGGGCGCTGATGGATTTTGTCATTATTGGACCCAATACAACAATACCCATGTATCTTTCAATTTGTGATGAAAAAGACTTTAAAAAACGCAAGTTTGATACGCGATATGTAGAAACCCATCCGGAAATTTTTAATTACCCCAACTATGACCATTATATCATTGACGATCAGGTTTACATGGCCATGGCGGAAGCGGAAGAAACAGTAAAATCTCCGTTGGATCAATCCATAAAAAAGGAAGACCTGCTGAGCAGCAAGGAGAAGAAACATCTTACTTCGACCGAAATTGGTACCCTTAAAAGAGCGGGCATAATCTGTTCTCCTATCAAAGGAAAAGTCAGCAAAGTACTGCCTGATATAGGTGATGTCGTATTGGTGGGCGATATTCTTATCGATTTAGAAGCCATGAAAATGCACACTCATATTATTTCCGAGGTTGACGGCCGCATTTCCGATATCATGGTGGAACAGGGCGATACCGTAGATGTGGGCGATGCACTGATACTCATAGAGCTCAGATGATCTTCGCGGGAGATAATAATCGATTAATTTAAAAGGGAGATATCTGCCGCGCTGTTTCGGTGCCATCAAGGGTCCGGATGCGGAAGAAGGGAGCGTCCGGAAGGGCGGGAAAAAACAGCAGTTGGCTGCCATTTTGAATTCGCCCGCAATTCACGCAAGCAGAGATGCCGCGAAAATTAGCATGGAGAGCGAAAGGCTGGCGATATTGGATTGCGAACTGGAAACGGCATATAGCCGCTGGTATGAACTGGAAGACATGGCGGCTCAACTAGGCGGGTAGGACTTGTTTGCACCCTTATCCGGCAACAAAATAATCTGACAAAAAAGGGGGCTTATCTCGGCCCCCTTTTTTTTGTTTAGCTGGCTTAATTATTTTATTTCCTGCAACTTCGAGCGCGCAATGCGGGCCTGGTTGGTATTAGGAAAATCCTTGATCACCTGCTGCAAAATTAACTTTGCACTGGTTTTGTCATTCAATTTCAGGAAGGATAGTCCTTGTTTCAGCAAAGCATATGGAACTTTATTGCCACCCGGGAAGTTCTTGGCTACTTTTTCGTACTCCAAAATTGCCTTCTCGTAGTTCTTTTCAAAAAAGTAACATTCGCCAATCCAGAACTGAGCATTATCAGAATACTCGGATTCAGGGTATAAGGCTAAGAAGTTCCGGAATTCGGTCCGGGCCTTATCGTAATTGCCATCTTTAAAAATCTGATAAGCCGTCGAATATAGAACCTCTTTGTCCTGTCTTCGGGCCGGATCTTTAGCGGCGGCACTGCCTGCTGCTTTGCCCCTGTCTCCTGGTTCGACTAAACTATCCTTGCGGCCGATCTCCAGGAAGTTCTCAATAAAATTGATTTTGAGAATCAGATTATCAAATTTTTCCTTGTAATCCTCTTCCTTTTTCGTACTGCGCGCCACGTCTTTTCTTAATGCTTCCACCTGACCACGCAATTGCTGAAGATTATCGCGCAATTCGGAGACATCCGCCCCGGTATTGGCGCTGCCTTTTCTTATTTGCGCCAGGACCTCAGAGTTTTTTTCCAGCTCCTTTTTCAAAGAGGCTAAATTATCATCAATAACCGCAACTTTTTCCTCCACGCCCCGATTTAATTCAGAGCGCAGCGCTTTTAAATCGTCTGTTGTGGCACAGCCGCTTAATGCAAGCAACATAACCGGCAAAATGAGATAAAGAAAATTTCTCAATTTTTAACCTCAGACCTGAATTATTTTATCTTTACCGCAAAGTGAGCCCGACGATTTTTTGCCCAGGCCGCTTCGTCATGTCCGGGATCAATCGGACGTTCTTTGCCGTAACTGATTGCCTTTAATGCCGATCCTTTTACACCCAGGTTGACCAGATATTTCTTTGCTTCCTGAGCACGCCTCTGACCTAAAGCCATATTGTATTCGGCAGTTCCTCTTTCGTCGCAGTGGCCTTCAACAATGATGGAGGCGGCGCTGTTTTTCAGCATATAATCTGCATTGGCCTTGAGAACTTCGCGGGCATCGGGACGGATGTTGGATTTGTCATAATCGAAATAAATATCTTTGACGGGGTCCGCGGCGACTGCTGCCGCTTCAACTTTCGCTGCCTGTTCCTTTGAAGCCTTTTCCCGGGCCAGACGCTCGGCAGCTTCTCTTTCAGCCCGTTCCCGGGCTAAGCGGTCGGCTTCCTCTTTTGCTGCTGCATCCCTTGCTGCTGCATCTTTTGCTGCCTGATCAGCTGCAATCTGCTGATCCTGAGCAGCGCCTTCTTTAACCACTGCTTTCTTTTCCGCGCAGCCGGCAAACATAGTGAAACTAAACACAAGTACAATAAATAATCCTATCCAAGTTAAGTTCTTCTTCATTATATAATCTCCTTTCTCTTCGAGTTAATTAATAATCTTTAAAAAGCTAAATACAATTGACATATTACATCAATTGAAATTATTCACAAAATAACGGAGAGGATAAAGGCGAAGCCCGGCAACCACGCTGTTTTTCAATATTCCTGTCAAATTCAGGCCTTATCATAATTATTTCTTATATACGGCAAACAAAAGAAAATAACAACCCTAAAAATCGGTCAGAGTAAAATTATTTAAAGCGCGGCGACCACATCGGCATCATTACGCTGCCGCTGTCTTCCTTAAGCACTCTTCCATTGAGGCCATTAGCATTCATAACACAGATTTTGCTTTTTGAATTTGTCTTCGAACTATAGGCAATCTGCCGGCCGGAAGGAGACCAGGAAGGAGATTCGTTATCCGCAGCATCAAAAGTAAGCTGCAGCAGATTGTTGCCCTCTTCATCAATGGTGAAGATTTGATATTTACCGTTAATAAGTCCTTCATAGGCAATTCTGCCGCCCCGCGGCGACCAGGAAGGTGTAGTGTTATAGTTCCCTTCGAAAGTGATTCTTTTTACATTATTTCCGTCAGCATCCATTGAATAAATCTGCGGTGATCCGTCCCGGTTGGAAACAAAGGCTATTTTTTTGCCGTCCGGGGACCACGCCGGAGAAACGTCAATGGAGTAGTTGTTGGTCAGCCTTTCCAGCTTTAAATTATTTATTTCGAGGACATATAATTCCTCGTTGCCGTCCTTGCTCAAGGTCAACAATATTTTCCGCCCATCGGGTGACCAGTAACCGCACAAATTGAGCCCTTCATACGAAGCTACTTTTCTTTCCGAACCATTTTGCAGGTCCCGAATATAAATTTCCGGGTCGCCGTCTCTAAATGATGTAAACGCCAGAAAACGGCCATCGGGCGACCAGCGCGGAGAAACAATAAGAGAGCGATGATGGGTCAAAGCTTTCAGGTCTGATCCATCATAATTAACAGCATAAATATCTGCTTTTATTCCCTTTTTGGCAACAAAAGCAATCTGAGTATTAAAATCACCTTCATCGCCGGTGAGGGCATACAAGATATCGGACGCGATTCTTCTGGCCAGAATTATTTGTTCGTTATCCCGGACTTGATATTTTTTACCAAAAATAAGCTCTCCGCGAATTACATCGAATAACCGGCATTCGGCCATTATGTCCTTGCCGCTTCTCCATAAATTCCCCTTGAGCAGATAATCGGCGCCGATCATCGTCCAGTTGGCAAAAACAATATTGCCGGAGGAATAATCAGCGCTGTTATCTTCCAGAAAACTTTTTTTATTCAGGAGATTGAAATACCCCGTCAGTGTTAAGTATTTTTTGATTTCATCAGCAAGCAAAACACCGGAATCCTGGGATCGGGCAGCAACGCCGGCATCACTAACGGCAAAATCACAGATAGCTATCGGAAAAAGCTGGAAGTTAGGCGAATCAAGATCAACATATACTTTGGCGGCAGCATCACCGCTGATCAATAAAAGCGGGCCGAGCAATAAAGCCATCAGCAATGATATAAAATTTTTTCTCATGAGGGGTTCTTTGCCTTTCCCGATGATCAGCGTAATTGTGAAGGATGAAAACGAATGCCGATTTCCATGATGTTATCGGAAAAACCTCCCGGCAATGGTGGAAACGGCGCCGATTTTTTTACCGCCTTCATCGCCGACTCGTCATAAAAACTATTACCGGACCGCTTTTCAAATCCGGCGTAGGCCAGCGATCCGTCGCGCATAATCTTTATTTCGATAACAGTCACGATGTTGCCGCGGGGTTTTAATTCCGGCGGTATCGACCAGTTATTATGCACTTTTGCGGAAACAATATTAGTGTATTCATTTGCCTTGGCGGTCTTATCTCCTGCCGTCATTTTGGTCGGCTGGTTTCCCGAATTGGTCCGTGCGGAAGATGAGGGCTCTGTTGCGCCGAGCTGTTTCTCTTTAATAGCACTGACTGCTTTTTCAATATTTAACTTGCTTGTTTCTTCTTTTTTTACCGGAGTTTTGGAAATACTGCTGATCTCCTTTTTGTAAATAACCGATTTGGCCGCTTCGCTGGATTTTTTGATCTCCTTGAATAGCGATGATTCCTGGTTTCTCGGGGAAACAGCTTCAGAGCTGACGAGTGAAACGGAATAAATCGGCCCGAAGGTCAATTGCCTTGATGACGTGGGCAGGGAAACAAAAACGACCGTGATTACTACGAAATGGGCAATCAGGGAGAGAAGGATCATGTTGTGGAGGTTTGGTTCTTTGCCACTGTACCCATTGTTAAACATCGGGGACGTCATTTCTTATCCTCAGGAGGCTCTGTGATCATTCCGAGTTTGTCAACGCCGGCTTTGCGTACTTCCGACATGACTTCAACAACAAACCCATAAGGTACATTTTTATCAGCCCGCAGGAATACCTCCCGATCGATCCGGCTGGCGAATATGGCTTCCAGTTTGGAATTGAGTTCGCCCAGCCTTATCTTTACCTTGTTAAGATAAACTTCTTTGGCTTCATTCACTGTTAAGACAAGCTTTTCTTCGGTAACATCGACGCTTTTTGATTTTACGCGGGGGAGGTTTACGTCAATGCCCATGGAAAGCATCGGTGCCGTAACCATGAAGATGATCAGAAGCACCAGCATAACGTCAACCAATGGTGTGACATTGATTTCCGAAAGGGGCTTGTCCTGATTGTTTCTTCTGCGTAAGGAGCGCATATTTATAATTCCCGTAGAATTAAGCCGTGGTTATTTTCTTACTAAATACCTTTCGACAATGTTTAAGAATTCAGCGGAAAAATTGTCCATTTCCTGAACCATTGTTTTGGCGCGATTAAGAAAGTAATTGTAGAAAATAACAGCCGGTATGGCCGCAGCAAGCCCTGCGGCAGTTGCAATCAGAGCTTCGGAAATACCCGGCGCGACAACAGCAAGGGTTGCTGATCCGCGGGCGCCGATGCCCTTGAAGGTGTCCATAATTCCCCATACCGTACCAAACAGGCCGATGAAGGGACTGGCCGAACCGGTCGTTGCTAAAAAGCCCAGAGCACTTTCGAGTTTGGTCATTTCCGCATTACAGGCTTTATTCAAAGATCTCTCTATATTATCCAGTGAGGAAAGGCCGATTTCATTGCTCCCGGAAGTTACTTCCTTAAAAGGTTTATTTGTCTTTGTTAATTCCGAATAGCCCACGCGAAAAACTTCCGCGGTTGTCGAATAGCTGTACTTTTTAGCTGCCGGCAGAACATCGGAAAGCTTGGTGCTTTTCAGATAATCAGCATTAAACAACTCATTTTCTTTTTTAATATTCCGGTAATATTTATATTTCAGGAAAATGATTGCCCAGGAAACTACAGAAAAGATAAGGAGTAAAAGCAAAACAAATTTAACCATGAAACCCGCATCGAGAATCATGCCGATGAGGCTGCCATGAAAATTTCCACCTATATCCAAAGAGCCAATATCTTTCACCTTTTGATCTCCAAAAAAAGGAATTAAAACTTGGAGCGTAACCTAAAGTAAAAATATGATGTTGTCAATACATCTTTTTATTCCGGGGTCATCAAGAAAGAATGGGAATACACTTAAGAAAAATAGCGCAGTAAAAAAATATTCAGCTGTCACGGATCAGAAAAAACGGAAATGAATATTACCCAATGTCCGCGGCAACGGCAATAAAGTATATTCCATTTCCATAATTGAATTCCAAACAGAAACATGATACACATTGGCCGGATTATAATTTATGAACTTGCCTGCTCAATAACTCAGCGTGGCGTTAAGAGCAACAAACCGCAAGCCCAGCATTTCCCTGTAAATCGAAAAACAGACACTGCAAGGAGGGACTCATGAAACTCAAAGCACATATCATCAATCATATGGTGAAGGGCGACGACCTCAACCACCATGGAACTTTGTTTGCGGGAAAGACGGCGATGTGGTTCGTAGAGGCCGGTTTTATCGCTGCCGCAAGCCTCACCAGGCCGCAAAGCATCGTCTGTCTTAATATCCACGGGATGCTTTTCATGAAGCCTATCCTCAACGGTTCCATCATCCGCTTTGAAAGCAAGATCGTCCTGGCGGGAAATACTCAGCCTGGTATCATACGTAAAGGTTGTGGACAACAGCACCGAAGATTTACTTCTCGACGGCTTCATCACCTTCATCCATGTTGACAAGGATGCCCGGCGCATTCCCCACGGTATTGTCATTAAAGTTTCGGACCCCGAAGACATTGCTCTCCAGGAAAAAGCAAAAAAATTGCAGATTACCAGAAACACTTAATATCAAGAAACGGATTTTAAATCAGGGATTCATTAATAGTTCTTCTTTTAATGAATATTTTGGTCATCCGTCTCCAGCAACTTAACGACTCCGAATTTTTTTTCGTACTCCTGCAAGCCGAGCTTAAGAGTTTCGATTGTTCGCTTCAGATTGGCCGGACTCAATATTATTCTGGCCACCAGATGGGGACCATTGGGTGAATTCAATAGCCAGTCGAGCATAAATTCGTCCGGGCTGTGTGATGCCAGAATCATGTTGCTGTATCTGCCTCTGGATATTTCATCGGCAGTGTTGATTTTTATCGGCTGGGGTTGCTGCACATCGGGTTTATCGGCCATCTTGTCCTCCCGGAAAAGAAATGATTGTCGCCAGTTTAAGCGACAATTTTGTATTCAGTCATCACGTCGACATTATTTTCCAACATTGCCCAAACCGGGCAATATACTCACCCATTTACTCTGCTCTATTCAATCGACATCAGCGATTGCCAGCGCTCCCATTCTGTGGCGCACGGCAGGCCTCTTTTTTTCAGCAGCCTGATGATCGGTTCTTCGTTGAAGCGCAGATACGGATTGATCCGGCGCTCATCGGCCATCGTCGAATAGACGTGATTATAATCATAAGAGTCCTGGAAAATGTCAATTTCCTTGTTGTCCGGTTCCAGGCGGCGGGCAAAAGCCAGAGAGTCTTTCACATAATCGTGTCCGGCATAAATTATTGTTTCGTCCGGCAGCGCCATCAGGCGCATGATGGAAAGATAAAAACTCTCCAGATCACCGGTAAAACAATTGCCAATGGTGCCGTTGAAGAGAGTGTCGCCGGAGATAAGATATTGGCCTGTGTGAAAGCAGACAGAATCGGCCGTATGCCCGGGAGTCCGATAAACAAGATACTTTTTCCCCGTCGATTAGGAATTTCCTTATTCTCGGCAAGCTCATTCGGGGCCAGAAATTCTGCTTTAGTGAATTTGAGCAACTTTTCATTGCCGCCGGTATGGTCAAAGTGTCCGTGAGTGTTGGTGACAATCGTCAGCGAAAGACCGTTGCTTTTCAGAAAAGCGAGCATTTCCTGCCAGGCCCCGCCGTCAATGGCCAGGGCTTGACTTTTCCCGTAGATTAAATAAGCGAAATTATCGGCATCGTAACGGAATTGTTCGACATGCAGCATGATGATGCGTTCTCCTCAAATATATTTCTTCTTGCCGGGTTTTTGTCGGCACAATTATTCAGCGGTTTTGCAGATCCCGAAAAGCTACCATGCTGTTTAAACTGGTTGCCGCCAGTATCGCCCGGATGATAGCCCTGGTCATACAATCTGCCGCGGCCCTGCCTATTTCATTGATAGCCATTGCCTTTGGCGCCGCAAAGAATCCCGGCGTATCGGGCAGATCTTTTTTATTTGTTGCCAGACAGAAAATCGTATCGCCATCAAACATGGTATGGGCAGGACGGATTGCCCGCGCCATGCCGTCATGGGCCATTTGAGCTACTTTTTGCGCCTGAGCCTTGGTCAGAACAGCATCGGTTGCAACAATGCCAATTGTTGTATTTCGGCCTGCCTCCGGAAATTGCGGCACATTATTGACCACGGATCTCTGCCCCAGTTCTCCGAACTCTCCTTCCACTTCCATTCTTACTTCCCAGGGCCTGCCCGTAATATTGTCAATAATTGTCCCCAGAGAATTCACCGCTACCATCGCCGCCACCGTCAATCCGGAATCCAGGACTTCGCTGGCTGTGCCAAGGCCGCCTTTAATACCGCCCGATTGTGCACCCGTGCCGGCGCCCACGGATCCGAGCGGAAACTCATCATTGCCTGCATTGGCACAAGCCTGTGCTCCCCATTCCGGACCGATTGGCGGAATGAAGGACGCACCGCGGCCAAGATCAAACAAAGCCGCAGCGGGAACTATCGGGGCTACATTATTATCCTCCAAAGGGAACCCCCAACCTTTTTTCGCCAACCAGCGCACTACGCCATCTGCTGAAGAAAGACCATAGACCGAGCCGCCGGTCAGCACTACCGCCTGTACTTTTTCTATCAGGTTGAGCGGGGCCAGCAGATCAGTCTCGCGCGTACCCGGAGCGGAACCGCGTACATCCACACCGGCAGTTGCCCCTTCCGGACAAATAGCTACGCTGACGCCACAAGCCGCCCGGACATCCGTGAAATGGCCAACCATAATTCCTTCTACATCGGTTAACGAGTTCTTTTTACCGGCAGCCACAATCGCACTCCTTATAGTCGATTTCATCTTTGTGAGGGACACCTGATTGACCCCACAGCATTAGATTAGCAGGAAACGAGATTGTTTTTCAATAAAATAAGTGATATTTATTCTGTAAATATGATTTTGGCAATTCGTTGTGTTCACCAGAGTAAGCATATGGAGATTGGGGAATCTTTCCATGCATATGAAACAAATTACTTTGCACCCGGAGAAATATCCGACCCGCCAGAGTTATCCCTTCAACCTGCCCCTTTTTCATGAAACAAGGCAGATCAAATTGGAATCGGCGGTTACACTGTTTGTCGGAGAAAACGGGACGGGTAAATCAACTTTACTGGAAGCAATGGCTACAGCCTGCCATATCCATATCTGGCGCAATTCCCAGCGCAGCCGGCCTGATTACAATCCCTATGAAGGCATGTTGAGCAAGTATATTTCGGTGGAATGGACCGATGGACGGGTCGCTGGATCTTTTTTCGGCTCCAATATTTTTCAGCATTTTGCGGAACTATTAGACGAATGGGCAGCGGCCGACCGGGGGCAGCTTAATTACTTCGGCGGTCAATCATTAACCACCCAATCCCATGGCCAGTCATTAATGTCCTTTTTCCATAGCCGCTACCAGATCAAGGGGCTCTATCTGCTGGATGAACCGGAAACCGGTCTGTCGCCGCGCAGCCAGATTGAATTGCTCGATATTGTCAAAAAAATGGGGGCAGCCGGACATGCTCAATTCATTATCGCTACTCATTCGCCGCTCCTGCTGGCCTGTCCCGGGGCCCGAATATACAATTTCGATCAAAGACAGATTCAGCCGGTGTCATACGAAGAAACAGATCATTTCCTTATTTATAAGAGATTCCTGGCTGACCGAAGCAAGTATCTCCATTCCACGGATTGAGATGGAAAGACCCCGGAATGCAGGAGTCGGAAAACACCGGCGGGATAAAGCTTGTTGTTCACTCTCTAAAGATTTTTCAGCACGTATTTATCCAAAGGGAAGCGCGGTCTGGCCTTGGGCGACTGGCCGGGATACCCGACAGGCAGAAGCGCTACCGGCCAGATAGTCTTATCCAGTGCCAGCCACTTTTTTACCTGCTCACGGTCAAATCCGCCAATCCAGCAGCTGCCCAGACCAAGATCAACGGCCTTAAGGACGATGTGCTCCACGGCTATGGCCACATTCATCGAAAGATACGCCTTGACTGCTTCCGCCTCCATGACGGGAGAAGTGTATCCGTCACTCATATCTATCTCCACTCCTTCAAAGATGCCTTCTTGCAGGAGTTCTCCCACGCGGGTGTCCCTTGTTGTGATTGCTGCCAGGTCGGCGCAGCAAACAAAAATGACCGCAGCTTTGGCGATAAACTTGTAGGAAGTGCACCGGGCCAGGGCCTCTTTGGCAGAAGAGGATTGAACAGTGATGAAACGCGCCGGTTGGAGATTTGAGCCCGAAGGGGCGAGACGCGCGGCATCGAGAAGCAGGTTTACGGTATCCGCGGAGATATCGCCCGGTGCGAATTTTCTGATGCTTCTGCGTGCAGTGATAATTTGTGACAATTCCATTCCGGCACCTCCGATAATATTCCGGGGAAACTTTACAACTTTCCCCGGAGCATGTCAAACGAGGATGATATATGTTTGTTATTAGCGCCGGGATTCTGTTATCCAGGTTTTATAGAAAAAAAATAATTTTTTATGGGCAAAAAGCATTTTTTTCTGTAGAATTAAATCAGTATATGTGTTAGTTTACTCTATAAAGCATTAGTATTAATGCTCTGGGAGATAAAATCAATCTAAAAAAGGAGGCAATAATGAACAAAGCGGACATCATCAATGAAATGGCAAAATCAACATGTACCAAAGCGGAAGCTGCAAAAGCACTGGATGCATTTTTGGATGCAGTCAAGAAAGACCTGAAAAAGGGCAACAAGGTAACGCTCATTGGTTTTGGAACTTTTTCAGTAGCTAAAAGAGCTGCCAGAAAAGGGAGGAATCCCCAGACAGGTGCGGCAATTAAGATTGCTGCCAAGAAAGTTCCCAAGTTTACAGCTGGTAAGGCCCTGAAAGCAGCAGTTGCCAAATAGCATTTGATTGTGTAGGCAGCTTATGCCGATACTCACTTTTGTTGAGTTGCAACCGCATGGTTCTTAGCAGCTCCGGATTAGTGTTTTTAACAAGAATTGTTCCCAAAACTAAAAAGGCTACTCGTGAAATCACCGGTAGCCTTTTTTGTTAATTATCACTTCCCGTTTTACTTATAGAAGTAAATTGCCCCGGGCAACCGTGATCGATTTTCCTCCGATGAAGACTTCAATGTTGCCATCTCTTTCCGCTGCTCTCAAATAAAGCAGTGACGGGCGATGTATTTCATAGCCCTGCTCGGAACGGATATCAATTTCACTCTTCCCCCAGTAGCGGTTCTTTACCAGATAAGCGGCAAGGCAGCCATTGCCGCTTCCTGTGGCGGGATCTTCGGGCACGCCGTAATAATCAGCAAACATGCGGACACTGATATCATTTGATCCCGTGTGCGATTCCGGACAAAAAATCAGGATGGGCTTGGCCCAGGTATTTTTAATGAGCTGATAATATTTCGCCAGCGATACCTGTACACGGCTGAATGAATCCAGCTTCTTGATGGGAACAATGATGTGCGGCAATCCGGTGGATACTTCTTCGACAGGAAACCGCTCATCAATATCCGACCGGGATAACCCCAGAATATCGGCCAAAGTATGGGCATCCAGTTTCTGACCGAACTCCGGACTGACCTGCTTCATCCAACTGATATTTTCCTGAAATGTCACCGGTATCCGGCCGACTTTTAAATTCAAAATAATTTCCGCCGGATTATCCCGGAGAATTTCACTGCGGATAATATGAGCTGTGCCCAATGTGGGATGACCGGCAAACGGAACCTCTGCTGAGGGCGTAAAAATGCGGACATCGTAGCCGCCATCAGTTTTGTCTTCGGAGATAATGAAAGTAGTTTCCGAAAAATGCATCTCCCTGGCTATTGCCTGCATTTGATCCGGGGAAAGATTTGCTCCGCCGCGCAAAACCGCCAGTTGATTTCCGGCAAACTTTTCCTCGGCAAACACATCAACTATATAAAAAACCATCTCTTCCATATATGAAAAATCCCCCGCTATCCCCGCTATGAGCTTCCTCTATTTTTCTATCCACATATTTCTGTAAAAAAGAGCAATATCGGCAATTACCAGCAATAAATTAATGATGTAGAATACAATTACCCCATCAAAATGATAAAATATCTTATGTAAAATTCCGGCCACATAACCTGCGGCAATAACATATAAGAACACCAGGCTTTTCCCTTTCGTAGAACGGGAGGTGTAGGATTTATAGATGGAAAACGGCCAGGAAATACCGAAGCAGATCAGCATGCTGATTTCAAAAACACTCATTAAAATTCCTTAATTTCCTATTGAGAAGTCTGATGATTTTTTCCTTTCCTTCTTATTGCTTTTGATTAATAACTTCATTCATGCTTCCTGTACGGTAGCCTTTCAGATCAAGAGCCGTATACATAAAGCCCAATTGCCGAAATTTTTCATAAATCCGATCCATCATATCCGTGTTAAAGAATTTGTCCCGCTCCGCCGCGGACACCTCTATGCGGGCAATACTGTCGTGATGGCGCACCCTCACTTGCCGAAAACCCAGGTCCAGCAGAAACTGTTCCGCCTGATCCACAACCTGGAGTTTATCACGAGTTATCTTCTGCCCATAAGGAAATCGCGATGCCAGGCAGGCAAAGGCAGGCTTTTGCCAGGTAGGCAAATCCATTTGTTTTGACAGGATTCTTATCTCCTCCTTCCCGAGACCTGCTTGCGTTAAAGGGCTGCCCACACCCAGCTCCCGGATGGCTTGTCTCCCCGGCCTGTAATCACCTAAATCGTCAACGTTCGAGCCTTCCACAACATGCCGGATATTATTACTTTGTGCCACCGCAATAACTTTCGACAAAAGCTCGCGTTTGCAGAAATAGCAGCGGTTGGTGGGGTTATCAGAAAAGCCTTCGATATCGAGTTCCTCGGACTTGATCACCACATGCCTGATTCCTGCCTTTTGAACAAAATCAGCAGCCTCGCGAAATTCTCTTTCCGGATACGTTGATGATCGCGCCGTTACCGCAATGACATTATCAGATAACACCTCGTGCGCCACTTTCAGGAGAAATGTGCTGTCCACGCCTCCCGAATAAGCGACGGCAACACTTTCGAGTTGTTTGATGAGCTGCCGCAAATTTTCTAATTTGTTATCAACATCCATAATTTAAGGGGACGGTTCTATTTATTTCCTATTTATTTCTAATTTCCAGTTTTACTAAAATAAACCATCCATTTTTTTACAGGCTGTTCAAATACCCTAACCACCTCAAGGTGGCTCGAGGGCACAAGAAGGTTTAGATGCAAGGCGCGCGAGGATTTAGCAGGGGAATCGAGGCTTATCCGGCATTCGCCGGATTCACTTCGCAGATACCTGCCCAGCGCATCCTGCATGCGCCGGAGTAAACTACTGGGGGCCTTCGCGTGCCCTTAGGGTATTTCAACATCCTGCCCTGCTACCGCAGCTTGTTGATCATGCTGGCCATATATCCCGCACCGAAGCCATTGTCGATATTGACCACGCAAACACCGCCGGCGCAACTGTTGAGCATAGACAAAAGCGCGGCGATTCCCTGAAAACTGGCGCCATAGCCCACGCTGGTCGGCACAGCGATCACCGGCTTGTCCACGAGTCCGCCGACGAGACTGGGCAGGGCTCCTTCCATACCGGCGGCCACAACGATCACTTTCGCCCCCCGGATAGAATCCAGTTTGTTAAAAAGGCGGTGTACGCCGGCTACACCGACATCCACTATCCTCTCCACACGATTGCCGAAAATCTCCGCGGTAACGGCCGCTTCCTCGGCAACAGGCAAATCTGACGTCCCTGCGGTAACTACGGCAATATAACTATCCGGCGTCTCCATTACTTTCTTCCGCACAGTGATGGTCCTGGCCAGCGAATTATAAACGGCATCGGGACAAAGTTTCCTTATCTCCTCATAAAGTGATTCCGTGGCCCGCGTGGCCAGGATGTTCGAATCCATTGTCAGCATTGCCTGAAAAATCGTTTTCACCTGATCGGTTGTTTTTCCCGGGCAGTAGATCACCTCCGGATAACCAACCCGCTTCTCCCGGTGGACATCGAGCTTCGCGCAGCCCAGATCAACATAAGACATTGTCCGCAAGCGGGCGACACCTTCTTCGATATCAATTTTATTATCCCGGATATTTTCCAGGAACAACCGTGCTTCATCGGCATTCATATATTCAACCTTCCTTATTTTTCCTGATCATCCGGCTTTAATCCGGCATTGCCCGGGCAAAGCAACAGATCATATATTTCTTTTATACTGACCCCATTCTCCCTGGCCAATCTCCTGCAATCTTCATACTCCGGTTTGGTTTTTATTTTCCGGCCCCGCCAGTACCCGTTTTTGACGGAAACATTCCCGAATTTCGTACTCAGAGTAGAGAAATCGCGCTGCAGCATGGTCCTGGACACCCGCTGAATCCTCAGACCGAAGGTGGAGGTGGAAAGCCAGAGAATTTCCTCGATCGCCGACCGTTTATCCTCACTGCACAGGACGCTGATCTTGATCGCCGGACGGGACTTTTTCATGATCACCGGGGTAAGAAATACATCGTAAGCACCTTTAGCCAGCAAATTATCCATGAGATCTTCATACATTTCCGGATTCATGTCGTCGATGTTGCATTCCAGCAGAATGGCTGTCTGCTTTTCTGTATCATCCGCGGCGCGTGAAAAATCATCAGCGGACATCTCTCCCAGGTAAGCGCGCAGGACATTCGGAATATCCGTATCCCGGTGTCCGATTCCATAGCCGATTTTTTGCGGTGTGAAATCGAGTTCCTCTGTGAAGGTGTCAACGGTAGCCGCCAGAATCGCCGCCCCGGTGGGTGTGGTGGCTTCAAAGGGTACGGCGCCTGATTTTACCGGGATCCCCCGGAGAATTTCTATCGTCGCCGGCGCCGGCACCGGTAAAATTCCATGGGCACAGCGGACAAAACCTCCGCCTACCTGCAGCGGAGAGGAAATAATCCGGTCCGGACGCAGCCAGGTGAGACAAACCGCCGCACCGACAATATCCACAATGGAATCGACGGCGCCGACTTCATGGAAATGGACATCATCTGCCTTGTGCCCATGAATCTTTCCTTCGGCCTCGGCAATTTTAGTGAAAATGTCAAGGCTGATGTCCTTGACCTTGGCCGACAAATCGCTTTTGCTGATGATCTGGACTATATCTTTAAATGTCCTGGCAGATGGTGGAGATAAGTGCTCCCCCCGGCCAATAATTCATGATTAACAAGGACATCGACTCTGGTTCCTGTAATGCCCTTCCTCTTGTCCCGGGTAATTTTGACTTCATATTCCCCGATAGCCAGTTTTTTCAATTCGCCCAGCAGGAAGTCACCGGGTACGCCCAGATCAATCATGGCACCCAGATTCATGTCTCCGCTGATGCCGGCAAAACAATCGTAATATAAAATCTTCATGGATTGATCCCTTCGTCTTGTCTCATTTACAGCGCTCATTTTCTTTATTAATTTTCGCCTTTTCTGTCCAGACAAATCGTTATATTAAAGGATCGCTTTATTTTGTGTTTATTCAGCGGAGATTATTTTTTTCTGCAATAAATTTTATAGCCAGATGTTCAGGACCGTCAGCACCCCGGGAGTGCCATCGACGGAGAATCCGGGCAGGTCTTTCATACTGATCGGCTCCATTTCGGATTGTCAGAATGATTGTATCACTCACTCGTAGAATTGATTTTTTGCCCGACAGTACGGACAAGATGCGCGCCACTGGGCGATATGTCGGTGATTTCAAGATCATCGGCACCAATCATGATTTTCATCTCAGGATGAGGCTGGTGCCTCTTCTGAGTCCGAAGATCGCACACTTCGTCAGGTGAAAGGCGCTTGACGATGATAACCGGAAACCCGCGGCCAACCGTGATATAACCTTCACGGATTTCGGTTATCCTCGCCTGGAAGCACCAGCGAACATGCCGGTCTTCTTTGGTTAAATATGTTACAGGAATGGTTTTATTGATATAACTGCCGGGAAGGGGCGGTGTAATCTGCAAAAGAACGATCCTGTCATCCAAAATATCCTGAACAAAGGATGCTCTGATCAAACCATGCTCCACGATGACATCCACAGCCTGTCCAATCTTGATTTCAGGCAAATATCATTTTCCTTTCCCTTAATGTTAGCTGGAAAATCACATCATTTTGCGGATGCGCACTTCGATATCTTTCTCATCTTTGAGGAGGTTAATCAGTATTTTCGTGTCCGTATTGCCGTAATGGTAAGGGTATAGGATTTGGGGACGGAAGGCCTTTGCAGCATCCGCAACCATTGCCGGTGTCATAGTGTAGGGCAGATTCATGGGCAGAAAAGCGATATTAATATTTTTAAGGCTTTTCATCTCCGGAATATTTTCCGTGTCCCCGGCAATATAAATCCGCTGGTCGCCGCAGGTAATAATGTAGCCGTTGCCGATGCCGCGGGCATGGAAGGGAACGCCCGGGCTCCTCATATTAACCAGGTTATAGGCGGGCACCGCTGCAATCGGAAATCCCTGTATTGTCTTTTCATCACCGTTTTTCAGGACAATGCCGCCTTTAACCTGCCTCGCCGCATTTTCCGTGACCACTAATGCAGTTGCGCCTGTTCTGACGGCGTTTA
The DNA here is from genome assembly GCA_963845095.1 of uncultured delta proteobacterium. Lineage (GTDB taxonomy): Bacteria > Desulfobacterota > Syntrophia > Syntrophales > Smithellaceae > MVRV01. The sequence continues at coordinate 43,899 of CAWJQM010000017.1, forward strand.
TCGCCTTAAGGTCAAAGTGATCGCCGTGCTCATGGGTAACAAGGATCAAGTCCGCTTTCGGCAGGGTCGAATAATCGTCATACTCTAAAACCGGATCAATGTGGATAACCTTTCCTGCATAGGACAACATCAATGTTGCATGCCCGAGAAAAGTAATAGTGACATCTCCCTGCCCTGTTTTGATTTTATCTGTTGCCAGATTATTTTCCGCAGCCATAGTCACTCCCGTAAAAAAGATACAACACAAACATGAAAAGAGGATTTTCCCCATCTGCCTCTCCCTGAAACATCATTTTTTAACTCCAGCACAGCAAATTATCCCGATAATACGAATGACAGATTCTCATTAATTTTTATTCGATAGCTTTGGCATCAACAACAAAATATTCCGTCTCGGCAAAACAGCTTGTGGGGACTCCTTTATGCTGCTCATAAACGAGCAAAACCCGTTTACCGGCAAATTGGTTTATGCGTTTGGCCACTTCGTCGTCCCGGATACTGAAAAGAAATTTTTCCGGGATGGCGCCGGGCATGGTTACCATGGCCATTTCACCTTCCCATGTTTTACAGATCCAGCCGCTTTTGGACAGCTTCTGGATATACCCCGCCCGCTCGCCTTTGGAGAAACTCCAGGTGAGGGTAACCCAGGTATAAAGAATAAATCCGATGATCGGCACCAGCAGAATACCGGCAAGCCATAATTTCCAGCTCGATTTCTTTCCATCATTATTGTCATCCATTCCCGTATCTCCTCATAATAATTCTGTTGTTGGCACAACTACGATCCTTTGTTCCTGCAGTGGGAATATAAATAGAGAAGCCGATTAAGTCAATGACATAATGCCGGCGCATTTGCGCCCCCAAAAAGGCCTTTGCCGGAGACCAATGATACAAATGATTAAAATCTAGCTAAAACATCTTTTTCCAGATCCGCCTGCGCTGCATGATAGGAGCTGCGCACCAGCGGGCCGGCCTCGACATACTGAAACCCTTTTTGATAAGCAATTTCCTTTAACCGGGCAAACTCATCGGGATGATAATATTTGGCAACAGGCCAGTGCTGCATGGTCGGCCTCTGGTATTGGCCTATCGTCAGGCGCGCACAGGACACGGCAGCCAAATCGTCGATCAAATGCAATATATCATCATCTCCTTCGCCAAAGCCAACCATGAAGCCGCTTTTCGCAATAACGGACGAAGCCGCCACTTTTTTGAGCAGTTCTAATGAAACATCGTAGCTGCCCTGTGGACGCAGCCTTGGGAATAAAGGTTTCACTGTTTCCATGTTGTGGTTGATAACATCAGGACGCGCGGCAATGACTTCCTCCAGCGCCGGTAAACTTCCCTGAAAATCGGAAATCAAGACTTCGATTTTGCAATTCGTTCGAGCCCGGCGTAATTTGCTGATGCAGTCGGCAAAAAATCCGGCGCCGCCGTCGGGAAGATCATCGCGGGTAACCGAAGTTACGACTACATACTTTAAATTCATTTTCTGCACGGCAGCAATAAGCTGATCTATTTCCTTTTCGGCAACGGGCCGGGGCATGCCCTGCCGCACATTGCAATAGAGACAATGACGCGTGCAGATGTTTCCGAGAATTAAAAAAGTGGCCGTACCGCCGGCAAAACATTCGGCGATATTCGGACAGGCCGCTTCCTGGCAGACCGTGTGGAGTTCCAGTTCAGCCAGAGTGTTTTTAATCTTCCGGCATTCGGCGGCATAAGGCGGACGGACTTTCAGCCAGGAAGGTTTGCGCAGGAGCAGTTTATTATTTTGATGCTTATTCATAGAGGTTATGGAGATGATTTCCCCTTTTTCAAAAGGGGATTAAGGGGGATTCTCAATTCTTACAGCTTTTTCCAGCAGACATCCGGTTTGCGGGCGGCCAATACTTCGTCGAGCCTGGTGACAGGTGCACTCCAGGGCGCATCTTTTACCAGTTGGGGATTAACTTTGGCCTCGCGGGCGATAGCAATCATCGCCTCGCAAAAAGCGTCCAGCGTTTCTTTGCTTTCCGTCTCCGTTGGCTCAATCATAATGGCTTCGGGAACAATCAGCGGGAAGTAAATCGTTGGCGGATGATAGCCGAAATCGATCAGTCTTTTGGCTATATCCGTGGTATGCACGCCATTTTCCGCCACCTGCCGGGAGCCGGAGAAGACACATTCGTGCATACAGATGCGGTCATAAGGCAAATCAAAATATGGTTTTAATTTTTCCTTGATGTAATTGGCATTCAGAACAGCCATGGAAGTGGCTCGCTGCAGGCCTTCCGCTCCGAGTGAACGGATGTAGGTGTAGGCTTTGACGATAACGTTGAAGTTGCCGTAAAAAGCTCTGACCCGTCCGATGGAATCCGGGAATTTGTTCGACCACCGGTAACCATCGTTTGTTTTCACGAGACGCGGCACAGGCAGATAATCAACCAGCGCCCTGCCCACTCCCACCGGGCCGCTGCCGGGACCGCCTCCGCCGTGCGGCGTGGAAAAAGTCTTATGCAGATTGAGCTGGATGACGTCGAAGCCCAAATCTCCCGGCCTCGTTATGCCCAGGAAAGCATTGGCATTGGCCCCGTCGCCGTAAAGCAGGCCCCCCTGCGCATGAATGATGCTCGATACTTCTTCAATATTGCGCTCGAAAAGTCCCAGAGTATTGGGATTGGTCAGCATCAACGCGGCGACATCTTCCGTCATCAATGATTTCAGATGTTCAATATCCACGCCGCCTTCCCCGTTGGTGCGGAGAGTTACTGTTTCAAAACCGCACAAGGCGCCGGAGGCCGGATTGGTGCCGTGGGCGGCATCAGGAATAAGGATGAGATGACGTTTTTCACCCCGCTTTTCAAAATATTTTTTTATCATCATCACGCCGGTGAGTTCACCGTGTGCGCCTGCTGCCGGCTGCAGCGTGAAGGCATCCATGCCGAAAATATTGCAAAGGTACTGCTCCATCTCATCCATTAATTGCATATTCCCCTGCGCCAAATCATCATCGCTGTAAGGGATGCAATCCTGTAAAACCGGGCAGGGCGGCGGCATTTTCATTCACTTTGGGATTGTATTTCATGGTGCAGGAACCCAATGGATAAAAGCCCAGATCAACGCCGAAATTACGCCGGGATAAATTGGTATAATGACGGACTAAATCCACTTCGGCCACTTCCGGCAAATCTAATCCGGTGCGCAGATATTTTTTATCGATAACGGCGTCAATATTTATAAAGGGAACATCGCTTTCCGGAATGCCGGCGGCGCTGCGTCCGGGGCGGCTTTTTTCAAAAATCAACTCCATTTAGAGAACTCCTTTAATTATATCCACAACCCGATCAATATCGTCTTTTGAAATCATTTCCGTGGCGCAGAAGAGCAAGGCGTTTTCCATTTCCGGATAATCTTTGTGCAATTCGTAGCCTCCGATTATCCCGGCTTCCCCCAATTTCTTATTGACTTTTTTAGCATCAGGACAGCTCAGGACGAATTCATTATAAACCGGTGCGCTAAAGACTTCCTGCCAGCCGGGAAGTCCGCAAGAGCTGCTTTCTTAAATATTGCGCTTTCTGAACATTTAACGCGGCCAGTTTTTGCAGATTTTTGCCCAGGGTGGCCAGATAAACTCCGGCCGCCATTGCGCACAGAGCTTCATTGGAGCAGATGTTGGAGGTGGCTTTTTCACGGCGGATATGCTGCTCACGGGTCTGGAGAGTTAAAACAAAACCGCGCCGGCCGTTTTTATCCACGGTGGCCCCGACCAGACGTCCGGGAATTCTGCGCAGGAATTTTTCACGGGCGGCAAAAACTCCGAGATAAGGCCCTCCGTAATTGAGCGGATTTCCGAAACTCTGACCCTCCCCCACTACAAAATCAGCCCCCAGTTCCCCCGCCGGTTTGAGCAGACCCAGTGCCGTCCCGTCGGTAAAACCGGCGATGAGCAGTCCGCCACAGCCATGGACCGCAGCGGCGATGGGAGAGATATCTTCAATACTCCCGAAAAAATTGGGGCTTTGCACCAGAACGGCGGCTACGTCTTCAGCCAATTCCTGTTGGAGCAACTCGATATCAGTTTGGCCTGATTTAGTAAATGGTATTTCGGATATTGAATAGCCATTAGCCCAGCAGTAAGTGCGCACAACAGCCCGATACTCAGGATGCACGCTCCGGGCGACAAGAATTTTGGAACGGTTCAGCGTTTTAGCGGAAAGAATTGCCGCTTCGGCCATAGCCGAAGCGCCGTCATACATTGAGGCATTGGCGATTTCCATGCCGGTGAGATGCGCAATCATGGTCTGGTATTCGTAAATAGCCTGCAGAATCCCCTGACTGATCTCCGCCTGATAGGGGGTATAGGCGGTGTAAAATTCAGCGCGATTAATCATGTGTCCTACAATTGACGGTATATAATGATGATAAGCGCCGGCGCCGGTCAATGTTAAATGCGGCAGCTTATTTTCCCGACTGATGCCATTCAGGAGAGAGATTGTTTCCTGCTCGGAAAGAGGCGCCGGAATATCCGGTAATTGCTGTAAGTATGTATTGTGCCGGAATATCGGCAAACAGTTCTTCGACATTGGCAATGCCGACGGCTGTTTTCATTTGAGCTATGTCTTCCTCTGTATGAGGTGTATAATCCATCAGTGTTTTTCCTCAGTAATAATCAGATCATATGCTGCGGCATCCAGCAGCGAAGCGAGTTCGGCGGCATCTGCGACACGCATTCGGGCGATCCAGCCTTCACCAAAAGCATCTTGATTGAGAAGAGCCGGATCTTCCTCCAATATTTTATTAACCTCAATTATCTCTCCACTGACCGGAGCATAAATATCGGAAACCGATTTTACTGATTCCACAACTGCCATAGGCTCGCCTTTAACGACTTTTACCCCTATCTGGGGCAGTTCGACAAAAACGATATCCGTCAGCATCTCCTGTGCGTAATCGGTAATGCCGATTAAAACTGTGCCGTCGCCATTATCCTTAGTCCATTCATGTTCACTGGAATAAAGCCTGTCGGTCGGATTTTGTTTGGACATATTCGTTCTCCTTAATTTTTCTTTCTTTACTGCTTAAACATTCAGCCTCTTTTGACCTCGCGCCACCTTTAGGTGGTTAGGTTATCGCCTTATTATTTATTAACTCTTTTGTAGAAAGGAATTTTAACGACTTTTGCCGGGCACAATGTCTCGCGAACAGCAATGGAAACTTCAGTACCGGCTGCACTGCAGTTAACATCAACAAAAGCTAAACCAATAGCTTTATTTAAAGATGGCGCGAAAGTTCCCGAAGTGACAATACCTATTTCATTATCTCCCTGAAAAACTTTATAGCCGTGACGGGCGATGCCCCGTCCGGTCATCTCCAGGCCGACCATTTTTTTCTTGATACCGGTTAGTTTTAAAGCCCGGACCGCAGCGGCGCCGGCAAATTCCTTTTCCAGGTCAACAAGCCAGCTGTAAGTTACTTCTAACGGACTTACTGTGTCCGTGATATCCTGCCCATTAAGCATCATACCCGCTTCCAGCCGCAGAGTATCGCGGGCGCCAAGCCCTGCCGGTTTCAAACCATACTCGACGCCGGCTTCCAGAAGTTTATCCCATAAATCGCCGATGATCGCGACCGGCGTATAAATTTCAAACCCATCTTCTCCCGTGTAGCCGCTGCGTGAAATGATTACGGGTTGTCCCGATATTTTCAATTCCATAAAATGATAATAAAGCAAAGTACTTAAATCATAATTGGTCAGAGCATGGAGAATTTTCTGGGAAGAAGGTCCCTGCAAATCAATCTTACCGATGTTATCGCTGATATTTTCAACTGTACATTCAAACTCCCGGGACTGCCGCAGTTCATTTATCCTCTGCCAATCGCTCGCACAGGTCGTTGCATTGGTAACCAGCATATAGTAATCGGGGGCCATTTTATAGACGGTTAAATCGTCAATTATACCGCCATCTTCGGTGAGCAGGGCGGAAAGTTTAATCTGACCGGTTTCCTGCTTGCTGCAAATTTCTGGTCAGGGCAAACTGCAGAAGGTCTAATGCCTGCGGTCCTCTTACTGCAATTTCCCCCATGTGGCAAATGTCAAAAATGCCGGCGGCGGCGCGGATTGTTTTGTGTTCATCAATGACATTCGTATATTGAACGGGCATGGCCCAGCCGCCGAATTCAATTATTTTGGCATGCAGAGCAACGTGCTTTTCATATAACGGCGTTTTTTTCATCTCTATTTAACCATATATTTATAAACAAGAGATAATGCAATCAGGACGATGCATACAGCCATAAAAAAATATCGTTTTTTGAAAACTTTAGTGCCCAGCACAACATTACTGCAATGCCGGCAGATAGTAACTCGGGAAGTTATTTTTTCTCCGCAGAAAGGACAGAGCAAAATATCTTTTTCTGCCGCGGCATTTTGCCTGTCCATGTTTTGCTTTAATGCGGCATGAATATCATAATTCCATTCACAATCCGCGTTGGAGCACTTACCCTGTGCCGGCATATCATCGGTCCAAAAGAAAGATTTTTTGCATTCGGGACAGTGGATTCTCAGCATAAAATACTCCGATGAAAGTTATAATGAAATACTAAATAAATTTCCAGCATCAATGGGTGAGAACTGTTCCAACTTAGAATAGATATTCAAGATATAGTCAAGAAATTTTCGGTGCAATAAAACATTGAATGGTATCCATCACATCAGGTTGGGCCAAATAGTTTGCTCATAAGTTGTTCTTTGCGTTTGGGATAGTAGATGTCTCCCTCATAATCAACAATTAACTTACCATCCAGATGATCGATCTCATGCTGGATTACCCGGGCAACATAATCCAGATATCGCTTGCTGATTTTTTCTCCTCTGGCATTCAGGGCGCGGATTTTGATTTCCGGAAAGCGGCTGACTTCTATCTGAATTTCCGGACAGGACAAACAACCTTCGGCCATAGTAACTTTTTCGCCGCGGGCCTGGGTAATCCGCGGATTGATCAGTACTTCGAAATCCTCGGGCTTCAATTTCTCTTTTTCCCCGACGTTTTTATTACGAAAGACGATAATTCTCTTAGTAATGCCTATCTGGGGAGCTGCAAGGCCGGAAGCGTCATCCCTCTCCAGAAATGAATCAATAAGTGTTTGAACTGCATTTACGGATTCTTTATCCAGCGGTATGGGAACCTCGGCAGATTTTTGACGCAAAACGGCGGTGTCTTTTTCATTTACACCATCATCATCCCACAACGTTAATACTCTGTTTTTAGCCATTAAATTGCCACCTGCTGAATATTTGGTTTGGGGCTATAACATCTATTCTTCGTAATTTCAAGCAATTGTAGCTTGCAATTTAAGCCCTTCTTTTGCTAAACATCATCTATCAATTCCTGCTGGCGGGTGAACGGAGTCGAGAGCGACCTGCCCGGCTTATACCACTGGTAAAATGTTATAATAACGCTATTTTCTAAAATAGAAAGGCTGTATTTGCTTAATTCAATAATCACTAAAATTGCCAGAAATCAATTTGCCGGCGCGCTGAAATTTGAAGAAGAAATTGCCCCGGCCTTGCCTTCCTGCAGCGACGATAAGCAGCGCCTGCTTTATATTCATATCCCCTTTTGCGAAGAACTTTGTCCCTATTGCTCCTTCCACCGGGTGCGCTTTGATGAAAACCTGACCCGCAAATATTTCCGGGCGCTGACGAAGGAGATTAAACTTTATCGGGAAAAGAATTTCTCCTTTGCCGGAATTTATGTCGGTGGAGGAACACCCACCATTTTGATTGATGAACTGGCTGATTTGCTGCAATATGCCCGGTCATGCTTTCCCATCCGGGAAATATCCGTGGAAACAAACCCCAATCATCTGACTCCCGGGAATATCTCCATCTTGCAGAGTGCCGGGGTTAATCGTCTTTCCGTCGGTGTGCAGACCTTTAATGACGAACTGCTGAAAAAAATCGGCCGCTTCGAAAAATACGGCTCGGGGAACTTAATCGCCGAAAAGCTGGGCACCATTCAGGGCTGTTTTGATACCGTTAATGCCGACATGATTTTCAATTTTCCGACACAGACACCCCAGACCCTCAATGACGATCTGGATATTTTGCTGAAATTAAACATGGAGCAAATCACATTTTATCCTTTGATGGTTTCCACAATCACTCAAAACCTGATGGATAAAACAATCGGAGCAGTTAATTTTAACCGCGAAAAAAAGTTTTACAAGCTCATTGCCCGACGCCTGGAACACAAGTATGATTATTCTTCCGCGTGGTGCTTTTCGAGAAAGAAAAGCAAAAAGACTTTGATCGATGAATATGTCGTCGATTACGATGAATATGCCGGGCTGGGCAGCGGCGCAATCGGCTATCTCCAGGGAGTTTGCTATGCCAACACATTTGACATCAATCAATATATTTCCTCTCTTGACCAAAATATGCTGCCGCTTATGGCCTCCCGCAGATTCAGTCTTCATGATCAAATGAGCTATGATTTCCTGATGAAATTATTCAGCACGAAAATCAATGTAGCGGAACTGGAAGAAAAATACGACGGTAAGTTTTTGAAATCACTGTGGAAGGAAATGATCGCCTGTGTTCTGGCCGGTTCTTTCCGCTACTTTGCACCGCATTTATATTTAACGCCGCAGGGTCGCTATTACTGGGTAATCATGATGCGGGAATTTTTTATTGCCGTAAATAATTTCCGTGAATTTTGCCGCAAGCAGGCCAATATTAATTAGCCGCTGTCAAGGAGCCTTTTATGGATGAAAAAAGAAAATTATTATTGAAAAGCCTGCCGAAGATTGACGAAGTGATCCTTCTTTTGGAAAAAAGAGATATTTATGCGCTGGCATCGCGTGAAATAGTCAAAGAAATGAGCCAAAAGGTTGTGCAGAAATTGCGGGATGAAATAGTGAATTCTTCTCCCCAAGAAAACATCGAATCCACTATAGATGCAACTTATGTTGCCCAATCGGTGGAAAAATTGATTAAAGATTTGCACTCCTGCCGTTTGCAGCGCGTAGTCAACGCCACCGGCGTCATCCTGCATACAAACCTGGGGCGCGCCCCGCTGGCCGCCTCCGCCCTGCAAAGAATTTTCGAAGTCGGCTGCGGCTATTCCAATTTGGAGTTCGATCTCGCCCGCGGGGAGCGGGGCAACCGTTACGACCATGTCCGGGAATTAATCTGCACTATAACCTGCGCGGAAGATGCTTGCATTGTCAATAACAACGCTGCCGCCGTCATGCTTGTTCTCAATACTTTGGCCGAAGGAAAAGAGGCCATAGTTTCCCGCGGCGAACTCATCGAAATAGGCGGTGAGTTTCGCATTCCGGAAGTTATGCAGAAAAGCGCAGCTATTATGCGGGAGGTGGGAACAACCAATCGCACCCGTTTGAGTGATTATGAAAAAGCTATCGGCACCGATACCGGTCTCATTCTAAAAGTTCATACCAGCAATTACCGCATTGTCGGCTTTACTGAAGAAGCAGATATTCTTTCTCTGGCGGCGCTGGGTAAAAGAAAAGGGATTCCGGTAATGGACGATCTGGGCAGCGGCTGCCTCCTGGATCTGGAAAAATACGGCCTGCAGCACGAGCCAACCGTGCGGGAGGCTGTGGCCACCGGCATTGACGTGGTCACCTTCAGCGGGGATAAACTGCTGGGCGGACCGCAGGCCGGCATCATTGTCGGCAAAAAGGAGATTCTGGGGCTGATTAAAAAAAACCCGCTCAACCGGGCGCTGAGAATTGATAAATTCACCCTGGCGGCGCTGGAGGCAACACTCATCCATTACCTTAATCCAGCCCAGGCTGCCTCTTCTTTAAGGCCTTTGAAATCACTGACCGAACCTCTCGCGCGATGTAAAAAAACGCGCCTCTCTGCTGGCCGATAAATTGCGTCAGGCGAAATTTGCCGCACTGACGGTATCTCTCCAGGAATCTTTTTCGGCGGCGGGCGGCGGCTCTCTGCCGCTGGAGAAAATTCCCACTGTTGTGGTTGGCGTAAAAAATAAAAAAATGTCCGCCGGCCGGTTGGAGGCTGCTTTGCGCAAGGCGGAAGTTCCGGTTATTGTGCGGGTTGATAAAGATGAAATTCTGCTGGACCTGCGGACGGTGACCGAAGATGAATTTACCTTCATCCTGGAAGGTCTGCGCCAGTGTCTCTCTTAATAAAGAAGCGCTATGAATGCTGATCAACAATCATCCGTTCAGTTTACGGTCGACAACAACCAAAGCGGGCAGCGGCTCGATATATTACTGCCGCAAAATGATCCGTCTTTGTCGCGCTCCCGGGTAAAGCGCATGATTGAAGAGGGAGATGTCCTGGTCAACAATCTCCCGTCAAAGCCTGCCCAAAGGCTGCAGGAAGGCGACATCATCCGGCTGACGATAAGATCTGCCCGGGAGGCCGTTGCCGTCCCGCAGGAAATTCCCTTAAATATAGTCTACGAAGATGCGGCGATTATTGTCGTGAACAAAGAAGCGGGAATGGTTGTGCATCCGGCGCCGGGCAATTACGATCGGACGCTGGTTAATGCTTTGCTTTTTCATTGTCATGATTTGTCCGGGATTGGCGGCGTTCTGCGTCCGGGAATTGTTCATCGTCTGGATAAAGGCACATCCGGGTTGATAGTGGCGGCCAAGACTGACGAAGCCCATCGCAGCCTGACGGCTCAATTTGTCCGTCACGACGTGCACAAAACTTACCAGGCGATAGTCTGGGGAGATATCAAAGGCAATTCCGGCGAAATAATCCTGGCGGTGGGAAGGCATCCGGGGGACCGCAAAAAAATGTCCACCAAAAGCAAGCGGGGCAGAGATGCAATCACCTTATGGAAAGTCAGAGAACGCTATGGTCCGGCAACGCTGCTGGATGTCGAAATTATGACCGGCCGGACGCATCAAATCCGTGTACATCTATCCGACCGCGGCTATCCGGTTATCGGCGATGCCGTTTACGGCAATGCTTCTAAAATCCGCACTGTTTCGGACGCAACCTTAAAGGCCCAGCTCAAGGCGCAGGACAGGCAGGCACTGCATGCCGCGAAGCTTTCTTTTTTGCACCCTTCCACTAATAATAGAATTGTTTTCACTGCGGAAATGCCGGAAGATATGGCTAATCTTTGCGCACACCTGAGAAACATTGGAAAATAAGATACATGTTCACTTCTGCTAAAAAGAATTCCATCCCTTATCTTCAGGCCCCAGTTTTTGCAGAATGCAACTTTCTCACCCATGCTTTTTGCACACGGCAGGGCGGTGCTTCCCGGAGAGATTACAAAAGCCTCAATATGAGTTTCCGCGAAGGTGATGAGGAATTCCGGGTATTACAAAACTGGGGATTACTGGCGGATGCTTTTGCCATTTCTTTGGAACAGTTCCTGGTCCTCAATCAGGTCCACGGCGCTGATATTCTTGTCATCAAGCCGCAGGGCAGTTATTTTTCCTCACGGGCCGAACTCGACTATGATGCCACTATCACCAATCGGCCCGGCCTGGCTATTTGCATTAAAACCGCCGACTGCGTGCCGGTATTTATCGTCGATAAAGTGCGGAAAGTTATCGCGGCGGTGCACGCCGGCTGGCGGGGCACAGCCTCAGGCATCAGCGCCAAGGTCATCCGGTTGATGCAAAAGCAGTATGGCTCACTGCCGCAGCATATTCTGGCGGCTATCGGACCTTCCATAGGCAAATGCTGTTATGAAGTTGATTCCGTTGCGGCTGAAGCTTTTGCCGCATTAAAAGGCAAAGAAGACTTTTTGTTTCCGAAAACGACAAAAAACAAATGGATTGTCGATTTACCCGAAGCCAACCGCAGGCAATTGTTGGATTGCGGCATTCCGGAACAAAATATCGAATTATCCGGTTACTGCACCATGTGCCATCAGAACATCTTTTTCTCGCACCGCGGCTCCGGCGGCCTTACCGGCCGGCAGATTAATTTTATGATGATCAAAGAAGCCGATCTCTGCCCGGCGGTAACGTTAAACAAAAAAGACTTCCGGAGAGAATAAAAGCGACAATCTTTGCCTTGCGCCGCGTTTACTTTTGATATTGCCTGATCTGGATTTTTTTGTAATATTATTTTAGTATTACACCATGCGGAGGTTTTTATAATATGAACTACCCCTGGCTCAAGCATTACCCGAAACACATTCCTCAATCCATCAGGTATCCGGAAATTCCTGTTCATCGTTTTCTTCTGGATACTGCTGCCGCCTACCCGGATTATGTCGCCATGTCCTTCAATGAAACCGATACTTCCTACCGGGAGCTCAACGAGAAGGTAAATAAATTAGCTTTAGTTCTGCAAAAACGGGGGATACAAAAAGGAGACCGGGTCGCCTTAATTCTTGTAAACTCCCCCACTTATGTCATCAGTTTCTTCGCCGTCCTGAAGATCGGAGCAATAGTAGTCAATATGAGCGTAGGGCTGCAGGGAGAGGAGCTGCGGCGTTGTTTAACTGACTCCGGCGCCAAGGCATTATTAACACTTGATATCTTTGCACCGGAAGTTTACCGGGTGATAAAAAATACTGAAGTTAAGACGGTTATCCTCCACTCGGTATTCGGACTGGAAAAAAAACTGTCCCTTGAAGAAGGATCAGCCTTACCCGAGATCTTTGCGGAATTGCTTGCTGCGACGCCAGGCGCGGCAGAGCCGGTTGTTCCGGTTTCTCCGGAAGATGTCGCTGTCCTTCAGTATACCAGCGGCTCCACCGGGACACCCAAGGCGGCAACCCTGACCCATGCCAATGTCGTGGCGAGCGTTTACCAATCCAATACCTGGCTGGGAAGAAAAGGCGCCGGTAATGCGGCGGTCATGTGCATAATACCTTTTTTTCATGTTTTCGGAATGTCTTCCTGCCTCCTGATTTCCGTGCTCAAAGGATACAGGATGGTGCTTCTCCCCAGGATAGATCTCCTGGACATACTCGGCTTGTTAAAAATGCTGGATACCTACAAGCCGATATCATTCCCTGCAGTGCCGAGTCTGTGGAACGCCATTTTGTCCCTTCCTCCCGAAACTGCCCGCAACCAGCTCGCCTCTATTGAGATTGCCGTCAGCGGAGGGGCGCCGCTGACGCCGGCTGTCCATGAAAAGTTTAAGATGGTTACCGGAAAAAGGCTGATGGAGGCATACGGTCTCTCCGAAGCTTCTTCGGCCACGCACATGACCCCTTATCCGGCCGGCGGACCGGAGGGATCTATTGGATTGCCGCTGCCTGACACTCAGGTCAGAATCATGGACATGGAAACGGGAATGCGGGAATGCCTTGTAGACGAGGTTGGAGAACTTGTCGTGCGGGGGCCTCAAATAATGCGGGGATACTGGAATAACGCAGAGTTGACGTCAGCGGTTTTACGCAATGGATGGCTTTATACCGGTGACATGGCCAGAATGGACCGAGAAGGCTATTTTTATCTGGTAGACAGGAAAGATGATCTGATTATTTCCAATGGCTTCAATATCTACCCCGGCCAGATCGAAGCAATCCTCAAGCAGCACCCGAAGGTTAAGGATGCGGCGGTCATCGGCAGACCCGACCGGAACAAGGGGGAGGTTATCATCGGGGTAGTTTCCTTAAAAGACGGCCTTACCGGTGACAAAGAAGAATTCCTCCAATATTGCCGCAATAATATGCCCGATTACCGTGTTCCTAAAACCATCCTCCTGCAGGAAGATATCCCGCGTGATCCGGCCGGCAAACTTTTAAGAAGAATATTGCGGCAGAAAACCGAAGACGTCTGATGGAGATTTTTCCAAGTTTGTTAATTCTTTCAGTGTCTGATATTACCCCCGGCTGCCGATGCCGCCGGTGGATGAAGAAAGGGTCAATTAATATTCTTTATTGACAGCATTTGTTTTCAGTATTACTAACTCAACCGGGCTAAAAAACAGAGGAGCATTATCAATGATAGTTGTTACGGGGGGTGCGGGATTTATCGGGAGCGCTTTTGTCTGGAAATTAAACCGGGAAGGCATCGAGGATATAGTTATTGTTGACCGCTTAGGTAAAAAAGACAAATGGAAGAATCTGGTCAACAGGCGCTTTGCCGAATTTATCCATAGAGACGATTTCCTGCCGCTGGTTTGCGAAGACCGTGTTCCTTTTGCCGTTTCCGCGATAATCCATATGGGCGCCTGCTCCGCGACGACCGAACGCGATGCCGATTTCCTCTGGCAAAACAATTATGAATACACCCGAAGCCTGGCTCAGTGGGCGGTAAAACACGGTGTCCGTTTTATCTACGCGAGTTCCGCCGCCACTTATGGCGATGGTTCTCAGGGCTTTTCCGATGACCATGACAAAATTGCCTCCCTCCGGCCGATTAATATGTATGGCTATTCCAAGCAGGTCTTTGATCTCTGGGTATTAAAGAATTCTCTGGAGGATAAAGTTGCCGGCATCAAGTTTTTCAATGTCTTCGGCCCCAACGAATATCATAAAGAAGACATGACCAGCGTTATTTTCAAAGCCTATCACCAAATTAAAGAAACAGGAAGGGTGCGCCTTTTCAAATCCTACAAACCCCAATATCCGGACGGCGGGCAGTTGCGTGATTTTGTTTATGTAAAAGATTGCATTAACGCAATGTGGTGGTTGCTGCAGAATCCGTCCGCCAACGGCATTTTCAATCTCGGCACCGGAAAAGCGCGGTCCTGGAACGATTTAATCAGCGCTGTTTTTGCGTCGTTAAAACTGAAGCCCAATATCGAATATATCCCCATGCCGGAGGGGCTGCGCAATCAATACCAGTATTTCACCGAAGCAAAAATGGATAAACTAAAAGCGGCGGGATGCCCTGCGGCCTTTTCTTCTTTGGAAGATTCTGTGGGCGATTATATAGTTAACTATTTGCAGAAGGCCGATCCGCATTGGGAAAGATAGAATTTACTTTATCTCAACCCGTGAAACTGGAGTCAGCAAAACATAAATCTGTATAACGAAATAGACAATCAGCTGCTGACAGTCTATATACCCTGGAAGGCAGGTCTGCAAAAGGGAACACCCGTCAATTTTCCGAATTCCGCCCAAAGGAGATTATTGACAAGCTTAGTTTTTCGTAGTACATTGTTAGCCATAGCATTTTAAATATTGAAAAAGGGGGCACTTAAAATACTTTGTCCCCTTTACTCCAGGGGGACAATATGAGCAAAGACGTAACCATCTGTTTTCGCACCAGCGCCGAGATCAGAAACTCCCTCCAGAAAGTCGCCGATGCGGAGCGCCAAACAATGTCGGCAGTTATCGACAACATGCTCTACCAATACCTGAGTGTAAAAAAAGTTCTGCAAAACATCGAAAAAGAGCGGCGTCAGTATATCCGCAGGCCGGTTTCCCTGCCCGCCCTGGTTATGGATAAAAATGATGAAGAAAACAAAGCGTTGCAAACGGGAAAGGTTTTGGATATTTCGCTCGGAGGGCTGCTCATCTCCATCCCCAGAGGGGATAAACTGGATTTTTCGGAAAACAGTGAAACGAATGAATGCAACATCATCTTTACGCTGCCGGATGCTCTGCAACCCATCACAATGAAATGCAAACCCCAGCGGAAATTCGAATCTGAAAAAGATCTGCAAATCGGTGCAGAATTCGTAGATTCCGATTTCCATAGTTACCAGACATTACAGAAGCATCTGATGTAAGTTTTGGCAAAGCCATCAGCGCTTCGGCACAACTCTTTAAAGTTATTATCGGAGAGATTAAGCTTTCCTTTCAGCAGTTTCTTACTGCCCCCTTGCACAACAAAAAGATTCCCCCGAAAGAATTATAGACAGCTTGACTTCTTTGTCCGTGGTTTGATAATATCATTTTGTTACAGGATCAATGCACAACCATAAGTCCTTTTCTCTGTCAGGGGAAGTTAAGCACCGAATTCTCATAATTTTGTAAATATTTTGCATAACCATTGAAGGGACAACCATGAAAGAATACATAAAAAAATATTCCCAGGTCACACCTTTAAAAATCACTTTATTCGTCATCATTTTGGCACTGGCTCTTTTCTTTTTTGATTTTCCCTTCCTGCGCTTTATGGAATTGAAAACACTTGATCTGCGTATGTCATCACGCGGAGCCCTGCCGGCGGGCCCAGAGACAATAATTGCAGTTGTCGATGAAAAAAGCCTGAATGAATTAGGGCGCTGGCCGTGGCCGCGCACTACAATTGCACGACTGATGGATCGTCTCAAGGCGTCAGGCGCCAAAGCTGTCGGCTTTGATATTGTTTTTTCGGAGCCTGACGACAATTCCAGCCTTAAAACTATCGCGGAACTTTCGTCTGAACTTAAAAAGAGCGGGCTTCGGAACAGCAGCATGGAGGCTCTTTTAAACAAAAAGAAGGCTACCGCCGATACCGATACGGCCCTGGCCAGATCAATTTCCCGCATCGGAAATGTTACCCTCGGCTATTTTTTTCATTTATCCAGCAAAGAAGTGGCTTATTTGTCGGAAAAGGACATTTCCGATAAAGCCGATAGCATCAAAAACTCTCGCTACCAGATAATTAATTCTTCGGAAAAAAATCCTGATGATTATGCCTTGGTGAAGGCCTATTCCCCGGAAGCTAATTTAAAGACTCTTTCCGCTGCCGCCGCTAATAGCGGTTATTTTAACATGATTCCCGATACTGACGGTACGATGCGCTGGTCACCCCTGGTAATAAAATTCGCCAACAATTATTATTCCTCACTTTCTCTTTCTGTCCTGCATCAGTATCTGGATTGGCCGCAGCTTTCGTTAAACCTGGCCGGTTATGGTGCGGAAAGCGTAAAAATCGGCGATATTACCATCCCGACGGACGAATCAGGCAGGCTTCTCGTCAACTATCTGGGACCGGCAAAGACTTTCCCGCATTACTCCATCGCCGATATTCTGCAAGGGAAAATTCCCGCTGAAAAGATCCGCAATAAAATCGTTATTGTGGGCGCTACTGCCATCGGTATCTACGATTTGCGCGTAACGCCCTTCGGAGCCACTTATCCCGGAGTGGAGATCCACGCAACGGTAATAGACAATATCCTGCACCGTAATTTTTTAACTCATTCCAGTTTCACTCGATTTATCGATCTTTGCGCCATTATTATTTTCGGCCTGCTCATGGGCATGATTATTCCGCGCCTCAAAGCAGTAACGGGCATTTTCTATGCTTTGCTTATTCTCGTCATTTTTGTGGCCGTCAACATGTTCATTTTTTCAAAATATAATGTCTGGCTGAACCTCATTTATCCGGTGTTTACCATGGCGTTTATTTACCTGGGAATCACCGTTTACCATTACATCAAGGAAGAGCAGGAAAAGAAAAAAATACGCGGCGCCTTCCAGTATTATCTGACCGCATCCGTTATCAACGAAATGCTCAAAGATCCGACCAAACTTAAACTGGGCGGTGACAAAAAAGACTTATCAGTTTTGTTTTCCGATATTCGCGGCTTTACGACTATTTCGGAAAAGCTCAGTCCTGAAGAATTGGTTCGTCTACTCAATGAATATCTTACCGCCATGACCGACGTCGTCTTCCGGCATGATGGAATGCTCGATAAGTATATGGGTGATGCGATTATGGCCGTCTTTGGCGCGCCCCTGGATCAGCCCGATCATGCCCGGCGTTCCTGTCTTACCGCGCTGGAAATGTTGAGTGAGCTGCACCGTCTGCAAAAGAAATGGCAGGCAGAGGGCAAGCCGGTATTAAATATCGGCGTAGGAGTCAACAGCGGCGATATGGTCGTGGGCAACATGGGTTCGGAAATGCGCTTTGATTATACTGTCATGGGCGATATGGTCAACCTCGGTTCACGTCTCGAAGGCATTAACAAGGAATACGGCTCCAACATCATTATCAGCGAATTCACCTTCAACATAGTTAAAGATTCCATGTGCTGCCGGGAACTGGACTGGGTGCGGGTCAAAGGCAAGAAACTGCCGGTCAAAATTTACGAATTGCTGGGCGAAAAGAAGGACGAAAGCAAATTTAAAGAGTTCATCGGCAATTTTGAAGAAGGTCTGGCCCTTTATCGCGCATCCCGCTGGGATGAGGCCATCGCCGCCTTCCAGAAAACATTAAGCATCAGGCCGGAAGATGAAGCTTCCCGATTGTACATTGAGCGCTGCAAAAACCTGAAGGAAAATCCGCCGCCGGCGCCCTGGGACGGTGTCTTTACGATGACCAAAAAATAGATAGGACTTTCAAGCTGAACATAAAAATGGGCATTAGAAAAAGAACATAAGTATCGCAGCTGGGTGGAAGTTGATCTTGACAATTTCATCGGCAATTTAAAGGAAATAAAAAGGCTGATCGGACCGGATGTCGATTTCATGCAGGTGGTCAAGGCTGATGCTTACGGACACGGCGCCATCGAAATATCCAACATTGCCTTGAAAAACGGCGCCCGGATGCTGGGTGTCGCCAATGCCGATGAAGGCGTGCAGCTGCGCGTCAGCGGCATTGAAGCACCGATCGTTATTCTCGGACCTTCCACCGACTCGGAAATCGAAGAAATAATCAAATATAATCTTACGCCGTCGGTTTCCGATTTGACCTTTGCCCGCAAACTGCAAACCGCGGTAAAGAAGGCCGGCATTGCCATATCAGTGCATATCGAAGTTGATACCGGTATGGGTCGCGGCGGCACTATGCACAGCGAAGCAACAGAGCTTATTCGGAATATTTTGGAGCTTCCGGATATTAACCTGGAGGGAATTTTCACCCATCTGGCGTCAAGCGAAATATCCATTCCCCGTAATGATCAGCAATGGCAGTTGTTTTCCGACTTGTTGGCAAAGCTCGCGGAGCTCAACATTTCAATTCCCATCAGGCATCTGGATAACAGCGGCGCCATCTTAAACTACCCTCAATTTAAATTAGATATGGTGCGCCCGGGAATTATGACCTATGGCATTTATCCTTCTCCCGATACGGCAGCAAAAGCCTCGCTGGCCCCCGTAATGTCCTTTAAAACTACCATCGTCTTAATCAAGGATTTTCCTCCCGGCTACGGCATCGGTTACAACAGCACTTACATGACCAGAGAAAATACCCGCATCGCCACTATTCCCGTAGGCTACGGCGACGGATATGGGTTTATTCTTTCCAATCAGGGGGAGGCTTTAATTAACGGCCGACGTGCGCCCATTATCGGACGAATTTCCATGGATTTGTGTACAATAGATGTCACCGCCATTCCCGATTGTGCCACAGGTGATGAAGTAGTGCTTTTGGGCAGGCAGGGCAGCGAATATATCAGCGCCAATGAAATCGCAGCAAAAGCAAAAACAATCAGCTATGAAGTTCTTTGCGCTTTAGGAAAAAGAGCCCCCCGGATGTTTATCCAAAAAGGAAAAACCGACGCCATTGAACCAAGGCTGCGGCGCATCTTCATTCCCGGCGAGGAGAAGTCTCTCGCCCGCATAGACAATATTATCCGGCACTGTTTTCAGGCAAGGACACGCAGCGAGGAACTCGGCGACGCTATTTATTATGAGATGTTCGAAACTCTCTTCGGGAAAAAAGACCGCCAGCTGGAATTACGCAGCAGCTTTCGCTATGATATAAACATCGCTCCCCTGCCGGAAGCAACCGGGAGCAAAGCGCGATCGGATAATGATTTTCAGGTAACCGCACGCATTGAATACAGGAAAACGATTAAAAATAACATTTTTATGATCGGCTGCGCCCGCAATAATCAACAATTGGCAGCTCTTCTGGAATATCAGCATTGTGAATACCGCTGGCTTCTGGGAGGCAGTGATGATCTGGATATGGCAAGGGATTTCCGAGTCAGGCAGGTGCGCATTGATGACGAAGACATACCGATTATCTCCACTAAGATCACTGATCGGGGTTATGAAGTCTGGTGCGGTGACAACCGGCTGAAGAAAAAAATCAATTCGGAAGTTAAAATATCCATAGAAATTGTCACAAAGAAATCAAAGACTAATAATATCTTCCCGATATATCTGGTATATCCGACAAGGGGGGTGGACATAACTTTTCATTATGAAAAAGCTGATTTAAAAAATGTGAGAGTGGAGAGTTTCTTTGCCGGCAAAAATCCTTCTCCGGCGATTACCAGAGACACAGGAAAATTTATGGAAATTAATGTTTCTGATAAGGAATGGATTTTCCCCACCAGCGGCGTCATCTTTATCTGGGATATTTAATATAGGAATAATAAGGAGCTGATTATGGCAAGAAGAATACCATGGCCGGGTGTCTTCATTCTGATTTTTTTTATGGGAACAGCAGCAGTCGCTGCGGAAAATAGTCCGCCTAAAGTCGGAACTTCTCTGCCGGAGATGGAATTACTGAGACCCGACAATTCCGTTGATCTTAAATATCTGGGTTTGTCTTCCGGCGGCAAGACATTTAAGCTAAACCAGATCAAAGCCAGAGTAGCCATTATCCAGATATACAGCATGTACTGCCCTTATTGCCAGGCTGAGGCCCCTAATGTTAACCGTCTCTATGGGTTGATCGAAAACAATCCGGTGATTAAAGACAAAATCAAGATGATCGGCATTGGCGCCGGCAATACTTCGTTTGAAGTTGGAACTTATAAGAGAAAATATACGGTCGCCTTCCCCCTGATTCCGGACGAAGATTATAAAATCCATAAAATTCTGGGTGAGGTGAGAACCCCTTATTTTATTGCGGTGAAGATAGCTGCCGGCGGCAGCAGCGAGGTCATCTATTCACGTCTGGGTGCGCTGGAAAATATCGATATTTTTCTGGCCCAAATCGTAAAATCAGCCGGATTAAAATAGGAGGTACTGATGAAGAGAAACTCGATTCTGATTGCTTTAGTTGTTTGTTTTATTGCCTGTAGCGCCCATGCCGCATCCTATGCTTATAAAGCAAATATTTACGATCCCGGAGAACTCAAACCGGGGGATAGCATATTAAAAGTAAAAGTCGGCCAGAAGGCTCCCGATTTTACTCTGCCGGCTGTCAGCGGCAAAAAAGTGTCCCTCCATGATTTTTTCGGCCGGAAAAATGTGGTAATTTCGTTTGTGCCCGCCGCCTGGACACCGGTTTGCTCCGACCAGTGGCCCGGCTACAATATTATCCAGGATATTTTCGAAAGCAATGATGCTGTTTTATTGGGCATTACCGTAGACAATCTTCCCACGCTTTTTGCCTGGACAAATCAGATGGGGAAACTGTGGTTTGATGTTCTTTCCGATTTCTGGCCGCATGGGGCGGCGGCAGCAAGGTTCGGTGTGCTGCGCTCCGACGGCGTAGCGGAAAGAGCTTTGTTCGTGATTGATAAAAAAGGTATTATCCGCTACATTGATGTACATAATATTAATCAGCGTCCGCCGCTGGAAAACCTGGTGCGGGAACTCGAAAAGCTCAAGCAGACAAATTCCCGGCAATAAAATCGTCGGACGAGTAGCAGAAAGCAATGAATGATAGAAAAAGACTCCAGAGAAAACGCCACGGCAATTATTCTTGCCGGAGGTAAGAGCAGCCGGATGGGGCGGGATAAAAGCCTGCTTTTCGCCAACAGTCTCCCCCTGATCGAAAAAATCGTTACTCAGCTTAAGGACCATTTTCCGGAGATAATCATCGGCTCCAGTGATACGGAAAAATACCGGTTTCTAAACTTGCCGGTTATTCCCGACCTCGAAGAAGGCAAAGGGCCCCTGATGGGGATATACTCAACGTTATTGCGCTCCAGCCATGAAATAAATTTTGTGGTTGCCTGCGACATTCCGGATCTGGATATGAAATTTATTCAAGAGATGCTCCGGCAGGCGCAAAATCATCAAATAGTCATCCCCACCTGGAACGACGGCAAATATGAACCCTTATTCGCGGTATACAAAAAGTCCGTTCTGAATCATGCAAAAGAACTGCTCGGCACCGGCAAAAGAAAGATCAGCCTTTTGTTTGACTTGGTTGATGTTAAATACCTGCCGCTGCCTGATGATGTAAAGTGGTACAAAAATCTGAACACGATGGAAGATTATAAAAAATACATTGAACAATGAACATCAAGGTAGAATGAGATAATGATTTCTTATGAAAAAGCTTTTGCAATAATTATGAATTCCGCTTTTACCCTGGGGGCGGAAGCTGTGGAACTGGCCCGCTCGTTAAACAGAGTACTGGCTTCCGACATTCAATCTGACATCGACATGCCTCCCTTTAACAAATCGGCTATGGACGGCTATGCCTGCCGCAGGGAGGATTTGCAGAAGACGCTGCGCGTTATTGAAATTATTCCGGCGGGTCGCCGTCCGCAAAAGACAGTCCGGAAAAATGAATGCTCAAAAATAATGACGGGCGCTATCGTGCCCGAGGGGGCTGATTGCGTAGTAAATGTCGAGAACACCGAGACGATTGAGGAAAACAAAATTCGAATAACTGATGGCAAAATTCCTGACAATATCTGCTATCAGGGAGAAGACGTCAAACTTGGTGACACTGTCCTCCGGCGGGGGTCATTGATCTTACCCCAGCATATCGCGGTGCTGGCCAATGCCGGGATCAGCCGTGTCCGTGTCTACAAAAAGCCCCGAATCAGCATAATCACTACGGGCAGTGAACTCAAAGAACCGGGAGAGGCTCTGCCCGAAGGTTGCATCCGCAACAGCAACAGCTACCAGTTGATCGGACAGGTGCAAAGAATGTTTATTGAGCCTGAATATCTGGGAATCGCCGGCGATACGGTCAATTCATTAAATCTGCTGATCCGCAAGGCATTAAAAGAAAGCCATATAATTCTTCTTTCCGGCGGGGTTTCCATGGGTGATTATGATCTGGTTCCCGCAGTCTTGAAAGACAACGGGGTTAATATCTTATTTGACAGAGTGGCTATGCAGCCCGGCAAACCAATGACATTCGGGACTAAAGATAAAACAGCCATATTCGCTTTTCCCGGCAACCCGGTTTCTACTTTCTTCCCTTTTGAACTTATGGCCAAACCGTTTATCTACAAATTAATGGGGCATGATTATTCCGCAACAATTAATCCGCTCATCGCCGGAACTGATTTTAAGCGGAAAAAACCTGAGCGCAAGGCTTTTATT
The DNA here is from genome assembly GCA_963845095.1 of uncultured delta proteobacterium. Taxonomy (GTDB): domain Bacteria; phylum Desulfobacterota; class Syntrophia; order Syntrophales; family Smithellaceae; genus MVRV01. The sequence continues at coordinate 66,929 of CAWJQM010000017.1, forward strand.
CCGGTTAAAATTGAAAACGGTCAGGTGTTGCCGGTAGATTTTCATGGTTCAGCGCATATTAACGCGTTATGTTTTGCTCAGGGAATTATATCTTTCCCGGTAGGCGTGCTGGAAATTAAAAAGGGAACACTCATTGATGTTATATTATTATAGATGCAATACCACTGTGTCATTTCCCGCTCTTGCGGATTAATTTGCGGAAGTCTTGATCGGCTTCGTGCAGGAGTTTCTCGACATCCTTCTCCAGTTTTTCAAACCGCTTGATGATCGCCCGGGCCTGCTCAGTCAATTGCATGGACTTATCATGCACACCAGTATCCACCAATTTCATACCCATCCGCTCTTCCGAGGCTTTTAGCCTGCCCCAGGCCGCCCGATAAGACATTTCCAGTTTTTTGGCGGCGGCATTGAGGCTGTGCTGCTCATCGACAGTTTTGAGGATATTGTCGCGTCCCTTGCCGAAAACTACTTTCCCGTCTTTTTCAATCCAGATTTTATACTTGATTTCCATTGTTTACGACCACTCCTCTGCACTCGTCCATTTTCTTATAGGGATGATGACCATGAAATGTCAATAAAATACATGAGCAATATTTTTTTCAGATGAAACTCGTTTGCTGTTAAATCAAACAGGCTAAATCCGTCGGTCGTTGCTTTTCAAAGATACGATTTTCATTAAACCGTTTTTTTCGTTTTTGTTTTTATGACCAAAAGTCATTTGTCCTCTTCTGTCAATTGTGAAACACTTTACAAGATTGATCTCATTACTCTTTTTAGTTATGCCATTAATGACATATGAAGATGAAATCATTCATATTTCCCGTTGACAATAGCTCTCATTAAATATATACGATTTTGACATAGTTAAAGCGATATTTTCACGAAAAACGTCGTGCTCTTGAGCCTTGGTTTTTCCCAAACAGATTGACCTGAAAGTGATCGCAGTCAAGGGAGCGTCTGTTTGCTGAAGGTCAAAGATCATGAAAAAATATCTATAAATTCAGAGGAAAGGAGAAGGATTTCATGAACGTCAGCAGAAGAGGTTTCTTAAAGATTTCCGGTGCTGTGGTGGCGACAAGCGGTTTGGGCATCAGCCTTAAACCAACAGCCGCCCATGCCCAGCAACTGAAAATAAAATACGCCAAAGAAACCACAACCGTTTGCCCTTACTGTTCGGTGGGATGCAGTATCATCGTATCCGTGCGCGACGGCAAGGTCATCAACACCGAGGGGGATCCTGACAGTCCAATCAACAAAGGGGCTCTGTGCAGCAAGGGCGGCTCGATCTATCAAATGGCCGTAAACCAGAATCGTCTGGGCAAGCCACTTTACCGGGCGCCTTTCGCTACGCAATGGAAAGAAGTAGAATGGGAATGGGCATTAGATAAAATCGCCAAAAATGTTAAGAAGAGCAGGGACGCCAGTTTCAAGAAAACAAACGACAAGGGAGAAGCCGTCAATCGTACCGAAGGTATTGCCTCTGTCGGCAGCGCGGCGATGGACCTTGAGGAATGCTTTACCTATCAAAAATTCTTAAGGGGGTTGGGCCTTGTTTATATTGAACATCAGGCCCGTATCTGACACAGTCCAACTGTACCGGCTCTGGCAGAGTCGTTCGGACGCGGCGCAATGACCAACCACTGGAATGATTTTAAAAACAGTGATGTAATTTTGATTATGGGAAGCAATCCGGCTTCCAACCATCCAATTTCTTTCAAGTGGATCCAGGAGGCTATCGACAAGAGAGGCGCAAAACTGATCTGTGTGGACCCGCGGTTCACTCAGTCGGCAGCTAAAGCTCACCTCTATGCCCCCCTGCGATCCGGCACAGATATCGCCTTCCTGGGCGGTATGATCAAATACATTTTGGATAAGAATCTTATTCACCAGGAATATGTGGTCAATTACACCAATGCTTCTTTCCTGGTGAATCCGGCATTGAAAATGCCGGGAGATAATAAAGGTGTGTTTTCCGGTCTGAAGGACGGCAAGTATGAAAAAGATACCTGGTCATATCAGACAGATGCGGAAGGCGTCATTAAGAAAGATAAGACACTGAAAGATCCCAACTGTGTTTTCCAGCTGCTGAAGAAGCATTATTCCCGTTACAATACAAACTTGTTTCCCGAATCACCGGAACACCCGAAGACAAACTTCTGGAAGTTTACAAAATTTACGGATCCACGGGAAAGCCGGACAAAGCCGGTGTCGAACTTTACGCAATGGGCTGGACGCAGCATACAGTAGGTGTGCAAAATATCCGCACTATGTGCATCATCCAGCTGCTTTTGGGTAACATGGGTATCGCCGGCGGCGGAGTCGCAGCCATGAGAGGTGAATCCAACGTTCAGGGATCCACAGATCACGGTCTTCTTTTCCATATCTGGCCCGGCTATCTCGGAACCCCCACGGCATCGATGAAAACTCTCCAGGAATTTAATGATAAGCGGACGCCGAAAACCAAGGAGAAAGACAGCCTCAACTGGTGGAAGAACACACCTAAATACACAGCCAGTTTCCTGCGTTCCATGTACGGGAAAAACCTGTCTATTGAAGATGCCTATCAGATTATGCCCAAACTCGACGACGGCGCCAATTATTCCTGGCTGACGATCTTCGACCAGATGTATAAGGGCAAGTTTACCGGATTCTTTGCCTGGGGCATGAACCCCGCATGCAGCGGCGCCCATTCCAATAAAACGCGTCAGGCCATGACCAAACTCGACTGGATGGTCAACGTCAATCTGTTTGACAACGAAACCGGCTCCTTCTGGCGCGGTCCGGGCATGGATCCCGCCAAAATTAAAACAGAAGTCTTCATGCTTCCCTGCGCTTCCTCAATCGAGAAAGAAGGCAGCATCGCCAACAGCGGCCGTTTGATGCAGTGGCGTTATAAGGCTATCAATCCCGTTGGTTCATCCAAACCGGACGGGGATATTATGAGTGAGCTTTACTTCAAGATTCGGGATCTTTATGCCCAGCAGGGCGGCCCGATGAAGGAAGCGATAACAAAACTTACCTGGCCCTACGGTAAAAAAGTCGGCCATGAATTCCACTATGATCCCCGCACGGTAGCCAAGGAAATCAACGGTTACTTCCTGGAAGACAAGAAGCTGGAAAATCCGACGAAGAAAGGCGAGTTCAAGGAATTTAAAAAGGGCGACCTGGTGCCGACTTTTGCCTGGCTCCAGGCTGACGGTTCCACTTCTTCCGGCTGCTGGGTTTACTGCGGTTCCGTCAATGAAAAAGCTAATCTGGCCATGCGCAGGGGTTCCCAGGACACCTCCGGGATCGGTCTTTATTCCGAATGGGCCTGGTGCTGGCCGCTTAACCGCCGCATCATATACAACGGTGCTTCGGTTGATCTTAAAGGCAATCCCTGGGATCCCAAGCGGGCTGTTATTAAATGGGATGGTGAGAAATGGACCGGAGATGTTCCGGATGGTGTTGGCAATCCCGGTGCCGGAAGGCCGCCATTTATTATGAAGCCGGACGGTGTGGCCAGTCTCTATGGTCCGGGCTTAGCCGACGGTCCTTTCTCCGAACACTACGAACCTCTGGAGTGTCCGGTGGAGAAAAATCTCATGTCGCCGCAGAAGAACAATCCGGCCATTAAACGTTTTGACGCCGGCGGCGTCGGCTCCGACATGGACGTTTATTCGGGCGTGTCCACCTGTGATCCGCGCTTTCCTTTCATCGGCACAACTTATCGGGTCAGTGAACACTGGCAAACCGGTGTTCTCACCCGCTGGTGTCCCTGGCTGGCGGAAATGCAGCCGGGCATGTTTGTAGAGATGGGCCAGGAACTGGCCAAGGAACGAGGGATTGCCAACGGAGATAAATGCATCGTCAAATCCGCACGCGGTGAAGTGGAAGCGATGGCGATTGTTACACCCCGTTTCAAACCCTTTAATATTGATGGAAACACGATTCATGAGGTTGGCATTCCCTGGCATTACGGATGGATCACAACTGCCGACCGGAAATATGAACCAAATGACAAAAAGCCGGAAGTCACCACCTTCGGTGATGCGGCAAATATTTTAACATCAACCATCGGTGATGCCAACACCATGATTCCGGAAAGCAAAGCTTTCATGGTTAATGTTACGAAGAAGGGGGTGAAGTAATATGGCCGAGAAAATTAAATTATACGATGACTCCAAATGTACCGCCTGCCGCGGTTGCCAGCTGGCCTGCAAACAGTGGAACGGGCTGAAAGCCTCGCAGACGGCAAACACCGGCACATACCAGAATCCGCCTTCTTTGCAGCCTAATACCTATATGATGATCCACTTTCAGGATTATGTTGATCCCAAGGGTGAATTGAAATGGCTCTTCCGCAAAGAGGCTTGCATGCACTGCACCGACGCGGCCTGCGTAACGGTTTGCCCCAGCGGCGCTCTTTACTACAATAAAGAATTTAAGACTGTTGGATTAAATCATGAAAAGTGCATTGGATGCAAGGAATGCGTTGCAGCCTGTCCGTTTGAAGTTCCCCGTTATGATGCCAAGACGGAGAAAGTTTATAAATGCGATATGTGCGAAAGCCGTATTACCAATGGTCTGGAACCGGCTTGTGTCAAAGCTTGTCCTACCGGGGCCCTTAAATGGGGAGATAAAGAGGCAATGCTGGGAGCGGCAGCCAAACGTAAGGAGTATTTAGGTGCAGTCGCCTCCACTTATGGTGACAAGTTTGTGGGCGGAACACATTTCATGTATGTCTTGAAAGAAAATCCGGTCGTTTACGCAGGGCTGGCTAAAGACCCCAAAGTGCCCTTCTCGGTCACTGTCTGGAAGAGCTGGTTAAAGCCGCTCAGTCTTTTGGCCGCAGCGGGCGTAGTCGGCGGTTCATTACTCCATTATGTACTTCACGGCCCCAAGAGACCTGATCCGGAGACAAATGATGAAAAGACGGAAGGAGGAAAGTAAAATGGAAAAAGGAATGATTAAAGTAACTTCCGGATATGAAAGATTTGTCCACTGGCTGCTGGCGCTTTCCTGCCTGCTCTTATGCTACACGGGACTGGGTATGATGTTTGAATCATTGAACTTTTTCGGCGTCATTATGGGCGGATTGAAAGGTTTAAAAGTCGTGCATAACATTACGGGGCTGGTTTTCGGTGTTTCTCTGCTTCTGGCGATAATAATGTGGTGGAAAGAAGCCGGAATATTTGTTTTCCCGGAAGATCTTGACTGGATTCTGACGGCAGGCGGTTATCTGTGGCATGTGGACAAAGTGCCGGAAACTGGTAAATACAATCCCGGCCAGAAGATGTTTTTCCTGACGGTCGCCCTTTTTGGTTTGCTCATGTTTGTCACCGGCATTTTCATGTGGTTCCCCGGATATTTTCCTTTCGGGATAGAGCTGCTGCGCTGGTTATATCCATTGCATGCGTTGGGTTTTGTGGTGATCTTCGCGTTTTTCTTTGTCCATCTGTACCTGGGCACTATTGGTAATCCCGGAACTGTTCAGGCGATGATTTCCGGCTGGGTGACCAGGGGCTGGCTCAAAAAGCAGCATCCCAAATGGCTCAAGGAAATGGAGCATGAGGGAACTCTGATAGTTTACGGCAAGGATAATAAGTAACTCCGTAATTATCAGGAAAAGAATTTACGCTAAAGGCCGGGAGTGCAGCTCCCGGCCTTTTTTAATCCAGGGCGGTGAAAAAGAGACGACAGCGCGATACAGAACTTTGGAGGCAGTTGATGCCCACGACACAGAAAGTAGGCAATGCCATGAAACGCCAGATACCGTTGCTTTTTATTCTGGCAGCAATCTGGGGATGCTTTTTTGCTGCAAAACTTGCCACAGCCAAAGATCCTGTCGTTTATGCAGTGCTGTTTTATTCTCCTACCTGCTCGCATTGTTCTAAACTGGACACAGAAGTAGTGCCCCTGCTTCAGGAAAAATACGGCAATAAGCTGGTCTTTGTCCGTTTAAACGTCATCAGCGCCGCCGGCAGCAATATATATGAAAAGGCCCTGGAACGTTATAAAATTCCCGAAAACCGCATTGGAGTTCCCGCTCTGATCATTGGTGATTCTTTTCTCGTCGGCACTGTTGAAATTCCCGAAAAATTGCCCGGTCTCATTGATGCGGCACTTTCCAAAGGCGGAATAGATCTTCCGGATCTGCCGGGGTTGTATCAACAGTTCCTTGCCCAGAGTAATATTAAACTGGAGAAACTTTCTGCCTGGCAGTTTATGGTCTATAAATACCAGCAAGACCTGCTTGCCAACAGCTTTGCCTTAATTATCCTGGTTATTCATGATCGCCAGCCTGATCGCTGCTTTGGTGATTGTCCTGTCCTCAGTAAAAATCCCGCAAGTGCTGAACTATTTGCCCAGCCGGCTTATTCCCATTCTCGCGGTAATCGGTCTGGTAATAGCTGTGTATATTTCCTATGTTGAAGTTTCAGAAACGCGCGCCGTCTGCGGGCCGGTAGGAAATTGCAATGCGGTACAGAACAGCCCTTATGCAAAGCTCTTTGGCGTTCTGCCCATCCCCGTTATGGGAATGATCGGTTATATATCGTTAATTGTGGTCTGGGTTTTTCGGCAGTTCGGTCCAGCGGCAATCCAAAAGACTCGCCAGACTTACTCTCTGGGGCTTAAGTATTTTCAGTGTTTTGTTTTCATCCTATCTGACTTTTCTGGAACCGTTCGTCATCGGGGCCACGTGCGTATTTTGCCTCGCTTCCGCCGTCATCGTAACAATAATACTGTGGGTATCCATACTGCCGGCCCGTAAAGCACTTAGAAGAATTAGCGACAATTACTAAATCAATTTCAGACAATATTCACCGGAAATTATTGGGAAGCATGCCTGGCAGTCAAACTTCAAGCAGGTAGTTTTTCAGTGTTGGGTCCGTCACTTACTTAATAGGCATAGCTAACCGCCGCCCCGAAAGAAAGCCGCTCTGAATATTGTCCTTCAATGTTCAGATGAAATCCCCGGGAGAGCGGTATATTGGCTCCGATCATTCCTCCGGAAGTTTTCGTGTTTTTGATTAAAACATTTTCCGTTCCCAATTCCATTCCCGGAATATTTGCCGAAAGGCACACCTTGGCTTCTGAATAATAGATATAAGGCCCGGCATATAGCTTTATGCCATAGGGAACAGCAGCCTGAAAACCAATGCCGATATGCACATTCCACATATTCTGCACTTTAAGATCAGCTGCAAAAGGCACACCGGCATTAGTTCCCGTGGTATCTCCCGAAAAATTATTGAAATAGTAGGTTCCCTGAACAAAAGCGCCGATTCCCAATATTTTGCCCATCGGCAAAAATCCCTTAGCACCCAAAGTGCCGAAAAACTTCCAGTTTTCGCTGAAATCATTATTGGAAATTATCGTGGCAGCATTTGCGGAACGGAAAACATCAGCTATCTTTAAATCCGATACACCGATCCTCCCGTATATTTCCCAGCGATCATTCCCGCCATAAGACACCTGGGAATAAACCTCATTTTGCCGAATTGTGTATTCTGAACCATTTTTGAATTTATCTTCATGATACCAATAGCCGATCGATGTGTTTAAACCACCGGACTGCCGGGAAATGGTTTGCGGCGGACCGAACAGTCCAAAGGCATCCGACGTTCCGCAAAATGCAAGGAATATTAATGCCGACAATACGCTGATGAACAAGTTCTTCGTAAGCAAACATCCTTTCTTTACTTATTATCTGGCCCGGAATAACCAGTAAAAGCAAAGCAAGGCTGAAAATGAATGAAATACCAAACAAAACTTCACTTATCCTGTGCCTTGATTGTCTCCGTTTGGGCAATTCTGCCCTTAACTTTCTTCAGCCGATACTGAAGATAGGCATCCCGGAACGCCACATAGGGATCAATAGCCGCATCTTTGAGGGATTCATAATCACCTATCCTCAGTGACGTTTCATTCACTATTTGCAGGCTTTTTGTTCCCAGCCCGTAGTACCAGGGATTAAGGTAGGAGACGGGATATAAAAAATAATCACCTAATATTGTTAGCGAATCGCGCGGGCTGGATGGCCCGAATACCGGCCAGACGAGATAGAATCCGTGTCCCACTCCATAGTAGGCAAGAGTTAATCCCAGATCAGCATCTTGTTTCCGGAGGTCCAAATCCTTGCCGGCCGCGGGATCCATAAGCCCTCCGATACCCCAGATAGTGTTGATACTGAAACGACCGAATTCAGTGGCCGCACCCCGGAAATCAGCCTGAAGCAGGCAGTTGAGAAAACGGGCCGGGAATCCCAGATTGGAAAAGAAATTATCCACACTAACCCGGGCTGGCTCCGGAACAACGTTACTATAACCCTGCGCCACCGGTTTGAGCAGCCAGAAGTACAATTTATCGTTGAAATGATGCATCGCCCGGTTGAACGGTTCCAAAGGATCGGCAATTGTTATCGCTTCTCCCTCTTTTACTTCATCGAAAAATTCTTCGTCAGCATTGCTCCCGTTTTCCGGTTTTGCCGAAATTTCCGACAAGTTTGCAGATGGCAATTTCAACCCTTCACCTGCCGATTCTTGGGAGATTGCGCCCGCCGGCTGCTCTGTTGAAGAAGGGCTTACCGGACTGTGGGCGCAACCGGCTGCCAGAAAAAAGAAAGTGACCGCGAGACTTGCAAAATTCTTTATACAGCAGATGGATTTCATTAGTCTTTTATTAAAGGCTCAATTGTCCTGTCTTTAATGTTCCTTCACTTTTTTCCGCAGAATTTCGAGCAGTTGTTCGGGCGTGTTCTTGGACAGTATATCACTGAACTGGGTTCGATAATTTTGGACCAGGCTCACGTTTTCCACAACAACGTCGTAAACTTTCCATTTGCCATTTTTCAGAATCATCCGGTAGAAAATGGGAATTTCTTTGGAGGCCGTCACAATCTTCGACTGAACTTCCGCCTTATCTTCCGGGATCATCGTTTCTTTATAAAAAACAACTTTTTCGTTGGAATAATCCAGAATTTTATCGATGTATGCTTTTTCCATAACCTGCTCAAAAAGATTTACAAATTCCGTCTGCTGGGCCGGGGTAAACTTGCTCCAGTTGCGTGTCAGCGTGCGTCGCGAAAATTCCGTCTCATCAAACATGTCCTTGTAGATCAGGCGGAGCTTCTCTTTCTTTATTTCCTTGGCGGCCGGGTTTTTTAATTTGGGATCACGCAATACTTCGAGCACCCTATTGACGGTCAACTGAGCAACATCCGTTGGCGCCCCAGCATATGCCGGAACCGATAATATCAAAATAATCAATATACTAAATGCGGCAATTCGTTTCTTCATTGTTTATTAAAGCCTCCCGTACCCTATTTCTTTTCCTTTTTCACTTCGCCAAAGGCATATTTCCCGATCATTTCCTCAATATCTACTGCGGCTTGAGTGTCGTTGATAACGCCTTTTTCACTAAGGAGTGAACCTCCTCCTCCCGGATCGATACTGAGATATTTGTCGCCGATGAGTCCTTCCGTTTTTATCGAAGCAATCGCGTCTTCATAAATTTTGATATTTTTTTTAATTTTTATTTTTACAACTGCTTTCAGATTTTCCTGATCTATGGTGATGTCTTCCACCCGCCCGACCTGGAGGCCTAAAATATTCACGGGGCTGCCGATTCTAAGACCGGTAACGGTTGTGAAATTGGCAGTGAGCGTGTAGGAATTATCACTGAAGAAATCAACTTTACCCAGCTTCACCGTCATGTATCCGACACAGATCAGACAGAAAACAACAAAGACACCAACGGTTGTCTCCATAGCATATTTTTTCATTTATTCACTCCCTGGCTGCGCAATGCATCCTTCCAATTTCTTTCTGTTGCGATTCCGCCGAAGCTATGACAAAATCTATTTCATCAACAGGCTGTCCTTGGGCAATTCCCGCAAGGATGGCAAAATCAATGCATTTATCCAAAGATGCCTGTTTTTGAGCTTCGGACCAAATATCGTTGATTCCCCGCCTCTGAAAATCTTCAGCAAAATTATTCAAAATGTTTTCCGTCTCCTCAAGATTGGCAAAAGGCAGCACTGTAACAATTTCATTGGCCTTGTGGCGCGTAGAAAGGCCTCCCATGGCGCCAAAGTGCTTATCAATATACACTCCCATCGAATGGATGATTTCCTGCGCCGCATCGTAACCCGACTTGTCTACAATCATATCCATTTCGGACAGAGCAAAAACCACAATACAGTAATTAGAACCAGCCTTTCTGCGTTCTCCCTGAACATCATAAGCACTCTTGGACAATCTCCGGCGCTCCATCTGGATATGATTTAACATTTTGAACTGCCGTTTAGAATACAACCCGGTCAGTTCTTTTTGTAAACCCTCCAGACTGCTGATAACCTCGTCCATAAACGGGTGGTCAAAGGTTTCCAACTCCTCCGGTGTCCCCTGAAATACAATCGAATGATCATAAAGGGCCAGAATTCGATTTGAGATGAAATAGACATCGGGTATTTCATGGCTGACCAGGACGGCGGTAAAATTAAATTTCTTCTGATATTGAGCGATCATACTCAAAATGGCATTTTTCCGCACAGGGTCCTGGCCTGTGGTCGGTTCGTCAAAAAGGACAATCTGAGGATCGGTTATCAAAGCGCGCGCCAGCGCAGCCCGCTTTTGCATGCCGCCGGAGAGCTCCGATGGATATTTGAAAACGGCCTCGGACAGCTCCGTCTGCTCGATTCTGGCCATAACCCGCCGGTCAATTTCTGCTTTTTTTAAATTCGTGGTTTCACGCAGGGGCAGAGCAATATTATCATAGACTGTCAGGGAGTCAAAAAGAGCATTCCCCTGAAACATGTAGCTGATCTGCGCGAAGGAAGCGGTGATCTCCGACTTATTCATTGCGGCGATCGGTTTACCGCGAAAAAAAATTGCGCCTTCGTCAGGCTGAATCAGGCCGATTATATGTTTGAGCATCACGCTTTTACCCGAGCCGGAAAGACCAATGATTGTTGTTATCTGTCCCTCGTAAATCTGCAAATTAACATTTTCCAGCACGGTTTTCCTGCCGAAGCGTTTAGTAACATTTTTAAATTCGATGAGTGGCGTATCCATGAGCCTCTTTAAATCAGCAGCGAAGTCACGACATAATCTGATACTAGAATCAACACACAGGAAAGCACAACAGCCGATGTTGTAGCCAGACCGACAGCCTGGGCGCCGTGGCTATCCTTGCGCATATGGGCAAAATATCCCTGATAACAACAAACCGTGGCAACAAGCACCGCAAACACAATCGCTTTAATAAATCCGTTGTTTATATCGCTCATCACCACGTAAGTTTTGATGCTGTGCATGTAAACACCGCCGTTCAAACCCAACAGCACAACCGCGGAAATATAGCCGCCGAAGATGCCGATGAGGTCAAAGACAGCCGTGAGCAGGGGAAAGCTGACGATTGCCGCTGAAATTCTGGGGCTGACAAGATAACGCAGCGGATTGATCCTCATTGTTTGCAACGCATCGATCTGCTCGCTGATGCGCTGGATACCAATCTCCGCCGCTATCGCCGATCCGGCCCGGGCGGTGATCATGATTGCCGTAAGCACCGGACCCAACTCCATGATCAGCGAAAGAGACACCAGGGAACCGACTGCGCCCTGGGCGCCGAACTGAACGAGGGCATGATAAGATTGGAGGCCGAGAACCATGCCGGTAAATAAACTCACCAGCATGATGATGGTTATGGATCTTGCGCCGATGTAATAAATCTGCCCAACAGTCTTCAATAGCTGCTTGCGCCGGAAAATCTGCCAAAGCGCCGAAAAGAGAAAAATTGTCCCCGCGCCCAGATGATCAACCCAGTTCATGACAGTCCGGCCAATGACTGTAAATGGCCAAAATAACAACATATCCTTCGGCCGCTTTACTTCGTTTTCCGAACTTTTTTGACTATCAGCAGCAGTCACCATTTCCACCGGATATCCCTTACTGTTTGTAATTATAATAGCAGGTTATGCTAGCATCGGCAACTCTATTTGGCAAGAAATTCCTTTCTTTCATTTTACAATTGACAGAAAGTCCTTTCTTTGTGATAAAAACGCATCATCCGAAATTCAGGGATAATCATATGACTATCTGTACATCCAGACCTTTTATCTTGGCATCAGCCTCACCCCGCAGACAGGAATTGTTGAAGTCGGTTGGGTTAAAGTTCAAAACCATTCCCGCCCATGTCAATGAAGACTGCATGAATGGAGAAAGCCCCCGTCAGCATGTCCAAAGACTGGCCCGGGATAAAGCACTGGCTGTATCTCATCAATATCCCGACGCCTGGGTGCTGGGCGCCGATACAATAGTTGTTATTGACGGTCTGGTTTTAGGCAAGCCGGGAAACAAAACGCAGGCACGGCAAATGCTGGAAAGACTCAGCGGAAGAAAGCATAAAGTATTCACTGGTTTTACTCTCAGCTCCGCAGCCAATCGATTGATAAAAACGAAAGTTATTCAATCGGCCGTGCAATTCAAAACGGTCAGTGACGTTGAAATAGAATGGTATATTTCCTGCGATGAGCCATATGATAAAGCCGGCGGTTATGCCGCACAGGGCAAAGGAGCATCCTTCATTCAGTCCATCCGTGGATCATATACCAATGTAATTGGACTGCCCCTTTGCGAAGTGATGGAAGAATTAAAAAAAATCGGAGCAATTCATTTCCGTTAATAATTTTATGGCCACAGATATTGCTGCAAACATTAATTTCCTGCGACACCGAATCGCCATCGCCTGCGCACGCTGCGGACGCGATCCCTATTCTGTAAAACTGATGGCTGTAACTAAAACCGTACCCGTTGAGCGAATTATGCAGGCCGTGGAGGCCGGCATCACCCTGCTGGGAGAAAATTATGTCCAGGAAGCCAGAGAAAAGCATGACCTGGTGGGCGGGCGGGCCCAAATGCACATGATCGGCCATCTGCAAACCAACAAAGCAAAATATGCCGTCCGGCTCTTTGATTGCGTCCATTCCGTTGACCGCCTGGAACTGGCGCAGGAACTGGACAGACGGGCCAAAACAGTCAGCCTCAAAATGAACATTCTGGTCGAGGTTAATGTCAGCGGAGAGAAAACCAAGAACGGCGTTCCCGCGGCTGAGGCAATGGCATTAGTCAAACTTCTGGCGCCTCTGGAGAATCTCGCCGTGCAGGGACTAATGACCATGGCGCCCTATTCCGACAATCCCGAAACATCACGGCCTTGCTTCCAGGCATTGCGCAGCCTGCGCAATGATATAGTCCATGCCGGAATCCCCGGCATACAAATGCAGGAACTTTCGATGGGCATGACGGACGACTTTGAGGTTGCTGTTGAAGAAGGCTCAACTATCGTCCGGATCGGCCGGGCCATCTTTGGCGACAGGCAATAACTTACCTGGTAAACATTCGAATTGAAATACTTTAAAACATCATTACAAAACTCTGCAATTCCCAGCCAGAATTCTGTGATTTTTAACAATTTACAGCCTATATTTAATCTGCCCAGAACAGTTCCTAATCATCATTAAGTGAACATTAATTCACTAATTTGAAAGGCAATCATTGTCTGAAATACCCAAGATAATCGCAACAGTACTGGCCGATAGAATCATGCACGCCAGTGAATGTTCGGGAATCGGCTTTTTCTATCTCTCCCTCGAGATGGAATTTCCAAGCAGCATCAATATCGAACGCCTGGCGAAAGCGGCAGAACTTATTATGGACGCTCACCCTGTCCTCGGCTGCCGTTTTGTTGTCAATCCCGTCAAACCATATTGGGAGAGACTCGACAGCGAAACAAGGAGCGTTTTGAAAATCGCAGCATCGGAGACCGAATATAATGAGTGGCTCACTGCGACAATCAACGTTGAAGCAGTTGTGCCTTTCGCTATTTATATACTGCATCAAGGCAGCGGGGACCGACTCTGCCTTAAGGTACAGCACCAAGTCGCCGATGCGGGGGGATTGAAGGAGATCGCTTACAAGCTGGCATTGATTTATCGAAAGCTAAAAACCGAACCTGATTGGAAACCTAAGCCAAACTTTGCGGCATCCAGGGGATACGACCAGTTTACGGGGAAAATTCCCTGGTATGCATGGCTCAAGATTCTCTGTAACTTTTTTAAATATCATATTCGGACGATAATTCCTTTCAGAAGCCATTCCATAGGAGCGGCCGGTGTACCTCCGCACAAGCCTTCCTTTGCAAAGCTGCACATCGCTCCCGAAAGAGTGACGCAAATCCGGAAATATGGCCGAGTTCGCAGGGCAACGCTCAACGACATGTTAGTCGCAGCGATGATCAGAGCACAGGCCACAGTAAGAAAGAAAGATGTCCGTGCCGCCTACCGCCTGCTTATGACAATAGACTTCCGCCGGTGGTATCTGCCGGAAAAACACGCCGAGGACTTTTGTAATTTGAGCGGTTTCATTTATATTAATCTGGGCAGAAAGCTCGGAGAAAACTTTGAAGAAACATTGTCCATTATCAGTGCGGACACACGCCGCCAGAAGAAGGACTTCTACGGATTTCACGACTTAATTATGTTGCCTTTAGCCAAATTAGTAACCTACAATCGTCTAAAAAAAGTATTGAAGTCTTTCGCCGCTTTTTTATTAACAAATTCAAACTTCATGAACATTCTGACAAACCTTGGGCTGATTAACGAGGCGGAACTGATTTTCGAGGAAAAGCCTCTACTGGCCTGGATTCTCCCTCCGGCCGTATTCCCACCGGCTTTTGGTGTCGGGTTCAGCGGATACAAAGGGGGCCTGACAATTTCCACTTCGATATACGATTGCGACAGGGAAATTGTCCAGGCACTCTTTCAACAGATAGAAGCTGAATTGCCTTAAGGAACAATCCATTGCCTGATATCGGTCAATTAAGGGGTGGATCATGGACAAAAAAACCGGTTTCGCTGCTACACATACAGTAATCTGGTTTTTACTTCTTTAGGATAGATTGGTACTCTGCCGGAGTAAGGAGAAAATGGACGTAAATGACAAAAAGAAATTGATATTGAACAGAAAAAGTATTTACCATTTTATAATTGTCATCATTGCCGTTCTGCTTCTTAATGTCAGTGGATTTATTTCGACAGCGTTTGCGGAAAAAATTGAAACTTCACAGGGAACGATTTACAGGCCCGATGCAAAGGGCGCCTATCCCGCCGTAGTCCTTTTGCACGGTGTGGCCGGTTTAAATCCGGTTCAGCACGAAATCGCCAGGAGCATTTCCCAGAAAGGTTACGCAGCGCTGGTTGTCAATTATTACGCGAAAGGGGGAAGATCCTCGGAATTTGCCCGCTGGCGCTTGTTTCAAAAAAACGTGAGCGAAGCAGTTGCATATTTAGAAACTTTTCCCTATGTAAAAAAACAGTCCGTCGGCATCGTCGGCTTTTCTCAGGGGGCAATTCTGGCTCTCACATCCGCTGCCGGAATACCTGCTGTTAAAGCCATTGTTGCTTTTTACGGGCCCAATCCGGAAGGCCAATGGTTTCTGCCGCAGTATTACGCGAAAACAGATAAAGAAAGTCCCTATTATTTGAATAAATCCATAAAAGATTTACCGCCTGTGCAAATGCATCATGGCAATAATGACTCCGTGGTCTCCGTAACCGAATCCAAAGAATTTTATAAATTATTGCAGCAAAACGGTAAAACTGCAGAAATCTTTATCTACGAAGGTCTCCAGCATGCCTTTAATTACCCAACTTACATTCAATGGTTTAATGCCGAAGCAGCTAAGCTTTCTCTGAATAGAACCATAAAATTTTTAGACAAATACTTGAAGAATTAAAAGATAGTTGTGCAGTTATGGAGTGATTGGAAACCCGGTGTCGCGGGGGCATCACCCAGACAAGGTGAGCGACTTGGCGGCTGGTTTTTCATGTTTACGCAAATGCTGAATTCCGATGCTGAGACCGCCACCATTCACAATCTTGAGAACACAGTAATGTAAAAACCACACCGGTGCCGCCCGGTTTCCAACAGCAAAGTGCACCGAGATTACTTAAGGCAATGGCTGTAATATTGCAACAGACAGCCTGCAACCCGGATAATCATTGCCGAAAGAATAAAAAATGAAAGCAAGTTCTTATCAATTCATTCCATTAACCTTTAAAATAGCATTGATTTTATTGAATAATTATGTATGGTATAAGCAGCTTCGGCAAGAGAGACGGCAAGACTCGGAAAGGCTGGAAGGCTTTGCCGGAGCGGATGTTGGACGTAAGCGAAACAGGAAAAGAAATTTTGCTGCTGGGAGATGACACGTGCCGGTTGAGAAAGCCCCGGAAAAAATTCCAGTTGTTTTGTTGTATAATGTCGATCCGGATTGGACGCCGGCGGAAAAAGAAGAGGTCATTGCCTATTCCACACAGCTGGGCCACGCATTGATCGAGGCGGGGCACCCCACCGTGTTTGTGCCCGTTGTCGCCGCCGATTTTGACCATCTTCTGCATGCCTTTGATCCTGCCGAACACATCATTTTCAACTGGTGCGAAGCCCTTCCCGGTGTTGAACACAGCGAATGGCTGGTGGCCAAACGTCTGGAGATGCTGGGCTTTACCTTTACCGGCGCCGATTCGGACGCGCTGGCCCTTGCGCAGGATAAATTCCGCGTCAAGGCGCTGCTCGATTCGGCCGGCATTCCGACGCCTGGCTGGCATATCTGCTATGAAGGTGAAAGCGTTGTCTGGGACCGGTTTCCCGCCATCATCAAACCGATGAATGAACATTGCTCGGTCGGCATAACCCGCGAGTCGGTGGTGCTCAACAGGGAGGAGTTGATCGCCCGCATTCCGTTTGTCTGGAAAAAATACAACCAGCCGGTAATTGTGGAAGACTTCATCGACGGCCGGGAATTTCATATTTCCGTCTGGGGCAATGAAACGCTTACGGTGCTTCCGGCTGCAGAAATGGACTTCTCTTTTTTTAAAGACGTCAAAGACCGTCTGTGCACGTTTGACTCTAAGTTCATACCCGGCTCGCAACACTACGAAAAAATTGAAACTCTGCTGCCCGCGCCGCTTTCCGATAAAGAAAAACAGGGGCTGGAAAAAGCCTGCTGCGCCGCCTACAGAGTTTTAGGCTGCCGGGATTACGCGCGCATAGATGTCCGGCTGCGCGACAATACGTTTTATGTTCTGGATGTCAATCCCAACGCGGATATCAGCATTGACGCCAGCATGGCTTGCGCCGCGGAGGTAGCCGGCGTGAATTACGGACAGATGGGTTCTTTGATTGTCCGCATGGCCGCCAGCCGCCACCCGGTTTTGGGCAACGAATCCGGCATGCAGGCGCAAAGCAAGAGGAAGAATATGAAACCCCGGCGGTCCAGCGCGCGGAAAGCCTCACCGACAGAGGATGAGATCTGATTTATGATCATTTCTGCCCTTCCTGCTGCCAGAAGCGCGTGGTGGCATGCGGAAGTGGTTGTTGTTTGTTTCCTTTGGTAATCAGTGAATTTTAACTGCTTTGATTCCCTTTAGTTGTGCGTGTCAGGCAAAGAATAACTTATTTCCCCGGTTCAAACTGATTTTTCGCCGACCAGAAAGACGGCAGATGTCGCAGTAAGTACAAGAGGCTTTTGCGGTGTTCCCAAATACGTTTACGGAATTTTTTGCGCCAGCCCCGATTCGAGTAAAAGCGTTTTACATGCTCATTGTAAAGTTGATCGAGCCTTTCTTTTGATTCAATCCCTTGGGGCACGAAAACAAAATTCAGGCAATTCATCAGCCGCCAGTCTTCATCAAAGGTTCCTTCTTCCCTGATTGTCGACCAGAGCGGCGCGCCGGGGAAAGGCGTGAATTTGGCCATATTCATGTCATCGAGCCCCAGCGAAATAATAAAATCGGACGTTCGTTTAATGGATTCCTCTGTTTCCCCCGGCAATCCCATCATGAATAATCCTTTGGCCCGCAATCCCGCCGCCTGAATGCGGCTGTACGGTATCGCTAACATCATCGAGCGAAACGCCGGATTTATGCCGGCCAAGCATCTGCGGATCGGCCGATTCAATGCCCAGAGAAACCATCAGACAGCCGGCTTCTTTCAGCATCTTCAATAACTCATCATCGGTATAACCGACACGCACAGCGCAGTTAAAATTAATCCCCAGAGGGAGGCGGGCAAGCTTTTCGCAAAGTTCCACAATGCGCGGACGGTTGGCCGTAAATAAATCATCATAGATATTGATATGCCGCACGCCGAATTTTGTCCGCAGATATTTCATATGCTCATAGATATAAGTTGCCGAATTATAGCGAAACCCTTTTTTAAAGACGGAACGGTCGCAGTAGGAGCACTGGAACATGCAGCCCCGCGAGGTAATCATCGTTGCACCGGGAGTGTTTATATAACTGAACAGGGGCAGATGGTAATCGGCAGGAAAGCCCGCGAGCTTTTCGTAGGCGGGAAACGGCAGCGAATCCAGGTCGGCAATCTGCGGATGCGGCTCATTGGTAATTATCTCCGTTCCCTGGCGCCAGAGAAGACCTCTGATTTCCGCCGGATCATTACCTGCGGCAAGCTCTGTCATGGTGAGTTCGCCTTCTCCGGCGGCAAGACAGTCAAAAGCAGGATAATCTGCAAGCAGCCGGCCGCCGAGCGCGGAGACATGGACACCGCCGCAGACAGTTAAAATATGGGGAGTGCGTTCTTTGATCATCTTGCGCCAGATCGGCAGCGTCAGGAAAAGAAGAAGTAGTCGCTGAAAAACCGACAATCTGCGGCCTGTAAGCCAGAATGGCCCTGACCTGGTCGTTCAAATTCACCGGCGCCCGGGGGCCGAGGCAATCGTAAACAAATACTTCGTGGCCTTCCTGTTCCAGATAAGCGGCGATGGAAAGTAAGCCCTGCGGCACCATCCGATTGGCGATGTCGGTAATATCCGTTTTCCCGGGAAACCAGTTGAAGCCGCGGGGATGAACAAGAACTATTCGTTTTTTTTTTGAAGATGGAATCATAATATTGTTGTAACCGCCACCAGCGCCTGTTTTCCCGAACCGTGAAAATTATAATGGACATATAAGTCATTGCCGCCGCTCCGCAGCGCGCGGGCCAGTCCAAAGGCCGCCGCCGTGGGAGAAATGCCGCAATAAGGCAGATAATCTTCAACGATCCAGCCCTGGCGACGCCAATATGCTGCATCAACTTCCCGCAGGCGGAAACCGGCCAGCAGGTGCGGCTTTACTCCTTTTAAAGGAATTCCGGCATTGGCTGCAGCTGAAGAAAGAAATTCGGCGCATTTTTTTCCGATCATTTCGTTTGCCGAAAAATCATGCGCCAAGGCCAATTTATCGTAAAATTCCACAGCCAGGATATCGCCCAATTTCTTTTCGCCATTACTGCCGATCAGCAACCAGGAACTGCCTTCGCCCATGGGCAACTGGCGGGAATTACCGTCTGTTAAGCTCATCCTTTCCCGATAATCCTCAACTGCCGGCGTAAAGACATCACAACCGCCCACAAGCGCCAGATCGATTTCACCGCTTTCCAGATAGCTTTGCGCCAACCATAAAGAGGCTTCAAAAGACAACTCTTCCTGAGAAATGGTCAGCACCACTCCTTTGATCTCACAAATTCGCGCCAGAAAAAAAGCGGCGGCATTGCTTACGGAATTGGCAAACTGATTGGGGCTGGGAAATCCGCCATCATGCTTAAATACCTGTTTGATAAAGGGGAGGATTTCATCTATATTGCCCAATCCGGTAGCCAGAAAAATCCCTATCTTTTTGTCCTTTATATCTTCCGGTGGTATGCTTTTCAGACAGGTCAATGCTCCGCAGCAGACCAGCTTGATAAACCTTCCGGCACGCCGCAGCGGTTGACCCATGACTTCCTGCACCAGAGCGTCGGCATTTAGAGGCAGCGATGCCTCCTGCCATGCTGCCTCATGATTGGGCGCAAGCGCCGGACCCAGAAAACTAGCCGCCAGAACCGGCATTGGCACTGTTATATTGCTCTTCTCTTTTTTCATCTCAATCATATTTCATTGGTCATTCCCTTTTATGCCCTCGCGCAACCTTTAGGTTATCAGGGTGCGCAGGCGGGAATGAAAATATGGCTCACTCTTTTATAATCAAATAACTGGTGCACGTTCCACCGAACCCGAAGAAAGTAAAAAGATACGGGCCACCGGATGCAGGAATATTGGCCGGCGACGGTTGAAAACCAATTTCGGGATCCAGTTCTTCAAAACCGAAACTGCAGGGGATCGCCCCTTCTTCGCAGCAGGAAAGCCAAACAGCCGTTTCCAAGGCGCCGGCAGCCCCCAGTGTATGCCCCAGAGCGCCTTTCAGCGAGACCACCGGGGGAAGTTTCTCTCCAAAGAGCTTCCGCAAACCCCGGCCTTCGGAAAGGTCGTTGTCTCTGGTCCCTGTGCCGTGGGCCTTGATGGCCACAATGACATCAGTTGACAATTCTGCTTTATTCAGAGTGTGTAAAATGACGTCTTTAACCAGTTCGCCGTCAACACCGGCCGATGTAAGGCTGTTTGTATCATTAAAAAGGTACCCCCCGGCAAACTTATATTTCGCTCCGCCCGTCGAGGCTGTTTCATTTTGCTCCAGAATAACCGCCGCCGCTCCTTCTCCTATCTGCATTCCGGAGCGCTTATTGCAGAAAGGCCGGCATTTGTCGTCATCATACAAAAGCAGGCTGGCAAAACCGTGCAGAGTCAGATTCAAAAGGGGTTCATAACCGACAACAATTGCCCGGCGAATTTTCTTTTGTTCCAGAAGCTGTGCGGCAACGACCAGGGCATGCGAACTGGAAACACAAGCCATGCTGAAAGTCATCATCATGCCTTTTATTCCATACTTCCGGCTGATCCAGTCGGATACTTCACCGGGGCCGCGGCTGCGGCAGGCAATAGCCGGTGACTCCCCGCCGGGATTATTGCGCACCGTTTCCGTGAACTCATATTCATTGCGGATAAAAAGACCGCCGGTTGTTCCGACAAATAAGCAGGATTCGGCAATCTCCGCCGAGGTCAAGCCCGCTCGGTTGAATGCTTCCGTGAGAACGCCCTCCAGCATTGCCCATGATTTATCCATGGCATTGCCGGAATAAGGCACTTCAAAAGCTTTATAATTCTGATTGATCAAATGTGAAGAATGGCAACCTGCGGCTGCGGGAACAAAACCGGCAATTAATTTTTTTGCCGACTCCCGGGCGCTCCAGCCTAAAGTTGTTACCGCTCCCCAACCACGGATGCAGATATTACTCTTCGTCACTTTTTAACCTTCGGCGCAGAAATGACAAAATCGGCCAAAGTATCAAACGATTGCATTGCTTTGGCCGCTGTCGAGGCGTTTTTCAGCTCCACTCCAAATTGATATCTCAGTTCCATGGCAATTTCCATGGCATCGAGGCTGTCCAGCTTAAGAGGACCAGGTCCGTTGATGAAAGGAACATCCGTGGGCACATCCTCGGGTCTGACATCCTGTATTTCACAGGCTCGAATAATCATTGCCTTCAGTTTAAAAATCAACTCTTCCCTTGACGCCACATTTAAATCTTTTAAACCCTGATTCACATCCATTGAATTTTTCTCCCCGCAATATAAAAACAAATCAGCGCAAAAACCGTCAGGATAACTAACTTCGGCAAAATATAGCTAAATGACGCTTCGCGCAAAAATACATCAAGATAAGCCTGATGCGCCCAATACATCGGCGAAATCATCGCCAGATTTTTCATCAGCGGCGGCATAACGACATGCGGCACCATGATCCCGCCGAATACTCCCATAAGAACCGCGCCGGTTGCCGCCAGTGTTGATGATTGCTCCGGCGTCCGGGCCAATCCCGCTATCAGCACTCCGAAACCTGTGGAGGCAGCCGCTACAACCACCGTCACGGGCACCAGAATCCACGGATGTTCGCCCAGAATAAGAGGCATACCGGTGATCTGCGGCATTACATAAACACCGATTATGAGCATCAAAACAAACTGAATCACATTAATTAGATAATATGGTATAAGCTTTCCTAATGCAACTAAATTGGCACTGACCGGATAAGTAAAAATCCGCTGTAAAGTGCCGTTGTTCTTCTCCCGCAAAAAGCCGATAGACATGGGTATGGCAATAAAAAACATGGCAAATATAGACCAGCCCGGAACGCTTTGCTGCAGCGGGCTGGGAAATCGGGTATTTTTCTTGGTCTTCTCCACGATAAAATTGGCAACCATTACCTCAATATCATCCACCCCCAGAACAACTTCCGCCGTGAGACTGGAAATCAGGGATTTCAAGGCTATCTTGTAGCCGGCATCCAGCACCGGATCAAACTGGATTTCGACAGGCTTTGTGCCATCGCCAAACCCTTCCGGAATTAAAATCGCAGCGTGCGCCCTGCTGGATTCAAAGATTTTATCATTGTCGTAGCCCTTCGGCCTTTCGATAAGCAGAATTAATTTGTTCGCGCTTATTTTCCTTTCGAGCTGCAGGGCCTGGGGGCTGCGACCGGCATTTTCCAGAACCAGGGAAATCTGCCGGCCGGTAAATTTATCCACATAGACGCTCTGCAGCGCCAGGGAGAGAAAAAAAATAAGCGCAACCGGCATCAAAAAGAGCAGCGGGATGGTCTGCCGGTCCCGCAGCAAAATCAGCAGCTCTTTGCGGATCAGCTCTTTTAATTGTCGAAGAATCAATTTAGTGCGACTCCCTGGAAAAAATAGTTTCTCCCCTGTCCCAATACACAACCGGATTATTCAAAGCAAAGGAATCTTTTGTGCCCTTTATTCATCGCGTAACTCACGCCCCGTCTTTTCCAGAAATAATTTTTCCAGATTATCAATCGCGGCCATATCACCTGCAAAAACCGCCGCTCCCCTGTCCATCATCGTCACCCGGGAACAGAGGCGCTGGGCCTCATCCATCATATGGGTGCAAAGCAGTATGGTTATTCCCGACACGCTGAGGGCGGCAAGTGTTTCATAAATATGATGGCGGCTCTGGGGATCGACGCCAA
Source organism: uncultured delta proteobacterium (assembly GCA_963845095.1). GTDB lineage: Bacteria > Desulfobacterota > Syntrophia > Syntrophales > Smithellaceae > MVRV01. The sequence goes on from CAWJQM010000017.1 coordinate 89,886, forward strand.
CTGTTGGTTCATCCAGGAGCAGCAAGTGTGGTTCATGCAGCAGGGCAACGGCCAGATTCAGGCGCCGCAGCATTCCTCCTGAATATGTGGCAACTTTTTTATGTGCGTATTGGACAAGCCCTGTTTCTTTGAGGACCGCAGCAGATCGTTCCGGAAGTTTTGCGGAGGTCAACCCGGCCATGCTGCCGAAGAACCGCAGATTTTCCAGTGCCGTGAGGGCGGGAAATAAGGAAATTGGTTGGGGCGCATAGCCGATATTTCTTAAAGAATCTTTATTGGCTGCTTTATTTCCATAGATGAAAACCTCTCCTGCATAACCCCGCAATTGCCCGGTAATTATCCGCATCAGGGTTGTTTTCCCCGCGCCATTGGGCCCCAGCAGAGCATGTGCTTCACCGCGGGCAACGGACAGGGAGAAGTTTTGCAGTGCAAATTCGGCCGCATGCATCATAGGAAAATGTTACGGCGGAAATATCCAGAGCTTTCATGCTTTGAGTTTCCTGACGACAGAACGAAGTTTCTTGTATAGTTCTTCTTCACGTCCCGCGCAGATCAGCATCAACCCTCCCGCCTTGGCAAATGTCTCTTCAGTATGGCCTCTCTGCTTGATGATGCGTGCGGACACTACAGCAAATTCACGCCATATATCACCGATAGCAGTCATCTCCTCCGATAAACGGGCAAGGTCATCCGATCCGAAAAGCTCGGCGGCTTCCTGCAGAAAAGCGGCATACATGAAACGAAATCCGGCACCGCCCGTACCTATTTCCTCCTGCATCCGGACGACACTGGCCAACTCACGGCAGGCATTATTAAAACCGATCTTATCCGGGCTTTTGATGATTTTCCTGGCGAGGAAGCGCATACCGCGGATACCGAAAATCGGCAGCGGAATCCTCAGCATCATATTGCAGGTATCCTTCATGCCCTTTATACAGGCTGCACGCAGATCGGGCTTGAGCACGATTGTGAGCGGATAATACATAAAGCCGTGCGGTTCCAGCGGGCCATGGGCAAAGCGCGCCCTTTCCAGGTCATCGGCCGAACAATCCACCGGATATTCCAGTATCGGATCGCTCACACGGAAGCCGCCTTCAATTTCCCGCAAGGCAATTAAATTATGCCCGTTGAATTGAAAACGAAAACGATTGGGGTAATAGGAAAGCCAATAAATATTGGTTGTCAATCCGACTATTTGTCCGGTTTTGAGTATGCGCCTGAGCTCGTCCATCCCTTTCTGCGGATTTCGGAATCGCGCTGTAAAAAATTTACCACCCAGACGTTTGGCGGATTTGCGAAAGACCGCGCCCGGCTGAGAACGAAATGTGCTTATAGTAGTTCCTGCCATCTTGACAAACGGCAAATGGCCGAAAAAGATCCCGCTTCCTATGCCAAAAATCATGGCCTCAGATATTTCCAGTCCCTTGTCCCGGAACAGGGCGGACGTCACACCACTTTCACAGTGGGCGGAATGCTTATGGATAAAAGGTCTGCCGCCGGCTGTCGTTTCTGCGCTCATTTACTTTCTATCACCTTCCCTAAGAGATTTCATCGTTGCGGCACTGTTTTTAATTCTTCCAAAGTAACTGCGAGGGCTTTGGCGTAACGGTCCAAAACAGATTCTTTAAGCTGACGGAAAATTTCCGGACGCAAGTGCCTTTTAACCCTGAATCCGGCAATGCCCGCAGTTTTAGCCAGGATCTCCGGTATCATCTGCCGCCGCTCCATATGATAGCAAAGCGGGCTTTTTATCCCTGCAAGCACCGCTTTTCTGGTTTCTTCCAGGCTGGCAGCCATATCGTCTACAGCCAGGCCGTTTACCACTTCTTCCGCGCTCCAGCCGTTACTGGGTACGATGATATATTTACCCTCTTCATTGAGTGCATAGCAGGCGCGTTTTTTACCTTCGTAATAATAAGTGCCGTCCTGCGGCACTTCGTTCGCTTTCATTTTTTACCCTGCCCCCCGCATATTGATCTTGCAGACTGTTCTTATACTAATTTTATAAGAGCGCAAAGAAAAATCTATTTTTCAGGGTTTTCAGCAGATTTATTTATCTTTTTGCCCAGAAAAGGCTCAAAATGATGCCACTCGAAAGGATGTTCCCCGGCAAAACGGGCCAGATCGTCGGCATAAATCTGTACCGATTTCAGCACCTCTTTTTTACGTTCGGCACGCGTGGCTGCATGAACCTTTCTGCCCGGGGAAACTTTTATATGATAAATTCCCCCATCCTGATAGACAAAAAAAGTCATCAGCGGTGCGCCAGTTATCAGGGCAAATAAATGCGGCAGATCCGGGAGTTTCACTTCATGACCTAAAAAGTCAACCACCACGTAACTTTGTTCACCCCAGAGACGGTCACCCGTCATGGAGACAATGCCGCCTTCGCGCAGAAAATTAATGCCTTCCAGCAGAGAAAAAGGAGACTTTTCCTTCTCCGATGTTGCAACTATTCGAATGCCGCTTTGGGCAAGCTTCTTCTTTTCAATACGCTCAACCTGCTCTTTGTGCTTTGCCCCCAAATACAGCATAACAGGCAGACCTTTGCGGTTGAGCATCTTGCGCCGCCAGCTCCCAGTTGCCGATATGCGACATGATCAAAATCGCGCCAGTCTTTTTCTCCACCGCTTCCTCCAGATATTCCCAGCCTTCCTTGACAAATTCGATTTCGTCTTCATTCAGCCGTATAAAGCGATGGAGATAGACATCGGTAAAATCATGATACTGCTTCCAGACACAGTAAAAATGATACCAAAAGCCGCGTTGCGAAAAAAGGGTGCGGTAGAATTTCAGACTTTCCGCCACACGTGCCGGAAAAAGAAAAAAGTAACCGGTGGCAATACACCAGGAAAAAGTGCGAAAAAACCAGACACCCAGGTGCCGTGATAAATAGATCGCGAATTTATAGAAAAATTCTTTCATAAGGCAATTGATATCCGTTAAGCAGTATTGTCAAAGCAGATTTTCCTTAAAAATCTCATAATCATCTTCTTTATGTTTTCTTACCGACAAACCATTTTTCTTCCACGCCGGCTGTTGGTGATGAGAAAACGGTAACTGCATATCCTGACGTTGTCAGAAAAGCCACAATCTCATTTTCCTTGCGAAAACGTTCCGGTATATGAGCATGTTTTAGGCGGAATGATTCCATCCAGCGCTTCCAGGGCACTTCTCTGTCCGAAGGAACAGTTGCGCGGATGAGCAATGTTCCTTCTGCTTCCAGTTTTTTATAAATCCGCCGCAATGCAGTCTGCAGTTCTTCATCAGAAATTAAATGCAGCATATCCAGCATAATCACGTAGTCGACTTCTCCCTCGACAGAAGGCAAATCGGGAGCTCTGCCCGCTTCTAACCTGCCGCGCTCCCCGATGACGGCTGAGGCGATCCGGACCCTTTCTTCATCGGGCTCCAGACCATAGACTTTTGCTGCGGGATAAATTTCCAGCAGCCAGACCGCCGGAATTCCGTAGCCGCAGCCGATATCGATTATTCTGCGGGGATTTTGTACATACAGATCAAGCTCTTTAAACATTGGATCTATTTTCATTTTAAACCGGGCAAAAAGCCGGGGATAAGCCTCCAAATGGCGGTAACGCAAAACTGCCCGGCGAAAATGCTCTTTGGAGCCGGCCGTGATTTGTCCCGAAGGGAAAGCAAACGGCGCATATAACATCTTCATCAAGGACGGCAGAATAAAATAAGCACCGAAAATAGAATAGCCGATGCCCAGGAGGGAAGTCAGGCCGATGCTGCGCAAAAGTTGGTGTGAGGCTGCGGCCAGGACACCAAAGCCGATCAGCGTTGTAAAGGAAGCGAGAAATATAGCCATTTTGATGGTATCCATTGCCGGATGGTTTTCATTCCGATAACGCTGATAGAAGCAGACATAATAAATAGAGTAATCAATTCCCATCCCCATAATGACAATCCAGAGCATGATACTCGGAATATCCAGCGGATGGCCGATAATTTTCAATGTACCCAGAGTGGACACCAGAGCAAAGGCAATGGGTGCAAGCACAATAAGGGATAAGATCCAGTCCAGATAAAACAGAAAGACAACCAGCACAATGCCGATGCTGGTTATCAGGGCAATTTCCAGAAAGATATTTTTCAGGGAATCTCCCAGCCTTTTATTAAACAAACCGACATCAAATATCTTGGCCAAACCTGTAGGCAGCAAGCCGGGAAACGAAATCCTCCGCCTCATAATTCCTGCCGGTGGCAAGCAAACTCAATTGCGTATAACCCTTTTCTTCCTTTGTAATTCCAAAAAATTCAAAATATTTTTCCGGTATCTCTCCCGGCTGCGGATTCTTATTGCTGATGTTTTCCCAGAATGGATTAAAAGCGTTCGGCGAAAAACCATTCTCCCGGGCTGCTTTATTGACATCAGTTTTTAATTTCGTTAGACGCTCCGGATTCCAGAAGCCGCGCCAGGCTTCCAGGTTTTTTTCGCCGCTCTGGGTCGCTGGAAAAATAAGGGAAGGTAGAAATACGGAAGAAAGCTTACCCGCTTGAACATCTTTTGATAATACCGCCAGCAACTGATCGTTCTTTAGCTGCAATTGAGAAATATTCGAAGCCTGCAGAAAAACATAACACTTGCCGGAAAGGTCACCCCACGTTCTTTGCATATTATTTTCGGCGGCAATTGTTTCTTTACTCAGGGAGTTCATGGAGTTGATATCGACATTGAACACCGGTCGGGCAAAGAAAATCATTACCAGAGCAAAGACAACCGCCGCAATCAGCTTCCATTTTGCCGGAGCGGCAACTTTTTTGACAGCATTAAAAAGGAATTGATTGCTCAGGCGTTCAGCAGCAGGCATGGTGGGAAATATTCCGGGGAAAATAAAATGAACAAACAGCAAGGCAAATGTAACACCGAGAGCCGAAAACACCCCGATTTCCGCCAGTATTTTAAAATCACTGAGCAGCAGTAAAAGAAATGCTCCCACAGTGCTCAGCACAGCCAGAAGTTCCGCCAACCAAACTTCGCGCGCTACCTGCTTGCCGTAAGTTTGTTGCGGCTGATCTAAAAAAAGCAAATAGGTAATTCCCAGATCCACGGTGAAGGCCATGATGGCTCCGCCAAAACCAATAGCAACTATGGACATGGATGGAAATATAAAGGAACAAACGAATAAAGCGGCAATAGCACCAAACGTTGAGGGCAGTAGAGCCAAAAGACCGATTAGTGGCCGGGGAAAGGCAAATAAAAGTAGCAGCGCAATGCCAAGAGTAGTTAAAATAATGGCGAGACGCGTGTCACGTTTGGCGGTGGTTTCATTATCCAGGGCAGCGCGGTAGGCACCGACGGAATTGAACGAATAGTATTCACCCTTAAACGACGGATCTGCCTGCAATTCTTTTTCTATCTCTTTGATGAGCGCTGTTATTTTGGCGCCGGTAGCGGTATCCGTCCCTGATCCCTCTATTTTCGCGATAATGAGAGCGTGCCGGCCATCTTCCGAAAGCAATTGCCCTGAATAAAATTGCGCTTTGCCTGCCGGCATCAATGCGGACATTTGCCGCAGGATTATCCCGGAAAAACCCAGCGGGTCTTTGGCGATCATTTCGCTGCGACCTATTCCTTCGAGCTGCTCGAGACTCTGCCTATTTTGCCGAAAAGCTTCTTTTATTCTGTCTTGCTGCAGGAGAGGCTTTATTTCCTGTTCCAGCTTTTCAGCATTAAACAGAAGCGGTAAATTATCTGCTACGTGCGCCATCAACTCGGGGAAATATCCGGCCTCGTCATTAAATCCGATTTTGGTAAAAAGACCGCTTTTCCTGAGCTTATCAGTGACAAATGCCGCTGCGGAAACGAGATTGTCCCGATCTGTCGATTTCCGGCTCAAGTCAATAAACAATCTATCCTGAATGGGCAAATGGCCGATGATCAAGCGCGCATCGGAAAGCACCGGATCATTGTGCGGCATTGATTCCAGGATGTCGGTTTCAATCTTCAGATGCCTGGATTCCCAGACAAATAATAGAAATGCAGCAAAAACAACTATTAAAACTATCGGCCATCTTATCTGATATTTACTTAGTGACATGCAGACCAACCACGGTTATGAAAAAATCAACTCTGCGAGCGTGCTGATGTGTATTTATACCATCCGCCTTGTCCCGCCAGAAGCAGGATTCAACTTACCGATTCCAATCTGCTTCGCTTTTGGAATTGGAATTTCACAAGAAATTTATGCGGTTTTTTAATCTAAGAATCTGTTTTTCTAAAGCATATTTCCCCTTCAGCCGCAAGCTAAAATAAGGCATTAGGCCAATTATCCAATTGCAAATTTTAGTTGCTTCTCGAAACGAATAAAGCATATTATCAAAGTCAGACAAATGAGGTGAAAATGAAAAGGGCTGCCGGCATATTTTTTTGTTTATTGTTTTTTGTCTCCTTTACCTCTGCGGCTTTTGCAGGAAAGAGAATCGTCCAGTTGCATGTTCCCGGCTGTGCGTCCTGAAACTCCAATACCAGGATAGGTGCTATCCTGAAAAAAATTAAGGGAGTGCAAAAGCACGAGAATAAGGGTCATGATATATTAATCGTTACTTTTGATGATGAGAAGACCACCCTCGGCATGATCATCGGCGAACTTAAAAAAGGGAAATTCACGATCACCGGCGAACCAATTTATTTAAGATGAGGCTGTTCTACAGGTATTTATAGAGCTTTCTTGTTTCCAGTGTTTCGACTATTTGTTTAACATCCTGAGATTGGCCTCTTGGGCAAATCAGGAGGGAGTCTTCCGTTTCCACAACAATCAGATCTTTTACTCCGGCCAGCGCAACCAGCTTTTTCGGGCTGTAAACAAGGGAGCCGCTGCTATCGGCAGAAATTACATTACTGCCTCCGACGAAGGCATTGCCGTTTTTATCTTTGGCTGATATTTCCCAAAGAGCATCCCAACTACCCACATCACTCCAACCAAAATCACCATGGACGGCAATTACATTATCTGCCTTTTCCATGACCCCATAATCGATGGAAATGGGGACAAGCTTTTTATAAATCCTGCGACAGTCGCCTTTTCTGCAGGCAATCCAAGTGTTTCGTTAATAGCTGTCAATCCGGCAGCTAAATCGGGCAGCCAGCGGGAAATTGATTTTAAGATGGTGGATACTTTCCAGATAAACATGCCGCTGTTCCAGTAAAATCGGCCGCTTTGCACGAATTCCGCTGCCTGCTCAAAACCTGGTTTCTCACGAATTGATTTTACGCGGAAAACATCTTCTGTTTTTCCCGCGGTAATAGAATCACCCCGCTCAATATAACCAAAGCCCGTTTGCGGGCTTGTCGGTTTTATCCCGACAGTAACCAGCGCCTCAGCCTTTTCAGCTGCGCGTACAGCGGTTTTAATGACCTGGAGAAATTTACCGGTATCGGTGACGGCATGATCGGAAGGCAATACAACCATAACATCATCGCCGGCTTTCTTCCGGATATGCAATGCCGCAAGGCCGATGCAGGGCGCGGTGTTTCTGCCCTCCGGTTCAATGATGATGTTCGCTGAGGGAATTTCCGGAAGCTGGTTCGCCAGGATGCGGGCGTGTTTACGGCCGGTAACAACAAGAATGTTTTCCGGTTTGATGAGGGGTAAGATGCGGTCGACAGTTTCCTGAATGATGGTTCTATTGCTGATTATGTCCAGCAAGTGCTTCGGTTTTTTTTCTCTGCTGCGGGGCCAGAATCTTGTTCCCCGTCCGCCAGCCATGATAACAGCATGCATTCGGCACTCCTTGAATTCTTTAGTATAAGGATCAATGCTTTAAAATTCTTACACTTGTCATATAATACAATGTATCTTGCAAATTCAAGCGATAAACGATAGGAACCCATCTATGGCGACATCAAACTATCCGGAAATAATATTGAAAAAAGGGCGGGAAGCGGCGCTTTTGCACGGACATCCGTGGTTGTTTTCCGGGGCAATTGCAGCAGTCAAGGGAGCACCAGGGGCCGGTGATATAGTTATTGCCAAAGAATCATCAGGAAAGCCGCTGGCCTTAGGTTTCTTTAATCCCCGCACGGATATCGCTTTTCGCTTTTTGACCAGAAACACTGATTTGATTATTTCTCCGGATTTCTGGTACCAGCGTATCCGGGCCGCCTGCAAGCTGCGGCAGAAAATTATCCCCCCTCAGACAAACGCTTATCGCCTGATTAATGCTGAAGGCGACGGCTTTCCCGGGTTGATTATTGATGTCTATGACAAAACGCAGGTCATTTCCATTTCAACCGCCGGAATGGAAAGACAGAAAAAACGCAATCTTAGATGCCCTTATCTCCCAATTAAAACCCGCAGTAATTTATGAAGAGAGCCGGGGCCGTTCGCGCGGCCTGGAGGGTCTGGAAAGCAACACTTGCTTTCTGCTGGGGAACGACCAGTCCGGCGCAGTGGAAATTAAAGAAAATGGACTGCGATTTTCAGTTGACTTTATCGGTGGTCAAAAAACCGGTTTTTTTCTCGATCAGCGCATAAACAGGGAAAAAATAGGAGCGCTGAGCCGCAATGCCCATGTTCTGAATTGTTTTGCCTACACCGGAGCTTTTACTGCTTATTGCGCCGCCGGCGGGGCCAAGCGGGTTGTGTCTTTGGATATATCCACCACTGCCTGTGAAGCCGCCCGCGAAAATTTAAAGCTTAATGGCTATTCCGATGAGGCCCATCCGGTAATAGCAGCAGATGTGTTTACTTATTTGCGTAATATACAGGAGAACTTTGACCTGATCATTCTTGATCCTCCGGCCTTTGCCAAAACCAAACGGGACGTTGCCAAAGCTTCCCGCGGCTATAAAGAAATTAACTTGCAGGCGCTCAAACGCCTGGTTCCGGGTGGAGTTTTGGCTACATTTTCCTGTTCCAATTTCATTGAGGAAGATCTTTTCGGCAGGATTATTCTTGGTGCGGCAAGGGATGCCGGAGTCGATCTTCGCGTGCTGTCCCGCTTAGAGGCCGGGCCGGACCATCCCGTACTGCCGGGGCATCCGGAAGGAAGATATCTCAAGGGATTACTGCTCACAGCCGTATAAAATATTACGACACAACGGGGCCGGCGGCAGGAAGTTTTCTTTCATAAAAATCCTTGACGGTTTTCTTTTTTTTCGACAAGCTGCAAATATGAACAGTGAATTAGGGAAAAAACTGATGCGCTGCCCCCGCCTGGGACAAGAAATTACCTTGTCCTATTGCCTGGCGGAATCATTTGATTTGCCCTGTTCGCGAATTGTGCATTGCTGGTCTTCGGTCTTTGATATTCAAAGCTTTTCTGGAAAAAGAACTGCCGCCTGATCTCTGGCAGAAATTTATTGATTTCCAACCGAAGGACAAGCTGGCCAGCATCATTGAAATGATTGAAGCAGCGAAAGCAAGAAACCACGGGTAGGAATCATAAGACAGACTGTGAAAGAGTATCATAGATACCCTCCGCTTTGCGGGATTGTTCAACTTACCAATTCCGCCGCGCTATGCTTGCGAAATTGGAGTTTCACTAATGAAGAATCTGGATTTATTCAGTCTGGGAACAGAAAGTGATGCGGCGGCATCAGCGCCGCTGGCGGAGAGGATGAGGCCCAAAACTATTGCGGAATATATCGGCCAATCCCATCTTTTAGCCGAAGGCAGTCTGCTTGCGCGTTCCATAGAAGAAGATAAATTATTTTCCATGATTTTCTGGGGGCCTCCAGGTTCAGGAAAAACAACCCTGGCCCGCATTTTAGCCAATGAAACAAAATCTTTCTTTGTCAGCTTCTCCGCCGTTCTTTCCGGCGTGAAAGAAATTCGGGCGGTCATAGATGATGCCCGGGAATTATGGGAAAGCAAAAAGAAGAAAACCATCCTTTTTGTGGATGAAATTCACCGTTTCAATAAAGCACAGCAGGATGCATTTTTACCGTATGTCGAAAGCGGTTTGATTACCTTGATCGGCGCCACCACTGAAAATCCCTCCTTTGAAGTTATTGCTCCTCTTTTATCACGGACGAGAGTTTTGCTGCTTAAACCTTTTTCGGAAGATGATTTAATAACTATTGTGGAACATGCGCTCAATAATAAAGCTAAAGGTTTGGGAAAATTTTCCATCAAGGTTGATTCCGATGTCCTTCGTTACATCGTAAGCCTGGCCGACGGCGATGCGCGCAGTGCTTTAAATAATCTGGAAGCAATTACAGCCATAGTTCAGAACCTGCCGGCAGAAAAAAGAATAATCACCAAGAAATTTGCCGAGGAGGCGTTACTTAAAAAATCCCTTCTGTATGATAAGGACGGCGAGGAACATTACAATTTAATTTCCGCTTTTCATAAAAGCTTACGTGGCAGTGACCCCGACGCCGCTCTGTATTGGCTGGGCCGGATGCTTACCGCAGGAGAAGATCCGCTCTATATCGCCCGCCGAATGATTCGCTTTGCCTCCGAAGATATTGGCAATGCCGATCCGCAGGCGCTGACCATTGCCGTTGCCGCCCAGCAGGCTTTTCATTTCATTGGCTTGCCGGAGGGCGAATTGGCGCTGGCGCAGGCAGCAGTTTATCTGGCCACGGCGCCAAAAAGCAATTCCCTTTATGCCGGATATGGCCGGGTTAAAGAAATAATTAATAAAACAGGATATTTACCTGTTCCACTGCACATACGCAATGCTCCCACTAAGCTAATGAAGGAGCTGGATTACGGCAAAGATTATAAATATGCTCATGATTACCGAGATGCTTACACACCACAGGAATACCTGCCGGACAAATTGCTGGGGCAAAAATTTTATCAACCCCAAGATACTGGCCATGAAAAAACCATTAGAGAAAGAATGGATATCTGGCAGCAGAAGAAAAATGCAGCTAAAAATGGCAAGTAAATTGCTTTTCATAAATCATATTTTACATAGAATATTATGATGGTTGCATAAAACTTTCCGAATTCTTCGCTTCTAAATCAAAGATGATATCGAGGCGGAGAGGAAGAGGCGACGTAGGCGTATGTTACGATACGTTGAGGAGCCGATGACGAAGCCAACAAAGATAGCGCTTTGATTTAGGAGTCGGAGCTAAAAGGAAAAGGGGTGCTTGGTTAGTGCACCCCTTATTCTGAAGAGTGAAGGCTTTTGCCTTCCTGGTTTATTTTGCTGTCGGCCAATCACGCCCGTTATGTTTAGTCGACATTGTAACCGTTGATCTTATGTAATGCAGATAATGTGCCATAATCATCGCCAACAACTTAAATGCCTGTAATAATTAGTTAATAATTAATAACCGGCATTATCAGCATTAGGGGAAGCACATATTTTACGGCAATAAATGTCGGAACCTATTTTTCGACTAAATAAAAAAAGCAGTAAAAGCAATAACATACATACTGCAGCATTTTGTCAGACATTCGACAAAAATGTCGAACTTCTTTCGTAATAACCGTTGACTTTTGTGGGAAATCGCTTAAGATGATCAGCAAAATCAGTTTCTTAAGGACATAAATGCGTTTTTTCAGAAAAAAAGAATTAATAATTAGCCGGAAAAACATCAAGTATAACGGAACTTTTTTACAACCTTGGGCCGTTGCCATAGTTTCCGCAATTCTGGTTGTTTTAATCCTTGTCATGGGTTTTCTTGATCTGCGCAGAAGTGACTCTAACCTGGTTGGGTTTATGGAAGATCAGGCCTTGAGCACGATTAGTGTATTACAGCGATTAACAGAAGAAAATTTAAAAAGTATAATATCCGTAACCGATAAAAAAGGCTCCAGCATCAAAACAGCCAGTCAGGAGGAAGCAACTTATTCTAAGAGATGGGTTATTGAAGCGCTAACCGAATTTGGCAGTGAAATAGATAAAGAATGGAAAAAAGGGAAGATAAATAATAACTACCTCAAGAAAGTCGCGGCTGACAATAAGTTCTGGTATCTGGCCGTTCTCAACCGGCAGGGACAGGCTGTTTATCAGAGCGGTAATTTACAGACCGGTATGCTCGATAAAAATGAACTGGAAAAGGATGGCCGGAGGCTGCCCACAATTGATCTTCTGGAAAAAATACGTACAAAGCAGGGGATTGGCTTTGTTGCCCTGAGGCGCAAGGACGGCAGCGGTACCGTCGTCATTAATCTGGATAAGCCGGGTTTGATTTACTGGAGTTTAAAGGTGGCCGTGGAAAAAGGCATCAAGAAAATCGGCGAAGGCCACGGGATAGCTTATCTCCAGATAATTGATAATCAGAATAATCAGCTCAGCGGCATCGGGCAGTTGACGAAAGGATTAAGCAGCACTGATTTTAATTTCCAGGAAATTCTGTCCGGAAAAGTAAGAATTATCAGCAGAAAAGTGGATGCCGGCGACAGCAAGATTCTGGATATGGCCGCACCTCTGTATATAGATAAAAAAATCGTTGGCATTGTAAGGATCGGTCTCGACCGCGGCTCGATGGATAAGATTATTGCCGAAAACCGCCAAAACATTTTTGTCTTCATGATCTTTGTAGTGCTTATCGCGATATTATCCATGTGGCTTTTGTATCACGACCAGAACAGACATCTGTCCGGGATCATCGAAATGGAAAGGCGGTTGGAAAAAGCCGAACGACTCTCCTCACTGGGGCAGCTTGCCGCCGGTGTAGCACAT
>CAWJQM010000018.1:0-278493 GCA_963845095.1 uncultured delta proteobacterium
ACGGTGATGTCAAAACTCAAATGGCCGCCGTATTGTTTAGTGTAAATAGCCATGACAATCATGGCAATAAGCATCAAAATGCTTCCCGCCAGGTAAAATCAGAAATTTTATGGCGGCATAGCGTCGGTTGGCGCTGCCCCAGATGCCGATAATGAGACACATCGGAATCAGCATTGCTTCCCAGAAAACATAAAATAAAATGGTGTCAGAGAAACGAAGACTCCCAACATGCCCGTTTCCAGAATCAAGAAGGAAAAGAAGTAGGCCCTTTCTTTAACTGTAATGCGCTTCCAGGACACAAGCACGGCCAGCACGCTTAACAATCCGGTTAACGGAAGAAGAAAGAGACTGAGTCCGTCAATTCCCAGATGATAGGAAATTCCCCAGGCGGGAATCCAGGGAAAATATTCTTCCAACTGAAAACCTGCCAATTCGGGATTGAAGTAAAAAAGGGGAACAAGGCTGAAGGCAAAAGTTGCCAGTGTGGTCACTAAAGCCACGTAATGCATGGCCGTTCTATTGCGGGAACCAAGCATAAAAAGGCTGCCGATTAAAGGCAGGAAAACAATTATTGATAATAACGGAACATGCATTTGCATAGCGGCTATCCTTTTAGAAACCAGATAACAATACCCGTAAAAATAAATATGCCCAGAACAATCGAGCCGGCATAGAAACGCAAATAACCGGTCTGCAATTTGGCAACGCCAAGACCGGCACTCAGCGAAACATTACCGAGGCCATTAACAATTCCGTCCACCAGCTTCTGGTCAATGAAGACTGCGCTCCGCGGCAGATAATGACAAAAGGCCGGATAAAAATATTATCGTAGAGTTTATCCATCCAGAAACCGTTGGACAGACAAGCCACTGTCCGGGGGTGAGCATGTTCACGGGAGACTGTTTCCTGTCTGTGTTTCGAGAACAGCAGCACCGAGCCCCGATAACCAGGATGACACTGATACCGGCAATCAACATCAGGATCAGTTCCTGCATATGCGCCGTGGAGCTTGTCTCCTCAAGGATATTTTCAACACCGGCAAAAGACGGCTGAAGAAAATCACAAAAAAAGTCATCTTGGTCAAAAGGGGCAATCCCAGTATTCCCAGAAATACGGCGCAAAATGCCAGAATAATCAACGGGTAGGTCATTATTTTCCCCGGCAGATGCAGCTTTTCTGAGGAAGTGCTCGCGCCGGAAAAAGCCAGGCCGTATAATTTGCCGCAGTAGATGGCCGTCACCATGCTCCGCCAAATCCGATCAGCCATGGTAATGATCCATAGGTGTCAAATATTCCCCAGAGAATGGCGTCTTTGCTAAAAAAACCGGATAGAGGGAAAATTCCGCCCAGCGCCAAAAGACCAATAAGGAATGTTTCGACACAACCGGCAGACGTAAATTAAGTCCGCCCATCTTATTCATATCCTGTTCCCCGTGCAGAGCGTGGATAACCGCCCCGGCGCCCAGAAAGAGCAGTCCTTTAAAGATTCCATGCGCCGTCAAGTGGAATATTCCCGCCATATATATACCGCAACCGACAGCGACAAACATAAATCCTATCTGGCTTATTGTGGAATAAGCCAGCACACGTTTGATATCCTTCTGCTGAAAAGCGCAAAGAGCGGCGTAAACAGCAGTCGTCAACCCGACGGCGGCAATAATCAGCAGCACAAAAGGCGCCTGATGAAGAAAGGGGCTGATGCGGCACAAAAGATAAACACCGGCGTTAACCATTGTCGCGGCGTGAATCAGAGCGGAGACTGGTGTCGGTCCTTCCATAGCATCGGGCAGCCAGACATGAAGGGGAAACTGAGCAGATTTGCCCATGGCGCCAATGAGCAGAAGTATGGATATTGTTCCGATGGCACCGACCGTAACCGCGTGCTGCCCCGCCAGCAATGATTTGAGCTCCAGATAATTGACTGTGCCGAAAGATACAATAATCAGCAATATGCCCAGAATAAAACCGGCGTCACCAATGCGATTGACAATAAATGCTTTGCGTCCGGCGTTGGCAGCCGATTTTTTTTCATGCCAGAAGCCAATGAGCAGATAGGAACACAACCCCACTCCTTCCCATCCGACGAAAGCTAAAATCAGATTATCGGCCAGAACCAGAATCAGCATAAAGAAGATAAACAGATTCAGGTAGATAAAAAACCTGTTAAAGCCGGGATCACCCTTCATATAGCCTGCGGAATAAATATGGATAAGAAAGCCGACAAACAGAATTACCAGGATCATAACCATGGACAATGGATCGAGCAGAAATCCAATACTAACCTGCAATGCGTCGGCGGCAAACCATTGATATAAAGTAGAAGTATATATCCGCTGGGCGGAGGGTAATGAGAGCATCCGGTAAAAAAGGACCAGCGCGTAGAGAAGCGAAAGCCCGACAACACCGCAGGCAATTGTCGCGGCAATCTTTTCGCGGAAATGTTTTATTCCGGCAGTGTTGATTAAAACACCCAGCAGAGGTAAGGCGATAAGTAAAAATATTAATTGCATATCATCTCTTCAATAATTTCATTTTGCTAATGTCCAGTGATCCGAAAAGCCGGAATAATGAAACAACAATGGCCAACCCGACAGCAACTTCCGCCGCGGCAATAGCCATGATGAAAAAGACATAAATCTGGCCTTCCATACCGTAGAGGTAGCGGGAAAAGGCCACAAACACCAGATTGACGGCGTTAAGCATCAGTTCTACGGACATCAAAAGAACAATAATGTTATTCCGGATAAAAAAACCGACGGCGCCAATTGTAAATATAATAAGTGCAAAACCCAAAAAGGCATAAAGACTCATCAAACAATTACCCCCTTAATTTTCGACTGATGAGCAGCGCGCCAACTGCTCCCACCAACAGAAGAACTGAAGTCAGCTCCAGAGCCAGCAAATGCCTGCTGAAAATATCCAGAGCCAGCGCTTTCAGCGTTGCTGGGGCTTGCAGCGCGTACACGCCTGTTGCGTTAACTCTTAGCTGCAGCGCAAACCAGAACAAGCAGACAGTAGCGGCAATGACGATAATCGCCAATGCGCTCATGATTAATGTGCGGAAATCGTGAACCAGTATCTGCCGGATATCTTTTATATTCAGCAGCATTACAACAAACAGAAACAAAACAATGATCGCGCCGATATAAACAATTACCTGAAAGAGAGCGACGACATATGCGCCCATTAAAACATAGAATGAGGCCAGGGCAAACATAGCTACCAGCAGCGAAATGACGCTGTTAACCGGGTTCTTCATGGCGATGACACTTACGGCCGCGGCAATCAGTACAAAACCAGTAATCCAGAATATTATTTGTTCAAGCATGATGAATCTCCGGTATTCGAATAATTCAACCACAAACTGTTTTCCTGCAGAATCAAAGCTTGTCTGCTGCTTTGGGCCAACTCATAGCCGTGTCCCATGCGAATGGCATCAACGGGGCAGGCTTCCACGCACAGGCCGCAGAAACTGCAACGCAGAAGATTGACCTGATAATGCTCCATCCGGCGAATTCCGTCAGCGTCAGAGGTGGGAGAAACTGTTATACAGGAGCAGGGACAGATTTTTTCACATAAGCCGCACGCGACACAAACAGGTTCTCCCTTTTCATTTTTGATCAGTACTGTCTGTCCCCGGAATCGCGCGGGGAAATCCCATTTTTCTTCCGGGTAACTCATTGTAATCGGTTTTGCAAAAAACTGCCGCAAAGTAAGCTTTAATCCCCTGAGCAGCGCCATAATTTTAAACATTTTCTTCCTCTCACGACAAAGCTACGGCAACGGCAGCCGTAATAAATAAATTCACAAAAGCCAGCGGCAAGAGAACTTTCCAGGCCAATGTCATCAACTGGTCATAACGCAGACGAGGAAAGGTAGCCCGAACCCAGATAAACACAAACAGCACTAAAAACACTTTGATGACAAACCAGAGAAGAGGCGGCAGAAAAGGACCATTCCAGCCGCCCAGATAAAAAATTGTAATCAGGCAGGAAGCCAGCAGCATGTGGGCATATTCCGTCATATAGAATAAGCCGAATTTCATCGAAGAATATTCGGTAAAATAGCCGGCAACAAGCTCATTTTCGCATTCATAAAAATCAAATGGTGTGCGATTTGTTTCCGCAAAAGTGCAGACAACAAAGATGATAAATCCCAGAGGCTGCTTGAAAATGTACCATAGTCCATTCTGGTTGTTGACAATATCTACAAGGCTCATTGTGCCGCCCAGAATCAGTACTCCAACCAGAGATAAAGCCAGCGGCACTTCATAGCTGACCATTTGCGCCGCCGCCCGGTATCCGCCCAACGCGGAATATTTGTTATTGGAAGACCAGCCAGCCAGCAAAAAACCGTAAACTCCCATGGAGGAAAAGGCCATTAAAAAAAGGACGGCAACCGAAATATCGGCGACGTATACATTACCGGCAAACGGAACAACGGCAAAACAGGTCAGCACTGCGACAACTGATATGGCAGGCGCCGCGATGAAATAAAATTTGTGGGCATGAGACACTGTTATATCTTCCTTGAAAAACAGTTTTATGACATCGGCTATCGGCTGAAATAATCCGAATGGCCCGACACGGTTTGGCCCCAGACGGATCTGGAAAAAACCGAGAAAACGCCTCTCTAAAAGAGTTGTATAAGCAATAGCGGTCAATATTACCGCAAAGATTATAATTATTTTGAGGACAGCTAATTCCACTTGTCTATTTTGCCTCCATCTTCTGGATATTTGCCGGGATGGCGGCATTCTTGCCATCGAACAAAGATAAAGCCGCCGAATTTCCCGTTGCGTTCATGATCAGCACATTTCCGCGCCGGAGATTAAAGGAAGTTTCCACATGGCCTGACGCTTGGCCAAACGGCGACATAATTGTCACAGCATCGTTTTCCACCAGATCAAGTTTTTCCAAATCATCGTTGTTCATAATTATTTTCAGGCCGTTTTTAATCTGCGAAAGTTCCGGGCTTTGCCGGGAAATAATTCCATCACCATAAACTGAAGCCACTGCTATCATGATGAAGGGGAAAAGAGTTTTGTCCAAGTCCGGCATATCAACATGTTCTATTGTTGTTTGCGTTGAAGAAGCGGTCACTTTGCCGACAGCCGTATACTTTTCTCCTGTATCGGCGGCACTGCATTTTTTCAGGGCATCTTGGAGCATCGTCAGAATATTCAGATCCGTCATCGCACCTGACGAAATATTCATTGCCGGATTAAGAAGGTGTTCCCTGCCCCAGAGATCGACAATCGAACCGGATTTTTCCGGAAGTGTGGCCGTTGGCAGGTTGATATGGGCATAGGATGACAGGGATGTCCGATATGGACTTTGGCAGATAATTAAATCCAGCTTGTTCAGTAATTTCTTGATTCTTGCCGGATTAGCCATATTCTCCAGGGGATCTTCACCCATTATATATAACGCCCGAACTGTTCCCGCTTCAATTCCGCGGAAAACATCTTCTCCGGAATAAAAAGGAGAGGGTAAACTTTGTGCTGTCGTTGCCCCTGAGAAAGAAGAAGATGCAAATCCGGCTCGCAGAACAGCCCCTCTGCTGTTGCAGGCCGCACCAAGCGGAATAACAGCCTTCATTCTTTCATGCAAAACATCTGCCAGTCGTCCCGGAATATCACTGCTGCCGAACATATCCGGCGCAGTCAGCAATGTTATTTCCTGTTTGCCGCGAATTAAGGAGATAAACTTGGCCAGTGTTGCCGCCGGTATGCCGTAGCTGGAAATGTCCGATGACGAATTGGATTTACGCCCTTCCATAGCCTCTGCAAACTCCAGCAATAGCTTGTCATAATGTTCAGGATTAATATAAACGGGAAGAGTAGCTCGCGAAGAACAATAATCCGGCCATGAAGAAATAACTACCAGTTCTCTGCCCTCCTTTTTCAGGAAGGTATTGATTACAGTTTTCAGTACCGGATGCAATTCCGCCGCACCGCCTCCGATAATAAGCAAAACGTCGCTGTTTTCGATGTCTTCCAGGGAACCGATTTTACAAGACAGTCCCTTTTTCTGCATAAGTGTCTCCAGAACATTGCGATAGCCGGAGGAGCTTATAGAAGCCATTTTATTGGTGCCTAAAGTATTGCAAAAGAAGTTCTGATAAGCACCGGCTTCTTCAATTGTGAGAGCATCTCCGGAAAGTGCGGCAATTGCCTCACCGCCGGATTGCCGGCGAATTAAATACAGTTGCTTGGCCGCGGCGGCAATTGCTTCCGGCCAGTCCACCTGTTTGTCTGAGCCGTTTATGCGGACAAACGGTTTTTGAGGGTGATTTTCCGCTTCGTAAGCCTTCCAGCCGAAACGCCCGCGGGCGCAGAGATTTTGCAGTTCACCGCCATCGGTAAAAGGAGCAGTAACTCTTCTGATTTTTCCTTTTTCCGTATTTAAGACAATCTCGCAGCCCATACCGCAGTGGCTGCAAACTGTTTTCTTTCTTTGCAATTTCCATGATCGTGTTGTATTTTTAAAAATATTGTCAGTCAGAGCTCCCACGGGACAAGTCGAGATGCATTGCCCGCAAAAATCGCAGTTAAGCGGCCTCATGCCGTCCGTGCCGATAACCGTCTTGATTCCGCGGTTGATAAAATCAATTTCATGACGACCCTGCAACTCACCGCAGATGCGAACGCATCTGCCGCAGAGGATGCAGCGATTCATATCTCTTTCAATCAGAGAAGAGATTCTGTCTACCGGTTTGCTCCGCAATTCAAGTTTATAAGGCGCTTCAGCAATTCCATAACGGACAGTCAGATTCTGGAGAGCGCATTCCCCCGCTTTATCACAGACGGGGCAATCCAGCGGATGATTGATGAGAATAAGCTGAAGTTGTTTTTTTATGCTTTTTAAAATTTCTGAATTATCCGTGACAATATCCATCCCCTCGCGGGCCGGTGTAAAACAGGAAGGGATCAGTCTGGCCGGCTTTTTTCTTTCCGCGACCATACATAAACGGCAGGCGCCGTAGGGAGTAAGCCTTTCGTCGTGGCAAAGCGTTGGAATAAAGACACCAGCTTTTTTTGCCGCGGCTAAAATCGTGCTTCCCTTCTTTACTTCCACTTCCTTGTTGTTAATCTTAAGTTTTATCATAGCGCAACCAACATAATCAGTATATTGCTCCTTGCTTGCACGCCCGGATGCAGGATTTGCAGCGAGTGCATTTAATTTTCTCTATCACCGGTATTTCGTTTTTATTCCAATAGATCGCTCCCACCGGGCAGACTTTGGCACAAAGTCCGCATTTTCTGCAATTAGCTGCTTCTATCTCAAAATGGATTAAATCCGTGCAAACCAGCGCCGGACATCGTTTGTCATAAATGTGTGCGTCATATTCATCCCGGAAATATCTCAATGTGCTTAAAACAGGGTTGGGAGCAGCCTGCCCCAATCCGCAATGCGATGTATTTTTTATATGATGAGCAAGTATTTCCAGTTCATGTAAATCTTCGGGTAAGCCTTTACCTATAATGATTTTTTCTAGAATACCCAGCATAACACTCAAGCCGGTTCGACAAGGGACGCATTTACCGCAAGATTCGTCCACGCTGAACTGAGTGAAAAAACGCGCGACGTCAACCATGCAATTGGTATCGTCCATTACAACTACACCACCGGAACCCATCATCGAGCCGACATTCTGCAAGGAATCAAACGTTACGGGAATATCAAGATGCTCTTCAGTCAGACAGCCGCCGGATGGCCCGCCCAACTGCACTGCTTTGAATTTGCCATTTCCTTTAATACCGCCGCCGATTTCGAAAATCAGACTGCGCAGGGTTATTCCCATCGGTACTTCCACCAGTCCGACGTTTCTTAACGCTCCGGACATGGAAAATACTTTTGTTCCGGTGCTTTCTTCCGTGCCGAATGACTTAAACCAGTCCGCGCCCCGCTTGATTATTTGCGGCACATTGGCGAATGTTTCGACATTATTAAGACAGGTAGGTTTACCCCAGAGGCCTGCTTCTGATGAACGGGGCGGCTTGATACGCGGCATGCCGCGTTTGCCCTCAATAGAAAACATAAGCGCTGTTGATTCGCCGCAGACAAATGCGCCCGCGCCGGGATAGATATCAATATTGAAATTGAAGCCGGATTTTAGAATATTCTTCCCCAGCAGATTTTTCTCTTTGGCTTTGCATATTGCGGTTTGCAGCAGCTTGACCGAGAGCGGATATTCTGCGCGGACATAGATATAGCCCTGCTGCGCGCCAATGGCATAGCCGCAGATAGCCATGCCTTCGAGAAGAGCATGCGGATCGGATTCCATCAAACTCCTGTCCATAAAAGCGCCGGGGTCTCCTTCATCGCCGTTACAAATAACGTATTTCGGAAAAGTCTTGTATCCTCTGGCTCTCTTCCCATTTCAGGCCGGTGGGAAAACCGGCGCCGCCGCGCCCTCTCAAGCCTGAAGCTTTGATTTCTTTAATAACGTCTTCCGGATTCAGCGCGGTAAGAACTTTGTTAAGAGCAATATAACCCTCATGCGCGATATATTCTTCGATATTTTCCGCGTCAATGTGGCCGCGGTTGCGCATGACCACCAGCTCCTGCTTACTGAAGAAATCCATTTGGTCGATGGGGGTAATTTCGGCATCACCGCGCAACGATATCGAAGGACGATGAGGAGAGTGATAAAGCGCTGCAATATTGGCGATAAGCCATTGGGTAAAGTTGTGTTCGGGATTAACCTGCGCAACACGCCCCGATGGAAGCAGCATTATCGAAGGACCCTCCTGGCAGGAAATCAGGCATTCCGTTTCCACCAGATCGACTTTATCGGCCAGCGACAACTGATAAAGGGCCTTCATCAGCATTGTCCGCACGTCAATATCGCGTCGATAGGGACATTGCTTGTTTACACAGTAAGCTATTTTGGTGATATTCGAGATCAATTTATTTACCGTTATACCTTTTTGTGGTTTTTCCAATCCGTGACTGATGGCGTAATCCGCTTTTACCTGGCCGCCTAAAATATGACTGTAGAATATCTCCAAAGCTTTTTTTGCGTTGAGGTGGCCGTACTTCACGGCAGATTGTCCCGGAACGTAAACAGTAATCATTGGTTCCATACTGCAAAGTCCGGCGCAACCCGTGCTTCTTATTTTGATATTTTCTGTTTCGAGTTTTTCCATTTCCTTGTTAATGTGTTATATATTTTCTGCGCTCCGGCGGCGATGCCGCAAGTGCCCATGTGAACATCCACCGTGACAAACCGCTTTTGGCTTCGTCTTGTCATTTTATCACATAATCATTTTTAATTTTAATCAGATTCGTGTCCGTCATTGTAATTCTCCTTATATTGGTTGAAAATATCTTCCGTCTTTTCCGGGATCAACCAAACCAAAAGCCTGTCATCGATAACTACAGCGGAGCAAGTCCACAAACGCCGGGGCAAAGAACTTCTTCCACTGAATACTCGCCATCCGGAGTTACTTCGCCTTCTTTGATACCCAAATATTCTCTAGTGTTTTTCAGGATCTGACCAGAGCCTTTCATGTAGCAGGCAGTACCGGTGCATACTTTGACTACATTTTTACCTTTGGGAACCGTCGAAAAATAAGAATAAAATGTAACCACACCGTGAACCTGACTGGGTGCCACATTCATTCGTTGAGCTATATATCTTTGGAGCGGCAGCGGCATATAGCGGCAAATGTCATGTGACTTTTCCAGAACGATAAGCAGGCTGCCCCTGCTTTCTTTGTATTGCTCTATTACTTCATCGATCCGGCCTAATTGCTCTTCGCTAAATAATTTCAACAGCTCTTTTTTCATAATCACTATCCATTATTTTTTTCAGCGATCTACTTCGGCTAAAACAAAGTCGATCGAGCTGATTATTGCCACAGCATCAGAAAGCATTCTGCCCTGCACCATCCGGGAGAGCCCCTGTAAGTTGACGAAAGAAGGCGGTCGCACTTTTAATCTCAATGGTTTAGGACTGCCGTCGCTGACAATATAAAAACCAAGCTCGCCACGCGGCGATTCAATGCTGTGATAAACCTCACCTGCCGGCGGCCGGATTCCGTCCATCACCAGATTG
This sequence comes from uncultured delta proteobacterium, assembly GCA_963845095.1. GTDB lineage: Bacteria > Desulfobacterota > Syntrophia > Syntrophales > Smithellaceae > MVRV01. The sequence goes on from CAWJQM010000018.1 coordinate 10,066, forward strand.
AAATGATGAATCATTGACGCTATATTTTCCCGCACATTTTTTTTCTCGGGAAATACAGCCGGAGAATCGAAGCAGGCGTATTTTCCTTCGGGAAGACCATCGACGGCCTGATTGATTATTTTTGCGCTTTCCCGCATTTCACGAATCCGCACAAGATAGCGGTCATAAACATCGCCGCTCTCACCTTGCGGTACGGCAAAGTCAAAATCCGCGTAAGAAGAATATGGATTGGATTTCCGGATGTCCCAGTTGATGCCCGCCGCACGGATAAGGGGGCCGGAAATGCCGAGATTGATATATTCTTCCTTAAGCATCGTGCCGACACCTTTTGTCCGCGCCTGCCAGATGGGGCTTTCCGTAAGCAGGGTCTCATATTGATCGACGCGATCGGAAAAGTCAGACGTAAACAGACGAACGCGATTAATGAAAACTGCTGTCTATATCGGCGGCCAGTCCACCGATGCGCATATAAGAAGGGGTAAGACGGGAGCCGGCAACACTGTCAAATATATCCAGAATCGTCTCTCTTTCCCGAAGACAGTAAAATAGCGGCGTCATCGCGCCCAGGTCATGAGCATGAGTTCCCAGCCAGAAAAGATGGCTGGCAATTCGCTGCAGTTCGGCCAGAATAACCCGCACATATTGAGCACGTCTCGGGATATCAACATGGAGAAGTTTTTCGACTGTCAGAACGTAAGCAAGATTGTTGCTCATTGCCGCAAGGTAATCAAGCCTGTCGGTTAAAACAATAATCTGATGATAAGTGCTATGCTCGGAAAGCTTTTCAATGCCGCGGTGCAGAAATCCGATATCAGGCGAAGCCCGCAAGACTATTTCGCCTTCCAGTTCCAGAATTACTCTCAGAACGCCATGAGTGCTGGGATGATGAGGCCCTAAATTAATTATGGTCGTATTTGCGGTCATCGGATTCATCTTCCTTCCAGAGGGAAGTCCTTTCTTAGAGGATGTCCCGTAAAATCTTCCGGCAGCAGAATCCGCCGCAAATCCGGATGATGGATGAACTGAATGCCGAACAAATCAAAGCACTCGCGTTCATGCCAGTTGGCGGTGCTCCAGATCGGCGTTACTGATTCAATTGCGGCGCTATCTTCAGGAAGAAATACTTTAAGACGAAGTCTATGGCCGTGCCGCAATGAATAAAGGTGATAAACAACACAAAAGCGCGGTGTCCGGGGAAACAAATCAACTCCACAGCAATCGGAAAGGATGTCAAAAGAGCATTGGTCATCGTCTTTTAAAATCCGGCAAATATTAAGCAGGTTTTCTCTGTCAATAACGGCTGTGGTTTCACCGCGAAACTCATCAATTTCATTGATCATGCTGCCGAATTTCTGCTGCAGGCAATCGCTGTTCATGTTCGATCTCCCGCTGTTATTAAATTCTGCAGCTTAATCAGTCCGTCAATTAGAGCCTCCGGCCTTACCGGGCATCCCGGAATATAAATATCAACCGGAACAATTTTCTCTACTCCCTGCACAACGGCATAAGTATTGAAAAGTCCGCCGGAGCAGGCACAGGCACCCATCGCAATAACCCACTTCGGTTCCGGCATCTGATCATAAAGGCGACGTACGGCAGGAGCCATTTTTTTAGTCACAGTGCCCGCGATGATCATAACATCAGCCTGCCGCGGTGAAGCCCGGAATATTTCCATGCCGAACCGGGAAAGATCATAACGCGCCGCCACTGACGAAATCATTTCAATGGCACAACAGGCCAATCCAAAGGCCATCGGCCAAAGTGAATTTTTTTGCGCCCAGCGGACCAGGCCATCAAGGTTTGCCAGCATCACGGGTGAACTTTTTTCCTGTATTATTCCCACTTTAAATCTCCTTCACGCCAGGCATAAAAAAGTGGAACTAATAAAATAACAATAAATATGAATATTTGGATAAGACCTACGCCTCCCATTTCTTTAGCGACTACCGCCCATAAATAAATAAATACGGTTTCCACATCAAATATTACGAAAATCAGGGCGATTTTGTAAAATTTCACGGAGAAAAGACTGGCCGGCTGGGTTATCGGATCCATTCCACATTCATAAGGCACTGTTTTTTCGGGAGTAAGAGGGCGGTTGCCCAGAAAATATGATAACAAAAGAATACCCAGAGAAACGACAACAACAATTGAGATAAAAATGAATAGAGCCAGATTAGCAGTCACTTTAACTTTTTCCCCTTCGATTTAACCGTCGTCGTTTTCTATACAGCAAATACAATGCCAATTGTTTTTCAAAATGAAATATTATTGAAAAAAACGTGCATCATGATAAGTATTTGTAATGATGAGTAAAATATCTTTAATCGCTGATTATGAAAATGCGCTATTCCGACTATTTTTTAAGCAGGCTATCGCTAGCAACAATATCATTTCATAATGAAAAAATATTTATACCAACTTGAAATAATTGTAATTTAATTGATAAATTGGGATGTTAGCAACTAAATTTTGAAATATATCTTTTTTTTCAGGAGATAGTAAATTCCGGTAGCGCCATAATAAATAATTAAATTATTCACTTGCCAAAATAGCCGAATGTGTCATATGAGTAAATTTCATTTTGAAATTTTTTATTGCAGAGGCTTTTTTAGGATGCTGAATTTAAAAAATATTTTACTCATTGATAATGACGAAAAATACAGAAGACTGCTTAAAGCCCGCCTTCAGGAAGAAGGTTATAGCGTCAGTGAAGCAAATGATGAACCAGAAGGGATTACGCTTCTGGAAAAAAAACATTATCATCTGGTAATCAGTGATCTCTGCTTCGATCAATGCGGTTGCGTTGGCATTGTACAATGGGTCAAAGATCATTCACCGAAAACAAAGGTAATAATTCTAACCTTGTATGGTTCTGTTGATTGTATTGTCCAAACAATGAAAATTGGCGCCTTCAATTATATTCTCAAACCAATATCACCGGACGAGATCATGAACATAATAGAAGACGCGATGAGAAATGCCGACAAAGCCGCATATCTAAAAGATGTAAAAAAATCGAGTGAGTTCGAAGATATAATCGGCATTTCGGAAAGCATAAAACAGACGATTAAAACTGCCATGAAAGTTGCTGATACCGACGGCAATGTTTTGCTTACCGGTGAAAGCGGCACCGGCAAGGAACTTATTGCCGAAGCAATCCACAACAGTTGCCAAAATCGCAAAAACAACCCTTACATAGCCATTAACTGTGCAGCTATTCCGGACAGTATTCTGGAAAGTGAATTGTTTGGCTACGTCAAAGGTGCTTTTACCGGTGCTGCCCGTGACAAAAAAGGTCTCTTTGAAGCCGCCGATAGAGGAACTCTTTTCATGGACGAAATCGGAGATACCACCGCACAATTTCAATCCAAGCTCTTAAGAGTTATCGAAACGAAAGAAATCAGGCGAGTAGGTGACACGGCAGTTCGTAAAGTTGATGTCCGGTTTATCGCTGCAACCAATAAGGATATTGCCAAAATGGCGGCTGAGGAAAATTTTCGTGCCGACTTGTTTTATCGTTTAAGCGTCGTTGATATAAAAATAGCTCCCTTGAGGGAAAGGAAGGAAGATATCCCCCTGTTGATCGATTATTTCCTGAGAGACTCCCTTCGCCAGAGGGGAAAGAATGTCACCGGAATTTCGGCGGAAGCAAAGAAAATTCTCGTTGCTTACAATTGGCCGGGAAATGTGCGCGAACTTAAAAATAGTATCGAAAGGGCAGTTGTGCTGACAAATAACGTTGTTCTTACACCGGAAGATTTCCCTCTTGCTCACGATCAAGTAAGAAGTAATGGCGCCAGGAAAGGCGATCAACAAATAATGGCCGAGCAGGACATCGTTCCTTTAAAAGAGATGGAGAAACAGCATCTGTTGAAGGCCTTGGAAAAACACGGAAATGATCATAAACTGGTCGCCAAAAAATTGGGGATAGGCTACACAACTCTATGGCGAAAACTGAAGGAATTGCAGAATGATCGGGATTAGTTAACCGGACTATTTTCTGCTGGGAAGAATGCCGCACCATTTTGATGAGACAACGATCCTGCATTTGCCGTCTATCGTCATCATCACGTTTTCCAAGAATCCGATTCTGGTAAATTATTATTGCAAAAACAAAATATAGGGGGTATAATTCCATAAAATATCATTAATTCATGGAGTATATATGGCAGAATTAATTAATCGATTCCTGAAGATTGATTCTTTTCTTATCCCCGGCAAGGCACTGATCTTATACGGACCCCGCCGGGCCGGCAAAACAACTCTGCTCAAATCATATCTGGATTCCTGTGATCTGCGATACCGTTTGGAAACTGGTGACGATGTCCGCATCCGCAATCTGTTTGGTTCGGGCGATTTGAAGCAGATTCTGGCATTTGCCGAAGGATTCGAGTTGCTGGCAATTGACGAGGCACAGCAAATTCCGGACATTGGTATGGGATTAAAAATCCTGGTCGATCATCTTCCCGCTCTCCGGATCATCGCCACCGGTTCTTCATCCTTCGACCTGGCCGGAGCAATCGGAGAACCACTTACCGGGCGAAAGCGAACCATTACCCTTTTCCCAATCAGCCAGATGGAGTTGAAGCAGAAATTCAACAGTTACGATCTGCGCCAGCGGTTGGAGGAATATCTTGTTTACGGCTCGTATCCGGAAACGGTTATGGCAGAAGGTAAAAAAGAAAAAATCGAACTGCTGGAAGAACTGGTCGGTTCCTATCTGTTGAAAGATGTATTGGCAATGGACCGTATTCGCTCATCCCGTTCGCTGCTGGATCTCGTGAAACTGATCGCCTTTCAGGTAGGGAGCGAAGTATCCCTGAACGAATTGGCCACCCAGGTCAAGCTGGATGTGAAAACCGTCGGTCGGTATCTGGATATCCTGGAAAAGGCTTTCGTCATCTTGCGGCTGGGGGGGTTGAGCCGCAATCTGCGCAATGAGGTGACCAGCAAGGCAAAATACTACTTTCTGGATAACGGGATTCGCAATGCTGTCATTGGCCAGTATAACCTGCTTGATTCCCGCAATGATATTGGCGCGTTGTGGGAGAACTTCATCGTAACCGAGCGATTGAAAAAACGATCTTACGCCGGGATATATGGCAACATTTACTTTTGGCGCACATACGATGGCAAAGAAATTGATTATGTCGAAGAGCGCGACGGTGGTTTATTCGGTTTCGAGTGCAAATGGACAATGAAAAAGAAGGACAAGCCGCCGAAAAAATGGCTGGAGTCCTATCCTGGTGCGACGTTTGAGCTAGTTACACCGGACAACTATCTCGATTTCGTTGGATAGAGAACAGAGCGCCACGCGGATCAAAGGCGCTCTGCTGATTGCCCGAATGTTCCCCAGCCATCTTTTAATCTTTGGCTATCTTCGCCCATGAATCCCGCAGTGGCACAATACGGTTAAAAACAGGCTGGCCTGCCTGTGAATCCTTTTCATCAACACAAAAATATCCCAGCCTCTCAAACTGATATTTGCTCCCCGGTTCTGCATTTTTGAGGGTTAACTCAGCATAGCAGGTCGTCAGTATCTCCACAGAATCCGGATTCAGATATTTTGTAAAGTCTTCTTCGCTTCCCGGATCCTCAATACTGAACAGCCGGTCATATAACCGCACCTCGGCGGCCACACAATGCCCGGCAGCGACCCAGTGAATAACTCCCTGAACCTTGCGTCCATCCGCCGGCGGTGCATTGCGGGTGTGGGGATCATAGGTGCAGTGCAATTCAACAACTTCGCCTGTTTTTTCGTCCCGCACCATGCTTTCACATTTTATAACGTAGGCATTGCGCAGGCGGACTTCCCGCCCCGGACCGAGGCGATGATATTTTTTGGGTGGATTTTCCATAAAATCGTCATGCTCTATATAGAGCACCCGGGAAAAGGGAATTTCTCTTATTCCCATGTCGGGAAGCTGCGGATGATTGGCGCACTCGAATTGCTCCATCTGGCCTTCCGGATAATTATCGATCACTACCCGCAGGGGCCGCAAGACACACATCGCTCTGGGTGCGTGATCATTCAAATCATCGCGAACGCAATGCTCCAGCAGGGATACATCAATCAGGTTATCGTTTTTGGCGACACCGATTGCAGCGCAAAATTTTCGAATGGCCTCCGGAGTGAAGCCCCGCCGCCGCATTCCCGTCACCGTAGGCATCCGCGGATCATCCCATCCCTGCACATAATTCTTCTGAACCAATTCAATAAGCCGGCGCTTGCTGAGAACCGTATAACTCAGATTGAGACGGGCAAATTCGATTTGCTGCGGGCGGGGGCCTTTGATCAGCCTCTCCACGATCCAGTCATATAATGGGCGATTGTTTTCAAACTCCAAAGTACAGATGGAGTGGGTGATTCCTTCCAGGGCGTCGGAAAGGCAGTGGGCAAAATCGTACATCGGATAAATCACCCATGAATTTCCGGTCCGGTAGTGAGGTTCCCGCTTGATACGGTAGATGATGGGGTCGCGCATGACAATATTGGGCGCAGCCATGTCGATTTTGGCACGCAGAACATGGGCGCCATCATCGAACTCCCCTTGCCGCATACGCGCAAACAGATCCAGGTTCTCTTCCACCGGGCGGTTCCGATAGGGGCTTTCCTTGCCCGGTTCAGTAAATGTTCCGCGGTGCTCCCTTATTTCATCGGCGCTTAAGCTGCACACATAGGCTTCGCCTTTTTTGATGAGTTCAACGGCGAAGGAATAAAGCTTCTCGAAATAATCAGAGGCATAAAACAGACGGTCATTCCAGTCAAATCCCAGCCAGCGGATATCGCGAATGATTGATTCCACGTATTCCATGGACTCGCCCAGCGGATCCGTATCATCCAGCCGTAGGTTGCAGGTCCCCTGATACTGCCTGGCTATTCCGAAGTTGAGGCAAACCGACTTGGCATGACCGATATGAATATACCCGTTGGGTTCGGGTGGAAAACGTGTGGCAACGCGTCCTTCATGTTTGCCGATGCGGAGTCCTTCTTCAATGATCTCCCGGATAAAATCGGTTGATGGTGATTCTATTGGTTGCGTCATACATTAAACTCCTCGCTGCTTTTTATAGCTAAACAGAAAAGGGAGCGCGCAGGCTCCCTTTGGATACAGATATCTTTTTATAGGCGTTAATATTCCGGAGTCAGCTTGTCGAGCTCCGCCAGTGAAAATACGGGGCCGTCCTTGCAGACATATTTACTGCCGACATTGCAGCGGCCGCACTTGCCGATGCCGCATTTCATTCTCATTTCCAAGGATGTGATAATATTCTCTTTGGAGAAACCAAGGTCAAAAAATACCGGCAAAGTGAAACGAATCATGATCGGCGGGCCGCAGATAACCGCCACGGCGTTTTCCTTGCTGGGAGCAACTTCCTTACAGACGGCGGGCACAAATCCTTCCTTGCCCTTCCAGCCCGCGTCGCCCTTGTCGACTGTGACATTCAGGTTTAAATCGTCTCTTTTGCCCCATTCGATCAATTCATCTTTATAAAGCAGCAGGCCGGGGTTTCTTGCCCCGTAAATAATCGTGATGTTGCCGAAGCGTTTGCGGTTGTCGCCATAAATCATGTAATTAATCAGAGATCGCAAAGTGGTAAAGGCAAAACCGCCGCCGACAATAACAATATTCTTGCCTTCGAGAAATTCCAGCGGCCAGGAGTTGCCGAGCGGCCCGCGGAGGCCCATCACTTCTCCCTCTTCCATTTCATGAAGCGCCGAAGTAACCACACCGGCTTTCTGGACGGTAAACTCGACATAGCCTTTTTGTGTCGGTGAAGAAGCGATGCCGATAGGCGATTCGCCTTTGCCGTAAATGGACAGTTCGCCGAACTGGCCGGGGATATAAGCATACTTTGCTTCATCTTCCGGATTGATAAACTTGAAGCGGAACGTTTTAATGTCTTTGGTATCGACTTCAGTAATGATTTTATCCACTACAACCGGATAAGGTATATACGGGTTTTGCATTACTAACTCCCTATCTATAGTTTTGAAATATCTTCTACAACTTTACGGATATCAATATTCACGGGGCAATACATGACGCAGCGGCCGCAGCCTACGCAGGCAATCGCGTTGAAATTGTCCACATAATACTTGAACTTGTGCATCGCGCGCTGCCGCCATCTTTCTTTCTGGGAAGAACGCGGGTTGTGACCTGATGTTTCCTTGGTAAACATCGGGAACATGCAGGAATCCCACGACCGGATGCGCACACCGTCGGAGCCTTTTACTTCATCGCTGATGTCGAAGCAGTGACAGGTCGGGCACAGATATGTGCAGGTGCCGCAGGCCAGGCATTTGCCGTGGATTGTGTTCCAGAAGGGATTATCGAAATTCTTGTCCAGAATCGGCTTGACTTCATGCGCCGGAATCCTGGATTTGATCGCCTCTCTGGCTTTTGCCGCGACTTCACTTTTCTTTGTTTCCGCAGCCGCATCAGCTTTAGTTTCGCCAAAATACCGGGCCAGCTTCTCTCCCTTGGAAGTAACAAATTCTACGAGATAGTCGCTTCCGATATCCACGAGCAGAATATCCGCGCCTTTATCGTCAACCGGCTCGCCGTCCACCGACGTGCAAAAGCACGTTGCATAAGGCGGCCTTACGCAGGCCAACGCGATTACCGTTGTGTTGTTTCTTTTGTTTATATAATACTGATCCTTATATTTTTCCTGATCGAAGAGCATATCCAAAAGCGCGAAGCTGTGCGCATCACAGGGGCGCACACCAAATAGCACCGACTGATCAGCCTTGTTTTCTTCTGACGAAAACACCATACCCTTTCCCGTGCGGGTATATTTCATCATGGTTTCAGTATGCGGGAAGAAAACATTTTTCGGTGCATTTTTGGAATTCAAATACGCGAAGAATGGCTCGTCATTCTTCTGCAGGGGCTCAAAAAGAACATTATCTTCTTTTTTTACCGGCGCCCAAACCAGCAAATCCTCGGCCATTTTCTTCGCAATACCCGCTAGTGCATCTTTTTTAATCAAACGTTTTTCCATAATTGTCCCTAATTCAGAATTTTCTCCAACCTTTAAACTTCAAAAGCGCAAAGTATAATCATCTTATCGATTTAATTAAATCAACCGCAATTGTCTCAGCAGCGGCTGAGGATCAAACATGTGCGACTTAAATGTTTCCTTAGCCCCGTCAAGCCCCATAGCCAGGGAAATCAATTCCGTAAAATAAAATACCGGCAGTTTTAAATCACTACTGGGACGCATGTCGAGATTTGCCATACACATGGGACAGGCGGTAACCAGGCAGTTGGCGCCTGCTTCCTTTGCGGCAACCATAAGTTTGTCACACATTTCAACGACAATGGCCGTTCTACTGAACGACAATGATCCGCCACAGCAATCAGTTTTATACGACCAGTTGCGGACATCAGCCCCAAGACTGCCCAATATCTTATCGAGCATATAAGGATTTTCGTAATTTTCAAATTCACAGACTTCCGGCGGGCGAAGCAGGAGGCAACCGTAATAGGATACAGGCTTGAGTCCTGCCAATTGTTTTACAACCTTTGCCGACAGTGCATCAATGCCAATTTCATTGTAAATAATGTCAATCGGATTGCGAATAGCAATACCGCCCTGATATTTCGCGCCGACCACACCTTCAATTTTTGTTTTGAGGTCCTTGTCAGCTTTTAAGTGATGTTCGGCCATTTTGAAGCGATTGAAACAGGCGGCACAGGGCACCATGACATCCATCGCGTCTTTTTCCGCGGCAATGAGATTGCGCGCCGAAAGTGCGATGGACAAATCAAAATTTGTGCTGTGTGCGGATGACGCTCCGCAGCAGGACCAGTCTTCAACTTCTTTGAGCTCAATATTGAGGGCGCGACTGACGGCCTTCATGGACTGATCATATTCTTTTCCCGTCGCGTGCAGCGAGCAGCCTGGATAATATGAAACCTTCAAGATTCTCTCCTCCCTGGACTTCCTTACGAATGCTTTGTTTTTTCAAAAATATCTTTAACTGATTTTAAATCTTTGGTCCGCGGAGGCAGTATCGCCAGTTTTCCTTTCAGGAACATACCCGGGGCCATGGCAGCATCAGCAAAAAGATCTCCCGATTTGAGTTTGTAATGGATAGTCATCATCAATTCGTTAATACGGCCGCCGCTCTTAATACTGGCAAGAAAGGCTTCGTGGAATCTCAAAACATTCTTCTCCTGGGCGCCGATGCCTTCTTCAATAGCCATCTGCCTCAAAACATCCATCATTCGCGCAATATCCACTTTATTGGGGCAGCGGGTAATACACGTTTCGCAGGACAGGCAAAGCCAGATAGTGGAGCTGTTCAAAACCTTCTCCTTCTGGCCGTATTGAATCATTTTAATAACCTTGTTGGGGTTATATTCCATGTGTGACGCGGTAGGACATCCGGCCGTGCACTTCCGGCAGTGGTAACAGGCCTGCAGAGGCACACCGTGTATCCTTTTGTTTACTTCTTCCAGAAAAGTTTCCATGTAAACTCCATCATACCAAACTGATTATGGGTTGTAGATAAAATCTTGCTTATCGTGATGCTCGTCGAATTTACCCAGAGGCGGCATATCTTCCATACTGGACCCCGCGCGGCTGCCGAATAATTCCCAGCAGTCCTTGTCAATCTTCTTGAGGAATTTGCGCAGATCAACGCCCATCGGGCAAACAGCAACACAGGAGCCGCAATCTACACAGCGCCCTACCATATGATACAGGCGCATAAACTGGAACACCTGCGTATCACTCTTATCTTCGCCTATACCCACCCACTGCGGCTGACTCTGTTCAACAAAACAAGTCGGGCAGTAGCAGGAAGGACAGGCCTGACGGCAGGCGTTGCAACGTATGCACTTTTCCATTTCCTTGACGAAATAAGCCCACCGTTCTTCAATCGGTTTTGCTTCAAATTCTTTCACGTCGTTGTATTCGTCATCGGGATTCATCGCCGGTGCAGGTGATCCGATCATCGTGTCGGAAATGATTGGATTATTAAAACGGCAGGTTATGCAGCTTTCCGCCAGCACATCCTTGAGCGCGACTGTTTTGTCGCCGTCAGACGTCTTCATTTTGATCTGGCCGCTCTCGATGCTTCCATCTTCAATATCCGCGCCGTTAATCTTTACTTTCAGCGCCTTGCCGTCAACATAACCGTCGCAGGGAACACCGATAATAAACACTTCATCGCGCTCATATTGTCTTTCCTGCAGGTGAAGGATAAGCGAACTTGTCGTGCAGCCGCGGGCCACAACACCTATTACTTTTTTCTTCCGGTCTTCGGGCTTGACACGCTTTTGCGAGTTCTTATGCGCCGTGATCTGATCGTGCACAAACTTGGCCAGATTCTGCGTGCAGAGGTTATTCCAGACCAGTTTGTCGGCTTCTTCCGGTGACGTGATAAAACAAGGTGTTGCCGTTAAAGGAAGCGTGCCTTTTTCATACCCGATTATAACCGCGGCTTTCTTTTCCAAAAGCAGCCTTTTTGCTTCTTCCCGCAATTTTGCTTCTATGTTTTCCACAGTGATGATTTCCCCGTTTATTTATTATTATCTTTAATCAGATTAACCAATCTTCTTCATCATCTTGTTGGCCGGTCCCAGTGCCTTTATTTTCTCTGTAGCACCTTTGATGACCTGCGCCCATCTGTCGCCTTCGGATGCGGAAACCCATGTAAATATGGTTCTGTCACCTTCCACACCAATGTAATTCAGGAAACTTTTTAACGCCGCAAACTTGCGCCGTGCCACCAGATTTCCCGAGATATAGTGGCATTCACCCGGGTGTCAACCCGAGACCAGAACGCCGTCGGCACCCGTCTGCAGGGCCTTCACTATATAAAAAGGATTTATTCTTCCCGTGCAGGGTACGCGGATGATGCGTACGTTTGTCGGATACTGAATTCTGCTGATACCAGCAAGATCGGCTCCCGCGTAAGTACACCAGTTGCAGACAATGGCAACGAATTTCGGTTCCCATTCCTTGTTTGCTAAACTTTCAGCCATATATTCTCCTTCAATCGGCAATGCGGCTTTATCGGCCGCTTACTTTAGTTTAAATTATATATCTGTGCCAGCACTTCTTCGTTATTGAATCCGTTCAAGTCGACCGCATTCATGCGGCAGGATGCCGTGCAGATACCACAACCCTTGCAAAGCACCGCATTGACTTCGGCTACGCCTTCCGCCACGTTCACCCGAATAGCGCTGTAGGGACAATTGATCTCGCACAGACCGCAAGCCGAGCATCTATCTTTATTCACATAAGCCGTTTTGCCTTCCGCTTCAATGAAATCAAGGCTCAGAACCAAACAGGCGCGGGAAACGGCAGCATAAGCCTGGGTAATCGATTCGTCGCTGAACTTGGGCGAATGTGACATGCCGCACATGAACACACCATCGGTCGCGAAATCAACCGGCCGCAATTTGACGTGTGCTTCCAGGAAGAAGCCGTCCTGATTGGTCGGTATTTTCAACATCTGGCCGATGGCTGCGTTTTCCGGATTAGGCACAACTCCAATGCTCAGAGCCACGACATCCGCGGGCAGACTGACCGATTCGTTGAGTATCGGGTCAAAAACTTTGACTTCCACTTTATCGCCTGCTGCCACCACTTCCGGTTTGCGGTCTTCCTCGTAGGAAATAAATTTGATATTCGCCTCTCTGGCTTTCTTGTAATAGTCTTCCTTGAAAGCAAAAGTACGGATATCACGATAAAGGATCGTAATATCGCGGGACGGATCGGCGGCTTTGAGTTCTAGCGCGTTCTTGATCGCTTCGGAGCAGCAGTAGCGGCTGCAATATGGTCTTTCTTTGTCGCGGCTGCCTACGCACTGAATCATGACAATATCTTTCACCGAGGCGAGCTTGGCGTCTTTTTCATAAATCAGTGTTTCCAGCTCTCTTTGTGTTTTTACATTGGCGTTTTGACCGTAGAGGTATTCTTTCGGTTTGTTTTCATAAGCACCTGCCGCCACCAGGACCACACCGTGCTCGAAGACCTTCTCGCCGTCTTTAGATTTTACGGTGGTTTTGTAATTACCAATAAACCCTTCAATCTTTTCAATATGGGCCGAGGTAACAACAGTGATTAAAGGATTCTTGTAAATCTTTTCCAAAAGACCCTTCAGGTGTGCGCGGGTATCCAGGCCTTCGAGTGTCTTATACAGGTGATTATAATTACCGCCCAGGCGGTCTTCCTTTTCAATGACAAACGAAGCAAAACCCTGATCAGCCAGCGACAGCGCCGCGGACATACCAGCCAAGCCGCCGCCGATAATCAACGCCTGATGATTGACGGATAACTGTCCGGGTTTTAACGGTTTGAGGTATTGCGCTTTGGCTACAGCCATTCTCAGCAGGTCTTTTGCTTTCTCCGTAGCTGCTTCCGGTTCGTGCATATGCACCCAGGAATTCTGGTCGCGGATATTGGCCATCTCGAACAGATATCGGTTCATGCCGGCCTTTTCGCAGTTTTCCTGGAAAAGCCCTTCATGCGTACGGGGCGAACAGGAAGCTACAACCACGCGGGTGAGATTTTTTTCTTTGATGACTTCCGCCATCTTCACTGCCGTGTCCTGTGAGCAGGTGAAGAGGTTATCGGTCGTATAAACTACTGTGGGCAATGTTGCGGCATAGTCCCGAACTTCGGGAACATTAACAACACCGCCAATATTGATGCCGCAGTGGCAGACAAACACGCCGGTGCGTATACCCTGGCCGCGCAGATCTTTTTCTTCCGGATTTTCCACCGGTGTAATCATCGTACCGCGCTTCGAAGCAAGCATGCCTTCTGCACAGGCAGCGGCTGCTGAGGCCTCCATAACTGTTTCCGGAATATCCTTCGGCCCGCCGAAGGCGCCGCAGACAAACACGCCGGGACGCGATGTCTCCACAGGATTTTCCAGCTTAGTCCTGCAAAATCCGTGTTCTTCCAGCTCAATACCCAGACTGGCCGAAAGCTTTTTGGCATCTTTTGGTGGCATAAGACCAACGGACAGAACAACCATGTCAAATTCTTCTTCCGTGAAACTGCCATCGGCATTGACATATTTGATCAGCAGATTGTTGGTCTGCTGCATTTCTTTAATAACAGAGGGCATGGAGCGGATATAACGAATGCCGTATTCATCCTTGGCACGGTTGACAAAACGGTCGAAGTCCTTGCCATGAGCGCGTATGTCCATATAAAAAATGGTGGGCTCCAGTCCCTTGGCATGTTCCTTGCCGATAATGGCTTCCTTGGTCGCGTACATACAGCAAACAGACGAACACCAGCTGTTCTCACAGGAAACGTCGCGGGAACCGACGCACTGGATGAAGGCAACCTTCTTGGGTTCCTTGCCGTCGGAGATTCTCTGCACATGGCCGAAAAACGGACCGGACGCCGAGAGAATTCTTTCGAACTGAATAGCTGAAACCACATTCTTGTAAATGCCGTAGCCGTATTCACCGCGCAGGCGGGCGTCAAATATTTCAAAGCCGGGTGATGCGATCACGGCACCGACTTCAATGGTTTCTTCTTCCACCTTCATTTCGTGATCAACGGCCTTGGCCAGACAGACTTCCACACACTGATAACATTCGGAACAGATACCGCAAGCCAGACAGCGGTTTGCTTCCGCAATCGCCTGGGCTTCGGCAAAGCCGATGCCGACTTCCTTGAAGTTTGTTTTGCGTTCCTCCGGTTTCATCAGCGGATATTTTTCGCGGGAGACCTTGGGAACAGCGGAAACGTCGGCTTTATCAGCCAGATCAGCGGTCCAGTCTTTTTCACGGCCGGCTTTCATATCCTCACCGCGCAAATAGCGGTCGATGGACTTGGCGGCTTCCTTGCCGGAGAAGACTGCTTTGACAACGGTCTGCGGACCGGTAACAACATCACCGCCCGAGAAAACGCCGGGAATGTTTGTCGCGTAAGTTATTTGATCGTAATCAACGTTGTTCCATTTGTTGATGGAAACGCCGCTTTCCTTCGTAATAAAGGATAAATCCGCTTCCTGACCGATCGCCGGCAGAATCGCGTCACATTCGACGATAAATTCCGAACCTTTGATCTCGACCGGACGGCGGCGGCCACTGGCATCCGGTTCGCCCAGTTCCATGCGTGTACATTCGATACCGGTTACTTTTCCGTCCTTGCCCACCACGCGCTTCGGGGCAACGAGGAACTTCATTTCAATTCCTTCTTCAATGGCTTCTTCGATTTCTTCGGGAGAAGCCGGCATTTCAGCACGGGTCCGGCGATAGAGAATGAATACATCTTTCGAGCCGGTGCGCACAGCCGTGCGGACAGCATCCATGGCCACGTTACCGCCGCCAATAACTGCTACTTTATCTCCAAGGGTTACTTTCTTGCCCAGATTGATCTGCATCAGGTAATCCACGCCGTGAATGACACCCTGCATATCTTCACCGGGTATATTGAGCTTGCTGCTCTTCATCGTACCGCAGCCGATAAATACAGCGCTGTAATCACTCTTCAACTTATCGAAAGAAATATCTTTACCTATCTTTGTATTGAGGTGGATCTTAACGCCCAAATCCTCGATAACTTTGATTTCCGCATTGAGAACTTTCTTGGGGAGGCGGTATTCGGGAATGCCGACAGCCATCCAGCCGCCCGCAACCGGAAGCGCCTCGAATACTTCTACATCATAGCCTTCGATAGCCAGGTAGTAAGCACAAGTCAGACCGGAAGGACCGGCGCCGACAATGGCCACTTTCTTGCCCTTGCTTTCTTTCTTTTCCGGAAGATATCGGGTGTCGCTGTTGAGATCCAGATCGGCGACGAATTGTTTCAGATGCATGATATCAATGGGTTCATCCACTTTGCCGCGCATACAGGCAGTCTCGCAGGGATGGTTACAAACACGGCCGCAGACGATGGGGAAAGGATTGTCCTGCTTGATGAGTTTAAGGGCTTCCTTGAATTTTCCTTCAGCGATAAGCGCCACATATCCCTGGACGCTGATGTGCGTCGGGCAGGTCGCTTTACAGGGCGATGTTCCCAGTTTGTCAATGGCAAAACCGCTGGGGATGGCCTGAGGGAAATGCCGATAGATTGCTTTTCTTTCGCTCAATTCACCGTTGAAGGCGGCTTTGACGGTGATCGGGCAGACATTCGCGCAGTCTCCGCAGCCGGTGCATTTGTCGAGGTTCACGTAGCGGGGGGCGGAAGTAAGTTTGACTTTGAATTTCCCCGGCTCGCCTTCCACGGATTCTACGGTCCGTCTTGTTTTGATTGTAACATTCGGATGACGGCCGACTTCGACCAGTTTCGGGGAAAGGATACAGGCGGAGCAGTCATTTGTGGGAAATGTTTTATCCAACTGGGCCATGACGCCGCCGATGCTGATTCCGTTTTCAACTAGATAGACTTTCATTCCGGAATTGGCCAAATCCAGGGATGCCTGAATACCGGCAATTCCCGCACCAACCACCATTACTGCACCAACTTTTTCGTTATCTTTTATCACCTGATTACACCCCTATATTCTAAGTGAAAACTTTTAAAAATACTTCCTGAACGTCAGTCAGATAAGCTTGCGTCCGCTAACATAAATTAAAAATCCTGTCAAGAGCAGATACTTTCTTTTGTCCAATTTTTCCCTAACTTTTTAATATTTAAATAAATAATTGCCTCTGATTCCGGACAAATTATTCTCCCCAGCATCTTCAAAGGCAGGATTTATTTCACGGTTAACGATTGCAAATGAGCATCCAGCGCCTGCCAGATTTCACTTTTGCCCTTTTGCGTTACAGCGGAAAAGAGGATGGGCTTAACACCGGCAGATATGTGCAGAATTTTTTCAATAATGCGCCGGCGGTTAATCGCCTGATTATTGGATAACTTATCGGCTTTCGTTAAAATATACAGGTAAGGTATCCGGTAGCCCTCCAGCCAGTCCCTCAGGGACAAATCTTCATCGCTGGGATCACGGCGGATATCTAATATTAAAACGACCATCGCCAGACTGGACCGCTCTTTTAAATAAATTGCAATCATATCTCCCCAGTCTTTCTTTACGGACTGGGAAACTTTGGCAAAACCGTAGCCGGGCAAATCGACAAATGATAATGTTTCGTTAATTGTGAAAAAATTTATCAGTTGCGTACGCCCGGGTGTGTTGCTGGTTTTGGCCAGATTCTTTTTTCCGACAATTGCATTGATGAGAGATGATTTCCCGACATTGGAACGTCCGACAAAAGCAATTTCCGGCATCGTCGCCGGCGGATACTGATCCGGCCAAACCGCGCTTTTTACAAATTGAGCACTGAGTAATTTTCATAACTCTTTATTTATAGCGTCATCAAACGAAGGTTGATTTTTCAATTCTTGTCATTACCTGGTTCGCGTCACGCGTATTCAAGTGATCAGGTTATGACCGGGTAATCAAGTTTTCGTAAATCGTAAAATAGAACCGTCCCCTTTATTTTGGTATGTCACTCCTTATTCTCGTTCAAAGGTAATGCCATACTTCTCCAGTTTGCTCTCAAAGGTGGGACGGGAAATTCCCAGAACCTCGCAAATCTCCCCTTTGTTTTTATCAGTCTCTTTAATTACTTTGCGGATGTAGCGCTCTTCCACTTCATCCAGAGTCAACAATTTCCCCGGTTCAGAAGGCTTGAATATTGCCGCTGTTTCATCAAGATCGGCTCTTGTTCCCTTCAGGATATTGGCCGTCTCATCCTTTCCCAATTCAGGGAAATCACTCTTGCCCAAAACCTGGCCTTTGGCAACAACACAGGCCCGTACCAGCAAGTTCTCCAGTTCACGGATATTGCCCGGCCAGTGATATTGCATAAAGATCTCCATCATTTCATCCGAAACCCCGATAATCTTCTTATGCAAATCCAGATTGATTTTGGCCAGCAGATAATCAATCAAGGGAGGTATATCCTGCTTGCGCGTCCGCAGGGGAGGGATGTTGATGGCGACAATATTCAACCGGTAATACAAGTCATCGCGGAATTTCCCTTCATTGACCATTGTTTTCAAATCTTTATTGGTCGCCGTCATAATGCGGGCATTAACTTTGACCTTATCCTTGCCGCCAACCCTTTCGAATTCCATTTCCTGCAAAACACGCAGCAGCTTTGCCTGCAGATTGATCGACATTTCGCTGATCTCATCGAGAAAGACAGTCCCGTAACGGGCGAGTTCAAACTTGCCGAGCTTGCGGGCGATCGCACCCGTAAAAGAACCTTTTTCATGGCCAAACAATTCCGACTCCAGCAATGTCTCGACAATTGCCGAACAATTAACCGCGATAAAAGGTTCATCGGGTGAGGTATTATGATGAATGACCTTGGCAATCAATTCCTTACCGGTGCCGCTTTCACCTTGGATAAGAACAGTGGTGCGGCTTTGCGACACAGTACCGATGGTCTTGAATATCTCCCGCATTTCGTTGCCGGTGCCGATTATATCGCCGACCCGAAAGTTGCGCGATGGCTCAGTTAAAAGGCCTTCAATCTTTTTTTCCATCTCCTGCGATTTCAGCGCCTTCTTGATCGCCATGTCCAGCTCGTCAACATTGACCGGCTTGTGGATATAATCAAATGCCCCGCCCTTCATGGCGTTGATCGTTGTTTCCATGTCATGAAAGGCCGTAATCATTATGACTTTGACGTTTTCATTTTCTTCCCGGAGGTCTTCCAGAACGGAGAAGCCGTCAACATCCGGCAGACGAATATCGAGAATCACCACGTCGGCCGGCTTCTGCACATATTTATTCAACCCTTCGGTGCCGCTTTGAGCCGTATCCACAGTGTACCCTTCTTCCGTCCAGATACAGCTCCAGTGTTTCGCAAATCGAAACATCATCATCAATAACAAGAATACTCGGCATAATAAATTACCTTATATACTGCACAAAGCGTTTAATCGCGGCTTTACCATTTACGCAGATTGAACCAATCGCGGACTTGTTCGTCTTTCATTGCACGGCAAGGTCACTCTTACTGTTGTTCCCTTATCTTTTTCACTTGTAATATCGATAGTACCGTTATTAAGATCAATTATCCTTTTCACCTGAGAAAGTCCTAAACCTGTACCATAGTTTTTTCGGGTAAAGAAGGGATTAAATAGATGGGGCATATCGGCGGCATCAATACCGCAGCCATTATCTTTAACCTGTATGACAACCGCATCCCGGCTTCCCTCAAGATTGCTCAAAGAAATAATAATACTGCCTTTTTCTTCGACAGCTTCTATTGCATTGCGAATTATGTTTATGAAAGCATCAACCAGCATCGCTGAATCTGCTACAACCGGGGGAATGCTTTCGTATTGTGTCTGGATGTCGATATGCTTATCGGCAATACCTTTTTCGGCCATAGCCAAGGCTTGTTCCAGAACCCTGGTTAAATTCACCGGCGCCATTTTAGGTTCCAACGGCTTGGCAAAAATCAGAATATTATTAACTAACTCCTCCAGATGCTCAACTTCTTTTTCGGCGATTTTAAATCGCTTGAGATCATTGCCGGCCGGATTCATCCGTTTTTCCAGAATATGCAGACTCATTTTAATTGAAGACAGCGGATTGCGCACCTCATGGGCAATCCCTGCCGATAATTGTCCCAGAGCAGCCAGTTTTTGGCTTTCGTAAAGCTTTTTTTCCAGATTCTTGAATTCTGTGATATCTCGCTGCACAACCAAGTAGTGGCTTGTCCCGATAATCGGTGAAGTCGTCACAAAAAGATTCACTTTGCGCCCGTCCCTCTTTGTTCTTTCAATCTCATAAGGTTTGTATATGCCCTGCTTTCCTTCCTCCCATTTCGCCAAAACAAAATCTCTATTTTCGGGTGCAACAAATTCCAGGAAGTGTTTGCCCTTAAATTCACGTGAATGCTTTTCACCGTCCCTATTTGTTCCGCGACTGATATAATTGATGATACCATTTTCATCCAACTCATAAATCTTATCAGGCAGACTCTGTAAAATTGACTGCATATAGTTGTAAAGCTCTTGAATTTCGTGCTGCAATTCAATATTCTGAGAAAGTTCGTTTTGCAGGCTTTCCGCATATTCGCGCAAGCTTCTGGCTATTTCCTCTTCGTGGGAAACATCCTGCAATGTTTCAATTGCCGCGATAATTTCCCCTTTTTCATCATAAATAGGAGCCGCTAAAAAATACAAATACCGGCTGTGGCCACCGAGATTTTCGAAGTGATCGGTTGCTTCATAAGCATTAACGACTTTCAGCGATTTTTTTACTTTCTTGTTGCCGTAATATTTATCCAGTCCCGCCAAATCATGATCAACTATCAAATCGACGATGAGCGGCCTCTTTACCGAATAAAAAGGTATATAATGTTTGTCGGTATTGACCATCTCGCTTGCTGGATAACCGGTCAATTCCATACATGCCCGATTCCATAAAATTACTTTGTGCTCCCTATTGATAACAAAAGTGGGAATAGGTGAACCTTCAACAATTCCTTCAATTGTTTTCTTTTCCAACAGCAGTTTTTCCTGCCAGTCCTCACGCTCTTTCACCCTTTTTTGTTCTTCTTCAATCCGCACCATCCTGCCCTCGCGATAAGCAAAAGAAATACTCGCGATTACTACAACCAGAATAAGCAAAAAGGCGCTGAAAAGTGTGTAAACAAAAGTCTTGCGCACAGGTAAAATAACCTGATTATAAGGAGCAGCGACAAAAACAATCCATTTTTTATTTCCGGTTTGCATTGGAAAATACGCGATGACGCTGCGCTGTGGTTGCTTGATCTGCCTTGCGCACCAACGCCTCCATATAGTTCCCGCGACCGGTTGAAAAATCTATCGGGATTTCAGAGCCTCTTTGCAGCAGGTCTTTTACGTTTTTCCCGATAATGGTCGAATCAGGATGAACAAATATTCTCCCGCTATCATCAGTCAACCAGAGATTGCCCAAACTGTTTTCTCTCGTCTGTTTTTGGAAATCTTCGATCATTGCCGTCACTGAGAAGGAAGCTATCCAGGCACCGGCAAAATTATTATTCCGCCAGATGGGACAACCGATAATCATATACCAGTTTATGCTTTGCTTGTGATCTGCAGCACTAGATTTTTCCGGCAGAGTCAGCTCATAATACAGACTTGTTTTTTTATTCAGGACATTGAAATGCGATGCTAAATTGACGTCAGGAGAGGCATTCTTGGGAAAAATCATTTTTATCTTTCCTCCGGCATCGAACAGGCCGACGGCGTCAATTGATTTTTCCCATCCGGAAGAGAGAATTTTAAAATCGCTATTAATTTCTTCGGCAGATATTTTCTGCTGAGGATCGAAGTGGGAAAACAGGGCTATATTTTTCCCGGCCTGCGCAAAGATATCGGCAATTCTAATTGCTGTATTTTGGGCGTGCGCGAGCTGCTGACGGCTGAAGACTTCAACCATATCCTTTTCCCGGGCATGATTAACTGTCAAGGCGAGCAGCAAAATTAAGGTTATTACAATAGCACTGGCAAACAAGATGCGCATTTTCATATTTATTATGGAGATGATTTATCTGTCCTTGATAATTTCATTCCTCTTTCTTATCATTTTCCCCCTGTGCAGAGCTTTTTATTCCGATTAATACATAGACCAGAATGGCGGCTGTCAACGAAATAAGGAGCTTTGCCAGGCCGCTTTCTATTTTCAAGACATAGGAACAAACAAGCCAGACAATCGGGTAAGTAACTGCGGTCAGCAATTCCTGCATAGCAATCCTCGCAATAAAAAATCCTGGATATCTTGAAGAATCTGATGAATTTTTTTTATACTAACGGCCTTAGTACAAAATTTCAATAAAAAACATAATTAAAAATAATTGACGGCTTTAAATGTCCACCCTCCAATTTACGGCGAATGATAGCAAAGCGACCTCAAGAGCCGCATTTTGTTGATATCATCAAATTGCTTCATCATACTTGCGGGGCGGTATTCTGCGCAAGGACATTGCGGATATTTTCCCGCGGCCGTCAGTCCGGATTACCAATTTTTATTTTCGCGCCTTTGAATGTTTTATATCAACCAATTTAACAAAACTTTAAATTGGCACAAAAAAATGGAAATCGTATAAGCAGCAGGAATAAAAAATGAGCACTTATTTACCCGGCAGACCATTACCCGCCCCTGACAAACGAATTGAAGCAATCTCAATAAATTAGAAGCATGTTCTATTTTAAAATCCCGTCGTTTTGGCCAACTAATTTCGAAATTTATTTTACTTCCTGCGATGATGGCATGCATCATGCAAAAGTTTAGCGCGGTTTTAGATTTTGGAATTTTTTCTCTTTGATATGACTGGATCGCTATGTTATATTAAAAAGAAATAATCAATTCAATATTGTGAAAGGAAATAAATAATGGCACACAAATTAGGTAAGGGAATTTTAACAGCGTTGGCAGCAGTGGTTGTTTTGCTTGTATCGAGCCCACTGGTTTTTGCCGCAGATGCAATACCTGCGGGTGAATCTTACGTTAAAGTTATATTTGCTTTTGGTGCAATGCTGGGCGCAGGCCTGGCAATTGGTCTGGGAGCAATCGGGGCCGGTGCCGGCATTGGTAATGCTGCAAATGGCGCCTGCCAGGCAGTTGGAAGAAATCCTGGGGTTCAGGGAAAAATCATGACCGTTATGCTTGTCGGCATGGCCATGGCAGAGTCCGTAGCTATTTACGCATTGGTCGTCGCACTCGTACTGCTCTATGCTAACCCCTACGTGCGTTACTTTTTGGGTTAATGACAAACAAGTTAACTACAAAATTAACCTAGGTCAGGGGGGAAATAGTAATGGCAGAAACAACCAAGAAAAAGCATTTTTTTACTATAGGAAGCGTATTCTTCCTGCTTATAGTAATCCCCTTATCACTGATGGCATTCTTAATAGCCAACGGCATGTTTAAAATGGGGGTTAGTATAAAAGAAAGAACTGTTAATGTTCTCGACAATAAAGTTCAGGAAGATATAAAAGCAAGAGCCGTCAACACAGCAAACGAAGTTGCCAGTTTCCTCATGGGATGCAATAAGGATTTACAAGTCGCAACAATCATTCCCCCATCAGAAACTGTATACAAACAGTTTGTTTTTGAAAATAAAAAACCGGTCTGGGTCAAACGTGACGGTAAAATACAACAGGTCTTGATCCCTCTATACAAAGAAATTGCTCTGATTGACAAAACCGGTAACGAACAAATTAAAATCGTTGACGGACAGGTGGCGAAAAAACTGGTTAACGTGAGCAGTCCCGCCAATACTACATATAAAACTGAAGATTACTTTGCTAGGACAAAAAATCTCAATAAAGGCGAAATTTATGTTTCCCCGGTAACAGGGTTGTATTTGGATAAGGCGGCGTTTGAAAAAGGACAAAGATTTTCCGGAGTCGTCCGTTTTGCGACGCCAATATTCAATCAAAGCGGCTTTGCGGGGATAATTGTACTGTCTTTAGATTATCGCCATTTGGCCGATTTTACTGATCAACTTGTTCCTACGCAGGCCGAAAGAGTATTTGAAACACAGGCTGCTACCGGCAATTACGCTTTTATGATCGACAATCGAGGTTTTGTCATTTCCCATCCTGACGATTTCCACATTGTGGGACTCACGCCTGAAGGGAAAAGTGTTCCTACTCTGACGGCTCAGAATGCAGCAGAAATGGCAAAGAAAGGCACAGAAGCGTTGAATATGTTCCAGCTGGGTTTTCTGGATCACAATATATTTAATATCGCAAAAGAGGCTGCACAAGGGAAATCAGGCATATTGATGTACAAATTTGGTGGGATCAACAAATTTGTCGCCTATGCACCGATCAAATTTTATGCATCAAATCTTGCAGCACCTACGGGTTTTGGCTGGATAGGACTGGGACTGGAAGTTGAGAAATATAATGAAGCGGCAATAAAGGTCGTCAAAAACATTGAGAAGGAATCAAAAGCATGGACAGCAACGATCATCTTTATTCTAATCTTGGCCATGGTTATTCTATTCTTCATTATGTGGCTCCTGGTTCGCGGAGTTACCCGTTCTTTACAGCAAGAGGTTCCGGGAGGTTCGGAAGGATCATCATTTGACGATGATGACGATGACAAATAATTTAGCTTGAAGATAATTTAAGCACAGGGCCGAATTTTTATTCGGCCTTTTTTTCGGCTTTCCCCTTGACATAGATATATGCTTGGTATTTCATGATAAGCGCACAAGTCAACAAGAGTTGTTCCCAAATGCAAGTTTATTCAAAATTATTATGAACAAAAAAGGAGATCGCCATGAAGATGTTTCCTTTTGCACATTTGATTGCATTGCTCGTTGGCGGTATTATTATTTTCATGCTGAAAAGAAAATATCCCAAAATAAACAGTCTGGAATTAATCATAATATCCATTCTCTATGTACTATTAGTAGGCCTGTTTACGGCGCCGGCACAAGACTTTTTTAGAAAACTTATTGGTCTGATCCAATTGCAGTAAAATCCTCATGTGTAATCGATATAAATCAAAATCAGCATAAGTCCATTGGCATCAGTCAGCCAAAAAGTGAAGAAAGAATAGACCGCCATGCCGACAGAAAAACGCAAGAGAAACCTTCAAAATTTCAACTCTTTCGGCGGCATATTGATGTTATCGGCTTGGGCCTTTGCGATGGTAGCATCTTCTTTCCTGTTCCTCTATCTCGGGTACCTTGTGGATGAAATGCTGGGAACATCGCCGAATTTTATGCTGGGCTCATTCTTTACGGCTATCTGTCTTTGCATCTGGAGGCTTTATCGGGAAGCCTGGAAACAAAGGAAAGATGTATAACCAATACCAATTTTTAAATTAAGAAAGACAAGAGCCATGCGGCTTAATCTGACAGTCTTTGCAGAGTCAGACACTGCTCATGGCATAAGCTCTTTAATTCTAAAATTAACTGCGTTTTAAGCCCTGTCTGACTGATTGATATATCTGTAATTATTAACAATATCGATCAGATATTTTCATTTGACTTAGACTATTAAAACTGGTAGATACGCGCAACTTCAGAACACCAAAATTTGTAATTGGTCCCCCAGGAGGATTTAAATGAAAGACAATAAATTGATCTTGTGGTTCGATACTATCGAGCTTGCTGATCTTGCTCAAGTGGGCGGCAAGAATGCTTCTCTCGGCGAAATGCGCAAAGAACTGATTTCTCAAGGCGTTAATATTCCTGATGGCTTCGCCATTACAGCTTACGCTTATCGCCATCTGTTGGCACAGTCCGGCATCACCGGAGAAATAACGAAACTCCTTTCCGACCTGAATACCCACGATATGAAGAACCTGTCGGAACGAGGCAAAAAAATCCGCTCGCTGATTTACAACGCCAAGCTCCCCGCTGACCTGCATCAGGAAATCATTAAAGCTTATAAAACGCTTTGTGACGAATATGGTCCGGACACGGATGTCGCCGTACGCAGCTCTGCGACGGCTGAAGATCTGCCTAATGCCAGCTTTGCCGGGCAACAGGAAACATACCTCAATATCCGCGGCGAAGATGTTTTAATCGATGCCTGCAAAAAATGCTTTGCTTCGCTTTTCACCGATCGTGCCATGTCCTACCGTGTGGACAAAGGATTCGATCATCTGTCCGTTGCCCTTTCCATCGGTGTGCAGAAAATGGTGCGTTCGGATATGGCCTCTTCCGGTGTTATTTTTTCCATCGATACCGAAACTGGTTTCAAGGATGCCATTTTAATCACCGGCGCTTACGGCCTGGGCGAAACCGTTGTTCAGGGAACCGTCAACCCCGATGAATTTTATGTCTTCAAACCAACTTTAAAAACCGGTTACCGGCCGATCATCCAGAGAAAGTTGGGAACGAAAGAAATAAAAATGATTTATGCCTCCGAGACCGATCACGAATCAACGGTAATCAATCCTGTGCCGCTGGAAGACCGTAATCGTTTTTGCCTGAATGATGATGAAATACTTACACTGGCCAAGTGGACAGTGATTATTGAAAATCATTATTCACAAAAAGCCGGCTATTTCAAGCCCATGGACATTGAATGGGGAAAAGACGGTAAAACCGGCGAACTTTTCATTCTGCAGGCGCGACCGGAAACAGTGCAGTCGCAAAAAGATATAAATGTTCTGGAAAGCTATGTGCTGCTGGATAAAAAAGAACCGATTGCCAAAGGCACGAGTGTTGGTTCCAAAATCGGCGCGGGGCCGGTACATGTCATTGATTCGGTCAGTGATATCAAGAAATTCCGCAAAGGTGAGGTGCTTGTTTCCGATATGACCGATCCGGACTGGGAACCGATTATGAAAATTGCTGCGGCCATCGTGACCAATAAAGGCGGACGCACTTGTCATGCGGCCATTGTCAGCCGGGAACTGGGCGTACCCTGCATTGTCGGTACGGGCAACGGTACTGCTATCCTGCAAGATATTCCCGAAGCTACTGTTTCCTGTGCTGAAGGTGAAGAAGGCAATGTTTACAGCGGCATTCTGAAATATGATATCCACAGGATAAATGTACAGGAAACGGAACGTCCGCGAACAAGAATAATGATGAATGTGGGCAATCCCGACAATGCCTTTAAACTTTCCTCAATACCCAATGACGGCATAGGATTGGCGCGCCTGGAGTTTATTATTACTCATTTCATCGCTATTCACCCGATGGCATTGATTCACCCGGAGAAAGTTACCGATGAGAAAGTTCGAAAAGACATTGACAGAATCACTCAGGGATATGCAAACAAAAGTGACTTCTTTGTGGACAAGCTGGCGCAGGGAGTAGCGAAAATAGCCGCCGCTTTTTATCCCAATGATGTTATCGTCCGCATGAGTGATTTCAAGAGCAATGAATATGCGGGATTGATGGGTGGTTCCTTCTTTGAGCTGGATGAAGAAAACCCGATGATCGGATTCCGCGGAGCGTCACGTTATTACGACCCGCGCTACCGCGAGGCATTTTCGCTGGAATGCGCGGCAATGTTGAAAGTCCGTGACGAAATGGGGCTTACAAATGTTAAACTCATGATTCCTTTCTGCCGTACAATCGCTGAAGGCAAGAACGTTATCGACCTGATGGCAGCCAAAGGGCTGGTGCAGGCAAAAAACAGCCTTGAAATTTACATGATGGTGGAAATACCCAGCAACGTAATTCTCATCAAAGAGTTCGGCAAAATATTTGACGGCTTCTCCATCGGCTCCAATGACCTAACTCAGCTCACTTTAGGTTTGGATAGGGACTCCGCTCAGATTTCTCACATCTTCGATGAAAGAAATGCCGCGGTGCAAGAACTTATCCGCCAGGCGATAACTGAATCCAATAAAATGGGCAAGAAAATCGGAATTTGCGGCCAGGCGCCGAGCGATTATCCTGAGTTTGCCAGATTTCTGGTACAATGCGGCATAGACAGCATCTCGCTCAATTCGGATACTGTAATTAAAACGACCATCGATATATTAAAAACGGAACAGGATTTGGGCATAAAGAAATAAGTTTATTTTCTCAGGCAAACAAAAAAGCCCGGTGCAGGATTCTCTGCAGCGGGCTTTTTTCTTAAAGGCTGGAAAGAAGAGCGTAAGCCGGGTTTTGTCCCGCGCTTTGGTTACCCGGGGCGCGGTGATGATCATTCATCTGGGACAGCAGTTGCCTGCGGCCTCAAGCGACACTACCCGAGAACTTCAGGCGGGCCGCCCTTAAACGTTCTCCTATTTGGTCTTGCTCCGGATGGGGTTTACCATGCCTTTTCTGTCGCCAGAAAAGCGGTGAGCTCTTGCCTCGCCATTTCACCCTTACCCCGCCCAAAAGCGGGGCGGTATATTTTCTGTGGCACTTTCCCTGGGGTCGCCCCCGGTCGCCGTTAGCGACCATCCTGCCCTGCGGAGCCCGGACTTTCCTCCGGCAGATAAATTCTGCCGGCGATCATCTGCTCTTCTCTCGCCTTGATTCAAGCTTACACTTAATTGATTTTTCTATCAAGCGCTGTTCTCTCATGGGCAAACACAACGTGCAAACTAGTTCTTGACAAGCAAAACCAGCACATCTATACTTTGAACCATTAAAAGAATTACCTTATAAAATCAAAAAAAGTTGGTAATGGTGACATGTTTACATTACCGCAATCTGAGCCGTCGTCGCCCTTGGACGCGCTGATCCCGGGTGAATGTTTTATCAGCCCCACTTCCCGCATAGCCGCCATCAGGGCAGAGCTGCTGTCCACTCCGTATTCAATCTGCCTGGAAAGACCGAAGCTGCTGGAGGAATTCTGGAGATCTCAAGAGGGTCGCCTGAACGCCAAGGCAGAGCATCCCCTTGTCTATCGCGCCCTGAGCCTGCAATATATTTTCTCTCATCGCCTGCCCCGCATTTACGAGAACGAACTTATTATCGGCAACATGACCTCCAAGCGTATTGCCGCCAACTACTACATTGAGGGTGGATCGATTAACATTCTGGAGGATATCGCCCGTTTGGGTAAGCGAACCATTCCTCTGAAACTGACCGGTAAGGAAACTGCTGAGTTACTTGGCATCGGGCTTCGAAACGCATTTAAAAGCGTGGGGGCCAGGGCGCTACTCAAACCCGCCCGTTTTTCTTACTTTCTGGATTTCTTCCGCGCCAAACGCCACTATGTAACAGAGGAGGCAGGCATTGCCCACCAGGTTGGAAACTATTGGATGGTTGTCCATGAAGGACTTTGTCGTCCCTATGAAGAGGCCAAACAGAGGCTGGACGAGGGAAAACTTGCCGACGGTTCCCCTTTGAATGCAGATCAACGGGCATTCTTTCGTTCCGTGGTTATCACTATTGAGGGTATCAGGAAAATGGCCGATAATCTGGCCGCAGAGGCGGAGAAAATGGCCTCCCTGCCCGGAGTGACCAAGCATAGAAGGACCGAGCTTTTAGAATCGGCCATAGCTTGCCGCCGTGTTCCCTTTGAACCTGCTCGAACCTATCTGGAGGGCTTGCAGGCCACCTGGATTGTTCACATGGCCATGAACCTGGAAGACTTCGAGCAAGGGCTTTCTTTTGGACGGATGGATCAGATACTTCTACCCCTATATCGCAATGATATTGCAGAAGGCAGGCTCACTGCAGAGCGGGCTACGGAGATAACGGCAAGTTTCTGCCTAAAGGCATGCGAGACTATACCGCTTTATTCCCAGCGAGTTGACCTTTTCTTCAGCGGTAACGGAGTTGCCCAGGCTTTCACCCTCGGCGGCACCGATGCCGAAGGACATGACGCAACCAATGAACTCTCCGGCCTTATCCTGAACGCCTATGCTCAGGTTTTGACCCGGGAGCCTGCGGTTCACGTCCGCATTCATCCGGAGACACCGGAGTGGTTTTTCCAAAAAAGCGTTGAACTTCTCCAACTTGGAACCAGCCGCCCGTCATTTTTCGGGGACACGGCTGTGGTCAGAGCGCTGGAGGAAGCGGGTATGACTAAGGCTCATGCGCGTGATTACGCAGTGATCGGCTGCGTGGAAATGGCAAGCCAGGGTCGCACATACAACTCTTCAGACGCCGCGCTCTTCAACCTGCCACTCTGCCTCGAGCTGGCTCTGAATCAGGGCAGGCGGTTTCATGGGAAGGCGAGGATCGAGGGCCCGCGCCGCTTCGGTGCGGCCACACCACCACCCTCCGCGTTGAAGACCTTCGAAGATGTACTTTCGGCCTTCCGGATTCAGGTCCGCCACGGAGTCGACGACCTGGTGAAGGTGATCAACTGGCTGGAGGAAGTCTACAGAATTCACCGGCCGACACCGGTTAATTCGATTCTTACACAGGGCTGCCTCGACAAAGGGAAAGATGTAACGTGGGGCGGTGGCCTCTATGATTACACATCCATTCAGGCGGCAGGTCTGGCTGATGCGGGCGATTCTCTCTACGCCCTGAAGAAGATCATCTTTGAGGAGAAGCGCTTCAGCCTGGAAGAGTTTGTCCAAATCCTGCGGGACAATTTCCGAGGCCGGGAGGACCTGAGGGTGGAGCTTGCAACTAAACTTCCCCGTTACGGAAATGGCAATCCCGAGGTTGACCGGATGACGCAGCTTGCCGCCGATGCCTTTGCCGACGCGCTGTGGACCCACAAGAACACTCGTGGCGGGCAGTACGTACCCGGATTCTACTCCATGACCTGTCATGTCGGATTCGGCAAGGTAACCGGCGCGCTACCCAACGGGCGGATCGCCGGCACACGATTATCGAACGGTCTGGCCCCGGTGGACGGGTCAGAACGTCTGGGTCCCACTGCCGTTCTGCGTTCGGCTGCCTCCCTGGACAGCAGGAAATGGATGAACTGCCATGCCCTGAACCTGAAGTTTGACAAGCAAATTGTCCAGGGGGAGACGGGACGCAACGCTCTGGTTAATCTCTTCAAACATTATTTTGCCAGTGGAGGAATGCAGGTTCAGGTCAATATACTGGACGCCGAAACACTGAAGGCAGCGAAAAAGGATCCCTCCTCCTATCCGGGTATTGTTGTGCGCGTTGCCGGCTATTGCGCCTACTTCAACGATCTTCAGCCCGATGTACAAGACGAGATCATTGAGCGGACGGTTCATGGGATCGGCTGAGCCACTCATCATCTCCCTGCAGCATTTCTGCCTCCATGACGGTCCGGGGATACGGAGCCTGGTTTTTTTCAAGGGCTGCCCCCTGCGCTGCATCTGGTGCCAGAACGTAGAATCCTGGAAAGCGGAAGCAGAAATAGCCTTCAAAGCCCATCTTTGCATTAACTGCGGAAAGTGTGTAGAAAAATGCCCGGAGCACGCCTTGACCTGAAGTGGGGAAAAGGAATGCGGAACTTTGCCGTTACTGCTTTACCTGTACCGATAGTTGTCCCTCCGGCGCCATGACGCGCTTCGGCGTCTCGCTGTCTGTGGAAGAAATTGTGGAGAAGCTGCGTCCCGAATTCTCTCTCTTCAGAACATCCGGAGGCGGCGTGACCTTTACCGGCGGTGAACCCACACTCTATCCTGATTTTGCCGGCAGGCTGAGTAAATCTCTACGCTCCGAAGGAATTGATGTCGCTTTGGAGACCTGCGGATTCTTCAATCTGGAAAAGCTGCGGCCCCTTCTCCGGGATTTGCAATTGGTGCTCTTCGATATCAAAATATTTGACGCAGAGCAGCACGGCATTTTTGCGGCATCGAAAACACGGTGATCAAGAAGAATCTGAAGTCCCTTGTGGATAGCTGGAAGAGAAGGGAGGGGCCTTTGATCTGGCCGCGCCTTCCTCTGATACCGGGGATGACCGATGGGCACAATAATATAAAAAGTTGGGCCGGCTTTCTTCGCGGGTTGGGGATCCCTTTTCTGACCATAGTCCCTTATCACCCCATGGGGGCAAACAAGCGCCGCTGGCTGGGGCTCCCGGCGATTCCGAGTTGCGAGTACCCATGGATGCGGAATTTAAGTCCATCGAACAGTTGTTTTCCGCCGAGGGGATCAGGGTGTATAAACCCGGTGAGGAAAATGCGCAAGAATATTGCCGACTATAACCTCACCGGAACCCTTCGATGAATTTCTCCAGCAGCTTCACCATGCGCGTGAGGCTATCGGGATTGACCCTGCCCATATTGTCTTTCTCGCTATGAAATCCTCCCATGCCCATCCCCGGAACGCCGTTATACCCTATGGTGATCGACGGGATTCCCGCGGCCATAAAACGCTGCGAATCGTCGGTGATTGCTTTCTCGGTATCAACCGTCCGTCCGGTTACGGAGCGCCAGGATGATTCAATTCTTGAAACCAGTTCGGGAGAAGCGGGATAGAACTTTAAAAATACGCCGACATTCCGGGCATAGAAAAGGTTTCCATTTTGTCCCGCCAGTTCCAGGTTCACGCAATAAAGCGGTATTTTCCCCTTACGGCGGTCGATGCTTATGAATTCCTTCACGTAATGATGCGACCCCTGCAGGTTCACCTCCTCGCCCGCCGTGAGGAGAATCGTCACGCTGGATGATCCTATGTCGATCTTTTTGTCATGTATGTCCCTGGCAAGCGCCAGCAGCGACACCACCGCCGCCCCGTTATCCACCGCGCCGTAGCTATAATTTCGTTTTGGGACAAAGACGAATCCGCCGAAGCCCAGCGCCAGGAGACCAATGTAAAACACAAAAATCCCTGCAAGCATCAGGGTGATCATCCTGGGGATTTTTTTCGAAAGGGCTGCCTTCCGACATACGAAGAAAGTCCAGAGCGCGAGAAGAATGCTCATCACAATGGCGACGGGGATAAATTGGTATAATCTGGCGCGCTGGATGTGATCCCAAAAATCGGTTTTAGAGTCGTAATGCGCGCAGAAGATGAGCTCGCGCACTGCCGAGGAGGAAGGGAAATGCATGATAATGTTCTGCCCTTCTTTCTGCACCAGCCAGGATGTGACCGGCATGAAGAACTCGTATTCCAGCATAAGGACTGCCGGAATTGCCAGTGCCAGAGTCAGGGCGGCCACAGGCCGTTTCTTATATACCGCGAAAGCGAAACCCAGGGCGAGGAGTAATATTGTTATACCGACGAAGAGCATCATATAGGGACGCAGGGGAAATTCCTGTACGGCAAATGGGATGCCCCATGTTGTCAGCATGTCCTGGAGGTACGAAGAGGTCATATCGAGGGCATCGCTGTGGTTGGGGCGCGGGACAGCGATCCTTTCCAGAACAGCCATCATATCCATGGTTACACCGCCTCCTCACTTTCGGTTTCATAAATACGCCGCAGTGCCGGCGGCAGTCCCCGGTAATCCACCGATTGCGGCTGTTTATGTCATGTCCGTCGAGCTATATGTATGCCAGAAGAGTATCGGCTCTTTTTCGTGGCCCGGAGTTCTAATAAAATCGAGCAGTGCCGCGAAAGTCTTGGCGGTATATGTGGGGTCAAGTGCTATATCCTCCTGCTCCTTCATGAGGGCCAGCGCATCCCGGCATTCCCTGGTGGCGCAGCCGTATCCTTCGCCGAAGTAGTCGTTGATTACCTGCTGTGGCGGGATTGTGATGTCCGGCACGCCGGGGGAATGCTTCTTCAAGAGCCCGCAGGTATTGCGCATGAGTTTCTCCACCGTTTTTGCGGACGCAATGGGAACCGGTCCGATGGATTCCATGGAGACGCGGACACCGATAACGGTAGTGGAGAGCCCGGCGAGCAATGCGCCCAGCGACAGTCCCGCCATGGTGCCGTTGGACCCCAGGGGGCAGAAGATATAACGCGGTTCGGGGAGGATTCCGGCGTCGATCTGCTCCTTTAGCTCCAGCATCGCGTTCACGAGACCTATGGTGCCGAGGGGCGAGGAGCCGCCAGCGTCCAGAATATATGACCGCGGGTGCAGGAGTCGCTGCGCCAGCATTAGCGAGAGCCCGACCCTGAGTGCGCCGCCCTTCAGGTACTTAAGCTCCGCCCCGTATTTCAGGAACAGGAGCATGTTTCGTTTCACGTAGGAGTTAACCGGTTGGTCGAAGAAGAGAAGCTTGCAGCGGAGCCCCAGCTCATGACAGAATATGGCCGAGGCAAGCCCGTGGTTCGTCCCTATCCCGCCCATGGTTATCACCCTGTCGCAGCCCTTCTTTATGGCATCCGCCAGAACAAACTCGAGCTTCCGCACCTTGTTGCCGCCGTAGATGCCGGAAGATAGGTCGTCACGCTTAATCCACAGATTATCATGTCCCAGTTGTGCAAGGCGCTGTACCGGCGTAGGGAAATTTCCCAGTTGCACGCGGGGCAGCACGCCTTCCAATTCAGGATAGCGCTTAAACAGCGGCAGCCGGTATTCAGGCTGCATCCGTAAATTCTGGTCTGCGTTATTTCCCCTCATCGTTACTTCATCCAGTCATCATTTTTAATATTCTTTTCAATATCAACGCCCCGCTTGCAGAAGAAAGCGTTTTCTTACCTCATAGTACGCGACTCCGGAGAGAATAAAAATGACAAACGAACCTATCTTCACCGGCGATTTGAGATCAGCAAGAATCACCAGACAAAAAAAGAACGCCATGGCCATGCCCACAATGGGGCACAAAAAGCGCCAGAAACCTTTGAGTTTGAAAGACGCATCCCTGTAATGCTTTGGAAAACGGCGCGGCAGGGAAAGCGAGGCGATAAGCACCGGTATGAATATGATGATGCCTCCCATCGCGGAGTAGCTGGCAAAGGTCTCCAGCGATAGTCCCGATACCACGCCGATTATCGATATTACCCAGATTGCAGAAAATAGGATGTGGGCCGTCCCGAAACGGCGGTTCACGGTTCCGAGCTTTTCCGGAAGAAGCCCGTCCCGGGTGATTACCATCAGCGATTTTGTCGCCATGATAAAAAGACCGTTCAATGTAGTTGTCAGGGCGAGTACCGCGCCTGCCAGCACAAAGAAGTAAAGGCCGGCTTTGCTCAGTGTACTTCTGCCCACGGCTATCAGAGGCTCCTGAACGTCCACTAGCCCCTGCCAGGGAAGCGCGTTTACCGCTGCCAATGCTACGCCCAGATAGAGCAACATTACAACAGGGAAGGCGATGAAATACGATCGGGGTATCACTCTGCCCGGATCTTTGATTTCCTCACCCAGTTCAATAATGCCGTTTGACCCGAGATACGTGAAGGTGAGAAGCGCCACTCCCAGGAAGAGATTCCCCGTTCCTTTCTGAAATATATCATCAAAATGCTCCGTATTGATCGGGGTAAACCCGTTTGCCGAAAAGAATATCAGCGCCGCGATAAGCACAAGCACCATCACTGCCTGTAACTGGGCGGCCAGTTTTACCCCCAACACATTAATGATGCAGAAAAAGGTGATGAGCGCCGCGGCAAAAAGGGCTTCCGGCATGTCCGGCACAAGCACCTGGACATAGCGTGCGCAGGCAATGCTGTAAAGCGGTATCTGACCAAAGAAGGTCGCCAGGGCATAAACCCAAATACCTACAAAAGCCAGACGCGGCGAGACCATGCGGCTGGGATACATGTAGGTGCCGCCAGTGACAGGTATTGCCGATCCGAGCATGGCCAGCGGGAGCATGCTCAAAAAAACCGGCACCACAGCCAGGGCATAAGCCACGGGCAGGGCCGGTCCGACTATTTTCAGCACGATGCCGGTGAACACGAATATGCCGCCACCTATGGTCATGCCCACTGCTATAAAGGAAACTTCCGGAAGCCCCAGAACACGCTTCAATCCTCTAATAGCCATCGCATCCTCCTATTTTTCAATATGTCTCACCCGCACGGCGTTTAGTATTACCTGGTTATCCGGCACGTCACCGATGTTCTTTCCGTAATGAGCGTAAGCGATCTTGCCGTCCCTGTTTATAATAAATACTGCCGGGAGCTGCATCTCCTTACCCTCTTTCTTTCCATGCTTGAAACCGGCGCGGGAAGCCTTCATGGCCTTGATTATCACCGATGGAGCGAGATACCCGAAAAGGTTCCCCGGCGCAACGCCATACAGGGCGAAAACCTTTTCCTCCGGATCACAGACGATGGTAAAAGGCATCTTAATCCCGGCAAGTCCTTCTTTAACGGACGCCGGTGTGCTCTGAAGAACAACGTAAACCTGCATTCCCGCGGCGATAAAATCTTTGTGGTCAGTTATAAGATCCTGTATTTTCAGGTGACAAACGGGGCACCCGATATAGCGCAGGAAAAATATGACCGATTTTTTACCTTCTTTATTTTTATAAAAATCAAGAGCTTGTTTCGAGATTGTATCGTAGGTGAAATTCGGGGCGCTCATCCCCGGCGTGAGTTTCTGTTCCATAGTGACCTTCCTCCTGCCTAGAATCTTTGTTTGATATTTATTGATAAGAACTTGCTTTCATTGGAAATGAGTATAGGAAAGCCATGCTTGTATGTCAAGGCAATAGACCGCAAAAGACGTGGTTTGCTGTCGATGTTTATCGGTCGTGAATTGTGTTTATTACGAATTATAATGATCAACCTTTTTTACAAGGCAGCAACTTGTGTAGTACGGGAAGCAACAAAATACCTGTGCTCATGAACAGGATGAACCAAATAAAAACAAAAGGTACTAGGCATTTCTATATTTTAAGATTATCTTGATTGGTGTTACTTATGAGTATCAATCGCCAGGTTAGCCAGCCTGTCGGCCTGGGTGTTGTGGCAGCGCAAAACATGCTTGACTTCAACGGAGTCAAAAGAGGCCAGCAGGCCGCGCACATCCTGCATCAAAACTTTTAAATTTTCATTTTTGACCCGGTAGGAGCCGTTGATCTGGCGGGCGAGCAGTTCCGAATCCATGTAAACATCCAATGCTTTAAAGCCGGACGCCAGTGCTCCCCGCAAACCTAGAATAAGCGCTTTATATTCTGCAATATTATTGGTGCAGCGTCCGAGATATTCCTTGCCTTCCCAGACCACATTCCCGGCGGCATCGGTGATGACTGCTCCTGCTCCGCCCTCGCCCGGATTGCCGCGGCACGCGCCGTCACTATAGAGCCGGTAGTTTTGCTTTTCCATATAATCTAGGCAGACTTGTCCATATTCTGAAAATACATAATCCGATGGCAATTGGGACATGAAATAAGTTCGGAAGTTTTTTGCAGCTCGTTATAAAGCTGCGGCGGAATGTTCATATGGCAGCCGTTACACACCGCTTTCCAGACCGAAATAACACCGATGCCGTTGTTGCTTTTCTTAATCTTTTCATATTTAGCCAGCAGATCTGCAGGAGTTTTACCCTGCAATTCAGCCCGTTTTTGCTCCCAGTTTATAAAATCAGCGTCGATAGAATCCAAATCGTCCTCGATCAGCCTTTTTTCTCCCTCATATTTTTGCTTGTGCTCTTTCAATGTTGCCTGGTCTTGTTTCACCAGAACTGATAATTTTTCCAATTCATCCAATATCGCCAGGATCTCCGTTTCAACATCACTGCGCGTAACCTCGGCTGTTTCGTTTTCCTTGAGCATCGCCTGGTATTCTTTGTTATTCTTGACTTCCAGGAGCCGTTCCTTGGTTTTGACAATTCCTTCATTTATCTTCTTGATCTTGTTTTCACATTCGCCATGCCGCGCTTTGGCCTCATCATATTTTCTTTTGTTCCGTTCAATTTCATTCTGAAAAGTGCGAAAGGCCTCATCCAGTTTCTCCATCTTTTCCGGCAGGGTTTTTTTCTTGCCCGCAATCTTCACCAGCTGCGAATCGCATTCCTGAAGCTCGACCAATAACAATAATTGCTCTTTCAACAATTTTCTCCTTTATTTAGGATAAAAAAAATGCACCTTTTAAGGGTGCATTTTCAAACAAACCGTTTATTAACTGCTTTATCCGCGCCATGGATGGATGCCGTTTGCTGACCACCCACAGCATCCACCGCAATAGCCGATGAGCGCTCATTCTGATGGGAAATAAATTGCTTTTTTATGATCATTTTTCTTCTTTTTTATTTGTTTTGGTGGGCCCACCTGGAATCGAACCAGGGACCTACCGGTTATGAGCCGGTGGCTCTACCAATTGAGCTATAGGCCCTGCCACATCCTTTACCAAGCCGTTGTAAAAAAATAACCATTCCGTTTTAAATGGCGAGACGGCATAAGGAGCCGTAACGAAAACAGTCCAGAAAGTAACAGTTGTTTTATAACGGCTCCTAACTTGCATCAGGGGCTGTTTTGATATACCCAAAGCAATTGTTTGTCAACACTATTTTGCCGCCCGCTTCTTAGCTGTCTTCCTCGTCTTCTTAACTTCCAAGACTTCCGTAACCTCAGGAACCAGCGTCAATGCTTCCATTAACCCGGTTGGCACACTGCTCTCATCCTCGTCGGGAGCACCTGCTCTGTCGCTGATACCAAAGCGCATGCGCAATACTTTTTCTTCCCGCGGAGTAAGCGTGGTGAGTATCTTCCGCGTTTGATCCGCCAGATCCATGTTGATGGTAGCTTCCGAGGGAGACATGATTTTTTTATCTTCAATAAAATCGCCCAGGTGGCTGTCTTCTTCTTCTCCAATCGGCGTTTCCAGAGAAATCGGCTCCTTGGCAATTTTCAAAACCTTGCGAACCTTCTCCAACGGATATTCCATCTTGTTGGCAATTTCTTCCGGGGTCGGTTCGCGCCCCAGTTCCTGCACCAGATAGCGTGATGTCCGGATCAGTTTATTGATTGTCTCAATCATATGAACAGGAATTCTGATTGTTCGCGCCTGATCGGCAATCGCCCGCGTAATTGCCTGCCTGATCCACCAGGTCGCATAAGTCGAAAACTTGTAACCGCGCTGATACTCAAATTTATCTACGGCCTTCATCAGGCCGATGTTTCCTTCCTGGATCAGATCCAGAAACTGTAAGCCGCGGTTGGTGTACTTTTTCGCAATGCTTACCACCAGGCGCAAGTTTGCTTCCACCAGCTTTCTTTTTGCTATCTCCGCCTTGCCCTCTCCGTCTTCAATGGAATCGACAATAGTCTTCAGGGCGGCCGGGGGGATGCCCACTTCCCGGGCAATATGCTTTATCTTCTTTTGCGCATCGCCGACAGCTGCCTGACTTTTCTTCAGCAAGTCAATGGATACGCGTGCTTCTTTAGCTGCGCGCTTTTCGTCCTGCTTGGATTTCTTCATTTTTGCCCATGTCTTTTCCATCTGGGCAAGCGTTAAGCCCGTTTCTCTCTTATACTGATTGATGACTTTTTCCGCTTTTTCTATTTCATCGGCATGATAACGCAAACGGGCGACAAAACGATGAATCTGTTTTTTACTGAAACGAATTTTCCGGCAAAGGGTTATAATGTTTTTGGAGTTTTTTTCGAGCTCGGCTGTCAACAATTCGCGTTGTTTGGGACGCATCGTTTTCGACTTAAGTTTCTCATGCAGGACTTTATTGCGGTCATCAAACAGTTTAATCCTGCTGATCAGTTTTAGAACCCTTTCCTTGTGTTCGTCTTCCTCCACAAAGCCTTCTTCATCCTCAATATTATCAACAACATTCTTAACTCTAATTTCTCCGGTGACTAATTTATTGCCGATATTGAGAACTTCGTTAATGGAAACGGAAAGCCGGAAAATTGCCGACATTGTTTCGCGGGCGCCTTCTTCTATTTTCTTGGCAATCTCCACTTCCCCTTCCCTGCTCAAAAGAGAGACCATGCCCATTTCCCGCAAATACATTTTCACCGGATCACCGGTTTTTCCTGTCCCCGGAGTCAGGGCTAGCGTTTCGGAAAACTTTACAGGCGTAAGATCTTCCGGCGTTTTCTTCATGATCAGTTTTTCGCCCTGCTCTGTATCAATGATGTCTATATTTTTTTCCCCGAAAAGCATGATGATATCATCGATCTGATCGGAAGAAGTTACATCGGGGGGCAGCATATCATTGACGTCATCATATGTTAAAAAGCCCTTTTCCTCGCCCAATGAAATTAACTTCTTAAATTCGTCTGATTGTATCTCTTTAGCCATTCGGTATCTCCCAAATAATAATATATTAACTCAACCGGGTTAATGTAATTCTCTTTCTCGAATAAGCAAATTTTCTTTTTCGGCCACCAGCTTATTGAGAAGCTCCTGATTTCCTCTTTCCTGCGCCTGTGCCAATTTAAATTTGATCTGCCGATGCTGATCTTTATACCACTTCTTTTTGATCTGCCTTATATTATCGCTGAATATCTTCTCCAGCATTGCGTCATCGGCGGGCATTGCCTCCATCATCAGGTGAAATATTTTTTCGCGCAATGGAGCCTCTTCATCTGCGGAGATAATTATGCCCAGATCGACAAAACCCAGAAGCTTGTATGTCTCGATAATTTTCTTCCCCAGTTCCTTCAATTGCGGCTGCAGGAAAAAATCCAGAATATTGTCGTTTTCTACCTGATCAGTTTTTTGCGGATACTCCAGCATAATACGGATTAAGTTTATCTCGACCGGATCAATAGAAAACACCGGATGCTTCTTTGGATTTGCCGCCCTCGGTTTTATAGAAGTATCGCTTTTATGACTCTCATTTTTCAACATGCCCTGATCAATGCCGGTCTTCTCGGCAATGCGTTTAATAAACAGGTTTTTCTCTATGGTGTCTTCAATCTTATTTATAAATTCCAAGGCTGTTTTAACCATCTCCCTTTTATCTTCAAAGGTTTTACCGCTGCCTAAAACATTTTCAATATAATAATCACTAAGCGGCTGAGCATTGTCGATCAACTCAGTAAGTTTTTCCCGGCCGAATTTCTTCACATAATCATCGGGATCAAGACCTCCCGGCAAAATCAGTGCCCGAGCCCGCATATTCATAGCCAGAAAAAGCTCCAGGCTGCGGTCCAATGCTTTTTTGCCTGCTTCATCCGGATCAAAAAGAGCCACAACTTCCACTGTATAACGGCGCAATAATTCGAGATGTTCTCTGGTCAGGGCAGTCCCCAGGGATGCAACAACATTGCCAATACCTGCATTCCACAGAGAAATCAAATCAAAATATCCTTCAACAATCAGGGCAAAACCTTTTTTGCGGATTTCCTCTCTGGTCTTATTCAGGCCATATAAATTTTTGCCTTTAATGTAAACAGGCGACTCCGGCGAATTGAGATACTTCGGTTCACCTTTATCCATAATTCTGCCGCCGAAAGCAACAATCTCGCCGGACACATTTTCAATGGGGAAAATAAGCCTTCCGCGAAAACGGTCGTAGAAACTGTCTTCTTTGCCGGCAATGACCAGACCTGCCTGCTCGGCCATTTTCAAGGACAGACCGTTTTCTTCCAGGTAATCCGTTAAAGAACGCCACGTGTCCGGGGCAAAACCCAAACGAAATTGTTTTACTGTCTCCGGTGTAATTCCCCTCGCCTTTAAATAGTCCTGGGCTGTTTTACCTGCCGGGGAGTGTAAATTGCGCGCGTATTGCTGCGCTGCTCTTAAATTTAAATCAGTGATACTTTCCCGTAAAGAATTGTTTTGGCGTCCTTCTTTTGTTGTCAACTGCGACGGTAAAATTACCCCCGTTTTATCAGCCAGTTCTTTTATCGCTTCAGGAAATGTTTTACCGGTAATTTTCATCAGGAAGGTGATGACATTGCCTCCCTCGCCGCAGCCAAAACAATAGAATATCTGCTTTTCCCGGTTGACTGTAAAAGAAGGAGTTTTTTCCTGATGAAAAGGGCACAGTCCCAGATAATTCCGGCCGGCTTTTTTCAAAGTCAGGTATTCGGCCGCCAGTTCGACTATATCCACCCTGCTTTTGATTTCTTCGATCTTACCGTTATCAAAACGCACTTAAGTATGATTACCTGCTCTGAATTTTATGTAGCTTATTTTTTCCCCGGCAAAGATCCCCTTACTTCAGGACAACAGCGCTTTAACTTTTTCGCCAACAGTCTTGCCGTCGGCTTTGCCTGTCAATTGCGGCATCAGTAATTTCATCACCTTGCCCATATCCTTGACTGATGCGGCACCGCATTCCTTAATCGTTTTTTGAATAATGGCTTCCACCTCTTCATCCGACATTTGGGCGGGCAGGAAATCCTGAATAACTTTTAATTCGGCGGTTTCCTTTTCCACCAGATCAGTTCTGCCGCCTTGGGTGAACTGCTCGATGGAATCCTTCCTTTGCTTGACTATCGCCGAGAGTACCTGCAGGATTTCTGCTTCATTTAACGGCCGCATTAAATCAATTTCCTTGTTATGCAATGCCGTTTTTAACATCCGGATCGCCGAAAGCCGTACTTTATCTTTGGCTTTGGCCGCAGCAATCATTTCCGTGTTTATTTTGCCATTTATGTCCATAATCCTCATCCTCCGAAACGAACTAACCTAATTGGTCCTGCAGTATCCTGCCGCCAAGAACATGCATATGTAAATGAAACACCACCTGTCCTCCTTCGGCATTGCAGTTAATTACCGTGCGAAACCCTTTCGCGGCAATTCCTTTAATTTCAGCAATTTTTTGCGCGGCAGCAATCAAATCACCGGCAATAGCAATGTTTTGGGAATCGATATCCAATAGCGTCGAAAAATGCCTTTTGGGAATGAGAACAACATGCACCGGGGCCATTGGATGAATGTCGTCAAACGCCAATACTCTTTCATCTTCATAAACTTTGGTGCAGGGTATCTCCCCCTGGGCAATTTTACAAAACAGACAATCAGACATAATCAATATCTCCCTAAATAGATAAAATTATAAATCTTTCTTGCTTAGGAGCCGTTACGAAATTACCTGCTCATTTTATCTATTTCGTTACGGCTCCTTATGCCGTTTGCTATAATTGTATGAGTAGTTTGTTTTTGAACAACGGCTCTTTCGAATCGCCTCTTCCAGCGCAATCGCTCCCGTATAAAGCGCACGGCCGATTATAACACCGTAAATGGGAAAATCCGGAATTGCCATTAGTTTTTCTATATCAGCAATTCCCGCGACGCCGCCCGAGGCAATAACCGGTATGCTCACTTCTCTGGCCAATTCGCGTGTTGCTTCAATATTAACGCCTGTTTCCATGCCATCGCGTTTAATATCAGTATAAACAATTGCCTTGAGGCCGCAGCCTTCATAATGCCGCGCCAGAGCAATAGCAGTCTCCTCCGTTTTCTGTGTCCAGCCGCGAATAGCCACCTTACCTTCGAGGGCATCAATGCCTAAAATTATTTTTCCCGGATAATCTCTGCCCGCGTCGCGGACAAGCTGTTCATTCTTCAGGGCAGACGTACCCAGAATAACGCCCGCTGCGCCATGGCTTAAATAATAATCAATTGTCTCTCTGCTTCGAATACCGCCGCCTACCTGAATCGGAACCTGCACTTTTCTGCTTATTTCCAAAATTTTTTCGGAGTTACGGGGTTCTCCGGCGACAGAACCATCAAGATCGACTATATGAATACGCTCAGCGCCCTGCTGCGCCCAGAGGATTGCCATGTCGACCGGATTTTCGGCATATACGGTCGCACGGTCAAAATCGCCCTGAGCCAACCGTACGCATTTACCATCTTTAATATCAATTGCGGGAATAATAACCAAAATAAAGCTCCGTATAGAAATAATTCCGGAATCTTGATTAATGATTAATTCCGGTAGATAAAATATTCAGACTGATAGGTAATATTTTTAGTGTTCGAATCCGGAAAATGTTTTAAAAGCCTCATTCATACCCTGCTTTGTCAGCTCACGGGCAGTCAGCCATTTGCCATGCCCCTTATAAAAAGAAGCTATCTGAAAAACATCCTCCATTAATGATTTCTGTGTTTTATCGAAAACACCCCGCCATATTATACTGCCGTCTTTAGGGTTGACAAAATTGATTTCAAAAGCCACCGAGGCTGATTTTTCGGCTGAGTAATCATACCCGATCCTTTCCATATACCGGAAAACATAGCCCACAGCGATTATCCCGGCATCCAATTCCAGGCCTGTCTTTTTAACAATTTCCAATACAGGTATCTTCAGCGATTCAGCGCTGATGCGTTTATAAATACCTTCCACTTTTTCCTGCGGAATTAATTCTATTTCTTTTAAGTTTTTCAACTTTTCCAATAATAATTCTTCAACAACTTTTTCTCCACCCTCGGCAATGCTTCCGCCAAAGTAAACTGCACCGCAAAGCGGGCAAATGGCGCTGTTGCCTGATTGCGCTTTGGGCGGGACTGCCTGAAAAGGAATTACGGCCATGCGTAACGGAGGCTTGGTTCGATCAGCTTCTTTTTCTGAACCGTAGGAAGCCATGACCGGAATCAGGAGCAAAACCAGCACCAAAGCTAAAATACAACCATTTCTTTCCCGGAAAGGATTATTCAATACTTCAACCTTCCTTTTTAGAGACTCCCTTTCGTCGAAAGCACTCCCTGAATTTTTTTATTTATGGTGACAGCATCTCTCAACGCGCGGGCAAATGCTTTAAAAACCGCTTCAATAATATGGTGACTGTTGCTTCCATAGGCCATATTGATATGTAAAGTTATGCCGCTATGATCGGTAAAGGCCTTAAAAAATTCTTTAACCAGAGCCGGATCAAAACCACCGATCTTCCGGCGCTCAAACTTAACCCGGTAAATCAAATACGGCCTGCCGGAAATATCCAGATCCACCCGGCACAGACATTCATCCATCGGCACGGATGCCGTCCCATAGCGGTTAATACCGATTTTATCCCCCAGGGCCTGACCTACAGCCATACCCAGACAAATCCCCAGGTCTTCCACCAGATGATGATCATCAATTTGGGTATCGCCCTTGCTTTGGACAACAAGCTTTACAAAGCCGTGCCGGGCGAAAAGCTCGAGCATATGGTCGAGAAAGGGGATTGATGTGGCAATTTTACTCGCGGCAGTATTATCTAAATCAATTTCGAGCGTAATGTCTGTTTCTCTCGTTTTACGGACGATCTTCGCCTTTCTAGCCATGGATGTCTCCCTTAATTAAATAACTTTGTTCAGGG
This sequence comes from uncultured delta proteobacterium, assembly GCA_963845095.1. Classification (GTDB taxonomy): domain Bacteria; phylum Desulfobacterota; class Syntrophia; order Syntrophales; family Smithellaceae; genus MVRV01. The sequence goes on from CAWJQM010000018.1 coordinate 54,365, forward strand.
GATATTCGATTATGCCTTCGGCACCCGCTTCTAAAAGCACCGGAATTAAATCCCGGACAACTTCCGCATCAGCAACCGTCTCTATGGCAAACCATTCCCCGGAAAATAAATTGGAAACGGTCGGTTCCTTGAGCGAGGGAAGCAGCGACATTACTCTTGCCAAATTTTCTTTGGCAACATTCATTTTCAGACCAACTTTACCCATTGCCAGTAACGAACCCATGAGCAGCGTTCTTATCTGCTCGATTTTCTTACGCTTCCAGGGGTCATTCCAGGCAGCCCGGTTGGCAATTAACTGCGTATTTGTTTTCATGAGATCATGAATAATCCGTAATTTATTGGCGCGAATCGTGGAGCCGGTTTCCGTGACTTCCACAACGGCGTCAACCAACCCCTCCACTACCTTGGCTTCCGTCGCCCCCCAGGAAAATTCTACATGAACATTAATCTTTCTTTCGGCAAAATATTTTTTTGTAAAATTAACCAGTTCGGTTGATATGCTCTTCCCTTCCATATCTTCGATTGATCTGTAGGGAGAATCATCGCGCACAACCAGCACCCAGCGCGCCTGACGCGTCGATACTTTGGAATAAACCAAATCCTGAACGGCAACAACATCGGATGAATTTTCCAGAATCCAGTCGATTCCGGTGAGCCCCATATCAAGGTGGCCGTCCTCAACATAGCGCGACATTTCCTGCGCCCGCACCAGCGAACAGGTTATTTCCGGATCGTCAATATCAGGGAAATAACTGCGGCTGTCATAAGAAATACGCCAGCCGGCCCTTTTAAACAGATCTACGGTATTAGTTTCCAGACTTCCTTTGGGAATACCTATTTTCAAAACATTCATTTATACACTTCCTGGGGATCAAAAATCTTTTGTCCAACCACAACACAATCGCCGTCTTTTAATTTCCGGTAAAAACAGGATCTATACCCGGTGTGACAAGCTGCTTCTCCTATTTGCGAGACCATCAACAAAATCGTGTCATCATCACAATCAATAAAGATGTCTTTTACCAACTGCACGTGCCCCGATGTTTCTCCTTTTAACCACAACGAATTGCGCGACCGGCTCCAGTAAGTGGCTTTGCCTGTTTCCACAGTTTTCTCCCATGCCTGTTCATTCATGTAAGCCATCATGAGAACTTCTTTGGTATCAGCATCTTGAGCAATAACCGGGATAAGCCCGTCACCTTTGGCAAAATTTGGCTTGATCATTCTTTATCCTAATCTATGTATTTGATTAAGTAATAACATTTAAATGATGACTTCTTTTAAATCAAGTAATATTTTGTTAACAGGGATATTTCTTTCTCTGGACATGTGCCTTTTAATGGGTGACGCTCATTTCTCGAATAACAAAAAGCGGTGTTGCCTTGTTCCTGCAACACCGCTTATGTTTTTAACACCTTACGGAATAGTTACCCGCTATTCCAACTTTTTCCTATGCATGCTTCTTTTCTGCTACTGTCGAAATCTCCGTGGTGAAGTACATCGCTATTGCTGCCAACACCAAACTAATCAAACAAACCAAAAACGTTGTCTGATAGGCCGCCACTGGGAATTTGCCGCCAACCTTGCCGTAAGCATCAAGGGCTACACCCATAATCGTTTGATAGGTGGCACCTCCCACAAAATACCAAATATTGATCATTCCATTTGAGGTCGCCATAAATGTGGCCGGCTGCCCATAAGCTATGTGTGCATAGTTGGGAACGTACGCACCGCAGAAGAATCCCATTATGAAAAGCAGCGGATAAAACATATTTACAGGGATTTCACCCGTGTAAATGACAACGGGAATCCACGTCAACACATAAATGATCGTTGCATACAACGATGTCTTACGACGTGACTTAAGGAGCCGGTCAGAAGCCAAACCAATGAGAAAGCATCCGAGCGCCATACCAATCGGCCACATCATCAGCATATTTGCGGCCTGCTGTTTTGTAAGGCCGTATATCTGCTGGATGTAGGGAATGAACCAGAGACCCTGGAAACCCATGACGGTTCCATACATAAAGAACGCGTAAACGGATATCAACCAATAATTTCTCATTTTAAGCAGCTTGAAAAAGTTATCCTTGAATGAGGACTGGGCCTGGCCGTCTTTAGTACCTTTAACATTGTAGTAATCAACACCGTCAATTTCAGAAACTGTTGGCAAACCAATATCAGCAGGCTTGTTTTTGATAATCATGTAATTCAATATCGCTATTATGAACATAGCGCCACCAAGGTAAAAGAACGAATTTCTCCAACCGACAATACCAACCAGAAATGCCAGGGGAGCAGATGCCAGAATAGCACCGACATTACCCCATGTCAGCATAAAACCGGTAAGAGTAGCCAGTTCGTTGGGGCGGAACCAATTGTAAAGAATTCTCATACAAGGCATCCAGACAACGGCAACACCAACCCCCATCAAAAACCGTCCGAATATACAAAGTCCAAATGTGCCGGCAAGACCGAACAGTGCAGTTCCAATAGCCGCCAGAATGAAGAATATCGTAACAGCCTTCCTGGGGCCTATGGTGTCCGACAAGACTCCCGCCGGCATCTGCATGGCAGCATACGGATAAAAGTACATTGACGACAAAATTCCCAGGGCGGTCGCCGTCAGTCCAAATTCTTTCATCAATTCCGGGGCAACAACTGCGGGAGCTACGCGATCAAAATAAACAAATATGTATGTTAATAAAAACATCCCGTAAAAAAGCCATCTGATGGCTAACATTTTTTTTGCCTTTGCGGGATCAACTCCAGGCGCAATACTTGTGGCTTTAACCATTTTCAATCCTCCCCCCATTTTATTTGGTGATATTTTATTTTCACTGGAAGCGAGTATAGGAAAGTCCCTTGTTTGTCAAGTAAACTTACCCGAACCCGCCCCCAGAGTCATAACAGATGCAGCAAAAATACTGCATTTTAAATCCGGACCGCACCTCGGCGTCCGGCACAAACAGTTATCGCAGAATACTGCCGGCGACAACCATGAGCATAGCCTGATTTGTTCCCTCATAAATCTGGGTGATCTTCGCATCGCGCATCAGGCGCTCGACCGGATATTCACGGCTGAAGCCGTAACCGCCGAATATCTGAACGGCATTCGTGGTAACTGCCATCGCTGTGTCGGAAGCAAACTTCTTGGCCATGGCGGCCTCTTTGGAATAAGGCAGATCATTCGGACTTGTTATAAGCCGCTCGATAGTTCAGCAGTTGAGCCGCTTCTATCTGAATGGCCATTTCCGCCAGCATAAAACTGATAGCCTGTTGATTTGCTATGGGCTTGCCGAATTGAATGCGCTCTTTAGAATATTTGATCGCTGCGTCCAGAGCAGCCCGGGCAATGCCCACGGCCTGAGAAGCAACGCCGATACGACCGCCGTCCAGAGTCGTCATGGCGATCTTAAATCCCTCGCCTTCTTTACCCAGAAGGTTGGCGGCAGGAACACGGCAATCATTCAGAAACACTTCGCGCTGCACGGAGGCGCGAATGCCCATTTTTACTTCTTTTTTGCCGAAGCTCAGTCCGGGAGTGCCTTTCTCGACGATGAAGGCGCTCATTCCTTTCATACCGGCTTCCTTATTCGTCTTGGCAAAAATTACTTCGATTTCGGCCTCGCCGCCGTTGGTATTGAATATCTTTGTCGCATTTATTATGTACGAATCGCCATCCTTAACTGCAGTTGATTGCGCATTTCCGACATCTGTCCCGGCGTTGGGTTCGGTAAGACCGAATCCTCCCAATTTTATTCCCTGGGCCAGCGGTGTGAGGAATTTCTTCTTTTGCTCTTCCGTACCGTAGTGGTAGATCGGCCAGGAACACAAGGAAACATGCACAGACAGGCTGATTCCGATCGAGGCGCACGCGCGGGAAATTTCCTCGACGGCGATGGAATAAGCAATATTATCCATGCCGGCGCCGCCGTACATTTCAGGATAAGGCAATCCCAGCAGACCCAATGTGCCCATTTTATCCATCAGACTCCGGTCAAAAAACTCTTTCTCATCGCGTTCGGCAGCGGTTGGCGCCAGTTCCTTTTCGCCAAACTTCCGCACCATATTGCGAAGCTCTTCATGTTCGGGTTTAAATTTAAAATCCATCTTCAATCCTCCATTAAATTAACATCATCTTTTTTAAAATATTTCTCATTTTTTCTTTTTCGGCTCAGGCTCGTTTTAGGTGATTCCGGCGGCTCTGCAGGCATCTGGTGCCAAAGCCGTCAACGGGCATAAGCATCCTGACGGCGCCGTTGGCGCCGTCAGGTGAGTTGATTTACTTTTTAGCAGGTGCTGCCGGCTCCTTGATGGCCTCTGTCGGTATATCCATGATCTTCTTGGCCATTTCGGCATAGTCTTCCCACTTGGTTGCGGCTTTGACGACCAGTTTGGCTCCGTCGGGAGATCCGCCGCCATGCATGCAGCCGGGAATTCCGCCGCCAACAGTCAGCCACTCGACCAGGCGGGCCATTTTGGCCCGGCTTTCGCCGTCCGATCCGGCCGTCAGGGCTTCCTTCAGTTTTTCGCCGTAGATGGGGCTCTGGAGGTCTTTCCAGGAAGGCATGCAGCCGGTTTCAGCAATACCGCCGCTGATATCCTGCGCCATGACTTTGGTTTCGTAAGGCAGTTTAGCAACCTGGGTTTTGTTGGTATGGGCCAGCAGCGGATTCGGCACGAACAAGCCGGATTTCTGTTTTTTGCCCAGCGCCATGGCGCCAAGACCCACACCCGCGGTGATTTCGTTGTTGATGGCCATTTGGTTCAGGGTTGCCTGGAAAGGTTTGATGGACAGGCCGTTGGCGCGGGCCATGTTCATGGCGGCGCCGATCATGATGTCGCCCTGGCCGGCTACGCAGTGGCCGATAGCGGCGCGGTAAATGGCGGCGAAGTTGCCGATGTTGCGGCCGCTGTATTTGAATTCGCCGCACATGAATACGCGCTCGTTCGGGATAAACACATCGTCGAAATGGATGTAAGCCTGGGTGATGTTGCCGGCATTGGGACATCGTAGCCTTCTTCTTCATCCCGGTTATCGCTCGACGGCGGGATTCGACAATGGTGATTCCTTTTTCATCGCGGGGAACGGCAAACGCCACGGCAAAATCTTTATCCACTTCGCCATAACCGGTGCCCGGCATAGCGATGATGTAGTGGCAGGCAGCCACGCCGCAGATCTGGATCTTTCATCCGCGGACGATGATGCCATCCGGACGGACTTCTTTCACATGCATGGTTACATCCAGGTTCTTCTGATGGGATGCTTTCTTGGAGCGGTCGCCTTTGGCGTCGGTGAGGCAGCCGGCCATGGCCAGGGCATTGTCTTCCGCAAACTTCATGAAGTTTTTGACCCGCTCGTGATAGTTGGTGCCCAAATCTTTGTCGCATTCAAAGGCACGCATCCCAGAGGGTGCTGAGTGCCGGTCCAGCCGGCGCAGGTCGCGCCCTGGCAGGTGCCTGACTGGTGATATTGTTCGCGTTTCATGTTGGCGTTGCCAATTGGGCTTCCATGCTGTCCTGCAAGGAATTCCAGCGATGGATTGTTTCGCCGCTGATAGTGGATTTTGTCGTGTAAATAGGAGCCTTTTCCGGATCAAAGGAAAGATCGTATGATCTGGCGACAGATTTGACGTGCAGCGCGGTGGCTGGATCTGTAGTAACGTCCTCGATCAGTTTTCCCCATTTGTAGATATTGGGCCTCAGTTTCTTGAGACTCTCGATATACTGTTTTCCGTTCATCAACATGGTACTATTTTCCTCCTTAAATTTTTGTGGCTGCTGCCACTATTATGTCAATAGACTTTATCGACCTTTTGGCCAGTATCTCCTCCTTGATCCCCATGGGGCCTTCCTGGAAAATGCGGGCGTCCATCAGTTTCAGGTCTTTCGCAATGTGAGGTTTGAACTCCATCTGAGCCACAATGTCTTTTTCCAGATCGATGCCGGGCGCAATTTCGGTCAAAGTCAGTCCTTCATGGCGCATTTCAAAGACGGCGCGTTCCGTGACATACAGAACTTTCTGCCCTTTCTCGCGGGCATACTCGCCCGAAAACGTGATGTGTCCGACTTTGGGAACCAATTTTTTCGCTTTTCCTTCTGTAACTATCTTTACTTTTCCGTTTTCAATGGCGATTTCCAGCCCCGAAGCGGTCAAAGTCCCGAAGAATACAACCTTCTTGGCATTTTGGGTAATGTTGACGAATCCGCCGGGTCCGGCAATGCGCGGGCCGAATTTGGAAACATTGATATTGCCGAATGAATCGAGTTCGGCCATGCCGAGGCAGGCCAAATCCAGACCGCCGCCGTCATAGAAATCAAACTGGCTGGGATGGTCGATAATCGCCAGCGGATTAATCGCACAGCCGAACCTCAGGCCGCCCAGGGGAATGCCGCCGACCAGGCCGGGCTCAACGGTTGCCGTCAACAGATCGATGAATCCTTCTTCCGCCGCGACGGACGCAACGCCTTCGGGCATGCCGATCCCAAAGTTGATGACCGCTTCCGGAACCAGTTCCATGGCCGCCCGCCGGCAGATGATTTTGCGGTCGTCCAGCGGAAGCGGCTTGAATTCAGACATCGGCATTCTGATATCGCCGGTCAGCGAGCCGTCATAAAACCCAATGGGAACGCCCATAGTACTGCGGATGGTTCTCCGGTTTGGCAACAACAATCGCGTCAACCATGGTTCCCGGGACCACCACGTTACGGGGATCAATCGTGCCCGTCTGGGTAATCCGTTCAACCTGAACGATAACTTTGCCGCCGGAATTGTTTGCCGCCAGCGCCATGTACATAAAATTCAAGACGAATCGGTTCTTTTTCGATGCTGACATTGCCGAATTCGTCCGCGGTGGTTCCTCGGATAATCGCCACGTCCACCGGGAATGATTTATACCAGAGATACTCCTTGCCTTCGAATTCAATCAGTTTGACGACTTCGCCTGGGAACGCTTATTGAGCCGGCCGCCGGTTTCTCTCGGGTCTGCAAAAGTTTTAAGTCCAACGTGCGTAATAACACCGGGCTTTTTGCCGCCGATTGCCCGATAAAGGTGCATCATGACTCCCTGCGGAATCGCATACGCTTCGCATTTCTCGGCGTTAATCATTTTGATCATGTCCGGTTGAAGGTTAAAGTGCCCGGCAATGATTTTGGTGATCAACCCTTCTTTACACCAACGGTTAAGGCCCCAGTTGGACTTGCCGTCATTCTGAGAGGCGCCGTAGGTCAGTGTCAGGTTGTTCGGAGTGCCGGTTTTCAGAAAACTATCTTCGACTGCCTTGGATATTTCCTCGGGATGCCCCATGCCGATGAAGCCGCTGATCGCCACTGTTGCGCCCGGTTTAATAAATTTTATAGCTTCTTCCGCCGTCATGATTTTTTTCACCATAAACTCCTCCTCATAAGTTTTATTACACAGCGGAACAGCAATTAATGTGCCAGATACTGCAAAATGCTTGTAACCCAGCAGGGCATTGCATCTGCAGATTAACAGGGATAACGAAGAGATCTGCTGCGATGTAATCATAGCATCGGCGCGATACGAACTCTCTACGGACAAAACAACATGATATTATTATGTATTTTTTCTCGATGGCAGCGATGCAACATTGCATCGCCGAAACGCAAGTGTGCATCGCCGAAAACAGTTCCCGTTTTTTGGAAAGATTACGCAGAAAAAATAAAATTCAAAAAGATTACCGCTGGTTAGCAGGGCATAATAACTTGTATTTCTTCATTTTGCGGACAACGGTGGATTGGTCGATATTCAAGGCTTTGGCAATCTCTCTGGTACTATTATATTTCGTCAAAGCCCGCTCGAAAAGTTGTTTTTCGGTCGATTCGATAGATTGCTTGAGGTTAATGCCCTCAGCAGCATTTTCAGAAAAAGCCTGATTTTTAATATTATAGGGAAGATGAATGGTCCGTATTTCGGTATCCTCGGTCATAACCATCATTCGCTCAATGACGTTTTCGAGTTCCCGGATATTTCCGGGCCAGGAATATGTTAAAAAGTGGTCGATGACATCGGGTGCAATAGTCTTGTTATATTATACTTCTTATTAATTCTATCCAGAAAGAACAAGGAGAGCAACGGTATGTCCTCCAGCCGCTCCCTCAGGGGAGGGATTTCAATGGATACAACATTGAGGCGATAATAAAGGTCCTCGCGAAACGAGCCCTTAACCAGCATGCTCTGAAGATTCTTGTTTGTGGCGGCAATGATGCGTGCATCCACGGAAATCGGCTTGATGCCTCCTACACGCATGATCGATTGATCCTGCACTGCCCGCAAGAGCTTTCCCTGCAGATTAAAGGAGATATCCCCTACCTCGTCCAGAAACAGAGTTCCTCCGCTGGCCAGCTCGAACATACCGGGCTTTCCCTGTTTTCGCGCACCGGTAAAAGAACCGGACTCGTATCCAAAGAGTTCGGATTCCAGCAAATTATCAGGAATCGCGCCGCAATTGATCTTGATGAGCGGACCGCTCGCACGCGAAGAAAGACGATGGATGGTATCTGCAATAACTTCTTTGCCAGAGCCCGATTCGCCGGTAATCAGAACAATCGTATCAACCTTGGAAACCTGCACCGCCATTTCCACTGCACGTCTCGTGACTTCGCTTATCGCTATCAAATCACAGTTTTTGATTGTCTGCTGAAGCCGCATCTGTTCGAGCTCAGCGGCATAAACCTGGTTCAGATTATGAGTTTCTTCCAGTTCCTTCTTCAAGGAAATAATTTCAGTTATGTCACGGATATTGGCCACAACCCTTCTGATTTTTCCGGATTTATCCATAATCGGCATGGCTGTCGCCAGGATTTTTTGGCCTTTTTTATCTCCTTTGAGCATCTCCAGCATTATGCTGACCTTTTCTCTGGCTTCGATGGCGGCAACTACGGAAGATCGCGAATAATATCCTTCCTTCACCAGATCCTGGGCATTTTTCCCGACCACGAAATCCCTGGGGATTCCACAGATTCGCTCCCAGGAGCTATTTACCATCAGGGCCTTGCCGGACCCGTCCGAAATAAAGAGTCCATCATGTGATGCTTCAATAATTTCCTCCAACTCGCATTGCTCAGGCTCATCGGAATGAGCAATGATAGCTTCACATTTATGCAAACGAAGGCAAAGTCTATTCATACAAAAACCTCTTCAATATTAGCGTTTTTCCCCGGAGAGCAATGTTGGCTACTCCCCAAAAACGCCTCCTTATCGTGTTGTTACTTCTATTGAATCCCCACAAACTCACTCCATAATTCAGAAAAAGCCCGACGGCTTTCCTGACCAACGCCCCTCAAGCCTAATGGGCTTTCACCTGCAGTTCTCCATCAAACCTATTGATTCATCATTAATTTTGCATTCCTATAGTAATGTCGTTATGTTTGTCAAGCTTATTAGCTTACGCCTGGTTCGCGATTTTCTCTATTTCCAACTTGCCTAAACCCATCTTTCATGATAAAAATTTATCTAAATGGATCATCTGATTAATTGAATTTTTACTTGTGCCGGGGGTTGATTATGTCTTTGTTAATTGGAGGAGTCATATTTGCTGTTCTGGGATTGATCAGCCTGATCTTCTGGTGGGCGGATTTTATGATTATTATCCGGGGAGCGTTTCCGATCAGCCTGCTCCTGGGTGGCGCCCTGGCTGTTTACGTGGGAATCGATGAAATACAGGATAAAGTGCGCGAGGAAAGGCACAGGCAGGACGAAAAACTGGAAAAGGCTAAAGAGGAAATTGAAGTGGAAAAAGCCCGGGCAGAACGCTACAAAGAAGAATTGGATAAATTAAAGGATACAAAAAACTAGCCATAACAGCTTTTAAACAAGCTTTCGGCAAAGAAGACTTCAAAATACAGTTCTAAATAATTATTTTATTTTCCGGATGTCCACTTCTTTCCCGATAACGACCAGGACTTCACCGTCTTTAATAACAAAATCGGCCTGAGGCACCATTTGGATGCTGTCGGAGATAACATCGCGTACGGCAATTACTTCGATATGGTATTTGGCACGAAGTCCCAACTCCCGAATTGTTTTGCCTAAAAAACTATTGGGCGGCGCAATTTCCGAAATTATATAGTCTTCGGAAAGCGGGATATAATCCAGCACATTAGGCGAAATCAGGCTCTTGGCAACTTTCTTGGCGACATCCATTTCCGGAATAATAACATCAGTTGCTCCTACTTTTTCCAATATCAACTTATGCTCTTCATTAGGGGCTTTGACAATAATATTCTTAACTTTCTGTTGCCGCAAATGCAGCGTTATCAGAGTGCTGGCTGCCAAATCTTCACCAAAGGAAATTATGGCAATATCGTCTTCATGAATGCCTATTTCTTCCATTACCTCTTTATCCGTGCCGTCGGCGAGAACTGCCTTGCTCGAATAATCCCGTATTCTTTGAACGGCTTCCTTATTTTTATCAATGGCGACAACTTCAAACCCGTTTTCAAACAAAGTACGGGCGATATGATAACCAAATATTCCCAATCCTATTACAACAGCTCTTCTCATTGTTTCCTCCTTTTAGCTAACCCACCATCACCGATTCTTCTGCATAAGTCAAACCCTTCCTCCGCGAGGAGTACAAGGCAAAAGCCAGTGTCAGCGGCCCTACCCGTCCGGCAAACATCATAAAGATAATGGCATATTTTTGAACATCGCTTAGCTTCGGGGTTAGGTTCATCGATAGCCCCACTGTGCCGAAAGCGGAAACAGTTTCAAATAAATATTCAACAAACTGCGAGCGGCTCGCCGAAGGTGAAACGGCGCTGTCGCCGAAAAGCAGAAGAATTGAGGTTATCAGACAAACGCAAAAAGCCGAAGCAAAAATGATGTAAATGGTTTTTTCGACTAATTCCGGCGGAATTGTGCGATTACCAATATTAACATTGGCGTTCCCCTTAATGCGGTTGTAAATAAATAGTAACAGCAGACTAAAACTCGTTGTTTTAATACCGCCACCCGTTGATCCCGGCGAAGCACCGATAAACATCAAAATCATAATTATCAGAAGTGTGGAGTTGGTCAAAGCGCCGATATCAACCGTATTAAATCCGGCCGTCCGCGGAGTAACCGATTGAAAAAGGGAAGATAAAAGCGCCGTTTTAAAAGCAGCTCCTTTTAAGACATTGTTCATCTCCATAAAATAGAAGCACACGGCACCGACGACAATTAATGCAGCTGTCGTTACTAAAACAATCTTCGTATGCAGGGAGAATCGTTTTTCCTGCCCGCGCAATCTGGCCAGTACTTCATACTGCACAATAAAACCGATGCCGCCCAGAATAATAAGTCCCATGACAGTAAGATTTACAGTAATATCGCTCTGGTAGGACATCAAGTTGTCGGAGAAAAGAGAAAAACCGGCATTATTAAAGGCGGAAACAGCGTTGAAAATCGCATGATAAAAAGCTTTGCCCGCCGGAAAATCCTGAACAAAACGTAAAAAAAGCAGAATTGCTCCGATTGCTTCAATTACAAAAGAATAAAGGATAACTTTTTTTAGAATCACATAAAAATCATGCCGGGGTGTATGCAAAAATGTGGATTGGGCAATCTCTCGTCCTTTGAATGATATACCGCGGCCCATCACAGCAAACAGGATGATGGAAAATGTAATGATTCCCAAACCGCCTACCTGAAAAAGCACCATTGTAATCAGTTGTCCGGCCAGGGACAATTCTGTTCCCACATCGATGGAACTGAGTCCCGTAACACAAACAGCGGATGTGGCAGTGAAGAGCGCATCCACAAATTTCAGATCACGTTGCGCTGCGGAAAAAGGCATCCACAAGCATAACGCTCCCAGCATTATGAAGGCGGCAAAACTGAAGACAAAAATTCTCGTGGGAGTAAGATGACGGGAGAAAAAATTCGAAATCAGCAAATAAAGCTTCATCATCATCGTGTTTTCACACTGAAACTCAAGACTTGCTTCCGGATATATTGCGCTTTTTGGTGTTAATGATCATTTCCCAAATCATTAATACAGCCCCGACTGAAATGGCGGAGTCGGCCACATTAAATGCCGGCCAATGCCAGGTACCCAGGTAAAAATCGAGAAAGTCCACGACCGCACCGAAGCGAATCCGGTCAATCAGATTTCCGACAGCTCCGGCAAAAATCAAGGTAAGGGAAATGACGCTAACTATACTGCCGGGTTTACTTTTTACCAGATAATAAATGATCAGAGAGATAGCTACAACAGTTACTCCGATAAAGAAAAAATAGCGGAAAGTCTCGGAGGCCGAGGCGAGAAATCCAAAAGCCGCACCGGGATTCGTCACATAAACCAGGTTAAAAAAACCGTGAATCACTTCATAAGATTCATGCAGCGCCAATCGGGACAAAATGGCGTTCTTGGTTATTTGATCAAGGGCGATAACCGCTGCCGCGCCCAGCACAAAACAAATGATGTTTCTCTTCACTAAAGCTCTCCCCGCGTGATTTACAAGTTATTTAAACAGCGGTCACAGATAGACGGGTGATCTTTGTCGTTGCCTACTGATTGAGCATAAATCCAGCAGCGTTCGCATTTAACGCCCGGTGCCTTATCCACACCGACGGTTAATCCCTTGAATTCTTCACTCGAATACGGATTTGCAACTTCCTGTTTCTCAACCAGCCGCAATTGCGAAACGATGAGCAGGGCGCGCAAATCTTCCAGATGGCTTGGAGAAAAATTCGCGCATTTTTGACGACGGCAGAAGACTGACACGGGCATCGAGGGAATGGCCGATCACCTTTTCTTTTCTGGCCTGTTCGATTGCCTTGGTGATTTCCGCTTTGGCCTCAATCATCGTCTTCCAGCGCTCACCCAACTCAGCATTAAAGTATTGATTATTCAGCTGCGGAAATTGCGTCATATGTACACTTACTTCTTTGCCTTTCCACCGGGGCAAAGCAGCCCATACTTCTTCGGCGGTAAAGGTCAGGATGGGAGCCAGTAATTGAGTCATCGCCTTTAAAATGGTGAACATGGCTGTTTGTCCCGAACGGCGGGCCGGAGAAGCTGCTTTATTGGTATACAGCCTGTCTTTTAAAACATCCAGATACATCGCACTTAAATCCACCGTACAATAATTGTAAAGTGTATAGTAAACTACATGGAATTGATGCTTGTCGTACGCTTCAGTAACGCGCTTGATTACTTCCTGCAAACGGTGCAGCGCCCATTTGTCCATTTCCGCCATTTGCCCGTATTCCACCATGTCGGAATCGACAGAGAAATCGTAGAGGTTGCCGAGGATAAAGCGGCTGGTATTGCGAATCCGGCGATAAGCTTCCACCAGACGTTTCAGGATTTCATCGGATATTCTAATATCATCGGTGTAATCTTCCGCCGCCACCCAAAGGCGCAGGATTTCCGCACCGTATTTTTCAATGACTTCTGCAGCGTCAATTGTATTGCCCACGGATTTGGACATTTTTTTCCCATCTCCGTCAACGACAAAGCCATGGGTAAGCACGCTCAGGTAGGGCGCACATCCGCGTGTACCCACCGATTCGAGCAGCGAGGAATGGAACCAGCCGCGATGCTGATCGGACCCTTCCAGATACATATCGGCCGGTGATCGCAAATCCTGGCGTTTTTCCAGAACGGCGGCATGACTGACACCGGAATCAAACCAGACATCCAGAATATTCACTTCTTTGATGAATTCAGAACTCCGGCAATGGGGACAAATCGTTCCCTGGGGCATCAAGTCCCGGGCTTCTTTTTCAAACCAGATATCAGCGCCGCTGACTTCGACCAATGCCACCAGGTAATCGAGCATTTCTTTAGTCAGCATTTCTTTCTTACAGCCGGCGCAGTAGAAAATGGTAATGGGAACACCCCAAAGTCTCTGCCGTGATATACACCAGTCCGGACGGTTCTCGACCATGCCGTAAATGCGGTCATGCCCCCATGACGGAATCCACTGCACCGAATCTATAGAACTCAATGCTTTTTTGCGTAAATCGTTCTTTTCCATCGAGATGAACCACTGCTCGGTCGAACGGAAAATAATCGGCTGCTTGCACCGCCAGCAATGCGGATAGGAATGCTCCATGGGCACATGCCCCAGCAGTGCGCCTACTTCCGCTAATTTTTTAATTACATTATCATTGGCATCAAAAACAAACTGGCCGGCAAAATACTCCACATCTTCCGTGAATTTTCCGGCATCATCAACCGGCGCATAGTTATCCAGGCCATACTCCAGACCGATTTCATAATCTTCCTGCCCGTGGCCGGGAGCTATATGCACGGCGCCGGTACCGGCATCGAGAGTGACAAAGGGCGCCAGAATCAGGACACTGTCTTTTTTAATCAGGGGATGGACGCATTTCTGCCCTTCGAGAACAGCGCCTGTAAATTCATCCAGAATTTCATAATTTTTATTTTTGTAGCCGAAAGCATCCAGGCAATAATCAAGCAGATCCTTGGCCAGAATCAGCACTTCATCATCGATTTTCACGGCAACGTAGATAAAATCATCTTTCAGGGCAATGGCCAGGTTGGCCGGAATTGTCCAGGGAGTTGTTGTCCAGATGACCATGTGAACTTTTTGTCCGGCCAGTTTCGGCAAGATCTGGCCCACGTCAGAAGTAAAGGCAAATTTTACATAGATGGATGGCGTGGAATGGTCGGCATATTCGACTTCCGCTTCCGCCAGGGCTGTTTTACAGGTAGCGCACCAGTAAACCGGCTTCTTGCCCTTGTAAACGCTGCCATTGAGATACAGCTTGCCGAATTCCGCAACGGTGGCCGCTTCATAAGGATAAGCCATTGTTAAATAAGGATTGGCCCATTCACCGAAAACACCGAGTCTTTTAAATTGTTCGCGCTGGATGTCGACATATTTTCCGGCATAAACACGGCAAGCGCGTCGTTTATCCGCCTGTGTCATTTTGCTTTTTTTCTCGCCCAGTTCCTTATCGACCTGATGTTCAATAGGCAAACCGTGGCAATCCCAGCCCGGCACATAAACTCCATCAAATCCGGTCATGTTTTTGGTTTTAATTACCAGGTCTTTGAGTATCTTATTGAGGGCCGTTCCTAAATGAATATTGCCGTTGGCATAAGGAGGGCCGTCATGCAGAATATAAGGTTTTTTCCCCTTGGCCGCCTGGCGGATTTTATCGTAGATATCCATTTCTTCCCATTTTTTAAGCATTTCCGGCTCTCTTGCGGCCAGATTCGCCTTCATCGGAAAATCGGTCTGGGGAAGATTCAAACTCTTTTTGTAGTCCATCTTTGTTGCTCCTGTACTCTATTTAATTATTAGCAAAATTCCGTATTTGTTCATTATCTTGTGTTCGTTGCAGTGCACTATCACAGAAACAAAGGAGTTTCAAGCACAACCATATACACCGAACATTAGTGAATTGTTTTTCTTCCGATGTGTGTTAGGATTCATATCAAGAAAGGCTGGAAAGAAGTGAAGGATGATGAAAAGCAAAAAGTTCAATTGTCATACCCCTGCCGCTGGGTTTACAAAATCATCGGCCCCGATGCCGATGAGATGAAGCGTGCCGTAGCCGAAATCATCCGGGACAACGAATATAAGCTATCCCTTTCCCGCAGCAGTGCAACCGCTAAATATCACTGTCTGAATGTGGAGCTATCCGTAGAAAGCGAAGCGCAACGCATGGCTCTATATGAAGCGCTGAAAGCCCACCGGGCTGTCAAATTGGTTTTATAACTTACCGCTAAAGTGCCCGGGACAATTTCCTGCCTGGAATAGGGCAATTAAATATTCCATTTAATTTTTTCAACGGCATTTAACAATTCTTTCAATAAAAGCATCTGAAATTGAACAACACCAGAGAAACGAATCATCCAAACATCGCTTAATACTGTTTTATTTCAATAATTTAACTACATACTTTCAATTAATGTTCCGATTTGGCACGTTTATTTCATAGTAATAAGAAAAAGATTTAGTATTTGTGATCAAGGAGGATGAGGATTATGAGAAAGACCATTCAAACAACACTTTTGGTGGCGTTTGTGATCTTAACAACGGCATCATTCAGCTTTGCTCAATTCAATGCAGCGGACGGCGGCACTTTCCCCTATTTTCACCTGGGTTGCCTGATTGTCGGCGGTTTGATAATCGTTTCTATAAAGCAGAAATACTCCAAATTATATTTGAGTGAAGCGATCGGGTCATTCGCCCTGTACACTTTTCTCATTGCCCTTTTCACCGCACCGGTAGTTGACGCTTTGAAAACTTTAATTAATTAACCCTCCCCCCTTTATATAGTTGCAGTTGTAAGAAATCCCGCCCGGAAATTTTCCGGACGGGGTTTCTGTTTCGATCTTATGCTTCCTCCGCCAGTTTCTGGGCTGCTTCTTTTATTATATCAAGAACTGCGGGGTCATCAATAGTTGAAGGCACTACATAATCCTGCAGATTAACGATCTTGCGCATCGTGCTGCGCAAAGTCTTGCCGGAACGGGTTTTCGGCAAGGCTTTGACAATAGCGCATTGCTTAAAACAAGCAAGAGCGCCTATATCATTACGTACCATTTGCACCAGTTCCTTGACAATTTCGGCATGGTCTCTGGTGACACCGGCCTTGAGAACGGCGAATCCCACCGGCACTTCGCCTTTGAGCTGATCGTTCATGCCAAACACGGCGCATTCCGCAATATCCTTATGCTTGGAGATAACTTCTTCCATGGAACCGGTGGAAAGCCTGTGGCCGGCAACATTAATAACATCGTCAATACGTCCCATGATAAAGAGATAACCATCTTTATCGTAAAATCCCCCATCACCGGTCACATAGTAGCCGGGAACATCCGTGACGTAATCCAGATAACGTTTATCATCGTTCCACAACGTGGGCAGGCAACCTGGGGGAAGCGGCAATTTTATGGCTACGGAACCTTCCTGGCCATTGGGAAGTTCTTTTCCATTGTTGTCCAGAATTTCCACTTTATAGCCAGGCACAGCCCTAGTCGGCGAACCGGCTTTAATGGGGAATGGCTCAATCCCCATGCAGTTGGCGGCTATCGGCCAACCTGTTTCTGTCTGCCACCAGTGGTCAATCACCGGAATTTTCAACATATTACTCGCCCAGTGGTAGGTATCAGGATCAAGCCGTTCACCGGCCAGGAAGAGATATTTCAATGTCTTGATATCATATTTTTTCAGATAATCGCCATTGGGATCTTCCTTTTTAATGGCACGAAAAGCTGTCGGAGCGGTAAACAGAACTTTCACACCATGCTGAGAAATTACCCGCCAGAAGGCCCCGGGATCGGGCGTGCCGATTGGTTTTCCTTCATACAAAATGGTAGTGCATCCATAAAGCAACGGCGCATACATAATGTAAGAATGACCGACAACCCAGCCGACATCGGATGCCGCCCAGTAAACATCGCCCGGCTGCATATCATAAATATTTTTCATCGACCATTTCAGGGCGACGGCGTGCCCGCCGTTGTCGCGCATAACCCCTTTGGGCTTGCCGGTTGTTCCCGATGTATAAAGAATATAAAGCGGATCGGTTGCGGCAACTGTTACGCAATCCGCTCTCACCGCTGTTTTCATCAATTCCTGCCAGTCATAATCAAAGCCGGCAATCAATTCTGCCAACACCTGCGGACGCTGGAAAATTATCGCTTTTTGAGGCTTATGTTCCGCAAGCCGGATGGCTTCATCCAGCAGAGGCTTGTAGGGGATAACCTTTTTCCCTTCAATGCCGCAGGATGCGGAAACCATTACCTTGGGCATGGCATCGTTAATGCGTATGGCCAATTCATTGGGAGCAAATCCACCGAAAACGACGGAATGAATTGCACCCAAGCGGGCGCAAGCCAAAACCGCAACTACTGCCTGCGGAATCATGGGCATGTAAATGATAACCGTATCGCCTTTCACTACGCCCATTGACTGAAGCACGCCGGCAAACTTCGCCACCTGTTGAAGCAATTCTTTATAGGTTATTTTGGCAACAGAATCGGTTACCGGACTGTCATAAATGATTGCCGTTTGATCACCACGGCCATTTTCCACATGATAGTCCAGTGCATTATAACAAGTGTTTAACTCGCCACCGGCAAACCAGCGATAAAAAGGCTTTTTGCTGTCGTCGAGGACTTTGTCCCATTTTTTAACCCATTTAACATCTTCCCCGGCTTTGCCCCAAAACACGTCGGGCTGAGTTACTGATTCCTGGTAAACGTCCGCAAACTTCAATTTTTCTGCCATAAATCCCCCTTTTGATTAAACATGATGATACAAACTGATCTCAACATAGCTGCTTCCATCAACTATTTATCGAGCACTACCTTGAATTTGTATTTGTTCTCGACAAAATAAGTCCAGGCTATTTCCACGGGTTGATGGTTCTTATCATAAACCGATGTCTTCACGGCAAGTACCGGATCGAGAGGTGCAACTCCCAGATTATCGGAGATCATCCTATTGGCCCGGTTGATTTCCACCTCATGCTCGACAACTCCCAGTTCCAGACCAACAATATTTTCCAGTGTCTCCATCATTATCATTTCCCGCAAATGCTTCTTCAAGATTTTCTCACCGAAGATTTTCGGCATATAATTGATTGTAAAGCTGAAGGGCTCATTATTCAGATAACGCAGCCGCCGGAACTTATAAACCCTGGTGCCTTTATCCAGTCCCAGAAATTCAGCTACGGCAGCGGGAGCCTTTTCCAGTTCCCTGTCAATGAATTTGACCGTTATGTTTTCACTGATCTGAAATATATTCCGATTGATGCCCGACTGTTTTTCTTTGCGTAATTGATAGGAGGCGGTGGTCCAAAAATTACCCTTGCCCTGCTTCTTGACTATCATCCCCTTGCTGGAGAGATGGTCGAGCGCATGCCTAACTGTGGCGCGGCTGACACCGAATAAATCTTTCAATCTTTCTTCGGACATCAATCTGCCATCGATCGGCGTTTCACTTTGTTTCATCGTATTCAGAAGATAATCCGCAATCTGATAATGCAGCAACATCCTCTTATTATTAAGAATTATTTTCCCCGTATCCAAATCAACAGTTCCTCCCGACCAAGTCGTATAGTTGTACGTAATATTATACAAGTTCCAATGATTAGTCAATAAGTATATTAAAATGACGGGGGGAGTATTACGCGATCATCTGCCGGCTTTTCCTAAAGTCATTTATTGCCGGATACGAGCTCGGTCAGGCGCAGGGATACTTTTTGACCCAGCTTTTGCAACAGCCCGGTGTCCATATCCGGCATGTAGCGATCACTCAAGACATCACCGTTATTCCAGCTGCCGGCAATTTCATCATTAACTTTAAATGGTATGACGGCCAGAGACTTGATAAAAAACTTATTGGCGGGGGGCAGCAGTTTATAATAGGGCTGCAATTCTTTATTGGCTAAAACCGGTTGCATTCCGGCAGGAAGAATGTGTTCAAATAAAGCCGGCGGAATCACATTGAGCCTGTTTTTCAGCGCGCCGGAAGATTTTACGGCGGCAATAACGGGGGCGGTATTTTCGCTATCCACCAGCGTAAGCCAGACAAAGGGCACGGCAAATTCTTTCTCAATGCCGGCAAACAGCGTTTCGAAAAGCCCTGCTATGCTTTTCGCCTGGGAAAGATGAACCTCGATGTTACTGAACTTCAGCGATATTTCCAGATTAATGCGCCGAATTTCATCCGTTTTATCCAAAGGCAATACCCCCTTAAAAGTCGGCGGACAGAATTACATGATCGGAAGGCTTTTCTCCCAGCCGGGACGACAAATCGATCAGACAATTTTTCGAACCGGCCGCCACCGATCCTGTGGCCAGAATATGATCAACCCGCCAGCCCAGTTTCCGGTTGACTGCATCCGGCACCCGGTAATCAAAAAAAGTATACTGACCGCTCTGGGCCGGATGATGCTTGCGGAACACATCGACGAAGCCCCAAGATTTGACATCTTCATAAGCCTTCCAGACTTCCTCGTTAAAGCAGACATGCCCGAGAATTCTTTTGGGATCATGTACATCAATGTTTTCGGGCGCCACATTTAAATCGCCGCACCAGATAATTCTACTTTGCGGCTGAAAATGCTTTTTCAGATATTTTTTCAAACGGCCGAACCAGGCCAGCTTATATGCATAATGCGGACTGTCCTTATCCTGCCCCTGCGGCACATAGGTATTAATTATGGTGAGATCATCAAAGGTAGCGGCAATTATGCGTTCGGCGTCGCTGGGTTCATCGTCCAGGCCGAAAATAACTTTTTGCGGCTTTACGCCTGGAAGCTATGGCCACACCGCTATACTGCTTATGACCCTTAAAAGTAACCGCGTAACCAAGATCGGCAAATTCCGTTTGCGGAAATTTATCATCGGAAACTTTTGTTTCCTGCAGGCAAAAATAATCAGGACTGTTTTTTTGCAGCCAGGGCAAAACAATATGCATCCGGGACCGGATAGAGTTTACGTTATAAGTGGCAATCTTCAAACTGTTTATCACCTTTTTCATGCAAACAGCGACGTTGAGCAACGCAACTAAAGGTACCAGGTGAGCCTCAAGCCTTAGTCTTGTGCTGCTCAAGATTTTTTGCGCCGGTGCGTAAAATCGTGTATAAATAAGAAATGGAGAGAGCAGACATCACTATAATCGGCGCCGGGGTGATTGGGTTAGCCATTGCTGCCGAAATTGCCGGTCCCGACTTGAATATTTTTATTCTGGAAAAAAACCCGACCCACGGCAGTGGCATCAGCTCCCGCAACAGCGAAGTAATTCATGGCGGCATATATTATCCGCAAAATTCGCTGAAAGCCGCTCTTTGCGTTGAAGGGCGTCACCGGCTCTATGAAATTGCCGAAAAAAACAAAATCCTTCACAAAAGAATCGGCAAGCTGATTGTTGCCACAAAAACATCGGAAACTGAAGAACTTGAATACCTGCACGAAAACGCACGGAAAAACGGTGTTAATTCCACTGAACTCCTCGGTGCGCGGAAGATTGCCCAGATGGAACCGAATATCAAGGCCCGTTCGGCCCTTTATTCACCGGAAACAGGCATCATCAGCGCTCATGATTTAATGAATTACTTTCTGATGCAGGCACGCCACAATAAAGCCGAGCTTATTAACTGTACCAAAGTTATGGGAATCGAAAAGGAAGGCCGCAGCTACAGAATTTTTACACAAAACGGCAAAGGCGATACTTTTGATTTTTCCACATCTCGCGTGATCAATTCTGCAGGACTGGAATCCGATACCATTGCCAACATGGTTGGCGGCAGCTATCGACTGCATTACTGCAAAGGTGATTACTGCAGCATATCGCATGTAAAGCCGGGCACGGTGAACAGATTAATCTATCCGGCGCCGGCAAAAAAGCAGGTGGGCCTGGGTGTTCACTTGACCATTGATTTAAGCGGACGGCTAAAGCTGGACCGGACGCTACTTATATTTCCCGCACTGAAGACTATACTGTCGAAGACCGGAAAGCATCTCTGTTTTATTCCCGCACGAAAGCTTTTCTGCCCTTCCTGAAGGAAGAAAATGTCAGCCCGGATATGGCCGGCATCCGCCCCAAATTGCAGGGCATTAATGATGATTTTAATGATTTTGTCATCCGGGAAGATTGGCCGGGCTTTATCAATCTGGTCGGCATTGAATCACCCGGACTAACCGCTTCGCCGGCAATTGCCCGGCTCGTAAAAAAAATGTTGAACGAAAAACAATCAGACTAATGAAGGGAAGGAAAATCCTTCCGAAAATATAAACAAACCAGCAAAAGGAGAAATGTCATGGCAGCCCAAAAAGTTCTAAAAGTCGGCACAAAAGTTCGGGATTTCAGCCTGAAAGACCAGAATTCACAGATTTTTCAACTCGACGGATGTAAAGGAAAAAATATCCTCTTATCGTTTCATCCCCTCGCCTGGACACCGGTTTGCGCCCAACAGATGCAGTCGCTGGAAAAAAGCAATAAAGTGTTCCAAAAGCTGAACACTGTTGCCGTCGGCATCAGCGTGGACAGCGTCCCGAGCAAAAGCGCCTGGGCTAAATCACTGAAAATTTCCCAAACCCGGCTGCTGGCCGATTTCTGGCCGCACGGAGGCGTTGCCAAAACTTTGGGCATATTTCGGGAGGAGGGCTTTTCCGAGCGGGCGAATATCATCGTCGACGGGAATGGCCGCATCGCCTTTGCAAAAATATACCCCATTGGTCAGCTGCCGGATATTGACGAGATAATCGAGCATCTGAAGCTGCTATAAAAGACGGAAGCCAGGAAATTAATTATGCAGACGGCTGATTGGGACATTCTGATTACCGGCGGAACTCTTCTGACTATGTCGGCAACGATGGAGATCATCGAAAACCCTTTGATCGGCATTAAGGACGGTATTATCGTTGCCATCGGGGAAAATAATCATCAAGAAATCCCCAGCACTGACAGACTGTTCAAAAATGTTCAGATGCAAGGCATCGCAAAAACTGAATCGCGAGGCGTATATAGAAATACGTTGAGCGGTTCGGTTTGCAGCGTAACGCAGCAGATGAGCGTTTTTCAACAGTCTGCCCAAGAAATAATCGATGCTGCCGGCTGCATCATCATGCCCGGATTAGTCAACACGCATACTCATCTGCCCATGGTCTGCTTCCGGGGAATGGCGGACGACCTTCCTTTGATGGATTGGCTCCATAACCACATTTTCCCGGCGGAGGCACGCTTCGTCAACAAGAAAATGGTTTACGACGGAGCGCTGCTGGCAATGGCGGAGATGATTCTTTCGGGCACAACTACATTTTGCGACGGCTATTTTTTCGAGGATAAAATCGGGCAGGCGGCACTGCAGGCCGGCATGCGCGCGGTCATCGCTCAGGGATTTATTGATTTTCCCACACCGGACAATCCCGACGCTTCCCGGAAAATGGTTGTCGCCGAAAGCTTTGTGGACCGTTGGAAGAGCGTCTCTCCTCTTGTCGGAACCGCTTTTTTCTGTCATTCCCCTTATACCTGTTCTCCCGAAACCATCACCGCCGTTAAGGAAGCAGCCCGCCGGGCAGGTATCCCCTTTTTAATGCACTTGCTGGAAAATAAAGATGAAATAGAAATCATTAAACAGCGTTACGGTCGGAAACCGGTGCAACATCTGCGTGAACTTGGCGTTCTGGATAAGCAGACCATCGCCGTTCACTGCAACTGGGTAGATGAGGCCGACATGGCCATTTTCGCCGATCTGGGAGTTAAAGTTTCTCATAATCCGGAAAGCAGCATGAAACTGGCCGCCGGTATTGCGCCCGTTCCGGAAATGCTGAGCCGGGGAATAACCTGCGGGCTGGGCACAGATGGCCAGGCCAGCAACAACGATCTGGATATGTTCCGGGAAATGTCCATGACGGCTAAAATTCATAAGGTGAGAACTGGCAATCCGACGTTAATGAATGCCCCAACCGTTTTGCAACTGGCGACCACCGGCGGCGCCAAAGTCCTCGGTCTGGAAAACCAAATCGGCTCCCTGGAAGTCGGTAAAGATGCCGACATCATCCTGCTGGATATGAATAAGCCCCACCTTACTCCGCTTTACAATTGCTATTCCCAGCTTGTTTATGCCGCCGGCGGAGCAGACGTAATGACCAGCATTATCGGCGGCAAAATTGTTATGAAGGACAGAAAACTGCTCACAATTGATGTGGACAGTGCCATGGAGAATGTCCGTGCCATCGCTACATTTATTATCAAAGACACTCTCAGGCCATAGAGATGACAGGTCATCTCTATCAAAAATTGCCAATTATTATTTCAAGACTCCTGCCTGCGAAAATGACAGAATTGAAAATTGGAATAAGCTAAGTTATTTGACAAACTGCCCTGCATTATATATCGTCCAATACATCTTATGAAAAAATATATCATTTTAATCGCAGCAGTCATGATGATGCTTTTCATTGGCATTCATTTAGCGTGGAGCACATTCGTCCCCGTCTTGAAGCAGAACTATGGGTTCTCTGTAGCCCAGACGCAAACTGTCTTCGGTACCGCAATTTTGGTTTTAACTTGTTTCATGTTCGTCGGCAGCCAACTGGAGGCCCGCATCGGTCCACGTGTTACATCTTTTATCGGCGGGATCATTTACGGTACAAGTTATATCCTTGCCGGTTATTCCGATGGATCATATACTTCTCTGTTAGTGTTTATTGGAATCTGCAGTGCCATTGCTTCAGGGCTATGCTACATGAGCTCTCTTTCCTGTGCGACAAAATGGTTTCCTCAACACAGAAGCATTGTAATCGGCATAGTGGTCGCCGGATTTGGTTGCAGTGCCATCTTTGTTTCCCGCATCGGTGAATATCTGCTGGCTCAGCAAGTTGATGTTCTAACTATTTTCAAATATCTGGGCATTTGCTCTCTCATTATCGTCACAACAGCCTCTTTATTTTTACAGAATCCTCCTGTTGGAAAAAGCACCATAACAGGCCAATCTCACATGAAAATTAAAACTATTTTAAGAGATCGCAACTTCTGGGGGCTTTTCTGCGGATTTTTTCCGGGGTCGTGTATTGGCTTAATGTGCATCGGAAACATTAAACCTTTCGGCCTGTCTTTGGATTTAAGTATCGTTGTTGCCGGAGCGGCAGTAACCGTAGTTGCCCTTTTCAACACATTGGGACGGATCGGCTGGGGCCTGATCGGCAGTCTGATCGATGGAAAGAAAACCATTCTCATTTCGCTTATCAGCACCAGCATTGTATGTCTGGCAGCACCGCTTGCCATAACGGGCAGTATCTCTTTTCAGATATTCGCAATCCTTGCCGGATTTAACTACGCCTCCTGTCTGGTGCTTTATGCTGCCGAGATTGCTCGTATCTATGGTGCGGAAAGGATGGGGAGAATTTATTCCATACTTATAGTATTCAACGGTCTTGCTGGATTTATCGCTCCTCCCTTTGCTGGAAAAATATTTGACACAATGGGCACTTATACGCCAGCCTTTTTAATTTTTGGTTCGCTATCGTTTATCTCAATATTTTTATTTCATTTTATTTACCAGCCTGACCGGATCGATAAATAAAAACGATTATGAAACATATGAGCTTATACTATATTAAACACTATGGGGAGGCGGTTTACTGTGCCGCACCTCTCCGTGAGCTCAAGCGTTATATGTAGGGAGAAAATTAAAAAGAATATATGTTGCAATACCCTTTTCAAAGCAAGGATGATACCGCGGCGGCTAGGAGGAGGCGACGAGGCGTATTATACATAGTTGAGAGGCCGACGACGACGTCAAAAGAGTAGCGCTTGATTTCGAAAGGGTATAAGGGGTTGATATGGATGAAAAGATTCGAGAAGCCATCATCAGGCAGGTGGAAAAAGAACCTTTTGCCCGGAAATTCGGCCTGAAATTAATTGATTTGCAGGAAGGCTATGCCAAAGTGGGCATGGTCTTCACGGAAGATATGGAAAACATCTTCGGTATGGCTCATGGCGGCGCCTTATTTGCGCTGATTGATGAATCTTTCGAAATAGCATCCAATTCGCACGGCACAATGGCCGTTGCCTTGAATATGAATATCAGCTACATGGCGTCTCCGGTTAAAGGTTCATTTCTGACCGCGGAGGCAAAAGAGCTGAACAAAACGAAGAAAACGGCCACTTATGATATTCGCGTTATCGATGGCCAAAATAATCTTATTGCCGCCTGCCAGGCTCTCGTTTATCGCCAGAATAGGCCGCTGCCGTTTTTGGAGGAAGAAGGAGCATAAGCGGTAATTTTTTGCATTCATTCCACAACTCTGTTAGGTGATTTAACTTTTTGATTCGAATTATCAATTTTTTAATTTTAGGACGGTAAAAATGTGCAGGCAAATCTTAAACAAAAGAAGCATAATGGTTTTAGCGATAATTATTGCTCTTTGCGGCTGCACGGCAGCAAAAAGCAATTTGAGTAGCGATTTTAACAGTTATACAGTTCCTTTGTATTTAGTTGAATATACACCCAATAATCGATGCCGCAAAATATTCGCATTTCAGCGGGAAAAAGATGTGCCTCTCCAATATCCGCAATGACGCCGGCAATACGACTAATTTCGGTTATTACAGCAAAGACAAAAGAGTCCGATATGAACTTTCCAACAAAGCCAATACAATTGTCATGCTTACCCAAAATTATTTCTGGTATGCCTATCAGAAAGCTTTTTTCAAGACGGGTCTGGAAGCGTCAACCGATTGTTCACCGGAAAACACGCCGGAATTATGGATTATTTTTCAATCATTTAACGATGAAGAACTGCAAATGAAAATCACCGTTCTGAAAAATCGCGAAACACTGTATGAAAAAGACCTCGCGGTCACCATGCCTCCGGTTGAATTCCGCAGTATTACGGGATTACAAAAACGCGCCTACGAGATGATTGATCTCACCGTCAGCACCATCCTCGACGATCCTGGTTTTCAGGACATGCTTCTGAAATAGCTGTTTTTATTCCCTTCCTGAAAAGCGGCAGCTCATTATCTTTAACCTTGACAAACAATGGCTACTATGATTTACGCATTGCCTTATTACTTAAAGGGGTTTTAACCAATGAAAAAGACATTGACCAATAAAACAAATACCAAAAGAAAGAGAACCCACGGCTTCCTCGTCCGCATGGCTTCCAAATCAGGCCGCCAGGTTTTGAGCCGCCGCAGAGCCAAGGGCAGAAAACGTTTGGCAGTATAAATTTCGGGCACTAATCCCCCAGGCGTGGTCAGTACAGTCGTCGGTATGCATGAAAGAGCAATCTTACCGGAAATCGGAAAGGGTCACTAATCGAAGCGATTATAAAGCTATATATAACAATGGGGTGTGGAGCAGTTCGCAACACTTTACACGTATAGTATGCAGCAATAAGCAGGGGACTAAACGGCTGGGAATTACCGTAACCAAAAAAACAGGCAATGCCGTAAAAAGAAACCGGATAAAACGCCTGATTAGAGAATTTTTCCGCCTGAACAAGGCTTTGTTTCCCGCCGGGCAAGATGTTGTCGTAATGGCTAAAAGAAATATGCCACCCCTGACTTATCAGGAAACATGCAGGGAATTAACGGAACTCTTCTCGCGGAAAGCCAAAATATAGCTATGTTTCGGAAAATTTCGGTGAAAATTTTTATTTCTCTTATCCGTTTCTATCAAGCCAGCATATCCCCATTCTTTTTTGCTTCATGTTGCCGTTTTTATCCGTCATGCTCTGAATATGCCATTGAGGCAATTGAGCTTCACGGACCGGCAAAAGGAATATTCCTGGGCATGAAAAGAATTCTGCGCTGCAACCCACTGCACCCCGGTGGTTACGATCCAGTCAAGTAAAATAAACAGGGAGGTTTTCCATGGACAAAAGGACAATTCTGGCCATCGTCCTATCACTGGCAGTACTTTTAGTATATCAGATGTTTTTTGCCAAACCGCAGATTCCACCGGCCAAGCCGGTTGCCGCCACTAGCTCGCCGGCGGCGCCAACAGCGAAGGAAACGGCACAAAATCCGTCTCTCGTCTCCGGGATAGTAACAGCCGGCGCAAAAAGTCCCAAAAGCATCTCCGCTCCCAAAGACATTCAGGTGGAAACAGCTCAATATACCGCAATTTTTTCCACTCGCGGCGGCGCCCTGAAATCATTCCAGCTCAAAGGATACCAGAAAGACTGCGCCCAATGTATTGACGATATTTACCCGCGTATTAAAAGTTTATTTACCGGCAGCAAAGAACAACTGCCGCCAAAAAGCAAGGGGCTGGTTGAACTTGTGGACTTAAAAGAAGGCATGCCCTACCCTCTGGCCATCACTTTTCCCGAATCCAGCATCGATATTGCGCCGGATGCCTTCTTTGAAACAAATGTCAAAAAATTGGACCTGATTAACGCCAAAGAAAAGCAGAGTTTAGTTTTTTCCCACACAGATGACAACAAAATTAAAGTGGAAAAGACTTTCACGTTTAATCCTGACAACTTCACGATTACCCTGGATATCAAAATATCGAACCTCACCAATTCCCCTTTAAATCAGATACCTAAACTCAGCTGGCAACAGTATGCTGATCCCAACATGGAAGAAGACAGCTATGGTCACGATGGACCGGTAGCTTCAGTTGCCAGTAGCATTGAGCGGCAATCTTTTAAAGAGCTGGATAAAGAAGTGATATACGGCCCTAATATATTGTGGGGGGGGTATGAAAGTAAATACTTCATTGCATCGTTTATACCGGGCAATCCCTCTTTAACCAGTATAATTATGAATCGTGATGCCAACAATATGATCTCCGTGGGCATCAAGGGGCAGAAAGAACTTATTCCCGGCAATCAGAGCAACAGTTTTAGCTATACACTATATCTCGGCCCCAAAGAGCATAAACTGCTCCAAGCACACAATGTCGGCCTGGAAGATGCCATCGATTTCGGCAGTTGGCTCAAATGGCTGGCCCTGCCGCTTTTATGGGTGTTAAATTTTCTTCATAATTACATTGCCAACTTCGGTATAGCAATTATTGTCCTGACTATACTGATCAAAATTATTTTCTGGCCACTCGGTAATTTAAGCTATAAATCGATGCAGGGAATGAAGGATCTGCAGCCGAAACTTGCCGAGTTGAGGGAAAAATACAAAAACGATCAGGCCAAAGTCAGCCAGGAAACAATGGCGCTTTACAAGATCCATAAAGTCAACCCTTTCGGCGGATGTCTGCCGATGCTGATTCAAATTCCCATTTTTTTCGGCCTTTACAAAGCCCTGCTATACTCCATCGAACTGCGTCACGCACCGCTCTTCTGGTGGATTCAGGATCTTTCCGCAAAGGACCCGTATTACATTACCCCGATTATTATGGGAGCAACACAATTCATTCAACAAAAGATGACACCGGCGATGGGCGATCCGATGCAGGCAAAAATAATGCTGTTCATGCCTATTGTTTTCACATTCTTTTTCCTGAATTTCCCTTCCGGACTGGTCATTTACTGGTTATTCAACAATGTTTTGAGCATCGGTCAGCAATATTACCTTAACAAAAAGCTGGCCGGCTGATTTATGAGGTTAGAAGATGAGCAATAAAACCAAAACATTAGAAATAGAAGAAAAATCAATTGATGCCGCAATTGAAACCGCCTGCTGTGAATTTGGCGTGCCCCGGGAAAAATTAAATATCGAAATAATTTCCGAAGGTAATGGTGGTTTTTGGGGAATGCTCTCCAAAAAAGCAAAAATCCGGGCTTCCCTGCTTTCTTTGGATGTTTCCCTTGATCTGAAAGTTAATGATAATCCTTCCGCAACGGTCGAATCACAGTTGAAAATTACGGCTAAAGCAGCCAACGAAACACCAGACGAACAGGCAGCAGCGCCGGCAGTTGCCGATTCTCTCCTCGCTCCCCGGGCCAAAGAAATCCTGGAAGGCATCTTGCAGAGAATGTCGTTCGAATGCCAGGTTGCAGTTAAGGAAACACCGGAGAAGATAATTCTCAATATTGAAGGCGACGGCAGTGGATTGCTTATCGGCAAACGCGGACAAGAATCTTGATGCAATTCAATATATTCTCAACAAAGCAATAAACAGAGCCGATAATGAACGCAAGATGATCATGGTGGATTCGGAAGCTTATCGGAAAAGGCGGGAAGAGGCTCTTTTAGTTTTAGCCCAAAGAATCAGGGAAAAAGTAAAGAAAACCAAAAAACCGGTATCGCTTTCGAATATGAATGCCCATGACCGGCGTATTATTCACCTCGCCCTGCAAGAAGATGAAACACTCACGACAAAAAGCCGCGGTGAAGGGGAATATCGCAAGATCGTGATCCTGCCGGCCAGAAGAAACCAGGGACGAACAAAAGCAACCAGGCAGGAATAAGGAAAAGAGCAAGGCCGAAGACCTTTAGACTGAAGAGCGAAGAGCTGAAGACTGAAGGCTGATGGCTGATGGCTGACGGTTGGAGGATAATGCTGGATTCATCCACTCACTTCAATTCTTAGACTAATAACCTTCAGCCTAAACCCCTTCAGGATACTGATTTAAGGAAGTGCCATACTGTGCTTCTCCATGATACCATTGCAGCAATTGCCACCCCTTCCGGCAGGGGAGGTGTAGGTATAATTCGTGTCAGCGGCCCTGCTGCCGGATCTATCGCCCGCCGGATATTTGTACCGAAGCAGCAAAATTGTTCCTGGCAAAGCCACCAACTGTATCACGGTGACATCATCTCTCCGGACAGCAAAAACACTCTGGATGAAGTTCTGGTTGCACTCATGCGCGGCCCGCATTCTTTTACCGGAGAGGATGTTCTGGAGATCAATTGCCATGGAAGCCCGCTGATCATGCAGGCAATTTTATCGCAACTTGTGCAATCCGGTTGCCGTCTCGCCAAGCCCGGTGAATTTTCCCAGCGTGCTTTTCTCAACGGGCGGATGGATTTATCACAGGCGGAAGCCCTGGCGGCTCTTGTCGCCGCACAATCAGAAAAGGCCTGCGCTATCAGTCTTGCCCATTTAAAAGGGGCTCTCGGCAAGGAAATTGAAAAACTGCGGCTGAAATTGATCGATATCCTTGCCTTGACGGAGGCTGCGATCGACTTTACGGAAGATATCTCCGCCCTGGATGCCCCCGGGATCCTGCCCGAGATTGAAAACACAATCGAAGCGTCTGCAATTATTATTAGATTCTTACAGGAAAGCAAAAATTTACACAGAAGGGCTTAATGTCGTGATTGCCGGCAAACCCAACGTCGGCAAGTCCAGCCTGCTCAATACTCTCACCGGGAAGAAAAGGGCAATCGTTACAGATATTCCCGGCACAACCCGTGATGTAATTACCGGCCGGATCGATATTCGCGGCATACCGGTTAATCTGGTGGACACCGCCGGAATTCGCCAGCCGCAGGACATAATTGAAAAGGCAGGCATTGATCTGGTCTGGGAAAATCTTGCCTCTGCCGATTTGGCGATTGTTATCTTCGACGGCAGTAAACCGCTGACCCCCGAAGACTTCGCAATTTTTTCCGGCATAGCAACAAAAAATTGCCTTGTCGCCGTTAATAAAACTGATCTGCCCCCCGCCTGGGAAATAAACAATCTTGAGCAGTTGCCGCAGGATTGTAAAATACTGAAGATATCGGCCAAGTTCGGCATGGGTATTGACGAATTAAAAGAAGCCATTGTGGACAATACCGACAGGGATAAAGAGGAAAATGCCGCGTGCTGTCATGATCACCAACATGCGCCACAAAATAGCGCTGGAAAAAGCTCTCGGCAACATGCAAAGCGCCCGCGAAAGTATAGCCGGCGGTATGTCGCCGGAATTTCCTGCTTTCGAACTTCGTCAAGCCCTGGACAGTCTTGATGAAATAACCGGTAAAAAGATTGATGACGCAATTCTGGATAAAATTTTTTCCAGTTTTTGCATAGGCAAGTAATTTGAATCTCTCCGTGATATATGCTAGCATATCTCCAGTTTCCGGCATTGCCTTATCAATTAGAGGATAAAGACAAATCCATCGAGGTTGGCTATGAAAAAAATTTATTTTTTGCTTTGTCTGGCCATTGCGCTCGGCTTAGGAACAAGCGAAGCGCTAAGTGCGGAAAAATGCGTTAATGCCGAGGCGGAAGCCGCCATTGTCAATAATGACATCCCTTCAGCCAGGCTCGAAGCAATTGCCCGCGCCAAATGGTCGGCAATTGAGCAGGTTGTCGGCACGGAAATCAAGGCGCAAAGCTTTGTGCAAAACTTCACTCTGGTGGAAGATGTGATCAAGACAAAAGCCGGCGGAGTCGTTAAAAGTTATAAAGTTGTCAAGCAGGAAAACCGTCAGGAAAGTGTTAATGTTATGATCAACGCCTGCGTGGAGCCGGCAGGAGCAAAAGAAGCAGTTTCGCAGCTGGCGCTGAATAATTCCGTCGCCATTTTCATCCCGGCGCGCAAACCCGGGCGCAGCGGCGATGAATTTGAAGAAACAAACATCCTTTCGGAAACGCTTATCGGAAAAATCACCGAACAGAATTACACCGTTGTGGATGTCGCGCCGACCGGCACAGTTGATGCCAGAGAGATAGAGAATTCCATGAAGAGCGGCAGCACTCTTGCCGTCCGCAGCATGATGTACAAATTCTTGTCCAACCTGATCATTATCGGCAAAGTGGATTATACAATTTCCACGAAAAAGGGCGAAAATATCGGCTACGGGATCGCCATGCCTTTCAATAATGTAACCGTGCGGCTGACTTACCGGATGATTGCCAAAAACAACAAAACCGGCAACATGGAAATATTGACCGCCGGCACTGAACAGGCCAAGGGTTTAGCCAACAATGTGGAAGACGCCGCTGCGGAGGCCATGAAAGAATTGTCCCAAAATCTGGCGCCGGTAATTCTGGATAAAATAGCAACCTACATCAAAGGCAATACGAAGAAAGTCGCTGTCCGGATCAACGGCGTAACGGACGTGGACACCGTCCTGGAAATTAAAGGTCTTTTGCAGAGTATTGTCTGGGTCTCTGAAGTTGAAGAAAAGCAAATGGGCGATTTTATTGTCAGCTATCCGGAAAACACACTTTATCTGGCCAACAGCATCAAACAAAAGGGCGGTTTTAAAATTATCAATTTTTCACCATATTCTCTTACTCTGGACTATCAGAAAGGAAGAGAATAAAACTTTAAGGAGACAGAATCGTTTTGCCCGCTAGAAGAAATCGTATAAATAAATTAGTTGTTGTTATTCTTGGTTGTCTCTATTTTGTGCAGTGCGTCCAGTGTTTTTGCCTTAGAAAAGCCGCGCATCGGCGTTTTACGGTTCACCAACAACACACATGCCTACTGGTGGTCACCCACCACCGCATCAGAACTTCAGGAAATGTTGGTTAACGAACTGGTTTCCACCAAATCCTTTCATGTATTGGAACGTCCGGAGCTATACGTTTTCCTGGAACAGAAATTCACCGAAGCCGTCAACAGTTGACGGCAGAACAAAACCCAAAACAGCAAAAACTAAAGCGGCTAAAGTATTTAATTTTGGCCACTGTTGCCGCTTTTGAGGAAAACACCAACGGCGGCGGCAGTTCTATTAAATTTCCCGGTTTTTCTTCCGGCGATGAACAAAATAAAGCTTATCTGGTCGTTGATGTCAAAGTGATTGATGCGGAAACAGCGGCGATTATCGATTCCCGTTCCATTGAAGCCAATTCTCTCGGCAGTCCTATACCGGGACCAGGCAGGCAATGTCACCAAGTTTCCCGGCAGTTTAGGTAAACGGGAGAAAACCCCGGTAGGTAGCGCCATCCGGAATTCAATCATTGAACTTACGCAGATACCTGGAGTGCTCCCTGATAACAAAAGAGGAAGAATGCCTGAAAAAAAATGCGCTCATGGGAACAAAAAGAAAAGAAAAAAACAACAACATTACCTGGTAAGATAATTGGTAAGAATTTTTATATAAACCAATTTCCAGCGCAGAGGCCCGTAAATGAATATAACAGGAAAATTCCAGTCCGTCCGGCTTCACTTCATGGTTGCTTTTGTTCTCATTGCTTTATTTTCGGGATGTGCGCCGAAAATCAGGATCAACATGCTGCAGCCGGCGCAATATCATGAAGCATCGCTGACCAAAACCATTGCCGTATTGCCTTTCAGCGGTCCGGACGGCAAAGCATTTGCGGCGGAGCTGGAAGGGGTATTGGCGGGCATCGGCATTGACGATCATCGTTATTTTACGCTTGTTGATCGCGCTACTCTGGACAAAACAATCAGTGAGATGCAGCTCTCCCAGAGCGGCCTAGTCGATCAGAAAACGGCGGCAAAACTGGGCAAGCTCATCGGAGCCCAGGGTATTTATACAGGAATCGTTGCGCAGAATAACTACAATGACAGTCGTTATTCCGAAAAGCGCACCACCTGCGTACAATACGAAAAAAGGCGCGACAAAGACGGCAATATTTATCAGGGCGCCTGCATTAACTGGCGCTATTATAATGTCCATTGCACCAAAAGAGTCGCCATTGTTGCTGTCTCGCCCAAATTAGTGGAGGTATCCACGGGCAAAATTCTTTATTCCCGCAATCTTTCGGCAACCGCGGAATCCAGCGGCTGTGATGATACGAAACCGGTACAGAGTGAACATGTCTTAATCGAAAAGGCTAAAGAATCAGTAAAGAGAGACTTCCGCCGTGATATTGCCCCTTACTACGTAACTCGGGAAATTAAGCTCCTGGACTCCAATGAAGGCATCGAGTCGCCGGAAGCCAAAGACAAACTGAAGCGCGGTCTGGAATACGCAAATAAGGGAAGAATGGATAATGCCTGCGAACTCTGGGGCGAAGCACGTAATCTGGCCGGTAATTCTTACGCCCTGCTTTATAATTTAGGCGTCTGTGCGGAAAGCCGCGGGGATATTGACGCCGCCCTGCTGCTTTACAGGCAAGCCGATAAAAAATTGGGCAAGCCCGATGACGACATCAGTCTGGCCTTGAACCGGGTTGCCGAGGCCGTCAAAAACAAGGAAAAATTGAAGGAACAGTTAGGCGGCAAATAATATCCGGCTGCCTTCCTGGCCAGATTTTGCCGGCAGACCCCGGCGGGTGCTTGAAAGGAGTTCCAACTTCTGCATCCCGGCTGCTTTTCCAGATATTCCCGCACAGCAGCAGACAAATCTTCAGGCCGTGAGATGGCGGGCCAGCCTGCGGGCGAGGGCAATCAGGGTAATAATGATCGGTGCAGCCAAAGCTCCGGGAAGAACCGAAGCGTCGCAGACGTAAAGATTTTCAATCCGTGTCTGCAGGTTTTCGTCCACCACATCGCCGATCCGGCAGCTTCCCCCCGGATGAGCCCCGCGGACTTTCATATCCCAAATTGATTTTTCGGGACATCCTGTTGCCCGCAGGACGCGCCGGGATACATCCCTGCCTTTTTTCAGAGTGGCAAGGTCCTTTTCCAGCAGAGGTTTGGAAAAAGTGCCGTCAGACCTGATTTCTCCGGCCAGCGTATCCCGGGCCTTTGTCATAATGGCCATGTTACGCGGGTAAATCCCCCAGGACGAAAGTCTTGCCGGCGCCGTCTTCATAATTTCCAGACCGAAAGAAATCCAGGGGTCCATGACGGGAGAAAGGATGAATCCTTCATCCTGCCAGAAATCTTTTGTTCCCACCGTCATGGGGGGATCGAAAGCACCGCGCAGTGTAGGATGAACGCCGACTGTCAAAACCAGTGGATCCACAAAGAAGGAGCGGCCTGCCTCCTTGATGCCCGCTTTCCGCAGAAGCATCGGTGATCCCAATCCGCCGGCACAGACGACAATTCTGTCCGCCTCGACTAAACATTCCTTGCCCCGGAGGAGAAACCGGGCGCCGGTCACCCTGCCTTTTGCAGTCTGAATGTCCACTCCCCGGACGGAGGAAAGAATCTGCACCCCCAAACGTCTTGCTTCATCAATATGGTTTCGTGATGTCCATTTCGCATCATGCGGACAGCCCAGCATGCAATTGCAGAAACCGGGTCTGCATTTTCCGGCGTCGATGAATTTGGGAAGCTTTTCCCAATGCATTCCTTCCCGGTTTCCCGCCTCCATTATCCGCAGCGTTGCCTCCCCGATAATGTCGTCGGGAAGTGTCTTTACGGCCAGTTCGCGCTCTACCGCCTCCAGATCGCTTGCAATGTCGATGCCCAGCCGTTCAAAAAGGCCGACCGGCGGACGCAAGGCCGTCCCGCAGGATAAAACTGTCGAACCTCCGGTAATTACTGCCCGGGCAACGCCCATACCTTCCGCTGAAGAAAGAAAGCCGTGGCCGTCAAGAGCCAGAAAAGCAAACAAATGATTCCCCGGAAAAGGGAGGTCCGGCCCCGTCTCCAGCAACATGACTTCCTGGCGGCACCGGGCCAATTCACCGCCGTAGCCGCACCGCCGGCGCCCGATCCGATGACCAGAAACCGGCTCTTCATCTTCTTCATTACGTCTCCTTCGCCGTCATGCTAAGATTGTTTTATCTCCTCAATATCCAGCGGCGCCTGGCAACACAGGTCGAGGTCCAAGGGCATGCCTTTGCCCCTGTCCCGGTGCAGACTGATGGCGCCTTGGGGACATTTCTCCACACAAAGGCCGCAGCCCATACACGCTTCACGGTCATAAACACGCCCCTGCCCTTCCACAAAAACCGTTCCTGCGAAAAAACACCTGTTGGCACAAGTACCGCAGGCACAGCAAAGATCATTGTCGGCCTGAACTACATAACCGGATGGGATTATGTTGGAAATGTGCCCAGCGCCGGGAAGATGTTTTGCCAATCGCATTCCCTCTATTCCACCGCAGCAGCAGGAACAGCACGAACAGATGACTCCCGTCCTCCCTCCTGTCGCCACCTTGAACCAGGCCGTGGTGATGCACCCCCGGTCTCTGGCGTCCCTGATGATTTGCAAAGCCTGATCGGCATTAATCTTTTCCACAGAATACTTTTTCCCGTGATCCATCCAGAATTCCGCCGTTGTCCGGCCGACGGCCAGGCAGACACGCGTCGGCAAACAGGGATTTTCCCGGGAAAGGCGGCAGGGGCAATCCATGACGGCGATAAACTGCGGCTCGGACAGAAGGATTTTATTGGCGTAGGGAAAAGGGATGATCTGCGTTGCCACCGCGGGATCGGCAAAAAAATCATTCTGCAGGTGCAGGATTTTCTGCACATCGGGCACAGTTATCACTTTGGCATGGTATCGCCGATAGGCAGCTTTAAAAACAACGCGCATTAAGGGCAAGCGGACGAGGTGCCTGATCATCCAGCGTCCGGTTTTCAGTGTAAGAGCAACATAGCGGTCGTAAAAGACAAAATAGATATAATTGTGGATGGCCCTGTCGATCCGCCATCCATGCATCCGGAATATTCTTTTTGTCGATGGTTGCATTATTCTTTTGCTCTTGCCTAATAAAGAATCACGAAAATTTATTGACAATCGTTCGCGTCAGCCTTCCGCCCAGTGTTTCCCGGGAATGCAGCGCGGCATAAGGGCAAACCTCAAGGCAGCAATAGCAGCGGATGCATTTGCCGTAATCGAATTCGACTGCCACTTCTTTTTCTTTAATCGCACCCGCGGGACAAATGGTCCGGCACTTGCCGCATAACCTGCACAAGGGCTGATCACAGACAGGCCTGGCCAGTGTATGGCGGCGCAGAAAATTTTGGAAGAAAGCAGGTCCGAAAACTGGCTGCCCGGTATCCGGTAACTGAAAATTCTCCACCTGCGGCATTGTTCCTTCGATTTCCACCAATGGAAGCAATTGCCTGTCCCGGGCCGCTTTCAACATTGGCATTTTGTTATGCGGCACACCGATCATTGCACATACCGCCATATCCAGCGCAAAGGAATTATCGCTGCCCATCAGGACGCCGATTTTGCGGGGAATCCCCCGTTTGCCCGGTCCCTCGCCTTCCAACGCCAGAATGCCGTCCAGAATGGATACGGTGGGTTTGACCGCCTGATGAACAGCCACCAGCAGGCTGGCAAAAACCCCAGTATCTGTGCCGGCGCGCATGTGCCATTGTGATTTTTTAAGGCCGACAATGCAGCCGAACATATTTTTCCCCGCCAGTGTCAGCAGCATCTGGCTGTGCGTCTTGAGCTTGGGAAGATTGATGATGGTATCAGCCTCCACAGCATCGCGTGCTATTTCAATTCGACCATAAGGTTTCCCGATATCAACCGCGACCGCATCTTTGAAAGGCACGCAGGTTACATCAAGTCCCTGCAGCGCATCTTTAGCGCCGTTTTGCTGCAGAATCTTTTCAAATGAACCGATCGCCGGAGAGTCGGAAACTTGAGCCCTTGCACCTTTGTCCAAAACATACTCCACGGCGGCCCGGAGCACCATCGGATGTGTGAGGACGGCGTCTTCGGGACGGGCGGCCGCAAGCATATTGGGCTTGATCAACACCCGGCTGCCGGGCTTGATTTTGTCGCCGATAAGCTTTTCGATCATCTCAAAGAATATCGGTCGGAGCTGATCGTATTGATAGGTCGCATTTCGGACAATAACGGTGGCCATATATTTTCACCCGGCAGGTATTTTTTTATATACTGGCATTACTCTGCTTATACCACGCTCACCATTGGCCGCACAAGAGCAATAAGTACTGGGTTATTTTGGACACCTCTTCTCATCTATTTGTATTCAATGAATAATTATTGACATTGACTGATATTTTAGCTTATGGTCATCTCTAATAAATATCATCAATATTCCAAGGAGGGGGTGCATGTTGATGAAAGCCAATCTACTGCGAATTATAATATTTTCATTTCTTTTAATCATACTGATTTCAAATTCTACATTTGCCGAAACGAAAACATTCGTCAAGGAATATAACTATCAGGCCAGTGAGGTGGACAGTAAACTGACTTCTCGATCTGTTGCCCTTGCCCAGGTCAAGAGAATGCTGCTGGAGGAACTGGGAACCTTCCTCATCAGCGAGTCCACTGTAAAAAACTTCGAATTGACAAAAGATCAGATTTCGTCGCTGACGGCAGGTGTTGTTATGACCGTCATCATCGATGAAAGATGGGACGGGAAAACCTATTATCTCAAAGCGAAGATAACTACAGATACGGACGAACTGGCTAAATCCATCGATAATGTGCGAAAAAATCAGGAACAAAATAAGAGTTTAGAGGAAGTCAGGGCAAAAACTGAAGAAGCTTTGAAAAGGATCGAACAACTAAAAAAGGAAATGGAAACCGGCAAAGGGTCGAAAGCCGGCAAAGAAAAATATACTAAAGCAGTAAATGAATTGAGTTCAATTGACTGGTTCAGAAAAGGCTTGGCTTTGAGAAACATCGAGAAGAACAACCGGGAAGCTATGAAAGCTTTCGACACAGCGATCGAAGTCGATCCGGAGAATGCCAAAGCTTATGCCGGAAGAGCCTCCATTTATAACGATTGGGGGCAGCATCAAAAAGCCCTCAAAGAAAGTGAACTGGCTGTTAAACAGGATCCGAAATTAGCCTGGGGCTACAGCACTTTAGGTTTGGCGCATATCGGGCTGAGCCATTATAAGCTGGCCGTAGAGAATCTTAACAAGGCCATAGAGCTGGACTCAAAATACGCCTGGGCTTATGTGAACCGCAGCCGGGCATATTTAAGTATGAAAGAATATCATCGAGCACTGGAAGATGCCAACAAAGCCGTCGAATTTGCCCCCGGGCTGGCGCAGGCATATTTTAGAAAAGGGAGGGCTCTTGCGTCATTGGGTGATGCTAAGAACGCTCTGAAAAATATTGACAAAGCAATCGAATTGGATCCGGAGTACTCCTGGGCTTTTTTACATCGCGGATATATATTATTGAAAAATGGCGAAACACAACCGGCAATGGAAAATTTAAAAAAAGCTGCCCAACTTGGAAACGATGAAGCACAGGCCTTTCTGAGAAAGAAAGGAGTGCCGTGGTAATGTTACGTTAGAGGAAAGAAATGGGATTAATTTGAGCGGATATAGGCTTTTTTGACATCCTGCCCATGCATTTTCGTCCAAGATGTGCTATGGGTGACGCCATGATGCCAAAGATCATTCCACGCCAAGAACATGAGATCTCCCGCAAGCAATTGAACCGCAGCGCGCTGCAGACCCTTTACAGGCTCAAAGACCACGGATTTACCGCCTACCTTGTCGGGGGCTGTGTACGCGATCTGATTCTGGGACGCATCCCCAAGGACTTCGACATCTGCACCAACGCCACGCCGGGACAGATCAAGAAAATATTCCGCAACTGCCGGCTCGTCGGCCGCCGTTTTCGCCTCGCCCACCTGCACTTCCGAAACGAAATTATCGAGGTTGCCACCTTCCGGGCCTCGGCAGCAGACGATGATGGAACTGCCGAGGAGACAAGCCGGCAGGAGAGCCTGCCCCGCCACCTGAAGAACGAAGACGGCATGATCATCCGCGACAACATCTTCGGAACCCCCGGGGAAGATGCCCTTCGTCGTGACTTCACCATCAATGCTCTCGCGTACAATATCGCCGATTATTCCGTGATTGATTTCACCAGTGGCCTGGATGACCTCGAACAGAGGCTTATTCGCCCCATCGGCGATCCCCTTGTCCGTTTCACGGAAGACCCGGTAAGGATGGTCCGCGCTATCCGTTTTGCCGCCACTCTCGATTTTGCCATCGAACAGGAAACCTGGAATATTATCCGCGATCAGGCCTCGACCATTAACCGCGCGGCTCCTGCCCGCCTGTACGAGGAAATACTGAAGCTCTTTCTCCTCGGATCAGCCGGCCAGGTTTTCGTTCTTCTGCTAGAAAGCGGCCTCCTGACGGCGCTCTTCCCCTCGCTAAATCGCTGGCTCCAAGGGGGCGGCGGCCGCAGCGATCTCATCAATAAGACGCTCCAATGGCTCGACAACATGGTGCACAAGGGAACCCAACCCTCTCCATCCCTGATGATTGCGGCTCTTTTCGGCCCCAGTCTGGAAGATCAGGCCCTGGTCCGACACCGCGCCGGCATACCCTATCAGCAAGCATTGCATGTTTGCTGCAGCTCACTTTATGAAGAACTCCGTGAGACGTTAAGCTTCCCTGCCAAGGTCGGCAATCAATTGCGCAACATTCTGTCTCTGCAGCCTTCCCTGCGCAAAGTCCCCCCCCGGCGGCCTGGTGCCCTGGTCAACCGGCAGGATTTTGCAGCGGCAAGGGACTACCTGAGGATAATGGCGGATGCTAAAGGAGAGAATCTTCCGGCCTGCGATTGGTGGGATGCCTATATCGAAGGAAGGGTCATCGAAACCTCTGCCGCAGCAGATCCGGCCGCACCTCCGGCTAAGCGCACCAGAAAGAAACGGCGACGAAGACGCTCCCGGCCCCCAAGGATCAGTGACCAGTCATTGTAGTGAGTCTAACGCTTCTTTACAAAAATGTTGTGCTGCAAACCAGCTTAGAACAAGGGGTTGCAACCACCACGGAAGGGTGGCAAGAACGCTTGTACTTCATAAACCTGCGCAAAGGGATTGGTGACGCACAACACTAGAGAGAGACTTCCTCCTTTTGCAGAGGAACGCTTGAGTGGATTCTCGCGGAAGCGAGAGGCTCCCTCCTTTTGCAAAGGAGGGGTGGGGTGGATTCTCGCAGAAGCGAGAGGCTCCCTCCTTTTGCAAAGGAGGGTTGGGGTGGATTTTTAACTTCTTTAAATACCCCCTCAATCCCTATTCAGATATTTCTGCTTAATCGGGCTGAGTGCCCTGATCAACGGCCGAGTTTTTCGTAAATCATCATGATCGTGTTGACATAAATCCGGCTGCGGTTGTAAAACCAAACGGCTTTTCTCTTCTGCTCGATCGGGGCGTCCTCTGCCCAGCCGAATATCTGAAGATAATGTCCTATGCTGAATTTTGCGTCCGCCAGATTAAAGGGGTCGGCGATGCCGTCGCCGTCTCCATCAACGCCGAAAAGCCAGAAAGAAGAAGGCAGAAATTGCGCCGGTCCCAGTGCCCCGGAAAATGAACCGGAAATTGTTAAAGGATCGATCTTCAGGTCATTGGCCAGTCGTACAAGATGAGAAAGCTCATATAAAGCCCACTTCGCCTTGCGATTCGCTCTGGATATCGTGGCTTCCTCGTTGAACTGCGGATAGTCATTGGCATAAAAAGTCTGAACTTCCTTCAGATAGTCGGGGTTCAACAAAAGGGCCAGGTTGACATAGGCATTGACCACATTAGAGGACATCGGATAGGTTGCCAGCCTGGATTCGATGATCAAAATGGCAGTAATGATCCGGGGCGATGTTCCGAAACGTTTTTCCACGGCGGACAAACTGGCGGCATGCGTCTTCATAAAAGCTCTGCCCTGGGCGATTTGCCGGGAAGATACTTCCATAACATCCGGGTTCTGCGCCGCCGGCCGGGGATTGGAATAAAAAAGGTTTTTCACGACGAAATCCGGACGGACGGATATGCGGGGATCATTGACGATGCGCTGCGCCTGTGAAGCATCAAGCCCTTCGGCGATTAACAGGTCTTGAAGAAAATTTCTTGAGAAATCAGTCAATGACCAGGCGGATGGCGGTATCAGCAAAATGATGCTAAGAAGCAAGAAATATAAAACTGATTTTCTCACGCTGCCTCCCGGTTAGTTGAAATCCATTGATTCCCACCAATAATTTACAGCCTCATATTACCTTTCACCATCTCTTTAGGCAAGTTTATTTACTCGGATGGCTCGAAAGGGGATTAATTTCCATTCATCTCTCCCGAAAAAATCAGTGGAATCTTTCTGGAAATACTTGCCGGCAGCGCAAATTATTGGTAGAAAGATTAACCATTGAAAATTAACCGGAAGGGAAACATAATATATGCTCACTGCAAAAAATCTGGAGAAATATGCCGATGTGCTCCTCTGGGCGCTGAAGACGGCCCGGAAAGTCTCCATGAAAAAAAATGAAATCGTCCTTATCCAGTATGACCTGCCGGCACTTCCGCTTGCCGAAATTCTCTATGGGCGGATCCTCGATGGCGGTATGCGTCCGGTGCAGCGCCTGGCCGCCACCTGCGGCATGGAGCTCAGCTTCTATCAGAAGGCCAACCCCGGACAGCTTACCTTTATCGCCCCCGGCGACAAAGAACTCTACAAAAATATCAATGGCAGAATATACCTGCACGCGCCTCAGTCGCTGACTCACCTCAAAGATATTGATCCGGCCAAAATCGGCAAGGCCATTGTCTCCCGCAAGCCGCTCAAGGACATTCTCGATAAGCGTGAGGAATTGCGCCAGTACGCCTGGACGCTCTGCATTCTCCCCACGGACGAATTGGCCCGGCAGGCAAAAATGACGCTCCAACAATACACGACGCAGGTGATCAAGGGCTGTTACCTGGATGCGCCCGATCCGGTCGCTGAATGGAAAAAGATACACCAGGAGATAAGCGTCATCAAAAAACACCTCAGTTCGCTGAAAGTTAAGCACTTTCATCTGGAGTCGGCAAAGATGGATTTGCGTATAACGCCCGGCGAGAAGCGCAAGTGGGCGGGCGTCTCCGGCCATAACGTCCCCAGTTTCGAAGTGTTTGTTTCTCCCGGACTGGCGCGGTACGGAAGGCGTCTATTTTGCCAATCTTCCCTCCTTCCGCAGCGGAAACTACATCGAAGATGTCCGCATTACGTTTGCCAAAGGGCAGGCCGTCTCGATCGAGGCCAAACAGGGAGAGGAGTTTGTGAAAAAACAGCTGGCCATGGACGAAGGCGCGCGACGGCTGGGGGAATTTTCCCTGACGGACAAACGGTTTTCCCGGATCGACCGCTTCATGGCCGATACCCTCTTTGATGAAAATTTTGGAGGCAAAGAAGGGAACTGTCATGTAGCGCTCGGTTCTTCTTACAGTGATACCTACAGCGGCAATCCGGCACAACTGACGGCGGCGCTAAAGAAAAAACTGGGATTTAATGATTCCGCTCTCCACTGGGATCTTGTCAATACCGAACAAAAGACGGTGACCGCTCATCTCCTGAACGGCAAAAAGGTCATAATATACGACAGGGGCGTCTTCAAAATCTGAGATTCTGAAATATGTGGGCAACAGGACGGAAAACATGGCCGAGTTCAGAGATGGCCACAGTCACTGTTCTGCCGTGCAAACCTTTCCAGAAGACTGCGAAAATCATTCCGTATCCGGTCATCATCCGCCGGAGAACAAAGTTTATTGGGCAGCAAGTGAAAAGATGAGTATGATATAACATACTGGTTTTTGAGGGGATGGGACAACGAAGAAACATTGTTGAAATATTGCGGCACGGCCGGGATACCCGGCGGCAAGAGGAGAGTTTTTCCATGTGTTCGGGATGACCTGTATCCTTGAATTTTACCTTTTGACGAGCACCGCAGGCATTGAAAATACAGGAGCAGGTATATCGAGGACGAGATGAATATGGAAAAAATGCTTCAGGAATCCGCCGGGTGCTATCCGGATAACCCGGCCATCATTTATGAAGGCAAGCGGATATCCTATAAAAATCTGAACCAGTTCGTAGAGGCCCTTGCCCATCACTTACAGGGGCTCAGAATCCAGAAAGGCGATAAAGTCGCCATTATGCTTTCCAACTGTCCGGAGTTTATCATTTCCTACTTTGCCGCTTTAAGGATCGGAGCCATCGCCGTAACCCTGAACGTCATGTCCACCTCCTATGAACTCCAGCATCTCCTGGAGAATAGCGATGCCAAGGTCTTTATCACGACAGAAAACCTCGCGAAAAGATTCCAGGACATCCAAGAGAAACTCCCCCTTTGCCAACACCTGATCACGACCACTGGTTTGACTCCCGGATCTCGTTTTAATGAAATCATCCTTAGCGGATGTGTGAACACGGACGCTCTCATACTTAAGGGGAGTGATCCGGCCGTTATGATCTATACGGCTGGTCTCACGGGAAAACCCCTTGGGGCCGTTTTATCTTATAATAACCTCGCCACCCAGGCGGATCTCCTGCGCACAATCTGCAACGGTACTCCGGACGATCGATGCCTGGCCGTTATCCCCCTCTTCCATTCCTTCGGCGCCGCCGTCAACATGCTTTCCCCCATCTGTTTGGGAGCCGCAGTCGTGCTGACAGATCGCTTAACGATGGATGGCATCTTTGCTACAATCCAAAATGAACGAGTGACCTATATCGCAGCTGTTCCCCGCCTCTTTATGGGAATGTTGTTTCACGATAAGATTAAGGAATATAATCTTCGCTCCTTGCGCTTTGGCATCACAGGTGGGTCCGCAATGCCGCCGGAACTATTCCCCGAGATCGAAAACCATCTGGGGATTCAGGTGCTGGAAGGATACGGACTAACGGAAACATCTCCCTGCTGTATATTCACAATGCCCGATAAAGTCCAGAAACGCGGGTCT
Organism: uncultured delta proteobacterium; assembly: GCA_963845095.1. Lineage (GTDB taxonomy): Bacteria > Desulfobacterota > Syntrophia > Syntrophales > Smithellaceae > MVRV01. Next base: position 99,192 of record CAWJQM010000018.1, read on the forward strand.
ATAGGAACAGTCCTGCCGGGCGTTGCGGCAAAAGTCATCGATGATGCCGGTTGTGAAGTGGCGGCGGGAGTGTCGGGAGAACTGGTCATCCGCGGTGATGTCGTTATGCAGGGTTACTACAAGGATGAAGCGGCGACTGCTGAGGTTATACGCAACGGCTGGCTGCACACGGGCGATCTGGCCTACATGGATGAGGATAGATACGTTTTCCTGGTCGGTTTGAAGAAACGCATGATCATTACCAGCGGGTTCAATGTCTACCCCAAAGAGGTGGAGTTAATCCTGCAAATGCACCCCGCGGTTGTCGAAGCAAAAGTCGTCGGTCAGAAAGACCCTTTGCGGGGCGAGATTGTCAAAGCTCTAATCATAAAGAAGCCCGGCGACAAGATAGACGAAAAAGAAATCATGCGTCATTGCCGGACATACCTATCCTCCTACAAGGTTCCCAGAGAGGTGGCATTCGTTGCAACCCTTGATTGAGGGACACAATGGCCCAGCGGCACTGAGGATTGTGTATCGTGAAATGTATAGGCATAAATAATAATGAAAATCTAATTTCAGTAGTTAAACGCAGTAAAAAAGGAGGTAACAGATGAGTGAAAAAAAACATCTTTATGTATTATGGACCAATGCTGATCTAATAACTGCGGAAAAAATGGTGTTCATGTATACGGTAAACTCTCTCCTTAAAAATTGGTGGGAAAAAGTCACGCTTATTGTTTGGGGCGCAACTGCTAAATTGGTGAGTGAAGATGAAAATATTCAAAAAATGGTTAAGAAAGCATTAGAGGCAGGTGTTCATATAAGTGCGTGCAGGGCCTGCGCAGATCAGTTAGGCGTGACCGAAACTTTAGAGAAACTTAACATTGAAGTAAAGTATTGGGGAATGCCGCTAACGGAAATTTTAAAAAGCGAGGAAACGCTTTTAACAATATGAAATAGTTTAATTGCAGTAGAGCAAAGTTTTATCTGACAGTAGGTGTAAAAAATACACTCTGCCATCCAAGAGATAGCGATCAAAATTCCGGAATTTGAATAATTCCCGAATCAAAACATAGTAAGCTGAAATCAGTAAAATGTCGTCATTGAAGAAAATACTTGCTTTCAAACCGTTATAAATAATGTTCTTTTAATCCATAATTGTGATATGGCTTATGAAAATATTGGCGGATGGATGTCTGAGATAATGTGGCGTCGGCAGAAATAGGAAGTTTATAAGTTAACAGCTTCCCTCTGTCCTCCCCTGACATACAAGCAATAATTTTAATTAATAAATAAAGTAAAATCCAATAGGGAGCAGAGAGTTATGGAACTAAAAAACGCCATCAAGTCACGTATTAGCGTTCGGGGATTTAAGAAAGATCCTGTATCGAAGGAGATTCTAACCGAGATCATCCAGACGTCGCTGCGCGCCCCGTCGGGATTAAACACTCAGCCGTGGGATATCACCGTCATCACGGGCGCGGTCCTGGAAGAATTGAGGCAAGGGATCGTGGATATGCTCAATTCCGGCGGGAAGCCGAACCCGGACTTTCCCGAACATTCAAAACCACTGGAAGGAGTTTACAAGGAACGTCAGCGGGCTCTTGGTTTCGAGTTGTACCGTCTGCTGAGTATCGGGCGTGACGACATGAAAAAAAGACTTGAATGGACTATGCATGGCTTTCGCGGCTTTGAAGCGCCGTCTGCAATTTATTTGTCCATGAATGAAAGTCTGGTTGATAGCACGGTAATGAGGTTAGCGATTTCGGATCTCGGCGGGTTGGCTCAAACGATCTGCCTGGTTGCCTTGGAGTACGGTTTGGGTACATGCATCAACGATCAGGGTGTCATGTTTTCCGAGGTGGTGCACAAGGTGACGGGTATTCCCACCTCGAAAAAACTGCATCTCTGTATTGCCATCGGCTATCCCGATTGGGATCATCCGGCAAACAAGCTTGTCTCTGCCCGAGAATCCGTGGAGAAGATCGTGGAGTGGATCGGTTTTTAACCAGTTTGGATGACCAGAAGAATAAGATCACGGGAAAATATTTTCCGGCCCGCATCGGCTAACGTCATTAATATCCGTACGTGCTAAATGCAACTCATAATCACGTATATCTTTAAGGAGGGGTGCACACCCCCAGCGATAGTGTAATATTAAATTAAATTATATGTTTTAAATCCATAGCACCGGACCAGTATTGTGTTCCGGAAAGACGGCCAGACCAGATTCAAAAGAGCTTGACAAGCAATATCGAATTCTTTACCATCATCAAGACGACTCAGTAATCTAATCTATATGTTATCTAAATATCTTCGAGGTGTTGTCACGGAATTATTTTAGATTGTACAGTGAATATCGTTCGAAGGTTGCTGCTCGCAACGGGCAACGAAGGTGGTCGATACTGCACTGGAAAAAATAATATCATGATTTGAAGCATGGATAAAGAAAAGGAGGAGGGATGTCTGAAAAACGATATAAAACCAGCTTGGCGGGGGCAAATAATACCGCTTCTGCTACGAAATGGGATATGGAAGCAGATGTGGTTGTAGTGGGATTCGGAGGGGCTGGTGCTGCTGCTGCTCTGGAAGCACATGATGCCGGTGCGGAGGTAATCGTGCTGGAAAAGGGGCCGAGCAATCAACCTGGAGGAAATACAGGTTGCTGTGCAGGCTATATGCTCGTACCTTCCAGTTTGTCCGGGGGGGTTGATTACTATCGAGCACTGTCGTTTGGCACGGTCGCCGATGAAGAGCTGATACATATCCTGGCAAAAGAGATCATTGACATTCCGGATTGGCTGGCTCGCCTGGACATCCCCCTTTTTGTTGAACGGCGCCAGGCACCGGGAACGTTTCCCGCACTACCGGGCTCCATCGTTGATGTTATCGCGGTCGAAGGTGGCGGGCACACGGCCTTTAAAGGGTTATTAAGGCATGTGGAAGCCAGGGGAATTAAAGTGCTGTATGAAACGCCGGCCGACCGGTTGATTCAAGATCCATCCAGCATGGAAATCATTGGTGTTGTGGCCAAAAGAGAAAACAAAAACTTATGGGTCAAGGCCAGGAAAGGTGTCGTTTTGGCGTGTGGCGGCTATGAGAATGACCCGGAGATGATGATGAATTTCAATTACCCCGGGGTGCGATTCTCTCCATCGGGCACCCCTTACAACACAGGAGACGGCCTAAACATGTCGTCCGCAGCGGGAGCCAAGTTGTGGCACATGGCAAGCCTGGAATTTATGAACTTCGCCATAAAGGCTCCCAGCGAGCACTTCCAATGTTCGGCCTCGCTTCCGTTTGACCCAATCAGCGGTAGTTACATTTTTGTAAATAAATATGGCCAACGCTTTATCCAAGAATCAAGAAGAATGGGACACTACAAGGGTGATATCGAGGTATGTCGCTTTGACCACAACAAGGCAGAATATTCCAATATACCTTTCTTTATGATTTTTGATGAGAACTTAAGAAAAAAAGGGCCCCTTGTTCCGGAGAAAAACCTCGGCGATCAAACGCTCACATGGATGACGGTTCATAAAATCTATGAATGGAGCGATGACAACAGCAGAGAAATAGAAAAAGGGTGGATAATCAAGGCGGATACGATTGAAGAGTTGTCACGAAAGATGGGATTAGATCCCAAAAGAACGGCTGAAAGCGTAAGCAAATTCAATAAATATTGCCAAGAGGGATTTGACCCTGAGCTTAATCGGTCACCTGATACTCTTTCGCCTATTGAATCGCCCCCATTTTACGGAACTGAATTATGCATGAACCTCATAAATACCCAAGGGGGACCCATCCATAATGCCAGGGCTCAGGTAATAGGTGTAAACGACAAACCCATTCCACGGTTGTATGCTGCCGGAGAACTTGGCTCATTTTTCGGGTACCTGTACCAGGGAGGAAGCAATTTTCCGGAGGCATTAGCGTTCGGAAAAATTGCGGGAAAGAACGCCGCTTCAGAAATTCGCTGGGACCAGGAATGAGCGACCGGTAAAGGGATTGTCCTCATTTCATACATGATAAAAGTGCTGTAGGGCGAAGTTATATTGACAGCGTGTGTAAAGATTAACTGTAAATCTTTCCTCTCAAACCTTAACAGATGCCACACGCTATAAGTAAGCCTGAATGGATAAAAACTGATATTTCAAGACCTGACTCCATTTTTGTGCCATTTTTGTGTTGCAGGTAGCAATTTTGATTTCCTATCCATTGTCGCTTTCAAGGATGGTTTTTATATATGCTAAGGCTTGACGGATGTATTCTTCATTAACGATGCCACCGGGGGCGGGGGTTTCAAAAATTCTGTGGGGAATAGGCATATCATTAAAAGAAAAACCTTCCCGCTTTTTAAACAGGTATTTTTGCAAATGAATGGCACGTCCTATATCGTTCAATTTACTAGGCGGCATATCAAATCCGGAGAGAGCGAGCAACTTAGAAACTATTTCCGGCGTGTAAATTCCCCGCGCGAAGAAGCACACAACGATGCTGGAAAGTATTTGTCGCCATCGTTCTTCTTCCAAAAGCGCATCGACTAGTTGTTGGGGAGAAACCTTACCCTTTACCGACATTTTCTGGTCAATGCTATAACCGGCATTGTCCAAGTGGCTATGCCTCATTCCGATAAGTGTCCCGATGTGCGTCCCCGCACCGGTGTGATAACCGGCCATTTCATTCTTGCCGAAAGACAGCGCCCCATCCCTATTGCCGTATACTCGCGCGGCATGCTCCACGCCCCGCCCGAGATCTTTATAAAAATCATTTTCTCGACCAGCAATATTTTTTACCATAGCATTGTAAGCGGAAGCGTCGCCCCATACTGGTATAATTCCCATCGTTTCTTTTTGCGAGATAAGCCCCTTTGCATATGTCTCTGTTGCCCAGGCGAGGACTACGCCTACGCTCATTGCATCAATACCACAGGCTTCAACGACGTCCATGAGTTTAAGAAATGCTTCAGGGGTGGAAACGCCCAACAGAGAGCCAAGCGCGTAAATTGGTTCATAGTCATATGATATCATTGATGTCTTATAAAAATAGCTTTCATCGGCAAATGGTTCCCGTAGTGCTGCGATGTGAATGCAGCCAACAGGGCAGTGCGAGCAGGCGAGCCTTCGTCCTAAAAAATTCTTCGCAAAATTTTCGCCGGAAAGGGCTTGAGCATCTGAGAAGCTTGCTTCCTGTAAATTTTTTGTCGGCAAGCCTCCCTTTGCGGAGAGAGGAAAAACATTTTCCGCCGTACCTAAATCGTGGTATTTTTTCATCACCGGCGAATGAACCGCTTGCTGATAAATTTCGTCATAGCTTTGGCGATATAGCTGCCAGTCGGTAACCGGAAGAGATGATTTCCCCTGAACAACAATTGCCTTGAGCTTTTTTGCGCCAAAAACGGCGCCCAGTCCCATTCTGCCGAAGTGCCGGTATGTTTCCGTCGCCACCGAAGCATAGGAGATGAGATTTTCTCCTGCCTTTCCTATCCGCATAATAGTGCGCAAACCAGCACCTGTTTCATTTTCCCTGATAATGCGTCCAGTTGAATCAGTGCGCAAACCCCACAGCAAAGAAGCGTCGCGAAAAAGCACTTTGCCGCTCTGTATTGATAAATAGATGGGCATATCGCTAGCCCCCTTGATAACAATTGCGCCATAGCCGGCCATACGAATTGCCACGGCGCTTCGGCCGCCGCAATGACTTTCTCCCAGATTTCCGGTGAGCGGGGACTTAAACATCGCAACTGTTTTTGACGCCAAAGGATAAAGAGCTGTGAACGGGCCGACGGCAAAAATAATCGGGTTTTCCACACCAAGAGGGTCGATCCCTTGAGGGCATTCGTCCAGGAGTAATTGTGTGGCAACGCCTGTTCCACCAATGTATTTTTCAAATAATTCGGTGCGCTTTTCAATTTTAAAGGTTTTTTTGGACAGGTTTATGTAAAGGACATTGTCCAACGATTCTTTATTTAGCATTGACTTCACCATTTTTTGCCAAGTTATAGCCTAAAACATTATGCGGACAGAATGAGACGCAGTAGCCGCAGTGGATGCAAATCGCCGGCTTCATAGTGGTCTTATCCATTTCAATCGCGCCGATAAGACAAGCCTTGAGGCAATTGCCGCAACCGATGCAGGCATCCGCGTTAAGCAAAACACCACCGCCTTTTCGTTTTTTCAGGGCATCAGTGGGACAAACATTCGCGCAGGGGGGATTTTCGCAGGCGTGACAAACAACAACAGTAAAGCCTCGCTCCATACCACCGATAGATCGGACAGCAATACAATGGTTTGTCAGCCCCGCTTCTCCTTGTCTTCTGGAACAGGCAAACATACAGCTCTGGCAGCCAACACATCTTTCCGTTTCCACAACGGTTAGTTTCTTTTTTAAGGCGTTCATTTTAATATATCTCCTAAATTAAGAACACCAGCGGAAGGGAGGTTCGGCAGCCCGGGTCCGGTCGGATGAAACAATCGACGTAAACAGAACTGCAATCAGAGAAAATTTTACGCGTCCCGCGATACCTACCCCTGTTCAAGATGCACCGGACAAATGAAATCATTCAAGAATAATGGACAATGTCCATATTCTCTAACTACATATTTCTCATACTCATTTCGGCATGAAATATACATAAACCGTATTGATATGTCTACTATTTATAGCAGGAAGCTATGGTTAGCGGTCGTCTTTACACTTATTGTTGAATATACTAAGTCCTGCGGATCGAATATGTATTTTGCTATTTTTTATCAACCGACTACCCCGGGTGAAGAGAAATGCCTGCGAACTCTCAGTCCCTGGATACAGCGCACAAAGATACTTTGCACTCATCAGGATTGGACACCACCTGGGAATGCTCTTGCATCCATTGTTTTTATATTTTCAGCAACTAAGGGCCGGAAGGGAAGTTTATTCAGGATATCAGTTTCGACCGACACGCCGGGCGCCACCTCTATGAGCCGCAAGCCGCCCGGTACCAGATCAAAAACGCATCTTTCCGTTATATATAAAACCTTCTGGCCAAGACTGGAGGACACTTCGCCGCAGGCGCTTATCTCTTCCACGTCATTGTAGAATTTTTGTTTTTTGCCTTCCTGCAAAATCTTCAGACTGCCGTCCTGAAATCCGACCCTGAGCCCGCCGGCTGTAAACGGCAGGCAGAAGACGACCTTTCGCGCTGTTTGTGTCAAATTAATGAATCCGCCCACACCGATGATTTTGTTGCTCACCCGGCTCACATTCACATTGCCGTGTCGGTCCACCTGCATTGCCCCGACAAAAGTAATGTCCAGTCCGCCGCCATCATAGAAATCGAATTGGCTGGCCATATCGTGGATCATGTCCGGATTGACCGCAGCTCCGAAACTGATGCCGGAAGAAGGAATTCCCCCTATCGGACCAGATTCTACCGTCAAAATGATATCAGCAGGGGCCCCGATCTCCTTGGCCAGACGGGGAATCATTTCGGGAATGCCGATGCCCAGGTTCACGATCGCGCCGTTGGTCAGCTCCAGGGCAGCGCGTTTGGCAATAATGGTGTGCACATTGCTACGCTCGCGTTTGCGCCCCATCTGTTCGTTCAATTCGTGAACGTGCTCCAGGATGTCCGCCACATCACATTCAGGTACCAAGTGGTCACCAATATAGGATAAGTTGCATTTCTCGATCATGGTCTGGCATTGATTTGGTTCGACTACAATGGCATCAACTATGATTCCGGGAATCTTGACGTTCCTGGCGATAGCCCGATCCTGTGACAAAGCTTCTACCTGGACGATGACCCTTCCGCCATTCGCCTTGACTGCCATGGCACAGGAAAAAGGATCACCGAAGATCGCTTCGTGTTCCATCGTTATATTCCCGTTAATATCAGCCGTCGTGCCGCGAAGTAATGCGACCGTTGGCTTGATTGATTTATAGAACAGGTATTCCTCGCCCTCGATATTCATCACACTGACCAGCTTGTCTGTGGAGATGGAGTTTTGAGCACCGCCGCCGTTTCTGGGATCGACTAAAGTTTTTAGGCCGATTTTGGTTAAGATCCCTGGTTTTTTACCGGCGGATGCCCTTAAAACATGCGAAATTATGCCTAGCGGCAGATTATATGCCTTAATCTTATTTTCCTGAATCTGCCGGCATATTTTAATCATCGGAGTGAAGTGTGAGGCTATGACGCTTGCTATCATTCCTTCGTGGGACATGTGCTCGATCATCCTGCTTTCATCCCACGCTCCCTGTCCGGCGCCAAAGAAATAATGCAGACCTCTGGGCTCGCCTGTTTCCAGGAAACGACGGCCTATGGCGACAGCCAGCTCTTCCGGGAAGCCCAGCGAACCGAATCCGTTACAAACGACCATGTCGCCATTCCGGATCAACTTTGCCGCCTCATTGGCCGATAATACATTGACCACAACAACACCCCTCTTTTAAATGCGACTTATCTGTTCTGCATAGCTCTGCGTTCCAGCGATCGCCCGATAATAATCTTCTGAATCTCGGATGTACCATCCACCAGCTGCAACATTTTGGCTACGGCCATGAATCTGGCAATGGCTGAATCCCTGGCCAGACCATTTGCTCCAAACAATTGCGCGCACTCCGTCGTGACTTTCATCGCCAGATTCGTTGTATACAGCTTATTCATGGCGGCTTGGGCGGTCACATTAGCGCCCTTATCCATCAAGGACGCCGTTCTGTATACCAGCCATCGGCCTGCTTCCACCTGGGCCTCCAACTCCGCCAGCGTCCATTGCACACCCTGATTGCTGATGATCGGTTTGCCGAAGGTATGCCTTCCACCCAGATATTCCACCGTCAGGTCGATTGATCGCTGCGCGATGCCGATGGCAATGGCGGGTACGAAGATCCGGGCCACATTGATCGCCCGCAGGGCTTCCCTGAAACCGTCCGTGGACATCAATCGCGCTTCCGGTACAACACAGTCTTCCAGCGTAAGATCTGCGCAGGACATCACATTGCCGCCGGTTCGGATATGGTTCTTTCCGATCAACAAACCGGGTGTTCCCCTGTCTACCAGGAAAATCAGCATATTTTTCGCCTCGCCGTTTCGGACAAAAACGACATGGTGTTGCGCGTCTACCGCATTGGTAATCCAGACCTTACGACCGAAAAGATGATAACCATCCTGCCTCAGTTCCGCATAACTTTGGTTCATCGATGGGTCCGAACCGCCGCACTCTTCTGTCAATGCGAAGGATGTCAGGTTTTTCCCGCAGGCCATGCCGGGCAGTAATTTTTTTACTTCCGCGCTCAAATCATAGTATGTTTCGATATCGTAAGAAATGTTATTGTGCAACTGAAGCAGGAAAGTAAATCCTCCACACCCATGGGCAAGTCCTTCGTAAACCAGTGCACTCTCCAGGAAATTCAATCCCCGGCCGCCAACTTCCCGGGTTAACCCAATGCCACAATAACCATGTGCTGCCGCATGGGCTATCGCTTCCCGGGGCAATTGCATCGCTTCTTCCCATTGGGCGGCAAACGGTGCGATATGCGCGATTGCGTAGTCGCGCGCCTCATTGAAGAGGTTGCTTGCTGTGAACAGGCAATTCTACGGACACTATACACACTTCCTTTCATACAATAATCAAACAGTACCTTCACTGCTCTTATCAGCCGAACGGACAGAATCCATTGGCCTTTGCCTGTTCAATCTGGTTGATCAGTTCGGGGGTCACTTCATGAAGATCTCATTTACGAGCCAGATGCGCCAATTGCATCCTCGGGGTTTTAGGGTTCTTGAAGTTTGACCATCTTCTGCTTTTCCTATACCTTTGAAGCGGTCTTCTTGATATATGCACCAAGCGTACCGGCTATACCGTTGGGAATCACCAAAATCACAAATATCAGCAGCACGCCATATATTATGAGGTATGCCCCCTGATACGTGCTCCCCAGCCATGTTCGCAGAAATATTTCCGTAGGCGCCAGCAGGATTCCGCCGATTAAAGGGCCAAATACCGTTCCTGCGCCTCCGATGATCGAGATTAGCGCCGCCTTTTCCGACACAACCACGCTGAATGAACCTGCCGGATCAATAAATAAAACATGCTGCGCGTACAGCGTACCAACAACGCCGGTAAAGAAAGAGCTGATCATCAGCGCATACACCTGGTTCCGAAACACATTGATTCCCAGCGAAGCTGCTGTTAATTCGTTCTCCCGAATGGCTACAAGGTTTGACCCCAGGCGGGATTTGTTGATGACGATCGTAACGATCAGCACCACTGCCAATAAGCAGACAAACAGGAAGTAGGTCGGATGATAGTTCTGAAAAATCATGTTCTCTAAGCTGGGCCGATAAGGTATTATTATCCCGACAGACCCCCCTGTGATGTTGTCGAATTTTACCGCTAATATTTCCATGATTGCAGTCAGCGCAATCGTCGCCAATGCGAAGAACGGGCCTTTCAGCCGAAGCGCCAGTAAGCCCGACGAGCATCGCCAGCAGCATCGCCGTTAATCCGCCTGCCATCATCCCGATCCACGGTGAAATGTCCAGCCTGGTGAACAAAAGGGTCGACGTATATTGTCCCAGCCCTAAAAATGCCCCGTGTCCGAGGGACAGCTGTCCGGTAAATCCGCACATAATATTCCACGCGCTGGCGAGCGTGCAGAAATAAACCATGGTGATAAGGATATCGAGCGTGTATTTGTTGTCGCTGATCAGTCCTGTCAGCAGTATCAGTACCGCTGCGGCACAAATCAGGTAATCTCTGTACTTGGTGGCGAAAAGCGTACTCATTTTTTCACCTTCTTCATGCTCAACCCGGTAAATAAACCCTGCGGCCGGAAAACGAGAACCAGGATGAACAAGGAATAGTAGACTACCTGTCTGAGGTCTGCGCCAAGATAAAACCCGCTGAGGATCTCACAGACACCTATGAGCACCGCACTGACCAAAGCCCCCTGTAAGTAACCCAGACCGCCCAAAACTACAGTAACCCAGGCGACAAGGTTGTAACCGGACCCGGAGGTCGGCGTCGTCGGATATAGTGTCATCAGCAAAGCACCTGCCAGGCAGGCTAAGGTAATACCCAGGCAGAAGGCAATCGGATCCAACTTATTCACCGGCAAACCCATCAGCCTGCTTGCTTCCCTGTCATCGCTGACGGCTCGCAACGCCCGGCCCGTATCGGTATATTTGATCAGGCAGAAAAACACGGCCGTAACACCTACGGCGATGATGAATGCGATCAACATTTCCGTGGATATGAAGACTGTGCCTGCCTTGATGCTGGAACCGAAAGTGGCGGGGATTGATTTGTAGTCCGATTTGAAAAATAGCATCACAGTGTTCTGCAATACCATGGAAAGCCCCAAGGTTACCAAAATCTGGTTCAGCCCCGATTTTTCAATTGTGGACCTTGCCACCCAGAACAACAGTAACCCGAACACCACACCGCCCAGAAGCACCAGTGGCCATGAAAAATAAGGAGTAAGGGTAAACAGAATATAACAGACGAAGGCCATGTACATCCCGCTCATGACAAAATCACCATGCGCGAAATTGACAAATTTGGACACGCCGAATATCAACGACAGGCCCAAGCTTAACAATGCATATATACCACCCAATAGCACTCCGGATACGATAAGCTGCAGTAGCATGATATCCCTCTTGAACAAAACTAATCAGGTGCCTGGCTGGATGCGGAATCGCGCTGTCGATGCCGCACCCAGCCGGACTTATACATTTCTAAAATACCGCCATTTCGCAGGCGCTCTCCGTTTACCTTTTGCTCCATGCAGGAAGGGGAAGCATGATCGGCTTTGCGTTGGCCAGATATGCCGGATAAATTGTAACCAGTTTCCCTTTTTGCCATTGCATAGCCGAAATGACGGGCCTTTGGTTTTGTCCGTTTTCGTCAAACTTGATTCCGGCTCCGGTTGGCAGATAGCCGGTCTTGATATCAAGAGCTTTCGCCGCACGGATCATAGCTGCGAGATCGTTAGTTCCCCCTGCTTTGGCAATGACATTGTGCAGCAGAACCCATGTTGCCTGCCAGGAAAGATAGCCGACCGTTGGGGAAGCATATCCCCTGGCTGCCTGGAAGCGTTTCTGGAACTCGGCGACGGACTTCGCCATGGCCGGATCCAGGTTCTTAACCAGAGGGCTCGATGTCGGATCGAGGTCGATCATACCCTCCGCATCTGCTCCGAGGCTTTTGCCATAGGCGGCAAGACCATAGCCGGACCCGATGCCGAGGAAGATCTTCGGAGAATAGTCCAGAACTTTGGACTTTTTCGTGATGTCGATGCCGTCATTGATATACGAAGTTGCGATTACGATGTCGGCATTGGATGCCTTCAATTTGAGTACGATGGGGGATGTGTCCGTCGTTTTGGAGTCATACAGTTCATTGAGGACGATCTTCATCCCTGCTTCTTTAGCGTATTTTACAACCCCGCTGGCGATCGATTTTCCGAAGTCACCATTTTCGCTGACGACGGCAATAGTCGCCTTCTTGGGATCAAGGCCGATTTTGCCCGCAAAATTTTCCGCGATCTGAGCTGCTTGCTCACCGAAAAGAGACCCATTGATGTGGACACGAAACACCGATTTATAACCCTGCTTTGTCAGTCGGTCGGTCACCGAGATGTGTTCCCAGTACAGGACATCGTTCCTGTTGCAGATGCCCGCGGCGACTTCGGCCATTGCACTGCCGTAGATCCCGGTGATCACTTTTACTTTTTCATTCTGGATGAGCCGGTTTACTTCGTTCTGCGCCGCACCGGCGTTAGGAACATCAGCGACAACGGCTTCAATCTTCTTGCCTTTGATTCCCCCCGCGTTGTTGACCATATCGATAGCAATCTTTGTTCCCCAGTAGCTGTCCTCGCCGGATACAGCCAATGGTCCGCTGCGCGGCTGGATTACTCCGATTTTAATAACCTCTTCTGCTTGTGCCGAATAAGAGCCACCGCTAAGAAGAGTCAGGGAAACCATCAACAGACACAAGAACCACACCATCTTTTTCATGTTCCATCCTCCTTGATTAAAATCAATGCCAATTTATTGTTCTTGTAACAGACACAAGTACCACACCATCTTTTTCATGTTTCATCCTCTATCAAAATCAACGTCATTCGTTGTTTTTATAAAAGTTTGGCGCGCGCTCCATAAAGACTATCAGATTCCGAGATAGGTCTTCCGCAAGTTCTCGTTCTGCAGAAGCTCCTGTCCTGTCATGTGCATTGTGATCCTGCCGTTTTCCATCGCATATGCATTAGCAGCCAGTGTCAGCGCTTTTCTCACGTTTTGCTCCACCAGGAATATGGTCACGCCATCCTTATTGATCTGCTCGATGATCTCAAAAACTTTTTGGACAATGATCGGGGCAAGCCCCAACGAGGGCTCATCCATGATCAGCAGCGCAGGATCACTCATCAAAGCCCGCGCGATCGCGCACATCTGCTGTTCACCGCCGGAAAGCAGGCCTGCTGGTTGGTATTTTCTTTCCTCCAGGATGGGGAACATCTCATACACGTGTTTCAATGTCTTGTCTTTGTTCTTTTTCGCGCGTTTCGAAAACGCTCCGATCTGCAGATTCTCCAGCACATTTAATGTCGGAAACAATTTCCGCCCTTCGGGGCAGTGGATGAGTCCCATCTCTGTCCTATACTGTGGCGACATCCTGGTTATATCTTGTCCCATAAATTCGATTTTCCCCGCCCAAACCTTGTTCACACCGGAAATTGTATGCAACAGGGTCGTTTTTCCTGCAGCGTTGGACCCGACAAGCCCCGCGATTTCACCCTGATTGATCTCGACGGATACCCCGAGCAGCACCTTATTTTCCCCGTATCCGGTGGTTAGCTCAGTAACTCTCAGCATTGTAATCAACCCCTAAATATGCCTTGATGACCTCCGGATTTCTGACGATCTCCGCCGGAGTGCCCGTGGCTATCATTTCGCCATTATTCAGCACAACCACTTTTGTGGAAAGCTCCATGATGCATCTCATCTTATGTTCGATAATCAGCACAGTAATGCCGGATTTGTTGATTTGGCTGATCGTTGCCAGCAACTGCTCTGTTTCCTGCGGGTTGAGGCCACCCATGACCTCGTCAAGCATGATCATCTTCGGCTTGGTCGATAAAATCCTGGCAATTTCGAGTCGTTTTTTTGCAGCGAGCGTAAGGTTCTTGGCCAAAATATGCTTGTATTGACAAATATCCAACAATTCCATTGTTTCGATGGCCGCCTTTTCGGCCTTGGCGCTGGATTTACAGCGTTGAAAGGCTCCTGCGACAACATTATCCAGTGCGCAAAGCTCGTTGAAAGGTCTCACAATCTGGAATGTTCTTACAAGACCCAGATTCGCCACCCTCGAACACTCCATTGATGTTATGTCACGTCCATCAAAAAAGACTTTGCCGCTTGTCAGGGGAAAAACACCTGAAACGACATTGAATAAGGTTGTTTTGCCCGATCCGTTCGGGCCGATCAACCCCACTATGCTTCCCTTTTCTACTTCAAAGCTCACATCTTTGACTGCTGCCAATCCACCAAACTTTTTGGTTATGTGCTGTAGCGAAAGCAATCGATCACGCCTCCAATATTTGAATTGTTAAATGCCAAGATATCCGGCAGAGAGGAAAATTCAATATCATCGTTCACATCAGTCGTCAACACCAAAATATTTTTTGAAACATTTACTGCTGTAAAGAAAATTTTTTCAAATACTTATGCCATATAATTGCGCACCTGACATCATTGGAAATGCAACCCGGATGCTCTATCAGAGTGAAAAGAGTATGAACGGATCTGTCTGAGCAGATTCATAGGAGAAGGGGGACAGTAAAGGGACAAGTCTTGGATTTCCAATAAAACTTGCCATTGCATATTCCTTCAGAGTTATTAATCCGCACTGGTCATGAATCTCTTTAATCACTTTCTTTTCGTAATAGTTGATCCGCGGCTACTATAACCACAGAGCAGCCGCAGGTGTAAGCGATAATCCGGACAAAGCTGGATTGGACGCTGCCGGGAAAGTGAAATACAGGTCAGCTCAGGATAAATCAGCTTTTTTACTTTCTTTCGGCTTCCGCTTCCCGCTCAAAAGCGCCGGCTTCAGTTGCTGACGCCTTGCCAATGGATACGTCGGAAAAAGCGGTAAATGCTTCGATGATTTTTTCATAAGGAACATCGGCAAAAGAACCGTGATCAGCAATATATTCCATGTGGCGTCTCCCCGCCATATCGAAGGGATGAAACACGGCATCGTTTAAACCGTCGAAATCAAGAGACTTGACCTTAAACCGCTCACAGAGCGATTGATTGAAAGTCGGCGTCACCTTTACCCAGCGCCCTTCCAGAAAAAGATCGTTATAGCCATGATAGGTGAAAATGTCCGTTTGCATAATTTTCTTTAAGCGCTCCGTTGTCAGATGATTGCGAACATCGGCAAAATGGAGACGACAGGCAATGCCCTGTGCCCGGCATGCGGCAGCCAGGACAATGGCTTTGGCCACACAATAACCGTATCCCTTGGCCAGAATAACGCTGGCCTTGAATGCCTCCCGTGTGGTTTCTATCCGGTAAGGGTCATAATAAATACCATCCCGGACGGCATAGTACAGTTTAATTGCCTTATCGACATCTGTCGTTGCGCCCTGCACTGCTTCCTTAGCAAATGATTGAACAGCGGGCGATTCGCTGTCAATAAACTCCGTCGGTCTTAAATATTCCTCATGCATAAATTTCCTTTCTTATTCTTTCTGCCTCTTGAATCCGCAAGTTTGCGCCTGTCGAAAATTAATATCAGCCCGCTTGATGAATTAATCTGGCCCCGGAATAAGGAACTTCAAAACAGGGAATGTTTGTGCAGCCCAGGCTGCCGATAAAAGCAGTCTTCCTGTCCTTTCCTCCAAAGCATATATTGGCCGGAGCCCGCAGTATCTTCCCAGCCGGATCTTCCAGATACATATCCAATTTTCCGGCAGGATCGATAAAACCGATGGCATTGGCCATGGGAAATGCTATCCAGAGATTCCCGGCTTCATCAAAAGCAATACCGTCGGGGAAACCCTTGGAGCCAAGAAATTCCGGCCCATAGACTTCTCTTGCCCCCAGAGAACTATCCTTTTTTATCGGAAAGCGCAGAATCCGTCTCTTCATGGTTTCCGCCACATAAACATATTTCTCCGTCTGATCCACCGCAACTCCATTGGCAAAGCAAATGCCGTCGGCGACAATCTGCGGTTCTCTGTTTTCAGCAATAAGAACAAGGCACCCATCGGGAACAGGCGAGCGCAAAGAGGAATCAATATTGGGATCATCAGTGGAGTTGGATACCCAGAGGCGCCCGGAAAAATCAATAAAGGGGAAATTGGGTGTGTACATCCTTTTGCCCTGTGCTGCGGTGAGCAAAACTAAATGACTTCCGTCGCCGGACAATAATTGCACTTCACCATTGCCGATATTGGCAATTATGCAGTTGCCTTTTTTATCAAGACAAATCCCGTTGGGCGTTCCGCCCAACGTTCCGAAAAAGGATGTGCTGCCATCGCGGCCAATCCGGGAACAGCAACCCCGGGCGTCAGCTGTGTAAATATGGCCGTCATCTGCCGCCATGACCCCTTCCGGTCGCAGCAATCCTGCGCCGACTGTTCTGACTTGTTCAATATTTATTCTCATGGAAGCCTTCCCAGACCTTGAATGAAAGCCAGGACATTTTTGCCTAAAACGGCATGGTTATAGCCGCCTTCCAGAATGCCAAAACAGCCGCCTTTGTTGCGCTGTGCCGCTTCCCGCACGAGATTTCCCATAAATGTATAGTCTTCCGTTTTCAAAAGGCCGCCCCAATCCTGCTCATGATTATCAAAACCGGCGGAAACGGCAATCATATCCGCATCGGTTTTTGCCAGCTTTGCCTCAACACTTTTTAAATATTCATTACGATCCGCCCCTGCAGGATTAAGAATCGTTACATATCCCTTGCCCTCCAGAATGTTCACATTACCGTCGCCGTAATGCAGATCAAAGTCAAGGACAAAAGCTTTTTTAATTTTTCCCTCGCGCTGCAGTTTCTGCAGGGCAATGGACATATTATTAAAATAGCAAAAGCCCCAGGCGCTGCCCGCCGATGCGTGATGGCCGGGAGGACGAATGACGGCAAAACAGGGCTCGGTGAGGGCTACCTGGGCGGCCATAATTGCTCCGCCGGCGGCCAAAGCAGCAATATCATAAACACCTTCACGCTCGACATCTCTTACATGATTAGGAGTGTGCACCTTCAGGATATCTTCTTCCGATGCGGGCGCCGGTTCCACAAAAGTCACTTTCCCGCGCAGCGCAATTTCTATTGCTTCAATTCTGCCGGCGGCAGAGGCGGGGTCAGTCGAATAAACTTGCTTGTAATCTTCAGAATAAACAACTTTCATAAAGACCTCCTTAAGGAAGGTTCAAGGTTCAAGGCACAAGGACAAAGGATCAAGGCACAAAGCTCAAGGACAAAGGCGGTTGCACCATACATATCCTTGTCCTTCATGCTATAAACCCGATTTCCTTCAATGCCGCAATAGTGTTTTTTGACACCGGCAGCTTATTTAATTCTTCAGGCTTCAACCAGCGGGCCTCTTCGGCATCATCCGCTCCTTTGGGCTGACCCGATATATATTCCCCGGCAAAATCAACAACAACAAAGTGAAACTTAATTTTTCTGCTGTCATCATATTCAAAGAAATCAAAAACATAAAGGCATTTACCTACTTTTATAGTTATGCCTGTTTCTTCCAAAATCTCCCGGGCGGCGCATTCCTGCAATGTTTCGCCCAGTTTAAGCGTTCCGCCGGGAATCGCCCATAAGCCGCGGCTCGGTTCTATGCCGCGCTTTACCAGCAATATCCGGCCTTCATGGATTGTAATCGCCCCCACACCGACACGGGGAACCACGGGATAACTATTGCTGTAGCTCCTGTTCCATCCATTATTTACCTCTTATCCAGGCGGAAGGAAAACCGGCTTTCGATCCATGGTTCGGCTTTCCGTCAAATACTTTTTCCACAAACTTTAACCATTTATTTTTCCCCAGCAGGAGCACTGTCGAGGAGCGGGTGCCGTAAACGGGGCTTTCAATAAAAATTGCTGACAACAGCCTTTCCCATTCCAGTCCGACACCGGTTGAGGGAAGTTTGCTGTCCGGCGCAATCCGGCGATCAGCCAGGAGAGCAAAGAGCGCCGCTTCCAGTTCAGCACCTTTTTTATGCATTGCCGCAGATAAGGCTTTCCGGCCCTGCAGAACCTTCGGCCAGGGGCTGTTCAATAGACGATTACTCAGGCCATAAATTCCGGGTGGCAGTTTTTGCATATGGGCGCGGTTGGAGTAAAAGAAAAGTCCTGTACTGTCCGCACAAATTAAATTAAAGCCGTTGTAAAGACCAGCCTGCCGGGAAATCTTTTCAATATAAACTGCTGCGCCGGATGAACCTCGCAGGAAATTTTTAACCAGTTTGCCGCGCGACGGTGCGCCGGTTTTAAGGGACGCCGGATCGCGGTAATTAGTAATGGCGGCGAACCTTCCTTCCCGGGTAATTCCCAGCCAGGTACCTTTTTCTTTTAAATCACGGCCGGCAAGGATTTGCGGAGCATCCTCCCAAAATTCAGCAGGCGAAGACGGCCGCTCATAAAATTCGTCGCGATTGGCAGCAACAATTAACGGGTAGGCTGGATGAACTTTATAAGCAAACAGAATTAAACACATAAGGAAACTCCATAGACCGAAGACTGCCAGGGTGTTTTGTGGGGTGTTTCGCTCCCGTTCATATTGGCCTACCGCCTTTAGCCTTCAGCCTTTCCATAATCCTGGTCATTATTTCCCCTGCGGAATGGTCAATAATCACATCGGCAAGTTCATCCTGTTCGGTCGGACCAATATTGATTATGACGACTGCGGCCCTTGCCCGTTTGGCGTACTGAGGCATGTATGCGGCGGGATAAACAACCAGGGAGGAACCGATAATAATAAACAAATCACACTCCTGAGCTGAATAAGTTGCCTGCCTTAAGGCTTTCTGGGGCAGTGGCTCGCCGAAAAAAATAACATCCGGCTTTAATATACCGCCGCATCTACTGCATGCCGGAACATAATCTTCGGAATGGCATTTCCGAATCATAATATCCACCGAATATCTTTCCCCGCACTGCAGGCAAACCAGCCACTGCATATTGCCGTGCAATTCATGCACCAGGGCGGGACTATTACCGGCCTTCTGATGCAGATTATCAACATTCTGAGTGATGACGGAGCTCAGTTTCCCCATTTTCTCCAGTTCAGCAATAGCATAGTGGGCGGCATTGGGCTGTGCATCAGCCATTAAGCCGCCTTCCAGAAGAATCTTCCACATCTTCCGGCGCGTTTCTGCGGATTGCAAAAATTTATCAATTGTAAAATCATCAGGATCAAACCTTGTCCACAGGCCTCCCGGGCTGCGGAAATCGGGAATGCCGGATTCCGTGCTCACGCCGGCGCCGGTAAAAAACACTATCTTTTTAGCCGCGGGCGATCATTGCCGCTACTTCATTAATTTTATCTTCCATAAGTGCTTTCCTTTTGATGTTTCCCGTTAAAATACACCATGTCATTTTAAAAGCAAAATAAAAAGATACAATTGTTTTTCTTTTTGGCATTTCATCACACACTGTGTTTTTACATCACTGGAATCATTTAAAATTAGCGGTGGGTAAATTGAGGATGTTAATTAAATAGAACCGTCCCCTTTAATTTCTTTGCCGCCTGCTCCATCGCTTCCTTCAGCTGTGCTCCATCTCCGGATTGAACAAGCGCGCGGATATCGGCCAGAGTCTTTTCATAGAGATCTATCATATTCATTGTTGCGGGATTTTGCCTGATGATGTCTGTATAAAGTCCCGGGTTTTCGGTAAATACTTTTTTAACTATTTCCATCTTTGTCTGGAAAATCGGTGTGGATAATTTATTAATTTCGGCCAGTTCAATTCCGGCTGCGGCCAGCGCCAAACCAAAAGAAACTGTATTGAGATGATTGAGCACCTGAACTATCGCCATCATTTGATCATGCTCTGCCGGCGTTTTCTCGATCATGATCAAGCCTTTTCTCTCCAGAATCACTTTCAACCAGGGCAACCATTTATCGCCCCGAGCCGGACACAGAACAACATTTTGCCCTCTGATATCCTTCAGCTGCGGACCAAAAAGGGGATGGCAGCCGATAATCTCTGCTCGCGAGCAAGCCAGCATCAATTCTACCGGCTCTTTTTTGAGCGAGGTTAAATCCATCAACAGCGAATCGGCAGACATCATTGGCCCCACCTTCCTGATCACTTCCGCTGTGGCAGCGATCGGAACGGACACAACAATAACATTGCACAACGCCACCAGATCGTGGAGACCAAGCCGCGTTCTCCGCCCACAAACATGGACTTTATATCCATCTTTGCGCAGCATACGTGCAAACCAGCGCCCCATGCCGCCGGTGCCGCCGATAATGCCGACAACAGCTTCTTTCATATTTTCGCCGCCCTTTGCCTGAGCCAGTGATCCGCCAGCACAATACTCACCATTGCCTCACAAACCGGAATAATCCGCGGGAGCACGCACACGTCATGTCTGCCCTGGATTTTAATTTTCCGTACTTTACCTACAGCATCCAGTGTCTGCTGCTCTTTGCCGATCGAGGGAACCGGCTTGCAATAAGCACGCAGAACAATATTTTCGCCGCTGGTTATGCCGGCAAGGATTCCCCCGGCATGATTTGATTGAAAGCCTTTCTTGCCCATTTGGTCGTTAAATTCCGAACCTTTCATTTGCGCTGCGGCAAAGCCGTCGCCGATTTCCACCGCCTTTACCGAACCGATGCTCATCAGGGCGGAAGCCAGAGCAGCATCTATCTTGTCAAATACCGGTTCACCAAGTCCTGCGGGACACCCGCGCACAATGATTTCCACAACACCGCCTAATGTGTCAGCTGCGCAATGTGCGGCCGCCAGTTTTTCTTCCATGGCAACGGCTGCCTCGCGATCAGGGCAAAAAAGGAGATTGCCGCGCACCCGACGACGCAGATCTCTGCCTGCGGGCATTTTGTCACGATTGATGCTAATTCCGCCGATAGCCTGCGTGTAAGCCAGCACTTCGACGCCCGCAGTATCCAGAATTTTTTCGGCAACGGCGCCCGCAGCAACGCGCGCTGCCGTTTCCCGACCGGAAGCCCGTCCGCCGCCCCGCCAGTCTCGGCTGCCGTATTTTTGCAGATAGGTAAAATCGCCGTGTCCGGGACGAAAAATATCTTTTAATTTCTCATAGTCGGATGAGCGGACGTCGGAATTCCTGATCAAAAGTGAAATCGGTGCACCTGTGGTTTTGCCGGCAAATACACCCGACAGGATCTCCACGCGATCACCTTCCCGCCTTGCCGTTGCCGATACAGTTTTGGCCGGCCTTCTTCTATCGAGTGCCTGCTGAATATCGAACTCATTAATTTCCAAACCGGCCGGACAACCGTCGACAATTGCTCCCAACGCCTCGCCATGTGATTCTCCCCAGGTTGTCACCCGGAAAATATCACCTATTGTATTTCCCGCCATAATCACTTCCCTCTAAATGGATTCTTAAACTCTCCTCTTTTTCCAATGCCGCAGAATTTCTTCGGCCACCTGTTCTGCGCTTTTGCCGCCGGTATAAACCGTAAAATCGGCGGCTTTTTCATACAAAGGAATACGCTGTCTCAGCACATCAACCGTTTCTTGAACAATATTTCCATCCGTAAATTGCGGGCGCCGGGCATCGGTCTCTGCATCATTTTGCAGCCGGTCAATAATATCCGCAAGCGGCGCATTGAACCAAACCACAACACCCATCCGCTTCAGCAAATCCATATTTTCCGGGGCCAGAACAATTCCGCCTCCGGTGGCAATAACGCCTGCAGCTTCTTGCGCCAGCTTTTGCAGTACTTCTTTTTCTCTGGCACGGAAAAATTCCCAGCCGTTGACAGCTATAATTTCCTTTATGGGCACCCCCAGGTTCTCTTCCACCAGCAAATCGGTATCCCAGAAAGGAATTTTTAGTTTAGCGGCCAATAACCTCCCGACCGTTGATTTTCCGGTGGCGCGATAGCCGACGAGAACTATCTTCATATCTTTTTTAGCTCCTCCCAAAAACCGGGAAAGGATTTATCCACGCATTTTTTATCGACAATTTCGATGCCGGGCACAGCCAAGCCGGCAAGGCGAAACTCATGGCAATCCGATGATCGTTGTAGGTTTCAATCCGGGCCGGCTGAGGACTGCCGCCCTGGACAATAAGACCATCCGCGGTTTCTCGAGCCGCAATGCCCATGCGGTTTAATTCGCAAGCCAGCGCAGCCAGACGATTGCTTTCCTTTAAGCGCAGATGAGCCACATTATTTATAGTTGTTTGACCCCGGCGAAAAGCCGCCAGCACCGCCAGCGTCGGCACCATATCCGGCATATCATGCAAATCGAACGTAAAATCGCCGCTCAGCAAACCGTTGCCGGCAACTTCTATCCAGTCGTCTCCGGAATTCAGCCCGCAGCCCAGTTCTTCCATAATCTTCAGTAAACGCAAATCGCCCTGCCTGCTACTGATCGCGATGCCGTTGACTCTGACCGTTTTTTGCAGAATGGCGGCCGCCGCAAAGAAATAGGAAGCGCTGGAGGCATCGCCTTCGACAAGATAATCGCGTCCCTTGTAAGTTATCCCGGCGGCAACAGAATAGCTCATGTTGTCCTGTTGCAGCTGATTTGGGCGCCAAAATCCCGCATCACATCAACCGTCAAATCGATGTAGGGCGCCGAAACAATTCCCCCCTGCAAAGAAAGATCAATTCCCTTTTTCGTGTAGGGAGCGCAAAGAAGCAGCGCGGAAACATACTGTGAACTCTCGATGTCTTTCAGAATAATTTTTCCACCCGTCAGACCGGCGGCTTTCACAGTTACCGGTGGACAATTATTGAGACAGGAAATATCCACATTCATGCTCTTCAGCGCCTCGACCAATGCGCCGACGGGACGTTCACAGAGTCTTTTCCCTCCTGTCAGAATATATTTACCGCTGCCCAATGTTACCAACGCAATCAGAAAACGCAGCGCCGTCCCATTATTTCCCAGAAATATTTCTTTCCCGGTGTTCTGAAATTTTTCCCGCGGTCCCGGAAACAAAAACACCGCCCTCAGCGAAAACAATCGTTGAGCCCAATGCGCGCAATGCTTCCATAAGATAGGACGTGTCTTCCGCAATAAGGGCATTGCCGATAAAGGAATTGCCCTTAGCAAGCGCCGCCGTCACCAGCGCCCGCTGGGTCAGGCTTTTGGAACCGGGAATCCGGACAACCGGGCCTGTTGATTCGACATTTACTTCTTTATTCAATCCGGGCCAACCTTTCCGCCGCTACTTTTTTCATTAATGTCCGATCGGGCTCAAGACCTGTCCAGAGTTTGATTTGCTCGGCGCCCTGGTGGACGAACATATTTAATCCCGGCAGAACATGGCAGCCCTGTTGGAAGGCTTCCTGCAGCAGCTTCGTCTTCTGCGGATTGTAAACGACATCCATCACATATTTAAATCCGGCCAGAGCATTAGCATCTACCGGTGATTTATCAATATGAGGATACATGCCCACCGGTGTCGTGTTAATCAGACAATCAGCCTTTATATTCCCGATTTCGCCCAACGCATAATACGGGCAGTGGAACTGACCGGCCAGAAGTTTACCATTTACCTCCGTGCGATTAGCTATGACAGGGAATCCGCCTTCCTTGATTATTCCGTAAACTGCCGCCCGGGCTGTGCCGCCGGCGCCG
The DNA here is from genome assembly GCA_963845095.1 of uncultured delta proteobacterium. Taxonomy (GTDB): domain Bacteria; phylum Desulfobacterota; class Syntrophia; order Syntrophales; family Smithellaceae; genus MVRV01. Next base: position 122,998 of record CAWJQM010000018.1, read on the forward strand.
ATAATCACGAACTTTTTCCCCTTAATCATCATTGCTTCCCGGAGAGTGAAAATCAATCCCCGCCAATCAGTGTTCCCACCGGTAAGGCGGCCGTTTTTGTTGCTAATTGTGTTAACCGCCCCGATCTTCAAGGCATCGTTGTCGATATCATCCAGGAATTCCATAATAGCGGTTTTAAAAGGTACGGTCACGCTTGCGCCGCGGATATCCATTCCCCTTATGCCCTGCACCGCGGCGGCCAGATTCGATACGCAAAACGCATTATAGCTCCCTTCAATGCCAAGATCATCGAGCGCAGCCTTGTGCATCAATGGCGAAAGACTTTGTTTTACCGGATTGCCCAATAAAACATAATTTCCCCCTGGAGCTTCCGTTGAAAAAACACCCCCCGGCTTTTGCTGTTTTACCGCACTCTTTATCATTGCGTTAATTTGCTTCATCTCGGATACAGTAAACTGTCCCGATGCCGATGGTGCGCCTTGAGGGAGCGTCGCGAAATCGATGAAATTGCCCAGAGAAGCCGCCAGCAGACGGCTGATCCGGCCATGATCCCCCATGCAAAAAGCAATAATATCCTGCGAATGTTTGCGGGCATAGGGTATCAAACTGAGCACCGGAAAATTATCTTCAGGCTTCCGGGCGTAAGTAACTATTTTCACAACGGCAGGTTGATACTCCCGGCAGGTATGAAATATTGCTTTCAACCTGGTCAGTGCAGGAGTTCTTTTAAAATCATGATAAGAAATTATAATTTTTGTAAAGCTGCCCCGTTTTTCACAACGCGATTTTAACTCCTCTATTGCCTCTCTGCCCGCGGAAAGTTCAATATCTATATAGTCGGCGCCAAGTTCCACGGCCTGGTTAAGGACAGCCATTTTTTTGTCTTTCTGCTCTCCGGCCCTGCCTGCCGCATGTAGGAATTCCCCGGTTTGTTCCGCTTCCGCTTTTTCCCGCCAGGTGACAATTATCCGCACCTTTCCGGAGATGGACCGTGAGGTGGAAATGAGTTCAGCCAGAGATCCATCCTCAATCAGATCCATCCTCAACTCAATGGCATCAGCTATGCGGCAGCCGAGTGCGATTTCGTGTAATGCTTCCTTATTGGATTTAGCGATAATGGGTATGCAAATCATAGCCCGCCTTCCGCTCTCGGGTAAGAACCAAGAATTTTTAAAAAAGTTGTTTTCTTTTTCAACTCGTCCAGGCAATTTTTCACTTCTCTCTCGGCAGTATGGCCGACAATATCGACAAAAAAGAGATACTCCCACAACCTCTCTTTAACCGGATGCGATTCAATCTTAATCAGATTTATCCGCCGCCGGGCAAAGGGAGCGAGAGCGCGGTGCAGCGAACCGGGCGAATGAGCTGTCGCATAGATCAAAGAAGTTTTATCCCTGCCGGTCGCTCCGCTTTCCCCGTTGCCGAGAACCAAAAAACGTGTTGTATTGGAAGTATTGTCTTCAATACCTGCCGCTAATATATTCAGTCTGTTTTTGACGGCAGCAAGGGAACTGCCGATGGCCGCTTGAGTTTTTTTACCTTTAACTATTTGCACAGCCGCGGCTGTACTTTCCGTTTCGGCCAGCACACAATCAGGCAGATTGGCCTTGAACCAGTTCCGGCACTGAGCTAACGCCTGGGGGTGAGAATATATTTTTTTAATGCTCTTCATATCTTCTGCCGAAGAAATCAGGCATTGGCTGATCCGCAGATATATTTCCGCCCGAATTCTTAAGGGCGTCAAAATAAGCCGGTCCAGTGTAATATTAACGGAACCTTCCTGTGAATTTTCCACAGGAACTACACCCCAATCAATGGAACCCCTTTCCAATTCATCAAAAACACGGTCAATCCCCGGCTGCGGAACAAAACTGCAGGACTTCCCAAAATGCTGCCGGGCTGCCAGATGAGAAAACGAAGCAGCCGGCCCGAGATAGGCAACTGTTGTCGGTTTCTGTAAATCGCGGGAAGCAGAAATAATCTCCCGGAATATTGCCCTGACGGCTGCCGGCGGCAGCGGCCCGCAATTGAGCTCCTGCAAGTAGCCATAAACTCTTGCCTCCTGCGAGGGGTCATATACATCCAATCCTTCCTGCCCTTTAACTGCGCCGATCTGAACGGATATCTGCGAACGATCATTGAGAAGCCGGATAATTTCCCTGTCCTTCTCTTTAATGCTTTCTCTAAGTTTTTCCAGTCGGGATTTCATCATCTCATTCCTTCAATTACGGGTGCGATAATTTTCTCATCGATCCCTCCGTTGACAAACGGCAGGCCGATTTTTTTCAGCAAGACGAAATGGATAATATTGCCTTCTTTCTTCTTATCCATTTTTAGCCGGGAAATTATTCCTTCCGACGAAATACTCTCCGGTATCCGGCAGGGTAATCCCGTTTTCTGTATAAGTTTTTCTATGCGCTCCCGACCGGCCGATTCGAGATAGCCGCAATTTTCGGAAATTCGCGCGGCGGCAATCATCCCCAGAGCAACTCCTTCACCATGCGAGACGGTGAAATTGGATTGCGCTTCGAGAGCATGCCCCAGCGTGTGGCCGTAATTGAGGATACGCCGCAAACCCTGCTCCTTTTCATCAATTTCCACAATTGATTTCTTGATGCGGCAGCAGCATTCCACAAGCTTTAACAATAATGCCGGATCTTTTCTTTTTACCGATTCCATCTCATCTTCCAGCAGGCGAAACATTTTTTCATCGTCGATAATGCCGTATTTGATAATTTCCGCAAGCCCATTATTAAATTCTTTTTCCGGCAGAGTTGCCAGGTAGCTCAAATCCGTAAAGACCGCCCGCGGCTGATAAAAAGTCCCCAGCAGATTTTTCCCCTGGGGAAGGTCAATCGCCGTTTTTCCGCCGATGCTGCTGTCCACCTGTGCCAGCAAGGTAGTTGGAATTTGAATATAAGGAACGGAGCGCATAAATACGGAGGCGATGAAGCCCGCCATATCACCGGCTACGCCGCCCCCAAAGGCAATAAGCAGCGAATTCCTGTCGGCCCCCAAATCCAGCAGTCTTCCCGCCAGATCAACAACAGTGGAAATATTCTTCGAAGTTTCCCCGGCCGGAAACTCAATCAAATCGGCATGCAAGCCGACATCATTTAACGAGGCAAGGAGTTTTGCGCCGTGCAATCTGCTGACATTGGTGTCGGTAATAACAATATGATGGGCGGCCTTATGGTTTTTGGCAATAAGCAGCGCCGTCCGGTCAAAAATGGCATGGCCGAGGCAGATTTCGTAAGATGACAATGACTTTTTATTGAGATTGACTTTTATTGACCGCATTAGGTTTCTCCGTTATTTCCTTATTGCCGAAGCAACAGCTCTCAATTCATCCATTAGTTGATAGAACTTTTCCGGTTTTAAAGACTGCATCCCATCGGAGACTGCCGTCTCCGGGCGCGGATGCACTTCCACAATCAGGCCGTCAGCACCTACGGCAACGGCAGCACGGCTCAACGGAATAACCAGTCTCCAGTGACCGGCGGCATGGCTGGGATCAACAACAACCGGCAAATGCGTCAGGCTTTTTAAAACGGGGACAGCGCTCAAATCCAGTGTATTGCGAGTCGCCGTTTCGAATGTCCGGATACCGCGTTCACAGAGGATGACGTTGGGGTTTCCCGACGACAGGATGTATTCTGCCGACATCAGCAATTCTTCAATCGTCGTCATCATCCCTCTTTTTAAAAGCACCGGCTTTTGCGACTGGCCGACTTTCTTGAGCAGGGCAAAATTCTGCACATTGCGCGCGCCAATCTGCAGCATATCGGCATATGATTCGACAAGGTCAACATCCGCAGGATTGACCACTTCTGTGACAACGGGCATTTTTGTGCGCAGGCGAACCTGTTCCAAAAGCTTCAAGCCTTCTTCCTCCATCCCCTGGAAACTGTAAGGCGAGGTGCGTGGTTTATATGCGCCTCCTCGTAAAATCTGGGCGCCGCCTTTTTTCACAATATAGGCGCTTTCCAGTAATTGCTCTTCACTTTCAATGGAACAGGGTCCGGCCATCACAATGAATTCGGGGCCGCCGATGGGTATTTGCCCCACTGAAACAATTGTATTGCCTTCATGTGATTCCCGGCTTGCTAATTTATAGGGCTTTAAGATTGGCATTGTTTTTTCTACTCCCGGTAAAGATTCTGCATATTTCAGGATTGATTTATCACGCATGTCGCCTACTGCTCCGATTATCGTTCTTTCCACGCCGCGCGACGGATGCGCTCTGCAGCCGATAGACTCAATCCAGTTAATCACATTCTCAATTTGCTGATCTGTTGCCTGATTCTTCATTACAATAATCATGTTTTTCTCCTCACAACTAAAAAAGGCCATGGCTTTTGCCGCCATGGCCTTTAAAAAAAAGAAAAGCCATGGGCAGCTTGTTTTCGCTCTACCCATGGCTGTTTTGGTGTTTAATTTACCTTAACAAGTCCTCCTCAACGATGGGCAGACCGATGCAAAATAGGTATAAAAGAAATACCCGTAAAAATTAATATTTGCGTTTAGTTTTCTGTCCATCGTGAAAAACCTTACCGTTTGTTTGATTGCCTTATAAACAAACTTAAAATTATTGTCAAGAAAAAATAAATTCTTATTTCCCGGAACTCTATAATCACACCATGTTGCATTCAAAGGATATCAAGGCGCTAAGGAGAAAGCTAATGCTGCACATTCTGCGCATGGGCGCTTTCCATTGCGGGAATAATTCCCTCCAGGAGGGAAAAAGGAAAGAAAAAGCACTCGACGGCTTACTGATCGGTAACGGAGACATAATCTACCGTTTTATATCTTTGATAAATAGGCATGTTCCGGGCCGATACCGGGGTAATGGAGAACTACAGCGATGGAATAGGCATCGCGGATTTGGCCGCAGGCATCCTGAAGAAGATAGGTCTTTGTTGCCATAGCAAGACCCGACATCCTGCGCAAGAGTGCTGGCTGAATGCGCGAAAGGATGCAAACTCCATGACCGGCGGCTTCCACGCCGTACATAGCTATATTTTTTTCATTGCGGAAACGGATAGAACATCCCCAGAGCATTGCTGCCACCACCGACGCAGGCGATCAGAACATCAGGGTCCCGAGCCTGCGACTTTCATGGATTTGCTTTTTCGTTTCCTGGCCGATTACCGCACTGAAAATCACGCACCATCATGCGGGTATGGATGAGGACCGGCGGTTGATGCCGATAATATAAAAAGTATCACGGACACTCGAAACCCAGTAACGCATCGCTTCGTTCATGGCGTCTTTCAGTGTCGCCGTGCCGCTCTGACACAGGAACAACTTCGGCACCCAAAATCTTCATTCGAAATACATTGGGTGCCTGGCGGCGGATATCCTCCTCTCCCATGAATATCTTGCACTCCATGCCGAATAGCGCCGCTACGGTGGCCGTGGCTACACCGTGCTGACCGGCGCCGGTCTCGGCAATCACTTTGTTTTTGCCCATGTGCTGCGCTAAAAGTGCCTGTCCGAACGTATTATTTATTTTATGAGAGCCGGTATGATTAAAGTCCTCGCGCTTCAAATATATTTTGGCTCCGCCTAATGCCTTTGACATCCTTTGAGCAAAATATAGCGGTGTTTCCCTCCCGGTATAGTCACGCTGATAATCGGCAAATTCTTTTTGGAAGGATTTATCTTTTTGCGCCGCTCTGTAGGCTTTTTCTAGATCAATCAGTGCGGGCATTAATGTCTCAGCGGCATAGCGGCCGCCAAAAATGCCGAAATGTCCGTTTTTATCCGGTAATTTCTTCATCTGTTTCCTCTCTTTGTAAAAATTAATGGCGTATGGCCGGGCTGGAATATCCGCCGACTGCACAAATTCCAGCATGCGGGCAATCTTGTTATGATCTTTCTTACCGGGTTTTATTTCGACACCACTGTTGATATCGAACGCTTGCGGTGCAACTTTTTCCAAAGCTATTTTAATGTTTTCTTCATTAAGACCACCCGAAAGAATCAGCGGTTTTTTGTTTTTTATCCGCAAAGCCAGATCCCAATTGGCCTTTCTGCCCGTACCGCCGTAAAGTCCGCCATGGCGGCTATCAACCAGCAGGGCAGCGACATGATAATTTAAGAGATTTTTGTAAATCATTTTCCTTGTGCAGCGCAACGGCCTTAATAATCATCTCCGGCGCAAAGCCAGAGCAATATTCAGGGGATTCATCGCCATGGAGTTGAATATAATCAAGATTGCATAAATCCGTATATTCTCTTTACCTCCGCGGCCGCATTCATTGACAAAAACACCGATTCTGGCAATGTTGGCAGGTAGTTTACTGTATAATTTTTCGGGCCTGTATCGGGTGAAATGTAGCGGGGTGAGGTCCGACAGAATATAAACCCCAGAGCGTCAGTACCGCAACCGGCAGCGCATAGAGCATCTTCTGCATTGGTTATGCCGCATATCTTAATCTGTACCATTCCCTTACTCTCCCCTGAAGCTCTCTCATTTTTTCCCCAATATCAGAAGAAATAACCAGTGCTTCGCCTATTAAGAAAGCATGAGATCCCCGCCTGCATAATACTTTCAATATCTGCTCTGCAGGTAATAGCGCTTTCCGCGACGATGATGTTTCCGGTCGGGTACAAAATGCGCCAGTTCTTTGCAGGTTTCTGATATCCGTAATGAACGTATCGAGGCTTCTGTTGTTAATGCCGATTATATCAGCTCCGGCAGCCAGAGCAATTTTCAGTTCCGCGGCGGTGTGGACTTCCGTAAGCGCGGCAAGTCCGAGTTCCCGACTGAGCGTGAGAAATTCGCCGAGTCTCTCGCCCGTAATGCGGACAATGAGCAGCACTGCATCGGCGCCGATAACCCTGCTTTCATAGATTTGATAAGGATCAATAATAAAATCTTTACGTAATAGCGGCAGTTGGACTGCGCTCCTGATTTTTGTCAGATATTTTTTATGTCCGGAAAAATATTTTTCATCTGTGAGAATGGAAATTGCCGCCGCATCGTTTTTTTCATATTCTGCGGCAATCCGCAACGGATTGAAATTTTCTACAATTCCTGCCGCGAGAAGGCGAAGCACATTTAACTTCGGCAATTATCGCACAGGACTTGCCAACGATCGCCGTTCTGAAATTCCGACAGGGACCTAGTCCGTATACCGCCGCTTGCAAATCTGCCAACGGCATATCTTTCTTTAACTGCGCCACTTCTTCTTTTTTTGTTTTAAGAATCTTGTCTAAAATCATCAGTCTTTCCCTTCAGCCCTTCCAGCCTTCGGGTCTCAATATTATTATCACTGTTACTGTAGTTCAATAAGTGCCTGCAATTTTCTGACGGCGGCGCCAGCTGTCAATGCAGTCTGCTGCTATGGTGATTCCTTCTTTAATATCCGCGGCCTTTTCTCCGGCGACAATCGCCAGGGCGGCATTAATAATGACAACGTCACGGCAGGCTCCTGTCTTTCCAGTAAGAACATCTTTGGTTATCTGGGCATTGAACGCAGGATCAGCCGCCACGAATGGCCTCGAGTGGATATGTTTTACCGAAGTAATTCATGGGGTTAATATTGTAAGTTCGAATAATGCCGTCTTTGAGCTCAGCTACTCTCGTTTCGCCTGAAACCGTAACTTCGTCGAGTCCATCGGAACCATGCACAACGAACGCTTTTTTCGTTCCCATATTTTTCAGCACCCCGGCAAACATTTCCGTTAATTTCGGATCATAAACACCAAGAAGCTGCGCTGTTGCCGAGGCGGGGTTGGTCAAGGGACCCAGCATATTGAATATCGTGCGGATACCGATTTCCCGGCGCGGGCCGCTGGCATATTTCATCGCGCCGTGCAGTTTAGGTGCAAACAAAAACCCTATGCCGGTTTCCTGGATACATTCCTCCACTATTTCCTGACTGGCACTGACATTAACACCGAGAGCTTCCAGGACATCGGCGCTGCCACAGGCGCTGGATACGGCACGATTGCCGTGTTTGGCAACGGTAAAGCCCGCTGCCGCCACTACAAATGCCGCCGTTGTCGAAATATTAAATGTATTTAAGCGATCACCGCCGGTGCCGCAGGTATCAACGATAGTCGTGGCGCAGGCATTCACATGCGTCGCCTTCTGGCGCATGATGCGTGCTGCGCCGGTAACCTCTTCCACCGTTTCTCCCTTCATCCGGAGCGCTGTGATCAGCGACCCTATCTGCGCCGGCGTGGCCTTGCCTTCCATTATTTCTTCCATCGCCGCCATCATTTCCGCTTCGCGTAAATCTATCTTGTTTACTGCCTTTTCAATTGCTTCTTTAATCACGATTAATGCTCCTTTCGTCCGGTATATTGCAAAAAGTTTCTGATAATTCTTTTGCCCTGCGGGGTAAGCACTGATTCCGGATGAAATTGAATTCCTTCCACCGGATATTGTTTATGCCGCAAACCCATAATTTCACCTTCCGCAGTTTGCGCGCTGATTCCGAGGCAATCGGGAAGGGTTATCCTTTTTCACAATCAGGGAATGATAACGTCCCGCAGAAAAGGGATTCGGTAATCCCGCAAAAATAGTCTTGCCATCGTTGTATAATCATTGATGTTTTACCGTGCATGATGTTCCCGCACGGACAATATCGCCGCCAAAAGCGTAACCGATAGACTGATGCCCCAGACAGATGCCCATGATCGGAACTGACGTATAAAAGTTGCGGACAACTTCTACAGTGATCCCCGCTTCTCGCGGTGAGCATGGTCCCGGTGAAAGAAAGATCGCCTGCGGGTTCAGTTTCTTTATTTCCTCCAGTGTAATCCGGTCATTGCGGAACACCTGCACATCTTCACCCATCTGTCCCAGATACTGGACAATATTGAAAGTAAACGAATCATAATTGTCAATCATCAAAATCATAATAGTTCCTATTATTTACCATTGCTAATAACAAACCCGCTGGCCGCCAGACGTACTGCCTGCAGCAGGGCGCGGGCCTTGTTTACTGATTCCTGATATTCCAGCGCCGGATTAGAATCGTGGACAATACCGGCACCGGCCTGAATATAAATTTCCCCGTTTTTCAAAAGCATCGTCCGGATGGTAATGCATAAATCCATATTGCCGCTGAAGCTGAAATAACCGACCGCGCCACCGTAAGCTCCACGCATTACGGGCTCCAGTTCATCGATAATTTCCATCGCGCGGATTTTAGGAGCACCGGTAAGAGTGCCGGCGGGAAAGGTTGCCGCCAGAACATCAAAGGCGTCCCTGCCTCTAGCTAACTGAGCACGGATATTGGATACCAGATGCATAACATGGGAATATTTTTCCACGACCATATATTGATTGACCTGAACGCTGCCGGTTTGGGCAACACGGCCCAGATCATTGCGACCTAGATCAACCAGCATTACATGCTCGGCTCGTTCCTTTTCATCGGAAAGCAGTTCATCGGAGAGTTGCCGGTCTTCCTGCTCGGTCTTGCCTCTTTTCCTTGTTCCGGCAATCGGCCTTAATTCCATTGTTTGTTCTTCCAGGCGCACCATAACCTCCGGAGAAGAGCCAATCAGAGTTATAGCTTCCAGCTTGAGAAAGAACAAATAGGGTGAAGGATTGATAAAGCGCAATGCCCGGTAAAGATCAACCGGATTGGACTGACAGGCGGTTTGAAAGCGCTGGGAAAGCACCACCTGAATAATATCACCGCTGGCGATATAGTCTTTGGCCTTTTGCACAATGGTCTTCATATTGCAGCTTCTGTCATATTGGAAGAAAAAGGATACTTCACGTGGGCATCGGAGTGCATCTTTCTCCTGATGGATTACCGGCTTGACGAATATTTTAATCATGGCTTCGATTTTATGACAGGAAACGAGTCATAAGCTTCATCGAGCGAAGCGGCATCTTCGGTAAAGGCACAGGCAACAACTTTAATTGTATGCCGGACATTGTCGAAAATCATGAGGGAATCGCTGATGACGAAGATGGACTCGTCAAGCGCCAAGATCATCTTGGGGTCCACCGAGGAAGCTTTTCAAAATAGCGCACCATCTCGTAACCGAGATAACCGACGGCACCGCCGTAAAATCGCGGAGGTGGGAAAAGATAAGGTTTGTAACGACTAAGCAGGTTAAGCAAAAATTGTCATAGGGTTGTTATTGTGCGTAGCGACGGCGAATATTTTTTTCTTAAATAATAACATCGGTTGCGACGGACTTTAAAAACTACACGGCATCAGTGCGAAGAAATGAATATCTGCCCATTTTTCACCACCTTACACACTTTACAGCAGATAGAAGTGATTCTAGCTGAGTTTAATCCAGATAATCCTGCAAAGCAAGTTGCCAGGGCTGCATTGTTTTTCCAGTCGTCTGGATAAATTTCTGCATACTTAAAACGCTGTAATGAGGGCGTTTGGCAGGTCTGCTCAACTGATCGGACTTAATGGGCAGGACTTTTACCCCGGCAATACCGGCTTCCTGCAATATTTTCTCGGCAAATTGGAACCAGCTGCAACTGCCCCGGTTGGTTATGTGGAATATCCCGGTGATATTTCTTTCTATCAAGAGATCGACTGCCGCCGCTATGTCCTTGGTATAAGTCGGGGAGCCGATCTGATCGTCAACAACTTCCAATTTGTTTTTTGTCCGGGCCGCTTCCAAAATTGTCCGCACAAAATTCTTGCCGTTTTTACCGTATAACCATGCTGTGCGGATGAGGATGTAATTATTGGAAAGCTCCTGCAGATAACGCTCACCCGCTAATTTCGAAGCTCCGTAAACATTGACCGGATGGCAAGGACTGTCCTCTATATAAGGCTCTTTGCCGTTGCCGTCAAAAACATAATCCGTACTGAAATGCACAAGGCGAATATTTTTTCCCCGGCAGGATTCGGCAATATTCTTTACCGCCCCGGCATTGACGGCGAAACACAAATCCTTTTCCTTCTCGCAACCGTCAACATTCGTGTAAGCTGCCGCATTGATAACAACATCAGGTGTGTTTTCATCAATTGCCTTCCGGCACTGCTCCTGTGCACTTATGTCAATTTCATCCATGTCGAGTCCGGTAACTTCATGTTTTCTTCCCAACTGTAAAAGAAGGTCGCTTCCCAACATACCTCTATGACCTAATAACAATATTTTCACTTCAATATTTAACCTCCTTTAAATACAGTCCGCGGGCAGGAGCTGTCACGCCGGCAATATTCCGGTCACGCGAAGCGATTATATCCTTCATTGCTTCCGGCGGACGCTGACCACGGCCAATTTCGACCAGTGTGCCGACAATATTGCGCACCATATATTTTAAAAATCCCTGCGCCTCTATCGTTATTTCCAGCAGTCCGTCTTCACCTCTGCTGACATTTATACTTGTGATGGTCCGGGTACGATCTTTAACCTGGGTGCCGGTGGCACAAAAGCTGGAAAATTCATGTGTGCCGATTAAATATTGAGCGGCCTTTTCCATCAAAATCAGGTCCAGCGGATGATGTATAAACCAGAAATAATTGCGGCCCAGAGCAGGACGCAAACGTTTGTTGCAAATTCTGTAAACATATATTTTGCCCCGGACATCATGCTGCGCGTGGAATTCCCCGGCAACTTCCTCCAATGCTTTTACAACAATATCATGCGGCAATAAACCGTTGACGCCCCTGTACAAAATTTCAGCGGGCAGGAGGGTATTACTGCGGAAGCTGGCCACCTGATTTAAGGCATGCACGCCGGCGTCAGTTCTGCCGGAACCGATAACCGTGACCTTTTCCTGCGTAATGAGCTGAATGGTCTCCTCCAGAACTTGTTGAATGGACAGGCCGTTTTCCTGACGCTGCCAACCGCAGTAACCTGTGCCGTCATACTCCACAATCATTTTGAAATTGCGCATGACCTGTTCGTACCTTAATCTGAGCCTTGCTGTTTTTATCTCGAGAAAATAAAAGGGGAAGTTTCATCTTCCCCTTTTGCCTAGACATTAGATTATCCCGAAGTATTGCCAGTTAATTTAAACACTTTTCCAACGCCTCTAACGCCGGGAGTATTTTCCCTTCCAAAAGCTCCAGTGAAGCACCGCCGCCAGTTGATATATAAGAGATGTTCTCGCTTTCTCCCGCCTGCTGAACAGCCACATCGGTATCGCCGCCGCCGACTATGGTTAAGGCATGTGAACCGGCCAAAGCGTGCACCATCGCTGATGTACCGCGGCTGAAGGCATCAATTTCGAAAACTCCCATTGGTCCATTCCAGATAATTGTCTTAGCGTTGGCGATAACTTCCCGAAAAAGAGTAATGGTGGCCGGACCGATATCAAGCCCCATCCAATCAGGAAATATTTCCTGCACCGGAATAATTTTTGTCACCGATTCCGCGCTTTTGCTTTGCGCAATAACACAATCAACGGGCAGAAATAATTTTACACCAAGTTTCTGCGCCTGTTCGATAATATCCTTGGCCTGTGAGATTAAATGATCTTCAACTAATGACTTGCCTACCTCTATGCCCTGCGCTTTTAAAAACGTAAAGGCCATCCCGCCGCCGATAATCAATTTATCTACTTTTTTTATTAAATTAATCAGCGTGGATAATTTGTCGGAAACTTTAGAGCCGCCTATTATTGCCACAAAGGGACGTACCGGTTTTTCCAGTTGCGTCTGAAAGTAATTGATTTCCTTTTTCATCAGGAATCCGGCACCGCAGGATTTTACATATTTGGTAATACCGACATTGGAAGCATGAGCTCGATGAGCGTTTCCGAAAGCATCGTCGATGTAAACATCGGCAAAAGAAGCTAGTTTCTTGGCAAATTCATCGTCATTGGCTTCTTCTTCTTTGTAAAAACGCAGATTTTCCAGCATCAGAACACATCCCGGGTTTAATTCCTGCACCATTTTTTCCACATCCGGGCCTAAGCAGTCGCCGGCCAGGAGTACCTGTTTATCCAAAAGGCGGGATAATCTTTTGGCAACCGGAGCCAGACTCATCTGGGGATCACGTTTGCCTTTCGGCCTGCCTAAATGAGAAATAATGATAATTCTGGCGCCTTCATCCAGTGCATAGTTTAAAGACGGCAGAACTGCCCGAATTCTGTTATCGTCGGTAATATTCTGACTGTTATCCAGTGGAACGTTAAAATCAAAACGAAACATCACTCTTTTTCCTTTGAGATCAATCTGGTTGATATATTTCATCAATTTCTCCTTGCCACTCATTGATAAACAAGCTAATGTCACTGCGGATTTTTATTAATTATTGCATCTAAAATCAAGCACTTAGGAAGCCATAATGCCCGCTTTGCGCGGCATAATAACCCACCTGCTGTTATTGGTCAAGTTAAAAACTATAATATACAAATTTGCGGCAGCACCGGCGGTGTGCGCATTCAGGAACGTGTTCCCGCGCTCGATTGTTACGGCGGGGCTTACATCGGAATTTGCAGCAAACAATGAGGCGCTCATTATGTCATAGCCTCGCCACGGCGGAGGTCGCCGCAAAAATTATTACCATTGCGTAGAGGATTATTTTGAAACCATTATACAGTGCTATGATGAACGATTCTCACGGCAATATGGATTTTGGTGGCCTTATGTTGAGCGGGAGATCTACCGTTATCTGGATGCAGTCTGCACCTGCCTGATACGGCTAAGATTCCCTTGACATGCAAGACGGCGTTTCTTATACTTCACCCCACAAAAAGGAAGCTCTCATCAAATCAAACAACCAAAGATTTTTGAGACAATATTTTAATCTTCAGGGGAAAGTGTGCTTCGAACCGGGCGTGTAAGGAAAGCCTTGTTCAATCAGGGACAATATGAAGCCATTATGCCATTATTGGGCGAATGACTTGATCAGGAATTAGTAAGATGAGCCCCAAAAGTACGAAACACCAGAATGTCTTAAAGTTGGTGGTGGATTAAGGGAGCCCTCTGTAGTCGGCAAAATCTTTGGTTGATGTTATATATTAAAATTTTTAAAAAAGGAGGTCCATACACGAATGAGTAAACAATTTATAGACCTGAGTATTGCTATTGAAGCGGCCTTACCTTCTGATCCTCCCTTGATGATTCCCAAGGTCGACTACGTCACCCATGAGATGGGCGCCGAACAAATGATGCAATTTTTCCCAGGTATCACCAAAGACCAACTGCCGGGAAAGTTGGGATGGGCGCTGGAGTTCCTCACCTTAACGACCCACTCCGGTACGCACATGGATGCGCCCTTCCACTATCACCCAACCATGGACAAGGGCAAGCGGGCGTCGACTATCGACGAAATCCCGCTGCAGTGGTTTTTTAACGACGGTGTTCTCCTCGATTTCCGGCACAAAGCGGACGGCGACAGGATCACGGTTGCAGATGTAAAAGCGGAGCTCAAACGCATCGGCTATGAACTGAAACCACTGGACATCGTCCTGGTTCAAACCGGCGCCGACCAGGCCTGGGGCACTCCTCAGTACCTTGTCAAAGGTGCCGGCATGGACAGGGAAAGCACTCTTTTTCTCCTTGAGAGAGGCGTCAAGGTGGTCGGCATTGATGCCTGGAGCTGGGATCGACCTTTGCCGTTTTTGGCAAAAGAATTCCAGGAAAAGGGCGACCCTAAAGTCATCTGGGAAGCCCATTTTGCGGGAATTGAAATCGGCTATTGCCATATGGAGAAAATGGCCAATCTGGCCGCCATCGGCAAACCCCATGGTTTTACCGTTTGCTGTTTTCCGGTGAAGATCAAAGGGGCCTCCGCCGGCTGGTGCCGGCCGGTGGCCATTGTGGAAGAATGAACATGAGAATAATGACAACCTTAATTACAAGAAGGAGATTGAAGATGAAAAAAATGGATGATGATTGTCGTGGGTGTGGCGCTGGCACTTTCTTTGACCACAGGAAATGCCGCTGCGAAGAAATATAAGATAACGGTATCGGCCGGCCATCCGCCTGTTTTCCTGTGGGTCACCCTCTGCCGTGATTATTTCATCCCCGAGGTTGACAAGCGTCTGGCTGCCCTTGGCAAGGGCGACACCATCGTCTGGAATCAGGCCTATGGAGGAACCATTGCCAAGATCGGCGGCGAATTGGAAGCAATTGAATCCGGCGTCTCTGATATGGGCTTTGTGGGAACCATCTTCCATGCGCCTAAAATGCCTCTTCACAACGTCACCTATATGACACCATTTGCTACGGACAACCTCTATTACGTGGTCGATACGTTCACTGAACTCCAGAAGCAGATCCCTGCGCTGGCTCGAGAGTGGACCAAGCACAACCAGATTTACCTCGGCGGCGCCGCCCTGGACAACTACGGAATTCTGACCAGTTTCCCGATAAAAACAGTGGATGATGTCAAAGGCAAAAAGATCGCAGCACCCGGCCCTTCAGCCAACTGGCTGAAAGGAACCGGCGGTATTGCCGTGGCCTCTAATTTAAACGAATATTATAACGGCATTCAAACCGGCGTTTTCCAGGGTGCCCTGACCTTCATGACTGCCGCGGCCGCTATTAAGCTGCAGGAGGTAGCACCACACATCACCATTGTAAACTTCGGCGCCCAGTTTGCCGGAGGCCTCTCTATCAACAAGAATGTCTTTGAATCATTTCCGCCCGAAATGCAGAAAATTTTCATCGAAGTCGGCAAAGAGTACACCAAGAAACTGGCTGAAGCCCAGACCGCCCGTGCCAACAAGGCCATAATGGACATGAAGAATGCAGGCGCCAAGGTAGTATACCTGTCTGTTGCTGAGCAGAAGCGATGGGCCGGCAAACTCCCCAATATCCCTATGGAATGGGCTGTTGCGATGGAAGCAAAAGGCCAGCCGGGCAAAGTTATGCTCAAGGGTTACCTCGACGGCTTACGCAAACGCAATGTCACCCTCCTGCGGGATTGGGACAAGGAATAAAGATGGCAATAGAGGGAAAAACTGAGAAACCGAACGCGGCACTTAAACCGCCGCGCCGGTTTTCTTTCGAAACCGTCATATCTGTTATGAACAGCATCGGGACGGCATGGGTAATGGTGATCCTGGTTATTATCAACCTGGACATTTGCGGCCGGTTGTTTTTTAATTACCCATTGCGCGGTGTGCCGGAAATCGTTACCATGTCCATTGTAGCTTTAGTATTTCTTCAGATCGCCCACACCCTCAAGGTGGGAAGGCTGACCCGCGTTGAAATCCTTCTGGATGTATTCCAAAAGAGACTTCCGAAACTTCGGCTATTCTGCGAGGGAATTTACCATCTTATTGGCGCCGGCCTGTTGCCTGTTCTATTCAGCGCCAGCGTTCCGCTATTTACCGGGGCATGGAAGATCGGCGAATATGTGGGCGCTGAGGGTGATTTTATGTTGCCCATCTGGCCTGTGAAGTTGATTATTCTCATCGGCTGCATTGCCGGAAGCCTGCAATTTCTGCTGATTGCCGCTCGTAATTTCAGGCAGATGTTCAAGTCCGGAACGGCCGGCCAGGGAGAACGGCCATGACGGACATTCAGATAGGAGGGTTTTCTGTTCTGTGCATTGTGCTGCTGATCTATAGCGGTATGCATGTTGCGATCGCTCTTGCCCTTATGTCCTTTCTGGGTGTATTGCTGCTTAGGGATAATTACGCCATTGCCAGCAAAATGATGGCTCTTGCGGCATCCGACAGAATCTCCGGTTACATTTTCGGTGTGGTGCCCCTGTTCATTCTGATGGGAATGTTCATTGCTGTTTCAGGAATAGGAAAGGATACGTTCGATGTGGCCAACCGGCTTTTCCGCGGCATCCGCGGCGGACTGGGAATTGCTACCGTAATTGCCAATGCGGTGTTTGCGGCCGTCACCGGAATATCCATCGCCTCGGCTGCAGTTTTCACCAAGGTTGCGGTGCCCGAAATGATCCGGCTCGGTTATACACCCCGTTTTTCCGTCGGCGTCGTGGCCGGTTCATCTGTATTGGGAATGTTGATTCCTCCCAGCCTGCTGTTTATACTATTCGGGATATTGACCGAAACCTCCATCGGAGATCTCTTTAAGGCCGGCATTCTGCCGGGTATTCTCCTTGCGCTGGTTTACTGTATCGGGATCCTTGTAATGGCCTATCGGTTCCCGAACTACGTGGGTAGCATTGACCAGCATGCTGATACGGCAAGGGGTCCCGAAATGACGGTTTTGGAGGCGCTGTCGAAACTGGCACCCATTGCTTTGCTGATTGCTGTGGTACTGGGTGGAATTTACGCAGGCTGGTTCACACCCACCGAATCCGGTGCTGTCGGAGCCTTGGGAGCTTTTCTTCTGGCAGTCGGCAAACGACAGCTTAACCGTGCGAAGTTATGGCAGGTACTTTTAGAAACCGGCCACGTGACGGTGGCCATCCTGTTTTTGCTGGTAGCTG
This sequence comes from uncultured delta proteobacterium, assembly GCA_963845095.1. Classification (GTDB taxonomy): domain Bacteria; phylum Desulfobacterota; class Syntrophia; order Syntrophales; family Smithellaceae; genus MVRV01. Next base: position 140,308 of record CAWJQM010000018.1, read on the forward strand.
CCAACATGTATAGCCGAATGCTGGGCATGTCAGGAATCACCGGATATGTCGGAAGTTGGTTTGGAGGATCCGGACTCGGTCTGTATACCGTTCTTACAATCTATTTGGTAATCATCCTGCTGGCAGGTACGTTTCTGGATTCCACATCAATCATAGTTATCATCGTACCGCTCATCTATCCGCTCATGAAAGAGTTAGGCGTCAACTTAGTCTGGTTCGGGGTTATAACGGTCGTAGCTGTTGAGGTGGGATTGATCACTCCCCCCTTTGGCATGTCCGCATTTGTGATCAAGTCAACTCTGGACAATCAGAGCATCGGCTTAAACGAGGTGTTTATGGGAGCGCTGCCCTACGTATTGATGATGATCATCGCACTGGTGCTGCTGGTTATATTCCCTCAAATCAGCCTTATTCTGGTTCGGTAGTGGAGGAAAAGAGTAAACTATGAATACGAATAATCCATTGTCAGGTTTTCGGGTCGATCGGGCCGACATCCAATATATCGGCCACGATTTACAGCGGCCGGAGTGTATTTTGGCCGAGCCGGACGGTACGCTCTGGTCGGCCGATGCTCGCGGAGGCGTCGTCAAAATCTCCCCGGACGGCAGCCAGGAAATCATCGCCCAATCCTATAAAACAGCTTTTGAATCAGCCTCCACTGATGCCGGCAGGTTCACCGAAGGCACGCTTCCCAACGGCCTGGCCTTTGCAGAAAACGGAGATATCCTTATTTCCAATTTCGGTACTGACAGCCTGGAGGTCATGACGCGCAGCGGCCGGACCCGTGTGCTCTATGATCGAATCGACGGTGAGCCGATCGGCAAGGTGAACTTTGTGCTGCGGGACAGAAAAAACCGTGTTTGGCTGACGATTTCCACACGAATCACGAATTGGATGAAGGCGGTAAGCCCAAACATTGCCGATGGATATATTGCACTGGCAGACGAGAAGGGATTGCGCATCGTGGCCGACGGATTCCGTTTTACCAACGAAATCCGTCTGGATGCCCGAGAAGAATACCTCTACATTGTTGAAACCTGCGGCCAGTGCATTTCGCGCATGCGCGTCGGGAAGGACGGCTCGCTGACCAATCGGGAAATATACGGGCCTGCCAAGCTCGGACGATTTGGTTTTCCTGACGGCATTGCGTTTGACAGTTTTGGAAATCTCTGGGGAACGCTCGTCATGGTTGATCAGGTTTTTGCGATCACTCCGGATGGGGATTTTCACATTATCCTGGACGACACCAACGAGACGCCGGCTCTGGCGCTGGAACAGTCCTTTGCCGAAGATAGTGTGACACCCGACCTCATGCTGGCCGCAGGCGGAACTATTGCGCCGTGGTTTGCCAGCGTGACGTTTGGAGGGCCTGACCTACAAACCGTTTATGTAGGCAGTCTTCGTGGAACGCGCATTCCCTATTTCAGATCACCGGTGGCCGGGTTGCCGATGGTGCACTGGAAATAACAGGATGGGGCAGTCATCTATGCGGGCAAGGCCTGCAGGAAAAGTTGCTTGTTCCCTTCAAGGCAGGCAAGGCTGATCCAAACGATAGGAGCTTGTCCCGGCGAAGGAGGCTGTGTCGCAATGGAGTGAGTGCCACGACCGAATCCTTGTCCCGAGCAGAGCGAGGGAACCCATAAGATTGCCACGACGCCTGAGAGGCGTCTCGCAATGACAAATGGACATTGCGACACAGTCTCGAAGGCCGGGATTTCAGGGAAAAATGCGGGTCATCAGTGCGATAGATGAACGCCAAGTGATCCGGGCTATATTCGAACATCTAAATTGTGTCATCATTATGATTACTGAAATTGCCGAAAACTTCTACCGAATAACGCTGCCGATGCCCTACCGTTTGCGGCATGTCCACGCCTACGCTTTGGTCGACGGCCGCGATGTCGCACTTTTTGATGCCGGTATGAATATGCCCGGCGCTTATGAAAAGCTGGCAGCTGATTTGGAAAGCATCGGACTATCGGTCGAATCCATCCGCGATATTTACCTTACCCATGTCCATACCGATCACTGCGGCCTGGCCGGACTTGTTCAGAAAAAATCAGAAAGCCCAGCTTTATCTGTCCGAAGTCGCCAACCAGGTCCATAAGCATTTTCGGCAGGCGGATTATCTGATTGCGCAGGCCAGGCTCTTTTATGCCAGGCATGGCATGTCATCTGCAGAAGTGGAAGCAATAGTGGAAGAGATTGAAGACATCAGCAGCCACATTCCCCCGTTTGCCGTAACCGACTTTTTGCAGGAAAATGAAATCCGTCAGTTGGGCAATCGTTCCTTTGAAGTTATTTTTACGCCGGGGCATGCCGCGGGACACGTCTGTTTTTTCTTCCGGGAGGAAGGAATGCTGCTGGCGGGTGATCATATCCTGCCTTATATCGCACCCAGCCTCAGCCCCAATATATATGATGAAGTCTTTCAGCCGCTGAAAAGTTATCTGGAATCGCTGGGCATCATCGAACAGCTGCCGATTACCTCCGTCCATCCGGGGCACGGCAATTCTCTCACCGAAATTGACGAAAGAATCGGAGAAATCCGCACCCATCATTTCTTAAAAAAGAAGGGTCTTCTGGAAAGACTCAGCGTCCGGCCTACAACAATCTACGCCATTTGCGGCGAAATAATCGGATCAACGGCAGTGAAAATGGACGACTGGGAGAAATTCATGATGTTCAACGAAACCTATGTATATATGCAGGAATTAAAAAGGGATGGAGCCATCAAAGAAATCATTGACGATAGTGTCATTTCTTTTACCGCCGCCTGAGGACAGGATGTCTTTATTGCAGGCAGGCATAACTGCCCGTGTCACATGCGGATATCGCTGCAGGTAATCTCATTAGAACCGATAAATTATGAGCGAAGACAGGCATAAAAAATATTATGATGTCATTGTGGCCGGCCTCGGTCCGGCAGGCGCCAATGCTGCGTATCATCTGGGTCGCGCGGGAATCAGCACGCTGGCGCTGGAGAAAAAAACAATGCCGCGCCATAAAACCTGTGCGGGCGGCATTCCCGCTAAAGTTGTCGATCTCCTGGACTTCGATTTTTCTGCTTCCATCGAACAGGAGATCAAAGGAGCCGTGGTCAGTTTTCGCCAAACTCAAAGCGTGGAAATGCCCCGGGAAGATAACTTAGGCTATGTAGTGAACCGGCCGATTTTCGACCATCTTCTTGCCCTGCGGGCAGGTAAAGCGGGGGCAATAATTTCTGAAGCAGAAAAGCTGCGGACGGTTTCCGAGCAAAGTAATATGATCGAAGTGGAAACGAACCGGAATACGTATCTCTGCCGGGCTCTGATCGGCGCCGATGGAGCACAGGGAGTAACAACCCGCATTTTGGGATGCTCCGCACCTCCGGCATCCATCGGCCTGGAGGTGTATGTAAGCAACGAGCACGCTCTTATCCGGAATCATGTTCAAAAACTGGGCTTCTATTTTGGATATCTGCCCGACGGCTACGGATGGATATTCCCCCGCCGGGAAGATGCCTCCATCGGCATCGGCATACCGATGAAACACGCCCGCCGCGCCCGGGGTCTCCTGGCGGATTTTCTGGGATTCCTGGGCCTTCCCCCTAACCTCGCCGCCGGAGCCAGAGGTCATGCCCTCCCGCTCTTTTCACCACTGACGCGGCGACCTTTTTGCCGCCGCAATATTCTGCTCGCCGGCGACGCCGCATCATTCGTTGACCCTGTCACGGGCGAGGGGATCTATTGGGCTCTGAAAAGCGGCGAGGAAGCCGCCCGTGCCATAAGCGCTGCATTGTCTGCGGGAAAACAGGCAGCAGACATTTATACCGCCGCGCTTGAGCGTCATATTCTGCCGGAGCTCCGGGCAGCCTGGAAGGTATCTCTGCCGCTTAATGCTTTTCCCCAGGCAAGTTTCAACTTTTTCCAGTCTCATGAGCGCATTCGAAAGATGCAATTTCACGTCATCACCGGACGCAGCAGCTATGCAGAGCTGATTGCGGAAATTCCCCGGATGCCGTTGCTGATGATGAAATCGCTTCTCGCGAGGCTAATGGACCAGAGGAAAACAATCTAGGCCAAAAGAGGAGATATGATGAAGCAACGCTCCGCTTTAAAACCCTGGTGGAAGAAGCGGATCTGCTCGCCGCGGCAGGATTGAACACCTTTACCCAATGGGTCGTCCGAACTTTCTTTACGCGGCCTGCGTACTTCCGGGTCATTGCCGATTACAGCGGCACCATCGTTGATGGCGGCATATCCATCCCCATTGAAGGGGAATCCCTCTACGAGGTCATGGGACTGGAGTAAGCACTTACTTACAATGGAAGCGCCGGCAAACTGCGGCAGGTGAAAAGATATGGCCTTATAAAGGCTTCCCCAGGAGCAGCCGCAGCATATTAACGATCATTTTCTTTCTGCCCGCTTTTTCCATCAGGATACTTAAATATAAAATCTCGGTATTTCTCGGCGGCAGTGTGATCTTGTCTTTTTTGATCAGCGACGCCGCCTGGGGTTTACACCGAGTCACACACAGGCCACACCCGATGCACCGATCCAAATCCACCCGGAAGTCTTTGCCATCCTGAACAATCGCGTCCATCTGGCAGCGCTGCACACAGATCCCGCAGCCTTTGCATAAAGTCATATCAATTCGGGCGTAATAATTGGTGGCGAAAAAACGGGCCGGCCGGGAGTGTTTTTTGGCGGTAGTTAAAACCCCGCAGCAGCAACCGCAGCAGATACAGATGCAGCTCGGCTGAAGCGAGTTTCCGGGCTGCAGCACCATCCCTTTATCGCAGCCAGGTCTAATATTCTCAGGCATTCCTCTTTCGATATCTGCCGGGCCCGGTTGCGCGCCACATAGCTGTTTGGTCCGATCAGCAGGCAGACTTCAATGTTGTCTGTCTGCCGGCAAGGGCTCCCTCTGAGGGCTTCTCCCTGCTTGCAAACGCAGTTGGCCACATGAATGACTTCTTTAGTGTTGATGATAAAGTGGCGCATGTTGTCATAGGTATCGACGGCATATTCCGGAACAATCGCTTTCAGATGCGGACTTGTCCGCAGCTGGGGGAGAGATGAACGGAAAAATTCAGCGCCAAAGGCTTCATCAAAATATCTGTGGATCATTTCCACCAGTTCGCGGGTGAGGTCATCCACCTGATATTCAAACATACCTATGGCCAGCATGGCAATTCCGTAGCGAGGCGAACCCGCACTTTCCGAGCGCCGGATAACTCCTTTGCGGAACATTTCAGCGAGCTTCGCGGCAAGATCATCACGGGATAAGGCAACATTGAATCTTCCCTTGATCCGCCTGTGAATTTGGGCAAGAGGAATACAGCGGAGTGTCAGGCAGAGGGCTATCTTCGCCTCCAGCGGAGTAAAAAAATATTTCAGGATATCAATTTCAACTCCGCTTTTTGTCGCGGGATAGCCAATCGGATACTTGTCTAATTGAATCTGGAGTTGTCTGTAAATACGGTCGTCATTAAGCATGCAAATATTTTCCTATCCATTATCAATGGCGCTGATAATCATAATTACGGAATGTTTTGTCAAGCTATTATCCGGGTCAGACAAATGCCGCCCAGGGCAATAAGCAACAGGGAAAGCAGGAAATATCCGGATCAAAAGCAGCGCTGCCGATTGTTTCTTACGACATCTTGATGGCAACAGCTCCGGCAACAATAAAAATAATCGACAGGCCGCGAATCCAGGTAATCTTCTCTTTCAGGATGAAGACGGAAAGTATCATGCCGAAGAGAATGGATGTTTCACGCAAAGCGGCCACCAGCGCCACCGGCGACACTGTCATGGCCCAAAGCGCTATCCCGTAGGAAGCAAAAGTGCAGGCGCCGCCGATGATGCTTTTTTTCCAGTCCCTGGCCATGGCATAAAATACCTTATGGCCTTCGATGGCCGGTATCAAGATGAAGAAAAACATCGCCAGTAAAAAAAGCATCCACCCCGTGTAACTGAAAGCATTGCCGGCAAGCCGTGCCCCCTGAGCATCGATAATGGTATAAACCACGATCACAATCGCATTCAGGAGGGCAAAGGCGACGGGCGCCAGCTTAAATCCCTTGGAAAAACGGTAATCTGCCGTAAGCAGCAATGCTCCGCTCGAAACCATCACAATCCCCAGCCATCCGCGCCAGGACAATGTCTCATTTAACAAAATGAAGGCGGCAACGGCGGTCAATACCGGGGGCAAGCCCCGCATGAGCGGGTAGACAAGGCTCATATCGCCTTTTTTATAGGCCAGCAATAATAAAGTAAAATAGAGAATATGAATAACAACCGAAGCCCCGAGATACGGCCAGCATGGCCGCAACGGTAAAGGAACAAAGGGCAGAAATACCACACCAATAATAGCGCTGCCGGCTACAAGCAGGGCGGTATTTGCCGAATTGTTCGACTCTGATTTGATCAGAACATTCCAACCGGCATGCAGCACCGCTGCAAAAAGAATAAGTAAAACGACACCCCATTGCATATTGCTTTGCACCTCATTGCCCAAGAATCGGAATTAATATCTCCATCCCCAGAACCCAAAAGCAAGGATGTTCATTATTAGCGGTACGGCGTATATTATCGCTACCGTCGTCAGTTTGGCTTTCATTGTCTTGAGGCTGATGACTAAAATCGCAAAGCAGAAAAAATGGAAGTAACCGATCAGGAAGATCAGCCAGATTCCCTTAAAGGACAAATACCAGATGGGGTATTCCCAGACCAGATGTCCGCCGATGTTTAAGAGACATTCGACAAAAACGCAAAAGGCAGCATAGACAATGGCCCAGAACCATTTTTCGGGAATGCCTAATATTTTCTCTTTCTTGCTATCCGATAGGGTGTGGTAGTAGATAATGCCCAGCAGCAGAAACATGAACATGATCTCTATATTCCAGCCGACCATTGTTCGCAGCGCTGTATCGCCCGGCGTTGTCCAGAAAGCGGAACGCTGAGTAAAATGCAGTATCCAGCCGTTCCAGGTCTCGTTAAAAAAATCAACGCCGAAAATTGTCAATCCTGCCAGTACCGCGTTCCAGTCTCCGCTCCGGCGCGCTTCTTTAATTTCCCGCGTGTAAACATAAAAAACTATAGATAAGAGAGGAATTATGTACCACTTTAACATGGTGAGATCACGCAGACCGCATAAAGCAAGTTTAGTCGCTTCTGTCATAAAAACCTCCTTATTAAATATTAAAATACAGCTCACCAATTGGCAATTAGTTCGCCTTCACATAATGATTCCAGCTTTCTGAAAGCCAGAAGATCGTTGGTAGTTCAAGGTTATAATAACGGGTGCGCAATACTCTGGCCAGGACAAGACTTTCCAGTTCTTTATGCAGAAATGTTTTGGCTACTTGCCTTGGTCCAAGAATTATGGATACTTCAGGCCGACGGAGGTCATTTACTAACTGGCTATAAACATAGCGGTTTATATTCATGATGGCGATTATATACCACCGGTATCAAATAGTCTAAGAAAATGCGGCGATGTTCTTCAGTATAACAGGCCCGCAAAACCTTCAAAGGACCATCCATGGAAAAAGAAATGGAAAAATTGGTATCCGAATCCCCAAAAATGAGGCATACTGGTAGCGATGGGTATTTTGTCATGATCACAAACTTTATCAGTAGGGATCTGGGGACTTCATAACACCATGGAAAGGCAAATTCAAGGCACGGGGTTTGATTTCCGGAAATACGAAAATTTTCATTCACTGGTTATTCAAAGATTTCGTTTGTTTTGTCCACCCGGTATGGCCGGCGCCTGTCCTTTCGGTTACGAAAAGGTGGATTTGCGGTGAATTGCATGGTATAAATCAAAGGGGCTATCGAAAGTTTAACTGGAAGGAAAGAGGCTGCAGCATGCTCAAAATTAACCGCGCATCACAACCGACTTGCTCCCGGTGCGGAAGTGATAAAATTATTTTAAAATCCAGGACGAATGTGGGCGATACCAGAATCGATGATGTTATCGGAACCGACATGATCGGCTGTGCGGTCATTCACAGGTACCTGACCTGCGAAGCCTGCGGACAACATGTAACCCGGTCCGAATACGAACGAGCGAAAGGGGGACGCTGTTAACTTTTTAACTTTCCACCAGACAGTGCCCTTGCTGTTCTGCAATCGCACGGCCGCGGGTAACCGATTTACTGACGGCAGCGATTGATATTCCGAATCTGATCGCCAGGCTGGACATGGATACGCCCAGTTCCTGTACCGCCCAGTAACAGAAAAGACTTCGGGCATTCACAATATTCCTTTGTTTACTCGTAACCAGGATTTCTTTCGGCGCCAATCCCATGATCTGAGAAACGCGTTTAGCAATTTTATCCAAATCAATCCCTGCGGCGCGAAGGGCGTGGCTTTTCTTTATCTGTTCTTTTGATTGAGCCAATACTTTCGCAACAAACTCACTGTCACCCAGCATGCGCTCATCGCTGCGCTGATAAATCCCTTCAATTCTTTTAAGCTTTAATCCTTCCCAACCTCCGGCGCTTCGAATCAAACCGCCGCCTGCAAGGTCAGTTCTTCTTCCCTGTTCTATCCCTTTTTCGACAAAGTTTCGATAGGCTTTGCGTGCCGGTGCCGGTCCGCTGCCAAAAGATCTGAGAATTTCCTCCGTCTCCTGCCACAAATGCTTGCTTTTACCCAAAAGAGCGCCATGGCCGGAATAGGAATAGGCATCTAATTCATCCAGGTCTCGAACCAAACCGGCGCGCAGTGGATTGAGGTGAATATAGCGCACCAGTTCCAGCAAATAGGAATCTTCCTGACACAAAATGGATTTAAAACGATTTTGAAACAAATGGCCTTGCCGACGGCGGCTGCGATTAAACCAGACCGCATAACCCGTCAACAACCGTCTCATGAACGTCGAGATCGGGACCTTGCCGGTGCGGCAAAGCAAATGAAAATGGTTCGGCATCAGAGACCAGGCCAGGCATGTCGTGCCGGTCTCCAGAATAATCACTCCCAGACGATGAAGAAAGTGATTCCTGGTCATCGTCAGATTCAAATATCTTTTTGCGCTCGATGCCCCTAACCATGATGTGATGGACGGCATCAGCCGCATCTATTCTTGCCCCTCTTGGCATGGTGTCTTTATATCCGTTAATCTCGGCTCCGTCAAGAGAATGTTTAAAAGTAAACAGCGTCCCCCTTTGCCTTTGTTCTTTTTCTTGACAAACTTTTCTTTTCCGTCTAAAAAAATGTCTCGTAATCATGGGGAGGATGAACATGGCAAAGACGTTGGGAGATATCACACAGGAACTGAATGACAAGGTATTGGCGCCGGCCAAGGCCGAAGCGGCCGAGATCGTCCGCAGCGCCAAGGAGCAGGCGGCAGCCATCGTAGCGGAGGCGCAGGCTGCTGCGGAAAAAGCCGGAACCGCTGCCAAAACCGATGCGGAAAATGTCCGGAAGCAACTTCAGGTTGACATGGATACTGCCGCCCGAAACTTCATCATCATGGTTCAGGAAAAGCTCGAGGCTGCGGTGGTGGTACCCGTCGTGGATGGGGAGGTCAAGAAGGCCCTGGGCGACGACGCGTTTCTCAAGCGCATTATCGAAATTCTTCTGACCGAATTTTTGAAAAACCGGAGCAAGGCGCAACCGATTGAGATCCTGCTGCCCAAGCAGAATCAGACCGAGCTCGAAGCCTGGTTCCGTGAGAAATTCAGGGATAAAGCTGGCCGAATCTCTCGTCGTGAAGTTTACCGACAAGATCACCTTTGGCTTCAACATCGGTGTGAAAGACCAGGGTGCTTATTTCAACTTCAGCTCCGGTCTCGTGGAAGCCTTCTCCAACTTCTGCTCGCCGCGTTTCCGCAAACATTTCTTCGCACGCCAGGAGTCTTAGGAGAACATGGGCCAATACTATTTTCTCATGTGCCTGCTTCCTCCCATGCCTGCCGCACTGGGGGAGAAAATGCCGCTCGGATTCGGCGAAATCGCCGGCACGATCAAGCGAAATATCCTTCCCGAGCATCTTGAGATTGCCTTTGCCCACCTTCAGAGCGTAGACGCCTTCAATTGGGAGCAGAGGGATCAGCGCCGCGATCTCTTTCTGGAAGGGGGCATTCTGTCCCGGGAGGACATGGCCGGCGCCAGGGATCTCCCCGACTTTATCCGCGCGTTCCGCGAAGAAAAAGAACGGGGCATTCACCGCGCCTATATCTATGACCGGCTCTGGGAGCTGTATTACAGCTCATGCTCTATGCCGTCGCCGAGCGTATCGGCTGCCGGTTTCTGATCGATTACCTTTCCTGGGAAATCGAACTGCGGTTCGAGTCTGACGGCGCTGCGGGTCCGGGAAAAAGGCGGAAATCTGGACGAGCACGCCATTCTGAGCACCTTCAGTCCCCGCGATTACTCCAATTTCATTGCCCAGCTCAAGAGCCAGAAAAATCCGCTGCAGGCGGAACGTTATCTGGATGAAGAGCGTCTGCGGCAGATCTATCGATTTGAGGGGAGCTCGGGCTTCTCTCTCGATGCCGTAATGGCCTACCTGTCGCGTTCGGCGATTTATTGCCGCTGGGAAAAAATCAGCGAGCATTTCGATATAGAGACATATTTATGGCATGGAGGTTCAATGTGAACAGTCCCACGCGTGGTCGGGTTGTGGCGGTAAATGGTCCTCTCGTCACCTGTGAAGTGGATGAGGGGCGGGAGGTTCTGCAAAATGAGGTCGCCTATGTGATGTGCGGCGAGCGTCCCGTTGAAGGCCGAGGTCATCCGGATTCGCGGCCGGCAGATCGACCTCCAGGTTTTTGAGAGCACAACAGGTTTGAAGTGTTGGTGAGGCGGCTGAGTTTTCCGGCGAACTGCTCTCGTTGACGCTGGGTCCCGGAATGCTGGGCATGATCTACGACGGCCTGCAGAACCCGCTCAAGGAACTGGTGAACGATCAGGGCTTCTTTCTGAGACGGGGTCAGTATCTTCCCGCCCTCGATGGAAAAAGGCTCTGGGATTTCGAGCCGATGGTCAAGGCGGGGGCGCAGGTCCGGCCGGGGCATTACCTCGGCCAGGTGACGGAGGGTCTCTTCCCGCACCAGATCATGGTGCCGCTCAGGCTCCTAGGGACATGGGAAGTAAAGGAAATCAAGCCCCGGGGTCAGTACACGGTCAACGATACCATCGCGATCCTCAAAAGCGCCGACGCGCAGTCGTCAAAGGAAGTGACGGTGACAATGAAACAGGAGTGGCCGGTCAAGATGCCGATGCGCAAGTACGAGGAGCGCTTGCTTCCGGATACCCAGCTTTTGACGCAATGCCGGCTCATCGATATCTTCTTCCCGATGGCCGAAGGCGGAACGGCCTGCATCCCCGGTCCCTTCGGGGCCGGAAAAACCGTTCTCCAGCAGATCATTTCGCGTTATGCCCAGACGGATATCGTGATCATCGTGGCCTGCGGCGAGCGGGCCGGCGAGGTCGTGGAAACGATCCGGGAGTTCCCGGAACTCGAAGATCCCAAGACAGGCAAGTCCCTGATGGACCGTACGGTCATCATCTGCAATACATCGTCCATGCCCGTGGCGGCCCGCGAGGCGTCGATTTATACGGGCGTGACACTCGGTGAATATTACCGGCAGCTCGGCCTCAAGGTCCTTCTGCTGGCGGACAGCACGTCCCGGTGGGCGCAGGCTCTCAGGGAATCATCGGCCAGGATGGAGGAGATACCCGGCGAGGAGGCCTTTCCGGCATACCTGGAAAGCCGCATTGCCGCCGTTTATGAGCGCGCGGGCAAGGTGCGCCTCTTCAATGAAGACACCGGCTCGTTGACGATGATCGGCAGCGTGTCTCCGGCGGGCGGAAATTTCGAAGAGCCCGTAACACAGAATACACTCAAAGTGGTCGGCGCCTTCCACGGACTGTCGCGATCCCGGTCCGATCAGCGCCGATACCCGGCCATTGATCCGCTGATTTCCTGGAGTCTCTATCTGGGACAGATGAACGCCTCGCTCAATACGCGCCATGAAAAATGGGTCGATCTCGTGCAGGAGGCCCATAACCTGATCTTCAAAGGCAGCGAAATCCACCAGATGATGCTGGTTGTGGGTGAAGAGGGAATCGGCCTGGACGACCTCGTCTTGTATCTGAAGGCGGAAATCATCGACGCCGTCTGCCTGCAGCAGGATTCATTCGATCCGGTGGACCGGGCAAGCTCGCGGGAACGCCAGATATCCGATTTCCTGCTGCTCATGGACATGGTGCATCAGCCGTTTACGTTCGAATCCAAGGAGCAGGCAAAAGGCCAGATGATTCACATGCAGAATCTTTTTTTCCAGCTAAAATATTGTCCTTTCGGAGAGGAGGCCTATAAACGGTATCGATCGGAGATAGAGGCCATTCTCGAAGGGAAAGGAGCGGTGTCACTAATGATCATCGAACATTCTCGCATAGTCCGTGTTCAGGGGGATATCATCTCGGTGCCGGCCACCGGGATCAAGAATGGCGAACTGGCGACCGTGAAGAGCCGAAGCGGGACTTCCCTGGCGCAGGTCATCCGCCTGCGGGGGGACGAAGTCTTCCTGCAGGTTTTTGCCGGATCGCGCGGCGTCTCGACGGGCGATACAGTCCGGTTCCTCGGACATCCCATGCAGGTCGCCTTTGGCGATGCGCTGCTGGGCCGGATATTCAACGGATCAGGGGAGCCCATCGACAAAGGCCCCGGCTTGCAGTCGCTGCCCCGCATCAGCATTGGCGGTCCGTCGGTCAACCCGGTCATGCGCGTTATTCCACGGGGATTCATCGAAACGCGTGTGCCCATGGTGGATGTCTTCAACCCGCTCGTGGAGAGTCAGAAGCTCCCCATCTTCGCCGCAGCCGGCGAGCCGTACAATGAACTCCTCGCCCGTATCGGCATGCGGGCCAACGCCGACGTGGTTATTCTGGGCGGCATCGGACTCAAGTATGACGAATATTTGAAATTTCGGATCGCCTTCGAGGAGGCCGGCGTGCTCTCCCGGACGATCATGTTCATTCATACGGCCTCCGATCCAGTTGTGGAGAGGCTGCTGGTGCCCGATATGGCGCTCTCCGTGGCGGAGCAGTTCGGCGTACAGGGCAAGCGCGTACTGGTTCTGCTGACGGACATGACGGCCTTTGCCGACGCCTTGAAGGAGATCGCCATCTCCATGGATCAGGTTCCCTCGAACCTCGGCTATCCGGGTTCGCTTTACAGCGACCTGGCGTCGCGTTACGAGAAGGCCGTTGATTTCGACGGAGCGGGCAGCATCACGATCCTGGCCGTGACATCCATGCCGGGCGACGACGTGACGCATCCGGTTCCCGACAATACAGGATATATCACGGAGGGCCAGTTCTACCTGCGCAAGGGCGTTATCGAGCCTTTCGGATCCCTCTCGCGCCTCAAGCAACTCGTGATCGGCAAGGTGACACGCGCCGACCACGGCTATATCATGAACAGCATGATCCGTCTTTTCGCGCGCAGCCGCGAGGTGGAGCAGAAGCTGGCCATGGGCTTCGACAAGACGGCCGACGACGAGCGCTACCTGAAATACGGCCGTCTCTTCTATGACCGGTTCATGGATCTGCGCGTGGATCTGGGCATCAATGATGCGCTGGATCTGGGATGGAAAACACTGGCCGAGTGCTTCCGGCCCGATGAAGTGGAAATCAAACAGGAGTTTATCGATAAATTCTGGCCGGCGTAAATGACCGGTCCGACGGTGCACGATAATGGCGGAACGAATCAAGCTAAATAAGGTATCCCTGCGCACACAGAAGCAGAAGCTGGCCATGTACCGGCGTTTTCTGCCCGCGCTGGAGGCGAGGAAGCAGCAGTTCCTCATGCATCTGGCCATCGTACGCAAGGAGATTGCGGTTCAGGAAGCCCGGATGCAGGAAGTCCTGCAGGAGATCACGGCCTGGTCTGCCCTCTATGGCGACATGGGGCCGCTGCTGCGATATTTTATTGAGATCAGGGAGATAAAGACCTCCATCCGAAACGTGGCCGGACTCAAGGTGCCGCAGTTCCACGGCGTCGATTTCAGTGATCCGCCGTACAGTTTTTTTGCCACTCCTTTCAGCTTCGAAGAGGTGATGCAGCGGAGCCGCGACGCGATTGCCTGTCGCGAGGCGATCAGGATGCTGCGCGAACAGGAAGGAGTCCTTTTTGAAGGGTTCCGCAAGACGAGCCAGCGCATCAATCTGTATGAACAGCGACTGATTCCCGGCTGCCGGGAAGCGATCCGTAAAATTTCCGTCTATCTCCAGGATCAGCAGGCCGCATCCGTAGGCGTGGCCAAGGTTGCCAAGCGCATGACGGAGGAGGCGGCGCTTCAGGATGCCTTGGCGTAGAGCAGAAATGAGCAGATCAGAGAGATTGAGCTCATAGCACAATATTATAAGGAGTATTGCTTTGGCTATAGCCAGGATGACGAGGATATTCATTGCCGGACCTGCCGACAACCAGGAGGAAACAATGCGTTTTCTGCAGGAGTTCGGCGTGGTGCATGTGGAGCCGGCGGTGGAAATGGCCGGTGAGTTCGAAGTGAAGAACGCCGCCCTGCTGATGCGCGTCAAAAAGTTGGACCAGGTCATTACAGGAGTTCAGCGTTTCCGAGACCTCAAGACGGCAGACCCGCACCCGCTTACGATCCCAGACGAGCAACTGGTTTCCTTCGCCGACGAGAGACTCTCCGAGCTGCAGGAGATTGAGTCGCGCGTTTCATCGCTCGAACGCCTGAAGGCCGATCTCTCGCTGTGGGGGAACTTCGACCTTGCCCGAATCCGCGCGCTCGAAGAGGCGGGCGTCTGTGTCCGTCGTTACCGCATGGAGACAAAAAAGTGGAAGGAATTTGAGCCGCCAGAGAATATCTGCCTCGAAGTGGTCTCAGAGCAGCAGGCGGTCTTGTTCTACACAGTCAGCGTCGGGGAACCACCGGACATGCCCCAGGCCCAGATGCTGGCCTGGCCCGAGCTGGGTCTGGACGATGTCGAAGCGGAAATCCGGCGCCTCAGGCAAAGAATGGAATTGTTAACGATCGAGCTGGCCGGCGCGGCCGAACGCGCCGAGGTCATCAAGAAACAATTGATCGCGGTCCTCAACGAGGTGGCCTACACAGGCAATATGGCGACGCTGCACCGGGAACCATACCTTTTTGGCCTGCAGGGATGGATCCCGCAGGATCAGCAAGCAGCCTTTGAAGAAAAGATATCGGCAAGCAAGCTCCCGCTGCGCGTCGTGACGCGCAAGCCGCTCGATGAGGAAGAGCCGCCGGTGCTGATCCGCAACAACTGGTTCGTCGAGCGCATCCTGCCGCTGCTGAAACTCTACGGTATTCCCAAATACCGCCATCTGGACCCGTCCTATTTCTTTGCGCCGTTCATGGTGCTGTTCTTCGGGATTTGCCTGGGCGATGTCGGCTATGGCGTTGTCCTTTATCTTTTTGCCCACTTCCTGGGGAAAAAGATGGGACACAAAGTGGAAGGACTCCCGCTGGTCGTCCGGCTATGCAAAGCGTTTGCCGTGGCCGCCGTGATCGTCGGGATCGTAACCGGTTCCGTGTTCGGCTACAATTTCGAGAATCGGAGCTGGATTCTCATCGATCTGGACGTGAAGGCCGGAAATCCGATGACGCTGTTCTATATTTCTCTCGGCTTAGGGGTTGTCCATCTGACGCTTTCCTATCTGTTGGGTATTCTGCAGGCTGTGTCTTTCTATGACAGAATGCAGAAGATCAATCTCATTTTCATTCTCTGGGGCGGGGCTCTGCTGGTGGCAAGGAACATCTGGTTTGCATTGCCCGCTTCAGCGCTGAACATGCCGTTGTTCTATGTCGGATGGGGGGCTTTGGCTATAGGTCTTGTCATAACACTGCTTTTTTCCAGCGACCACAAGAATTGGGCGGTTCGGATGGGCCTGGGGCTCTGGAATATTTACGGACTCTCCGGGACTCATGGGCGACCTTCTGTCATATGCACGCCTCTTCGGCCTCGGCATTGCCACGTCCGCCATCGCCGCTGTCATGAACCAGTTGGCAGGTATGGCCCTGTCAGGCGCCGGACCGATCCTCGGCGTTCCGCTGGCGCTGATCATCATCATTATCGGACATACGTTTAACCTGGCGCTTTCGATACTGGGAAGCACCGTTCATTCCGCCCGTCTGCATTTCGTCGAAGCCTTCAAGAGCTTCTTCGAAGGGGGAGGCGTTGAATACAAACCATTCAAAATCGAAAGGGGTTCATTATGAGCAACAAAGGTACATGGATTTTCGGAGCGGTCAGTCGCGGTTCTACTGGCTGGATTTGCTTCTCCGGCTTTCGCCCAGTCGGCAGCGGCGTCAAGCGGCACTGGGGGCCGCTCGTCGCGAAGATCTTTCTGGGACTGGGCCTGTCCCTGGCCCTGTCCGGATCGGCCATGGGTCTTGTCCGTCTCCTTCTCGGCTCTTCTGGGCGGGGGTACGGAAAACTTCTATAAAATCATCCCCGTGGCCCTGATGCCCGGCTCCCAGGGCATTTACGGCATCGTGGTCTTTTTTACGAACCTGGACAAGTTCGACACCGATCCTTACACCGTGGCCGGAAAGGGCGCCATCGCCGGCCTGGCCTTGTGCTTGAGCGCCTGGTATCAGGGCATCGTGTGCGCCGCGGGCATCCGCAGCATCCTCGAAGGCCGCAATACGCTGGCCAACGCGCTGGTGTCCGGCGCGATGCCCGAGACCTATGCTGTCTTCGCATTGGTTATGACCTTCATCATTAAATAAGGCATCCGGGCCGGTCAAACGCCCGGAAGCAAGCGTTCCATCTGCGAATAGTTCGGCTGCCCCTGCCAGACGGCATGGGCAGCCTGCCTGTTAAATATAGTTCTTTTTGTTCAAATGCGTTTCAAATGAGTTGATGTATTCCACAACGCCTTTGTCCACGGCTATTTCAAAATAGGACCAGCCGGGCACCACGAACGTGGATCCTGCCTCATACGTTTCCCATTGCCCCTCATCGGCTTGACGCACGCGACAGCTTCCGGCTGTTATTTCCATTCTCTCAAGGTCGTCGGTTCTGAACTTGTAAACTCCCGGACGAATCACGCCGAGTCTCTTTTGCATCCCATTTTTAAACAAGATATTATAACTGGTTACCTGTCCGTCATAGTAAACATTGGCTTTGCAGATTACACTGACGTCGTCAAATCGCTCCGGAATTTTACCAGTCATTATTCACCTCCGTTTTTCATCGCTTTATTATCGAATACCTTCTGATGCCTTTCATTGCCCGTTTTTCAATTTTCAGCATGCTATGACTCTGAGAATTAAAAATCGCCAATAAAAGGTTTCAGTCTCTTTAAAGCGGCATTTTTACCCAGCATCGCAAATACTTTGTCGAGTTCCGGGCCATGGAGTTTCCGGTGAGAGCGGCGCGCAGGGGCATAAATAAATCTTTACCTTTGACGCCGGTTTTTTCTTTAACGTGTTTTATGGCCGCAGGATAAATTTCCTGCACAGCATCCGCGCCGTTTTCCAGATATTCAGCAAAGGTCTTTAAAACTCGGCGGGCGCTTTCCTTCTCCAGTATTTGTCTGGCCTCGGCGGTGATGGCAAATTTATCATCAAAGAATATATCAATATGGCTGCCAATTTCAGCAAGTGTTGTTAAATCATTTTTAATAAGATCAATAACCTGATTAAACCATACCGGATCAAGAGTATCATGTTTTATAGCCGGCCTGTTCTAAAAAAGGCTGCAGCCGCTCGGACTAAATTTTCCGTAGGGCAATTACGAATGTAAATGGCGTTGAGCCAGTGCAGTTTTTCTTCATCAAATATTGCGCCGCTTTTGGATGCGCGATCTAATGAAAAAGCGGTGATCATTTCCTCCCGGGATAATACTTCGCGGCCTTCAGTAAAAGAACTTCCCAGCAGCCCCAGATAATTCATCAGCGCTTCGGGCAAAATGCCCTGTTTGCGGAATTCACCGACAGATACCGAGCCATGGCGTTTGCTTAATTTGGCGCGATCATTGCCAAGAATCAGGCTATGATGCGCAAAAATCGGCGGTGCAAAACCAAAAGCATTGTAAAGCATGATCTGCAATGCGGTAGTTGGACAAATGATCTTCGCCGCGGATGACATGCGTAATACCCATCAGATGATCGTCAATAACTACGGCAAAATTGTAAGCGGGCATGCCGTTGGAACGGACAATGATAAAATCGCCAATGGCCGTGCCTTCAAATTTCATCGCCCCGCGGATTAAATCGTCAAACTGAATTGTTCCATCAGGAACTTTAAACCGAAACGATGGTTTTCTGCCTGCGGCTTCTTTTTGTTTTCTCTCCTCCCGCGTAAGCTTGCGGCATTTGCCCATATAGCGGGGCATCCGTTTGCTCAAAATCAATGCCTGCCTCTCTTCTTCGAGCTCTTCTTCCGTGCAATAGCAGGGATAAACCAAATCGGCGGCCTCTAACTGCTGCAGATGGCGGGCGTAGATGTCGAGCCTCTCACTTTGCTTATAAGGGCCGTAAGCGCCATCTTTTCCCGGACCTTCGTCCCAATCCAGACCGAGCCAGGTCAAGTCGTTGAGCAGATTTACCTGATAAGACAAGAGCGCTGCGCGATTCGTCCGTATCTTCGATGCGCAGGATAAAATCGCCGCCATGATGGCGGGCAAACATCCAGTTAAACAGGGCTGTGCGCGCATTGCCAACATGCAATTCCCCCGTCGGGGACGGCGCAAATCTCACTCTGGGCTTATCAGCCATTATTTTTCCTTTCCTTTTATTGTCGCGACGGCAAAGACGGCAATACCTTCACTTCTGCCCACAAAGCCCATGCCTTCATTTGTTTTGGCTTTAATATTTACATCGTCAGCAGATATATTTAAAGTTTTCGCAATGATTTGCGGCAATCTCACCGGCAAAGGGAGCCAGTTTCGGCTTTTCCAGAATAATGGAAGTATCAATATTGCTGATGAAAAATCCCTTCTCCGCTGATCATTTCCCGCACACGTTCCAGAAAAATCATACTGGAAATACCTTTGTAGGCCGGATCAGTATCGGGAAAATGCCGGCCGATATCACCAAGACCTGCCGCCCCTAAAAGCGCATCACAAACAGCGTGAATCAGGGCATCGGCATCGGAATGCCCTTGCAGGCCCTGATCATAGGCAATCTCAATACCGCCAAGAATCAGCTTTCTTCCCCGGGCAAAGCGATGGCTGTCATAGCCAACACCGGTGCGAATTTGCATTTCTCCCCCCGTTTTTCTTTTCAGCAATGCTTCCGCAATGATCAAATCTTCCGGAGTTGTAATTTTAATATTTTCATATGAACCGGCAACCATTTTTACTCTGACGCCGATGCGTTCAACCAAAGAGGCATCGTCAGTGCCGTAGAATTTATTCCGATAGGCCGCCTCATAGGCCTTTCGCAACACAGCAGACTGAAATGCCTGCGGAGTCTGGACGAGCCATAAATTCTGTCGCGGCAATGTTTTCACCACATAATCATCAGCTTGCGTTTCTTTGATAGTATCTTTAGAGAGCACACCAAGAGCGGCTGCCTGGAACTCCCGGGCAGCTTCCGCAACCCGGTTGATCATATCCTGGGTGACAAAAGGTCGAACTCCATCATGAACCAGAATAATATCGCATTCGTCGGTAAGAGCAACAAGTGCGTTTTGCACCGAATCCTGCCGCTCGGCGCCGCCGGCAATAATCTTTGCCACTTTTTTCAAATCGTTTTTTTCTATTAATTCTTCCCGGACAAATTTTATATCACTGGCCGGAACAGCCAGAATAATTTCATCAATAACCGCTGTCTGCTCAAACACTTTCAGGCATTGCACCAAGACCGGCAGCTCATCCAGCAGCAGATATTGTTTGGCCGTTCCGGCGTTTATTCTCCGGCCGGCGCCGCCGGCAGGTATGATTGCCACTGTTTTCATCATTGTCCTCTAAAAAGCAAAAGCCCGGAAAATGTTTTTCCCGGGCTGATTTGCCAATGGTACTTTTCCTGTCCTTATCCAATTCTATGTTTTAGAATTTTGAATATTTTTCTTTTCCGCCGCTTCTTTCAATTCCGAAAAAATCATACGTCCGGCAGTTGTTTGTAATACGCTGGTAACAATTACATCCACATTCGCATTGATCATTTTTTGGGCACTGTCCACAATGA
Source organism: uncultured delta proteobacterium (assembly GCA_963845095.1). Lineage (GTDB taxonomy): Bacteria > Desulfobacterota > Syntrophia > Syntrophales > Smithellaceae > MVRV01. The sequence continues at coordinate 160,441 of CAWJQM010000018.1, forward strand.
TCATCGTACCATCATCCAGATAACCGACGCCCTGCCCATGCTCTTTACCTTCGCGAATAATCTTAACTGACATCTGCTCGCCGGGCAGCACAACCGGCTTCATGGCATTCGCCAGTTCATTGATGTTAAGAACACGAACACCCTGTAATTCCGCGACTTTGTTCAGATTGAAATCATTTGTTAAAAGCTTGGCATTCATCTTCTGAGCTAATGCCACCAATTTGCCATCAACACCTTTGATTCGGGGAAAATCCTGTTCAACAATTTCAATATTGATGGATGAGCTTTTTTGCATGTGATTTAATACATCCAGACCGCGTCTGCCCCGCGACCTTTTTATGGAATCAGAAGAATCGGCGACAAACTGCAATTCATTCAACACGAAACGAGGAACAATTAATTCTCCATCCATGAATCCACTGTCGCAAATATCAGCAATCCTTCCATCGATAATAACACTCGTATCCAGAATCCTTTGGTCGGAATTCGTTTTTAAGTTGGTGCCGCGAAAGTTGAATTCCTCAATTTTTTTTGATCCCAGAACGAGACCAAGATAACCTAAAATCCCGGTCAGAAGCAGGTAAATCCATGGAATAATTTGCTGATTTTCTCTGATTTTACTGACCATATTCAGGCCAAAACCTAAGATTAATGCAATCAGCAGACCGACGATCATGCCGACTACCCCGCCCGTAATAATTCTCAGAGAGATTTTACGAAGGTCTTTTTCCAGCCTTATTACCAATATGGCAACAAATAATCCGATAATTAAGCCAATAATCGATTGCGCTATTAAATATGATGAATTCGGAGTTGCTATATAGTAGGCAATGGCGGATCCACTTATGGAACAGGCCAAAACCAAGAGAATTCTAATGACCAACCGTCTCACCTCCTTCTTTATACAGATATTGTTTATTGTTTTGTAAATTCCGGTTTCGCTCAGAAATATCAATTTATTTTAACACAGATGCAGCACTCACGGTTTCCTTTAAATTATCAGGGAAAGACGATTTACTCGTTCTTAATTTTTCAAAGAGCATGTTTCCAGATTGCCAGAGGGGAATTTATTGCACGGTAAAAATAGTCTGCAAGTCCTGCTCAACTTTATCTTCCCGCTTGTTGGTTGCTACTGATATTTCCTTAACCAGCAAATTCTTCGCCGTATCCATCATCTTCCGCTCACCAAAGGAAAGATTTTTGTCACTTTTCAATATAAAGAGATCCCGTAGAACACTGGCGATTTCAAATACTGAGCCGGTTTTTATTTTTTCCAGGTACTCCCGGTAACGTTTATTCCAGGTCTGCTTGTCTATCGTAACATCTTTATTGCGAAGGATTTCATATACCCTCGGTATTTCTTTCTCTAAAATCACTTCACGCAAACCTACAGCCTTGGCACTCGTTGTCGGGATCATTATCTTCATGCCGTTACCCATGATTTTCATAATATAAAAGGGCTGCTTCTTCCCCATTACTTCCCTATTTTCAATAGCTTCAATGACACCAACTCCCTGAGCAGGATATACTGCCAAATCCCCTACTTTAAACATTTTTCTTTTACCTGCCTTTCATTAAGAACGCTAAGGTTACCATTATTTTAATTTTTAGTCAATGATTAATACTATTTGATACCGTTCGGGGAAGAGAAGGGGATAAGTTGTCATTTGAGCCTTATTATCTATCAAATCAGCGTAATAATAAATATTATTGAATACTTACTGAATATCTTTCCGGCAAGCCTGCTGAAATTATTAAGGCAGGAAAAAAAGGGGATTGCGCGCTTTACCGTGCAGGCGCACTTCAAAATTCATATAAGTATCGCCGGCTTCGTCTTTTTCACCGACGGTGGCGATGGCTTCTCCTTTTTTAATTTTCTGATCAGTTTTAACGTATCTTTTCTTCAGGTGGGTGTAAACTGTCGCGTAACTGTTTTCGTGACGCACTATAATTGTCTCGCCATAATCTTTTAACGGCCCAGAAAAAATAACAATTCCGGCTGCGGCAGCCTTCACCGGAGTTCCGGCGACGGCAACAATTTTAATCCAATTGTGATAGGTTTTATTAGGTTGAATCCCGAAGCTTGTTTTCACAGTATATTTCTCTACCGGCCAAATGAATCGCTTTTTTTCAAACTGAATTTTTTCTTTTTCTTCTGCATCTGATTTGGACTTATGTTCCGATTTTTCATCCGACGGCGTTCCTGCGGCCGTTGATTCTGCCGGCGATGCATCTTCACTGGTTATTGATTTGGAAGCTTCATTAGCAACCATGACATCTTTTCCACGATCATTTTCCGGAGACGATTTGATCCGGACGGCTTTATCAGCCCTCGTTGCCGCCTTGCTTTCGGCATCCGTTTTCCGGGCGGAAGTCATCACATCATCAATAACCTGGTTGGCATCAGGAATAAAAACTACAGAACCTTCCTTAATCAAACCGGGATTGTCGATATTGTTAACTTCGGCTAAATCCTGCATTTTGATACGATAAGCACGGGCAATGCCCTGAAATGTTTCGCCTTTTTTTACGCGATGATAAATACCTTTTGCCGGTTCCTTTTGCAGGTAGGGAGAAGGCACAGAACAGGATGCAAGAAAAACGGAAATTAATAATAGAAAACAAATATATGCCAATGGTTGGCTGCAAGGATTTTTTTGGACAGCCCGGACTTTATTCCTTCCATCCACTCTCCCCAATCAAGCTCACAAAACGGCAGCCACCCAAATCCTCTTTTTTGATGTCGTTCACATCTTCGGAAAGGCGTGTCCATTTATACAAAGTCTGGATATCCCGTCCCCCGACAGGAACAATCAGCCTGCCGCCGACAACAAGCTGATCAACTAAATATCTGGGAACTCCCGGCGCGGCTGCCGTAGTAATAATGGCATCAAAGGGAGACTCTTCCTTCCAGCCATAAGAACCATCACCGACTCTGATGGCCACATTATAATAATTCAGGTGATCCAAAATTTTGCGGGCCCGGGAAGCCAATGCGGCAATGCGCTCGATGGAAAAGACACGATCGGCTAATTGGGCCAGAATTGCCGCCTGATAACCGGAACCGGTTCCGATTTCGAGCACTCGATCTTTACTTTTCAATTCCAGCGCTTGCGTCATGAGTGCAACAATGTAAGGCTGGGAAATAGTCTGCCTTTCACCAATCGGTAAAGGATTATCGCTGTAAGCTTGAGCAATCAGGCCTTCGTCCACAAAAAGATGCCGGGGCACAGACTCCATAGCTTTCAGAACACCGGCATCGTTTATACCACGCGCCATCAATTGCGTTTCCACCATTCGTGACCGCTGTTTTCTATATCTATCCATCAAAAAGCCTGCATCTTTTTCTTTCTGGCCGGGATTATGTAAATTTCCTGAATCATGTTGTGCCTCCGCAAACCCATAGCTTCGCGCGTCACAATCAGATAATAATATTTAAGTTGAGCTGTCTTTCGAACTGTATTGAATTGATCTATGATTGAATTAATTTCTGCAATAAGTAACTTGTTGCTCCTGGAGATTATTAATATCATGCTCCTGGATCATTAATGTTTTCAGTTGTTCTTGAATTATTTTAATTTGGTGTTCCAATTTTGTCAATTCGGCAAGGGCATCTTCTACTGCTCTGCCCGCACGCCCCAGCACTGCTGCCCTTTCTCGTAACAGTTCCTCACATAAATTATCATGACTTTCTTCTCTTTGTGATCGCAGTGACTGCATAATTAATACTCTCCCGAAGCGCCTTCACGAGTCCCTATCATTTAACAGCTTACTTTTCAACTGATTCCATTTCTAAGTGCGATTAAAAGGGTTTCCGGCCGCGCTGCAACAAAAGTTTATCTTTACACTTTAATATTATTTAGCTAAATACGTCAGCCGATAATGATTTAAATATGCTTACAGGGTGTTATGATGAGTTTAGATTATGAATTTTCCATGTCGGAAGCCGTCCGCAAAGCTTACAAAGAAGGACAGGAAGACGAAACCCTCCTGCCGCTGATCTTAACCGACGCGCAAGGTGAGCCTGTCGGCCGGATTGCCAAAGATGACTGCGTTATTTTTTACAACATTCGCGGCGAGAGGGAAATAGAATTGACCCGCAGCTTGACGGAAAACAGTTTCAGCGAATTTCCCGTAAATTCTGATCTTAATCTGCATTTTGCCACTATGATTGAATATCAAAAGGGGCTTAAAGTGCAGGTTGCCTTCCCCCCGGAGGAAATACTGCAAGATACTTTAAGTGACATCATTTCCCGCCATAAACTGCAACAGGTAAAAATTACTGAGGCAGAAAAAGCAGTTCATGTAGGATATTTCTTCAATGGCAAAAAGCGTGAGCTCCTTGACGGGGAGGAAAGGATTGTGGTTCCGACCCGGAAAGATGTAGTCCAGTTTGATCAGGCGCCGGAGATGTCCATTGAACAGATAGCGCAGGCGACTATGGATAAAATTGACGATGATAGTTGCAATTTTATCGTTGTTAATTTTCCCAACGTAGACGTTGTCGGCCATATTGAAAACGAAGCTGCCATTTTGCGCGCTGTCGAGTCGGTGGACAAATATGCCGGCCTTGTTATTGAAAAAGCCCGGGCCAAAGATCTGTCCATAATTATTACAGCCGATCATGGCACTGTAGAAAAATGGCTTTATGCCGACGGGGCAGTGGATACAGGACATACCGACAGCCCGGTACCTTTTATTCTGCTGCACCGGAACAAGGAATTGACCCTGCGTAAGGAAGGTGAACTGACCGACGTAGCCCCGACAATTCTGGATATTCTGGGCTTACCCCCATCCCCCTTGATGACCGGCACATCGCTTATTGAAGGAAAGTTGACAGGCAGCATAGCCGAGAAAAGATTGCTGCTGATAATTCTGGACGGCTGGGGGCTAAATGAAAACACCAGCGCCAACCTTATTGCCCGCGCCAGAACACCAGTTATTGATAAGCTCCTCAGCAGCTGCCCCTCATCCCGGCTTGCGGCAGCGGGAGTTTCCGTCGGCCTGCCGGCAGGTACCGTGGGAAATTCCGAAGCAGGACATTTGCATATCGGCGCCGGCCGCAAAATTTATTCAGACCGGCTTAAAATCGATCAGGCCATTGCCGATAAAATGTTTTACCGGAATAATGCTTTTTTGAGCGTAATGAGGAAAGCTAAAGAGTCCGGCAAGGCGCTGCATCTGATCGGGATAGTTTCCTTCTTCAGTTCTCATGGATCCATCAATCACCTTTTTGCCCTGATGGAAATGGCCAAAGCAAATGGAATTGAAAAGCTTTTTATTCACTCCATGCTGGGACGGCGCGGCGAAATGCCGGAAAGCGGCCCCCAGTATATTAAAAAAATTGAAGAAAAGGCCTTATCGTTAAACATGGGACAGGTTGTCTCGGTAATTGGCCGCTACTGGTCGATGGACCGCGAGGAAAATTGGGATAGAATTGAAAAAACTTACCGTATGCTGGTTTACGGTGAAGGGATCAAAGTACAAAATCAATAGCAACATATGGAAGCAAAAATCAACAAAACATTGATCGTGCTCGCTTGCGGCGACATCACCGGGGAAATCACGGATGCGATAGTTAACGCCGCCAATGAGCGTTTGGCCGGCGGTGCCGGTGTTGACGGCGCCATTCACCGCGCCGGCGGGCCGGCAATTATGGCTCAGTGCCGCAAAATCGGCGGCTGTCCGACGGGTCAGGCCGTCATTACCAACGGCGGCAACCTCCCAGCTAAATATGTTATTCATACAGTGGGGCCGATTTATCGCGGCGGCACAAGAAATGAGGCAAAACTTCTCCAAAGCGCTTACCGTGAAAGCCTGAAACTGGCCTTGCGACATAACTTGCAAAGCATTTCTTTCCCGGCCATCAGCACAGGCGTTTATGGCTACCCCATCGATGAAGCGGCTCATCTGGCATTAAAGGCATGTATCGAATTTTCCCGGGAGAATACGGGAATAAAACTCATGCGCCACATTTTATTTGATCAGCGCACTTATGATATTTTTTCCGGGGAGTTTAAGAAATTGCTTTTTCAGAAGCCGGCTTAACCTTGCGAACGATTTATGCCGGACAGACGTTGATTCAGGTCAAATCGAGCATCTACTGCACATCCTTTCTTCCTGCTCCACAAAATGTCAACCTTGAAGCAAATACTTGACTTCAATTCATTATAAACTACATTCAGTCCACACGACACATATCGGCATTAACATTGGCAATTCGACAGTCAAGAAAGTCAAGATTTTCTTGACATAAAAGCCCGAAATTCTTATAGTTCAAGCAGAAGAAAACGCCTGTAAAATTCATAATATTTGTCGATGCAGAGGTCTACCAGATAATGGATTATCAAACCCGAAAATGGAGGAGCCTCAATGGTGAAAAATCAGGACACGCAGGATAATCAGGAGTTTCAGGTTTCAAGAGGATATGCATACTACGTATTTCTTCTTCTTTTTCTTCTCTACCTTTTCAATTACGTCGATCGCATGGTCATTGCTTCGCTTTTCCCTTATCTCAAAGTGGAATGGAACCTCACGGATACGGAATGCGGCTGGTTTGCCTCCATCGTGACGCTCATGATGACGGTATTCGTGTTTCCCGTATCGTTCCTGATTGACCGTTGGAGCCGTAAAAAAGCCATCGCTGCTATGGCGGTGATCTGGAGTATCGCCACCGCGGCTTGCGCGCTGACCAAAAACTTTACTCAGCTCTTCAGTATGCGTGCCGTCGTGGGTGCCGGAGAGGCCGCCTATACCTCCGGAGGCCACGCGATGATTGCCGCCTATTTCCCCGAGGAAAAGCGGGCTACCATGAACGGGCTTTTCACTGCGGCCATACCGATGGGCACGGCTATCGGGGTAATCCTTGGCGGAGCAATCGCCGTAAACTGGGGATGGAGATACGCTTTCGGCCTGCTCGCTATTCCGGGCTTGATAGTGGCCATTCTCTTTTTCTGGGTGAAAGATTACAAGACAGTTCAGATTATGAAAACAGCCGGCACCGGGGAAACCAAAATGGGATGGAAAGATATCGCCTTGGAATTTCTGCACACGCCGTCGGTTCTCTTTACTTACATCGGATACGTGGGGAACACTTTCGTCACCACAGCACTCATGAACTGGCTGCCCTCGTATTTCAACAGGATCGACGGGATCCCCATGGATCAGGCGGGTGTAAAAACATCCGTCGTGTTCCTGCTGGCGATCTTTGGCGCTCCCATCGGCGGCATGCTGACCGACAAGCTCCGGAAAAAATGGTTCCATGCAAGAATGAGCGTGCCTGCGGTCACTTCCCTTTTGACAGGGCTATTTCTTTTTATCGGCTTTTTCTTCCTTGAAGGAACGGCACAGTACATTTTCCTGATACTCTTCGGCTTTACGGCGCCAATGTTCGCCGCCGGTGGTTCGGCCGTCACGCAGGACGTGGTTCATCCGGGGCTCCGGGCGATCTCCTACAGTCTGGCGCAGTTTTTCATGATGCTCTTAGGCTACAGCCTGAGCCCGATTTTTGTTGGCGCCATATCCGATAGGTATGATTTGCTCACGGCGTTCAAATTCCTGCCGCTCTTTTCCCTCCTCGGGGCCATCGGGTTTTTCATCGGCTCCTTCTATTATGTGCGGGACTACAAAAAGGTACAGAAGGTAAAGCTCGAAACATCGGATTAAATTTCACCGCCTTCCCCGGCGGCCCGGCTATCAAGAAACAAAGAAAAGGGGACGGTTCTATTTAATTCTATTTAAGTAGATGAATTCCAGTTCAAAGCGCACCATTTTTAGCCAGCGAGAAGACTTCGTGAGGAGTCTGGCAGCTGTGGCGCAAAGATAGGTCAAGCTTGTATTGGGGGTGCAGGGTGTGGACGTATTTGATGTAGTTGCAATTGCACCTCCGCCGGCGCAGGACAAGAAGCGGCACATTTTCCAATTTTGACACAGTCTCATTCGCCAGGCTTCGGCTATGCAGCGAATGGAGGTTCATATAAAAGAGATGCAGGAGAAGAAATGAGGCAAGACGAGGGAAAACTGGCATGAAGTTCTTCGCGATCAGCAACATTAAGTGCAGGATAAATAGGGCGCTGTACCTTATTTACCAGCATCTTTCTTGACCTATTTCCCAAATTGTGCCACAAAAAATCATGCGCAGGAAAAAACACTCCACCCGATTGCAATCCATAGGCGAAATTTTGTTTTCCGCTTTTAAGCGGAGAGGCATGGCGGTAAAACTGGAAGAAAATGCCCTGTTGAAACTCTGGCCGAAGGCTGTAGGCAAACAAATTGCCATGCAGACCCAACCGGACTGTTTGCGAAATGGAACGCTTTTTGTAAAAACAACTTCATCGGTTTGGGTTCAGCAGCTTCATTTCATGAAGGACGATATTCGCCAAAAGCTCAACAAGCTTGCCGGTAAGGATGCCGTTAAAGAAATTCGCTTTTCTGTCGGCCTGGCAATCAGCAAAAAAAAGATAGACAATGGAAGCGGAAATTGCCACTGCAAAAAAATCATTTTTGAAAGACCGGGACAAAAAGATGATTGCCGAATGCACAGCATCTCTGGCTGACCCGGAACTGGCCGCAATATTGCAAAGAGTTATGAAGTCGGAAATTAACCGTCGCCGCCGGATGCAGCTTCGGCAAGATTTCTGAAGACGCCGTTCATCTGGGAAGTATATTTTTTATCCTTCCCGTATACTATCAATGAAGATTCTATTTTTAATTCCTCACGAGAACCTGATCGACCTTCGGCTAGAACAAAGGCGGCCGGGGAATCTGCATCAGAAAAAACAAATTTCATCCTTTTGGGCTCCAGGGAATTAGCACGAAAGAGAGACACCAGTTCCGCCAATCTTTTTGCCGGATATATAGTGAATACCTTTCCCGCCGGTTTCAGTAAATACTTTGCCGCCTGCAAAAACTCCTGCAGAGAACCATTGATTTCATGGCGGGCAATTGCTTTTTCCTGATCCGGATTAATTCTGCCGGAATTAATTCTCCTGTAGGGAGGGTTAAAAGTTACAGCATCAAATGAATGCACCGGGAAAATAGTCTTGATTTTGCGGGCGTCACCCTGGACAATATTGATCTGGTTTTGCAAACAGTTTAGTTGAACGCTTTTCCGGGCCAGTTGCGCCAGTTCGGTCTGAATTTCCAGCCCGGTCCAGGCCACATGCGGAAAACGGGTTGCCAGGATCAATGGAATGACACCGCTGCCGGTTCCCAGATCAATAACTTTACTTTTTGATTGCAGAGCAACAAAATGCGCAAGTAAAATTGCATCCAGCGAAAAACGGTAACCTTTTTTTTTCTGGAAAATGCGCAAACGCCCGGCTAGAATTTCGTCCAGAGTTTCTTCTTCCATTTTGTATCAACTGATTTTATGAACAAATATCCCGCTACGCAATTTGGGTTCAAACCAGGTGGATTTCGGCGGCATGATAGCTCCGGCATCGGCAACCTGCATTATTTGTTCTATTGTCGTCGGGTAAAGAGAAAAAGCAACGGCAAAGCCATCCTTGTCCACCAGTTTTTCCAGTTCGGCCATTCCCCGGATGCCGCCGATAAACTTGATGCGATCATCGGTTCGCGGATTATTGATCCCCAGAATCGGCGCCAGCAAATGGTCCTGCAGTATTGCCGCATCCAGCCTGGCGACGGGATCGTTATCCTGATATACGCCTTTTTTGATCGTCAGGTGATACCATTGCCCCTGCAGATACATGCCGAAATCATGGAATTTTTGCGGAGATCGGACCGTAAAATTTTCCTTGATTATGAAGCAGGAGCTTATTTTTTCTTTAAACTCCTGCGGAGACAATCCATTTAAGTCCTTCACCGCCCGGTTATAATCCATAACTTTTAATTGATTATGAGGAAAGAGCACCGCCAGGACTTTTTCATACGGCCGGTTCTCCGGGGAATTGTCATTCTGGCGCTTTATCCTTGCCACGGCAGATGCCGCCGCCGCGCGATGATGACCATCGGCAATATAAAGGGCATTCAATAGCCAAAAACTCCTTTTTTATGTCTTCAATCAGCCGGACATCCTTCACAACCCAAACAGTGTGAATGACACCGTCATCGGCAGTAAAATTATATTCCGGATTTTTTGCTACCGCTTGATCGACAATGTCATTCAATTGGGGACGGGATTTATAAGTTATAAATACCGGGCCTGTTTGTGCATTGACTTCATTTACATGGTTGATGCGGTCATCTTCTTTATCCTGCCTGGTGAGTTCGTGTTTCTTGATTTTACCCTCATCATATTCTCTGGCGCTTACAACACCGACAATGCCGGTTTGTATTTGCTCGCCCATCTGCTGCCGATAAATATAAAAGCAGGGGGATTCCTCCTGAAACAACAATCCCTTTTTCCTGCATTTGAGCAAAGTTACGTTTTGCCGTCTGCGTAAATCAAGGGATCGTTGCTATTGGTCTGATCGGGAACGTCAATTTCCGATTTTTCAACATGCAGGAAACTAAAAGGATTATCGCCAGCAGCATTTTTTGCCTCATCACGCGTCATAACATCATAAGGCAGCGCCGCCACTTGAGACACAAATTGACGATGCGGTCGGACCGCCCTGAAAGGTAAAACTAAAGCCATAATTAAATCTCCTCTTACTTAAATCACCACTTGCGGAAGTCCTAACATACTGTCATAATCCAGGCAATAAAAATTGACTGAATGATTATCTCAAGGATAAATATGGACATTACTCGCGTTTTCATCCATGGTCTGGAAAGCACGTCGCAGGGGGTGAAAGGACAATTTTTCCGGCAACATTTCCCGGAAATGATTATTGAAGACTTTGCCGGCAACTTTGCCGAACGGATGCGGAAACTTTCGGGGTTGCTTGCCGGAAAGAATCATCTGATACTGGTGGGATCAAGTTATGGCGGTCTGATGGCGGCCCAATTTGCCGTCCAAAATGAAAGCCGCGTGCAAAAAATGATCTTGCTCGCCCCGGCTTTAAATCTTCCCGAATTCAGCGCCGGCGTTCAACAGCAGCTGAATCTCCCTGTTATCATTTATCATGGGATGGACGATAATATAGTCGATCCTTATGCCGTAAAAAACATCGCCGGAAAAGTCTTCCGTCAGCTGGAATATCATCTGGTTGATGATGACCATTCTCTGCACAAAACTTTCCCATCTCTGGCCTGGACTGAAATATTGGAGACGGAGCAAATCAATCAATAAAGATCAACTCAACAGCTAATTTCCCCCCAATAGCCGGTGCTAAGAGCGATAAAAAGCAGTGACCGCATCAAGGTATTCCGCTAAATGCTTACGGCTTACCACAAAGATATGGCCGATGTTCTTATCGATTGTCCGGTTTAAATTGGCTCTCATTACTCTGACATTACCGCTTTCTACTCGCCCCCAGGTTTCACCGGCAACGCAGGAACCCGCAGGAGCAATAGGATCTCTTGTCCCCCGATAATCAAAAATGGTTACTCCCGCTTCCCTTAGAGCATCCATATTGACCGGTTGATTATCAAAGTCCGGATTAATCGAAGGCAGGCAATAGTTCCCTTCATAAATTTGATTGTCGAGAAAGACATTCTGAATCCACTGCAAATGAGCCTTTACCGGAAATTTAGTCCCATGCGTCAACCAGAAAAGAAATGGCGCGGCATCTTCAATGTCAGCGGAAATCTCTGCACGGCCATAGAAACCGCTAACAACCGTATATTGCACGCCCGGTTGGATCTCGTTCATGCCAAATTCAATTGTCTGTGGCGGAATATTAACTGCTCCAAAAAGCTCCTCCATCAGCAGAGGATCATAATTGGCCCGAATCAGCGAACGCATCGCCTTATGACCACTGCCTTCATCATCAAACTTTACCGGAGCGGCCATCAGTGCCACTTTCTTTATATCCATGGGCTGACCTGCTGCCATCAGCTCCTGAGCCCGGCGCGCAAGATAAGGTAAAATCAACGTGCCACCCATGCAATATGACATTACGTATATTTCTTTACGAGGGCTCCTTTTCTTGATTATTTTTAAGAAATGGTCATGTAAAGTTTTGCCGTAGAAGTCCAGCCCCAGCTCTGTTTCTTCCCATCCGGGATCACCATGATCAACAAGGTAAACTTCGTAACCTTCCTTATGAACACCTTCAATAACTGATTTGCCTCGCGCCAAATCAAAGAGCTCCGGTTTGTTAATCAGCGGGGTAGGCAAGTAAATTATTTTGCCATTGGGTTTAATCCCCGGTGGCAATGCATAATGGCGCAGTTTAACCCGGTGCAGCTCAGATCCTGCAACATATTCATATGCAGAGCAGCCGATTTTTCCACCGGTTGCCCTTTCCGAAAATTCTTTTATGTCAAAAGCATTTTCCCGAAAGAGGTTTTCCAGGCGGGTGCGGTTTTCGGCTAGATACTCATCAAATGACGTTGCTAAAGTTCCGTCCTGCTTCTTTTTAGCGAAAGGCAGTTCCCCATTAGCAAAGGGAGTTTCTGTAATTAAAACCAGCAGGCATTTCAAAAGCTCCTTCATTGCCTTGAGGCGGGTAAGGCCGACATTGTTGTAATTATGTTCAATCTGGGCAAATTCTTCCATATAATTTAGCAGAAAATTCTTACCATTCGGGGTGGTTGATATCTTCAGCGCTTTTTCCCGGTCAAATTTGCCATCTTTAATAAAAAATCCGGTCAAGGTATAAAGCAGACGGGTGTAACCTTTGTAAATCCAACCGTTCATATCAGCAATAAGATCAGGATTTCTTCCCGCTCCGACTGCCATACGTGCCTGTGCTTTAATTGGTCCGGTTATGAATGTATCCATGAAGCTGCTCTGCCAGGCGGCGGCCAGAGCCCAAGGGCCAAAAGCGGAAACATCTTTACTGATGGTATCCAACAATTTTTGATAGCCGAACAGCCCTCTTACCTGCAGACCGGCAAGTTTGCTTTTCCAGGAAATTGCTGTAGAAAATCCCTGCAAGTTATCTGCCGGAGATGTGCCGATTACAGACAGAAGTTTATCGGGAGTTATCCTTTCTTCCCTTGTAATTTTATTTTTTTTCATAAAATCCCTCCCTTAATTTCAAAGATAGCTTCTTTGCATTAATTGACGAATTTATTTGTTAAAATCGCAAATTTTTATGCTTCTGTCCAGTACTGATTTTTCCCAATTCCTGCCAACCTGATAAGCATTGACAACAAAATTATTCTATATTATAAAATCTAATAATTACATCGGGCAAGCATTTCTGACAAAGACTAATGGAAAACTCATGTTATGATTATGCATGTATCCCATCAATTGTCTTCAGTATCAGTTCTATCGGCCGGTTTTGCACTTTTCTTGAAATTCTTTAATTCTAAGGCGTTTTTTCCCAACTGAAATGAATTAAGAGGTAAATTATGCCCCAGAACAATAATTCCCATAAAGAAGCTGATTTTCTTTTTCCACCCTGGCTGAAAGCATCATTCGATATCTGGTCTAATTTAGCTCAGGCAAAACCTGACCCTGAAGCTGAAGGGCAGAAATCTCAAACCAGCACTGGTAATCGCTTTATGGAACAATGGCAAAAAAACATGAAGCTGGCGCAATCTTTTTCACAAACAATGCTTGAGCCTGAATCCACTGCCGCTGCCATTAAAGCTATCAATACATTGCCGGAAATGATTTTCAAGATGGCCAAGTCCGGTTGGGAAGCAGGCTTTCAAACACAGCAGCATCTAATGGAAAAAGCCGGAAACATCGGTAAAAGGGCAGAAGCCTATAACTTTGACAATATCGACCAGGAAGTATTCAAAGCATTAACCGATATATACGAAAAAGAACTTCGTCAGTACTTCCACATACCGCAACTGGGACTCACCAGATTTTATCAGGAAAGATTTAATGAACTGCTGGATAAAAAAAATCTCTTTGAGACAACATTAGCTGAATTTCTCTCGATAATCTACCTGCCCATAGAAAAGTCATTTAAAGTTCTCCAGGAAAAACTGCAAACTATGGCTCAGGAAGGGATGTTACCAAAAGAAGCAAAAGAAAATTATGCCATGTGGGTTAAGATTCTGGAAGGACACTATATGAGTCTTTTCAAATCAAAAGAATACACTGATGCATTACATAACACAGTTGAAAAAATGGAAGATTATATTCTGTCCAAGAACCTGTGTACGCAGGACTTACTGCAATTTTTCCCTGTACCGACAACAAAAGAGATGGATGAACTCTACAAAGAATTGCATCAGTTGAAAAAACGCGTAAAGGAACTCGAAAAAAAGGTCAAATCGCTGGATTGAGGTTTCGCTTTCAGGAGGCTATTCATGACGCAGACAAAAATTCCCGTTGACCTTATATTGGAGAGTCTGGCGCAGAGCGCCGAAGAGACCCAAAAACGTATTTCTCGAGCTTCCGATGTTCTGCTGAGTCCACTAAATACTGATCTGGCAGTAACTCCTTATGAAATCGTGTATGAAGAAGACAGGGTCAAATTAAAGCACTATTCTCGTGATGCCAATGTTGAAAATAAGCTGAAAACTCCATTACTGGTTGTTTATGCGCTTATAAATCGCGAGACGATGCTGGATCTGCAGCCGGATAGAAGCGTTGTGCAAAGTTTTCTGTCCGACGGCATTGATTTGTATATGGTGGACTGGGGCTACCCGACACGCAAGGATCGTTTCCTGACTATCGACGACCATGTAAATGGTTATATTAACAACGCTGTAGACTTTATCCGCGAAAAATACGGGATTCCTAAAATCAATCTGATGGGTATTTGTATGGGCGGAAGCTTTTGTACAATGTACTCGGCTCTGCATCCGGAAAAAATAAAAAATCTGATTACCACAGTTACCCCTACCAATTTCGACACTGATAAAGGACTCTTGCATATCTGGATGAAAAATCTGAACGTGGATAAAATGATCAGAAGCTTCGGCAATATACCCGGAGATCTCATGAATTTAGGATTTCTACTCCTTAACCCGGCACGCTTAATGATTGATAAATATGTAGGTTTTGCGGAAAATATGGATAAGAAAGATTTCGTGGAAAACTTTATCCGTATGGAAAGATGGATTTTTGACAGCCCGGATGTGCCCGGTGAAACATTCCGCCAGTTCATCGAAGATTGTTATAAGAATAATCTTCTCATCCAAAGTAAAATGCATCTGAACGGCAAACGTGTGGACTTAAAAAAACTCACCATGCCGCTTTTGAATTTTTATGGCAAATTCGATCACCTTGTCCCCCCGGAAGCCTGTGAGCAATTGACCAGCGCCGTAGGCAGCAAAGATGTCGAAGATGTCTGTCTGGAAACCGGGCATATCGGAATTTATGTCAGTTCCAAATTTCAAAAACAATTTGCTCCCAAGATTGCTCAATGGTTGAAAAAACGAGATCAGGAAGATGTTCCTTTACAAAAAGCACCGACTGGACACAAGCGCAAAGTTGACAATCAAGGGAAAATCGCGAAATCCAAAGTGCCGAAAGCCGCGGTAAAAAGATCACAACCCGCCCTGTAAAACTACAGCTCCAGCAGATAAGCGAACAGCATCAAAAGGAAAATCATTATTAATGCAAAAAATTGCAGAAGCAATCTAAAAAGGGAGATTAACAATGACTACAAAGACAGATTATTTTCGCAGCTTAAGCAAATTGAGCAGAGAACTCGGCACCAATAAAGATCAGAATAAATTGCCGGACTTAATTGTTGACAGTGCCGTTAAAACTATGAAGGCGAAGGCGGCAGCCATTTTTCTCGTAGATGAAGAATCAGAGTCTGCAGAGAAAAATGCCGCAGTGGCGCAAGTAGGCCTTTCTGATAAATATCTGCATGCCGGGGTGGGCCATGCCGTAAAAATTACTCCCCAATTGCTCAAAGACGGTTACATTTACTTCCGCGATGCCACAACCGATCCCCGCCTGATGAATCATAAATTAAAAAAAGCGGAAGGCATCGGCTCTATTCTCACAGTTCCTGTTCTGGTTAAAGGGGAAATGCTGGGAATTCTCAGTTTGTATACAAGTAATATTAGAAAATTCACCAAAGATGAAATTGAATTCCTCTCTATTTTGGCTGAACAAGGCGGTATTGCCATCAAACATGCGCGTTTATTAAAGAGACTGAGGGACAATACACAAATATTTTTGAAATTTGCAATCAGTGTTTCGTCCAGTCTTGATATTAAGAAAATTCTTCAAACACTTACTGAAGATATCGCAAAATATCTTGAAGTCAAAGCGGCATCGGTAAGGTTGCTGGATGACGACAAGCAATCATTAAAACTTGTAGCCAGTTTCGGTTTAAGTGAAAAATATTTAAACAAAGGACCGATCTCCGCAGAAAAAAGTATTGCTATGGCACTAAAAGGCAAACCCGTGGTTGTTAAAAATGCTTTCACTGATGACGGAGTCCAATATAAAAAAGAGAAAAAAGAAGAGGGTATCGTATCCATTTTGTGTGTCCCGATTAAATCTCAGGACGATGTTATAGGCGTGTTGAGACTTTACAGCAACCGGCAAAGAGAGTTTCTTGAAGATGAAATAAATTTGGTCACTGCTCTGGCTTACCAGGGCGGACTGGCGATTCATAATGCGGGACTTTATCTCATGGCGCAGGACACTGTAAAGGATTTGAAGGATAATATCTGGAGCCACAAATGCTGGTTCTAACTGCCGGCATGAAGCTCAAAGCAAGTTACTTCTTTTTTACCGGTGCCGCTTTTTTATAGTGTTGGTTTAACTGTTTCATTAAGTCCTGGAAATGCTGCGCCTGATTTTTCATAATGTTCGTCAAATTGTCCACAACCTGTTCCTGATCAAAGTTATTTTTAACGGATGAATTTTTAAAGCCTAATATGCTGTTTTCAAGCTCCGCAATTTTTGTTTTCAGTTCCTCGTTTTCCTTTGCCAGTTTAAGGTATTCCTCTCTGGGAATATAGTTAAACAGCGTTAAATAGGATTTAATAAATTCTTTATATACATCAGACATTATCAGGGATAAATCACCGGCATCTTTAGTGTCCGTTTTCTCCGGTTTACGCCAATCGAAAGCCTTAAAGAATGATTGCCAGAATGGATTGTCAGCGCCGGCATTTGATCCAATAAGTTTATTAATGTACTCCAATTGCTGCTGACTGCGGGCTGCATTCAAAAATGCCTGACCCCAAAATTCGAGTATGTTTTTATCCATCATTAATTACCTCCGGAGAAATTTATGCCACCCTGCCCCCTTTTATTCACAGGGGCAGGTCATTCTGGCATCTTGTAAAGAATTACTTAGCAGCAAAGAAGGATTCCACCTTTTTAAAACTTTCATCGGCCGCTACTTTGAGGTCATTACGGCCTTTCTTGTAGCTCTTAATCCAATCCGCGACTGCTTTTTTCCCCTCTTCCGGCATCAGACTGTTTTGTTCTATCATTGCTGTTACCATTTTTTCCGTTTGATCTTGCAACACTGCCATAGCTTCAAAAGAATTATCAAACGCTGTCTTACTGAAATCAATCATCTGTTTTGCAATTTGCTTTGGTTCCATTTTCTTCCTCCAATTTGTTATTTTTTATTTTTTACGGTTTTAGCCGCTCTGCGTAAGGTAATGGCTGAACCATTACCTGATTTGCCCTTTTCAACTGCTTGCTTTTTTTCGATCGCCGTTTGTTTCATTCTCTTGTCTTCTATGATTCCAATCGTCTGAGCGGATTTATCGACAATCTCTATAGAAGCCTTATTAAGTTTATTTATTATTTCTTTAAAAGATTGATCTGTTTTTTCTATCAGGGTATAAATTGAATAACCCATTACATTGGCCGAATTGATAAATAAATATTCTATAGGATTTAAAATATCGCCAACAGACTCTTTTAAATCTTCCTTACCTTTCTTGCCTGCTTCCATCCATTGCGTAATAACTTTTTTCCCTTCGTCAGGAAAAAGGCTTACACTTTCTAAAAGAAACCCCAGCATTTTTTCTGAATGATCTTGCAAAGCAATAATAGTATCAAAGGTACTGTCAAAAATAGCTTTATTAACATCAATTATTTGTTTGGTAATCATTTGCGGATGCATTGGGTAGCTCCATTACTTTCTTTTTGACTTTTTGGTTTCGGCAGCAACTTCACTGGCAGTGAAAAATGCTTCAACCTTTTTATAGTTTTTATCTGCCGTCTCTTTAAAACTTATACGACCCTTATTATATATATTTACCCATTCCATAATTGCCGATTTGCCTTCTGCCGGAAGCCATGTAGCCTGCTGCAAAAAAGTCTGTACCATCTTCTCCGCTTGCTGCTGTAAAATGTCGAAAGATTTGAAATTGTTGTCAAATGTTGATTTGTAGAAATCAATCATTTGCTTTGCGATTATCTTGTTGTCCATTAATTATTCCTCCCTTTTTTACTTTTTAGTGCTCCTATTATAACTGCTATTTTAACGATGTCAAGTCAAATTGTTGCATTGCAACAAGATCATAAATCATTGCAAATAATATTATATTATATTATTATACAATAATTACAAATATTTAATAAATTATATAAACACATTGTTCTGTCTTTAATAAAAATTATTGTTGCAATATCGAATAAATGTATATATAAAAATAACGCGAGGTAAATATAATGGAAGATAAGCTATTACTAAAAAAATATACCAACCGGCGTCTTTATGACACAGAGAAAAGCATATACGTGACACTGGATTACGTTACCAACGTTATTCGGCAAGGAAGACAAATTGTTGTATTAGATGCTAAAACCGGCGAAGATGTGACAGCAGCGATTTTAACTCAGATTGTTTTAGAGGAAGCTCGCAAAAAAAATTATCTTTTGCCTAATCCGCTGCTGTATTTGATTATTCAATATGGAGAGACGATTTTAAGCGATTTTTTTGAAAAATATCTGGAACATACGATTAAAAATTATCTTTTGTTTCGTGGCCTTGCCGAAGATCAATATAAAAAATGGCTTGATTTAAATGCAAACTATTCTCCTGTTAATTCGCAAAATTTGAATAGTCTTTCACCTTTTAATGACCTTTTTAAATTGTTTTCTGGAAATTTAGATAAGCCGGAAACTAAAAAGTAATAAGCAATGGCAGGCAACCAATAATACTTTATTTTTTGTACATATTATTGCCTTGACAATATTTTTTCTATCCCTTAACATGCCGCGACTTTATAAGGTTAAGTGTATTATCTATGTATTCGAAAAAAATAGTTATTCGTTACACGCCGGAGATTGTTGAACAGCCGATAATTTATCAGCTGGTTAAACAATATGATTTGGTTTTCAATATTCTCAAAGCAAGGATATTCCCGCGCCGCGAAGGCGTAATCGTTCTGGAACTCAGCGGACTTAAAGAAAATTTCGACCGAGGCATCCATTTTTTAAAAGAAATGGGACTTAAAGTCGAACCTTTATCGAAAAGTGTCAGTCAGAACGTCGATAAATGCGTGCATTGCGGCGCCTGCACGGCATTTTGTCCGACAGGAGCATTATCGTTCGAAAAGCAAACTCAAAAAGTTCTTTTTGATCCTGAAAAATGCAATGGTTGCGAACTTTGCGTGTCAGCCTGCCCCGTTCACGCCATGGAAATCAATTTGCTTTAATTGTTCCTGCTCATATTAATTATTGCATCTGTTTTGCAGTGCAGAAACATCATCCGGAGATAGTTCGATTGCGTCAGATTGGATTAATCTGTACATAACGGCCGAGGGATCGGCGCTGTGGTTCAGTTTTAACGCATGCCCTAATTCATGGGCCAGAACACGGATCAGCCGTTTATTGTTGTCAAACTGGTAGATGTTTATTGTTTGTTTGCCGTTTCTGCTTTCATAAAATCCCTCGCAGAATTCACGCCCGAGAGAATCTCCGGTGTTTTGGTATTTTACCAAATCCAAGTTAATGTTAGTTGCGATTTCATTGATGACCATAACCATGTCATTAATTGTGTCCGTTAATTGCCTTAGGTCATCCTGCCCCCCTTCAACTTTTCCTGTAAAGAATTCAATTCATCTTTTTCCTGCATCAGACTTTTATGAACACTTTCCATCATTCGACCATTTCTGTTCCAATACTCCACATTTTTGTTAAACGCGCTGATACGTAAATTATATGAATTAAAATCATTCGACAACAGGGCGCTCTTTTGATCATGCTCCGCTTTTAATTTCTCCAGGCGAGCTTTCAGCTCATCATAAGAATTTTTTGTGTTGTCTATTTTAAAATTAAGCTTCCTTAGTTTATCCAATGCTTCCTGCCGATAGTCATAAACAAGGTTGATCTCTATAGCCCCGCGGGAATCATCCCGGAAAATATTCCGGCCTAAAGGTCTTCCCCACATTCCTGCCGCCATGTTCACTGCCAATGCAAATTCCTGGCGGGAAAGACCAAATCTATCGTCTACTTTTCCTATACGATAGGTTAAAGTATCCTCGCAGGGCTTGGAAGACCATAAAAAAATAAAACAGAGTATTATCAGGAGGCTTATCAGAAAAAAGAACTTCCAGCTGATGATCTTTGATATTTTCGTCATATCAGAATTCAGAAAATAAAATTATTACCAGATTTAAGGCAGGATGCGAAATACTATTTTCCCGCTTTATCTTCTGCACTTTTAAATAATTTATTGAAGTCTCCCGGCAATTCTTTGGTCTTGTCGATTAGTCCTTGAGAATCTTTATAGAAGCTCTTGCTCTTTTCTACAACTTGATCAGAGCCCGATTTCACACTATTAATTGAATTTTTAACTTTTTCGGGCATTTTATGAGGATCTTGAAAATAGTAATAACCCGCAACGGCAAGTACTATTATCAGCAGAACCAGTGCTAATTTTATAAACTGCTTGAACATGAAATACAATATTATAATAGCCGCAAAGATGACTATCCCCTTCAGGATCATCGGGTGTGCTGATAAATATTCCATTATCGTATCCATTTTACGCCCCCCGAATTCTTTTCAATTATTTATCTCGTTTTTTATCTCAATTTACTGACAAAAACCACATTTTGTTTAACTTGACAAACTTCAAACTGCCTAATAGATTCTCGCCAAAAGGTTATATCATAAATGGATGACCGATTAAACAACATATCCGGCAAATTGGAATATTTATCAGCAGGGCTGGATTCAGCGGCAGAGCCCTCCTGCACCGTTGGAATTGCGACTTTAGGCTGCAAGGTAAATCAATACGAATCCGCGGCACTGGAGGAAGATTTACAAAAGAAGGATTTTTTGTTGGTTCCCTTCAATACTATTGCCGACTTTTATATCATTAACACCTGCACAGTTACCGCATTTTCCGCTTTTCAGGTCCGCCAGTTGATCCGCCGGGCGCACCGGACTAACCCGCAGGCAAAGATTGTGGTCACCGGATGTTATGCTCAAGTTGCACCCCAAGACATCGCCATACTTGATGGTGTAAGCATGGTTGTGGGCAACGACCGGAAAAATGGAATAGCCGATCTGCTGCGCAGCCATACAGATCTTTCCTCCTCAAGTATTTTTGTTAACGATATGTTCCGGCAGAATAAGTTTTATCACATGCCGATTAAAAAATTCCGTGGCCACACACGTGCATTTCTCAAAATCCAGGACGGATGTAACTCGTTCTGTAGTTATTGTATTGTTCCTTTCGCCCGTGGGAACAGTCGCAGCCTTGCGCCGCAGGAAGTCTTCACAGCTTTGGCAGCATTAAATCAGGAAGGTTATAAAGAAATCGTCCTGACAGGCATTCACTTGGGCACTTACGGCTACGATCTCGAACCGGCAACTAATATTGCACAGATTTTAGAGCAGCTGTGCCGGCGGCAATGTAATGCAAGAATCCGCCTCAGCTCTATCGAACCTCGGGAAATAACTGCTGACTTGCTAAACGTTATTAAAAATAATGATCTGCTCTGTCCGCATTTGCATATCCCTCTGCAAAGTGGCGATGATAAGATTTTGCAGTTAATGAAAAGAGATTACAATCAAATTTTCTACCGGAATCTGATAGAAAATATTTGTTCTACAATCAGCGATGTTGCAATCGGCGTGGATGTAATGGTAGGGTTTCCCACTGAAAGTGAAGAGCAATTTAATAACACCTTCAATTTGCTGGATAGTTTGCCGGTTGCATATCTTCACGTTTTTCCCTATTCCGCGAGACCGGGAACGCAGGCACAAAAAATGCAGCCCCACATACCGGCTACTGTAAAAAATGAACGGGCTGCTATTTTGCGAAACTTAAGTGCACAAAAGAAGGAGAAGTTTGCATTACGTTTTTTAGACAAACCGCTTAAGGTGATCGTGGAAAGTACCAGAGATAAAAAGACCGGGCTGCTGAAAGGATTTTCCCAAAACTATTTACCAGTTTTACTGGATGGGGATTTTTCTTCTTCAGTCAACAACATCGTGACAATAAAGGCAAATAAATATCTTAATGGAAAGCTCTATGGCAAAATCGCCGAATAATAAAAAGAGAAGGGACGCACTAACCGGGCTGGAAAAAAGTCTCTCCTATAATTTTCGCAATATAACTTTGCTGGAAACCGCCCTCACCCATCGCTCTTATGTCAATGAAAATCCTCAGCTCGCCATTGCCGATAATGAAAGATATGAATTTCTGGGTGATGCCGTTCTTGGTGTGTGCATAAGCGACCTCCTCATTAAAAAACATTCTGATTTCTCTGAAGGAACTCTTTCCAAAATCCGCGCGGCCATCGTCAACGAAAATACTTTGGCCGAACTGGCCCGCAAGCTGGAAATCGGCAACTGCCTGTTGTTGGGGAAAGGAGAAGAGATATCCGGCGGCCGCTCAAAAGATTCTCTGCTGGCCAATGCCTTCGAAGCAGTGATTGCTGCGATATATCTTGATGCCGGTTTTACCAAAACGAAATCGCTTTTAAAAAAATTGATGGGACTGTTTCTAAATGACGATAGTCTGCATTCTCAATACTTTGATTACAAAACAGTCTTACAGGAATTTTGTCAAAAGAAATACAAGGCCGCACCCGTATACAAAATTGTCGATTCCTGTGGTCCTGACCATGCAAAAACATTCGGAGTAGAGGTGTCTATTGCCGGCAAGGTAATCCAGGCCGGCTCAGGCAAAAGTAAAAAAGAAGCCGAAAAGCAGGCGGCAAAAAAAGCATGGCAAGAACTGCACAATGAAAAAGAATAATTATCTAAAAGAAACAGCCAGTTCGCCTTTGATCATCCCGATATTTGTCATGAACAGCGGCTGCCCTCATCACTGTATCTTCTGCAACCAAAAGATTACAGCTGGAAATTATCCTCAGACAATTAATAAGGGATATTTTGAAAATGAAGTAAATTCTTATCTGGGCTGGAATAAATACAAATCCCGCCGGATAGAAATCGCCTTTTACGGCGGAAGTTTTACTGGAATTTCTCCCGCTTATCAGGAGAATCTCCTCGCCTGGGCGCAATCTTATATTAAGAGAGGCCTCGTTCATTCCGTTCGAATATCGACACGACCGGATTACAT
The DNA here is from genome assembly GCA_963845095.1 of uncultured delta proteobacterium. GTDB lineage: Bacteria > Desulfobacterota > Syntrophia > Syntrophales > Smithellaceae > MVRV01. The sequence continues at coordinate 183,897 of CAWJQM010000018.1, forward strand.
AAATACCGACATTCTTGCTTTTCTTCAGCAATATAACGTCACGACTGTGGAAATAGGCGCTCAGTCTTTTATTGATGATGTACTGCAATTTGCTCAAAGAGGTCATAATGCTGTCGACACGATAAAAGCAATATCACTTTTAAAAGAAAGCAATTTTCAAACAAGCCTGCATTTAATGGCCGGCCTGCCTAAAGACACTAAAGAAGGCTTTGTCTATTCTTTGGAAAAAACACTTCAACTAAAACCGGATATGGTTCGTATTCATCCGGTTGTAGTTTTTAGAGGCACAGCTTTGGCCGCCGAATTTCAACAGGGGAAATATCAGCCATTGCCCTTGTCTGAAGCCATAAGTTTATGCGCTCTGGCCTGGGAAAAACTGTCTGCTGCGGGAATCCGCGTTATTCGAGCCGGGTTGCAATGGACAAAAGAGATGGAAAATGATGATGCAGTGCTGGCGGGCCCATTGCATCCGGCTTTTGGCAGCATGGTGCTGGCGGCAATTTACTATGAACGGACGCGAAAACTTTTAGAACAGTTTCCCGCAGAAACTCGAGAAATTAACTTTCAATTGCACAAGCAGGATGTTTCCAATTTCCGCGGTTGGCGAAGCAATAATATTACTGCAATAAAAAAGCTTTACCCCCGGGCAACTATTAATGTAAGAACGTCTCCAGAACAAAAGCGTGGTTTAATATCGGTATCCACTGATCAGGGACGAATCAAGACCGCTGAGATTTCCGGAATCACTTAAAGAAAAAAACCATAACAGACAGGGAGACAAGAAACGTGTACAAATCCGGATTCATTGGCATAATCGGCCGTCCGAATGTAGGGAAATCTACATTATTCAACGCCATTATCGGCGAAAAAATTTCCATAATCGCCGACAAACCGCAGACGACAAGGAATAAAATAACCGGCATTAAGAATTTACCTGATGCTCAGCTTATCTTTCTGGACACACCGGGAATCCATAAAGCAAAAACCCCCTTGAATCGCGCCATGGTGCAAACTGCAAGGGAGTCGTTTAATGATGCCGACATACTGCTGATGATGGTCGAAGCCGCATCCGGCGTTCATTCTCAGGACATTTTCCTGATTGAAACGCTCGCGGAGATTCATCTCCCTGTTTTTCTGGTAATCAATAAAATCGATCTGATCGAAAAAAAGCTTCTTTTGCCCCTGATCGACAAATTCCGCAATCTTTATAACTATTCGGAAATTTTCCCTGTTTCCGCAACCAAAGGTGACGGTCTCGAGGAATTACTCCAGACGATTAAAAATAATCTTCCGGAAGGACCGCAATATTTTGCCGAAGACACTTTTACCGATGCCACCGAAAGATTTATTGCCGCAGAATTTATCCGGGAAAAAATTATGCTGCTCACTTCCCAGGAAGTTCCTTATGCCACCGCAGTGGAAATTGATACCTTCAAAGAAGACGAAGAAAAGAATTTAATACGCATCAGCGCGACGATAACTGTAGAAAAAGATTCACAAAAAGCAATCATGATCGGGAAAAAAGGATCCATGTTAAAGAATATTGGTACTCAAGCCAGACTGGAAATGGAAAAACTATTTGACTCCAAAGTATTTCTGGAACTTTTTGTCCGGGTGAAAAAGGATTGGACCAGCTCGGAAAAAATGCTGCAGGAGTTTGGTTTATTAAAGAATTAAGCCGTTCATTAACAATAACCGGCATAAGGGGCCATAACGAAATGGTCTTGCCACCCTTTAGCGGTGGTTATTTCGTAACGGCCCCTAATCAAGGAAGAATATGCAGACAAAACCAGTAATAGCTATCGTCGGTCGGCCCAATGTAGGCAAGTCGACTCTATTTAACAGAATTGCCGGAAAGCAAAAAGCCATCGTTATTGATGAGCCGGGTGCCACCCGCGACCGCAATTATATGGATTGCGCCTGGCGGGATAAGCACTTCACACTTATTGATACCGGCGGTTTTGAACCGGCCTCCGAGGAAAGAATTCTCGTCCAAATGCGCGAACAAAGCAATCTGGCTATTGAAGAAGCGGATGTCATTATTTTTCTAATGGACGGTAAAGAGGGACTCACACCATCGGACATGGAAATCGCGAAGCAACTGCGCGGTAAAGCCAAAAATGTTTTTTATGCAGTCAATAAAGTAGACGGCGACAGGCATACGGATTTGCTCAATGAATTTTACCGGCTGGGTATCGATGAGTTTTATCCGATCTCCGCTCAGCATGGTTTGGGCATGGATGAAATCATGGCTGTCATTACACAAGACTTCGCCCAGGTTAAAGAAACCCAGAACGACGAAGATGAACAAATCAAAGTTGCCATAGTCGGCAAACCAAACGTCGGCAAATCATCACTGGTCAACCGTATCCTGGGCAAGGAAAGAAGCATTGCCAATCCGACTCCCGGCACAACGCGTGATGCCATAGATCAGCCTGTGAAAGTTCGCGGTAATAATTATCTGCTGATCGATACGGCGGGAATCCGCAAGAAAAACAAAATCAGCCAAACACTGGAAAAGTATAGTGTTGTTCAGGCACTCAAATCCATCAACCGCTGTGATATAGCGCTGGTCTTGATTGACGCTGAAGAGGGCATAACCGATCAGGACACCAAGATTGCAGGGCTCGCCTATGAACGCGGGAAGGCCTGTATCATCGTTGTGAACAAATGGGACAAAATTGAAAAAGACAACGACACGATAGGCAAATTTGTCGAGGATATTAAAGACAAACTGAAGTTTATGGACTTCTCCCCGATAATTTTCATTTCCGCAGCAACGGGGCAGCGGGCACCAAAAATATTTGACATAATTGACGAGGTTTATCTGCAATATACAAAAAGAGTGGGGACCTCGCCATTGAATTCCCTGGTGGAAAAAGCCCTACAGCGCAATCCCCTTGCCCGTTATCAAGGTCGGGAACAACATATTTATTATACCACACAAATAAGTGTCAAACCGCCCACTTTTGTTTTCTTTGTCAGCAACGTTAAAGGCATTCACTTTTCCTACGAGCGTTATCTGCTTAACCAAATCCGCGAAAATTTCGGCTTTGAGCAGGTACCCATAAAAATTGTCTTTCGGAAGAAAAGATAATCCGGTACTTAATTTCTCCAATACTTCGTCCTCTGCGGCAATCCCGAATACACCTGGGATTAATACATACACCATGATCATCCGGCCAGAATCATCTTGACATACAAGACCGGACTTTCTATAGTTTATTCATGAATAAGCGATGTCTTATCAAAAGATAATGTATGTAGAATTTTTCTACGCTGATTTAGGAGTACATGCTGAAAAAATTAAAAATAATACCGGTTTTGAAATTGATGTATCGCAGGCTAAGCCATCAGTTATAGCAAATAATGAATTGTCACAAAACTAGAACAAAGGAGAACAATAGCAAGTGAATTACATTTTCGGCGATTCTCGAAATGAAGAAATCGCTTATTATCGCAACTTTGCGGAGAAAGAACTGCGTCCCTATGTCCGCCAGATGGATGTGGAAGAAAAGACTCCCGCGCACATTATTTTGCGCCTGAAGGAATGCGGACTGCTGGGAATACCCATGGATAAAAAATACGGCGGCGCCGGTAAGGACTTTGTCTCCTCCTGCATCTGCGCGGAAGAGTTCTCCAAGGTGAGCCCGGCTGTGGCCAGTACCATCAGTATCTCCACTGTAATTGCCACTGAATGCCTCCGGATGTTCGGCACGGAAGAACAGAGAGCAAAGTACCTTACCCAGCTGGCCTCCGGCGATAAGATCGGTTCCTTCGCCATCACCGAAGCAGGCGCCGGCTCCGACACCGCAGCTGCCAAGACCACCGCAGTCCTGCACGGCGACCATTATATCATCAACGGCACCAAGATATTCATCTCGAACTCCGAGCTCTCCGGCATTTTCCTCATCGGCGCCCAGACCAACCTGCCTGACGGCAAGCGGAAACTCTCCATGTTCATCGTGGAGAAGGAATTCCCCGGTTTTGCGATCGGCAAGCACGAAAAGAAGATGGGCATCCGCGCCTCCTCCACCTGCGAGCTGATTATGGAAGACTGCATCGTTCCCAGAGAGAACCTGCTGGGCGAGATAGGTAAGGGCCAGAAGATCGCCCTGATCTCTCTGGACGGCGGACGTGTTACGGTCGGCGCGCAAGCTGTGGGCATCGCCCAGGGCGCCATCGACGAGACCATCTCGTATCTGAAGGCCAACGCCGCCAAGACGGATAAGCTCATCAACAAGCAGGGCGTTCAGTTCAAACTGGCCGACCTCCAGACCCGCACCGACGCTGCCCGCCTGATGGTTTACCGCGCCGCCATCCTGTGGGATCAGAAGAAGAACTTCAGCCGGGAAGCCGCCATGGCCAAGCTGTATGCCTCCGAGATCGCCAACGAAGTGTCCCGTGAATGCGTGCAGATCATGGGCTATGAAGGCTGCACCACCGATTATCTGGTGGAGAGCATGATGCGTGATGCCAAGATCACCGAAATCTACGAGGGTACCAACGAAATCCAGCGGCTTGTCATTGCAAGCCTTATGGGCCTCAAGGCATAAAGGGAGAGAGTGAAGTGAGCGTATTTCAGCTGACAGAAGACCAGGCAATGATTCAGGGAGTGGCCCGTGACCTGGCCCAAAAGAAGATCAAAGGCTATGCAGAAGCAGTGGACAAGGAAGCCCGTTTCCCCACCGAGAGCATACAGGCTCTGGCGGAATGCGGCATGCTGGCCACAGTGATCCCCGCGGAGTTCGGCGGCGCAGGATTAGACTGCCTGACGCAGACTCTGGTTATAGAAGAGACGGCAAAGGTATGCGGCTCCACCGCCGCCGTGCTGGCCTCCGCCCAGACCGGAATCGATAGTATCGTCCGCTTTGGTTCTGCTCAACAGAAGGAAAGCCTGCTGCCCCGGCTGGCAGGGAGTAAGATCGCCACTCTGGCCTTCTGTGAAGGCCCGGCCAACCTGGATCCTCTGAAGATCGCCGTCAAGGCCGAAGTCCGAAACAGCGGCTATGTGATCAACGGCGTGAAGCGCCATGTGCCCAATGCCGGCTGCAGCGACTATTACATCGTTGTTGCCGCCACTGAGGGAGAACTCACCGCTTTCGTGGTGGAGAGCAAGACCCCGGGCGTTGTCACCGGCAGACGCGACCCCAAGATGGGCCTGCAGGCATGGTACACCGGCGAATTGATTTTCGAAAACTGCACCGTGGGCGCTGAAGCTGTTTTCGGCGGCATCGGCAAGGGCACAGAGGTAATCTTGGCCGCTCAAGACAGCGACCGTCTGTACATGGCCGCCGTGGCCGCCGGCCTGGCGTTAGGCGCCATGAAGGAAGCCATTGAATACGTGAACGTCCGTGTGCAGTTCGGCAAGCGCATCGCTCAGTTCCAGAACACCCAGTACGTGATGGCAGAGCATATGGCCCGCGTCAGCGCTGCGGAAGCCCTGCTGTGGATGGCAGCCGCCAGGAAGGATACCGGCGAGGACTACTCCAATCTGGCCGCCATGGCGAAGCTCACCTGCTCCGACGCTGCAAATCTGGCCCTGCGCAAATGCGTCCAGGCGATAAGCGGCTTCGGCTACACCCGGGAATACCCGGTGGAGCGCATGATGCGCGACGGCAAGATGACGGAGGTCTTCAGTGGCAGCTCCGAAATGCAGAAGGACTTCATCGCTCAGTCCATTGGTGTGTATTAAAATATAAACTCAAGTTGGCAACCGGGGTATTGTCTAAAGAGAAATATCAAGGTCTACACCGCACTGGAATGGCTGGCGGCGATGTGTACGCGCATCCCGAATCGGGGCAAATCCCGCCGTTAGCGGGAGTGGGTACTACGGATATTACAGTCCCGCATTTTGCGGGATCGCACGGGGAAAACGGCAGCAAGCAGGCAACGATGATGCTGTCCCATGCATCCTTGAACCACAGGGAAACGAAAAGGCATTCAGGGAAAGCCGGGCAAGACTGATTCAGAAGACAGGAGCCTGTTCTCGACCTGATCGGGGAGCGACCCAGAATACACCTGGGATGAATACATACACCATGATCATCCGGCCAGAATCATCTTGACATACAAGACCGGACTTTCTATAGTTTATTCATGAATAAGCGATGTCTTATCAAAATATTATTCAATAACTTCTGAAATAATATTATCAATCCACCGAAACATCTTTGCAGGCCCATCAAATGCAGAAGAAAAAAATCCAGCCGTTGGAAGCGCTCAGCAAATCGGAACAGGAGAAGGCAGTCATCCTTGATTCCATGACGGAACTCGTCTTGTACCTGGATAAGGATTTGAGGGTGATCTGGGCCAATAAGGCAATGCGCGCCGCGTTTAACCTTAAGCCCGGCCAAGTGAACAGAAGGCACTGCTATGAAGCGCTCCATCATCGCAGCAGCGCGTGCCGCGTTTGTCCGGCACAGCGGACGTTAAAAACCGGCGAACCCCAAGAAGTAGTCGATCTTTCCTCGTATGAAAAAAACTGGGTCTTGCGCAGCTATCCCGTGCGGGATGAAAAGGGTATTCTCACCGGCATCGTCGAGATTGTTACGGATATTACGGAACGCAGGCGGGCCGAGGAAGCGATGCGGCAATCGGAACAGAAATACCGGGAGCTCTTCGAACATGCCAATGACATTATTTTTATTCTTGATTCCGACGGAAGAATCCTGTCATGCAATGCCGCAGCTGCCCATACCTATGGCTACGAACCGCAACAGTTACCGGGAATGGGCATCGAGGACCTTCTGGATCGGGATTACCTGCCCGCAATGCGGGAATTCATTCGCGAGATAATCGACCGGCGTGAAGTACATAATCCCCGGGAATTCCTGACTTGGACAAAAGACGGGGAGCCCGTCTGGGTGGAGATCAATGCCCGCATCATCCGTGAGAACAGCAGCCCGGTTTCGGTTCACGGCATCGCGCGCAATATTACCGATCGCAAGAAAATGGAAGAGGCATTGCGAAAAAGGGAGCGGGAACTCGAGGAAAAATCCCGGAACCTGGAAGATGCCAATACGGCCCTCCGGGTCCTGCTCAAGCGCCGGGAAGAGGACAAGGCCGAACTGGAAGAAAAGGTCGTTTGTAACACGCGAGAGCTCATTTCGCCTTACATCGAGAACCTCAAAATAACGCCGCTGGACAGCCATCAACGCAATCAACTGACCATTCTCGAACAGCACATTAATGAGATCATTTCCCCGTTTCTGCGCACCCTGTCCGCGAAATATCCGAATCTCACCCCCATGGAAATCAAGGTCATCACCTTTATCAGAGAGGGACGCACGACTAAGGAAATCGCCGATATGCTGAACATATCCGCGAGGACAGTTGATGTCCACCGGGATAATATCAGGAACAAACTGGGCTTGAAAAACAGGAAAGCCAACCTGAGATCGCATATTTTATCTTTAACCACGCCCTGAATCATTATCCCACAAATACTTATATACAATAGGTATGTATTACGTATTTTTACCGTATTGATATTTCTGCAAAGAGATGATTCTATGCGCGTACCCCTTCGGGAAAAATTTTGCTGAGGTCATTGAAGAAGTTTTAATGTCCGTAGAAGCCGAACGGGACAAAAAGGGGAGAGCAGTGAAACGAGAAGAAAAAATCGAGGAAATCCGCCAGAGAGCCAGGAATAATTTCTCTCTCGGATACAATTGCGCCGAGTGCGTCACGGAGGCCGTTTTTGCACTTGTGGACACGGGCCTTCCCCCCGCCGTGCAGAAATGCGCAACCGGTTTCGGGGGCGGCATCGGGCTGTTCGGCGACACCTGCGGTGCGCTGAGCGGCGCCGTTATGGCCGTGAGCGCCGTTCATGGCCGGGCTGTGTTGCCCGAAGGAGATGATCCCAAGGACGTAGCAAAGAAGTCCAAACAGCAGCTCTATGGGAAGCCCGGCGCCTACCGGATCTTCAACCAGATTCCCAACCGTTTCCAAGAAAAATTCAATCATACGCAATGCCGGGAGTTGACCCGGAAATGGCAGTCCGACTGGCTCTGCCGCGACCACGCGCTTTTCTGCCGTGAAGTCATTACGGATGCTGCGGGCATAGCTGCAGATATTATCCTGTCGGAAAAGAATGAACTCGCTGTAAAAGCGTTTGGTTCGAATGTTGAAAATCTGAAAGACTGACTCGCCGGGAGAATAGAGCCCGTGGAGTAATTAAAAGGAGGTTTCTATGAGTAAAAATCTTGTGATTGTCGGCGGCGGTGCAGCAGGACCTTCCGTCGCTGCGGAGGCAAAGCGGCAGGGACCCGTCCCTCCAGGTGACCATGATCGAGCGGGGCGAGTTTGTCTCTTACGCCGCCTGACCCATGCCCTATTACATCGGTGATGTAATCAAGGATTATAAAAAGCTGGTAATGCGCACACCCGAAGAGTTCGGCAAAACCGGCATCAACGTAAAGACAAGGACCAGCGTGGAAGCCATCGAACCCGGGAAAGGAACCGTCCATCTGTCCGATGGAACGAACCTGCCCTATGATATCCTGGTTATGGCCACGGGAGCCGACGCCGTCCGCCTGGACATTCCGGGCGCCGATCTGGAAGGCGTCTTTGTGCTGCGCGACCTGACTCAGGCCCTGCGCCTGAAATCTTATGTGACCGAAAAGAGCTGCCGCAAGGCCGTGATCGTGGGCGCCGGCTACATCGGCATGGAGATGTGCGAAGCCTTCAGAAGCCTCGGCATCGAAACACAGGTTATCGACATTCTACCCCGTCCCGCGTTTCGCTGGGACCAGGAATTTGCAAAGCTGATACTGGAAGAGCTCGACCGGAATCAAGTGGCCTTTCTTCCGGGCACCAAGCCCCTTGCCATCGAAAAGGGCAAAGACTTCGCGCTCAAACTGATTACGGACAAGGGAGACCTGGACGCGGACATAATTCTTATGGGTCTCGGAACGAAACGAAACACGAGGCTGGCTGAATCCATGGGCCTCAAGATGGGAGAAAGCGGCGCCATCTCGGTGGATTTCTTCCAGCGCACCTCGCGAGAAGAAGTTTACGCCGTCGGTGATTGCTGCGAAGTCTTTCACCGCGTTGCCGGGAAATGGGTCTATCATCCGCTCGGCGACATCGCCAACAAGCAGGGCCGCACTGCCGGCATCAACATCGGCGGCGGCGCGGCGCAATTTGCCGGAATCGTGGGGGCACAATCCTTCAAGCTCTTTAATCTCGAAGTGGCCGCAACAGGCCTCACGGAAGAAGAAGCGGAAAAGTACGGCTTCCAGCCGGTCAGCACTTTTATCTGGGGTCTTCCTGTAGGACGCCCCATGGCCAGGGGCGAAAAACTGGGACTGAAGCTCGTCGCCGACAAGCCCACGGGCAGACTTCTGGGTGCCCAGGCCGTCGGGGGGAAGGGGGCTGTTGCCAGGATCAACAGCCTCTCTGTTGCTCTCTGGTCGGGACTAACGCTCGAAGAGATCGGTTATCTTGACCTGGCCTACGCGCCGACCTTCGGCGGGGCATGGGATGCGATCCACATCGCAGCCCAAGGGCTGATGAGAAAGCTGTAATGGAGAATCAGGCTGTATTTCCGGTGAAGCCGAAGGTATTGCCGGATGGATCAAAAGGCACAATTTAAGGATAGAGATGAAAAAGCAAACCTCAAAAAAGAAAGACAGCGAAGAAAAAAAAGGACTGGAAGTAATCAGCGTTAAAATCGGAAGCAAGACCCCCGCGACCTACAAGGGCCTGGGCGGAACGTTTGCCAGTTTTTCGGATAGCTGCCTTCGCAAACAGACGTTGCCGGGTTTCCACGAAAAAGGTCTTATTGCGGATGCGAAGCTGACAGGGGTAGTTCTTGTACTGTGTCTATCCGGGAAGCGTAGCGAAAGCAACCTCCAGGAAGTCAGCGAAATCGCCTTGCTCAATACAGGGGCCTATCCCGATACTGGAGGCAATGCGGAATATTTTATAGACGTCAAATCTGAAAAATAGGACAAAAAAGGAGAAGATTATGGCTTTAAAGACGGCAAAGGAGTATCTGGACACCATCAAGAAGATGAAGCCCCGCGTTTATATCGGCGGGAAATGGGTGAAAAACCTGCTCGACAATCCCGTGACGCGGTCCATGGTCATGGCCAACGCGGCGATTTACAGTCTGGCGGAAGATCCCGGCCAACAAGGAGGTCATGGTGGCCACATCCCATCTGACGGGGGAAACCGATCAGCCGCAACCTCAATGTTGCCCGGAACATCCACGACCTGGATATGCGGCAGGAGATGGCCCTCCTGACCAGCCAGACGGTGGGGACCTGCAACTACCGCTGCGTCGGCTGCGATGCCTTCAACAGCCTTGCCGCCACGACATGGGAAATGGACCGCGACTCTGGGCACGAAGTACAATGAAAGATTCAACAAATGGCTCGCCTATGCCCAGGCCAATGACCTGGCCGTATCGGGCGCCATCACCGACGCCAAGGGGGACCGCAAGAAGAGGCCCACCCAGCAGGACGACATTGACGTCTTTGTCCACCTCGTCGAAAAACGCGACGACGGCATTATCGTCAGCGGGAATCAAGGTGAGCCAGAGCGGCGCCATCGGCTCCCATGAAACACTCGTGCTCCCGGGGGGTGGCCTCAAGGAAGGAGAAGAGCAATTCGCCCTGGCTTTTGCGGTGCAGAACAGCGCTCCGGGTCTGACCTACATCTGCCAGTACAATGCCTTCTCGGCCGAGCGGGAGATGTGCGGCGACGAATCGCGAACTCGGGAATCCCATCTATGGGCAGCGAGAAACATCAACGATGGTTTTCGATAAGGTCTTCATCCCCTGGGAGCGTGTGTTCCTCTGCGGTGAGACCAAGTTCTGCGGCAAGATGGTGACGCGCTTTGCCAAGGCCCACCGCATGAACTGCGGCGGCGCCTGCAAGGTCGGATTCGCCGACCTGATCATCGGCGGCGCTGTGCTGGCCGCCGAATACACCGGTGTGGAGAAGGTTCCCCATATCCAGGAAAAGATCATCGAGATGGTCCGCCTGAACGAAACCTCCCATGCCTGCGCGATCGCGGCGGCCATGAGGGGACGCGAGGAACCGAGGGATCGGGCGTCTTCCTGCCGGACGATCTCTTCGGTAACGCCGCCAAGCTCAATACCGCCCATGGGTTCTGGGAAATCATGAAGAATGCCGGGGACATCGGCGGCGGTCTCGTGGTGACGATGCCAAGGCTCAAAGACCTCGATGATCCGGAGGTCGGTCCGGCGCTGAAGAAAGCCTTTCGGCCGCGGGCCCGGCGGACAAGCGGCTCAAAGTCGCCAAGTTCCTGCAGCACTGGACTGCCGGTCTGCACGGCCCGGGGACCTGGCACGGCGCCGGGGCGCCCCAGTCACAACGGTTCATGTTTACTGTCCTGACGGACTTTGAACCAAAGAAAAAGATGGCCAAGAAACTGATGGGAATGAAAGAATAGTAAATCACAAAACAGACACTGAAGAATCCCCCCCCGGCAGGCCAAGCGGCCCAAGGTTGCCAAGTTACTGCAGCACTGGACCGCCGGCCTGCGCGGCCCAGTAAAATATAATGTTAATTGTCTTAATAACATTTAAATCATTGAGGAGGCATTAGGGAAAATACCTGTTTTAACGATCGTTGCCATTTTGTTTCTACTGGCCGGCACCGATTAATCCTGTCAGTTGGAATGCCCCCATACAACCCGGCTGCTTATGAGCTCACACAGTCAACACCAAGCTTGCCAATCTTAAGATAATTGCTCTGGGTAAAGAAGAAGGACCGGAGCACATCACCCCCGGCAAAGACGGCAAGCTTTGCACAACAAAAATAGAGAGGAAATCGAGCTGATTAACTCCAGCACGGTCATTGGAGCAGCACCCTATCCTTTTTCGTCGATTCTTCCTGCTTAAAAAAATAACTAAAAAAATAACTTGACAGATGGAATAGCCAAGGTTATTAATAACGTAAACTGGAATAATTCCGAAATGAGAATGATAAATAAAGAAGACCTGATCGGTCCGTTAAAGGAAAAAGGCCTTAAGATTACGCCGCAGCGTCTGGCAATTATTGATGCGCTGGTGGAGAATTATCAAGCTCACCCCGGCGCAAAATGATCTTCAGCGAGGCGCGTAAAAAAGCGAAGCGCGTCAGCCTTTCGACTGTTTACGCGACGCTTAAAGAATTTTCCGAAAGCGGCCTGATCAAACAACTGGAGTTTGACCGGATGGAAAACCGTTACGATGTTGATCTGTCCGATCATATTAATCTTATTTGCAAACGATGCGGAACGATTATCGACTACAATATTCCTGCGCCTCTTGAACCAAAAGACATCGCCCGTAAATCGGGTTTTATCGTCACCGATACCCGAATGGAATTACACGGGTATTGCCGGGAATGCCTGAAGCGCTCCGACTGATTCTCTTATCCCTCATTCAGGCTGCATGAAAAATCAGCGGCAAAAAAAGCGCGATGAAGAAGCTTTTATGTTCTACTCAGGAATCATTCCAGAATAGCGGCAAATGTAGAACAACACGAAAAACATTTAACCGATTTACTCCAATGAAAGGAGGAACAATTATGACCGAAGAAATCAAATGCCCGGTAACAGGCCAGATGCGAAAACCAATTTCCGGGGGCGGCACCTCAAACCGGGACTGGTGGCCCAAGCGGTTAACCTCAAAATACTTCATCAGCACTCATCGCTTAGCAATCCCATGGGCGAAACGTTTAACTACTCAAAAGAATTTAAAAAGCTGGATCTGAAAGCCGTCAAGAAAGACCTCTACGCGCTCATGACCGACTCGCAGGAGTGGTGGCCGGCTGATTGGGGCCATTATGGCCCGCTTTTCATCCGCATGGCATGGCACAGCGCCGGAACCTACCGCATGGGCGACGGCCGCGGCGGAGGAAATTCCGGTTCCCAGCGCCTGGCGCCGCTCAACAGTTGGCCCGACAACGTCAACCTCGACAAGGCGCGCAGGCTTTTGTGGCCGATTAAGCAGAAATACGGCAGGAAAATATCCTGGGCCGATCTCATGATCCTGGCGGGAAACTGCGCACTGGAATCGATGGGATTTAAGACCTTCGGTTTTGCGGGCGGGCGCGTGGATGTCTGGGAACCGGAAGAAGACATCTACTGGGGCTCTGAGGACAAGTGGCTGGGAGACAACCGCTATTCGGGTGAGCGCGACCTGGAAAACCCGCTGGCCGCCGTGCAGATGGGGCTGATCTATGTGAACCCCGAAGGCCCCAACGCCAACCCCGATCCGGTCGCCTCCGGCCGTGATGTTCGTGAAACCTTCGCGCGCATGGCCATGAATGACGAAGAGACTGTCGCGCTGGTCGCCGGCGGGCACACCTTCGGCAAGTGTCATGGGGCCGGCCCCGCAAGCCATGTGGGCCCCGAGCCTGAAGATGCTCCCCTAGAAGAGCAAGGCCTTGGCTGGAAAAACAGTTTTAAAAGCGGCAAAGGCGGCGATACGATCTCCAGCGGCATCGAGGGCGCCTGGAAGCCCAACCCGATTAAATGGGACATGGGCTATCTCAAAGTGCTATTCAAATATGAATGGGAACTGGTCAAAAGCCCTGCCGGCGCGCATCAGTGGCTGGCCAAGGACGTGGACGAGGAGGATATGGTGGTGGACGCACATGATCCTTCGAAAAAGCTCCGCCCGATGATGACCACGGCCGACCTTTCGCTGCGCTTCGACCCGATCTATGAGCCGATCGCCAGGCATTATCTGGCCAGTCCCAGGGAATTCGCCGACGCTTTCGCCCGCGCCTGGTTCAAACTGACGCACCGCGATATGGGCCCTCGTTCTCGCTATCTCGGCACGGAAGTGCCCCAAGAGGAGCTTCTCTGGCAGGATCCGATTCCCGCCTTGAATCATAAACTGATCAATAAGCGGGACATCGCCTCCCTCAAGGCTGAAATTATGGCTTCCGGCCTGTCCGTAGCGGAGCTGGTATCGACTGCCTGGGCGTCGGCCTCCACCTTCCGCGGCTCCGACATGCGCGGCGGAGCCAACGGTGCTCGCATTCGCCTGGCCCCTCAGAAGGATTGGGAGGTCAACCAGCCTGAAAAGCTCGTCAAAGTGCTCAAGACTCTGGAGCGCATCAAGAAAGCCTTCAACAAAGAACAGGCAGGCAATAAAAAAGTGTCGCTTGCCGACCTGATTGTTCTGGGTGGAGCAGCGGGCGTAGAGCAGGCGGCGAAAAATGCCGGTTACAAAATAAAGGTTCCCTTTGCTCCGGGACGGATGGACGCTTCGCAAAAGCAGACCGATGTGGCTTCTTTTGGTGTGCTGGAACCGAAAGCAGACGGATTCCGCAACTATTCAAAGAAAAAATATGCCGTATCGGCCGAGGAGATGCTGGTGGACAAAGCGCAGCTTCTGACACTCACCGCGCCGGAGATGACCGTGTTGATCGGCGGCCTGCGAGTTCTGGGAGCAAACCACGGCGGCTCACCGCATGGTGTTTTCACAACACGCCCCCAAAAGCTGACCAACGACTTCTTCGGAAATCTGCTCGACATGGGAACAGAGTGGAAGCCGACGGCACAAGATGCAGACGTGTTTGAAGGGCGCGACCGAAAGACAGGAGCGCCCCGCTGGACCGCAACACGCGTTGATCTGATCTTCGGCGCGAACTCCCAGCTTCGCGCCATCGCGGAAGTTTATGCCTGCGCGGATTCCCAGGAAAAATTCCTGCAGGACTTCGTCGCTGCATGGAACAAGGTCATGAACCTGGATCGCTTTGATCTGGCGTGATCATTCGTTGAAGGAAAAAGCTAAAGACCGCAGCTGATCCGGAAGGGTTTGCTATGATCACTTTTTCACCAAAGCATTGCTGGCAGTCGGATTATTGCACGGCAAGAAACAATAAATATTCTTAAATGGAGGAGAAAATTATGTCAAAAACTGAAGATGCATTGAAGGAGGCATTTGCCGGAGAATCACAGGCAAACCGCAAATATCTGGCTTTCGCGGCCAAGGCAGATCAGGAAGGATTTCCCCGGGCCGCAAAACTTTTTAGGGCCGCCGCAGAAGCGGAAACCGTTCACGCCCATGCTCATCTAAGGGCGCTCAAAGGCATTCGTTCCACCCGCGAAAACCTTCAAGAAGCCATAGCCGGCGAAACGCATGAATTCAAAAGCATGTATCCTGGAATGATCGAAGCAGCCAGGGCGGAAGGACATAAAGAGGCGGAGCGGTCTTTCAACTATGCCAACGAAGTGGAAAAAATTCATGCCGCTCTGTATCAGCAGGCGCTCGACAATCTGGACGGCGCAAAAGAAGCCTACAGCTATTATGTCTGCCCGGTGTGCGGGTACACCGCCGAAAAAGAAGCGCCGGAGGCCTGTCCGATCTGCGGTGCTAAAGGCAGGATGTTTAAAAAAGTGGATTGATATCAACAGGCCAATAATGGTAATGGTAATGACATTCGACCCGACCGGATTGAAGTGTCATCACCCCTGCATGGCAGCAGGCCACGAAAGCTGGAGTCCAGTTCAATAAATCCGGATTCCCGCCTCTGCGGGGATGACCCATGTTGACAATATTATAAAACCAGTAATACCTTTAAATAAAAAAACAAGGAGAACGATTATGGCAATTAGAAATTCAGTTTATAAATGTGACGTATGCGGCAATATCGTGGAAGTGCTTCACACAGGGACGGGCATACTGGCATGCTGCGGCCAACCCATGAACCTGATGACGGAGAACACAACGGATGCGGCGAAAGAAAAGCATGTTCCGGTTGTGCAAAAAGTGGCTGGCGGGGTCAAGGTTACCGTCGGCAGCGTTGCCCATCCGATGGAAGAAAAACATTACATCGAATGGATTGAAGTGATTACAACAGGTAAAATTTATCGCCAATATTTAGCGCCGGGCCAGGCGCCGGAAGCCTTTTTCCCCGTCGAAGCGGCCAATATTACGGCACGGGAATACTGCAATCTTCACGGTCTCTGGAAGCTCTAAAAACACTATGTGGTTTGCGAACAATCAGGGAAAGTGATTCTGAAAGGTAAATAAATGGTTAAGTTATATAGATGTATTATTTGCGGAGACGCCTACATCGGTTCTAATCCCCCCTCAAACTGCCCTTTCTGCGGCGCCCATGCAGATTATATTTTGGGGGCAAAAGAGGCTATTGTGAACTTTGATATTCGTCTCAGCGCTAATGATCGGTCCAACGTCGAACAAGCTCTCAAGGTGGAAATAAGCAATTCGGCATTTTATGTTTGTGCCGCCACTCAAACGAATGATCCCGAGGGGAGGATTTTGTTTAAGGCGCTGGGCAAGATTGAAGCAGAGCATGCATCCATTTGGAGGAAAATACTCAAGCTGGAATCGGTTCCTCCCGGAAGCGAGACCTGCCACATGGAAAATGTTGAGAACTTAAAAGAGTCTCACGAACGAGAAACCAGGGCAATCGCATTCTATAGAAAGTCGGCCGTCGACGCGGATCATCCAAGGATCAGGCAGCTTTTTGAAGCACTGGTGGAAATAGAAACGGATCACCTGCAATTGTCAGAAGAAAGACTGAAATAAGATCTATTCTCAGTAGGGCCGGGGGACTCTCCCCCGGTCCGCATAAACCGTTCGGTCTGGTAACCCGCATCAGCGATCATTGATATGTTCCTGACTGGAAGCAGCATATCGTCAACCTTCAAGAAAATCTTTGGGTCAATCCTCAACGAATGAAATATTTATCACCCAAGGGAAACAATGCCGAAGAAAATTTAGCATTATCATTTGACAGTTCAATATATTTGCCCTATATACCCGCTGGGTTATAAGCGGGAGTCTGAATGATTTACATAAGAAATGTCAGCTTATCTTTTTTAGACAAAAAGCTGTTTGATAATATTAACTGGACAATCCATCCGAAAAGCTGCATCGGCCTGGTCGGCGACAACGGAACGGGAAAAACAACTCTCTTGAGGGCAATTCTGGAACAGGTTCATCCGGATTCAGGGCTGATTGACATCCCGAACCGCAGGCAGAAGACAATAGGCTATCTGCCCCAGGATTTGGTGGAACTGGAGCCAGTCAATTTAATCGACTTCCTGAAGAATAAAAGCGGGATTGCCGCTCTTGAAGAATCGATTAAAGTCCTGGAGCAGCAGATGTCCCAGGCCAAACAACATACACCGGAATACAACCGGATTGCTAAAGCATATTCTGCTGAGATGGCTCACTTTAATGCCCGTGATGGTTACGCATTTGAGGCCAAAGCCAAACAAATCCTCAAAGGCTTCGGCTTCCAGGAAACTGATTTTGTCCGCAATTGCGAACTCTTTTCCGGCGGCTGGAAAATGCGTATACTACTGGCATCGATCCTTCTGGCGCAGCCAGACATTATGCTGTTGGATGAACCGACCAACCATCTGGACACGGAAAGCATGGAGTGGCTGGAGAGCTATCTGCGGGAATATCCGGGAACAATCATTGTTATTTCCCATGACCGGTTTTTTCTGGATAAAATTGTCACCCAAATTGCCGAACTGGCTTCCCGCCACATTCATATTTATAAAGGAAACTATTCGCACTACCTTCAGGAGAAGGAAAGGCGCCATGCCGCCCTGAGAAAAGAGCAGGAGCTGCAAAAAGCACAAATCAGAAAAATTGAAGAATTCGTGGAACGGTTCCGTTACAAGGCAACGAAAGCCAGCCAGGTCCAGAGCCGTGTTAAAATGCTCGAAAAGTTTGAGGCAATTACGCTTGATGCCAAAACCAAAGCGGTAACCATGAAATTCCCTGAGTGCAAGAAAAGCGCCAAAGAAGTAGTCAAGGTGATTGATCTTAGTCATAATTACGGCGAACTGCAAGTTATTAACAATTTTAATTTCAATTTGTTTCGCGGCGACAAAGTTGCATTTGTGGGCGTAAACGGCTCAGGCAAGTCAACTTTGTCCCGTCTGTTGAGTTTAGACGAAAAACCGTCGGCCGGAAAAGTTCAATACGGCAATGACGTAAATATGGCCTTCTTTTCTCAGGAAAGTTCACAAAACTTAAGCTATGAAAAAACCATCTGGGAAGAAGTCAACAGCTTCATCACTCGGGCGTCCGATCAGGAGAAACGCAATTTGCTGGGCGCGTTTCTTTTTTCCGGAGACGATATCTACAAACCGATTTCAGTGCTCTCCGGCGGTGAAAAATCCAGGATCGCCCTTTTAAAAATATTATTGCTGGATACCAATTTTCTCATCCTGGATGAACCGACAAACCATCTTGATCTGAAGACGAAATCTATTTTCCAGGATGCCCTGATCAGTTACCACGGCACGGTAGTCATCGTGTCCCATGACCGTTATTTTCTCGATCGGCTGGTAAATAAAATCTTTGAATTAAAGGATGGAGCGATCAATTACTATTCCGGCAATTATTCCTATTTCATTGAAAAGCGCACTGAGTTCATCTGCATAAAAGAAGAAGACAAATCACGTCTGCCGGATAAAGAACAAGCTTTTAAGAGCAAAGTGCAAAAAAGACTGGAGGCAGAAGAAAGAAACAGCTTAGCAAAAACGAAAAACGCCTGGAAAAAAGAACTGGCAGCTGTGGAGAAAAAAATCGAATTATTGGAGACTAGAAAGACTGAACTCGAAACCGCCCTGTGTAATCCGCAAATCCATAAAGACGTCAGACCAGATTAAGACCATAAATAAAGAGTTGAAAGGTATGAATTCCGAACTCGACCATTCCTATACTACCTGGACAAAAATAAATTCTCAGCTGGAACAATTGGACTCAGCAAATGCAGAGAATTCTTCCAGTCAACACTAAGCAAACAGAGTAAACATTAAGCCCCATCTAGAGTATTTTTTTCAGCATTCTGATACCAGGAAACTGGATCCAATAAGAATTCTTCGGTTTCTCGTAGAGATAGAAAATGCGCCCGCTCTATACTGGCAATTAAATTAAAAAATGCTTTTTCCTTAGGATCAGTGCTTGCTTTTTCCAATTTTGTGTAAAGATCTACTCCTCTGGCCTCAAAATCAATTGCCGTGCGAATCGCTTTCAGGTCGTCTTCATCACCTTTCATACGGGCTGACTTTTTACCTTCCATTGATTTGAGTATGCTGCCGACCAGAGATTTCTTAACTTTCAGAGGAACCGTTGCCGGCCATTTCTTCTGCTTTTCCCAGTTGTCATGCAACTTCCTTAACATCTCGTAATGTTCCTTTTCTTCATTGGCAAGTTGTTTGAACATGTTTTTACCTGCCAGATTTTTTGTTCTACGGGCGTTATCCATATAAAACTCATGTTCTTTGTTTTCATTTTCAAGAGCAAACTTCAAAGCACTCATTCTCTGTTTCATTTTTATTTCCCCCTTAAACTCAAAAATCATATTATTCTATAATTAATAAGTGGTTGTATTATAAAAGATTTTTAAAATTAGAGCAATGTATCTTTTTATGTAAGAGGGGCAGCAATTTTAGATATGCTGAATACTGCCAATGAAACTGGCTTTTAAATGGTAAGGAGTCTAGAAATGAATGATTTCAGCGCCCCATTGTTCGAGGCAGAAACAAAGCGATTTGTGGGAAAATAATCAATATTATCAGACAAATGATCATGGCAATAAAAAACGGCATGACACCCCGGAAAATCGCGTACAGGGGAACTTCTTTGACAATTCCACTGACGATAAAAACATTTACACCTATGGGCGGTGTAATCAAGCCCATTTCTATAAAAAGAGTAACTATGACTCCAAACCAGATGGGGTCAAACCCCATCTGCATGACAAGGGGAAAGACTACCGGCAGCGTCAATACCATGATCGCCATACCTTCCATCAGGCAACCCAAAATGATATAAATAGTGCAAATGATAGACATCACCACATATCTATTTAGTCCCTGGTTCACTATCAATTGAGAGAGGCTTTCCGGAATCTGACTGACTGTCATAAAGTAACCTAGAATATTGGCGCCGATCAGAATTATAAAGACCATTGCCGTGGTGAGAGCAGTTTCCTGCAAAGCGGCAAAGAGATTTTTCCCATTCATGCGTTTTTTGACTAATGCAATTATCAGAGCACCGAATGCACCTACACCCGCAGCTTCCGTTGGCGAGAACCAGCCCATGTACAGGCCACCAATTACCAGAGCAAAAAGAAAAAGAACACCGCTAGTGCCTTTGAGCGCTGAGAATTTATCCTTCCAAGGAAAACTTGGTCCGGCCGGCGCCAAAAGAGGATTCCTTCTGGTCATAATATATATTGTTCCCAGAAAAAGGCATGTCAATAAAATACCCGGCAGAATACCGGCGATAAAAAGCGCGCCTATTGGCTGTTCTGTTAATATGCCATAGATAATCATTATTGTACTGGGTGGAATTAAGATACCCAATGTACCTCCAGCGGCAACAGACCCGGCAGCCAGAGCGCTATCATAATTGAATCGCTTCATTTCCGGCAAGGCTACCATTCCCATAATTGCTGCCGTTGCCAATGACGAACCGGATATAGCCGCAAAAGCAGCACATGCCAAAACTGTAGCCATGGCTAGTCCTCCGGGTAGAAATCCAATCCAACGGTAAACTGCCTGATATAAATCATAACCCATCCGTGAAGAATTGGAAAACAAACCCATCAGAATAAATAAGGGGATTACCGTTAATGTATAAGAAGATCCCGTCTTATATGCCACCATACCGATCATGGATATTCCAGTTCCGAAGGAAGTTAATAAAGAAAATCCCAGAAATCCGACAATACCCATGGCAAAGCCGATATTCATGCCCAGAAGCAGGAATAGCATCACCATCAGAATTCCGGCAACTCCGACAATCAGCGGATCCATAATCGCCTTAAATTCTGCCAAGCAAACATCATCCGAAATAAGAGAACAAGACTAAAAGGAATCAGCGCCAAGGCAACAATATAAATAAGCGGATACTTCGGCAGCAACAAATCCAAGGAAACTTCACCGGAAGATTTCATCAGGGCAGCATAACCAAAAACGGCATAAGCAATTAAACAATAAAGAATAAACCCGATAGTTTTAACTATGGCATCAATAATCGTCTGACTCTTTAATGAAAGCCGTTTAACCAGTACATCAACATTAACATTACGCTGTTTAAGCTCTCCCTCGGCCAGCGAAAAATAAACTATAGCCACCATCATAAATTCAGATATTTCCAGCGTTCCTAATATTCCTTGATTGAGTATCTTTCTGAGGACAACATCCGCCACTGTCAAAAACATGAGCAAGAAAATTAAAACAACACCAATGCCATTTAGTGTATGAGCAAGTGTATGGAGCCAGCCTGCTTCTTTCTGCTCTAGCAACATCATTTCTACATCTCCTGCCTGAAATATTAAGCTATCATATTGTTATTTGGTTTTAGCGGCCAGCTCATGTATCCTATCCATCAATTCTCTGGCGGGTATACCCTTTATCGCATTTTTTGCCACCCAATCCAATTCCATATTCTTTAATTTTTCTATGAACTTCTTTTTTTCTTCCGGCGCCAAACGATATACTTTTATTTTCCCGGTATCATTAAAGCTTTTCAAAGAAGATTTTGCATAATCGTCATAAATCTTGGAGGCAAGCAATCCCCGTTTTTTCCCCGACGCCTGATCAATGGCTTTCCTCGCATAATCCGGCAATGAGTTATACTTTTCTTTATTCATGATCACAGCCATCGGCGAAATATAAAAATCAATCTGTGTTGTGCTTTTTATTGTTTCAGTTAATCTAAAATCCTTTAAGGAAGAACTTGGAGACAGCATCCCATCAATAACGTGTTTATCAAGCGCCATGGAAAGCTCGGAAAGAGGCATGGATACAGGATTAGCACCTAATAGTTTTAAGGCCTCGCTCATATAAGAAGATGGTGCCCGCATTTTCATTCCCTGCAAATCAGCAAGAACTCTGATTGGTTTCCCCACTGAATGCAATTGACCGGTATCGCAACTATATAGCCATAAAACCTTATAATCCTTAAAATCTTCGGCGAGATATTTGTCATAAACGGCATACAACACTTCTGCAGCCTGGATGGCATTATCAAATATAAAAGGCAAGTCAAAAACAGAAGTTCGCGGAAAACGTCCGGTTGTGTAAGAAGGAACAATAAAAGCAATATCTGCGATACCAGTCTTTACTGAATCTGCCAGCTCCGGGGCTCCACCTAAAGCACCACCAGGGAAAATCCTAATTTTCACCCTGCCGCCGGTCAGTTTTTCCACTTCCTGGGTAAAAGGCACAAAAGACTGCTGATGCTGGATATGCAGCGGTGACATAAAATGCGCCATCTTCAGTTCGATTGTTTCAGCCCTCAATGCCTGGGCTGCCGTCAAGGCGACAAATGCACCAGTCACTGTCATAATAAAATACTTGCAACATTTCGCCATTGCCTCTCTCCTTTTGATTACTATCAGTGACGAATCATTAATTCTATTCAGGCGACTTTTTTTCAATATCCGAAACGTATTCAGCAATATTGTTGCAGTGATCAGATATACGCTCCAGATGAATGAGCATCTCCACAAAGAAAGGTCCGGCCTCGGCCTGACAAAGCCGTCTATGAAACCGCTCGATGTGCCGGTCACGGGCATCCTTCACTTTTATATCTATTTCTTCTTCCCTGCAAATAATGTCGTTTATTTTTTGATCATGCGGTTCACTAATAATAGCCCTTGCATCATCAAGATTACGGCTTATCAATCCAATAATCTCTACTATCTCTGCTTCGCCACTTTCGCTGAATTTGATTTTTTTCATGGCCTTCTGAATGACCAAGTCTGTTATCAATGTTATATGATTACCAATGCTTTCAACATCATCGGCAATTGCCGTATAGGCAAAAAGCTTTTCGGATAGTTTAACTGAAAGCTGACTGGCTGATATTCGCCATAAGAACTTGACAATTTGAGCTCTTAAATTATTAACCAGCATTTCAATATAAGAAATGTCTTTTCTTTTACCCTCTTTAGGGAAAGCCATTAAGTCAATAGTGCTCATGAACATTTTTTGAATAATAATCATTGCTCTGTGCAACTCTTTTTGAACATCGCCCAATGACTTTTCGGGATTAGACGAATCGTGCTGATTAAGAAATTCCGGCCAAAGCGGCAGGGGATCATCTAAACCTGGTATCATTTTGTTCATTAAGCGGGCAAATGGTTTTAAGAAAAAAATAAAAACCAATACGATAAGCAGATTCAGCAAAAAGTGGCCTAAAACAATTTGCTGAGCTACACTGGAAGAAAGAGCCCTTAATAATACCAGAAAATGCGGCATAAATATCAGGAAAAGCAAGACACCTGTACATTTAAAAACAAGATGAGATATGGCACTTCTTTTACCGCTTACTGTGGCAACAGAACCAACAAGAAGTGCCGTAACAGTTGTGCCAATATTTGCACCCATAACCACGGGCAAAGCATTTTCCAGTGAAACGATATCCTGCTGAGCGAGGATAACTAAAATACCAATGGGTATAGCCGATGCGTGTATAATCCCAGTGACAACTACCCCCAGGCCAAGACCAAGAAGAGGATTCTTGGCCTGAGCAAAAAAATTCAGAAAGTCTGGAGATTTTTTTAAAGGTTCTGCCGCCTGGCCTATCATTTCCAGACCGAAAAAAATGAGACCAAAATAAAAAATCATCTTACCGGCAATATCCCATTTTTCGCGACCAATTAACCACAAGAGACCGCCTAAGGAAATAAAGATTGGTGAGATCTCAGTAAACCTCCATATTACCAATTGAACAGTTAACGCTGTTCCGATATCTGCACCCAATATAATAGCAAGAGAACTGTAAAAGCTGACCAATCCTGCGCTCACCAGACCTATTGTCAAGGCTATAGAAGCAGACGAACTTTGAAAAAAAACAGTAGAAACAGCACCGATCAAAAGGCCGTATAGAGGTTTTTTCACTGAATATTTAATATATTGTTTAATACGAACATTAATTATTTCCCGGGCTGTTAATGAAAGCCGGACCATGCCGATTAAAAACAAAATTATGCCGCTGATTGCTATTAAGATTTCTTTCATCCGCTCTTTAACCTGTGGTAGTTCCAAATGATCTGGTTATTAAAGCACTGCATTATCGATGGATAATTGTTATTCCATCATTACAAATTTGGTTCTAAAGCTCAAGAGTAATAATAAGGCGGTTGGTTGATAATATTAACCCAATTGCATTATCTACGGTTACATCCAAATCTTTTAATGAACCTGTTATGAAATAAATATTTTTTGTAAATACCGCGTCATCTCCTATTTGTGATTGACAATCATCAGAATTCACGGTTATATTCAATAAAATATTTATTATTGAAATTAGATTTGTTTTTGCTTTATAATATGCAATAAAAAAGAAAAATAGACTCTGCGAGGGAGGGAAAAGACATCAACATCACTAGCACTTCTACTCAGAGCATTTCAACTCAATTAGCATGCTCGCGAATTTTCCATCATGGCCAACTTTTTGATGAATTAGGCATGCAAGGACTGGCCAACCAGAAAAAACTGGTTAATAAATTAAATCATCTCAACTTCACAGATGGTCATATTTCTATAATTTTTATTAATTATATAACAGGCGTACAAATTATTATTAATGCTTACCCCCAGCCCTGTATAAAAGACGAACTTATCTGCCTGCTCGACCCTCAAACCAATCCTGACGATCTGGAAGAGTGGAATCCTGCTTATTTAATGATCGAGGATGGGTATACAACTATTTTAGCGGCAACAGAAATTATCAGTAAAGTTAACAATCAGATCAAAATAAGTATACCGGAAAAATGCTATTCCATAACTAAGCGCAGAACAAAACGTTACCGCTGTGTAGATATAACCTGTAAAGTCATCCAGGGCGATTTTAATGCCCCCGGGTCTTTGATAGATTTCACTCCAACCGGATTGGGAATTAAATTTAATGAAAATCAAAGCATGAAAGGATTTGATGAAAACAAAGCTGCTCTGATCAATCTGTCCCAAAGCGGTGTTAAACTTTTCTCCGGGTTATGCAAATGTATCCGCAATGATATGGATTTACCCGATAGCAGAATAGTTTTTGCACCCCTCAGCAACCAGATGCCATTGTTTCCGAAAAGAGAAATGCGCAATCCCCGTCAACACATTACCCCCTCTCTTTCGATAAGTTTTAAGCATCCTTTCTTCAACGGAACTGTAGAACGCGATATATTTGACATATCTACGGCGGGATTCTCAATAAGAGATAAAATTGAAGAAGAAACTCTCTTACCGGGAATGATCATATCGAATGTAATAATAGTGTATGCGGGTATTTTAAAAATAGATTGTACCACTCAAATTGTTTACCGCCAGGAGGATCAGGAAAATAATACAGTACAATGCGGGTTGGCTATTATGGATATGGATATACATTCTTATACCAAGCTCAACCATATTCTCGGCACTTATTTAGATAGCAATGCCCGTGTTTCAAATGATGTAAATATGGATGAACTATGGGAATTTTTTTTCGATACCGGCTTTATTTATGGTGAAAAATACGAGTATCTCCAAGCATATCGGGAGGCTTTTAAAGAAACTTATCGGAAAATATATCAGGACAATCCGGATATTGCGCGGCATTTCGTTTATGAGAAAAACGGGAAAATCTATGGACATATTGCCCTGATACATGCCTACGAACCTTCCTGGATTATTCATCATTTTGCCGCCCGAAGAATGGGTAATCGGCTGCCCGGTCCGGCGGTATTAAAGCAAATAATCCAGTATATTAGCGCTTATGTACGATTTACATCTGCAAAAATGGATCATGTCATGACCTATTACCAGCCGGAGAACAAAATCATCGACCGCATCTTTGGCCGATTTGTACGCCATTTGAATGATCCCAAGAAAAGTTCCCTGGATATTTTTTCCTACCTTCATGTCGAAAATAAAATTGAGGGGAAAAACTACCAGCTAACTGGGAATTAAGAGAATCTGCTATTTCCGATCTGGTTAAGTTAAGAGAGTTTTACGAAAATACATCCGGTGGGCTCTTACTCAGTTCTCTAGGCCTGGAAATTCCATCGGATTCTCTGAAAAAGGCATACATAAAAGCTGGATTCAAAAGGGATTGCTGTACATATTGTTTGTTTTTTGAAGGGCAGCAAATTGCCTTTTTTATTGTTAATCAATCCGATATGGGGATTAACTTATCTGATTTGCTAAATGGCATCAAAGTAATCGTTTTGGAACCGGATAAATTACCCTGGGAAGTATTATCGGCAGCGGTAAATAATTTGGCCGGCGTTTTTACTGCCGAAAAAGATTCCTTTGCTTATCTTCCCGAAAAGCTATCTTTCTGCGCAAAACAAGATGGAAGAAAAGCAATATGCCTTGTGGATACTGCAAGTAAGATATGGCAGTGATGATTATTTCATATACATGAATAATCTGATGAAAGTGAATGCAGTGCGATAATGATGGAAAACAACCTCCTGTACAATAGCAGTAATTTACTTGTATTTATTGAATATGTATCCAAGCACTACCCTGCAGTAAATATATCTGAAGTGCTAGAATATGCCTCCATAACAAAATCAGAGCTGTATGATGCCGGTCAATGGTTTAATCAGGATCAAACAGACAGATTTTATGAAATTTTAGTAGAAAAAACAGGGAACAATAATTTAGCACGTGAAGCCGGACATTATATAATGAGGCAAAAAACGCCGCCATTTTAAGACAGTACGCGGCTGGATTCATCACACCTTCAATTGCTTATTGGATGCTGGGGAAAATAGCCTCCACAATCAGCAGACACATCTCAATGAATGTCAGGTCTGTAACTCAGTAATAAAGTAGAAATAACTGTAACCGCG
Source organism: uncultured delta proteobacterium (assembly GCA_963845095.1). GTDB lineage: Bacteria > Desulfobacterota > Syntrophia > Syntrophales > Smithellaceae > MVRV01. Next base: position 210,708 of record CAWJQM010000018.1, read on the forward strand.
AATGAAAACGTTACAGAAAAACCTTATCAGTGCGAGAACAGGATCGGTTTATTTGAATGCTTTAGCTATACTGTTTACTGGAAAGTACGGCCAGATTGAACACACTGAATGCATTCATAAGGGATATTCCTCCTGCAAGTATACAGTGACATGGAAAAGAACATTTTCACAATATATGGAAAATGGCAACTAATTATTTGTCTATTATAGGTCTTGCCCTGATCCGTGGGCTTTTATTTTTCCTAATGCCAATTAAATCCTGGATAATATATTTTATTAATTTTTGCATTCTTTAACAGTTCCGGCTTTTTAATATCTGAAAAACTGGCAAAAAGAGATTTAAATAAATCCGTTGAAAGCCAGCAGAAGTGCCGGTGATCAATTAATGAATCAATTTACTATCCGATATAACGAATTAGCTTTGATTAAAGAGATTAGTGAAGCTGCCTCGAGTATCCTTGAATCTCATAAACTTTTAAATTTCATAACGAGATGCTTTACAGAAACGCTTCAATTCAACCGCGGCATGATAATGCTGGCCAACCCGGAAAAAACAAAACTGATTTATACAACCGGCTATGGATACACACCGGAAGAGGAATCTCTATTAACCAATACTGGTTTCACTTTGACCAATCCAAAGTCGGAAGGCATTTTTTATTTAGTTTACCGGGACATGAAACCATACCTGATCAACGATACGGATGATATTAAAAACAAACTCTCTGTGAAAAGCGTACAATTCATGCAGGCATTAAAAGTTAAAACATTTATTTGTGTCCCGATTATTTATGAAGGAAAATCAGAAGGCATTCTGGCTGTTGACGGTACACAATCAGAAAGGCCGCTCACAGAAAGCGACCTGAGCTTGCTGATGGGCATCGCCCCGCAAATCGGCATCAGCTTAAACAATGCGCTCGCCCATAAAAAACTCACGGAAAGTGAAGAGCGCTTCCGTAATTTAAGCAACAACTCGCCTGATATTATTTATCAACTGGACAGGGAAGGAAAGTTTAAATACGTAAATCCTGCATGGGAAGCAATTTTTCGGACAATAGTATATGACCGTCTTTGGGGTAAACAGCTGATCAGATTTTACTCGTAGTGACGATCGAGCGGCAATTTGATCGATATTATCAAAAACATCATTGCCGGCAGTGTCACTGTCCGAGATAGAAATATTATTCTTTTGGATAAGAATGAGATACCCCACTATGTAGCTTTAACAGGCGCACCGGATTTAGACGCGGAAGGAAATGTTATCGGAGTTGTCGGAACATTAAAGGATATTACTAAACTGCGCAACATGGAAGCTCAACTGCTGCATGCTTCCAAAATGGAAGCTGTCGGCACATTAACCGGAGGAGTCGCACACGACTTCAACAATATCATTCAGGGCATTCTGGGCAATAGCCAGTTAATAATGGCAAGAAGAACAGGTAATGAAGCCGATGTAATTTATCTCAAGAATATAGAAGAATTGATCGCACGTTCCCGCGAACTGGTGAAACAGTTGATGCTGTTCAGCAGAAAGGTGGAGCCGCAATCCAAGGTTGTTGACATTAATGATGAAATCATAACTACGCAGAGCCTGCTGAAGAAGTCCATTCCCAAAATGATTGAGATTAACAATAACCTGGACAAAAATATTCTCCCTATTAATGCCGATTCTACCCAAATCGGACAAATAATCATGAACTTGATGCTGAATGCCAGCGACGCCATCGGCGAAAGAGGAAGCATCACGATAACCACAAAAAACACCTTCTTGGGCGGAAGATACTTATACGAATGATTTGATTGTGCCGGCGGGTAATTACGTTAAGGTGTCTGTTTCCGATACAGGCTCCGGCATGAAAAAAGAAGTGATGCAGCATATCTTCGAACCTTTTTTCACCACGAAGGGAGTCGGTAAAGGCACCGGCTTGGGTTTGGCTGTCGTTTATGGCATAGTAAAAAGCCATAATGGTTTTATCTATTGCGAAAGCAAATTGGGTAAGGGAACAACCTTTACTATTCTCTTCCCCGCCTCAACAGCCACCAAGCAGCAAGCAGTAACCGAACCATCGCAATCACAGCAATTACAAACAGGGACAGAGACGATACTTATTGTTGATGATGAAAAGTTTATTCTAGATACCTGTCAAGAAATTTTAAGCTTCTATGGCTACAAGATACTGACGGCGGAAAGTGGTGAACAAGCCATTGAAGTCTATCGCGCGCAACAGGATAATATTGCTGTAATTATTTTAGATTTAAATATGCCAGGCAAGGGAGGCAAGGCATGTTTAAGCGAGTTAGTCGCCATTAACCCCCAAGTTAAAGTATTGATAACCAGCGGGTATTCCAGCTCGCAGCAGATAACAGAACTAATCAAAGCAGGCGCAACCGAATTTATCAGTAAACCTTATCAGCAAGAAGATTTACTCACCGCCATCCGCAGAGCTATCGATAAAGCTTAGTCGGCCGGAAGCGGTTTCATACCTTTACACATTAACAGCGGTGTGTAAGTAAACCGTCTTGGGTTAGCCAGAAACTCTCTGAAATCTCTGTAAAACTCATCGTATCCCCCAGGATAGGTGTTTATTATTTTTTCAGCCTTCTGAGTCGCAATTTCCACTTTTTTAATCCAATCAAATTGAATTTGACTTTTAATCTCTCCGAACATTAAATTGTTAGCCATCATATCTACATCAATTTTTTCAAAACCGTTGTCATAAAGATATGAATAAAGTTTGCGTCCCGCAAAGGTGTCAAAATTGTATTTTTCATCCATGTAAGACATAATTTTGGGCAGTAGCTCAGCAATTTTCGCCGGCAATTCATAATGATTCAAACAATTATAATCCAGATCTATCAGACAAAGTGTACCGCCGGGCTTCAGACAATCTTTTAGTTTCGCAACAATATCCGATGATTCCCGGCGAAAATATTCGAGGACAAATCTAACCCAGATGAGATCAAATTTACCCAGACCTGTCATTGATTCGCGCAAGTCCTGCTGGTGAAACTCGATGCCTTTCCTACCACCGTAATGCGCTTTAGCATATGAAATTCTTGCCTCCGAAAAATCAATACCCACAACACTTCCATCCGGCTGAATCATTTCGTAAAGTAACGCGGTTGTTTTACCAGCACCACAACCCGCATCAAGAACACGCATCCCCGGTTTCAGGTCACACCAGAGAGCCTGTCTGCGCAGGTCTGCCGGATCAGTTTTTACATCAAGACGTAATGCCTCGTCGTCGCTTTCCATAAGATAGTCTTGAGAATTGATAACTTTAGATTTTGTTTTTTTTGGCACGATCTCCCCCTATTTAGAATATCAGATTTGATAATTAAATATTCATCATGAGCAGAAAGTGAATCGCCCATGTCAATTCCAGTTAAATCAAAATCCAGTTTTTAGTAATGCAACCCATCTAAAATATACGTGTTATGAACCGTATTGTTTCTTTATCCACACCTGATAGTCTCCGTTTTGACATTCTCCACCCCTTTCTTCAGATTCAGATACTCATGGAGATTTTCCGGATTTTCGGCATACGTTAACTCATCCAAGCTAATAATGCTGCAGGAGACAGCGGAATTCCTGTTTAAATGACGGATATAATTGCTGCTTATAAATCCACTGCCTGAGGTTGCCTGCAAATCATTAAATCCCGGTCTGCTTTTTCTTTTTGCCTTCATGTTCAGATGCTGGTCTTTTTCTTCAATGCTAATATCCGCCAGTCAACATAAATGCCGCCCAGTCATAGGGTTCATAACCGCGGCGGATCATTTCTAATTGAGTATTCTTTAAGGAATCGGCAATATCTTCATTATTCTTCAGATTCTTGTAAAAAGTTTCCATAAAGACTGCTGTCGATTTATCTTCAATATTCCAGAGCGTTGCCACGACAGAAGGACTGCCGGCATAGAGGAAGGCACGGTTTAGCCCCATTATTTCCGTACCGGTAGAGGACAGCCCAAGTGCAGTTTTGCAGGCGCTCATGACAATTGCCCGGCCTTTAAATTGGAGTGTAAATATTTCGGCTGCGGTAAGACGCCCGTCACCATGTGCGCCCGCAGCCAGCAGCAGACCTGAATTCATCGGCGCCTCTTCGATAAAAAGTCCATGTGTAGCAAAGTGAACTATGTCATAATTACTCAACAGTTCCTTTACTTTATTCTTTGTTGCTTCGGCTTTTAAATATACTTTTGTCTGGGGAATAATCTTTTTTATATTTTCCACTTCCGCTTCGGCATAAGGCAAATCGAGTTGCTTGTTACCTAAATCAGGATTACCAAAAGCCAAAACATTCAACCCCCCAGAGGGTTGTTTTTTCATCACGTATTTCAGGACGCCTGCACCCGGCAAATAAAATATGGAAAACCCATCAACCAAGTATTGCCCTTTATAACTCATGGCCGCAAAAGGTAAATAGTACAGGGGGCCATGCGGAATAAAACAGATCCTGTCGCCGGATACAAAGGGAATGACCGGTTTGAGAAAAACATCGTAAACTTTTTCCGATAGCTCACCGATTTGCTTTTTGTCTTTAGCCGTAATTGCAGTTGTGAATGAAGAAATCAGTTTAGTCGCCTCATCTTTGCTGATTTTGATTCTTTCCAGATGAACGCGGTCTTTGTTCACCGCCCAGATATAAAGTACTTTATCGGTCACATAATAACTGAAAAGAGTTGTATTTTTATCCAGCATTTTACTTATATCATCAGCATCCAGCGGTTCAACAGAGACTAACGAATAAAGTTCTTGATTTTGCTCTTTAATTTTAAGAATCACATCTCGATGTCCGGCCTCCGCCTTTTCAATTTTATTCAGGGCATTTTTTAAAGCAAGAGGGCTGCCGCTTGCTGCTGCAATTAACTTCCTGTAGCCGTCAGCAATTTCACCAATATATTTGTTATCCTGCCTGATAAACTCTGATTCTACCGGGGTCTTGCCGATATCTTTTCCAGCCAGCAAATCAATCAGCACTCTTGATTTTGCTCTTTCCGCCGTTTCAAAAGCGCCTTTGTAATCACCTTCTTTAGCGAGAAGTTCAATCAAAGCATCGTAAAGCATTTGCCGGTTAAACATATAAGTTTCTTTGAGCACATCAATAACCAGCTCGGAGCGCTGTTTCTCCATAATGGCAATGGCCTCTTTCAGCATGCCAATAGCTTTGGGTGTGTCGCCAAAGCCTAAGTAATAGCGGGAAAGAATGAACTTTGCCGATATCTGATAGAAAGGCAAATTATACTTATCGGTGATTTCATTTAGCTGGAGGGTTACTTTTTTCCCCTCAGTTATGTTCTTTTGCAGAAGATAAACCAGAGAGCGGAAAAAAAGGCTGTCCACTTCGCCGACACGAAAATCAGCTCTTTTCGCTAACTGCACCGAAGTATCCAGATTTTTCAATGCGTCGGGAAATAGGCCTTTTATTCCATAAGATAAGCCTAAAAAATTATAGACATTTGATTCCATTATCTGGAACACAATTTCCGGCGTAAACTTGCCGATTTTTGTTTTTCTAATTTCGTTATTCAGAACAATAACCTGACTGAGATGGGAAATACCCTCATCAACATTTTTACGAGCAGCCTGGTAAAAGGCTTCGTCAAGATCCAGCAAATTATATTTTTTGGTCATTGCCGGAATAAAATCGGCCAGGACAGTGGCGATGCCGCATTCCAGTTCGGAGTCACGTCTGAGCATCAACAAATTAAAATCAGCGTGGTAATTTTGATTGGCATTGAAAGATTTGCGGAAGTATTCGATGGCCTTGTGATTATCTCCATTCATCAAATAATAATGCCCGTAATTATGGAAGACGAAGGCATTAAGTGGAGCACTCGGCCAGTTCTTTTCCGCTTCTTTTATAGCATTGAAGGCTTCCTGCATTTTGCCGAATTCATAGAGCGCAAATATTTTACGGTTTGTCGCGGAACCTTCCCCGGTTAAATTTTTTAGCTTGCGGAATTCGGTTATTGCCCGGTCAAAAAAATGAATAGTGCGAATTTCATCGCCTAATGATTCATAGTGCATTCCAATACTGATAAAGATATAAGGAATTGCCCACTCGGATGCAATGCTGGCACCTTTAAGCTGGGCGATAAATTTCTCCGGCATATCAGCATCATAAGGGCCTTTCAGCTCAATTTTAACCAGCATATCCGGCGGTGATGGCATATTTTCCATCATGCCGCCGCACCCGGAGATTCCAATAAGAAAAAGAAGTGTCACGATTAAAGCTGATTTCCTCAAGAAAAATTGATGCATAAACAACTCCGGCTATTAAATTATTCAGAATACTCTAATACGTTAATTGATTTACTTGCAAGAATTTTTCAGGATAATATAGAAATTATGCAATTAAATAATAAAAAATTAGAGCAATGTGTTCGCTGCCTCTTCACTATTTTAAGAAGCCCTGTATTATTCTATTTACCGCCTGATCATACGTCAGCCCGAGGCTCATCAACTTTGTCAACTGATCACTGGCGATTTTGCCGATGGATGCTTCATGGGTCAATTCGGCATCAGGATGTTTGGCTTTCAGTGATGGCATTGTTTCGTTGGTACCGTTATCCATGATGATTGCATCGCATTCAATATGGCCGAAAGATTTATTGAACGCTTCCATCGTGGCATAAAACGTTTGTTTGGAATTCCCTTTCATAACTGACCGGGAAATCATGTTCGCGCGACTGTTGGCACCATGTAAAGTTATATTATTTGTAGATACAGCCGTTTGTTCACCGTCAGTTAGAACTCTTTCTGTTATTAATAAAAGGCTGTCCGGTCCGAGTATCGCTTCATTGAGCCTGTTGGCTTCATCGACACCGCCAATCTGGGTAAGTTCCATTTCCGCGGTGGCACCATCAGATAAAAATACTTTTGTTGTTGGATTGAGAGTCCGCCGGCCAATTCCCTCACCCATTGCAAAGTGTTTTTCTACATAGGTAACCCGGGCTTTTCGACCGACTTGGAAATCGTGAATACCGGCATGGCCTTGGGGATCATTCGCGCCGCAATGGATGCCGCAACCTGCAATAATCGTGACTTCTGCACCTTCTCCGATAATAAATGAATTGTAAACGACATCAAAAAGTCCGGCCTGGCTTAGAATAACGGGAATATGCACAGATTCGTTCTTCGTCCCCGGTTTGATGGCAACAATAATTCCCGTCCCTTCCGCATTTGTTTCTATGTTAATATTTGCCGATTTTTGGCGGTGCAGGAGTTTACCGTTTTTTCTGATATTGTAGGCACCTTTGGGCAGGTCTTCCAAATCCGCTACTGTTTTTAATAATTTTTTATCTAAGACATCCAGCATTCTCTTCCCCTTCACAGCTGTTATGATATGTGCACATGCTCAGATCAGCCAACAGCGGCCGCGAATTTTCCAAATTGCCGGTGTAAACGAAGCGACCTTTATCAATAATTAAAATGACATCGGCGGCTTCCAGAAAAATGCGATTATGGCTGACAACAATCGTTGTCGTAGAATGACAGGCTTGTTCTTTTTTCAATAATTCAACCATGGGACCGATAGTCCATAAATCGATACCAGTATCCGGTTCATCATAAATAGCCAATTTGGGATTGGAGGCAATTGTGATAGCCAGCTCTATTTTCTTGATTTCACCCCCGGAAAGTTTTGCATCAACTTCCTTATCCAGGAAGGATAGGGGGCAAATACCGACCCGAGAAATTATATCCAGTAGTTTTTTCTCATCTGCTACACCGGTGGCAATTGAAAGCAGGTCGCGAAATGTGATTCCTTTAAAACGCGCCGGCTGTTGAAAGCTGTAGGAGATACCAGCCCATGCGCGCTCAGGAATAGAAAGGGAAGAGATATCCTTACCATCAAAAATAATAGAACCATGAGATACAGGATTAATCCCCATGATCAACTTGGCCAGGCTCGTTTTCCCACTGCCGTTTGGACCGGTAATGGCATAAAATTTGCCCTTTTCAAAATTAAAATTAATGCCATCGATAATGTTGCGTTCGCCGGCATTGCCATTGCTGGTATCCGGTACAGTAAAATATAAATTTTTTAATTCCAGCATGTAATAAACCCACCTAAGCTAATCAACAATTATGAAATCATAATGATATTACACTCTGATTGCGGCCTGAAATGCTATACTTTAGATTATTGCTTAAGTCGCTATATGATGGAATATTTTAGATGTCAATAAAGATATTTTCTATAATTATTTCTGTTTCTAAAAAGGCGCCTGCCGAAAATAATCCAAACTGAAAGCAGGCATAAATCAATCAGGGCTGAGTGTCAGTGGACCTGCCAATAACAACCTCGATCAAGTCAAAAGTAAATTACCGATCATGAGTAAGAAGACCATCTTCAGTGGTGCGCTATCCCAATAAGTGATGTGGCATTTTATTCAGGAGTATATTAATCCAAAGAACAACAGTTGCCGGTTATTTCTGATAAAATTAATCGCTGTGAATAGAAAACAATGGTCATCCCGGCTGGATGGGATAACCGGTTATAGAGCGGATTTCTTCATAGAGAGGTTTCAATCGATCATACATTTGCTTGTAAACACGCTCATAAAGTTGATCGTATATTTTATGCGTATTATAGTCAGGTTCAAAGAAACGGCCGATTCGTGTCATCTCTGACACCGCCGTCTTAAAATCAGAATGCAGCTTTAAGCCCACTGCTGCATCGATTGCCGCACCCAAGCCTGATGTTTCGTAAGTATGAGGTCTAGCTGTGGGTAAACCAAAAATGTCCGCTGTAATCTGCATTGACGCATCGCTTTGGGAACCGCCGCCGGAAACGCGCAACTCAGTTATATTTACTCCGCTGCGTTTTTCCTGGCGTTCTTTACCTTCGCGCAACGCATAAGCCAAGCCTTCCAGTATTGCGCGATAAAAATGTGCCCGATTATGAACATCGCCAAACCCAATGATTGCGCCCTTTGCTTCCGGGCCAGGCACTTTTATACCCGGGGACCAGTAAGGCTGCAAGATAAGCCCCATAGATCCGGGTGGCGCTTTGTGCAGCAGCTCTTCAATTATTGTCTCCGCCTCCACGCCCCGTTCCGCAGCCAGTTGTTTTTCGAAAGGAGCAAACTCGTCCTTAAACCAGCTAACCATCCAGTAACCACGATAAATCTGTATTTCCAGAGAATAAGCATTGGGTACCGCTGAAGGATAAGGAGGTATGAGCGGAATAGCTTCTATATACTTATAATGGGTTGTGTTAATCGTAGCCGTTGTGCCATAACTAAGGCAACCAATATGGGGCTGTAGACATCCCGCACCAATAACTTCACAGGCTTTATCTGCCGCAGCGGCAACCACCGGCAGTCCTTCCGGTATTCCTGTTTCTTCCGCAGCCTTGCGGGTAATCTGCCCCATGATTGTCGCAGGTTCAATTAATTCCGGCAGCATTTCCGGTACTACCTGTGTCATATCCCATTTCCAATCCCAAGATGCTGCCCAGCGCTTCTTCTTATAGTCAAAAGGGACATAACCTACCTGACAGCCTACAGAATCGACAAACATTCCGGTCAGGCAATAAGTCAAGTATCCCGATAGGAAAAGATATTTGTGTGTTTTGTTCCAAATTTCCGGTTGATTCATTTTAATCCAATTTGATTCTGCCTCCGCCTGCAAGTAAGCTACTGTACTTTTCATACCTGATACTTTGAAAGCAAGCCCCCATAATCCGCCGATAGGTTTCAGACCATTGGTGCGCCGCTGATCCAACCAGACAATAGCAGGCCGCAGTGGTTTACCGTTTCTATCTAGATTGATCATCGTCGCGCGTTGTGTGGTAATCGAAACTCCGGCAATAGCCTCTTTAGGCACGGGTGATTCCTGCCAGAGCGTCTGGCATGCCCGGCATAGTGATTTCCAGTAATAATCAACATCCTGCTCTGCCCAGCCTGGTTCGAGCGAGTAATAAGGTTCTAAAGGAATTTGTATTTTATAAACAAGATTGCCGCACAAATCAAAAATTAACGCCCGCACTGATTGCGTACCGTTGTCAATAGACAAAATGTGATCTTTAGACATATGCGGATTAACCATCCTTTCATTTTCTACTTTGCAGATTCAATCGGATCAATGGCAAATCAGCCGCCGTGGAAAAAATATTAAAGCCTTTTTCATTCATAGAAACTTCCGGCTAAGAATTATCAAATAGGTGAATAAAAATTAGATTGAAAGGCACCGACAAATAACAGGATTTGGTCGACCTCTCAGCGATTTCTTACTTTGCTCTCTTTGAAAACTGCACATTCACGCCAAGAATTAAATCCCGGGAATCACACCAGCCTGCACCATTGCGGCATATCAGGAGAACACTGAATACGCGGCTGATTTATTTGCGGCCTGTTTTAAATAAAAATGCCCTCCAATGCTTCCAGCATTTTCAGGCTTATTTAATCAATAGTCAATCCTTCACTTCCGGATCAGCAATTGATGACCGGCGTGATAAACAACTTTACTTTACCGCATCCAGCAGGAAGTAAAGTTTTTTTAAGGCACAAATCCCCCTTTAAGTGAACTTGGTCACTTAAAAGTTGCAACTGCAAAAAGTCTGCTACTCTTTGCTTACTTTTTAGTTGCTGCCTTTTTGGCTGTTTTGGGAGCAGCCTTCTTTACAACTTTCTTTGCTGCTACCTTCTTTACAACTTTCTTGGCTGCAGCCTTCTTCACGACTTTCTTTGCTGTTGCTTTCTTTGCTGCCGGTTTTGCAGCCTTCTTCACGACTTTCTTTGCTGTTGCTGTCATCAGGTAAAGCCTCCTTTTGTTTAAATGCAATTTTAATTACTACCGCAAATGCATCATTATGCATTCTTATGATTTGATTTTACTTTATTTTTTATCAGTGGTCAACAAAAACTATAAAATAAAATAAACTTTTTTCTATTTTTCTTTCTTAAGACCGATCACGTCCTCTCCGAATTATTATTAGTCACGTCATCTGCAGTGGTCACACAGTATTAATTCAAATTTGAGCTGGCCGCTGAAACCCTTTATGCGCAAGGCTTTGGCAACTATAAAGTATTTTATTAGAGATAAGTCCTTCCGCCTACGAAGCTCTTGATAAAAAAATTACCGGAAAGCGAATCAACGCGAATATTCTTGCCGCGGGAAGGAGCATGTATAAACCGGCCATCTCCGATGTATATGCCGACATGTGATACTTTGCCTTTAGCTTTTGTGGCAAAAAATATTAAGTCGCCTTTTTGCAGATGGTCTTTGTCAATAGGATTACCAGCTTCAAATTGACGTCCCGAATGCCGGGGCAAATTCAGCCCATTCAATTGATAGATTGTCATCGTCAGGCCGCTGCAATCAAACCCTGTATCAGACGAGGTGCCACCCCAGAGATAAGGGACTCCGATGAAATCTCGGGCTGTCTTAACAAGAGAGTCCCTGAAATAACTAGTCCCTTGCTGTTTACGTTTAGCAACAGCATAGTCTTCCGGTTGGACAATATAAAACTCTTCGATGACACCGGCATCTCTCAATTTTTGCGCTCTTTGCCTGGCCATTTCTTTTGTTGTAAAATTGCCAAAGCGGACTTTAAAAAGTCCATCTGCCGCTACAAAATATGTTGCGTCCAATCCACGATCCTTGAGTATTTCCGTCAAGCGTGATGCGTTTTCTGCTTTAGCAAAAGCTCCGGCCTGAATTGTAAAGCCCATTAGTTCCAGAGTTTTTGCGGCAGCAGGGGGTACTGCAGATTCCCTGTGTGACGTTTTACTGTGACAGGAGATAATCACTAGAAAAACCAACACTAAAAATACTGTTTTTCTCCAATTACTATCCATTCACCACTGCCTGCCCCCGCGAATCCTTCAGCTCTTTTATCACCATAATCTTTTCTTACATGCGTATGGTTATTGTTTAACGCCGGGCAATGCCTTATCTTTGCTGTGCTTGAACACAAAACCACAAATGATCGTGACAAATTCATGCAATTTTTCCAGACAGGCACCATGACCGGATTGATAAGTAATGACAAACTCGCAGCCCTTAATGTTCTCCTGCATGATAGACATAACATCTATCGGGGTAACCATATCATCCTGTGCGCCAATTAAAAGAGTCGGCACTTTTATTGTCTGCAGTTGTTCCGGTGAAATATAATAATTTCTGGTGCTCCTAGAGAGCCTGATAACGCTATCAAACCATTCTTTTGTCAGCATATCTTTAAACAGCTTTTGGCGCTGGTTGAGCCATTCCAGAGAAGTCTGATAAAAATGCCGGGAATAAACCCAGGGGATGGCTAATTTAAAGAACTTGGCACCGTCATATAATTGGGCAGCCTCTTCCCATCCTTCACCTATCGCTTTTAATTGGTTCGGAATACAGCTCAGAGTATTGGGCAGAATCAATGTTTTCAACCTCGCCTGATACTTCAGGGTGAATTTGAGCGCCACTTGCCCGCCATAAGAAGTACCGACCATATGCACCTTGTCTATCTTTAACTCATCGAGCAATGCTATTGTGTCGTCTGCATGAATGTCGTTGTCATATCCTTCCGGAAGTTTGGAAGAACGTCCCTGATCACGGAAATCAAAGAGGATAAGTTTAAATTTATCCGCTAACTGCGGGATGTAGTCCATCCAACTCATTGTATTCATCATCAAACCGTTCATCATAATCAGCGGTTCGCCTTCGCCATGAACCTCATAGTAAATACTTCCCCCGTCCTTTAAGTTCAATACGCTCATATTTTCTCCTTTCTCTAATCCGAGTTATTTATTGACCCTCGTGCCAATTAGTTATTCCATTTTTCAAGGACAAATTTTTCCGCTTCTTGACGAGTGGTAATCTTGCCTTCCAACTGCATATTTTCCAGAGCACGCAGTATTTCCCCCATTACTTTCCCGGGAGCAAAACCAAGCGCTATCAAATCATCGCCGTTAAGCAGACGCGGCGGGTGCAAATCATCTTCATCCAGGTTATTAAGTTGATTCCGGCAAAATTCGTAATTATCCAGCATATTGTGGCTGGCTGCACAATCCAGCCTGTGCAACTCCAGATGTAAATCAAAATCCGGCATACGCAGAAACCGTTTCAATCTGCCTTTGCGCATTTTTTGGACATTCATAAACATCATATGATAGTGAATTAGGCCGATTATAACTTCCCGGTCGGTACGCGAAAATCTCAAGCGCTGCAGAATATCTGAGGCTATTTCCTCTCCTGCACGAACATGACCATAGAAGTGGACACCATTTTCATCTTGCGTCCTTGTCACCGCTTTACCGGTATCGTGCAAGAGAGCACCCCAGGCTAATTGACAATTATTCGCCAATTTACCGCTCCCCGGCAAAAGATCCAGCATCATTAAAGTATGCTGCCAGACATCGCCTTCCGGATGGAAAAGCGGTGGCTGCAATACTCCCCTCAGACAGTCCACTTCCGGTAATATCTCCGGCAATAATTGCATCTCGGCCATGAGTTCGAAACCGCGACGGGCTCCTGTACGGGTAAGTATTTTATTGAGTTCTGCCTGCAGACGTTCGGCACTGATTTGCTTTATTTTCGCCGCACTCTTTTCTATTGCATCTTTTGTGGCGGGAGCAATCTCATAATTCAGATTGGCGGCAAAACGAACCGACCGCAGTATTCGCAGATAGTCTTCATTGAATCGTTTATCCGGGTCGCCAATGGTCCGGATTATCTTTTTCCCAATATCGTCCAGGCCGCCGACATGATCAATGACCTCCTTTGTCTCCGGATTCATTAAAAGGCCGTTGACGGTAAAATCGCGCCTCAGCACATCTTCAAGGGAGGTAGAAAAATGAACACCAGACGGCCTGCGGCCATCTATATAGACATCGTCACTGCGAAACGTTGCTACTTCATAAGGATGACTACCTATAATGACAGCCACAACGCCAAACTTAGCCCCAACGGCGACCGTCCGGGGAAAGATCGCCATCACCTGCTCAGGATGGGCCGAGGTAACTATATCAAAGTCATCAGGTGGAACATTGCGGATAAAATCGCGCACGCAACCGCCGACAAAATAAGCTTCAAAGCCTTCCCGCTTCAGCTTACGAACAATTTCTACCGCCTGCTGACGGATATCGTTGCTCTCTTTGCTCTTTGGCTTCTGCAAGCAAACATCCTTAAAAGAAACTGTTATGCCAGACTGAGAACCTGCACCTGCATTGATTGGACAATTTCTTTAATTGCCTGGCGATATGGCCCCATATGCGGAGCCGTCATGTGATTTTTCAGGGCATCCAGGCTTTCCCATTTCTCAACTATTGTCACCGTATCCGGCCGAATTGGCGGCTGAACAGGAAATCCGGAATCCAAATCGACGTAAGGCGCATATTCAATATTCCCATCTTCTTTGCGCACATCAGGAATAATTTTCCGCAATTCGGTCAAATAAACATCTCTTTTACCTTCTTTTAGATTCACTGAGGCTAATACACAAATCATTACTTTCCTCCTTGGGGACATTTAGTCTTTTTATAATATTATAAGGTCTCAATTCATTAAATAATATACTTTTCATGAAACCATCATTTCCTGCCTAACCTGATGGCACAAAACTCACCGCACATGGTACAGCCTTCATCGTTCGCACTTTTACTTTTCTCTAAAAGAGCGCCGGCTCTTTGGGGGTCGATGGATAAATCCACCTGACCCTGCCAATCAAAGTTTTTACGGCATTCAGACATTTTTAAATCCCGTTCACGCGCCCCGGGCAAACCTTTGGCAATGTCGGCTATGTGGGCGGCAATACGCGCCGCAATCACGCCTTCTCTCACATCATCAAGCGTCGGCAGGCGCAGATGTTCCGCGGGAGTCACATAACAAAGGAAATCGGCACCCGCTGCTCCGGCAATTGCTCCGCCGATGGCTGATGTAATATGGTCATACCCCGGCGCAATATCCGTAGGCAGCGGCCCCAGAACATAGAATGGAGCGCCCTCGCATATTTTCTTCTGCAATCTGATATTCGCTTCAATATCCCCGATGGGAACGTGGCCGGGTCCCTCAATCATTACCTGCACCCCTGCCTTGCGTGCGCGCCTGGCCAATTGACCCAAAATAATCAATTCCTGCAATTGCCCGTGATCGGTCGCATCAGCATTAGCCCCGGGACGCAGCCCGTCTCCGAGACTCAAAACCATATCGTATTGCCGCGCAATTTCCACCAGACGATCATATTGTTCGTATAAAGGATTCTCCTGATCATTGCAGGCCATCCAGTTGGCAGTCATAGAACCGCCCCTGCTGACGATACCTAAAACCCGGCCCTGCTTTTCAATTGCGGCAACACTGAGTTGCGTTACCCCGCAGTGAACGGTTATGAAATCAACTCCATCACGCCCGTTTTCTTCAATAACGGCGAACATATCATCGGCAGTCATCTCTGAAATAGCTTTCTTTTCCGAAATAATTTTGCACGCAGCCTGATAAATCGGGACGGTTCCAATGGCGACTTTGGCGTTTTCCATGACGGCTTTTCTGATTAACGCCAGATCGCCCCCTGTGGAAAGATCCATAACAGCATCGGCCCCGGCATCCGTGGCAATTTTGAGTTTAGCTAACTCCACGTTCAAATCAACATGGTCTTTTGATGTTCCGATATTGGCATTTACCTTTGTGCGCAATCCGGCGCCAATAGCCAGAGGTTCAATGCTAACATGATTTATATTACGGCAGACCACTATTGTTCCTTTTTCTATGCCCAGCCGGATAAATTCCGGCGAAACATCCTCTGCCCTTGCGGCAGCCTTCATTTCTTCCGAGATGATCCCTTTACGGGCCATTTCCAGTTGTGTCATTTCTCCCTCCAAATACTTCGCCTTTATGAAGACGTTCAGTTATCATTATCTATTTTGACCAAACTATTTTTACACGGCAGCAAGTCTTCCAATCAATGCCGCACTTATTGCCTGCTTTGTTCTCTTTTTAAGTTTTCCGCCAGAACATTGACAGATCCGAATCCTGCCCCCAGGCTCACAGAATTTATTATGGCTGAAGTAACCAGCTTTTTCGCCTCCCCGGCCGCAGCGGCGACACTTTTCCCCAAAGCAAGGCCTGCTGCCAGTGCTGAGGCATAGGTGCAACCCGTACCATGAGAATCGGGCAGAGTCAATCCGTGGCGAAGAATATTCCTTATAATTTTTGCCGTTAAAAAGAATATCAATAACTTCTTGTTGATTATCGCCCTCCAGATGACCGCCTTTAATCAGAACATTTTGCACCCCGAGCTTATGGATAATGCCCGCTGCTTTTTTCATCGCGGCAATAGACTTGATTTCTATACCGGCTAGTTTTTCCGCTTCCGGAATATTGGGAGTAACCACCAGAGCCAGTGGAAACAGCTTTTTCACCAATGCCTGCCTGGCTGCTGCCAGCATAAGATTACGTCCGCCTTTCGCCAGCATTACCGGATCAACAACTAATTTTTCGATACGATATTCCTTGATCCTCTCGGCAACGACACTGACAACACCAGATGTCAGCAACATACCGGTTTTGACCGCAGCTGCTCCAATATCACCCAACACAGTATCCATCTGCCTGCCGACAAATTCTGGAGGGATTTCGAAAACACCCTGGACGCCAAATGTATTTTGCGCCGTTACCGCCGTAATCACACTCAACCCATAGCAACCGCAGACGCTCACAGCCTTCAAATCAGCCTGAATACCTGCGCCACCGCTGGAATCAGATCCGCCGATGCAGAGAACTTTAACCGGTCGCATAATAATAGGTATTAACTCCAATTTGGATACTTTTCTAAGCTCGCCGCGAAAAACATGGCCGCAGAGATCCCGAATAGTTTCGCCCTGCATCTGCCGGCCTTCGCTTTCGGGATCAATTCCACTTGCGCTTTAAACTTCACTACGCTCGTTTGCAGCGAGTGTCATTGATTTAACCGGTTCCATATTAAACAGCCTCCGGAAAAAAATCTTTCAACCAGTACCGCACTACCAGAAGCCTGCCGGAACTCACATGAATTTTCGCCGGTGATTTGACAATGATATTACTGATCCCGCGCGTATTGCTCATATCCAGTGTTTCGTTATCCAAAGAATATTGAAAACCCTGCAGAACTATACCTTCTGCTTTGGAACTTATGGCAAAAAGAGAAACTGTCTGCCCGATGGCCTCCGCAAAAGAGGCTTCCTTTTCAACAATAAAAACTTCACTGAATTCATCAATCAAAGTGGTTCTTATTCCGGCTTTTTCACCAAGGCCAAGCAAAAACAAATTGGCCAGAGCATGATCGATTCTGCCACCCAGGGCTCCCCATATTTCAATTGCCGCCGGCTCTAATCCCAGTGCATACTCCAGGGCCAGTTGAGTATCAGTAGCATCCTTGTCCAACGGATATTTTATTATCCTCACACCATCCGCCCCGTAGCCTTCTACCCGGGCAGGATCTGCTGAATCCATATCTCCCATGATCACATCCGGCTTGATCTTTATCTTCTCTAAATGGCGAATACCGCCATCGCAGCAGATCGTCAGAAAACTGCCTAAAGCATTTCGCCGCTGCTCAAAAAAAGCGGGGTCGCCCAGTCGTCCGCCGCTAATGATGATTACTTTTTTAGTCATAATTATCTATTTACTTAACGCAATTTCCAAACTATAAAACTTAATGAAACAGGCCGCTAGAATCAGGCATTCGCCGGATAGTTCGACTTGCCGATTCCGACTCGTGACCTTTAGGTTATGCGCTTTGCTTGCGCAATTGGAGTCTCATTGCCACGGGTATTTTCAATACCCTCCGCTTCCGCGGGATAATTCGACTTGCCAATTCCGCTGAGCTTTGCTTGCGCAATTGGAGTCTCATTAAAAAAGCCACACCCTTTTGACCATTTGAGGATGTGGCTTAATTTATTTTGCAACTGCCCATCCCTACGCCGGCATTACCCGGGTCAGGTTCAAAGGGTATAATCTCAGCCTTATCAGGCACCCCTGTGAAAAATCTTATTATATTCGTCTCTAAAAAGCAATTTGTTTAATTTTGCTGTTATTTCCCGGCAATATTTACTGTAACCTGCGTTTAATTTTATCACTCCGTTTTCAAGTTTACCCACTTGTTTTCACTTGACTTGTGGCTGACATTTTCTTAGCCTGTTGGGCAGGAATGTTAAAAAGAGAATTATGTGTCCCCAAAGGGCAAAATGTATATTAAAAAATATAACATTTTATTCACCAGTCAGCCGCCGGAAATGGCCAGTTTTTGGGACGGTGAGGCCTGGAGGAATTTGCCTGCGCTGAAAGTTTCCCGTTACCGGCCGGAAGGCAGCACGCATCAGCCGGGTACTCAGTGCAAGTTGCTTTATGACTGCGATTGTATCTATGGCATCTTCCGGGTTAAGGACCGGAATGTGCGTTGCGTCCATGAAGAATTTCAGTCAGAAGTATATAAAGATAGCTGCGTGGAATTTTTTGTGCAGCCCAAAGACACAGGTGGTTATTTTAATTTTGAATTCAACTGCGGCGGAGCAATGCTCGCCTCGTATGTTACAGACCCGACTCGCATTGGCGGCCGAATCAGGGAGTTTACCCCGCTCACACCGGAGGATGATGTTCAGGTAAAACGCTATTCCAGTTTACCTAGTATTGTGGAACCGGAGGCCGCAGAGCCAATTGTCTGGTTTCTGGGATTTTCTATCCCTTTTGCCGTACTGGAAAAATATGCAGGAAAACTCACCATAGATAGCGGACAAGTCTGGCGGGCTAATTTTTATAAATGCGGCAGTGAGACGACCATGCCGCATTGGGCGTCATGGTCGCCCCTCAGCGAATTAAATTTTCACCTGCCGGCAAATTTCGGGAAAATCCAGTTTGCACCAAAATCATTATCAACGGATTGAATATATCGATGAAGAAACAGTATTTAACCCTTCTTATCTTGATCTTTAGCACGGTTTTTCTAATTTCCGTTAAAAGCAACGAAATGGCACTGGCGGAAACGCAGTCCAGCCAATTACACTCTTATCTCCGGTTGGGAATTGAAAAAGCTTTCAACATGGAATTTTCTACTGCCCAGGCCTCTTTGCAAAAAGCGATAGACTTGGACCCGGAAAGTCCAAACGGATATGCCTATCTGGCCATGACTAACTTATTCGCCTATGAAATGAGCTTTGATGAAAATACCCGGAAGGGCTATCAAGCTTCCATGCTGCGCAATATTGACGAAACTCATGTCCGGGGAGAAAAAGTAATTCGAAAAAACCCTAAAGACGGCAAGGCCTATCTGGCTATAGCGATGGCGAAAATTGCCCGATTTAACCTTGCCAGCCAAAATAAGCAATATTTCATCATGGCCCGTGAAGCCTCTGCTATCTGGGAGTATCTGGAGAAAGCCAGAGACAATGACCCGCAAAATTACGACATCTCTTTTCTAATGGGCTCATTTCGCTATCATATTGATCATCTTCCCGGCCTGACCCGTTTCCTGTCTTCGCTGATAGTCACTTCCGGGGACAGACAAAGAGGGTTGCAGGAATTGGAACTGGCGGCACAAAGAGGCGATTTACTCAAACAACTGGCGCTGTCGGAACTTTCTTCCATTTATTTAAATTTTGAAAAGCAACCGGCACGAGCGCTGCCTATTATCAGAAAATTAAAAGAAACCTATCCCAATAATTATAATTTTTCTTTTGCTATGGCTAATGCTCTTTCCGACCTCCGCAAATTTGATGATGCCTTTAACATCGCCCGGGAACTTGAAAAAAATATCCGGGCAGGTCTGCCTCCATTTTCCCCGCAGATCCAACCGCGTTATGATTTGTTAATGGGAAGAATTTATTTTACTCAGGATGACTATGCCAAAGCCGAAGTATCGTTGCAGAAGGCACTAAAAGACACCGCTTCTTACAATGCACGGGTGCGGGCATGGGCATATCTCCGACTGGGAATGATCAGTGATATCCGCAAAGACAGGAAAAAAGCCCAAGATTATTATTCCAAAGCTCTGGATGTTAAAAATGGAGGAGGAACTGCTCATATTGAGGCCAAAAAATATCTGGAAACTCCCTACATGCCGCCGCCCAGTAATTGATGGAAATTGGATTTTCACAACAAGAATTGATCAATTGTCGCCGACGTTTCGGCAATCAACCTGCTGATGTGTTCATCTCCTGCAACAAAGGTAATGCTTTCCACATCAGCCGCAAATACGGCGCGCAATATCTGGACAGTCATTTGCCTGCGTTTGCTTACCTTTATTGAGTCACCGTAGGCATCACCCTGCTGTTCGTTTTGCCCGAAATCATCTATGAGCAAAATGCTGGTATATTTGTGCCGCAAAGCATTCTTTACTATTTGCCAGAAGAGTGGTTCGGCTTTATGCCTGCCGATATCAGCGGAATTGGCCACAGCAATACCCTGAACATAAGCCTTAAGCGGCATTGCCGGAATATCCCATTGGGCAAGATTTCTTATAATTGCACCCGTAGCTTCGGCATAATGGTCAGTAGCGATAATTACCGTTACGGATTCATCTAAAGACAGTTTTTCCAGGATCAACCGCCAATGCTCGTCAATTGTTGAATGACCCAGATATGCTTCCACAAAATTCGCCGCGGCCCGGGAGATTTCCGGTTGTTTGACGTCGGCACCCTCCGGAAACAATTCGGCAATGCGCTCGCGCATCACTGCCTTGTACCCGAGCGGGGTTGTGCTGCCTTTTGACCAGGTGGAATTAACTATCGACCAGAACAAAGCCGCACTATTCACACCCAGCTCAAAAAGGCCGCTGTCTTGCAAATTCCTGATCAGGTTGTCCGGACGGGAAAACGCAGCAGCCTCTGGACTAAGTGTTCCGGAGTAATCAAAAATGATCAGTTTATTCGGCAAATGCTATTCCCTCCGCTGCAAAGCCGATTCAATTATACCGGCAAGTTTTTGTGCCGTCGCCTGAGGGTCGGACGCGGCGCAGATCGCGGAAACTACCGCAACAATATCGGCGCCGGCGACGGATAGTTTCCCGCACATTGGACATATTGAGGCCACCGATCGCTACCAGAGGATGACGGCTGAATGCTTTTATTTTTTGGAGCCCCGCAAGCCCCCAGACACCTTTGGTATCGGTCTTCGTTGGTGTCGCAAAAACAGGACTGACACCGATATAATTCACATCCAGTTTCTGGCTCTCTTCGACATCAGCCCACGTTTCCACAGACAGCCCGATAATTGCTTTTGGTCCCAAAAGCTTCCGGGCAATTGCATAGGGCATATCATCCTGACCAATGTGCACACCTGCGGCGCCGCAGGCCAAGGCAACGTCAATCCGATCATTGATAATCAAAGGGATTTTGTATGGTTCCAGAAGCTTCCTGATTGATTGCGCCTCACTCACAAACAGAGCGCGTGGAGATGTCTTTTTCCCGCAATTGCACGCAGGAGACCCCGCCTTTTACCGACTGCAAAACAACATCTTCCAAAGACTTCTGTCCGCACAAACTGCGGTCGGTGACCAGATAAAGACCGCGCATAGCTACTCCTCAACTTTCATAAGCCGCTCGATGTCCTCTGCGGACAGATGATAAAGATTATCCAGAAAATGCATTTGGAGGCTGCCCGGGCCCGTCGCTTTTTCGGCAGCTATTTCTCCGGCAATTCCCATAACAGCCATAGCCTTAACTGTTGCGCTGAGCATAGAATTATCGACTGCGGCAAAAGCCCCGCAAAGAGCAGAAGCAGTGCAACCCAGAGCGGTAACCCTGGTCATCAGAGGATGGCCATTTCTGACCATGACAATCCGCTTACCTTCCACAATGTAATCGGTCGCCCCGCTGACGCAAACTATGCAGCTGTATATTTTGCTTAATTCCTGGGCGATGGCAATTGCATTGTCTGATACCGCAGCGCTATCAACGCCTTTCGTTTTGGTTTTGTCATCATATAACGCCATGATCTCCGAGGCATTGCCGCGAATAATTGCCGGCGGTTCCTGGGCAATCAATTCCCTTGCCGTTTGAGTGCGGTAGCTTGTCGCCCCTGCGCCGACAGGATCAAGAATAACCGGAATACCTTTTTTCCTGGCCTGGGCCGCCGCCTTGAACATGGAATGAATCCACCGTTCACTCAGCGTCCCGATATTGATAACCAGAGCGGAGGCAATATTCACCATTTCTTCCACTTCTTCCGGGGCATGCGCCATGACCGGCGAGGCGCCGATCGCCAGCAGCGCATTGGCCGTATTATTCATGGCGACATAATTGGTAATGTTATGAACAACCGGGGCTTGGAGCCGAATCTCGGCAATTGATTGGGCAATTTCCGGCTGCGGTGACTTTCATTATTTTCTGCTCTCCTTAACTTATATTTTACGTAAATCAGGTTCAATGGATATAATCTCAGGCCTCAAAGAAGATGCCACACCGGTTTGGTATTGCCTTTTATCAGCATCAAATTAAGCTGTCAATCTTGTTTCGCCCGATAACTTATCAGTTGCGCACCATCATCCATGAACCAATATTATAATTGCATAGCTTCCAAAAATACTCCATCGGAACACCTTCTAAAAATCGGGGCTAAAACTTGATGAACGCAAGAGAATTATTGCAGTTCTTCGCTCCATGCAGTATAAAGAAGGTCAGATGCTACAAAAGCCATAGCAATATGGCGCTGATGAGTGTAGTTTGACTTCAAACAATGTAAATGTTTTCAAGGAGGCATTATGAAAAAAATTGTTTTGACGATTTTTGCACTCTTGGTTTTGCTTGTTCTGTATTTTCTCTTTTGGCCGGTGCCGATTAAGCCCGTCAGCTGGAATGCACCCGTGGCGCCAGGTTATGCAGCGCCACACGCCGTCAACACGAAACTTGCCAACCTCAAAATGATTTCCCTGGGTAAAGAAGAAGGACCGGAGCATATAGCCATCGGCAAAGATGGAAAACTTTACACCACGGTTACCAGCGGTAATATTCTGCGCATGAACCCCGATGGCAGCGCACAGGAAGTGTTTGTCAACACCGGCGGTCGGGTGCTGGGTTTTGACTTTGACGCAGCGGGAAACCTGATCGCTGCCGACGCCGTCAAAGGGCTGCTTTCCATCGGCGCGGACAAAAAAATAACCCTATTGACCGACAAAGTTAACGGAGATCCCATCCGCTATGCCGACGCGGTGGTAGTGGCCAAGTCCGGCAAAATGTATTTGAGCGACGCTTCGGCCCGCTTCGCGCCCAAAGACTGGGGCGGAACATTTGAAGCCAGCATCCTGGACATTCTGGAGCTGTCGTCAACCGGCCGCATTCTTCTGTATGATCCGGAAAAGAAGACAACCACTGTTGTGGCCAAGGGATTTAGTTTTGCCAACGGCGTTGCCCTGAGCGAGGACGAAAAAACACTTTTCGTCAATGAAACAGGAAAGTTCCGCGTTTGGAAAATTTCCGTGGATGCGAGAGATCTGGATATCTCCTCTCCCGGCAGCCAGGCCAAAGTTCTTTTTGACAACCTGCCCGGTTATCCGGACAACCTGATGCGGGGACAAAACGGAAAAATATGGCTGGGCTTTGCCAAGCCGCGTAACCCGACCATCGATAAAATGGCGGCCAGTCCGTTTATGCGCCAACTAACGCTGCGCCTGCCGCGCGCTCTGTGGCCTGTTCCGAAAGCCTATGGTCATGTATTCGCTTTCACCGAAGACGGTAATGTTGTGGCCGATATGCAGGACCCCAGCGGCGCCTATCCGGAAACAACAGGGGTGACGGAGACTGCGGACCGGCTCTATATTCAAAGCCTGCATGCCAAGGGATTGGGCTGGATGAACAAATAATTGCTCATAACGCGCAGCATCAAAAATAACTTTATGAGCAACCAGGACCGGGCGTAGGCCTGGCTTGGCGGCTGTTTCCTCAATTAAAAAATATCTTGACACAGTTGGAAAAATCATTTATTGGTCGATCCAATGGTTCAATGTACCAATTACTCGCAGTCATCCTGAAGGAGTTTAAAAATGCCGGTCGATAACGTCTTTGCCCAGCCGCTTATTCGTTCACGCCTCAGCGAGGAGATCGTCACCATCATCCAGAGGCAGATCATGTCCGGCGCTGTTGCTATCGGAGAGAAGCTTTCCACAGAACGTGAACTGGCCGAATCCTTCAAGGTCAACCGAGCAACAGTTCGTGAGGCCTTGCGTAAACTCGAAAATCTGGAGCTCATAGATATCCGCCATGGCGACGGGGTGTACGTAAAAAATTTTCTGGAAAGCGGAAACTTCGATCTGATCCAAGCCTCATTAAATCTGAACGACCGCAGCGCAACCATCCTGGACATCCTGGAAGTGCGCCGTATAACCGTACCCGAGATGGCCTTTCTCGCCGCGCAGAGACGCACGCCTTCGGATCTGACCCAACTCGAACAGGTAGTTTTTCATCAGAGCATGGAGATGCCGGAGCGCGATATCAAGGTTCACGAGATTATTGCCCGCTCCACCCGCAACCTGGTTTATACCATTATGCTGAACTTCTTCAATCGGTTCCATCGCGAGTACTCCTACCTCTATTTCAATAACGACCGCAATCTCGCGCGATCCGGCAAGTTCCACCGCGACATCTTCGCAGGCTATCTCGAGCCGGAAACCTAAAGAAGCCCGCCGGATCATGCTGGATGTTCTTCTGTATGCGGAAGAAGCCGTCAGAAAACATCTCGCCGGCTCACAATAGCAAGGAGCAGTCCTTATGCAGAGATTAATTGAGAATTACACCGGAGAGCATTTTGACGTCATTGTCATCGGCGGCGGCATTACCGGAGCCTCGGTAGCCTATGAAGCGGCCACAAGGGGGTTGAAAGTGGCTCTGCTGGAAATGAAAGATTTCTCCTGGGCTACTTCGGCGGCAACCTCCAAACTGATCCACGGCGGCATGCGCTATCTGGCCAACGGGGAAATCAGACTGGTGCGCGAATCGCTGCGCGAGCGCCGGGTGCTCGAAAATATCGCGCCCAATTTTGTTTATCCGATGCCCGCAATGATGACCCACAACAGCACACAATTTAAAAACAACAAACGGGTCGTGAAGGTGGGCATGCTGATGTACGATCTTTTGTCCTATGATAAAAATTTTACCTGGGATAGAAGTAAGAAGATCCCCATGCACAAGACCATTTCCCGCCGGGAGGTGATCAAAAGAGAGCCGAACGTGCGCACCTCTGGTCTTACCGGTGCGTCGATTTTTTATGACTGCACCAGCATCTTCCCCGAACGGCTGACGCTGGCCTTTATCAAATCCGCCGTCGCTTACGGCGCCAAGGTTTCCAACTATACCCGGATTGATGGGTTTCTTATCAATGACCGGCAGGAAGTAACCGGCGTGCAGGCCAAAGATCTCATGAGCGGCGCAACCCATGCAATAGGCGGCACCATTGTCATTAACTGCGGCGGCCCCTGGGCGGATATCCTGCTGGGCCTGGCCAAATCAGATACCCAAAGCTGCATACTGCGCCGCTCGGAGGGCATTCATGTTATCACCGACCGGAAGCTGCTTTCCGGTAAATACGTAGTAGGCTCCATGACCCGGTCGGGACGTCACTTTTTCCTTATCCCCTGGCGGGGCCATACCCTGATCGGCACAACCGACAAACCCTTTACCGGAAATCCTGATGAATACCGGGTTACGCGGCAGAGCATCGAAGAACTGCTCACCGAGGTCAATGCCTCTTTTGGCGACGGAACTCTGAGCTTCGCCGATGTCCGGCATACCTTCGGAGGCCTGCGGCCGCTGGTAGAGGATCAGACCGAAGAAACCTATGTAAGCTCAAGGCGTTATGAAATATTTGACAACGCCGAAGAAGGTCTGAATGGTCTGCTGACAGTTGAGGGGGGCAAATACACCACGAGCCGCAAACTGGCGGAAAACTGCCTCAAGCTTGTGGCCGCAAAACTAAAGCGTCCGCGAGGACGGAGTATCACCGCTAAACATTACCTGGCCGGAAGCGAGATTAAGGACATGAATGCTTTCGTCCGTGCAGTCCACCGGGACAACAATGATTTCAGCAGCCCGACGCTGGAGTACCTAAGCCGCAATTACGGCACTGAATTCGCCGCGATTCTCCAGCTGGCCCGCGACGACGCACGGCTCGCCGAAACTCTCAACGCCGACGGCGAGATTCTGGCCCAGGTCACCTATGCTGTAAGGCAGGAGATGGCCCTTACCCTGTCTGATATTGTATTGCGCCGCACCGGCATCGGGACACTGGGCAATCCCGGCAATGAAGTCCTGCAAAAGGTTGCCGCTATTGCCGCCCGGGATTTGAACTGGGATGCCGGAAAAATCACACAGGAAATTTCCGCCGTGAATAATCTGCTCAAGCTGCCGGAGGATTAAAAAACAGGTAATATCCGTTAAAGTTATCATAGATAAAAGGAGGGCGTGGTGATGAAATTAAGATATTTCAGACCGGACTGGACGGAAGAGGCCCCGTTGCCCGGTACTTTCCGCTCCATCGCCAAGTACGGGGATCCGCATCATTTTAAGCATCCCAGCGATGCCTGGGTTAAAATGATAAAACAGGATTTCCACATGAGCGATGCCGATTTCCTGCATAAGCTCAATGAGGGGCATGCCCCGGTTGTCCTGAACCGTCCCCCCGCGCTTAAAACCTCACAGATCGACGTGCTCAAGTCCATAGTCGGCGCGGAAAATGTAGCCACGGACGACTACGCTCGCGTCAAGTATTCATCAGCCAAAACATCCGAGGAGATTATGGAGCTCCGCCAGGGCATCATCCGGGAGGTGGCCGACGTGGTGGTGCATCCGCGGGACAAGAATGATGTGCGGAAAATCGTGGCATACTGCGACACTGAGCTCATCCCCGTCACGGTCTTCAGCGGAGGCTCGTCGTGCAACTTCGGCTGCCGGCCGTTTAAGGGCGGTGTATCCCTGGTGCTCAGCACCCACATGAATAAGCTTCTCGAGGTTAACGAACTGAACCAGACGGCCCGCGTCCAGCCCGGCATGTTTGGTCCCGCTTACGAGAAAGCGCTGAACCAATCCCCGGAAATATTCAAAACCAGACTCCGCTATACTTGCGGCCACTTCCCGCAGTCTTTCGAGTATTCCACAGTGGGCGGCTGGATCTTAACCCTGGGATCGGGTCAGGCATCGACTTATTACGGCGATGCCTGCGATATTGTGTTCAGTCAGGAATACGTCACCCCGGCAGGCACGTTCAAGACCCTGGATTACCCGGCTACGGCTACCGGACCCAAGGTCAATGATCTTATGAAGGGATCGGAGGGAGTCTTTGGCATCCTGGTCGAGGCGACCATGAAGATTTTCCGCTATATGCCGGAGAACCGGCAGCGCTTCAGCTTCATGTACCCCACCTGGGAAGCCGCTGTCGATGCCAGCCGCGAGATTATGCAGTCCGAGTTCGGCAAACCCGCCATCTTTCGCATCTCCGACCCGGAGGAAACCGACCGTGGATTGAAGCTCTATGGCATGCCGGGAATCGTTGATGCATTTCTTGCTCTCCGCGGATTTAAACCGATGCAGCGCTGCCTGGGCATGGGGAATGTGGAAGGCGATAAGGACTTCACGCGATTGGTAGCTCGCAAAATCAAGCGCATCGCCGCAAAATACGGCGCCATTTCTCTCACCGGTTATGCAGCGCGCAAATGGGAGCATACCCGTTATACGGAACCGTATATGCGCGAGGATTTGAATGATTACGGCATCCTGATCGATACCCTCGAGGCCGGCGTCACCTGGGACAACCTGCACCGCCTGCACTCAGGCGTTCGCGCCTATATCAAAGCCCGCCCCGATACTATGTGTTTGACGCACGCCTCGCACTTCTACCCGCAGGGAACAAATCTCTACTTCATCTTCTTCGCCCGCATGGACGTGGACGAATATATCACCTTCCAGAACGGGATCGTCGATCAGATCCAGAAATTGGGCGGTTCGTTAAGCCATCACCATGGGGTTGGCCGTCTGCTTGCTCCCTGGATGGAAAAGCATTTGGGCAGGGAACAGATGGCTGTCCTGCGGGCTGTGAAGCGCCATTTTGATCCGCACAACATCATGAATCCCGGCGGCCAGCTGGGGCTCGACGACATCCCCGCACGGCGGTGAAACAGGATTGCCCCTTAATCCGTTTTACGATAGAGATAAGGAGGTGCACATGCAAAAATCCGGAGCCATAGAGAAAACAATGACGGATGTTGTTCTGGCGGACACAAAGCACGGCATCGCACAGGCGATAAGCGAGATATTCAATCATTTCGGCGGGGGAGGAAAACTGCTCCGTTCCAGCCGGGATGTCTACATCAAGGTCAATGGCGTGGGTTCTGAGCCCTACGTCTATACCGATCCGGAAGTGCTGCGCGAAACCATCCTCTACTTCCGCGGGTGCGGGGCACGCCAGATCTTTGTCATGGAAAACTGCACCCAGGCCAACTTCACCCGCCTGGTTTTCCAGAGTATCGGATATCTCCGGATCTGCAAGGAAACAGGCGCCATACCGGTTTTTCTTGACGAAACAGCGGCGGTTCCAATCTTCCTGGAGGGGCTGGAAGAATTCATCAATATCTCGGCCTTCGTGTTCGAAAAGCTCATCGAACAGCGCGAAGAAAACTTCTATCTCTCCCTGCCCAAGCTCAAAACTCACAGCATGTCCCAAGTGACCTTGTCTATCAAAAACCAGTTCGGACTCGTGCACCAGAAAAGCCGCATTGCCGACCACAACTACCGTCTCCACCAGAAATTCGCGGACATTTACCGTGTCCTGCGGCCGGACTTCGCTCTGATCGACGGTCTGGTCGCCACCAATCACGGCCATTACCCCACAGCGTATAATGCCGGCAAATGCGTGGTGCCCATGGACATCCTCATCGGCGGGAATGACCCGCTGGCCACAGACGTGGTGGGGGCAGCCCTGATCGGCTTTAATTTAACTGAGGTCAAACATCTGGATTTATGCCGGAACGTCGGCATTGGCCAGAGCGACATATCCCGGATCAATATCGTCAACCGGCCCTTGTTCGATGAACGCAAACGGAATTTCACCTGCGAGCTGCTCGATGACTATCCGCCGGACATCGAGTTTCTCAGGGGCAATGAACGCTGCTGCAAAGAGGGCTGCCGCCGCAATACGGAAAGTATTGTCGAAATGATCTACCGCGACCATAACGGCAAAGGAGGTTTCGCGATCCTTATGGGCAAAGGCATCGACAGGCAGGCAGTAGATCGAATCAATGGCCGGGCACATATCGCCGGCAGCTGCGCCATCCAGGATTACGGGGTTGCCCTCGAGAGGCGCCTGGGAAAGCGCAATGTGACCATGAGTCCGGGCTGCAACGACCTGGCGCTGTCGACCGCCGGCCTGTGCAAGCAAATGGGGATCCATCCTCTCCGCTTATCGAGGTTGGATCCGGTCCGTTCTGCGGCGTTGTTAATTACCGCTAAACTCAAAGGCTCTCAAGCCAATATCGTCCCCTTGATTTAAGGCAGGCAGAGGTAAAAACATGAATGAAAAAAACTATGTCATCGCCATCGATTCGGGAACCCAGAGCATACGGGCGGTGCTTTTTGATCGTCGCGGCAGGCAAGTCGCCCTGGAGCAGGCCGACTTCGAACCTTACTTCTCACTGGCGCCCGGGTGGGCCGAGCAGCGGACCGAAGATTACTGGGATAAGCTCTGCCAGGTCTGCCGGGGGCTGATGGCCAGAATCGACATCGATCACCGCCAGATCGCCGGGATAGGCCTGACCAGCCAGCGGAATACAGTCATCCCCATGGACAGGGACGGCAACGCCCTGCGGGCAGGAATCATCTGGCTCGATCAGCGCACGGTTGCCAATGCTCCCCCCATCGGCATGGCCATTACCTTCGTCACCGGCCTGCTGGGACTGACCGAGGCCATCCGTTATTCGCAAAAGAACTCCAAGTTTCTCTGGATTAAGCAGAACGAACCAGAAATCTACCGCAAGACACACAAATTCGTTCAAGCCACGGGTTTCTTCGTCCGCAAGCTGACGGGAGAATTCCGTGATTCCTATGCTATGATCTCCGGTATTTCACCATTTGATTACAAGGCTTTGCGCTATTACCGCGCCCCGCTGGACTTCATCTACAATGTTCTGGGCATCGAGAAAAGACACTGTGTCGACCTCTACTCCCCGGATAAGGTGATAGGCTATATTACTTCTCAGGCTGCAGAGGCTACGGGATTGCCGGAAGGCATGCCGCTTGTGGTCGGAGGGGGCGATAAGCAGTGTGAACTCCTTGGGGCCGGCGCCATCGACCCCTCCGTCGCCGTGATCAGCTTCGGAACAGGCACGGCCATGGAGGTGATCACTTACAAATACATCAACGACGCGGCAATTGCGCTTTTTTACCTGGCCCGCCGCTCTGCCCCGAGCCTGGGTAATCGAGATGTTCATTCTGCGGGGCTTCTGGATGGTAACCTGGTTCAAGCAGGAGTTCGGCCACCGCGAGGCCCTCGAGGCACAGAAGCGCGGGGTGGCGCCCGAGGTGGTGCTCGACGAGGTGATCCGCGACATCCCGCCTGGATCTATGGGACTCATGCTGCAGCCGCACTGGTCTCCCACAGTAAACAACAAGTTCGCCAAGGGCGCAATTATCGGGTTTGGTGATATCCATACCCGGGCGCACATCTACCGGGCAATCTTTGAAGGCATCTGTTTCGAGCTGCGCCGTATGTCGGAGATCGTCCGGAAGAAAACCGGCATTGCCATCAAGGAAATTCGGGTCGGCGGTGGCGGTTCGCGCAGCGACGTGGTGGTGCAGATTGCGGCCGACATGTTCAATCTGCCTGCTTCGCGCATGGCGACCTCCGAGATAGCAGCCCTGGGCGCAGCTATGGATGCAGCAGTCGGCACGGGGATGTATGAAACATTTAAAGAAGCTGTGGCAGCCATGGTTCACAAGGGCAGGATATTCCAGCCCGATCCCCAAAACCAC
This sequence comes from uncultured delta proteobacterium, assembly GCA_963845095.1. GTDB lineage: Bacteria > Desulfobacterota > Syntrophia > Syntrophales > Smithellaceae > MVRV01. The sequence goes on from CAWJQM010000018.1 coordinate 241,617, forward strand.
ATCATTTACAGCCGGCTGTTTCACGAGGCCTACCAGAAGTCTTTTCCCACCCTGGATCCGATATACCGGCGGATCGCCCGGATCACGGGGTACCCGGCGGAGAAGTAAAGGATACAATTAAAAACGCCCTTTGCATCTTCCGGTGCAGGGGCGTTTTAGTTTTACTTCATCCGGATTCAGATTTTTCCCTCCGCCTTCAGGGCGGCTTTCAGCTCTTTCTTAAGGATCTTGCCCAGCAGGTTCTTGGGCAGCGCTGTTCTTATATCGACGTACTTCGGCACTTTATAAGACGCCATGTTGGCCTTGCACCAGTCTTGAAATTCTTCCAATGTCAGTTTCTGACCAGGATGGAGGACAAGGCAGGCCATAACCTCCTCTCCGTAGATTGCATCGGGAACACCGACGACCGCTGACTCCGCAACCTGGGGATGACGGTAAATAATTCCCTCCAGTTCCTTGGGGTAGATATTTTCCCCGCCCCGGATAATCATTTCCTTCTTCCGGTCAACGATAAACAGATAACCATCTTCATCCTTGTAGGCCATATCCCCCGTGTGGAGCCATCCGCCCCGCATGGTCTGGGCGGTATCTTGCGGCTTGTTGAAGTAGCCTTTCATGACATTGTCGCCCCGGATGCAGATTTCTCCCACCTCTCCCTGGGAAACCTCTTTGTCCTCCTCATCCAGAAGGCGAATTTCGCTGTCTGCGAAGGGGATTCCGATGGAACCGATTTTCCGGACGCCGTTGATCGGATTAGCCGTTGCGCCGGCGGTGCTTTCGGTCAGTCCATACCCTTCGATGATAATCATGTTGAACGTCTCCTCGAACTTCCGGATGGCATCCACGGGCATGGGGGCCGCGCCGCAGACGCCGTAGCGCAGCGAGGATACGTCTACCCCTTCGAATCCCGGTGTATTGAGGAGAATCTGGTAAACCGTGGGCACGCCGCTGAAAATCGAGACCCGGTATTTGGCGACGCATTCCCAGAACTCTGAGGCCGAGAAATTCCGGCGCAGGATGATCTGGGAACCTTTTGTCAGGGGTGATATTCCCGTAATGACCAAACCATTGACGTGGAACAGCGGAAGAAAACACATAATGACGTCTTTCTCGTCAATATTGGCAAGCAGACTAGCCTGCCAGGAGTTGGTCAGGATATTCCTGTGCGTGAGCAAAACTCCCTTGGGGTTGCCCGTTGTCCCTGAGGTATAGACAATTGTGGAAACATCATCCAGGCTGATCTCCTCGGCGGCGAACTCGGCCGGCTCCGTCAACATTTTTTCGAACGGCAGGAAACGATCATCTGCCGCCTCTCGTTCGATGACGTGCTTCAGGGCCGGCGCCCCGCTGCTGATCTTGTCGATATGGCCCCGGTAATTGTGATCGCAAAAAATGGCCACCGCCCCGGAATCGTTCAGCAGATACTGGATTTCTCCGGTCTGCCACCAGCAGTTGACCGGACCGGCGATGCCCCCGAGCTTGATGATCCCGAAATAGACATAGTAAAATTCCGGACTGTTATCCATGAGGATGCAGACCCGGTCGCCTTTCCGGACCCCCAGTTTACGAAGGCCGTTGGCCACCCGGTTGCTTTGCTCATCCAGATCGCGGTAGGTGATATCGCGGTCGTAATAGCGGATGGCGATCCTGTCCCGGTAATGGCGTGCCTGAGTCGCCACCATCTCCCCGATGTTTGCAAATTCGAATTTCATGTTGCTCTCCTTTCCGTTATGATCGGCCCCTGAACATGTCTTGGGGGACAAAAAATACTTTCTGTCTGCTATATCTTTGAGTTCAACCACAAAGAGCTTTAATTATGTCTTTCGCCATCTTAATTCCCAAACTCAGGTTATCGAGAGAAATACGTTCGTCAATGCCGTGCACTCGCCCGATGTCTTCGCGCTCCAGGATAAAGGGCGCAAATCCGTAAGCGGCGTAACCGCGTTCACGCCAGAACCGGCCGTCTGTGGCCCCCGCCATCAAAAGGGGAAACACCCGCGCCCCCGGCACATGCTGCGTAGCTATTTCACTGACTGTACTGTAAAATTGACCGTCAACGGGTGCGATTCCGGAAGGAGCAGAGCTGTGAATGATTTCGACCTTTACTCTTTCGTCTCTAATTATACTATCCAGCGCGCGTCGAAATTCTTCGACATCCGTACCGGGAAGCAGACGGCAGTCAATCATTGCTTCCGCCCTCTCCGGAATAACGTTGATCTGATAGCCGGCATTAATCACATTGATACTTAACGTATCGCGAAACAGCGCATTAGTTAATTTATCCTTGGCCAGACTTCTTCCGGCAATTGCCAAAGCCAGGGGACAAGACAGATGTTTCAGCAAAAAGGAGGCGGGAAATTTCTGTGTCGGGGCGAGAGCCTTAAACATCAGCACGGCCGTGGTATCCGCGCGAAGCTTCCTTGGTTTATCGGCTATGCGTTGCAGGGCGGCAATCAGAGTAACATTGGCGTTATTTCCGTGCGGCATCGAGCCATGTCCCGGATCGCCTGTCGCAGTCAGCTTTACTTGATGAACTGTTTTTTCAGCAACGGCAATGGCATACATCAGGTCCTTTCCAAAAACGCCTTTCAGACCGCCGCTGCCTTCATCCCAAACCCACTCCGGATCAATTTCTTTTAGGTGATTTTCCACAAGCCAGCGCATGCCGTTTTTTCCACCAAGTTCTTCATCCGGGACAGCAGTAAAGACAATCGGACGGCGAAACCTGGCACCCTCTTTGAGCAGCTGGTCCAGCGCAATAAGAAAGATTATCCCCAGCCCTTTGGTATCGATCGTGCCGCGTCCCCAGACAAAACCGTCGGCAACCGCGCCGCTGAAGGGCGGATAAGTCCACTGGGCGGGATCGGCAGCGACTACGTCCATATGGTGATTAAGCATCAGCGGTTTGAGGTTTTCCGCGCCGGGAATGCGGGCGACTAACAGCCCGCGGCCGGGCAGCGGTTCATATATTTTTATGTCCTGTGTGATGGAACGGCCTTTCAGCTGATCTTGCAGCCAGAGAGCGGCCGGCATCTCGTTGCCCGGCAGATTGGTAGTATCAATCTTTATGTAGCTGCTCAACGTTGCTGCCGCATCTTCCATTATCTTTTTGTCATTCATCAGTCCCCTCATTTTTCTACTCCGCTAAAATCGCCTCATCCTTCACTTTTTTCAAATCTTCCTGATAGGTGCGGGAAGCAATGAAAAATAATATTCCCGAAACTATGCCGAATAAGCCGCAAATCATCACTGCAGTGCTGAGACCCTGTGCGCCGCCGCCGAGTTTATCGGAAACAATACCAACAATATAAGGCCCCCAGGCGCCACCGAGCATATATTGCGCAAAGATAGCCAAACCCATGGACAAACCTTTATGCGCAACAGGGACAACATCCTGTGAAATGGCCGCCACAGCCGGCATGGCCATTGAACTTAAGATGCCATAAAATACTGCAATCCCGATGCCCACCGGGGTGAAGCCAATGAAAATTACGATAATTAGAACCACACCGCTGAAAAAAAAGCTCACGGCCGGCACATACATCCGGCCCCGCGGATTTTTCTTTTGCCAGACATCCGCCAGAAAACCTCCCAGCGGCGCGCCGACAATTGCCGCCAGGCCTATGCCTCCGGTGATCGCCCCTGCCGTTGCTTCGGAAACATTCATCATCCTCATCATCAAGCTGGGCAGCCAGGCCAAAACTGAAGAACTCATGAAAACGCCGATGCCCAGGGCCAGATAATACCAGCGCATTGTGGTCAGCTTTAAAACATCCGCCAGCGCAATATAGAAGTTTTTAATGCCGCCGGCGGTTTGGGGCTGGTCCGCAGTTTTATAATCCTTCATGAAGAAGGCCAGGATTCCCAGTATCACTCCGGGGATGGCGAAAAAAAAGAAAGGTGTCCGCCACCCCATCCTGACGGAAAGAATGCCGCCCAGAATGACGCCGGCCGCCGCTCCCAGCGGTATGGCAATATGGAAGATGCCCATGGCCCTGCCGCGCTTTTCTTTCGGATACGATGCGGTAATCATCGCCGTGCCCCCGGGCACAAAACCGGCTTCGCCTAAGCCCACAAAAGCGCGCGGGATAAGAACACCGGCGAAACTCCTGGCCAGCCCCGTGGCAAAAGTAAACCCGCTCCACAGAATGGCCATGATGCCGATGGCTTTCCGCCGACTCCAGCGGTCAACCAGATAAGAAATGGGAAAGGAAAAGAAGGCCATGCCCAGAATCAGGACCGTGGAAGCAAGGCCGCACTGCGCATCGGTTAATCCGAGTTCTATTTTCATCGGCTGCAGGATGACGGAGAAAACCTGCCGGTCCATGTAATTAATCACATAGAGCAGGGTGCAGACAATTAAGACATAATGCGCCCGCCAGCCGCCGGTTTTGTATTCCGCAGAGCTGTTTTCTTTATCGTTCATTTTCACCCCCCTGTCGCATAAGGCATTGCTTTTTTCCGGGAAGAGAATAGGCCGAGAATGTTTTACATGTCAATCGAAAACATGGCCATGAAATCGTTATTTTTTTCTTGACAGAACAGACCATTACTCATAAGATCCATCACACTTCAGGGGAAGTATTAACCGGATAACGAATAATACATCGTTTGAATGCAATTCTTTGAATTAAACAAAATCTCCAAACCAGCAGTTGTGTAAAGAAGCTTCATTTAACTTGGCTTGCTGACAAAAACAACCAATCGAAACATTAGCCATAAATTAATAGTTCTTTCGAACTTAAGCTTTCAGCAAATTTGCAATAAATATTTTGAAAGGGAGGGTAAAGTGTATGGCGATTTTTGAGTATGGTGATTATAAGAACACGTATGAGGCACCGGATAATTTGGTGGAGATTTTTGAAAATAGTGCCGCTAAATTCCCCAACAATCAGTTGATCGGCGAAAAAGACAGCGCCGGGGTTTATCAATGGGTAACCTACAGTCAAATCGCCACCCGGGTAAATAATCTGCGGGCGGGATTATCAGCGATGGGTGTTCAACAAGGAGACACTGTCGGGATTATTGCCAATAATGGGAAGGACTGGCTGGTAGGCGAGATGGCTACACTGGGCCTGGGTGCGTCATACGTGCCGATGTATGAAAAAGAATTGCTCACAATGTGGAAATATGTTGTGAAGGATGCAGCCGTTAAGGTACTGCTTGTATCCAAGCCGGAAGTGTTGGAAAAAGTGAAAAATTTCCCCGCGGAGATTCCCACCCTGAAAAAAATCATCCTGATCGAAGGTTCCGGGGAAAACTCCCTGGCAGCACTGGAGAAAAAAGGGGCGGCCAAACCCGTGCCTTCTATCCGCCCCAAACCCACCGACGTTGCGGTTTTAATTTATACTTCGGGTACGACGGGCGAACCCAAAGGAGTGCTTCTTTCTCATGGCAATCTGGTGGAAAATGTCAAAGTCAGCCTGTCCTGGTTTCCAAAATTAAACGAAAAAAGCCGTTGCATCTCCATGCTTCCCTGGGCGCACTCTTTCGGGATTACCGCTGATCTACATGGTTCCATCATGAGAGGCAGTTCCCTTGGAATTATGGGGTCGGTGGAGACACTCATTGATGACTTGCCCAAAATCCAACCGACCATTATGGTATCCGTGCCCCGTGTCTTTAATAAGGTCTATAACGGGGTCTGGGCCAAAATGAGGGAAGAAGGCGGGTTAAAATTAAAGCTCTTTGAAGCAGCACTGGCGGCGGCAAAGCTCAAACGGGAAACTGGCCAAGCCGGTCTGAAATACAAAATCCTGGACAAAATCGTATTACAAAAGATTCGGGACCGCTTTGGAGGGAAGCTGGATAATGCGGTCACCGGCAGCGCCCCCATGAATGTGGAAATCGCCAAATTCTTTATCGATGTCGGAATTCCGACCTATGATTGCTATGGTCTCAGTGAAACATCACCGGCCATTACCGTTAACTCTCCGTTGATGGGAAATCGTTTAGGATCGGTCGGGAAACCGATCCCCAAAACCAAGGTCGTAATTGATCGCTCCCGAACAGGCGAAACCGGTGACGATGGGGAGATCATTTGCTTTGGACCGCAATGCATGGTCGGATACCACAACAAACCGGAACAAACCAAAGAAGTAATTGTGGAGATGAACGGAATGCGGGGCGTGCGCACCGGAGATCGGGGACGCCTGGATGATGACGGCTTTTTATACATTACCGGCCGCTTCAAGGAAGAATATAAACTTGCCAACGGCAAATATATCCATCCGGATACCATTGAACGGGAAATGAAGATCATCCCCTGGGTTTTAAATGCCGTAGTCACCGGGGCGGGACATGAATATAATGTAGGGTTGATTGTTCCCGACATGAAATTATTGCAGCATATGGCCACCGAGCTCAAACTATCAGTCGATCCGGGTAATCTTTTTGATCCTTCCAATCCGGTGTCGCAGGAATTTAAAAAGCTTGCTGACTGCCGAGGTGCAGAACCATCTCCGCAAAATAGTGGGGTCATACGAGATTCCCCAGAAATTCGAATTTATCTTTGAAGATTTTACCCTTGATAATGGCATGCTTACCCAGACCATGAAACTCAAACGACGCGTGGTCATGGATAAATACGGGGACATGCTGGAGAAACTCTACAATTAATCTTTATCTCAATTAATATCCCGCCTGTCATAACGCTCCGGCACCCGGAGCGTTATGGCAGCATGGTTGCATCTGCAGCAGCTATTGTTCATATCCGTGATCCCCGAATTATCAAGCGCCATGCGAATTGTATTATTCATTTGACTTTTTGCATCTCTCAATCTAAGTTTCTGCCTCCTGAAAATCAGGAGCTAAAGTCAGAAGCTTCAGTATGGGCATGCAAACAAAAAAACGAATTGTAATTACCGGTTTAGGGACGCTAAACGCCATCGCCAACAACATTCCCGATTTTGTGACGGCGCTGCGGGCGGGTGTCTGCGGTATCCGGCCGGTTGATCTCTTTGAAACTGCCGGATTTCGTTGCCATAACGGCGGCCAGATTCATAATTTTGCTGCCACGCGATTACATTCCGCAAGATTTTCCCCTCAAAAGAATGTCCCGGGCGGACATGCTTTCCTTTGCCGCAACTCTGGCGGCGCTTGCTGATGCCGGCCTTTATCCGCTTCCCCGGCGATGAAGGAAGCAACGGGTGTCGCCATCGGCGGCGGTTCCGGCGGGCTTCTGGAGGCGGAAACCTTTTATAGAGATTTGTTGAACAAAAAAGGCCGACACGGGACGATTTTCGCGTCTGTCCGCCGTCTATTGCGCCTCTTCCGCTGATCGTATCGCTTCCAATTTAGGATTGTCGGGCCCCAAAGCGACATTCATGACAGCCTGCTCGGCCGGAGCCACGGCTATAGGTTATGCCCGGGATTTAATTCTCAACGGCCAGGCGCGATTGATGATTGCCGGCGGAGTGGAGCCCATGTGCCGGATTACTTACGCTGCCTTTAATGCGTTCAAATCGCTGGATCCGGAAGTCTGCCATCCTTTCGATAAGGACCGCGAGGGTTTATCTCTGGGCGAGGCGGCGGCGATCATGGTTCTGGAACCCTGGAGGCGGCTCTGGCAGAGGCGCTAAAATTTATGGGGAAATTCTGGGCTACGGTGTGACCTGTGATTCTTTCCACATGACGGCGCCCGATGAAAAAGCTTCCGGCGCCGTCCGTGTCCATGCAGGCGGCGCTTAAAGACAGCGGCCTTACGATTGAAGATATTGATTATATCAATGCCCACGGCACAGCGACTCCGGTCAATGATGTTACGGAAACCAAAGCGATTAAGGAAGTCTTCGGCAAGCGCGCCTATACCATTCCGGTGAGTTCGACCAAATCCATGACCGCCCACACGCTGGGCGCGGCCGGCGCCCTGGAAGGCATTGTTTCCATTCTGGCGCTGCAGCATGGTTTTATACCGCCGACAATTAATTACCGCAATCCCGATCCCCTGTGCGACCTGGATTATGTACCGGAGGGGCGAGACCGGCTGATTTGCGCATTGTGCTTTCCAATTCCTTTGCTTTTGGCGGCAACAACACGACGGTGATTTTCGGCAAATATGAACAAAGGGGGCCGCCATGGATAAAAACCGGCCGATCAGATAGCCAAGAGAATCGTGATGACCGGCATCGGGATGGTAACGCCGCTGGGAATCGGCAAGGATGAATTCAGCCGCCGGACTTTTTGCCGGCGACTGCGCCATTGCTGAAATCAAATCTTTTGATACGTCTGCATTTCCCTCGCACCTGGGTGCGGAAGTTTCTCATTTTCAGACCGCGGGATTTTATTTCGGTCAAAAATATCCGGCGCATGGACAAAATATCGCTGTTTGGCCTCTGCTGCCGCCCGCCTGGCCCTGGAGGATGCGGGACATTCGTGACTGCGGAGCAAACCGCGATCGCATCGGGATTATGCTGGGGACGTCTTTCGGCGCCACGGACGTAACCGTTCAATTTGCCGAACACTTTTTGAAGGAGGCCCCGCTTTGTCAATCCGATCCTGGTGCCCGAACACGGTTATGAACGCTCCGGCAGGGCATGCGTCCATCGAACTGGGGTTCCGCGGCGTCAATACCACAGTGACTCATTTTGCCGTTTCGGCGGAAACGGCGATAGCCTATGCGGTATCAGAAATCCGGCGCGGCGCGGCAGACTACATGCTGGCCGGCGGCGTGGACATTTTATCAAAATTTTATTATGAAGCTTTGACCAGGTTTCACGCCTTTTCTCCCCTGGACGGGAGAAGAGGCATGCCGGCCTTTTGACCTCGACCGCAACGGCGCCGTCGCCGGAGAAGGTTGCGGCATTTTGTGTATTGAAAGCTGGGAATCGGCGAGGTCGAGGGGGCAGCAAGCCTTACTGTGAAATAAAGGGTTTCGGCCAGGGCTCATCGCCGACAACCCCGACCGGCTGGCCGGATGAGGCATCCGGTGTAAAAAACCATCGGACGTGCTCTGCTTAATGCCGGGGTCGGTCCACAGGAAATCGGGGCAATTTCTGCCGCGGCCAACGGCGGTATAATCCTGGATCGGATCGAAGCCGCAGCCTATACCGGAAGTATTCGAGAGCAACGGAACCGGCCTTTAATTACTTCTCTCAAGGGCGCTATCGGCGAAAGTTTTTCCGGCGGCGGAATGAGAGGCTGCGCACTGGCTCTTTCGATGGAAAAAGGCATTTGCCGCCGACCGTCGGGCTGGCAAAGCCTCTGGCGGCATTGAATTTTTTACTCAAACAAACAGAGAAATGAAAATTAATCATGCGTTGCTCGCCGGTATTTCTTTCGGCGGAACTTACGTATATCTGATATTGGGTAATTGCCCAATTACGGAGGATAAAGCAAATTGAATATTGGTGAATGGATCAGCAAACGGGCAATAATTCAGCCGGAGAAACCTTTTCTGACGGAAAAAGATAAAACTTACAACAACCGGCAGTTCAACGAGCGGGTGAATAAAACGGCTAATGCGCTTGTGCAGCCTGGGTGTCAAAGGGCGACCGCGTGGCCATACTTATGTCCAATTGCAGCGAGTTTCTGGAAATATTCTTCGCCTGCGCCAAAACCGGCGCCATCATGGTTCCGTTGAATTTCCGGCTGGCGGTGCCGGAACTGGTATACATCATTGCGGATTCCGCGCCCATGCCTGTTCATTTATTCCGGTGAATTTGCCGCCAAAGTTGAGGCAATCAAAGCGGCGGGAGTTCCGGTAAAAAAGTATTTCCGGCAGGGGGAGAACTCCCGGCGACGAAGTGTTTTTCGATTATGTCCATCAGCATTCTGCTGCCGAGCCGCCGATTGCCGCTGAAGTTGGCCTTTCCGACCCGCTTTTCATTATGTACACATCCGGCACTACCGGTGATCCGAAAGGCGCGATTTTAACTCATCAAAATATTTTGTTCGGTGCGATTCATTCCCTTTTGGGCTATGGCGTTGATCGTTCCTACAAATCGCTGGTTGTTGCCCCGCTCTTTCACATCGGCGCGCTGGCGGCCTCGGTGACCCCGATTATTTATGCCGGCGGCAGCATCGTGATCAGCAGTTTTTACAATGCCTCCGAAGTGCTCAATAACATCTGCAAGGAAAAAATAAACTATATGTTTGCCGTTCCCGTGATGTTTCAGCTGATGGCCGAAGCGGAAGAATGGAAAAATGCCGACCTCTCCCATGTCCATTTTTTTATTTCCGGCGGTGCGCCGATTCCCCTTCCGGTAATCAAGAAATATCAGGAGGAAAAGGGCGTCGGTTTTGTGCAGGGATATGCCTTGACCGAAACGGGACGCCTGACTTCACTGGATCTGGAAGATTCGATCAGCAAAGCCGGATCAGTCGGCAAGGAAGTTTTTCATGTCAGTCTGCGCATTGTCGATGAGCATGGCAATGATCTGCCCCCGCTTGTGCCGGGAGAAATCTGGTCAAGGGCCCAATGTTTTGCCGGTTACTGGGGTAAAGATGCCGCCACCGGAGCCGCGATGAAAGGCGGCTGGTTTCACACCGGCGACATGGGCCAACGTGATGAAGATGGATTTGTCTATATAGTCGGGAGAAAAGTGGAAATGATCATCTCTTCCGGTGAAAATATTTATCCGGCGGAAGTGGAGCGGGCAATTGCGGCCTTACCGCAGGTGAAGGAAGCCGCCGCTGTCGGTATGGCCGACAAAAAACGGGGCGAAGTTGTTGCTGCTTTTGTCATCTTACAAAAACGACGTCCGCATCACAGAAAATGAAATTCTGGAGGCATTGCAGGGGAAAATAGCCCATTACAAAATTCCCAAAAAAATAATATTTGTGGAAGAATTTCCTCGCAATCAGTCCGGAAAGGTTTTAAAGAGAATTTTAAAAAATCGGCTGGAAGTAAAATAGGCAAATAATGGAAATTGTACCTTATTCGGAAGAACATCGAATTTTCCGGGAAACATTCCGGAGATTTATGGAAAAAGAAATTATTCCCCATGTGGAGCAGTGGGAAGAAGACGGCATTGTTCCGCGGTGGGCATGGAAAAAACTGGGCGAAAACGGCTTCTTGTGTACGTCGGTTCCTCAGGAATACGGCGGCGCAGCGGCCGACTTTCTGTATTCCGCCATTCTGATTGAGGAGATGGCCAAAGCCAATTTTTACGGCCTTTCCGCGCGTCTGCACGGTGACGTAGTGGTGCCTTATATCGTCCAGCTCGCCTCCGAAGAACAGAAGAAAAAATATCTGCCGGGCTGCATCAGCGGCGATCTGCTGACGGCGATTGCCATGTCGGAGCCCCAGGCCGGCAGCGATCTGGCCGGCATTAAGACCACGGCAGCGGAAGACGGCGATTCGTTTATTCTCAACGGCCAGAAAACATTTATCTCCAACGGGATCAACTGCGATTTAGTGATTGTCGCAGCCAAAGATCCGCAGGAAGCCAATGCGCATGACGCCGTGGATTTGTTTCTGGTGGAAGCAGGAACGCCCGGTTTCACCAAAGGCAAAAGGCTCAATAAAATAGGCTGGCGCAGCCAGGATACGGCGGAGCTGTTTTTTGCCGATTGTCGTATTCCCCGGGAAAACCGTCTGGGAAAAAAAGGCACGGGATTTAAAAATCTGATGACCAACCTCCAGCAGGAGCGGCTGATCTGCACCATCGGCGCGCAGACTGCCGCAGAGTTTATGCTGGAAGAAACGATTCGCTATTGCAAATCAAGGCGGATGTTTGGTAAGCCTTTGACCGGATTTCAAAACACGCAGTTTGCTCTGGCGGAAATGGCGGCGGAAATTAGAATAGGCCGGACATTTGTCGATAAAATGATAGTGGAGCACTGGCAGAAAAACACCGTCGTCATTGACGTCTCCATGGCAAAATTCTGGGTAACAGAAATGGCCTGGCGCGTGGCCGACAGTTGTCTGCAGCTGTTCGGAGGCTATGGTTATTGCGAAGAATATCCGATTGCCCGTGCCTGGCGCGACATTCGCATCACGCGCATTCTGGCCGGCACCAACGAAATTATGAAACAAATTATTGCCAAGGCAATAACATAAATGCCAAACATAGGAGCCTTCATAAAAACAACAGAGGCAAGGCGCGCAAAGTCTGAGGAGTGAGGCGATACTTTTAAGCGTACGCCGCAGCGACGTGGAAAGCAGCGCAATGCCTGCTGAAGGCATATGGGGGTTTTATGAAGGCGTAAAAGAGGAAAGATGAAATTTAAACTGATATATCCCAAATGGGAGAAACTGGACCGGCAGACACCCTTTACTTTGCCGCCGCATGGCCCGGTTGTGTTTGCGGCCACAATTCCGGCAGATGTGGAAGTGGAATTTATTGACGAGAATGTGCAGCCACTGATTATTGAGAATGACGCTGATTTTGTCGGTATTTCCGCAATGCTGACCTCCCAGATAAAGCGGGGCTGGGAAATCGCCGATGCCTACCGGAAACTGGGCATTAAAGTAATATTTGGCGGAATTGCGACCATGCTGCATGCCGAGGAAACGGCGCTTCATGCGGATGCGGTTTTTATCGGCGAAGCGGAAGGCCGGATGGAGCAGGTTTTTGCCGATTTCAGAAACGGCAATCTGCAAAATGTTTATAACTATTATCAGGATTTTCCCCCGATTGAACGCGTGGGAACGGCCAGGCGCAGTATCCTGAACCGGAAGATGTATAATTACCGCGGCGTACAGATGGTAGATCTGGTGCACGCTTCCCGCGGCTGCCGCTTTAACTGTTATCCCTGCTGTGTCAATTTTCTGGGCGGCCGCCAGTTCCGGCCCCGTCCCTTTGATAAAGTCATTGCCGAAATGGCGAGCATTGACAATAACAGGCTTTTTATTGTCGATAATTCACTGGCGCAGGACAAGGATTGGGAAATCGGCCTGTTCAAGGAAATGATTCCGCTGAAGAAGAAATGGTGCTGCCATCCCATTGAAAATGACGACAAGGTGCTTGATCTGGCGGCGCAGGCCGGCGCCTGGTTTGTTTATCAGGCGATATTCGATTCCTCCGACTTCATCCGCGACCGCATCAAACGCTACCATGATTATGGCATAGCCGTGGAAGGCAGCATTCTCCTTGGTCTCGATTATCACACGGAAGATTACATCAAGAAGCTGGTGGATTTTCTGCTGGAAGTGAATCTCGACATGGCGGAATTCACGGTGCTCACGCCTTTCCCGCACACCCGGACTTTCGACGATTTGAAAAAGAAAACAGAATATTAAGCTATGACTGGAATCAATACACCAGCAGCAAAGTTGTTTTTCAGCCCAAACTCCTGACTCGTGGATGAGTTGCAGAATCTTTATTATTATGCCTGGAATACCTTCTATCAGGACGAACCGCAGAATTACAAAATGTTCAAAATGCTGAAACAGGTTATGGAAAAAGAAAAAGCTGATGACACCTATAAACCGCGTAAACGCAGTAGCTTAGATGCAGAAAGTGAGATTTGATCATGAAAAAAATTGGCAAACAGCATGTTGTAGTCATTGACGGCGGCAATATCCGTTTTGATGATATCATTGCCGTAGCGCGCGACGGAGTGGCAGTCCGGATAAGCAAAAATAAAAGTTTTATACAACGGATGCAAAAAACGCAGCAGATGCTCATGGACTCGATGAGCCGAAATGTGCCGTTTACGGTGTGAACACCGGGTACGGCAAATCATGCGGCAGCAGGATGCCGATGAACATAGCCCTCAAAAACGGCGAAAACATTTTTCGTTTTCATGGCTGTGGCACGGGAGAGCCCATCGGCATCGAGGAGACGCGCGGCGCAATGTTGTGCCGGATTATCTGCCTGGCCCGCGGCTATTCCGGAGTTTCCGTCGCACTGCTGCAGCAAATGGCTGATTTTTTAAATGCCGGCATAACGCCGGTTGTTCCCTGCGAAGGGTCGGTCGGTGCTTCCGGCGATCTGACGCCGATGTCTTATATTGGCGCCTGCCTGGCCGGCGAACGCGAAGTTTTTTACCGCGAAGAACTGATGCCGACGATCAAAGCCATGAAAAAAGCCGGACTCAAACCATACAAATATCTGCCCAAAGAGCCGCTTTCCATGGTGAACGGCACGACTACAATGACGGGGATTGCAGCCTGGCGGTGGAGAGAGCAAACCGTATTTTAAATGCCGCCATCTATGCCACAGGGCTTTCCGTACATGCCTTAAAGGGAAATGCTCATCATTATCATCCGGTTCTTTCGGAAGCCAAGCCTTTTCCCGGCCAGGCTTTTGTTGCCGAAAAGATTGCCGTCTGCTCAAAGCCAAGGCATCAGGCAAAACGGCTGGAAGATGACGCTCTGGAGACACTGCAGGATCCTTACTCGCTGCGCTGTGCGCCGCAGGTACTGGGTGTTTTGTCTGATGCTCTCTTCTGGATTAGACAATGGGTGGAGATTGAGGCCAACACTTCCAACGACAATCCCATATTGATCCGGCAACAGGCGCGGTTCTCATGGGCGGTAATTTCTACGGCGGTCATATAGCTTTTGCGATGGACGGGCTGAAAGCCGCGCTGGCCTCCGTTGCCGATATGTGCGACCGCCAGACCATGCTTCTGGTGACTCCGCATTCGAACAGAGGACTGCCAGGGGATCTGGTAAGAAAGGCGGGAGAGCAGACCGGATTGCGCCATGGTTTTAAGGCGATGTCCATTTCTTCATCGGCTTTGGCCGCTGAAGCCTTGAAGGGAACGATGCCTGCCGCATCATTTTCGCGTTCTACGGAATCGCATAACCAGGACAAGGTCAGCATGGGAACAATTGCCGCCCGGGATGCCCAAAGAATCTGCACTTTAACGGAACGGGTCCTGTCCATACATCTTCTGGCGGCGGCACAGGCTTGTGATATTCGCGGAAATTTGGGCGAGCGGCCCCTGCTGGCCGCGACCAGCAAAAAATCCGCCTTGTCAGCAAGGCGCTTATTGAAGACAGGCCATTGGATAACGACATCGAAGGCATGTGCCGGGCAATTCGATATTCTGATTTCTTAGCAGGTAAGAAATTATTTTCTGCGGTTTCTTGGCAGAAGATAATTTCGTAAACTTTCTTATCCCGTTTATCGGGGTTAGGATGAAGCAATGAAAGAAAACAAATAAGTTTCGAAGGAAAATACACCGTGCCCTTTTTTGATCTGGATCCCATGCAGATCGTCTGGCACGGCAATTACCTGAATTATTTTGAAATCGCCCGGGCCGGACTTTTCGACCATTACGGTGTGGATCTATATTCCTATTATGAACAGCAAAAAATTATTTTCCCGATTATACGAACGTCAACCAAGCATATTTATCCGTTGCGGCACCGCGATGAAATTATTATCAAGGCGACACTTGCAGATCGCGTCAAATTGGTGGTGGATTTTGAGATTCGTAAGGCGGCCGACGGCAACGTCTGCGCCCGCGGTCGCACGGAACAGGTGGCGGTAAAAGCTCCGGAAATGGAAACCCTCTTCATAATTCCCGAAGAAATACGCCAGGCTTTTGGATAATAATGGAAGAAACAATTGCGGCAAGCATTTATCGCCGGGGTGGAACGTGTGGCGGCCTGGGCAGATTTGCTCGATGCCATCAATGTCTATCCCGTGGCCGATGGCGATACGGGCAGAAATCTGTCGATCAGCCTGTCCCCCTTGCTGGCCGGCATCAGAAAAAGCAAGGTGATTCGGCAGCTTCTCATGTCGGCGCGGGGCAATTCCGGCAATATCGCTTCTCGTTTTTTTTCCGCATTTTACCCTGTTGATTCGCTCCTCAATCTGAAGACGGCGGTGCAGGAGGGAAGGGCGACAGAGCATGGAAGGCTGTTAGTAATCCGCGTCCGGGAACGATGCTTACCGTCTTCGATGCACTGGTAGAAATCCTGCCGTCGAGCAATTACGCCGGATCGGAAAGCGGTCAAGGCCGTCATCGGGGATCTGGAGAAAGCCGTCCACGATACCTGTGAAATGCTGCCGAAATTAAAAAAGGCCGGTGTTGTCGATGCCGGCGCTTTTGGCATCTATATTTATTTCGAGGGTTTTTTCTATTCCCTAGCCGGAGGGTTGCAGGAATTCCGGCCGATAACGGAACTGTTCAAAAATCGTCTGAATATTTCTCCTGCATTTCTGCAGGAGACGGAAACCGGCTATTGCGTTGATTTTGTTATTCAAGACAAATAATTTATCGGAAGAGAAATTGGCGAGCATAACCCGGAGCAGGAGAGCGTCATTGTTATTCCGGACGGTGATTTTTATAAAATCCACCTGCATACCGATGATCGGGAGAAGATACGGGGTGAAGCAGCCAAGTTTGGAAGCATGGTAAACTGGGAAGATGATAATCTCAGTCAACAAATTAATGAATTGCGCAATACCAAAGCCCTTTCCGAGCTGCACATGGGCATGTCGACCGGATTGTAGACGTCGACGACCTCGCCGTTGGTGAGATGGACCTTGTAGACGACCGACGGCGCGGTCGCGATCAGGTCGAGATCGAACTCGCGCTCGAGGCGCTCCTGGATGATCTCCAGATGCAGCAGGCCGAGGAAGCCGCAGCGGAAACCGAAGCCGAGCGCGGCCGAACTCTCCGGCTCGTACACGAACGAGGCGTCGTTGAGGCGAAGCTTGGCGAGGCTCTCGCGCAGCCGCTCGAAATCCGCCGGGTCGACGGTGAACAGGCCGCAGAACACGACCGGCAGCGACGGCTTGAACCCGGGCAGCGCCGCCGCGGCCGGCCGGCGCTCGTCGGTG
This sequence comes from uncultured delta proteobacterium, assembly GCA_963845095.1. Taxonomy (GTDB): domain Bacteria; phylum Desulfobacterota; class Syntrophia; order Syntrophales; family Smithellaceae; genus MVRV01. Next base: position 258,302 of record CAWJQM010000018.1, read on the forward strand.
ATCGTGTCGCCGATCTTGACGTCGGCGACCGCCTTGATGCCCGCGGTGATGAACCCGACCTCGCCCGGCCCGAGCTCACCGACATCCCTGGGTTTGGGCGTGAAGACGCCGACGCGGTCGACCTCGTAGGTCGCGGCGGCGGCCATCATGCGGATCTTCTGGCCCCTGACGAGCTTGCCGTCCTTGATGCGCACGAGAACGACGACGCCGAGATAGGGGTCGTACCAGGAATCGACGAGCAGTGCCTTGAGCGTCGCGCCGACGTCGCCCTGCGGCGGCGGCAGCCGCTGCACCAGCGCCTCGAGCACCTGGTCGATGTTGAGGCCGGTCTTCGCCGACACCTCGACCGCATGCGAGGCGTCGATGCCGATCACGTCCTCGATCTGCTGCTTCACGCGCTCGGGATCGGCGGCGGGCAGATCGATCTTGTTGAGCACCGGCACGATCTCGTGCCCGTTGTCGATCGCCTGGTAGACGTTGGCGAGGGTCTGCGCCTCGACGCCCTGCGCAGGCATCGACCACCAGGATCGAGCCTTCGCAGGCGGCGAGGCTAGCGGCTCACCTCATAGGCGAAATCGACGTGGCCCGGGGTGTCGATCAGGTTCAGGACGTAGTCTTGCCGTCCTTGGCCTTGTAGTTGAGGCGCACGGTCTGCGCCTTGATCGTGATCCCGCGCTCGCGCTCGATGTCCATCGAATCGAGCATCTGCGTCGCGGAAATCGCGCTGCTCGACGGCCCCGCAGAACTGGATGAGCCGGTCGGCGAGCGTCGACTTGCCGTGGTCGATATGGGCGATGATCGCGAAGTTTCGGATCTTGGACAGGTCGGTCATGGGCCTGGAGGGCCGACCCTGCCCGTCGTCGATCGGGGGCTGGTCGCGGCGCGGCGGAACATAGGGTCCTCGCCATTGAGTGGCAACCATTGCGGCGGGTCGCGGCGACGACGGCGAAGCGAAGAAGACCGGAGCGCCTCGCCGTCCTCGACCGACCGGGCGCGGATGGTAAATCTCACCTTGAGCAACGAGTGTAATGTCCGTTACACTCTCACCGCTGCAGTGCGAAGACGGGCCGCTTGCCCGCACCAGGAGTGTCGGCCGTCATGTTGCGCTCGTTCGTCGCGATCATCGTGGTTCTCGCCGTGGCTGCCGGCGGCGGCTGGACCTATTGGCAATTCGTGATGGTTCCGCAGCAGAGCGCGCAGGGGCCCGGTCGCGGCGGGCCGCCGGCCGGCTTCGCCATGCCGGTCGAGGCCGCGCAGGTGAAGATCGCGACGGCCCTGCGCCAGATCCAGGCGATCGGCAGCCTGCGCTCCAACGAGTCCGTCATCGTCCGGCCCGAGCTCGCCGGGCCGCGTCGTCGGCATCGGTTTCGAGGAAGGCAAGCGCGTGCAGCGCGGCCAGGTTCTGGTGCGCTTCGACGACACGATCGAGCGCGCCGAGCTCGCTCAGGCCGAGGCGCAGGCCGCCCTCGCCCGCACCACCTTCGCGCGCGCCGCCGAGCTCGAGCGCCGCGGCGCCGGCACGCAGCGCGCCCTCGACGAGGCGCAGGCGCAGACCGCGCACCGGCGTCGCCATGGTCGAGCTGCGACAAGGCGCGGCTCGAGCAAGCTGCAGCTCCTGGCGCCCGTTCGACGGCGTCGTCGGGCTGCGCGCGGATCTCGATCGGCGACTATCGTCGGCGCCGGCCAGGAGATCGTGAACCTCGAGCAGATCGATCCGCTCAAGGTCGATTTCCGCGTGCCGGAGCTCTTCCTGCCGGCGGTCGCGGGTCGGGCAGAGGATCGACGATCGCGGTCGACGCGCTATCCGCAGCGCGAGCTTCGCCGGCGAGGTCTATGCGATCGATCCGGCGGTCGACGTGGCCGGGCCGCGCCGTCGTCATCCGCGCCCGGATCGTCGACAATGACGAGCGCGCTGCGGCCCGGCCTCTTCGCGCGCGTCACGCTGACCCTGGCCGAGCGGCCGCAGGCGATGTTCGTGCCCGAGCAGGCGATCATCCCGCAGGCCGACCGGCACATCGTGTTCAAGCTCGTCGATCAACGGCGAGGGCAAGCCGCAAGACGGTGCAAGCTGGTGCCGGTGAAGCTCGGCGAGCGCCGCGGCCGGCGAGGTCGAGATCCTCGACGGGCTCGAGGCCGGGCGACAGGGTGGTCACCGCCGGCGTGCTGAAGATCCGCGACGGCATGCCGGTGCAGGTGATGCCCGCCGGCGGCCCGAACCGCAGCAGCCGGCCACCCGGCGCGCCCGCCGCCGCAACAGGGCGACCAGCGCCCGCCGCAGGCGGCGCTGCGAACGGCCTGAGCCACGATGACCCTGTCCGAGATCTCGATCCGGCGGCCGGTCTTCGCCACGGTGCATGAGCCTGGTGATGCTGCTGATCGGCATGATGTCCTATCAGCCGCCTGACGGTGCGCGAATATCCGAAGATCGACGAGCCGGTGGTCTCGGTCGGACGATCTATCGCGGCGCCTCGCGCCGAGATCATCGAGAGCCAGGTCACCCAGCCGCTGGAGGACTCGCTCTCCGGCATCGAGGGCATCGACGCTGATGACGTCGATCAGCCGCGCAGGAGCGCAGCCAGATCACGGTCGAGTTCACGCTCGACGCGCGATGCCGATGTCGCCGCCACCGACGTGCGCGACCGCGTGGCGCGCGTGCGCGCGCAGCTGCCGCGACGAGGTCGACGAGCCGGTGATCGCCAAGGTCGAGGCCGACGCGCAGCCGATCATCTGGCTGCGCCTTCTCGCGCGACCGGCACATCGCCGCTCGAGATCACCGACTACGCCGACCGCTTCGTCGCCGACCGGCTGCAGAACCTGCCCGGCGTGGCCGACGTGCGCATCTTCGGCGAGCGGCGCTACGCGATGCGCATCTGGCTCGACCGCGCTGCGGCTGGCCGCCTACGGCCTGACGCCGCAGGACGTGGAGGACGGCGCTGCGCCGGCAGAACATCGAGATGCCGGCCGGCCGCATCGAGAGCCGCCAGCGCGAATTCACGGTGCTGTCCGAGACCGACCTGCGCACGCCCGAGCAGTTCGACGACCTGATCATCCGCGACGCCGACGGCTATCTCGGTGCGGCTGCGCGACGTCGGCACGCGCCGAGCTCGGCGCCGCGCGACGAGCGCGTCGATCGCGCGCTTCAACGGCAAGCCGGCGGTGGCGCTCGGCATCGTCAAGCAGTCGACCGCCAACCCGCTCGACGTCGCGCAAGGCGGTGCAAGGCCGAACTGCCGCAGCATCGTCGACGACGCTGCCCGACGGGCATGAAGATCGAGATGGCGCTTCGACACCTCGGTGTTCATCGAGCGCTCGATCGACGCCGTGTTCCGCACCATCGGCGAGGCGATGGTGCTGGTGGTGCTGGTGATCTTCGTGTTCCTGCGCTCGTTGCGCGCCACGCTGATCCCGTTCGTCACCATCCCGGTGTCGCTGATCGGCGCGTTCATCTTCATGTGGTCGTTCGGCTTCTCGATCAACACGCTGACGCTGCTGGCACTGGTGCTGGCGGTCGGCCTGGTGGTCGACGACGCCATCGTCGATGCTCGAGAACATCAACCGCCACGTCGAGCAGGGCATGACGCCGTTCGAGGCGGCGCTCAAGGGCGTCGCGCGAGATCGCCTTCGCGGTGGTCGCCATGACGATGACGCTGGCCGCCGTGTTCGCGCCGCTCGCCTTCCAGACCGGCCACACCGGCCGGCTGTTCACCGAGTTCGCGCTGACGGTGGCCGGCGGCGGTGCTGGTGTCGGGCTTCGTCGCGCTGACGCTGACGCCGATGATGTGCTCGCGGCTGCTGCAGCACAAGCCGCGCCACGGCTGGTGTCTACCGCGTCATGCGAGCGCGTGCTCGACGGGCATGACGCGGGCTATAGCGCCGCTGCTGCGGCTGAGCCTGCACGATGCGGCGGCGGTCGTCGTCGCTGTATCGTCGCTGGTCGCCGCGGCCGGATGGTCGTGCTGTTCACGAGCATGCCGTCGGAGCTGTCGCCGCTGGAGGATCGCGGCTTCATCCTCGGCATCGGCATCGCGCCCGAGGGCGCGACCATGGACTATCACCGACGCGCTATGCGCAGCGCATCGAGGCGATCTATCGCGACGGTGCCCGAGGTCGAGCGCGCTACTTCGTCGTCGTCGGCTTGCCCGATCGTCACCCGAGCGTCATCAGCTTCATCCGCCTGAAGGACTGGGACGAGCGCAGCCGCGCAAGCAGCAGGAGATCGTCGCCGCGATCGCGCCGCAAGATGTTCGCGGCATCCCCGGCGTGCTGGCGTTCCCGGTCAACCCGCCGTCGCTCGGCCAGAGCTCCGACAACAAGCCGGTGCAGTTCGTGCTGCAGACTCGCAGCCCTATGCGCGAGCTGCAGACGGCGGTGGACCAGCTGCATGGCCGCGGCGCGGCAGCATCCCGGGCTCGCCAACCTCGACACCGACCTCAAGCTGAACAAGCCGCAGCTCACGGTCGACATCGATCGCGACAAGGCGGCCGATGCTGGGCATCGAGTCGAGACCATCGGCCGGACGCTGGAGACCATGCTCGGCGGCCGCCAGGTCACGCGCTTCAAGCGGGAAGGCAAGCAGTACGACGTCATCGTCAGCTCGAAGCGACGTCGACCGCGCCAACCCGGACGACCTGACCGCGATCTTCGTGCGCGGCGCGCGGCGGCGCAGATGATGCAGCTGTCCAACCTGGTCGAGCTCGCGAGACCGTGGCGCCGAAGGAGCTCAACCACTTCAACCGGCTGCGCTCGGCGACGCTCACCGCGACCGTCGCGCCGGGCTACACGCTGGGCGAGGCGCTCGCGTTCCTCGATGAGCAGCGGCGAAGCCTGCCGGCCGGCATGCATCACCGACCTCTGCCGGCCAGAGGCGCGAGTTCCGCAGATCCAGCGGCAGCTTCTACGTCACCTTCGTGCTGGCGCTGATCTTCATCTATCTGGTGCTCGCGGCGCAGTTCGAGAGCTTCGTCGATCCGCTCATCATCATGCTCACCGTGCCGCTGGCGATGACCGGCGCGCTGCTGGCGCTCAAGCTCACCGGCGGCACGCTCAACGTCTACAGCCAGATCGGCCTGGTCATGCTGGTCGGCCTGATCACCAAGCACGGCATCCTGATCGTCGAGTTCGCCAACCAGCTGCGCGAGCAGGGCAGGCGCAAGCTGCGAGGCGGTGATCGAGGCGGCGGCGCTGCGCCTGCGGCCGATCCTGATGACCACCGGCGCGATGGTGCTGGGCGCGGTGCCGCTGGCGCTCGCCAGCGGCGCCGGCGCCGAAGCCGGCAGCCGATCGGCTGGGTGATCGTCGGCGGCCTGCCGCTCGGCACGCTGTTCACGCTGTTCGTCGTGCCGGCCGCCTACACGCTGCCTCCTGGCGCGCACCCACAAGCCGCAACCCGACGCGGTCCCGGCGGCACCCCAGCCGGCCGAGTAGCGCAATTCACGACCGCCGAATCGCGCACATGCAAGCGCACGTCACTGGCGGTCGATCTCTGACCTTCACCGTGTGCCGACGGGAGGCAGAAGCCGCGACGTCAACAGCAGGGTTCGGGCGCAAAGGCCGGATATAGGGGAACCGCGGGATCGTCGCTACAATTCCGGCTCGATTGTATCCCTCTGCCGGAGACACCGGCCAGGAAACGCCCGTGATCCGCATCACTGAACTCTCGCTGCCGCTCGATCATGCCGCCGATGCGCTACGCAAGGCCATCGTCCGGCGCCTGGCATCCAGGATACCGAACTGCTCGACTTCACCGTGTTCAAGCGCAGCTACGAGCGCGCAGAAGAACAGCGCGATCGTGTTCGTGTACATCATCGACGTCGACGCGCGCCACGAAGCCGCCATCCTGCAGCGCCTGGCGCGACGACGCAGTGCGGCCGGCGCCCGACACACGCTACCACCCGGTGGGGCAGGCGCCCGCCACACTGCGCGACCGGCCCGTGGTGGTCGGCTTCGGACCCTGCGGCCTGTTCGCGGCCCTGCTGCTCGCGCAAATGGGCTTCAAGCCAATCGTGCTCGAACGCGGGCGCGACGTGCGCCGCCGCACGCAGGACACCTGGGCGCTGTGGCGCCAGAAGACCCTGACGCCGGAATCGAACGTGCAGTTCGGCGAAGGCGGCGCGGGCTTGTTTTCCGACGGCAAACTGTACAGCCAGATCAAGGACCCGAAGTTCTACGGCCGCAAGGTGATGCACGAGTTCGTGCGCGCCGGCGCGCCGGCAGAGATTCTGTATGTCAGCAAGCCGCACATCGGCACCTTCCGCCTGACGGGCGTGGTGGCCGCCATGCGCGAGGAGATCATCGCGCTGGGCGGCGAAGTGCGCTTCGAGAGCCGCGTCACCGATCTGCTGATCGAGCGACGGCCAGATCGAGGGCGTGGTGCTCGGCAGACGGCGAGACGCTGCACAGCCGTCACGTGGTGCTGGCGCTGGGCCACAGCGCGCGCGACACCTTCCGCATGCTGCATCGGCGCGGCGTCTTCATGGAAGCCAAGCCCTTTGCGATCGGCTTTCGCATCGAGCATCCGCAATCGTTGATCGATCGCGCGCGATTGGGCCGATATGCAGGCCATCCGGCACTGGGCGCGGCCGACTACAAACTCGTGCACCACGCCAGCAACGGCCGCGCGGTGTACAGCTTCTGCATGTGCCCCGGCGGCACGGTGGTGGCGGCCACGTCCGAACCCGGGCGCGTGGTCACCAACGGCATGAGCCAGTACTCGCGCAACGAGCGCAATGCGAATGCCGGCATCGTGGTCGGCATCAATCCGGAGGTCGATTTCCCGGGCGGCCCGCTCGCCGGCGTCGAGTTGCAGGAGCAACTGGAGTCGCGGGCCTATCGAACTCGGCGGCCGCGACTACTGCGCGCCGGGGCAACTGGTCGGCGATTTCATGCCGCGGCGAAGCCTCCACGCAGCTCGGCGAGGTCTGCCCTCCTACAAGCCCGGCGTGCGGCTCGGCGATCTCGCGCCTTCGCTGCCGGATTACGCGATCGCTGCCATCCGCGAGGCGCTGCCCGCGTTCGGCACGCCAGATCCGCGGCTTCGATCGCGACGATGCCGTGCTGACCGGCGTCGAAACGCGCACCTCTTCGCCGGTGCGCATCACGCGCGACGGCGAATCGCTGCAGAGCTGAACGTGCACGGTTTGTATCCCGGCGGCGAAGGCGCGGGCTACGCCGGCGGCATTCTGTCGGCGGGCGTGGACGGCATCAAGATCGCCGAAGCCGTTGCGCAAGACATACTTGGCGTACCCGCCACGGCCCGCGCGTGAGGCTCGACGACGTTCGCCGTCTCCAGCAGAGAAAGGACCGCGACGAACTCGGGCATCTTCTCGTGGAGGGCGAGCATCGACGGCTCGAGCTGGCGAAGGCCGCACTGCGCGAACCCGCGCTGCTGCAGTCCCGATTCCTCGTGACGCCTGAACGGGCGCACTGGCACAGCCCATTCGCGACGCAGGTTGTGAGCCCACGACAATTGGCGAAGACGGTCGACACGCAAACCCCGCGGGGTCGTCGCCGCCGTGCCGGCGACCCCAGCCGCGACGGCCACGGCACCCACGACGTCATCAGCGTCCGGCGACCCGGCGGTCACCAGGCGCTCCGCTGCCGGACCTTGCGGCCGACGGGCGGCCGCCGCCACTGCCGCAGGCCCGGGAATGGTCCCGGCCGGCGCGCCTCAGGCCGGCGCTCGCTGGCCGCGATGGGCGCGGCGCGAGGACAGCAGGTGCTTGCCCGGCTTGCCGGGCTTTCCCGGTTCCGCGGCGTAGGGCCTGGGCGAATACGGCTTGCGCGGCGCCGCCTCATCGGCCCCACCGGCGTGCGGGCGCCCGGCCTGCGACTTGTCGGCGAAGCTGCGGGCGGGCTTGCCGGACTCCGGTCGGGCCTGGAAGGGCCGCTCGGGACGCGCGTCGCCCCGGGCGGACGGGCGGTCGGCGCCGGCGGGCAGGATGACCACTTTGGGATCGGCCGACGCGGCGACCGCCTCGGCGAAGCCGGCCGCGGCGGCCTGGGTGATCTCGAACTTGGTTTCGTCGTCGAAGATGCGGATCGGGCCGATCTCGGCCTTGGTCACCTGCCCAGGCGGCAGATCAGCGGCAGGATCCATTTCGGATCGGCGTTGCGCTGGCGGCCGACATTGAGGCGGAACCAGACGCCATCGCCTTCGGATTCGACGAAGCCGCGTTCCGTGCGCGACTTCGGGCGCCGGCGCGTTCGCGCGGCTGGCGCGGCTCTGCGTGTCGCGCATGCGGCGCGTCGTCGGAGAGGTCTTCAGGTTCGGGCAGGTCGAGCGCGGAGCAGGCCGATCAGGGCGGCGGCGAGTTGTTCGGCGGTGACGGTTTCGGCCATCTGGCGCGCGAGCTTCTGTCGTCTTCGTCGATCGTTGCGGTCAGCGACGGGGTGTTGCAGCAGGCGCTGGCGATCCTGCGCGCGGATCTCCTCGGCGGTGGGCGGGCCGGCCCAGGTGGCGCGTCGATGTTGGCGGACTGCGAACAGCCGCTTCGGTGCGGCGGCGCTTGATGTGCGGCACGAGCAGCACGGACGCGCCCTTCTTGCCGGCGCGGCCGGTGCGGCCCGAGCGGTGGAGCAGCGTCGGCCTTGTTGGTCGGCAGGTCGGCGTGGATGACCAGGCCGAGGTCGGGCAGGTCGAGGCCGCGCGCGGCGACGTCGGTCGCGACGCAGACCCGGGCGTGGCCGTCGCGCAGGGCCTGCAGCGCGTCGTTGCGCTCGCGCTGGCTCAGTTCGCCCGAGAGCGGCGACGGCATCGAAGCCGCGCTCGCGCAGGGCGGCGTGCAGGTGGCGCACGGCTTCGCGCGTGTGCGCAGAACACCAGCGCGCGCGCGCGGCATCGTAGAAGCGCAGCACGTTGACGACGGCGCGCTCGATGTCGCTCGGCGCGACGCGGATGGCGCGGTATTCGATGTCGCCGTGCGGCTCGGTCGCGCTGGTCGGTGTCGATGCGCAGGGCGTCGCGCTGGTAGCGCTTGGCGAGCGTGGCGATGTCGCGCGGCGATGGTGGCGGAGAACAGCAGCGTGCGGCGCGTCGTCCGGCGTGGCGTCGAGGATGACTTCGAGGTCCTCGCGGAAGCCGAGGTCGAGCATCTCGTCGGCTTCGTCGAGCACGGCGACGCGCAGGTCGGAGAGGTCGAGATAGCCTGCGCTCGAGGTGGTCGCGCAGGCGGCCGGGCGTGCCGACGACGATGTGGGCGCCGCGCTGCGAGCTGGCGCTGCTCGCGCGCGCGCGTCCATGCCGCCGACGCAGGTGACGATCGCGCGCCGGTGTCGGCGTAGAGCCAGTCGAGTTCGCGGCTGACCTGCATGCGCCAGTTCGCGCGTCGGCGCGATGACGAGGGCGAGCGGCGCGGCCGGCGCGGTCGAAGCGCTCGGCCGTCGCCGAGCAGGTCGGAGGCGATGGCGAGGCCGAAGGCGACGGTCTTGCCCGAGCCGGTCTGGGCGGAGACCAGCAGGTCGCGCCCGGCGGCCTCGGCGGCTCGAGCACGGCGGGCTGGACGGCGGTCGGCTCGGCATAGCCACGCGCGGAAAGGGCGCGGTCAAGCGCGGGATGGACAGCGGGGAAGGGCATGACATCGGATCAGGGCACGCGGAAGGGCGCGGACAGGCACCGCACTGCAGCATGAAACACTCATGCCGCTCCGGCGGGTCAGCCCCGCCTACACGCTCCGCCGCTAACTGAAACAAGAAAAAGAACGGCTTAGCTCGGCGTGAACCGGGCCGGGCCGCGCTCAGCCGCCGAGGTGGTACGGCCCGGCCTCGAACCCGCCGCGCTCGATGCGCAGGACGAGGTCCGTCAGTTGCGCTCGATAGCTCGATAGGAAAACCAAACGCCATTCCGGTTTCGCCCTTCAAGCGTGCGTTCTCCTCCCCAAGGCGGCTTGAGAGATCGTATTCGGGTTCGGTCGGCGTGTGCGGGTGCGTCCGGGTTGGTCGGGGCTGCCGTTGCGGCCCGCATTTCGGGCGCTTGACGCCGCAAGCGACGTCAACCGCCGGGAGGGGCAGGCGGACAGCCGAAGTGGCGACGATGCGAGGCAAGGGCCGGGCCCGGGGCGCGAGCCGCGATCGGGCCGGCCTCAGGGCGGCGGTGCGCGGGAGCGCAGGCCGATGGCGGCGAGGATGCGGGCGATGGCGTCGGGGTCGTGGATGGTGGCGATCGGCTCGAGGGTCCCAGGCCGCAATTCGGGCAGGTGCGCATGTCGATGTCGTAGACCCGGCGAAGCAGGTCGGCCCAGCGCAGGCCGGGCCGGGGGGCAGCGGCGGATGTCGTAGCGGGCGATCCGGTGCTTGGCATGCACGCGAGGATCGCGGCCACGGCACGGCGCGGTCGCTTGCGCGGATGGCGTCGCTGGGGAGAAGCGAACAGGCAGCGCCACGTCGGCGACGCCGACGCCGACCGCGTGACGCGCATCAGTTCCGTCTTGTCGCGCGCAGCGCCGCCGTCGCCGGCGTCGAGCGCGGCGCGCCGGCCGTCCCAACGATCACGACGCCGTAGGCCCCGCGCGCCTGGTCCGCGGTCACGCGTCCGGCGCGGACATCCTCGAGCACGCGTTCCGCGTCGCGCTCGAGCGGATCGCCGAAGCCGCCGCCGCCGGCCATGAGGTGGCGAAAGACGTCGCCCTGCTTCAGCGTCTCGGGCTCGGTCGTCATCACCGGCAGCATCCGCTGCGCCGCCGGGATTGACGATGTTCCAGCCGGCGCGCCGGTGCCGCCGCCGAACAGCCCGTGGGGCGGGAAGCGCGCTTGTCGGAGCGCACGACAGCATCGCCTCGTCGGCGAGCACGCGGAACTCGCGCATGAGCGAGGCCGCCGCGGAGCCGCCCGGGCCCGCGGTGTCGGCGACGAAGCCGTAGTGCTCGATGCGCAGCGGATAGTCGGCCTCGATCATCTCGACCGGCACGTTGGACTGGTTGGCGCCCATGTGCGGCACGCCGTCCTGGCCGTCATGCTGCGACGTGCCGCCCCAGGTGCCCATCAGCGTCTCGGCAGAAGACGAACGGCTTGCCGCCATGCCTGCCGCCGAAGGTGGGCAGCGTCGAGCCGCCGGCTGCCGTCGGCGGCGACGCGGTCGGGCACCGCCTGCGCCAGCGCGCCGAACATGCAGTCGATCGATGCGATAGCCGGTGATGCCGCGCGCGCCGCAGGGCGCCGGGCGGACGCGGGTTGACCACGCGTGCCCTGCGGGCGCGATCACGTGGATCGGCAGCGTGAAGCCGTGGCAGTTCGGGCATGTCGGCGCGGCATGACCGAGCGCAGCGCGGCGTAGACGCGGCCTTGGTGAAGGGCAGCGGCGCGTTGATGCCGCCGCGTCACCTGCGGCGAGGTGCCGGTCCAGTCGACGGTGATCGCGTCGCCGCCTCGACGCGTGACCGCGACGTGGAACAGCGATCGGCTCGGGATTCTCGCCCAGGCCGTCGATGTGATCCGCGAAGCGGTAGACGCCGTCGGGAATGCTCGCGGATCTCCGCGCGCGTCAGGCGCTCGGCATAGTCGTGCAGCTCGTCGGCATAGCGCGAGCACGTCGGCGCGCCGTAGCGCGCGAACAGCGCCTGCATCTCGCGCTCGCCCGCCAGGCAGGCCGCGATCTGCGCGCTGCAGGTCGCCGAGCACCTTGTCCGGGCACGCGCACGTTGGCGCGATGATGTCCCAGAGCGCCTGGTTGCGCACGCCGCGCCTCGAACAGCTTCAGCGAACGGCAGGCGCAGGCCTTCCTGGTAGATCTCGGTCGCAGCCGAGCGAGTTGCTGCCCGGCACGATGCCGCCGACGTCGGCGTGGTGCGCGATCGTGGTCGCCCAGGCCGCCAGCGCGCCGCCGACGGAAGATCGGGCGTGATGATGTAGATGTCGGGCAGGTGCTGGCCGGCGGCGAGCATAGGGATCGTTGCCGATGAAGACGTCGCCGGGCGCGATGCGCGCCCTCGTACTGCGCGCGATCAGGTGGCGCATCGCGTCGTAGAAGCTGCCGAGGTGCATCGGCGTGGTCAGGCCCTGCGCCAGCGTCTGGCCCTCGCGCGTCGCAGAGCGCGGTCGAGAAGTCCATCGAGTCGCGCACGATCGCGCGAATGCGCGGTGCGCATCAGGATCAGCGCCATCTCGTCGGCGATGGTCTCGAAGGCGTTCCGGAGCACCTCGAGCAGGATCGGGTCGATCGCGGTGCGCATGATGCTGCTCCATGCCGCGCACGCGTCGATGCACGATGTTGCCGACGTCGTCGAGCCGCGCGCGCGCATCCGGCGGCACGACCGTCGTGCCCTCGTATTCCTCGATGATGAGCGGGCCCGGCGCGCGGCGCCGGTCGAGATCGCCGCGGTCGATGACCGGCGTGTCGAGCGCAGCCGTGCCGCGCGCCGAAATAGGCACGCGCCGCATCGCCGCCGGCGCCGCGCGTGCGCCGGCCGGCGCGGCCGCCGGCCGCAGGCCTCGGCGCGCCGACCGTGCCGACGACGCGCAGGCTCACGAATTCGACGCGAGATGCCGGTCGCCGAGACGTGGCCGTAGGTGCGCTCGTGCTCGCGGCGAAGCGCTCGCGCCAGCGCGTCGCGCCGAGCTCGGCCCCGAGCTCGTCGCGCGTCGAAGCCGACCGGCAGTTCGAAGGCCTGGCCGCGCATAGCGCAGGTCGGCGCGCCGCGCGAAGCGTCACGCGCGCGCGCGCATGCGCCGAGCTGGCGCAGCAGCTGCGCCTCGAGCGCGTCGCAGCGTCGCCGCAGCGTCGGCAGGCGAGGCGCGTCGACGGCGACGCAGGAAGGCGCGCGGACTGCGACAGCTCGCACGTCGGCGAGCAGCAGGCCGACGGCGCTGAACACGCCGGCCGCCGGCGGCACGATGACCTCGCGGCATCGCCAGCTCGCGCGCGAGGTCGCCGGCGATGCACGCCGCCGTTGCCGCCGAAGGCGAACAGCGCGAAGTCGCGCGGATCGCGGCCGCGATAGGTCGAGACGGCCTTCACCGCGCGCATCATCGTCGGCATTGGCGACGGCGATGGACGCCGTGCGCCGCCTCGACGCAGGTCGACGCGCCGAGCGGCGCCGCGACCTGCTCGGCCGATCGCGCGCGCGCGCCAGCTCGGCATCGATCGGCACCGTGCCGCCGGCGAGCGCGACGCGGATTGAGATAGCCGAGCACGACATTGGCGTCGGTGACCGTCGGCTCCGTGCCGCCGCGGCCGTAGCAGGCCGGCCCGGGCACGGCGCCGGCGCTGTGCGGCCCGACCTTCAGCGCGCCGCCGCGCGTCGATGCGCACGATGCTGCCGCCGCCGGCGCCGACCTCGGAGATGTCGATCACCGGCAGCTTCAGCGCGTAGCCGCCGCCCTTCACCAGCTGGCTGCTGAGCGAGATGCCGCCGCCGACCTCGTATTCGTCGGCGCGCGGCAGACGCGCCGTCCTCGATCAGCGAGGCCTTGGCCGTGGTGCCGCCCATGTCGAAGGTGATCAGGTCGCGATAGCCCGCCAGCGCCGCCGAGCTGCGCGCGCGCCGATGACGCCGGCGGCCGGGCCGCACTCGACGATCTGCGCCGGCCGCTCGATGCACCGCGTCCGCGTCGACGACGCCGCCGCTCGACTGCATCATCAGCAGCCGCGCCGCCGACGCCCGGCGCGTCGCAGGCTCGTCGCTGCAGCGACGGTCAGGTAGCGCGCGCACCGGCGGCCCGACATAGGCGTTGATCGACCGTCGTGCTGGTGCGCTCGTACTCGCGGATCTCCGGCAGGACCTCGACGGACAGCGAGACGAAGGCGTCGGGCAGCGCCGCGCGCAGGATCTCGCCGACGCGCTGCTCGTGCGCCGGGTTGGCGTAGGAGTGCAGGAAGCAGACCGCCACCGCCTCGACGCCGCTGCGCGCGCAGATCGCGGCGACGCCGCGCTGCGACGGCCGCGCTCGTCGAGCGGCGTGCACGACGCTCGCCGCGCGCATCGAGGCGCTCGCTCACCTCGAAGCGCAGCCGGCGCGGCACCAGCGGCGGCGGCTTCTCGTAGAGCGGGTCGTAGAGCCGCGGCACGCGGATGCGCCGCAGCTCCAGCACGTCGCGAAAGCCGCGGTCGTCACCAGCGCGGTGCGCGCGCCCTTGCCCTCGAGGATGGCGTTGGTGGCGACGGTGGAGGCATGCAGCAGATCGCTGTAGGCCGAGATCGGCCGCCGCGGCCGCGGCGCCCAGCTCGTCGACGCCGCGCAGCACGCCCTCGGCATAGTCGCCGGGCGTCGACGAGCACCTTGCGCGTCGTGATCGCGCCGTTCCGTCGATAGAGGCGATGTCGGTGAAGGTGCCGCCGATATCGGCGGCGACGCGCAGCGACGCGCCGGGAGCGGAGGTTTTCATGTCGCGATCACTGTTGGCCGAAGGTCTTGGGAAGGATCATGGCGATGTCGGGGAAGGCGACCAGCAGCACGATCATCAGCAGCAGGGTGACCACGAAGGGCGAGGCGCCGATGATCACGTCGTCGATCTGCCGCGCTTGCGCAGGCCCTGGACCACGTAGAGATTGATGCCGACCGGCGGCGTGATCATCGCCGTCTCGATCAGCAGGATCACGCAGGATGCCGAACCAGATCGGATCGTAGCCGGCCTTGAACATGATCGGCGCGATGATCGGCACCGTCGCCACCATCATCGACAGCGTCTCCATGAACATGCCGAGGATGACGTAGAAGACGATCACCAGCGATCAGCAGCTGCAGTCGGCGACAGCTGCAGCCCGAGTGATGCAGCGGTTGACCTGGCGCGTGAGCCCGATCGAGGTGATGACGAAGTTGAGGAAGTAGGCCGCGATCAGGATCGCCATGATCATCGCGGTGGTGCGCATCGTGCCTTCGAAGGCGTGCTGCAGCATCGTCGCACCGTGAGGCGGCGGTGCCAGGCCGCGATGCCGAGCGCGGCGATCACGCCGAGCGCCGCGGATTCGGTCGCCGTCGCCCAGCCGGCATAGATCGAGCCGATCACGAGCAGGAAGATCACCAGCGGCGGCAGCAGGTCGGGCAGCGCGCGCGATGCGCTGCGGCCCAGGTCGCCTCGGTCTGCCGACCGCCCCATTCCGGACGCAGCAGGCAGGCAGATCCAGCACGGTCAGGCTGAACAGGCAGGCGAGCACGAAGCCCGGGCATGAAGCCGGCGAGATAGAGCTTGCGGGATCGAGGTCTCGGTCAGCACGCCGTAGACGATCATGTTGATCGACGGCGGGATCAGGATGCCGAGCGTGCCGCCGGCGGCGATCGTGCCGAGGAACAGGCGCTCGTTGTAGCCGTGCTTCTCGATCTCGCCCATCGCCACGGTGCCGATGGTCGCCGCGGTGGCGACGCTCGAGCCCGAGGTGGCGGCGAACATCGCGCAGGCCGCGATGTTGGAATGCATCAGGCCGCCGGGCAGCCAGGGCATCCACAGCACCAGCGCGTTGTACATGCGCTCGGCCATGCCCGAGCGCAGCAGGATCTCGCCGAGCAGGACGAAGAACGGCATGGCGACCAGCAGGAAGTTGTTCGACGTCGCCCAGGCCATCTCGCCCATGCCGCGATGCAGCGGCAGCTTGGCGATAGATCTGCGACAGCGCGAGGCCGAGGAAGCCGAGACCCGGCGGCGACCGGGACGGCCAGCGCGAGCAGCCCGATCGAGGATGCGCGAGCGCGATCGCACGATCATCGGCGCCGATCCCTCGCGGCCTGGCGCGCGCCTGCAGGTCGCGGATCTCGTCCTCGACCTCCTCCTCGGCCGAGCGCGTGCTGATCGCGCGCGCCGCGGCCTGCAGGTCGCCGCGCGCGCAGGGCGGAGATCGCGAGCAGGAACAGCAGACCGCGCGACCAGGACAGAGCGACGAGCCCGCGCATCCAGATCACCTGCGGGATCACCGGCGGCGTCTCGCAGCGGCAGTCATGGCTGCGCTGGCCGATCGAGGCCGAACGCGCCAGCACATCCCAGCCGTATCGCAGCACGAAGCCGAAGAAGGCGATCAGCCGGCCACGCGAGCAGGTCGAGCGCCAGCCCGCAGCGGCGCGGGAGCAGCACATAGGCGAGTCGATGCGGATATGCGCGCGGTGCGAGCAGCGCGTACGCGAGGCCCCAGGCCGTGCCGATGGCGAGCGCGTAGCCGCCGAGCTCGTCGGCGCCGCCGATCGAGCGCCGGCGAACTTGCGCATCAGCACGTCGATGCCGATCGCGAGCACCGCGAGGATGCACAGGGCGCCGCCGAACCAGGCGCCCCACTGCACGATGCGGCCGACGCCGGCCGCGAGCCTGTCCACGGTCGACGGCCTCGAGTTGGTCGGCGCGGTGAGGCTGAGCGCCTTGCCGACGGTCTCGTTCCACTCCTTGGCGCATTCCTCGCCGCAGCGCTTCGCCCAGCCGGCGAGGACGACGCCTCGACGCAGATTCTGTGCTCTGCCATCTCGTCCGGCTTCACCGGCACGATGCGTCATGTTGGCGGGCTTGCCCGGTGCAGGGCTGCTTGCCGGTGTTGCAGTTGTCGGCCTCGCCGTCGGCCTTCTTGCCGAGCGCCCACATCTTGTCCTCGAGGCCCTTGAACTGCGCCTCGGTGAAGGCCTGGACCTCGGGATCGAGCGCCTTCCAGGTGCCGCGTTGACCGCCCAGAACAGCACCGACCAGCCGGGCGACATCGGATAGAGTGACTTCGTCACCTCGGGCAGCCGGCGGTGTTGCCGTAGAGCGTGCCGGTGACGCGCAGTCGACGACGCCGTTGTTGAGCGCCGGGACCACCTCGGCGAAGGCCATGCTGACCGCCGTGCCGCCGAGGCCGCGGAGGAAGTCGCGCATCGTGTGGTTGAAGACGCGGATCTTCTTGCCCTTGAGATCCTCGAGGCCGCCGATCGGCATGCGGCACCAGAAGACCTGCGGCGGGTTGCCGCCGAACGCCAGCAGCTTGGCGCCAAGTTCTTCTGCATCTGGCGGTCGATGACCGGCGCGATAGGCGTCGACGGCCGCGCGCGCGTCGGCGCCGGTCAGCGTCAGCCCGGCGAGGTCGAAGCCCTCGAAGCGCGGGTCGTCGCCGGCCATGTAGCTGACGGAGTAGCTCGCGAATTGCAGCGTGCCGTTCTGCAGCAGGCTCAGGATCTCCGGCCCGCGCAAGCCCGCCTGGTCGTGCGGCACGCCCTCGATCTTCACCCGGCCCTTGGAGGCCTCGGGGAAGGTCTTGTCGATGAAGGTCTTCTCCGCCTCGGTCCAGATGTACGAGCTGCTGGTGTTGCCTATGAAACGGATCGTGGTCTGCGGCAGGTCCTGGGCGGTGGCGGCGATCTGACCGGCGGCCAGGCTCGCTAGGCCGGCGGCGATCGCGACGAGCGTCTTGCGCATGATGGCTCCTCTTGCGAATGCGAATGCCCTTCCCGCGCCCCGTGGCCGGCAGCACCGCTGCGGCCATCATGCCCGGGAGGGACGATAAGAGAAGAGGGAAATCGCCTTGCCCGAGTTCGGACGGACCGGCCGGCGCGGTGATCAGATCCAGCTCGCGATCTCGTCGAGCGGCTTCTTGATGCCGGCGGCGACGGGCACGCGGCAGTCGGGCGCGGGATGTCCGACGACGAGCAGGATCGCCGGTTCTCCGGGCGCCGGGCGCAGATCTCGTTGAGGAAGCCCATCGGGCTCGGCGTGTGGGTGAGCGTCGCCAGGCCGGCGTCGTGGAGCGCAGCGATCAGGAACCCGGTGGCGATGCCGACCGATCCCGTCACGTAGTAGCTCTTGACCAGCCGGCCGTCGGGCAGCGTGCCGTGGCGCTGCGCGAAGATCGCGATCAGCACCGGCGCGATCTCGAGGAAGGGCTTGCTGGCGTCGGTGCCGAGCGGCGCGAGTGCGTCGAGCCATTCCTGCGGCGCGCGCCCGTCGTAGAAGTCGCGCTCCTCCTCCTCGGCGGCGACACGGATGCGGCGCTTGGCGGCGGGACGGTGATCACCGCGAAATGCCAGGGTTGGAGATTGGCGCCGGACGGCGCCGGAGCGGCGGCGCGCAAGGCGTTCTCGATCACGTCGCGAGGCACGGGCTTGCCGGAGAACTCACGCACTGTCCGGCGACGCCGCAGCGCGGCCTGGAAGTGCGGGCACGGGACTGCATCTGCGCATCGGGATAGCCGATAAATCCGGAAAGAGGCTCGAGGATGGCTCGGCTCATGGTCGCTCCTGTCAACGCGTACGGATGTCGCGCCGGCCGGCATTCATCTCGGCCATGCGGGTGATCGCCTCGTCGCGCACCATCAGGTCGCAGAAAAGCGTGCGCTCCTGGGCGAGGCCTTGCGCGAGCGGCATCGCCATCGCGCCGCGCACGAGGCGCTTCACATGCGCGATCGCGGCGGCCGGCTTCGCCGCGAGCTCGCGCGCGAGTTCGAGGGCGCGCGCCGGCGCATCGGGCACAGATTCGTGCACGAGGCCGAGCCGGGCGGCCTCCGCCGGACTCACGGTCTTGCCCAGGAGCGCGATCTCCAGCGCACGCGCCACACCGACCAGACGCGGCAGGCGCTGCGTGCCACCCGCGCCGGGCAGCAGCCCGATATTCGCCTCGGGCAGGCCGAGCGCGAAGGGCCCGTCCTGGGCGATGCGCAGATCGCAGCACAGCGCCAGTTCGAAACCGCCCCCATCGCCGTGCCGTTGATCGCGCAGACGTAGGCTTCGCGGAGTCTCGATGCGGCGGAAGCTCGCGAGCAGCGAAGGTCTCGGGTACGGGACTGATCGACATCGAAATTCATGCCGCGCGCCGCCATCTTGCGCGCGCGCTGCTCGAGCACGCGCACGTCGAAGTGCCGGATGAAGACTCCGGGATCGGCGCCGGTGAGCACCACGGCGCGGATCGCCCTCGACGCGATCGAGCGCCGTCGCGAGGCTTGCTTCGGTCCCGTCGTCCATGAAGCCTTCGGGCGGATTGGCGAAGCGCAGCACTGCAACCGCATCGTCGATCTCGATGTGGATCGTTCCTGATTTCATGGTTGCAACGATAGGCGTTCGCCCGCGCCATCGACTAGGGTCTCGCGCGAAATGCCCTTGTCTTCCCCGCCCTCGCTGCGCTCGGGGAGATCTCTCCTATCGCGCTCACGCGCGACAGGAGGGGAGTGAGTTCAGCCGGGGCCGAATGCGCCACCCCTCGCCGGGCGCCACGCATGCGTGGCACCGGGCGAGAAGCCTCGCGCTGCTCAGTAGCGGTCATCGATGACCGACTTCACCTTGAGTTCGCCCTTGGCGTCGTGCTGCTGCTCTCAGGTCGTGTGCACGCCGCGCTCCTCGAAGATCTGCGTCTCGAGATGGTTCAGGAGCATGGCGTTGGGGCAGGCGATGTAGATGCCGGTCAGGAGCATGGCGGGAATGATGTTCGCCAGGAACAGCTCGCCGATGCCGGAGGCCGATCGTCATCGTCCGCCATCCGCGATGCGGCGCAGATAGCTGAGCAGCGCCTGGAGCAGGAAGAGCAGGGTCGCGCCGGCGAGTACGAGTCGCATCACCGGCGGCAGCGGCACCTCCCAGGTGCGGCCCGTCGTCTCGGACACCCAGCGTTCCTCGTCGAAGGCCCAGACCGATTCTTGTGGAACTGCCAGAGCGCCCCCCAGAGCAATCCCGAGAGGAAGGTCGTCGCCGCGATCAGGGACAGCACGAGCGACAGCTTCCGCAGGCCGCCCCCGCTTCCATCGACGACGAAGCCGATGCGGATGTGCTCGAAGCGGCGCATGACGGTCGCACCGCCGAAGAGGAACGCCGAGGCGCAGAGCGCGATCACGATCTCCTGCGTCCAGCTCGTCTGGGCATGGGATTCTTGCAATCCCTCCTGTTCGCGCTCAGCGCGAACAGGAGGGGCGTGTTCTCTCTGAAGACGTCGACGTCTTGATGCCGAGCGTCTTCATGCCCATCGAGTGGCGCGCATAGATCTCGTATTTCGCGATCTTGTGCAGCCCGAGCGTGTCGTTGAAGGCGATCCACGCGCCGTCGGTCGCATCGATGACGCCTGAGTCGAGCGCGTTGAAGACCTCGGGCGTCGGCAGCACGACGACACCGGCGCCGGCGCGACGGCGGCGAGGGTCTTGCGTCTCGTCAGTCTCACAGCTTCCTCGCTGATCGTCGTTGGCTCAGGACTACTGGATCATCTCGCCCTGGATGATGTAGCTGCAGTCGTCGCCGGGATTGGTATGAAGATCGCTCTCCAGGCCGGGCTTGGCGCGGCACATCGAGAAGCGGAACAAGACGCCGGCACGAAACGAAGCAGCAGGCCACATAACACA
>CAWJQM010000019.1:0-176634 GCA_963845095.1 uncultured delta proteobacterium
TGAGCTGATTGATCGGAATCTGAATCAAGAACATTAAGGTGAATAAAATGAGTGACTTTCTGATTTTTATCTTTATAATTGCTTTATGGTTTTTCTTGCAGGGATGGCTTTTGCCCCGCATGGGGGTATCCACCTGAATGAAGCCGGCCTGTCCGGTCGAGGACAGAAAAAAGAAAAAGGTGGCGGAAGACTCCCAGCTAGACAGGTAAACTCTTAATATAATTTAATTTTTTTATCAGCAGGAAGGGGATAGATATGAAAAAAAATATGGGAACCGTCGACAGAGTTATACGTGTTTTATTGGCTATTGTTGTTGGTATTCTTTATCTGAACGGGAGCATCTCCGGAACGGCCGCGATTATCCTGGGCATACTGGCTGTTATATTTATTCTCACCGCCGCCATCGGCTTCTGCCCCCTTTACGTGCCCTTTAATATTTCCACCAGCGGGAAGAAATGAGTAATATTATGACGGAAAAGAAATTTAATTTAAGCCGCCGCTCGTTTTTAAAAATCAGCGCCGGTGCAGCGGCTCTGTCGGGTGTGAGTTTGCCGAAAAAGGCATTCGCTGTTGGAAAAGAAGACCAATTATCGACCCTTATCGATTTGAATTTGTGCGACGGTTGTGCGGGCCTGCAAACACCGGCCTGTGTCGGCGCCTGCCGGGCCATCAACAAAGATAAAATTCCACCGGTCACAGCAAATATTCCCGAACCCTGGCCGCGGAAAACAATTGAAGACTGGTCGAAAAAGCAGGAGATTACCAACCGGCTGACGCCCTATAATTTCATTTATGTTCATCAAGCGGAGATCGCTGCAGCCGGTCAGCGCAAAACAATTTTTGTCCCGCGCCGCTGCATGCACTGCGACAATCCCGCCTGTGCGACGATTTGTCCATTTTCCGCGAATTCCAAGAAGAAAAATGGCGCTGTCGTCATTGACCAGGATCTTTGTTTCGGCGGCGCGAAATGCAAAGATGTCTGCCCCTGGGAAATTCCCCAGCGCCAGTCCGGCGTCGGCATCTATCTTCATGTGCTGCCGGACTTCATGGGCAACGGGGTCATGTATAAATGCGATCTTTGCAATGACCGACTGTCCCACGGAAAGCTGCCCGGATGTGTGGAGGCCTGCCCCCGTCAGGCTCTGCTTATCGGACCCCGTCAAGAAATTGAAAAAATTGCCGAGGAGCGTGCCCGCGCGATGAACGGATACATTTACGGCAAGACGGAAAATGGCGGCACTTCCACTCTTTACGTTTCGCCGGTATCCTTCGATCTCATCAATAAAACGATGGAGAAAAAACCGGGGCAACCGGATATGAAACCGGATGTCCCGAGAAGAATGGCCGCCACTGATCCGCTGGCAAAAGCGGTGCTGGTCGCTCCCGTCCTCGGGATTGCCGCCGCCGGCGCACTGAATTGGTTTTCCCGCCGCAAGGAGATGGTGAAGAAGGAGAAAAATGACAATGGCTGAAAAAATACTGCTGGAAAAAAAACTTGTCGTCCGCCACGGCGCCATCGAGTTGATCGAACACTGGGCTATTGCCGTTTCCGGCCTGATCCTGCTTTTAACCGGAATCTTTGAATTGCCGGTAGCCAAGCGCTACTATATTATCACCGTGCCGGGGCTGGGCTGGTCGGCTGACTTCATTACATCTTTATATCTGCACTATGCGGCAGCCCTTGTTTTTACGGCGGCGGGCATGTTTCATCTGTTTTATCATGGCCTGCGCGGCGAAAAAGGCCTGATTCCACAGAAGGGCGATCTGGCAACATCAATCACCGTAATCAAAAGTTTTATCGGGATCGGGAAGGAGCCGCCCATGCCTAAATATCTGCCGGAGCAGCGGCTGGCGTATGTGGGCATGGCTTTCATTATATTGATGCTGATTCTTTCCGGTCTGGTAAAAACATACAAAAACATCTACGCGCCGGATATGTCCCATGCGGTTCTTCTCTGGGCGACCTGGATTCACAACATCTTTTTCGTGCTGTTTTTTCTGGCTTTTTTGGGACATATGGCGGCGATTGCCTTGAAACCAAACTGGCCGATGGTGCGCGGCATCTTCACCGGTAAAGTCCGCCTGGACTACGCCCGGCACCGTCATCAGCTTTGGATGGCTGATATAGAAAAGTCGGAGTCGATAGCCCCTTTGGAAGAAATCCCGGATCCGGCAGCCGCTTCGGAACCGGTAACCGCAGCTCAGCCAACGATGGAACAAGAGCCTCTGCCGGAGGCGGAAAAAGAAACCGGCCCGGCAGTGGATGAGGCAGCAGTTTCCAAGGCGGGATCAGAAAGTAAAGAATAATTTATACGGATAAAAATTATTGTTGTCATATCCGGCGTGAAGGCGGGTCGTAAATGGTGCTTACGGAGCTTCCCGGGCAGCCGCTGAAACAAGATTCAACTTTAATCTAAATATAGAAGGATAAAATTATGAGAAAATATTTTCTTTTATTATTGGCAATAGGCTTGTTTTTAAGTGCATCCCTGCCTGTACTGGCCGGCCGGCCAATTGGAAAAAGATATGGCTGCTTTGGATAAGGTTTATATACCAGCCCTGGCTTTAACCAGTCAGACCAATAAGGCGGCGGCGGAAAAAGCTGTGAAGTTGACGGTTGACCAATGGGCGCAATTCAAGAAAAATAATGCCGCAATTTTTAGCAAAAACAAGTCGGATCAAGCGGACTTGGCCATAATTGATCAACTGATTACTGACGCCGAACGCTCATTGCGGGTAAATGAAAAAACAGACGAGGCGCATGAAATATTAGAAGGTGTCCGCAATACTTTGCTGAAAATTCGCCAAAGAAATTCGATTGATTATTACATAGACTACACAACTAAATTCCATGAACCGATGGAAGAAATTGTTTTGACAGCCAAGGGCAAGACGCCGGAGACGCTTACGGATACCATGCTCTTGAAGATCAGAGACAACTTCAAGGTTGCCCGGCAGGATTGGGAAAACTTGCAAAATGCTTCTTTTGACCCTGCGTTATTTTCCTTCGACGCTAAAAAAGACGCCCGAAGGCAGGCCTATATTCAGGCGGAAACAGAAGCAATGGACAGGCTCAAAAACGCCCTGGAAAGCGGTGACAAGGGATCAATAATCAAGGCCGCCATGGGAATCAAACCAAATTTTGTCAATCTTTTCCTGCTGTTCGGAGATTTTGAAAAGTTCAAATAGGGCGCGAGGAAGGTATGCCTTGTTAACGATTGTATTTGATTTAACACTACCAAGAGCGATGTTGTTAACTTTATATTAATCCAGGATATCATAATAAAATATCAAGAACATCTTTGGCGCCGGAAATTCGGAGTTTGGTGAAAAGCAAAATAATTGCCGTATTGAACTGCGAGTTGGTTATTACTTCTAAACGAAAAACTGGTTTATCGCTGTTTTAGGAAATCAAAAAAATGAAAAGACCGACTCTGCTGGAAATACTCAAGACAGCCTTGTATATCGGGACTATCGGCTACGGTGGACCGGCGATTCTGGCCTTGATGAAAAAAGTAATCGTCCATGAAAAGGCGTGGGTATCCGAAGAAGAGTTTATGAATGCCCTGAGCCTGTCACAGATTTTGCCGGGAGCTGTCGGTGTGACCCTGTTCGGTTATCTTGGCCACAGGCTGCGGCGACCATGGGGTGGACTTCTGGCGCCTTTTGCTTTTGCCTTTCCGGCTATGTTTGCCATTACCGTATTGGCGTGGGCGTATTTCACCTACGGAAATCTGAACTTTGTCCATTCAATTTTTATGGGTCTCGGGGCAATGGTGGTGGCTTTATTAGTCAATGCAACCATGATGATGAGCAAAGCGGTTTTCCCCAGAATAGACAGCAATTCCTACAAGGGCCTTGTAATTGTAGTGCTGGCTTTCCTGGGCATGATGTTTCTGAGATGGAATGTTGTTTACATTATCTTAATCTCCGGTCTTCTCGGCTTTTTGTTCCTTTATTTCAGCGGCGAATTCGAGCAGGAAACAATGCCGGCAAATGTAAAAGTGGAGATTATCACCCCTAAGATTCACAGATGGAAAAATTATCTACCTCTTTTCGTGCTGGCGATGCTCCTCCTGGCCATCTTTTGGTTTGCTGCCGGCACGTGGACAATATTTGCGACCTTTTTCCAGATCGGCGCTTTTGCCTTCGGCGGCGGCTATACCGCCATTCCCCTGATTCAACATGTCGTGGTGGACGGGATGCAGTGGATTGATTTGACGGCATTTCGTGACGGCATTGCCCTGGGGCAGATCACCCCGGGGCCGGTTTTTATCACAGCCACTTTTATCGGTTACAAGGTGGCCGGCATCAGCGGTGCCTTTGTTGCCACGATCGGTATTTTCAGCCCCTCTCTTGCCGCTATTATCTTTCTCAGCCGCGCCCATGCGAAGGTTAAAAACATGAAAATCGTTAAGGTGGTCATCAAGGGATTTTTGTCCGGCTTTATCGGACTGCTGCTCTTTATTATCCACCAGTTTGCCTTCCCTTCTCTGATCAACTGGCAAACCTGGATGATTTTTACAATATCTACCTTTTATCTGGTTGTGTGGAAAAAGGATGCCATCTGGCTTATTCTGGGAACGATAGGTGTTTCTTTGTTGCTGTTTTAGCACAAAAGAGAAGAAACATTGTCCCCGGCACAGGAAAAGGCATTTCTAAGGGTTTAAAATAATAAATGGAGGTTTGCTATGATAGATGAGTGGCTCCGACAAATCAAAAAAAGCAGCGATCCGGAAGCGGTGGGTATGATTCTGGTTCATAACGGCGTCGTGCGCGGTACGGCCAAGGACGGTAAACCGATTAAGGCTATGAAGTTATCCTATGATCAGGATTCTCTGGACAGATGTGTTGCAAGGCTAAGGCAGCGGGAGGGAATCGCGGCGATTCGGGCATGGATAAATAACGGTATGCTGAAAGTAGGGGACGATATCATGTATCTTCTCGTTGCCGGTAGATTCCGCACCGATGTCCTGCCTGTCCTGCAGGAGCTGCTCTCGACGGTCAAAAACGAAATAGTCCGGGAAGAGGAGTACGGGCAGGAAAACAAAAATGCTGTCACGTCTCAACGCGTCGAAGGCGACTGAGTATCCTGCATCCATTCCTGCATGCCGGCAGAGTAAATCAGCACATTGTTGTAGCCAACCACTTCTCGAAAGAGATATGACCAGATCGGACAACATTGTCCGGTATCACAGTAATTTACAATCTCTCTGGATTTGTCTTTACCGGATAGATGCTTATAACACAGGCAGATCAAATTGCTTCGCTTTTCCTGCTTCCTGCTCGCCGAGAATGATTTTTAGAGCCATCCGCGCCGTTTTCCCCACCAGCGTTGCGCATTTTTCCGGCATGCCCGCTTTCAGGGCTGCCTTCATCTCTTCCAGATCATAGAGATTGAAGAAGCGTCCAGATTGTTTTATCTGAATATCGGCACACCGGCACGTGGAAAATTCTTCCACGAACTCATCATGGAGTTTTTTCGCCAGCATTAATGCCTTTAGCTGTTTGCCCATCCTGCCGAAATCATCTTTGCTCCTGCCAAAAAAATAACTGATGGCCATAGTCCCGCCGGACAGGGCACCACAATGGCCATCCCCGGTGAGTCCCACACCATCGGCCATTCCTGTCGCGGCCTTGAATACCCCTTCATCTTCCACTCCCAGTATTTCGAAAATGGCGGCAATGGTGCACTGTGCGCAGTTTCCGCTTTTGAGTTCATAGGCCTTCGCCCTGCCATAAACTTCTTCGAGCATATCCTCTTTTCCCATTGTGCTTCCTTTCTTTACTTTTCCCGGGCTCGCTCAATGATCTCGGCGATGCCCAGAATTTCCAGTTTGTCTTCCAGCTCTTCCATTTTCACTGCGTCAGAGAGCATCTTGGCGCAGCTAGGACAGGCCACAGCGATGATCCGGGCTCCTGTTGCCAGGGCTTCCCGAACACGGACACGGCCGGCGCTATCCTCGCCGGTGCCCAGAATATCCGTGAAAAAGTTTCCGCCGCCCCCGCCGCAGCAAAAGGCGTTCAGACTGTTACGGTGCATCTCCACGAACTCAATGCCCGGAATTGCCTTCAGTATCTCCCGCGGGGGTCGGTATATCTGGTTATGTCTGCCCAGATAGCAGGGGTCATGGTAGGTGACTTTTACCGGATAAGCACAGAGCGCTATTTTTTTCTCCTGAATCAGCGAGGCCAGTATCTGGGTATAGTGAAAGACCTCAAAGTTGCCTCCCAGCTGCGGATAATTCTTCTTGAAGACGGTCAGAGCATGCGGATCGAGCGTGATGATCTTTTTTACACCCTTTGCCTTAAACTTCTCGATGTTGTCGTTGGCCAGTTGCATAAAAAGCCCCATCTCGCCGAGGATCTTGACCTCATTGCCGTCGCAGGTCTCTTCACTTCCCAGGAAGCCCACGGCAACGCCTGCCTCTACCAAGAGGCGACCGACACTGCGGGCCATCTTCTGGCCGATTTCGTCGTAAGAGCCGACACAACCGGCATAGAACAGATATTCCTGGTTGGTGTAGAATTGAAGCCCTGTACCTTCGGCCCATTTGCCCCTTTCCGACTGCGGCAGCTTGTAAGGGTTGCCGTTTGTGGCAATGGCTTTGAAATAATCCCGGACTCCGGGGGGGATCCTGCCTTCGTTCACCAGTTCCGCCTTCGTTTCCTGAAAGATTTCCGGCAGAAAATCTTTGAACTTCGGGAAGACGCACTGATTTTTGCAATTGTCACAGGCCACGCAGGAGTAGAGGATTTCGGCAAAGTGAGCGCTCGTTTTGATTTCGTCTCTGAGCCAGGCCCGGATAAGCCACATCCTCCCACCCGGCGAATAGGTATCCCATCCGAAAGCCTTGTAGGAAGGGCAGTTGAAGTCAACATAATCTTCGGGGAATTTACAGTATCCGCACCTGAAACAACGGTGGACAATCTCGGCATGTTCTATGTTATGTGCGTGAGCCATTAGTTCACCTCCCAGTTACCGGGATTCATTATTCCTTGCGGATCCAGGTTTTGCTTGATTACCTGGAGGAGCTTGAGGGCGTTGGGGTCCATCTTCTTCATGGTCATTTTCTGTTCCATAAAATTGGGCTTCCAGGGAATGCCGCCCATCTCCAGAGCGAACCCTGTTGCCTCATCCAGGGCGTGCTTAACCCGGGTCATCATGGCCGGATCATTCCGGTTGAAGGCAAAGGAGATGCTGAACATCATGCAATGTCCGCCAGATATTACCCGGGCCGAACTCGCATACAGGACATCATATTTTTTGGCCAGTTCGACAACCTTGGCGGCGTATTGCGGGAAATGCTCAATGATCGTTATCGGCCCCGAATACTCGAATCCACCGCCCTTGGGCACATCGGCAAAGTCGGCAATAGCGCGCTGCGGCATTTCGAGGAGCATTCCTTTCATATACTGGATGCCCATGAATCCGCCATCTTTCGAGATTATAAACTCCTCGAGGGTATCCCAGATCATCTTTCTTTTGAAATCAATCTCCTCTTCCTTATCGCCGGTGAAATAGATTGTGATGTGGAAGTTACCCAGAAACATGAGGGGCTTAGGCTGAAACCAGACATTGATATCTTCCAGCATCTCCAGATGGGTGAGCTTGTATAGAATTTCCGAAACAAGCTCTACCCTGTCGGTTACGAACAATTCCACGTCCCGAATCTTCTTATTGGGGTAAAGTTTCATGCCGACTTTGGTGATGATGCCCGTGGTGCCGAGCCAACCCAGGAAGAGTCCCGAGAGGTCGGGAAGGGTGGGACCTTTCGAAAACCAGTAAGGCCCAAGGGAAGGTGAGCCGATCTTGCAGATGTCGCCCGTCGGCAGGACAACCTCCAGGCCCGTCACCATGTCGGAATTGAAACCGTATTGCTGGGTCAGCCGGCCCTGACCGTGGAGAGCCATGTTGGCGGCAATGGTTGTTGTCGGCGGCGCATCGGGAATACTATGCCGCAGATGGGGATAATGATCATTCAAGTGTGCCTTGAGTGCGCCTTGAGACGTTCCGCCCTCCACCACTGCGTATCGGGCTTTTGCATTCACCTCCAGGATTTTATTCATCCGTTTCATATCCAGGACAATGCCGCCGTTCAGGGGAATCACCAGGCCCGTCAGAGACATGCCATTTCCCATCGGCACGACGGGAATCTTTTCCCGGTTGGCAAGCTGGACAATCTTTTGAACCTCCTCAGTCGTTCTCGGCGCTACAACATAGTCCGGCAGGTGGGGCGTCAGAACGCCGGGGTCGCGTGAATAAAACCAAAGCTCTTCCGGCGTATTGGACACACCCCGTTCACCGACGATCTCGATCAGGGCTTTCAATATATCGCTCATCTTACCGTACCTCTCTTTCTTTTTCGCCGATGGCCATCTTGCATAGTTCAATGATGTGAACGGGCTGCATTCCCTTTTTGACAACCTTTTCCGAAAGGCTCCCCTGGCAGGCCGGGCAGTTGAAGACACAATAAGCGGCGCCTGTCTGAACCATATCATTCAGGTTGCGTTCGCTGGACGTCGTCGGCAAGCTTGTAACCCGGAAACGGACCGTAGAATTTCGCCACAGCACAGGCAATTTTCTCCCTGATAAACTCCTGTCGGGCAGTTCGACGCCGATCAAATCCAATATTTCTTTGACCAGATGAAGCTTGTCCGGGATGAGTCGATTGGAGCAGGGACGCTGATAGGCTGCTTTGATGTTCAAGGGTTTGATCCGATCTTGTAATTCCGTCATCCGCTCCAGTAAGAAATCCATATAATAAACGGGCTTAAAGGGAACTTCCATGCCGTAGGCGCTGGGCGATGGCCGTGAACGTGCCGTAACATTCATCATGGAGGCAGATGACCTCTTTCACCCCCAGTTTGACGAAATTTTCGATGACCATGGGCAGCCGCTCCTTGATGACGGACATGCGTGGCAAAATGGGTGTGAACAGCGGGGCACATAAATTCCGCCCCGAAGGCAACAGCCGAGGCGACGTCCTTGAAGAGTTCCCCTGTGACCCAGGGCCCCCAGGTCGGGAATGAAACAGCAGGAAAGGGCCTTGTCCTTAACGTTGCCCACCATGTATTTGCCCTGCATCAGGGTCATGTTGATCCACTGGTTGGTGATCGGCCGGGGTGCCGTGTACATGCCTTTCTCTTCCCGCCGCTCGCTGATGAGATAAAAGGGATGATTGCCTCTTTGGCAATATTCCTCGCAGGCATAACAGGTAGCGCATTCATGAAGCACCCGGGAATCCTCTCCGCGAACGACCTTCATCATTTCCTCATGGGCTTCGTCATGACCGGCAAAGGTCATATACTGACACTTTAGAAGACAATCGGCCGACGGACAGGTGGCGCAAACCTTTTCTTTCCATTTCAAGGCGTACATTCAAAACCTCCGTTTATTATTCTTTTATTGTGACCCGGTATTCGGGTACCGGGGGTTTAGGGCTTCTTTAGTGACCGGAAAGGACCAACCCTACCGATTTTGTGAAGGGCGGACATGAAATCCATTCCATATTCACGCATGCGGAAAAGATAGCCGGGATCTCGTCGTCTGCGGAACATGTTGCATGAAAATGTTTTTTACCAGGTCAGACAATGGAACGATGCCATCTTCTGTACCGGACTGAAACTGTGCCCAACTGCGAAGATGTTCTCCCGACCGGAAGAAAGTCATGATCGTTCAGGCATAGCCGGGGTTGTTGCCCCACTCATTCATAGGAACGGCTGCATAGGCAATCACTTCCTGCGGCTCAACCGCCAGGAAAACCCCATCGCAAATTTCAACACGGATCGGTTCACCGCAATCCAAGCAGGGGGTGTCAATTTGTACTGTTTTACCCGGGAAAAGCCAGCAGACCGCCAGCGATTCAAATGCTCATTGACCAAACCATTTCTGCTGACCGTCGATATTGATGCGAAACTGCTTTAACGTGTGACCGGTGCCTGAGTGTCCTGCATCCATTCCTGCATACCGGCAGAGTAAATCCGAACATTAGTATAACCCAGCACTTCTCCGAAGAGATATGACCAGATCGGACAACACTGACCGGTATCGCAATAGGTTACAATCTCTCTGGATTTGTCTTTACCTGCGGCGGCCTCAACGATAACTGCCAGCTCATCCTTACTTTTGAAGGTAGCATCCTTGTTAAAAGCGCATGACGTTGGCAGATTAAAGGAACCGGGGATGCGTCCCATTTTGGGGACGCAATCCATTTTTTTCTCGCCGGAGAAATATTCCGGTTCACGGACATCCAGCAAGATGAGTTTGCCCATCCGTTCCTTGATATAGTTCTTGTCGGCAAACTTATCCCCGGAGTATTTTCCCCGGAAATTATTCGCTTTGCGGCGTTCAGTTTTTTTGGACAGAGATTTTTTTTCATCCAGCCACTTGTTCATGCCTCCGTCCAGCAGAGCGACATTTGCGATGCCGGCGTATTGCAGCGTGCAGGCAACGCGGGCACTTTGATAACTTAGCCTTGGTGTTTCCATCCGACCGGTGACCACAACCCAGGAATTCAAACTAATGCCCATGTAACCGATCGTGTCATCGAGATCGTCTTTTTCCGGCATTGCCGCAAACAAGCCGTCCTTCATATATGCCCAGGCACCGTAATAGGCGTTTACCGCTCCGGGAATGTGGCCTTCCCGATAGTCTTCAACGCGGCGGACATCCAGAATAATCAGTTTTGAATTATTGAGATTAGCCGCAAGCCAGGCGGTGGATACGATGGGCGGCATGTCCCTTGTCTGGCCGATCCCCGGCAGTAAAATTACCAATATGATCAGGGGAAGGAGTTTGGACAAAACACGGTTTTTCATTTTGTAACCTCCTTTGGCAACTGTACGTTTACTTCTAAAACGGTTAAACGCTTTCACTTAAGGTAATATAACATATTTCCGGGGAAAAGAGCCAACGGAATATTGCAGTTTCTATACAATGATTACAGCCCATGACGGGCTCATCTTTTCTTCCTGACGGCGTAGTCGCGCAGGGCCTTATGTAATGTATTGGCGGCCAGCAGGGCGCAGTGCTGGGAATCTTCGGGCATGCCGCCCAAATGCTCCAGGATGCTGCTCTGGCTGATCTTCAGGAATTCCCGAACCGGTTTTCCCTTCGCCATGACGGTAGCGGCCGTGCCCGCGGCATGTGATGTCATGCAGCCGTCCGTTGTATAGGCAATGTCCGCAATCCTGTCATTTTGGATTTTGAGGAACATCTCCATCGTATCGCCGCAGGGGCCTTTGATTTTGGCATAGCCGTCCGGCTTTCCCAGATTTCCGTAATTTCTCGGATGGGTTCCGTAATCCACAACTTTTTCGGAAAGACCGCCCGTAATCTTTTCCATGAGGAGGTCGATCATTTCTTTTTTAATTTGTTCTTCACTCTTTTCTTCATCTGCCATTTTTACAACTCCTCATATCATAGAATCATCGTCTCGACACAGAGCGTGACCAAATCATCTTTCTGCGCCGTCTGATTAAAAAATCTTTTTCCCGGCGTCGGGCCCGCTTTTGACGATGTAAACGCCGGTAATCTTTCCCACGATGGCCGATTTCGGATTGAGCATCGGTTTGATGCTGCGGACCCATTCGACATTCTGCCGGAAAATCTCGTCGTTGGTGTGAATCGAAATAGTTGCCTTGATTTGAAAGCCGCCTTTTTCGCCCCACCAGGCCAGCGCAATTTTAGGATTTTCCTGAAGATTCTTCAGGGTCTTGCTGAAAAATTGATCGGAAATGAGCAGCGTTTCATCGTCCAGAAACTTTAACGCGCCGATCGGCACTACGTTGGGTGTGCCGTCTTTGGACGCAGTTGAAAGATACACGATTTTTGTGCCTTTTAAACTTTCTTTTATTTCATCCGATACTTTGGCCATAAAACTATCCTCCAATATTATTTTATATGATTTCATCGATCAGAATCATATGACTGGTTGAGGAAACCGGCGATATAGTTTGCCGCATTGAACAGCGGAGAAAATTATGCAAAAACTGGCCAAAGACAACCTTAACCGAGTCACTGTCATATAGACTTTCATTGCCTTTGTCATTCGCATGGGATTGTCTTTTACTTAATTCCACGGTTGATTTCCCCGATCAGTGTTTGTGTCTGGTCGGGCAGCAGCCCAAAACCCATATCCTTGCTGTAGATGACATTCATTTGCTGATCGATAATCAGGTACACGCGTCTTGACAGGGGCAAAAACCAATGGTCCGCGTCATACATTTTAGCGATTTTGCCTTTTTCATCAACCAGCAGGGTCATGCTTTTCAAACCGTGCTTGGTGATGAAGTTGCGGTGCGATTCGGCTGAATCGCGCGAAAGGCCAAGGATTTTAACTTTTCTGGTTTCGTATTTTTCGATGTTTTGTTGAAACTCAACAAACTGGCGTATTCACTCCCTGGTGTCGTCTTTGGGGTAAAAAGCCAGCACGACCGCGTTGTATTCTTTCAGCGTTTCGCTGAGTGTCCACATTTTCCCGTCCTGATCGGGTAGCGTAAAATCGACGGCGGTCTGACCGGAGGCGGAAGGAGTTCTTTTCACATCAGCGCCCGCGCAGGCAGACAAAACAAAAAGCAGGAGCAAAACATAAAGCAGTTTTATTTTTGGCATGGGCTTCTCCTGAATTGATTGAGCGGCGGGTGGTAGAAAATCTGCCGCCCGCCGGTTGTGCTCTGTTGAGGGATTAATCGTCAAACGCCATTTTTGTTTTCCAGACTTCCCAGACCTTCCCTACCAGATCCGGGCCGGGTTTGAGCGTGGGCTTGCCGGGTTTCCAGCCGGAAGGCGTGGCCTCGGCGCCCTTGGTCTTGCGGACGTGCTGGAAAGCCTGAATCTGACGGATGCTTTCCATAACGTTGCGGCCCACCGGAGGGGTCAGGACCTCAAAACCCTGAATGACACCGTCGGGATCGATAATGAACCGGCCGCGGGCTTCCACACCTGCGTCTTCCAGGTAGACGCCGAAGATGCTGCCTACTTTGCCGCCGCCGTCAGAGAGCATGGGGAAGGGAATTCCGCCCTTGACCATTTTGGCCAGTTCATGGTCGTTCCACATCTTGTGAACAAAAACGCTGTCCACGCTCATGGAAAGAACTTCGACCCCCAGTTTTTGAAATTCGGGATATTTCTCTGCGACCGCAGAGATTTCAGTGGCTCAGACGAAAGTAAAGTCACCGGGATAGAAGCATAAAACGACCCATTTGCCGAGAAATTCGGACAGTTGAACATTAATAAATTTGCCTTTGGAATACGCGGGCGCCGTAAAGTCCGGCGCTTTCTTGCCGACGGTAACCATACTTTTCACCTCCTTGACGATGGGTTGTTCGTGGGTTTCTTTTTTCGCTGCCGGTTTTTCCCCGACCGGGCCGCCGGTTGGTCTGGCGCATCCGGCCTTGATTTCCTCAGCCATAAATATTTGACCTCCTTTCGTTTAAGTTTATTTTTCCCTCGGATAAGGCCAGGCCATAATACCGCCCTCCATGACCTTAACGTTTTTCCATCCATTGCCTTCTAGCGCAATTGCCGCCTCGTAGCCACGCAAAGAAATTTTGCAGAAACAGATAATCTCCCTGTTTTTATCTTCGGGCAGTTCTTTAAGGCGTTTGCGAAGCGCCCCCAGGGGAATGAGTGTCTCCCCGATCCCCAGGCGCATGTCTTCAAATTCTTCCGGACCCCTTGTGTCAATTATGAAAGGTTTTTCACCGGCTTGCAGTTTATCGCGCACGTCCTTGCAACTGATCCCTTTGAGACGGCCCTTCATTTTGTTTTGCATCAGGTGCGCCGTGGCAATCTATAAGCGAGGCGATCAGTCCCCCATAGACAAAGCCTGGAATAGCCTTGTGTTCCGGCCTGGGTTCATAGATACAGACGGATTCATCTCCATCCCAGTAGCTTTTGATCTTCAACCCTGCATCATTGAGGCGGCCGCAGCCATAGCAGTGGCTCAAATCATCTGGGTAGTAATCCTGAAATGCTTTCTCTTGCATAATTTTTCCTTGCTTCTATCCCTCGTTGACGGGGGATTAAGGGGTGGACAAAAAATATACCCTTGCACCTTTCACCTTGCAGCTTGCACCTTTTCCCTTACGTAAACGTCAGCTTCGTTCCCGACATATTTAAAATAAATTGATCCGGCATTTGCTTTTCCATGGCCATGATCGCCTTTCGTCCCGTGCAGTGCGTCGGGATTATGTAGGCCGGATGAAGTTTTTGCAGTTCATCCGTTGTACGGTCAATAATCGACTCAAAAAACGGGCCGGAGAGGTGAAAGCCGCCCATTACGACGTGCACCTTATCGATGCCGGTTACAGTCATTGCGTGGCGCACAGTATTGACAATCCCCGAATGGGCGCAGCCGGAAAGAATCACCAGCCCCTTGTCTTTAAGATTCATAACGATGGATGTGTCGTCTTCGATGGGGTCCCAGACTTCCTGGCCATCTTTTAGGCAATGAGGGAGGGGCCACCCTTTTTCGAAATCAGTGGAGTGTGGAACTTCGCCCAAAAAAAGAACGGTGTTATCGAGCAGCGGATAGGGCTTTTCCGTCTCAATCAAAGAAAGTCCCGCCTGTTTAACCATGTCGCGGGTCAACTTTGGAAAATTGAGTTTAAATTCTTCGCCGAGTTTGACATAGCGCGGCGACTTAAATGCGGCCGGATGCACAACTAAAGGAACGTTTGCCTTGCCGATCATTGCCGTCATGCTCTTCATACCACCTGTGTGGTCACTGTGTCCATGCGAGAGAGCCACAGCCTCGACTGCCTTCAGGTCGACTCCCAGAGTTTTAACGTTTTGCGCCGCGCCGTTTTCGGAAAAGCCAAAATCAAAAAGCAGCGTGTGCGTTTTGCCTTCCATGGTCGTTTTGACAAGAGCAGAAAAACCGTGTTCTGCCGCAACAGAGGCGCGGATTTCACCATCTTGAAGTGGCATGGCGCGAGTGACGACGGCATTGTTGTCCATCGCCGTCATTTCAATATAATTATCCTGTAAAGTTAAAATCTCGACTTTTTCCACGGCTTTTAATTTAGTTGCAGCCATTGTTTTTTCTCCTTTTATTTTAGTGATCGCAGACATTTGCGCCGACTTGCAGTGTGCCGGCAAAAAAATCGGTTATCAGCTTTTCCGGCTTGTCAGCCGGGGCACCGACAATAACTTGAATGTTCTGCTGAGCGAATAACTGTTGGGCTCGCTGGCCCATGCCTCCCGCGATAATCATGGTTACGCCGCGTTCGGCAAGCCACGGCGGCAAAAGTCCCGGCTCATGCGGTGGTGCTGCAATCTCTTCGCTTTTGATAATGTTTTTGGTTTGCGGATCAACATCGACCAGCGCAAAGCTTGCACAGTGGCCGAAATGCATCGTCAGTTTTCCTTCCGCCAATGGTATGGCAATTTTCATAGTCTTTTCTCCTTAAGAATTTAGTTTATTTGTTTTATCTGTGTCTGTGATCTGGTCGATAATCTCCTGCATGATTTTTCCCGTCGGGGTTTCCGAGAAATGGTAAATGAACACTTTACCGGAATCGCCGGACTGGGCGAGGGCCGGATCCATCGGAATTGCCCCCAGGAAAGGCACTTTCATGTCCATGGCTATTTTGCTTCCAGCGCCCACGGGGAAAATCTGAGTAATCTCGCCGCATTTTGGACAGACAAAACCGCTCATGTTTTCCACCACACCCAAGACCGGCACATTGACCTGCCGGCAGAAGCTGATGGATTTGCGCACATCCACGGCCGCCACTTTTTGCGGCGTGGTGACGATCACCGCGCCGTCGAGCGGCTGGATGAGTTGGCAAAGTGAAAGCGGTTCATCGCCGGTTCCGGGAGGTGCGTCTACAATCAGATAGTCCAGGTCGCCCCATTCTACATCCGTGAGAAACTGCTTTATCACTCCCATTTTCATTGGCCCACGCCAAATGATTGCGTCGTCGGAGTTTTTTAGTAGAAATCCAATCGACATGATTTTCATGTTGCCCCGTTCTACCGGCATCAATCCGCCATCAGTGCCCTGAAGGCTTTCATTTTCCAGTCCCAGCATGGTGGGCACGCTCGGGCCGTGAATATCGACGTCTAAGAGGCCCACGCGCAGACCGTTCAGTGCCAGCGCCGTGGCCAGGTTGACTGCGACAGTGCTTTTGCCGACGCCGCCCTTGCCGGAGAGCACAACAATTTTGTGTTGAATGCGGCAGAGTCTGGCCTGGAGACGGCAGCGGTCCGCATATTCCTCTTTGCTTTCGTTTTGCTGCTGATTTTTAGCGGTGCAGCTTGAGTCTCCGCACGAATCACATGCTTTCCTACTTTCCACTTCAATATCCTCCCTTTATTTTTGTTTTGTAAGATAATCGTCGCAAGCGGCGGCAAGTGATGGGGCGCAGCCAGGCGTCGTGAACGAAACTTTTTCGATTTTCCCGTTATGAACTTTGACCCAGAATTCCATGGTGTCGCCGCAGGGGCCGGTAATTTTCCCATGTCCGTTGAAGATGCCATGCGGCCCCCGGTTACGCTGATCTTTGGCAAGCCGGCTCGCCGTCAAATGCAAATTATCGATGTGAACCAGTTCCACAACTATTTCATCCCTTCTGAAAGGTTTAGATTTTTCCAAAGTTGCTTCATATCATCTGCTCCGGGCGTGTCAAGTTCGACGACGGCTTTCTTTTGTATTTGCGCCCGGGTAACCGAAGCGTCATAGCGGATTCGTCCGGCAACCGTTGCGCCCGCGCTTAACGCTCTGTCCTCAATTCGCTTTGTCATTTCCTCATTAATATCGAATTTATTGACACATATCGCAGCGGGGATTTGAAAGTGACGGGCCAGGGACAACACCCTTTCCAGATCATGTTCACCGGAAACGGTTGGTTCTGTAACCACCAGAACCTGAGATGCACCGGTAAGGGATGCAATCACCGGACAGCCGATGCCGGGGGGACCATCCACAATCACCATGTTCAAGTTTCCTTCCTCGGCCAGATGTCTGGCTTCCTGGCGCACGGTGGAAACAAGCTTTCCGGAATTTTCGGCAGCCACGCCCAAACGGGCGTGGACCATCGGGCCGCAGCGCGTGTCCGACACAAACCACTCACCGCAGCGCCGCAGGGGAAAATCAATGGCGCCCTCCGGGCAAAACCGCACGCAAACACCGCAGCCTTCGCAGGAGATCGAATCAATGTGAAACATATCCACATTATTGGAAATCGCGCCGAAACGGCACAGGTCCTGGCAGATGCCGCAACCGGTGCAGTCGTTCTGGCGAATGACCGCTTCATGACCGCTCTCGAATTCATGTCGCTCGCGGATCGTCGGCTCTAAAACCAGATGCAGGTCCGCCGCGTCCACATCGCAATCGCACACGACGGGACGGTCAGCCAATACGGCAAAAGACGCCGTGACGCTGGTTTTACCGGTTCCACCTTTCCCACTGATAATTACAAGTTCTTTCATTCTATAGGTTTTCCTTTTTGGATTGACCGCTTGTATCTGCAACTTTCTTCATCCTTTCCGGGGGCCCAGAATTTTCTTCAGGATAATAATTGCCCCAGATCGGATCATTACCGTACTGCCGCCACCACCATTGGTTGTAATCCTCCCAGAAGTCCAGAATGCCGAATTCCTCCTTCATCAATAAAGCAAAAGCTTCATTGATCGCCTGCATCCGGGCGTGCGCCTCTTCCGTTTTATTAATATCGGGGTGCCAGATTTTGGCCATTTCACGATACTGCTTTTTGGCCTCCTCCGGCCCGTTTTGTCTGGAAAGATTTAATAAGCGTCGGGCGGCGTCCATTTTAGAGTTGCGGTGCATTGCGTCCTCCTTGACGGATATCCTGTCTTCTCTTGCCTTGAATCACATACAGCGCCGCCTCACTCGGCTTTGTGCTTTTAAAAATGCTTTCACCTTTTATCCCGAGAATATATTCTGTCTGGATAGCGTAAAATTCTTTCATGCAGCTTTCAATAATGGCTGGACCGCATCCAACGCTTAAAACGTCTCGGCAATCCTTAAGACGGGAAATCAGGTCTCTGGTCTCAAACTGGAAAATATTCTGCCAGAATACCTCGCGGCATGTTTCCACATAACTATTTATGTCTTCAGGCTTGCCCATACTGATACTGAAATCTTCTTGCTTATTTTACGTATCACATTAACATCCGGCAGGCCACCAGCACATTCTGGTGGGCGCTGCGATGTTCCTCTATCTTTAATCCATGCCGGATTAAGACTGCCTTTGCTTCACTTAGGGTGGCCGCGCCCAGTTCGTGCTTTCTTCCATCAAGCGCATGAATCTGATCCACGACAGCTAATCCCTTTTCATTGAAATCACTCAGAACAATTTTCCCCGACGGCGAAAGAACCCGGATCAGCTCATTCACGGCCGGTTCGACGGAAGCAAGATGATGAATAATATTAACAGCAAAGATCACGTCATAAGAAGCGTCCGGGTAGGGGAGGCGTTCCAGATCGGCCACATCGAAACGGACGTAACCTGCCAGGCCTTGATACGCCAGGTTAAGGCCCGCATACCTTTGCTCCGTCGCCGAAATATCAAATGTTGTGAAATGAAAGCCCAGCCTCGCCAAAGCCAGCGAAAAAAAACCTTTTCCCGTGCCTGCTTCCAGGATATTGCCCGAAAAGGGACACGCTTTTTCAATTACATAATTGCGTTCTTCTTCAATATCGTATCCATATTGCCGGTAAAGTGCGATGCGTTCCAAATAGCGTTTGTGATTCTCAGTCAGTTCATTGTCCATTGTTTTCATGAGCATTTATCCGATATTTTATAAAACACCTCATGGCTGGTGCGCAGTGTTGTAATCCGTTTCTCGTCTACGAGCTTTTTGAGTTTCTTGACTGCGTCATGCGGATGCAAACCCAGCCCCGAACAGATTCCGGAAAGCGTGCAGGGCCTCCTGGCCAGCAAAGAAACGATTTCTTCGTTGGCGATATCTTTTGCGGCAGCAACGGAAAGATCAACGGATTCATCATCGTTTATGATATCCACTGCACCCGTAAAGAGAGTGGCAAGATTTTTCATCTGTTTTTTTTCTACGGTGCAGGCAAACTCTTCCGCCGCCGGACGGCAAACAGTATTGAGCTGCACTTTCCTGGCGCCAATTTTTTTTGCCAAAGCGGCTATCTTTTCTACTTCTGCGGCCATGCCGGTAACCCCGGAAACCAGAAGAACTTCCAGCCAAACCCGTCCCGGAAAATCGCGCGTAAATTCAAACAGGCCATTGACCATGTCGTCGAAGGAAATGCCGTAGTGGGGGCGATTAACGTATCGAAACATGGTTTCATCACCGGCATCGAGCGAGGGAATGACCAGATCGGCCCTCATCAAAGCGGCTCGAACTTCCGGCAGATAGAGCAAAGATCCGTTGGTCAGGACGGCTACGGGGATAGTGGTCATCTTCTTAATCATGCCTATGAGTTCGCCTAAGGCTGAATGCAACGTCGGTTCCCCGGAACCGGCGATACTGATGAAGTTTGGACGTTCCCCTGTCGCCAATTTGATTTTTAACTCGCTTAATATGCCTTCAATCGGAACGTAGGGACGCCGTTCCATGGTTTTATTTGTTGTGCGTCCCAACTGACAATAGATGCAAT
This sequence comes from uncultured delta proteobacterium, assembly GCA_963845095.1. Classification (GTDB taxonomy): domain Bacteria; phylum Desulfobacterota; class Syntrophia; order Syntrophales; family Smithellaceae; genus MVRV01. The sequence goes on from CAWJQM010000019.1 coordinate 19,602, forward strand.
CGTATGTGCAGGTTTTGAAAGGCACCAGGTCAATGCCCAGAGAGCGTCCCAGCCGCCTTGACGGGACTGGTCCGTAAAGATATTTAAAATCGCTTGAACTCACTTTTTTAATCTCCACAATGCGATTCCCCGCACCGCTGGCTTGCGCCGCAGCACGTTTTGCCGGTTTCTTCCAGAGAGCAGCTCTTGCGCGAGTCGTGGTGGCTTTGACCCTGTGATTTTAAAATAAAACCACTGCCGCCGCTGACCAGCCTTTGGAGGTTTCCCCCGCATTCGGGACACGTCTTAAGCGGCTCTTCTTTCATGCTTTGCTGCCGTTCAAAGTGCACACGGCAACTATTGCATTCATATTCATAGGTCGGCATTTTTATATCCTTTCTTTCTTTTTAAATTTGCTTATTTTTTCCATCAGGTTCTCGAAAAGTTTGCGATATTCCGGCAACGCATCAACCATAAGGATTCCCCGGGAATAGGCCTCGGCAATCCGGCGGTCGTCCGGTATCTCCAGTAAAACGGGGATGTTTTCTTTTTCGCAATATTGGTGTACGCGGTCATCTCCGCTGCCCATCCGGTTGATAATGACGCCGAAGGGAATTTTCAGTTCGCGCACCATGTCCACGGCAAGCGCAAGGTCGTTCAGGCCAAACGGCGTGGGTTCCGTAACCAGCAAGACCATATCCGTATCCCGAATGGTGGCAATGACCGGGCATGATGTTCCTGGAGGCGCATCCAGAATAGCCGGAAGATTATTATGCAGGTGCTCTTTAACTGCTCGGATCAGCGGTGGCGCCATGGCTACACCGACATCCAGTCTCCCGCCAATGAGCGTGATTTTTTCCGACGTCAGTGTTTCGACCACACCGATGCGGCGGCCGACCTCCGTTATTGCTTTTGGAGGACAGACACGTGTACAACCACCGCAGCCGTGGCACATTTCCGGGAATATTAAAGGCGCCGTTCCAAATGTGACAATGGCGTGGTATTCACAAAATTTGCTGCATTCGCCGCAGCTGTTGCAAAGCGATTCATCAACCTGGGGAATCGGAATCGTAACGATTTCTTCCCTGACCTTGTCTCCCTTAAGAAACAGATGGGCGTTAGGCTCTTCTACGTCGCAGTCCAAAAGTAGGACACGGTTGCCCATCGTGCGCGCCAGATTGACGGATACGGTAGTCTTGCCGGTTCCTCCTTTGCCGGAAGCGATAGCTATTTTCAAGGAAGTCCTCCGCCTTCATACCCTCGTTTTCCCCGTTTTTGAGCAGTATGTTCATCCACCTCGTCCTGCCAGCCGTTTTTCTTTACATAGTTAAGATCAAACTTGGCTGTGTAGGGCTTGATGTCCAGAAGTGGTGTGCCATCTAAAATATCCACGTTGTCCAGATACAAAATATTGCCATCAACGCCGACAAGTTCCACTACGCTCAGACCAAGGGCATTGGGTCGGCATGGCGACCGTGTCGCAAACACCCCCCGTTCAACATCTTGTAGAAACGGTTTGACGATCAGTTTAACCTGTGGCGATTGATGAAAATGGTAGATCAGATAGATGTGGGAAAAATCGTCCAGATCGCGCAACCCCCTGGCGTATTCAGGGAACACTTCGACTTGCCCTTTGCAGCCTTTCGCATACACGGGCTGGATGGGTGTTTTTTCAGCAATGGTATGCTCGCTGTGAATAATACCGATAGGTTTACAGTCGATCCGATAATCTGTCATACCCAGTGCCCTTCGACGTCGGCGGTTGTGGCTTCCGTCAATCTGCCTTCGAGATATTGGGCAATCGCTTCCGATACCGTTTCGACAGTGGTGTTGTAAATCTTTATCTTTGCCGCCTGTAAAACACGGAATGCCTTAGGGCCACAGTGTCCGGTAATAAGCGCTCCCGCACCCAATCGGGCAATGTTTTGCGCAGACTGAATACCCGCGCCCTGCGCCGCGTTCAAATTCTGTTGGTTATCAACGATCTCGAAAGTTTTGGCTCCTAAATCATAAATAAGAAATTTCAGCGCGCGTCCAAAACGGCTGTCCAAAGGCGCGTTTAAATCATTACCGGATGTAGTTATAGCGATTTTCATATATTCCTTTCTTTTTTGGCATTAATTATAAGAGTCCGCAATTGCCGTAGCGGGCGCAGATGATAATTCCTATTCTTTTCATTTTCTGCCCCTTGTCTGAACCCTCGAAAATTTTTTCAACGCCGATTATTTCCCGCTATCATTTAATTGGCGGCGGCGCGCGAAGGGGGGAGAATCGCGTCGCCGCCGTCCTGGCATGGACGGCAATCCATACCTATGTCTAATGCGCTGCCAGGAGTAATTATTTACTTTGGCCTTGGGCAGTCAGTTCGTCCAAACGCTTCTTAATTGCATCCATTTCGGCCTGCAAGTATTCTGTCTCTCTTTTCAGTACCTGCTTTTCCGTTTCCGGATCGGCCTTTTGAAAAGGTGCTGCAAAATTGCCAAACCCCGTACGACCCGGCACACCTGTGGCGAAAAAACGATTGCGCCGTCTAAATCCGCCGCCGCGTCCAAAACCCATCCCGAAACCACGCCCTCCGGCGTTATTTGCATATCCCGGCCCGGCACAGAAACCTGCTGCGCGGCCGGTCATTGGTCCCATTCCCATGGGGCCTGTTGCATCTCCTCTTGGCATAATAAAAATCCTCCTTTCCAAGTTTGTTTATTTATTCCCGTATCATCGCCGTCTTGCACTTCGGACACTGAGCCTGCGTGCAGGGAACGCCTCGTTCATGCGGCTGCGTATGGCCGCAATGGGGACACCGGCAGGTGCCTACCGCGCCGCCGGCAATCGGTCCACCCTTACGGCCCCGGCCACCACCATTACCTCTTCCGCTACGATTTGCACCATTCATGAATATTACCTCCCTTAAATTGTTAAACCGTTTTCAGAATACAAAGACCGCTGCCGCCAGAACGGTGGTATAGTCCTTGTTTTCAAAACACACGATTGTGTCGTGTTGCGGGTTCCTACTATTTTGCCGCTGATTTTGAATAATTCTTTTTTTTCATCCCAGCTCTCATCGACGTTAAAATCAATGCCCAGTGTTGAGGCCAACATTGCCGCTGCAAGATCTTCCGCATAGTCACCTGTCTGCCGTTCCGTGCATCCGAAGGCATGATGTTCACTGATATAGCCATATGTTTTTTTGTCTACCGGTATGGCGCAACCGACGGATGCAGATATGAGCCGACGCGGTTCGTTGCTGCAACAGCGGCTCATTACACAAAAAGTTATAGCTCCCTGGTGAAGTTTTTTCAGCCATTCCGACCGTGAGATAATTCGGCAATAAGGAGGCATGATACTTGATACCTGGACAAGATTGCATTTTTGTATGCCTGCGTCACGTAGTGCCAGTTCAAAAGAATGAAGTTGTTCTCTGCGGGTGCCGACACCTTTGGTGAAAAATATGTCTTTGGGGATAAACTGGCTCAATGTTTTTTCTCCTGATGCTCAAGCATTAAATATAATGACTTTCCATTAAGGAGGGGCTGCATATTAACTAATAATGTTTCCCCTCCGGCGATTCTGCCTGCGATTACGCGCGCAGCCACGTCCCTGACAACCGGGCAGTGCAAAGGCGGCTTGATCCAGATCACCGTTTTGATAAGCGGCCAGAACTTCTTCCACTGGTCCTCTTATGAAAGCATGTACCTTTATGCCCAGAGACGTAAGCGAAGCTTCGAGAGGCCGGGAAATGGCGCCACAAATCAAGACCTCAATTTGCTTTTCCTTGAGCTGGCTCGCCCGCCCCGCGATGTCTGCGGTGTTCATTTTTACCGTTGTCCGTTTCGGGTCCTCTGTTCCGTCGAGTTCCAAAACTAATAGCTGCTCGGCTGTATCAAAAACAGTGGAGATATAATCTTTCCATACGGACAGGGCCATCTTTATGCCTTTTCGGTCTGAGGGAGTATTGCAGTTCTGTTTCATGCTTAAGTAAAATTGCAAGGAAAGTGCCAAGGGAGAGAGCTTTTAATTAAACCAGTGATAATGATTACTTGAAATTAATCGGGACTTGATTCGGTGGAGAAAGGTCGCAAAAACGCAACTTCTGCTGCGACGCTGGCGCAATAATGCGACTATATTGCTATTATTGGGGAAGAGACAGACCCAGGGATTTGATCTTGCGATAAAGCGTGCTTTTGTGCATGCCCAGTTGTCTGGCGGTCTGTGGGCGATTCCAGTTGTTTTGTCTAAGGGCGTTAAACAGATAGGTGGATTGCATATCCTTGAGAGACTCGGAATCGCTTGGAGCATGTCTTGCTGCTTCCATAAAAAGCGATTCCGGCAGATGCTTCTTTTCGATGAGCCCGGTTTTGCAGAGAATAAAAGCCCTTTCGATAAGATTAGCCAATTCGCGGATGTTCCCCGGATAGGCATAGGCCATTAAAACAGCCATCGCCTCGTTGCTTGTGCCCGTGATGTCCTTTTTCTGTATCGCATTGAAGCGGGCGATGAAATGTTCGATCAGCAGGGGGATGTCTTCCATACGCTCGCGCAGCGGCGGTAGCGTGATTTTGAAAACATGAATCCGGTAAAATAGGTCCTCCCGGAAACGGCCCTGCCGGACAAGTTCCTCAAGATTTTTGTTGGTAGCCGCGATTATGCGCACATTGTGCTCAAGGCTTTCCGTTGCGCCCAGCGGTTCGTAGGTTTTTTCCTGTAAAACACGCAAAAGCTTCGCCTGCATGGCCGGGGTAATATCTCCAATTTCGTCGAGAAAAAGTGTGCCGTTTTCCGCCAGGCGAAATCGGCCCGGTTTATCTTTTTTCGCGTCGGTAAATGCACCCGCCTTATATCCGAAAAGCTCCGACTCGAGTAAAGTGTCCGGCAGTGCGCTGCAATTAACAGCAATAAACGGCTGCTTTTTTCTCGGACTGAGATCATGAATGGCGCGGGCGAAAAGTTCTTTTCCCGTGCCGCTTTCCCCCTCAATCAAAACAGTGCTTTGGCTTACGGCGAGGTCGGGAAGCATATCGAACAATTGAAGCATCTTATGGTTTTTCGAGATGATATCCGCAAAAGAATATCTCGCCTTGATGGCTTTACGCAGGCCTTCTTCGACGCTTATATCCCGAAAAGTTTCCACCGCACCCAGTTGCGCGCCGCCCTTGTCGCGCAATAAGGCCGTGGAAATACTGATCGGAATCTTTCTGCCTGTTGCGTCGATTATATCAACCTTTTTGTTAATAATCGGCGTTCCGGTCTTCATGGTGGTGCGCAGGCAGCAGTTTTTCTCACAGATATCCGCTTTTAAGACGTCCTTGCACAGTTGGCCGACGGCTTCCTCTCTGGAAACGCCCGTAATCTTTTCCGCCGCGCGGTTGAAGGATGTAATACGCCAGTTTTGATCGACAGTGAAAACACCATCCGCAATAGAATTGAGGATGATATTTTGCTCGTCGCCCAGATTAAATGGCAACGTCTTCGGGGAATGTCTGGTGTTCATATCAGAAACTTAATTTTAGCATTAGCCTTCATGGCATCCGTGCTCATGCTGAGCACAGGAAATACCGGAATCATTGAGCTGGCCTGCCAGCCAGCTTTCGGCAACATCTTTTACGTTTCCGGAACAGCCGCGGAAAACCTGGATTCCGTTGTTTCCCAAAACGTTTACGGCGCCCTGTCCCATGTTTCCGGCCAGCATCTGCGTCACGCCCATTTTTGCCAATATCGAGGCAATATCCGATTTGCAGCCGCAACCGGCGGGCGGCGTGATTGTTTCCTGTGACAGTATTTTGTTATTGTCGTCAATCGTGAATACGGTAAAATATTCACAGTGGCCAAAATGCTCGTCCACTTGATTTTGGCTGGATGGTAGTGCGATCTTCATAATTCTCTCCTTTTCTACTGTAGTTAATCATATTTTTATGCCGGTATCCGGCAATGCGGACATATTTTCGTGTCCTGCTCCTCGCAATCTGTAGCGAATATTCTATGGCATTTCCTGCAGGTGAAAGATGCCATCTCCTTGATGGCAATTTCTCCACCTTCAATTTTTAATGCCTTTCCATGAATTAAAACATCGGCAATCTTTTTATGGGCTGATTCGATGATCCTCCCGAAGGTCTGCCGAGAAATTCCCATCTTTACCGCTGCCTGTTCCTGATATAATTCCTCGAAATCGGCCAGACGCACGGATTCATACTCATCAAGAGAAAGCACTACTTCATCCAACAGTGAAGAAGGTATTCCTCTGGGCTTAAAATAATTTTTATCCGGCATACAACCTACATGACGGCAGCATTTTGGTCGGGGCATTTTCCTATTTTTCTCCCTAATGATCATTATAAGCATATGCCCAAAACTTGTCAAGTTTAAAAAGTATAATGTAAGGATAAGGGCGAAGTTCAGCCAAAGCGCTGCGATCAAATAATAAATGATATTAGCAGTCTATCCGTATCTTGAAATATCAGCAGTGCGGGTGTTGCGGATGAATCACCAAAACAGAAAAACGAGGCAGTCAGCCTTCTTGATCTATGGTAACAAATAGAGTATGAAAAATAATGATTTCAACTCAGAGCAAAAAGGGGGATTCGGTATGAAAAAAGCGCTCAACGTCATCGGCGTGCTTATCGTATTGGCCGGGTTGGTGTTCTTCTTTTACCTTCCGTCGTATGTGGACGAGAAATGGAACTATGGATACGCGCAGCCGCCATACAAAGTCTCGCCCGAGGCGGCGGCGCTGCACAAGACGCTGTTCATCGCCGATATGCATAATGATTCTCTCATGTGGGACAGGGATTTAATGAAAAAAAACAGCCGGGGTTACATTGACCTGCCCCGGATGCAGGAAGGCAACATCGCGCTGCAGAATTTCATGGCCGTAACGAAAACACCGCGGGGCATGAATATCGAAGGCAACGCCGGCACGACGGACAATATCACCATTCTCGCCATTGCCGAACTATGGCCGGTTTCCTCCTGGTTTAGCCTGAAAGAACGGGCGCTCTATCTGGCGTCCAAGCTGCACCGGTTTGCCGAGCGCTCCAACGGGAAACTTATCGTGATCAAGAGTGCAGACGAGTTAGAAAAATTTCTTGAACGGCGCCGGAAAGAACCGGACATTGTCGGTGGCGTGCTCGGAATCGAAGGAACGCAAGTGCTCGAAGGCGACCCCGGCAACATAAAGGCAATTTATGACGCGGGTTACCGGGTGGTCGGGCTTGTTCATTTCTTTGATAACGAGATGGCGGGTTCTATGCACGGCGTGGCCAAGGGCGGGTTGACCGATAAAGGTAGAGAAATGCTGCGGATCGCAGAACAGAAACGCATGATCATCGATCTCGCGCATTCGTCGTCACAGACGATTAATGAAGTTCTGGCGCTCTCGACGCGGCCGGTAATGGTATCGCATACCGGCGTGAAGGGAACGGTCAACAACAACCGGAACCTTTCCGACGACCAGCTCCGGCGGATCGCCTCCAAAGGCGGTCTTATCGGCATCGGATTCTGGGAGGAGGCGATAGGCCCTATCACCGACCTGAAGGCGACAGTACGGGCAATCAAGTATGCGGTAAATATAGCCGGCATCGACAGCATCGGTCTTGGTTCCGATTCGGATGGGAGCGTTCCGATGCCGTTTGCCGCATCCGGGATAGCCCTGCTGACCCAGGAACTTCTGAAGGAAGGATTCACCGAAACCGAGATCAGGAAGATCATGGGTGAAAACCAGGCGGCGTTTTATAAGAAGATGCTTCCTTAGGACTAAATGGCATAGCAGTATAAAGCTGAATCTGTCTGAAACCAAAGATGATTTGCCGTGTTTCTGCGGTTTTTCCTTTCCTCATCTAAACTTCCGATCAGATTTAATTGCGGGAATCCGATTTTATAATATTATATTGACAAAGGAATCTCTTTTCCTTATTTTGCCTGCGCCGGTTCCGGCAGGGCGGAATGAGGGGAAAAACGATTCAGGGAGTATGAAATATGTTTTTAAAGCGGGTTGAACATTTCTTGGAAAAATTCATGTATGAGAGCCGTTGGCTGCTGGCGCCTTTTTATATAGGGCTTGTAGCTGCCAACGCCCTGCTCCTGGTCAAGTTTGTCAAGGAGTTCGTGAAGCTCATCCCCGTTGTCATCGGCGGCGAGGGTGGACAGGTGATGGCAGGAATATTGTCGCTGATTGACATAGTTCTGGTTGCCAATCTCATGATTATTATAATTTTTGCCGGTTATGAAAATTTTGTCTCGAAGATTGATACAAAAGGGCACGAGGATCGTCCGGACTGGATGGGGAAGGTCGGTTTCTCTGATCTGAAAATGAAGGTGATCGGTTCCATCGTCGCCATTTCCGCAATCGAGCTGCTGAAGTCGTTTGTCAATCTGGAATCCATCAGTAACGAGCACCTGGCCTGGAAAGTGGGCATCCATCTTACCTTTGTTCTCTCCGGCATTGGTTTTGCAGTCATGGACCGGCTTGCTGCCGGGGCGAAAGGGCACTGATGTTTTTATTTAATCGGCTGATATTGAGCTCTTCTCATGTTGTTGTTGATTTACAGAGGAAGCAAGAAAAAACTGGACCTGACGAGTCTTGACACAAGGAGCAAGCAGCAATGCATTTGACTACGGAACAATTGTTTGACCTTTCCCGATCGGCCTTCATCCGGCTGGACGGCGCCTGGTTTCTGGCCCTGGCGGATAAAATGGGTAAGGATGCGGCCTGGGATATTGATGTGGAGGTCTGGAAGCGTTTTTCCTATGTCCTGGGAAAAAAGATGAGAGAACGGTTTTTCCCCAACCCGGTATGGCCGGAGAGTTTTCTGGAAGCCCTGGAGATTTTCGCAACGGTGATGAATATGGAGGGAAGAAGCGTCACCTTTGCCGGAAATAACATTACGGTCAAGGTAACGGACTGTGAAACGCAGAAAGCCATCGCCAAGGCCGGTGTAGCCGACTGCGGCATTGCAACTGTGGAGACCTATCAGGGTCTTGCGCGCGGCATCTTCGGCAAGGACTTTCCGCTGAATGTGGCGCACATGAAAAATCTCAACCGGGGTGACGCCTTCTGTGAGGTCGTTATCAGCCTTCCGGCGGCAATTTAACAGGGGGATAAGTTTCTTCTGTTACTCCTTTTCCTTCAACTCCGCCAAAGGAGTGAAGGGGATGGTTAATTCATAGATGCCTCGGGATAGAACAGTCTGAACAGGGAAGGGCGCCTTTTCGAACACTTTCAGCATTGATTTATTCGTTGCCAGAACATCGGCGGTGAAGCCCTGAATACCATCTTCGCGGGCCGTACGAATCAGTAATTCGAGGAGATACGAAGCGATGCCTCTGCCCTGATACTCTTCGTCCACAACGAATGCCGTGTCGGCATAGCCATCCTGTTTCATCCGGGCATAACGCGCCTCGGCAATGATTTTTTCGGTGCCGGCAGCAACTTCGACCACACCTACAATCGACATCACCAACCGGTAATTCACGTTGACATATTCCTGCATTTTTTTATGGGGCATTGTTTTTATAGAGGTGAAATACCGGGAATAAACGGCCTGATCAGAAAAACGGTAGAACAGGTCGCGCATCTTTTCTTCATCGGAAGGTTTGATCGGCCGGAAATTAACCTTCAGGCCATCTTTAAACTCATGGAAACAGCATACCTTGGAGGGGTAAAGGTGTCCCGATTCCGGGAAAAAAATCTGGTCGGCGTAAAGCAATTTTGCCTCTTTGGCCTGCCTGACCAGTTCCGCGCGGTCATCGGGATGGGCGATGTCAATCAGTTCCTGCGCGCGCTCCCGCATTGTTTTTCCCAGGAGATATGCCACGCCGTATTCCGTCACGACCAGATCCATGGATTCGCGATTCGTAAACTGAAAAGGCATATTATCAACAGAAAGAACAATATTCGGCGTACCCTTGATGTTGCGGCTGGGAAGACCGAAGATTGTCCGGCCATTTTTCGAAAGTGACGCGCCGATAAAAATCTCCTGCACATTTCCCGGACCGGCTGTGAGATTCCCCTTGCCGGTGTGCAGGGCGACATTCCCCGTCAAATCAATTTTTCGAGCCGGAAGAATGGCGGTCATCCGATTATTGCTGCCGATTATATTCGGGTCGGTGATCACGTTTTCCGGCTGAAAGTCCACAAGCGGATTACGATCCAGCCAGTTCATCAATTTTTCTGTGCCCAGCAGATAAGACGCGGAGCATTTGCCGCGCTGAAATCCTTTGTAACGGTTGGTGACAGCACCGCTCTTCACCAGATCCATCAGGGCGTCAGTGAAAAAAGGCGAATGGATGCCCAGATTCTTTTTTGCAGCCAGCTGGATGGCTAAAGCTTCATAGAGCGGTCCTATGCCGAAGGATATGCAGCTTCTGTCTTCAACTACAGATGCTATATTCGCGGCGATTTCCAGATAAACATCCGCCAACGGCCAACGGGGAATATAAAGCGGCAGCTCCGTGGAATTGACAAAATAGTTGAATTCGTCCACGTGCACAAGCGTATCACCATGAATACGGGGAGCGTGCTCATTGATCTCGCCGACAACCAGATGAGATACTTCCATAGCCTGCCTTTCTACATCTACTCCCACCAGGCAGGAGTAACCGTTTTCATCCGGCGGAGAAATCTGAATGAAGGTCGCGTCAATATGAATTGCTCCCGATTTGAACAGCGCTGGTATTTTGGAAAATCTGCTGGGTATAAGATCGACTCTTCCTGCACTCACGGCCTCGGAGGCAATCCAGCCGGAAAAAAATGTCCTCAGGCGGAATTTCCGTGAATATCTCTCATCAATCGGTATTGTATCCCCGATGCTCACCAGTTGAATTAATTCCAGGTCCTGCAGGTTGTATTCTTCTGAAGCCATGAGATGTTTAACCAGCGTCCGCGGTTCCGCCATTCCCGTGCCGAGAAAAATAGTCATACCCGGTTCGATTTTAGAGAGAACTTCCTTTGGAGAAACGACTTTATTCTTCCACATAATTTATTACCTTCTTTAGATTCTGCGGGGGATATATAATACAGGTGCATCTTATTTGCAAGCGCACCTGCATTATGGATTTCGGGCGGAAAGTTTTAATCAGTTTATTTTTTTTCCAGGCAAAACTTATTGATGGCATCGGGAGGGGCGAGCGGATAGTCGCCGGTATAGCAGGCCAGGCAGAAACAATCGGCATTCATACCCGTGGCCCGGACCATACCCTCCACGGTCAGATAGTGTAAAGAGTCCAGACCGATGAATTCGGCAATAGCTTTTTCATTGCCTTTTCTTGCCGCCAGCAATTCTCCCTTGGAGGAAAAATCGATGCCATACGGGCAGGGATGAGTAGTAGGCGGACAACTGATGGCCATATGGATTTCTTTAACGCCGATTCCCCTTAAATTCTGCACGCGGTTGCGGCTGGTTGTGCCGCGGATGATCGAATCTTCAACGATTAAAACTTTTTTGCCGGCCAGGAGCGGCCGCACGGGATTGAGTTTTACGCGCACGCCGAAATCACGCATAAGCTGGGTCGGCTGAATAAATGTTCTGCCGACATAATGATTACGAATCATTCCCATCTCAAAGGTGATACCGGATTCTTCAGCGTAACCCAGAGCCGCATAGTTGCCCGAGTCGGGGAAGGGCATGACTATATCTACGTTGGGAATATACTCACGCGCGAGTTCGTAGCCCAGTCGCTTCCGGCACAAATAAACATTCTGACCGAAAATCTGGCTGTCCGGGCGGGCGAAATAAATCAATTCAAAAATGCAATGGCATGGTTTTACCGCCGGAAAGGGCTGGATGCTTTTGCAGCCGGAGTCGTCAATAATAAGTATTTCACCGGGGTTGACATCACGGATATATTTGGCGGCAACCAGATCAAAGGCGCAGGTTTCCGAAGCGACAACCCAGCTGCCGTTGAGTTGGCCCAGGGCCAGCGGCCGGAATCCCCGGGGATCACGGGCGGCAATAATTTTATCGCGGGTAAGCATGATGATGCTGTAGGCGCCTTCAACCCGGGAAAGAGCGGCAACCAGAGCTTTTTCCAATCCATCCTTCAAATGCGGGGCCATCAGGTGAATGATTATTTCACTGTCCATGGTCGACTGAAAGATCGATCCGTTGCTTTCCAGTTCCTGCCGCAATTGCTGGGCATTGATAATATTCCCGTTATGGGCCAGGGCATAATAATCATCGGCAAAATGCACCAGAAAAGGCTGGGCGTTGGAAAGTACCGAAGAACCGGTTGTGGAATAACGGACATGACCGATGGCTAATTTGCCGGGGAGCTTCTGCAGGTTAGGTTCTTTAAATACCTCCGAGGCGAGACCCATTCCCTTATGGTCCCAAACCTGGCAGCCGTCGGAGCTGACAATTCCGGCTGATTCCTGGCCCCGGTGCTGCAAGGCAAAAAGCCCGAAAAAGGTCAGACGGGAAGCTTCCTCATGGCCGTGAATAGCGAAAATACCGCACTCTTCGCGGGGGCGGCCGGACTTCTTTAAATTTCCTTCTGCTGATAATGTCATATAAACTCTCTCTGCTTAGATTGTCACTTCTGTGTGTCGCCACTCAATAACAGCGATGTTTTGCCGGCAATGATTATCATCGTTATTTCCGGTGGTATTCCTGCAGCGAACAAACCTGCCAATCTTCGTTGATTATTGCCTGTGTAGCCTCACATAAAGCACGTGCCCCGGCAATGGTTGTTGTATAAATAATATTGTAAGTCAGGGCTCCCCGCCGGATATGATATGCGTCGCGGGTGGATTTTCGTCCCAGGCTGGTATTGATTACCATGGAAATATCGCCGTTTTTAATGTGATCAACAATGTTCGGCCGTCCCTCGCTGACCTTAAGAACTACCCGGGCTTCAATCCCGTTTCTTTCCAGGTGTTCAGCCGTACCGCGGGTAGCTGCTATTTGGAAGCCAATTTCCCGGAAGATCCTGGCAACCGGTATTATTTTGTCTTTATGGTAATCGTGAGCACTGATAAAAACGGTTCCGGCAACCGGCATCTTAAAACCGGCGGCCATTTGCGATTTGGCGAATGCTAACCCGAAGGAATGGTCGATGCCCATGACCTCGCCGGTCGATTTCATCTCCGGTCCCAGAAGAATATCGACGTTGGGGAAACGATTGAAAGGGAAGACGGCTTCCTTCACTGAAATATATTCAGGTTTAATGGTTTTAGTAAAACCCAATTCCGGCAGGGTTTGGCCCAGCATGACCTTGGTGGCCAGTTTGGCCAGAGGTACGCCGATGGCTTTGCTGACAAAGGGAACAGTGCGGGATGCCCGGGGATTGACCTCCAGGACATACAAGATCCCATCTTTAATGGCATACTGAATGTTCATGAGGCCGACGACCTTTAATTCAGCGGCGAGCATAACGGTTTGCCTTTTGATCAGTTCCAGCAGTCCGTCAGATATGGTCAGGGGCGGCAAAACACAGGCGCTGTCGCCGGAATGAATTCCCGCCTCTTCGATGTGCTCCATGATTCCGGCCACTACGGTATTTTGCCCATCACTCAGGGCGTCGACGTCAACTTCAATGGCGTCTTCTAAAAACTTGTCGATCAGTATCGGATGATCCGGAGAAACCAGCATAGCTTTGGCCATAAAGGACTTCAGGGTATCCGGATCGTAGACTATTTCCATGGACCGGCCGCCCAGCACGTAAGAAGGACGAACCAGCACCGGATAGCCGATCCGTTCGGCAGCGATCAACGCATCTTCTATGGTTCTCGCGGTGTCATTGTCCGGCTGATGGAGATTTAGTTTAGTGACGATTTCCTGAAAACGGTCGCGGTTTTCCGCCCGGTCAATGGCGTCGGGCGAGGTGCCGAGTATAGGGACTCCGGCGGCTTCCAGGCCGCGGGCCAGATTCAAGGGCGTCTGGCCGCCAAACTGGACGATGACCCCTGCCGGTTTTTCCGTCTGCAGGATATGTAAAACATCTTCGAGCGTAACCGGTTCAAAAAACAGTTTGTCGGAAGTATCATAATCTGTACTTACTGTTTCCGGGTTGGAGTTGATCATGATGCTCTCGATGCCCTCTTCCCTCAAGGCAAAAGAAGCGTGAACACAGCAATAGTCGAATTCAATTCCCTGACCGATGCGGTTCGGTCCGCCGCCGATAATCGCTACTTTCTTTTTGTCCGAAGGACGCGTTTCGTTTTCCGTCTCATAGGTGGAATAATAATAGGGGGTATAAGCTTCAAATTCCGCGGCACAGGTATCAACCAGTTTGTAAACCGGGATGATTTTTTCCTCTTCACGCCAGCGGCGAATTTCTTGCTCTGATTTATTCCAGACAAAGGCCAGAGCGCGATCAGCAAACCCCATGGCCTTTGCTGCTTTCAGCAATTCCACGGAAGGCGCAGAGTTTTTCAATTCTTCTTCGGCGGCAACAATTTCCGCCAGCTGATGTAAAAACCAGGGATCAATTTTTGTCAGTTGCTGTATCTCAGTTACGGTAACTCCCTTCTGGAGAGCGGCGGCTATATAAAATAAACGCAGAGAGTTCGGAAGGACAAGCTTGTTTTTCAATAAGTCTTTGTTGTCAGTTATATCGGCCGGCAGCGGATATACCAGACTGAAGCGGCCGATTTCCAGTGAACGGACGGCTTTTTGCAGCGCTTCCTTAAAAGTACGGCCGATGGCCATGGTTTCGCCGACCGATTTCATCGACGTTGTCAATAAATCATCCGTTTCCGGGAATTTTTCAAATGTCCAGCGCGGGATTTTCACAACACAGTAATCGATGGTCGGCTCAAACGAAGCCATTGTTTCCCGGGTGATGTCGTTGGGAATTTCATCGAGCGTATAACCCACCGCCAGTTTAGCGGCGATTTTCGCTATCGGGAAGCCTGTTGCTTTCGATGCCAGCGCCGATGACCGCGATACGCGGGGATTCATTTCGACGACAATCATTTCACCGGTGTCCGGATGGATGGCAAACTGGACATTGGAACCGCCGGTTTCCACGCCGATTTCCCGCATAATGGCAATGGCTGCATCGCGCATGTGCTGATATTCTCTATCAGTCAGCGTTTGGGCCGGGGCAACAGTGATTGATTCGCCTGTATGCACGCCCATCGCGTCGAAATTTTCAATAGAACAGATAATGACAACATTATCCGCGCGGTCGCGCATCACTTCCAGTTCATATTCTTTCCAGCCCAGGACGGATTCTTCAATCATCACCTCCCGGATCATACTGGCATCCAGGCCGGCCTGGGCAATTTCCAGCAGTTCTTCACGGTTATAAGCCACACCGCTGCCGGTTCCGCCCAGGGTAAAAGATGCCCGGACAATTATCGGGAAGCCGATCTCGACGGCAATTTTCATGACTTCCTGTATGCTGTGGGCAAAACCGCTCTGCGGCATCCGCAGGCCGATTTTTTCAATGGCTTTCCGGAATTTTTCCCGGTCTTCAGCTTTGTGAATAACCGGGAGCGAGGCGCCGATCATTTCTACGCCGTACTTCTTCAAGAACTCCGCTTTCGGCCAGCGCAACGGCGGTATTTAAACCGGTTTGCCCGCCCAGCGTAGGCAAGAGTGCATCCGGTCTTTCGCGGGCAATAATCTTGGTGACTGCCTCCGGGGTGATGGGCTCCACATAGGTGCGGTTGGCCATTTCCGGGTCGGTCATAATTGTCGCCGGATTGCTGTTGATTAAAACAACTTCATAGCCTTCTTCGCGCAGGGCTTTACAGGCCTGCGTTCCGGAATAATCAAATTCGCAGGCCTGGCTGATGATGATCGGCCCGGAGCCGATCAGGAGTATTTTTTTTATGTCGGTTCGTTTCGGCACTGATTAACCTTAACAAATATTTTTTCTTTCATCTCAAGCGATATACCCTCAAAATTGTTCAAATGGAACTTTTTACGTTAGGGTATGACCCGTTTGCTCTAGCGAGATTCCGCCGGTTCGCTTGTTTGAGCGCCAGAGGCGCGAGTTTTCGAACCGCATGAAGCGATATGTCGGCGAAAGAATTGCGAATGTAAGCTGGTATATCGCCACCCCCTTACTCCCACTCAATAGTGCTGGGGGGTTTGGAGCTGATATCATAGACAACGCGGTTGATGCCGCGGACTTCATTAATAATGCGGGTGGATACGCGCGCCAGCAGCTCCTGCGGCAGCCGGGCCCAGTCGGCAGTCATCGCATCGTCGCTTTGGACCGCACGAATGGCCACGATATTTTCATACGTGCGCTGATCGCCCATGATGCCGACGCTTTTCAGAGGCAGCAAAATGGTAAACGACTGCCACAGCTTGTAGTAAAGATTCGCGGTCCGGATTTCCTCGATCAGAATCGTATCCGCCTTGCGCAGCACAGATAAACGTTGCGCAGTCACCTCCCCGATAATACGGATAGCCAGTCCCGGTCCGGGGAAAGGCTGACGCCAGACAACGTCATCGGCCAGCCCCAGCTCTTTGCCCAGAAGCCGCACTTCATCTTTAAACAGATGTTTAAGCGGTTCGACCAGCTGCAAATTCATTTTTTTAGGCAGGCCGCCGACATTGTGGTGAGACTTAATTACTGCACTGGGTCCGCCGAAAGCAGAGCGCGATTCAATCAAATCCGGGTAAAGAGTTCCCTGTGCCAGAAATTTCACATTTTTTATTTTATGCGCTTCTTGATTAAAAACTTCGATGAAAGTGCGGCCGATTATTTTACGCTTTCTTTCCGGGTCCGTTACGCCTTTGAGCTTGTCTAAAAATAGCTTCCCTGAACGGGCAAAGCGCAAGTTGATCTGCAGATGTTTTTTGAACATTTCCAGAACGCGTTCGGCTTCACCGGCCCTTAATACGCCGTTGTCAACAAAAACGCAGGTTAATTGGCGGCCGATGGCCCGGTGCAGCAAAACAGCGGCAACGGAAGAATCAACGCCGCCGGAGAGGCCCAGAATCACCTTGCCGTCACCCACCTGCTGCCTTATTTCGGCAATGGCATGATTAACGAAGGACTTCATCGACCAGGATTTCTTGCAGGAGCAAACGGCAGTCAGAAAATTTGCCAGGATTTTTTTGCCGGCCTGGGTATGAACTACTTCCGGATGAAATTGCAGTCCGTAAAAATGCCTCTTTGTATCCTCGGCGGCGGCGACCGGAGTATTTTCTGTTGTTGCGGTAATGACAAATCCGGCGGGAAGCTTGTCGATAGTGTCTCCGTGGCTCATCCAGCATTGAGATTTCTTATTGACCCCGGAGAAGATTCCTCTTTGATTTTTTACCCTCAGTTCGGCAAAACCGTATTCGCGCTTGGTCGAGCCGATGACCTTGCCGCCCAGGCAATCCACCATGTATTGCAAGCCGTAGCAGATGCCCAGGATAGGAATACCCAGACCGAAAATGCCCTTGTCCACACGGGGCGACCCCTTGGAGTAGATGCTGGCCGGTCCTCCGGATAAAATGATGCCTTCGGGTTGAAGTGCCTTTATTGCGGCAAGAGAAATATCCGGCGGTTCAATCTGACAGTAGACATGATGCTCCCTTACCCGGCGGGCAATCAACTGGTTATACTGAGAGCCAAAATCAATGATCAGGATCACGATGCTTTCTCCTTTTGCTCTTTCATCATCTGCACAAACTGTAAAAATAGATATTCGGAATCGTGGGGTCCGGGCGCCGCTTCCGGATGGTATTGCACACTTATCGTGTTGAGCATTTGCAGGCCTTCGGAAGTGTTATCATTTAAATTGGTGTGAGTATTCGCAGCTTTTTTATCCACGGAAGCGGGGACGACGACAAATCCGTGGTTTTGCGAGGTTATTTCTATGCGACCCGTGCGTAAATTTTTTACCGGCTGGTTGATGCCGTGATGGCCGAATTTAAGTTTTTCCGTATAACCGCCGACTGCCTGGCCCATCATCTGCTGCCCCAGACAAATGCCGAACACGGGCAGCTTTCCCACAATACGGCGGACGGTTTCCACAATGTAGGGCAATGCGGAAGGGTCTCCCGGGCCGTTGGAGAGTAAAATTCCATCCGGCTGCAGCGCAAGAATATCGCTTCCGGAAGAAACAGCCGGCAATACAATGACTTCACAGCCGTTATTTTCCAGAAGCCTTAATATGTTGTATTTAACGCCGCAATCCAGAACAACCACCCGCAGCTTTTTCCGCGGCTTCCGGACGGGGATTTTGCCTCTTTTAGGAGCGCCATTCTTCCATAAATAAGGACTGGGACAACTTACTTCCCGGACTAAATCGCGTCCAACCAGCCCGGGATAAGCCCTGACTTTTTCCTGCAGCGCGGCAATATCTTTAGTCTCGGTGGAAATAATTCCTTTCATTGCCCCGGAAATCCTCAGACGTCGGGTCAGCGCACGGGTATCGATCCCTTCCATGCCGATTTTGCCCTGATCTTCCAGGAATGATTTCAAGCTCTGGCGCATCCGCCAGTTGCTGGGATTAGACTGATATTCCTTAACAATAAAACCTTCCAGATGAATGCCCGCCGATTCCATGTCTTCTGCGTTAATGCCGTAATTGCCGATCAGGGGGTAGGTCATTGCCACTATCTGACCTTTATAGGAGGGATCGGTAAGAACTTCCTGATAGCCGGTCATACCTGTGTTAAAAACGACTTCGCCCATGGTTTCACCGCCGCCGGCAAAGGCGAAACCTTCAAATAGACTGCCGTCTTCCAAAACCAGCAGGGCTCTATGGTTTTTATTCAACAGGGACATTTCTTTATCTCTAGTCTCGATCTGGGGGCTTGTCTTCTGGTTTTATTTACAGCCGGAAAAGGAGGGGAAACTCCAAGAAGAAAATCCCCCCTCAGGCGTACCTCAACAAGAGGGAGCCTTCTATCTTTTTTCTCCGGGCTCGTCAATATTTAAAGCAAAGGCAAGTAACGGTCGGTCTCAAACTTGCTGACATGAGTACGGAAACTGTCCCACTCGATTTTTTTATTTTCAATGAACTTCTCAAAAATATGTTGGCCCAGAGTTTCGCGAACCAGAGAGCTTTTCGCAGTGAGCGAGATTGCTTCCTGGAGGCTGCCGGGGAGCGATTCTATTCCGGCCCTGAGGCGTGCCTTTTCATTCATTTCATAGATGTCTTCTTCCACCGGATCAGGCAGCTCATATTTATTTTCAATCCCTTTCAGGCCGGCTGCCAGCATAACGGCAAAGGCCAGATAAGGATTACAGGCCGGATCGGGAGAACGGAATTCAATGCGTGTTGCTTTTTCCTTCCCCGGTTTGTACATCGGAACACGAATCAGGGCGGAACGGTTGCGGCGGGCCCAGGAAACGTATACCGGAGCCTCATAGCCCGGGACAAGGCGCTTATAGGAATTCACCCACTGATTGCAAATCGCCGTAATTTCCGGTGCGTGCTTCATCAGGCCGGCAATGTAGTGTTTGCAAAGGGAAGATAAATGATACTTGTCGCTGCCGTCAAAAAAGGCATTACTGTTGTCCAGGAATAAAGACTGATGGGTATGCATGCCGCTGCCATTTACTCCGAAAACCGGTTTGGGCATAAAAGTAGCGTAAACGCCGTTCTGGCGGGCAATCTCTTTTACCGTGGTGCGATAAGTCATAACCTTATCGGCCATGGCCAGGGCTTCATCATAACGCAAATCAATTTCATGCTGGCTCGGCGCTACCTCATGATGGGAATACTCCACGCGAACCCCCATATCCTGCAGGGCAAAAATTGTCTGCCGGCGCAAATCGGTAGCCCGATCAACGGGCAGTCCGTCAAAATAGCCGCCATGATCGAGATATTCAGGGGAGGCATCACTGGCAAAATAGAAATATTCCAGCTCCGGTCCCACATTGAAAGTATAGCCTATGTTCCTGGCCTTTTCCAGCATCCGCTTCAGGACATAACGGGGGTCGCCTTCATAGGGTGCTCCGTCAGGGTTATGGATATCACAGAACATCCGTGCCACCGGACGGTCGCTGGGTCGCCAGGATATTAGCTGAAAAGTGGTCGGGTCGGGCAGGGCAATCATGTCGCTTTCTTCAATGCGGCAGAATCCTTCAATCGAGGAGCCGTCAAAGCCCATTCCTTCGGCCATTCCTTCTTCCAGCTCCGAGGGGCTGATGCTGAAAATCTTTTGCATTCCGAGAACATCTGTAAACCAGAGCTGAATGAAACTGACATTCTTCTCTTTTACGACCTTTAACACGTCTTGCGGAGTCCAGCAGATTATCATTTCTCTTCTCCTGTCCTGTTTCGTTATGGGATCAGGATGGAATAATGTCCTCCTGATCCCGATGGCTTAACTGATAAACAGCATTTCCCAGAACTTGGGCATTGGCCACATATCATCATCCACCAGGCCTTCCAGCTCATCGACGCAATCACGCAGTTCGTTCATGCATGTTTTTACTTTGCTGCAAAGCATCTCGGCTTTTCTCTGCTCATCATGCACGCCATTGGCGGCATCGACTTTAGTCAGGATATCTTTATTAATAGAATAGATTTTATTGATCAAATCCACCATCTTTTTCAGGATTTCCATCTCCGAAGAAAGCACGGCAGAACTGCCCAGAGCATTCTTCGTTTCGTTAATTGCTCCGGCCAGCACCTTCTGATAGGCGACGGCCGCCGGGATCACCTGATTCATGCAGATATTGTTCAGGCATTTTACTTCAATTTCCAGATCTTTGATGTATTTTTCGAGATAGATCAGATATCTGGATTTGAGTTCGACTTTAGAAAGAACTGAATATTTCTCAAAGAGATTCAGCGCTTTGTCGGTGACTAAAGCCTTCAGCGCCACAGGGGTGGTCTTGTCATTCGGCAGACCTCTTTTCTCCGCTTCATTTTCCCATTCTTTTGTATAGTTGTCGCCATTGAAAAGAATCGGTTTGATATCATTAATTTCCTTCTTTAATACTTCGAAAACAATCTGGTTGATATTGCCGGTTTTGGCTTTGATTTTTTCGGCCAGATAATCCAGGCTTTCGGCAACAATGGTGTTGAGCACCGTAGCCGGAAAAGAAATGGATTGCGAGGAACCCACCGCCCGGAATTCAAATTTGTTGCCGGTGAAGGCAAACGGCGAAGTTCGGTTGCGGTCGGAATTGTCTTTGCTGACGATCGGCAGTGATGAAATTCCGAGATCGATGATTTCTGCATTGGTTGCTTTAGTAACGATTCCTTTTTCGATATTTGCCAGGATGCTGGAAAGCTGATCGCCAAGGAAGATGGATATGATGGCGGGAGGAGCTTCATTAGCGCCCAGCCGGTGGTCATTGGCATAAGTTGCTACCGATGCCCGGAGGATATCGGCATTTTTATAGACAGCGCGAACTGTGGCAATCAAAAAAACCAGAAACTGAATGTTGTCATGGGGGGTTTTGCCCGGATTTAAGAGATTGTTCCCATTGCTGTCGGCCAGCGACCAGTTGACGTGTTTACCGGAGCCGTTTATTTTGGCAAACGGCTTTTCGTGCAGCAAGCAGGCCAGATTGTGTTTTCTCGCTACAGACTTCATTGTATCCATGACAATCTGGTTATGGTCAACGGCCAGATTGGCTTCTTCATACACCGGGGCAATTTCGAACTGGCTGGGGGCAACTTCATTGTGTCTCGTCTTGGCGGGGACGCCCAGTTTAAAAAGTTCCTCTTCCATATCATGCATGTAAGATGACATTCTTTCTTTAATGCTGCCGAAATACTGATCTTCCAGTTCCTGCCCTTTGGCCGGTGGCGCGCCAACCATAGCGCGTCCGCCCAGCACCAGATCCTGACGCTTGAAAAAATAATCCATATCAATCAGGAAATATTCCTGCTCCGGACCAAGGTTGGCGTAAACCTTTTTTACATTTTTATTGCCCAGAATCTTCAGCATGTTCACGGCGCTTTTACTGACCGCTTTATTGGAACGCAGCAGAGGCGTCTTCTTATCCAGCGCCTCGCCGGTAAAGGAAATGAAGGCAGTGGGAATGCAAAGCGTGGTGGAGATGCCGTTGCGGCGAATAAAGGCCGGCGAGGACATGTCCCAGGCTGTATATCCGCGGGCTTCGAAAGTTGCCCGGATGCCTCCGCTCGGGAAACTGGATGCATCCGGTTCGCCCTGTACCAGCTGCTTGCCGGAAAATTTTTCCATGACTTCGCCGATGCCAACCGGATCAACAAAAGCATCGTGCTTTTCCGCAGTGATCCCGGTCATCGGCTGGAACCAGTGCGCAAAATGGGTAGCTCCTTTTTCCAGCGCCCATTCTTTCATGGCATGAGCCACGAGATCCGCCGTTGTAATGTCCAGGGTTTTGTCTTCGTTAATTGCTTCCATCAGTTTTTTATAAGTATCTTTCGGAAGCTTTTCTTTCATTACCTTATTATTGAAGGTGTCTTCACCGTAATATTCCGATACGGGTACGAATTTTTCTTTCTCGATGATATAGTTTCTTTCCGCTGCTGTGATTGGTTTCGCTGTTTTCATAATTCCTCCATTGTATTGAAATATGCTGTTTCTTATTCCGATTTGCTATTTTAACTATAATTTTCCGATCCGGACTTCATAAAAAATATTCCACTTTATTTGGAGAGGGTAGTGCGAAAAATATGCCAAGCTCAATGAATGTTGCGACATTATAACAATTCCCGTTCATTAGTCTACTTTAATATCGATGAGCTCATCCTTCCGGCTTAATTAAAGATATGCGTATTGAGTAATACATATTGATAACAAAGACATTTTCAATAAAATATCATAAATAATCGACAGAGTTGATATATTTACCGATAACAGAATATAAGAAATTGACACTAATAATATACTTGATGTTGACGGGTCTTTGCTGTAAGTTACAGGCAAATAAAAGGACGTATGGAACAAATTTGTATCAGCGTTGCCGGTGAAGCAACAATATTGTAACATCATTTTGATTATATTTCCGAATTATTCCCGTAGAGTTAAATTTATACTAAAAAAATTCACTTCCTTGTTCAATGCTGAGGCGCTGCTTCATCTAATGTTCATCTAATGTTCATCGTTGGCACTTAATTTGCTTTTAAGTAACCGATCAGAATATTAATACGTAGAGTCTCCATAATCTGCAATTACTAATGATACGGAAGAGATCGATTAAACATGAAACATTTAGAAGAATTTAGAAAAATCGCCGGTGACATCAAAATTATCGATAAAGCCGAAGAAAAGGAAATGTACAGTCAGGACATCGGCGACGTACCGGCGATCATGACCAAAACATTCTTTGACATCCAGCCTGATTTTGTAGTTCAGCCTAAAAACGTCGAAGAGATAAAAAAAGTACTGGTTTTTGCTAATGATAAAAAAATTCCGGTGATACCGAGAGGCGCTGCATCATGGGGCTTTGGCGGTGTCATCCCCACAAAGGCCGGTATTGTCGTTGACCTATCTCCCTTTAGAAAAATCCTTTATCTCAACGTGCCGCAGAAAACTGTCACTGTGGAAGCCGGCGCGCGCTGGAGCGACATTGATATTCTGGCCAAAAAAGAGGGCTTATGTCTGATGACCTATCCCTCCAGCAAGTTTTCCACCGTGGCCGGATGGATTGCGACGGGCGGTTACGGCATCAATAGCTTTCGCTATGGTCACTTATCGCAGCAAATTGTATCAATGACAGTTATTACACCGTCCGGCCAGTCCAAAAAGATCACCCCTGCCGATCCGGATTTCCATTACTTTGTGTCCACGGAAGGAGAATTCGGCATAATTGTTGAGGTAAATCTTAAATTAAGGGACGTCCCGCAAGGTTCCTATCCGCATCTGTTTTATTTTCCGGACGAAAGAGCCGGTTTTGCCTTCATTGAGAAATTTGTCCAAATTCAAGATGTCCAAAACATTAACGCCAATGTAATCCGTTTTCTGGACGGGAATCACTTAAACGATGTGAATGAACTCCTGCATTCCCAGGTATTTAAGAAGAGCGCCGGGGTTCTGCTGGAATTTGGCAGCATGGAAGAAGATCAGAAGTTCATGAAATATATGGAGGAGTCCGAAAAGGTTGAAGAAGCACCCCGTTATGTTGCCAGTTATTTGTGGAATGAGCGCCTTTTCGGCATGAAAACCAAGCGCCTGGGACCAACTATTCTGGCGAGTGAAAGCATTATTCCCATTAGCGCTGCGGCGGGCTTTATTGCCAAGGCAAAAAAACTGGGCGCTAATTTCGGCGTCGAAATATTTATCGACTCTTATATTCTTGATGGAAAAATGGCCCTCATCATGACCAATTTCCTCTGCGATTCGAGGAATTTTAAATATTACATCAATTTGCCTTTGGCGGAGATGCTCACCCAAACAGCTATTTCTGCGGGAGCGGAACCTTATGGCCTGGGCATCTGGAATGCCGCCTTCATTAATTCCTTGTACAACAGTGAAAAGAAGAAGGATCTTTTGGCTTACAAGGCAAAAGTTGATCCGAATAATATCATGAATCCGGGCAAGTTTTTCGGCATCCAGTCAAAATTTCTGAATATCCCCGCACTCGTCTTCCGTCCGGCAGTCTTTGGCCTTTCCATGAAGCTGATGATATTATTGTCGCCGGTCATCGGGAAAGTTGCAACACTGCTTCTGGGAAAGGAAGAGAAAATCGATAAGCTCGATTTTGAGTTGACGACACACGCCTGTGCCAAATGCGGAAACTGCATTGCCGTCTGTCCCGCCTACCTTGTTACTAAAAATGAAGAAGTTACGGCAAAAGGTAAAATTGCTCTGGCAAAAAAACTGATTGAAGGCCGGCCGGTGACGAAAGAAGAAGCAGAAAATGTGTTTATGTGCATGCATTGCAAGGGTTGCGAAGAAATATGCCAAACCAATCTGGAGTTGATGATGCTCTGGGATGCGCTGGAAAAAAGGGTGGAATCTAAATATGGCCGTCCCGAGGATAAAATCAGCGAGTTTCTCAAAAAGGTTGATGCCAGCAAGGAATACTGGGAGATGGTGGATCGAAATAACTAAATAGAGGCTAAAGGTGGAGAGGCTGAAGGGCAAGAATCATTATGTTTTTCCTTCAGCCTTCAGTCTAAATAAACTTCAGTCCGGAGAAAGACTATGCCCAAGAAATATCATATTCACCCCAAGGTAATGCCGCTTAATCTGAGCTCTTTATTCAAGTTCAAGATTGAACGGGGAGAAAACTGCATTAATTGCGGTAAGTGTACAAAAGTTTGCATTTATGAAGCGCATAAACGGGGAAAAGATGATCCCCGGAAAATGGCGGATCCGAATACCGTGGTTTGCAGAAATTGTTTCCGGTGCATTCAGGAATGCCCGCGGGGGGCGCTGGAAAAATCCCTGGATAAAGATTTTTTAAATATCGGCGGGTCCTGCTGGAAGTCGGATATGTTCATTACCCTGTGGAAGCAGGCGGAAGACGGCAAAGTCCCCGTTACCGGCGCCGGCTACCGTGGTCCCTTTACCGGAGAGGGGTTTGACAGCATGTGGACCGACATGTCCGAGATTGTCCGTCCGACACGGGACGGAATTCACGGGCGGGAATATATCAGCACATCGGTTGAACTGGGCAGAAAGCTCCATCACCTGGCATTTGGTGACAAGGGGCAATTACTGTCCCGCATTCATCCTACTGTGGATATTCCGATTCCCATTATCTTTGATCTTCCCGAGGATAATCTCAGTCCGAATGCCAAAATGGCGCTGCTTAAGGCAGCGGCAGAGCTCAATACATTTATTGCCCTGCAGGCAAAAGAAATTGCTCCGAAGATGGAGAAATTTATCAACAATATCATTGTTCTCCTGGCTCCGGAAGAAATTGATAAACATAAGGGATTGATAAAAAATGCCAGAATTGTAGCTATCGAATATACAGGCGGGATGGAAAATAAATTGCCGGCATTAAGAGATAAGATCAAGAAAGCAGGCAATGCTCTGACCATAATCCGGGTTCCCGCAACGAAATCCGTGGAAGATATTGTCGCGAACCTGACGAAAAGCGGTGCGGAAATAATCCATATCATAGCCGATTACTGCGGCAGGGAGATTCAGGGATCATCCGGTGAACCCCCCGGCTGATCAAGGATATTATCCGTTCTGTTCACCTGAGGCTGGTGGATGACCGGATCCGCGACGAAGTGACTGTTATTGCCTCCGGAGGCATCGCTATGGCCGAGCATGTGCCTAAAGCCATGCTCTGTGGTGCAGATTTAACGGCGATCGATTTGCCCCTGCTGATCGCTTTGGGCGCCAGGGTTTATGAAGATCCGGAGAAAATAATCGTTTTCCCCGACGGACTGGAAAAAATTCCGGTTAAAACAGTGAAACAGAGAATCATAAATCTCATGTCCGCCTGGCATTCACAGCTCCTCGAGGTGATGGGTGCCATGGGGATTCGTGAAGCGCGCCGTCTGCGAGGTGAAACGGGAAGAGCAATCTTCTTTGAAGAAATTGATAATGAAACATTCGGAAAATTATTTAAAAAAAGAGAAGCATAAAACATATGAAACCATCAACTGTAAAAATTAAAAAAATGCCGTCGCGGTTCAAGCACCAGGTGCCTAAATATAAAGTTATCCGGTCGAGCGCCTGCATCAACTGCGGTACTTGTGCCGAAGCATGCCCTCATGGTGTTCATGAACGGGCTGAAGGGCACAACAGGGTGAAGCCGCCGATTGACTATAAATGCATCGGCTTTGAATGCAAGAATAATGATTTTTATTGTGTTGCCAAATGTCCGCGCAAAGCATTAAGTCTCACACTGAATCCGATGTATGAAACATTGGGCGACTACCGCTGGACGGCGGACATGATTACGGCAACCTGGATCATGGCGGAAACCGGTTATCCGCCGGAGCGCCGGGATCTGGAGTATAATACGGGCAATTCCGGCGGCGGTTTCGACAAACTGCGGCTCAAATTCCCTGCCGGCAGGCCAAAAGTCGACAAGTTTGAAATCTCCACGGAAATCCCTTTGAACAGGAGAAATGACGGCCGGGCAGAAGTAGTCATTTCCACACCTGTTTATGGCGGCGGCATGTCCTTCGGATCGGTAAGTCTGCCCACCATGGTTTCCAAGGCCCGTAATGCTGCCATATGGAATACTTTTACCTGTACCGGGGAAGGTGGATATCCGGAAATGCTGGAGCCCTATGACGACCACGTAATCACTCAGGTGGCGACCGGTCTGTTTGGCGTCCGCGAAGAAACAATCCAGCGGGTAAAAATAGTAGAGTTCAAATATGCCCAGGGCGCCAAGCCAGGATTAGGCGGGCATCTTCTGGGGGAAAAAAATACGGAAAGTGTTGCCCGGATGCGAGAGGCAGTTAAAGGAACCTCCTTGTTTTCACCTTTTCCGTTTCATTCGGTGTATTCCATCGAAGATCACAAGAAGCATATTGACTGGATCAAAGAGATTAATCCTCAAGCGCTTGTTTCTGTTAAAGTTTCGACGCCTAATGATGTAGATATGGTTGCTGTCGGTTCATACTATGCCGGTGCTCATATTATTCATATTGACGGCGGTTATGGCGGCACCGGCGCGGCGCCGGACATTGCCAAGAAAAATATTGCCATGCCGATAGAATACGCCATCACCAAGGTGCATAATTTTTTGAAGGATGAGGGCGCCAGAGACACAATTACGCTTATTGCTTCCGGCGGCATTCGCAGCGCCCATGATCTGGCCAAAGCAATTTGTCTGGGCGCCGATGGGGCGGTTATCGGCACGGCGGAAATGGTTTCCCTCGAATGTGTGCGCTGCGGAAATTGTGAATCAGGACGAGGCTGCGCGAGAGGCATTGCCTCCACCGATTCGGAACTGGCCGATTTGTTTAATGAGGAATGGGCTACCCAAAGGCTCACCAACCTTTATCATGCCTGGAATGTGCAGTTAGTTGAAATACTTCAGAAGTTTGGCATGAAGAGCGTAAGAGAACTTGTCGGCCGGTCGGATTTGTTGGAGCATATAGATTACAGTAAATAATATAGGTTTAGACTGAAGGAAGCTAGGCTAAAGGAAAAGATTAAAATATTATTCTTGCCCTTCAGTCTTCAGCCTCAGCCTTCAGCCTTTTTACGGAGCTTTTTAAATGGATAATGTTGAGAAAATAATCGGTTCACGGACTGAAATATGCCGCCAGGTGCCCCCTCTTGCCCAGAACACGGAAGAAGAAGGCGGGTGCGGAGTTACGGGTTTTATTTGTTCCATTCCGGTAACCGGGAAAAATATTTTTGAGCCGTCCGTGCAGATGCACAACAGGGGTAACGGAAAAGGCGGCGGGATAGGCGCTGTAGGTTTTGTTCCCGAGGCGCTGGGTGTTTCCCGGCAGGTTCTGGATGAAGACTACATGCTGCACATTGCCCTGCTGGATGCCGGTGCGGCGGCAGAGATTGAAGATACTTTCATCAAACCGTTTTTTAAAATTGATAAATCGGAAAAACTGGCGACCATTGACGACTATCGCAGTATCGGGCTGGATGTCCGGCCTCCGGATATCATGCGTTATTTTGTGCGCGTTTTGGATAATGTACTGGATCAGTTTATCGCTGCCAACAATCTTTCTGCCCTGGACAGAAGGGATGCGGAAGATGAGTTTATTTACCAGAACAGTTTCAAGATTAATACCCACTATTATGCATCGCTTGGTGAAAAAAGAGCATTTGTCATGTCTCACGGCAGGGATATGATGATCCTGAAAATAGTGGGCTATGCAGAAAACGTTGTCCGGTATTATAAACTGGATGATTTCAAGGCTCATGCATGGCTCGCCCATCAGCGCTATCCGACCCGCGGGCGCGTCTGGCATCCCGGCGGCTGCCATCCTTTCAGCGCGCTCAATGAAGCACTGGTGCATAACGGCGATTTTGCCAATTATCAGGCGATCAACGAATATTTAAGGCAGCGGAACTACTACCCGCTGTTTCTCACGGATACTGAAGAAGCGGCGCTGTTGCTCGATTTATGGAGCAGGGTATATAAATATCCGCTGGAATACGTGATTGAGGCTATGGCGCCAACGTCAGAAATGGATTTTGATATGCTGCCTGCTGAAAAACAGGAACTTTACAAAGCTATTCAGACGCATCATGTCAATGCTTCTCCCGATGGTCCGTGGTTCTTTATTATTGCGAAAAATGATGTGAAGAATAAGCAGTTTCAGCTCATCGGCATTACGGACACGGCGATGCTGCGGCCCCAGGTGTTTGCCCTGCAGGAAGGGGAAGTACAGATCGGTCTTATCTGCTCGGAAAAGCAGGCTATCGATGCGACGCTTATTTCCCTCACCAGAGAAGATCCGCGTTTCGGGCCGATTGCCGACAAATATTGGAACGCCCGCGGCGGCAGTCATACTGATGGCGGCGCATTTATTTTCAGCCTGCTGGATACCCCCGGCGGCAAAAAGCTGGTTTGCTCCGATAAATTCGGGAAGGTTATCCAGACTCCGCGCGATAAGGTTGTCTGCGACGTCAATAAAAAAATAACGCAGCGGGCTGAATTTCAACCCATCGCAGAAAAACTAAGTGATTTATTTGCGGAAAAAGACGCTGAGACGGCGACGGAAAATATTTTTCAATATGTCCGCCAAAGCATTGGCGGATTTGACCAGGAATCGCTGCGCTTTTGCATAGAGACAATTGCCGATTATGCCCGGAAAAAAGATGACTGCAAGCAAATCGCCATTAACGCTCTGACGGTTTTAAATGACCGGCGCTTTAATACGGGCTTAATTAAAAGAAGTTCACTGCAGCATGTCCTGAAAATAAGCCTCGATGAGATATTTAACGCCACTCCGCTGATCACGGAGACGTCCAATTCCCGGTTCAGCCAGATTGATTGGGCCTGTCGCGATGGGCTGCGGGCGCCGCAGAATAATGAGAAAACGCTGATCATTAATGCTGAACATTTTGAACCGGAAGGCGACAATTGTGATGCCGTGATGATTGTGCAGGCCTATAAGCTGGGCTGGAAGCGGTTTATTGTCTACAAATACCGCGGTCAGCGCTTCACGGGCTGCGGCTTTGGGCCGGCGACGCGGGAGGTAAGAATTGATGTTTACGGCGCTTCCGGCGATTATCTGGCCTCCGGCATTGACGGCATGGAAATTTATGTACACGGCAATGCTCAGGATCAACTCTGCCAGATTATGAAAGATGGGAAACTCGTTGTCTTTGGTGACGTCGGCCAGACCTTTATGTACGGGGCCAAGGGAGGCAGTGCGTATATAATGGGTAATGCGGCGGGCAGGCCTTTAATTAATGCCGTCGGTAAGCCGCGGGTGGTGATTAACGGAACTGCTCTTGATTACCTGGCGGAATCTTTTATGGCTGGAGATCCGCTCAATGGCGGCGGTTTTGTTATTCTTAACGGTATCGGTTTTGACGATGAAGATGGTTCGATCCGCGAATACGATTCGCCATATCCCGGTTCGAATATATTTTCTCTGGCTTCCGGTGGCGCGATTTATGTCCGCGATCCGCAGAAGAAACTGGTTGATGAGCAGTTAAACGGGGGAGAGTTTGCTGAAATTACTGAAGCCGACTGGAACCTGATTCGAGCCTTATTTGGAGGAAAATGAAAAGCTTTTCGGTATTACTATAGAAAGACTTCTGACGGTTGAAGGCAATAAAAAGAATCCGCAGTCGGTTTACAGAAAAATCAGACCTCTAAAAGTGAAAGCTGCCGAAAAAGAAGATGACGGTTTGGAAGAATGGGGCGGTAATTGAAGAAACATTTCAGTTGGAATTATCATTAAACTACCCGGAGCCACCGGGTAGTTTTTTTATTAATCAAAGATGCTGTCCCTGATAATTAAACATAAATAGTGCTTTAATTTAAATTTGGAGTTATCTTAAGCAATCAACATTGTCCAATTGGTGCTTCGATGGTCAATATATCCAGTGTCAGTACAGGAATTAAAGGGTTGGATAAAACTCTGAACTACCTGCAAATGGGTGACAATGTTGTTTTTCAAGTTGACAAAATTGAAGATTATAAAATATTTATCAACCACTCATGTAAAGACAGCTCAGGAGCGGGGACGACGCGTTGTTTATATGCGCTTTGCCCAACATCCACCTCTGCTGGAATCAACAGACAAGGTTATTTTATACAGGCTTGACGCCAATACCGGGTTTGAATCATTTTCCACCCAGATTCATAACATCATCCGGAAGGAAGGCCGGGGCGTTTTTTACGTATTCGACTGCCTGTCCGATCTGCTTTTGTCCTGGGCAACTGATCTGATGATCGGCAACTTTTTTCTGATAACCTGCCCCTTTCTTTTCGAATTGAATACAGTTGCCTACTTTTCCATTCTCCGCAACCATCATTCTTATGAGACTATCGCCCGGATCAGAGAAACCACTCAGGTGCTGTTGGATATTTACAACCATCAGGGGGAAATTTGTGTGCACCCTATCAAGGCCTGGCAGCGCTATTCGCCGGCAATGTTTCTTCCCCACATTATGAAAAAAGATGAATTGATTCCCATTACCAACAGTGCTGATGCGGCGAATTTATTTTCCTATCTGGCTCCCGGCGCGACCAGTGCCGAGCGAAATCTGGATCATTGGGATCGCCTGTTCATGCAGGCCCGGAATATGCTGGAGAGCAAGGCAAGACCCTGATGAGAATTCCGCAATGGTAGAGCAGCTCTCCCACCTGCTGATCGGCCGGGAAAACAGAATGCTGTCGCTGGTAAAAAAATATTTCACACTGCAGGATCTTATCGATATTAAAGAGCGGCTGATCGGAACAGGATTTATCGGCGGCAAATCCGCAGGTATGCTGCTGGCGCGCAATATTTTACGAAACGACCCTTTTGTTAAATGGTCGGATCATCTGGAATTGCATGATTCTTTTTACATCGGCTCCGATGTATTTTATTCCTATCTGGTGCAGAACGAATTGTGGCGAACCCTCATGTCCCATAAAACCAAAGAAGGTTATTTTCCGAGCGCTCTGGAACTGAAAAGCAAAATTCTGAAAGGCACCTTCTCTAAAGAAATCCGGGAGCGTTTTCAATTGATGCTGGAATATTACGGTCAGGCGCCCATTATAGTGCGCTCCAGCAGTCTTCTGGAAGATGCTTTCGGTAACGCTTTTGCCGGAAAGTATGAAAGTCATTTCTGCGCCAATCAGGGAACACCGGAAGAGCGTTTTGAAAAATTTGCCGATGTTGTGCGGAGAATCTATGCCAGTACAATGAATATTGACGCCCTCACCTATCGTTTGCAGAAGGGCCTGGATCAGCAGGATGAACAGATGGCGCTGCTGGTGCAGCGTGTATCCGGTTCTTACCGTAAATCTTATTTCTTCCCCGAAATGGCCGGAGTCGGATTGTCTTATAATCCTTTTGTCTGGCGAAAAGGGATGGACCCCCAGGCCGGAATGTTGCGGCTTGTCCTGGGTTTAGGCACCCGGGCTGTAATCCGTGTCGAGAATGACTATCCCCGCATTGTGGCTCTCGATGAACCATTGGTTAAACCTTATGCCCGACAAAAGGATGCCGGGCGTTTTTCCCAGCATGGAGTTGATGTCATAAATCTGGAGGAAAACAGTTTTCAATCTCTGCCGGTGGCAGATTTGATCAAGGAGAATTTAATAAATAATTTAGACCTGATTGGCAGCCCCGATACCGATGCCGGCGAGCAGATGAAAGCCCTGGGCAGGCCGGAAGAAATATGGATACTTACCTTTGATGAACTGCTGTCCTCAACAGAGTTTTCCGATCTGATGTCCAGGATGATGAAAAGATTGGAGGAGATCTATGAGTATCCGGTGGATATTGAATTTACGGCTAACTTTAACGCC
Organism: uncultured delta proteobacterium; assembly: GCA_963845095.1. Taxonomy (GTDB): domain Bacteria; phylum Desulfobacterota; class Syntrophia; order Syntrophales; family Smithellaceae; genus MVRV01. The sequence continues at coordinate 52,281 of CAWJQM010000019.1, forward strand.
GCCGGAAAAATTCAAATCAATCTCCTGCAATGCCGGCCTTTTCAAACGAAGGGCCACTATAGCCGGGTGTCAATTCCCAGTCTGATTGATGAAAGAAAAATATTGTTGCGGCAGGAAGGCAACTTCATGGGAGGAAGCGTATACTGCAGTATTGCGCAAATTATTTATGTTGACCCTGCCGGTTATATAAAATTGCCCCTTGCGGAAAAATACGACATTGCCCGTTTGATAGGAAAAATAAACAAGACGATAAAGAAGAGAGATGAATCACCGACGCTTCTCTTCGGGCCGGGCCGCTGGGGGACGACTACCCCGGCAATGGGGGTGCCGGTGACGTTCTCGGAAATCAATAATGTCGCCGCCATAGCCGAAATTGCCAATCCGGACGGCAGTCTAATGCCCGAACTTTCCTTCGGCACGCATTTTTTCCAGGATTTGGTGGAGATGGACATGTTCTATATGGCTGTTTATCCGGGAAAAAGAAAAGCGATTTTCAATAAGTTATGGCTGGAAAAACAGCCCAATATTCTGAAAGATCTGGTCCCGGAAGACAAAAAGTATGCTGATGTCATTCGTGTCTGCAATGTCCGGAACAAGGATATGCTGTTGATTGCGGATATTGTCAGCCAGCAGGTTATTTGTTTTGCTCAGTCCTGACAAATTCTAAGGACAGCAATTAAATAGAACCGTCCCCAATATTCTTATTTAAGCAGGGATAGTCGGTATAACCCTCAGCTGTCGGCGTATAAAAAGTTTTGTCATCCCATCTCGCCCACTTGGCATCAATACCAATGCGCTCAACAAGGTCAGGGTTGGAAATGAAAGCTTTACCGAAGGCGACAGCATCGGCAATGGCCATTTCCAGAATGCTGTTAGCACTGTCTTTTTTAAAACCGCAGTTTATAACCAGAGTGCCCTTATAACGCGGTCGGAAATAACGGGCTATTTCTTTAACCGCATAGGGGACATTATCGACCGGCCCCATGGGCTCCACAAAATGAGCATAGGCGAGTTCTCGGTAATCATTCAGACGTTCAACAATGTATTCAAAAGTTGGAATTGTTTCTTTATCGATCGTGATTCCGAAAAAACCGTGCGCGGAAGTATTAAGCCTTATACCTACTTTATTAAAGCCGATAGCCCGGCCCACGGCATCTAGTGTTTCAAAGAAAAACCGCGCTTTGTTTTCATGGCTGCCGCCGTATTCATCCTTTCTGATATTCGAAGAGTTGGCAAAGAACTGATGAAACAGATAGCCGTTGGCGGAATGAATTTCCACGCCGTCAAAACCGGCCGTAATCGCGTTTTGGGCGGCTTTTCGGAAATCATCTGTTGTTGCGTGAATTTCATCGATCGTGAGGGCACGCGGTGTTACTGTATCTTTAAATCCTTCCGCGGTAAAAGATTTATCCTGTGGATTGATCGCCGAAGGAGCTACCGGAGCAAGGCCACCGTGAAAATCAGGATGCGATATGCGGCCGCAGTGCCAAAGCTGACAGAATATATGTCCGCCTTTGCCATGAACGGCTTTTGTAGCCAGTGTCCAGCCCTCAATCTGAGCAGCAGAATAAATGCCAGGGGTGTTTATATAGCCGACTGCCTGTGAGGAAACCGGCGAACCTTCCGAAATGAGAAGGCCGGCCGAGGCACGCTGCATATAGTATTCGGCTATCAGCGGCGTCGCCTTATTTTCCGGATTATTGGCGCGGCTGCGGGTCATAGGGGCCATAAATACACGATTGGGCAGTTCATATTTTCCCACCTTGACAGGCTTTAAGAGGGCATCATTTTTCATACATACCTCCATCGTTGAAGTATTGTCTGAAGCTCAACCTGATTTCAATATCTCAGCTAATTTGGTTGGAACATCGTATTTACGCTGGCTGGTTTACTGCCATCCCCGCGGAAGCGGAAAAAGTCACAGAAATTAGAGCGGTTTTTATCCAGCATCCTTTCGGGCTGTGTCCCTCGGCAGTTATTGTAAATTCCGGAATCTTAATAAGTACAGTTAAGGCAGCAATGCAGGTAGGCCCGGCAATAAGTGCATTGCTCCTGCCGGCCGATGAATTTTACCAGGTTAATTTCTTTTGCTCAGTCCTGAAAATTCTAAGGGCAGCAATTAAATAGAACCGTCCCCAATATTCCTTTTAATCAGCCCGCCCACGAGTTGTATGGCATCAAAGGCATTGGACGCATAGCCGTTTGCGCCGATTTTATCGGCGAATGCCTTTGTAATCGGCGCGCCTCCGATAATTATCTTTGCTGTAGGATCGACTCCGCGGACCTCTTTAATAACCTGCTCCATGCAGAGAGCAGTTGAACTTAACAGCGCCGACATGCCCAATATATTTGGCTTGTCTTTGATGTAAGCCTGAACGAAACCCTGCGCTTTTATATTTTCACCGATATCCATTACCTCGTACCCGGCGCTTTCCAGGCATATCCTGACGAGGTTCTTGCCAATGGTATGGATATCCCCCTCCACCGTGCCGAGAATTATCCGGCCTTTGTTCCTGACGGCTCCGCCGAAGCGTGTCTTAAGTACTTCGATACCGGCATTCATGGCTTCCGCGGCGCAGAGCAGCTCGGGTATGAAAGCTTCGTTCTTGGAGAACTGCTCGCCTATCTCCTGCATCGCGGGCATCATCGCCTCTTCGAGTATGGACTTTGACGTCAGATTTTGAGCCAGGGCCTCATTGATCAGCTCTTTTACAGCTTCCTCATCACCATCTTTTACAACCTTTTTGATCTTATCGAATAATTCATTCATAATCCCGCCTGTTCAGCCGCTGATTTGAAGCGGATATTTACCATATTTTCTGGCCGCCCTGACCATGGCCACGTAATTTTCCCCTTTGCAGCCCGGGTGAATTGAATTAGACGAGCTGATGATATAGCCGCCGCCGGGTGCGGCGATGGCTATAGTTTCCTTTACCGTCTTTTCGATGTCTTCCTCACTTCCGAAAGGCGGGACTGCGCAGTCGATATTGCCGATAAGGCAAATCCGTTTGCCATATTTGGCCTTGACCTCGGCGATGTTCATGCATTGCGGCTGAATCGGATGCAATCCGTCGAAACCAGCTTCCACCATGCCTTCCATTATCGGCCACATATTACCGTCCGAGTGTTTAATAATTTTCATTCCCCTTTTGTGCACAAGCGCCGTTATCTCTTTATGATAAGGAAGCACAAGATCTTCATATTGAGCCGGGGACATCAAAGTCGACTGGTTGAATGCGAGATCGCTGCCGAGAGCGATAATATCGGCCCCCAGGTCGGCAGATTTATCGATCACTTCGAGTATATAATCGGTCACGATACGGGCAAGGTCTTTAACGAAATCAGGTTTTTTCTTGAAATAATAAAGCAGTTTCTCTATGCTGCCGAGCATCGCCCAGCTTTCGCGGAAGGGGCCGATCACGTATACGACGTGTGCCAGGTCCTTGCCGAGCCGGTCTATGGATACCATCAGCATAAGGAATTCGGTTTCCCGGGGGTGAAACAGCTTCAGGTTTTTAAGGTCGTCCGGTCCCGAAACCGGTCCCTTGACGGGGACAGCCTCACCTTCCTTATCCAAGTAATAAATTCTGCCCCAGTTATCTTTTACATGGCTATCATCGACCAGTTGGCTTTCCCAGAGGTAATGAGATGTCAGTCCGTCGAGCTCCAATTCACGCGTAATCATGTAGAGAACTTCGAGCACACGGAGATTTTCTTCCAGGTTCATGCGATGCACCGATTTGACCGGAGGAACCTGATCGGTAAATACCCGTCCGATTTTAATAATTGACTCTTCGTTATAAGCCGTCTCCCAGACCGGCACCCTATCCGGTTCTCCTAAAGACAACGCCGTTATCATTCTCTCTTTACCCGTCATATTCATAAGCCACTTCGATTTGATGTATTTTTAGTTTCCAATTATTTTAATGCATATGAAACTGTTCTGCGCAGCTTAAAAAACAAGCTCCAATTTTTCCACGCTTGCGACATCTTTCTTGTAGAAAAATGATCCTGTGAAGAAGAGAATCCCTGCCAGCAGGAGGGTTGCAGGAAGAAACAAAAGCGCTTTATCCAGGCCGTACACATCGGAAAAAGCTCCCACTACGAGCGGTCCCAGCGCACTGCCGAGAAGATGTTGAAAGATTATATTAATACTCAGGGATGTTGACCTGAGGCCGGGATGCACGACATCCTGGGTTACGGCTATTGCGCCCGGTGAAAACATGATGATAAACAACCCCATTCCGAGGAGAAAACCAAATTGAATGCTGCCGTGGAATAAAAATGCCATAAACAGCATTAATGCCGTTATTGTGCAGGTGAGGGCAGGGAAAACCATGCGGGGCGTTTGACCTTTTTTTATAAAACTGGTCAGTGAGGAAGCCGCCTAGGGGGCCGCCCACGATGGCCATGACCATAACAGCGCTGGCCATCAATCCCGAGCGTTCAATGGCCATTCCTTCAAATCTCTGGAAATAGGCAGGCAGCCAGGTGGTCAGAGCTACGATGGTAAAGGTACAGGAGGCGAATGCCAGGTTATTGATAATAAGTGATTTGCTACGCACTAGTTCCTTAATAATTTCACGCTTGCTCATCCTGGCTTTGGCTATGCCCCCTTCGCTGGGCACGGATTTCACCAAGTCGACCGTCTTATAATCCTTTACCCAGAAAAACAGGATGGCAAAGATTAACCCGGGTAAGGCCACAATGCCTAGCGCATTCCTCCATCCCAGATGGACGGCGATAGAGCCCGCCTAAGACTATTCCGAAAGCCTGGCCGAGCGGGATGGCGGAATACCAGAATCCTATCACCCTAGCACGCTTTTCCGGCTTGAAAATAGCCGAGAGGAGGGCTGTACCACCCGCCGAATATCCTGCTTCGCCGACTCCGACCATGCACCGGGTGGTAAACAGTTGTGCGAAATCCCTGGTAAAAGCACCGGCAAAGGTAGCCAAACTCCAGATGATAGCCATAAGGCCGATGGCTTTCTTCCTGCTCCAACGGTCGATAAGTGCCCCGAAAGGCAGAGTTAAAACGAGGATAGACCAAAAGACGGCGGACACCATCATGCCGCATTGAGCATCAGTTAATCCCCAATCGCTTTTCAGGAAAGGGAACAGGGCAACGATGACAAACCTGTCGATATAGTCGAACATGAGCAGGAGATAGAGGAGAATGGTGGTATAGTAAGTGTTCCATTTAGAGTAAGCGGGCTTCTCTGCCGTCATTTCTTCCTTCACGTTAGCCCCTTAAACCGCACAATCTCCGGAAACAGGAGTTCGATAAGACCTTGCTTTCATTGGAAGTGAGTATAGGGAAGCCGCGCTTTTGTGTCAAGGAAATCTTGAACAGGTGAAATCTTGAACAAGAAATAATGTTCATCGAAAAACGGGGGAAGGTGCTGCGGTTGGGCGGGAAAAGAGAATGGCGGCAGTTCTTATTGAGCAGCTGGTTCATCTTTGGGACGGGTCGTCCGTCAGGTAAGCATTTTGAAGCGCCATTCAGGCAGAACTTTCCGACACGCCTTTGTTTACGATTCGCCATACCATTGATACCAGAATGCATCCAGGGTCACACTAGAGGAGATTTTCATTCATTTCCGATTGTGACAATGCATATCTGAAAAAATTACCGGATGCTTGACGTCAGGAAGAAATTCTTGCAGGTGCTCAGGTTTTTGTGAGCCATTTATGGCAGAGATTATATCCAACCTTAAAGAGCGGCTAAATCCGGTGGCTATAGGTACAGACATTAATAAGATTATGGGCGATTTTGGTTTATAGTCAACAATGTTATAAGGGAAAGGAAAGGGCGAAGGAAAAGAACTGCACATCAGATAAAAGCATGATATAATTAAAAGAAAAAATTCAAGCGAAACGGAGAATCTCAATGTCAGGTAAAATAAAAAAGGTCAGTCTGATAGTTTTGGCGATATTTGTTTTTATAATCACAACCGGCCTGCTGGCATTTTATATATTCTTCCGGTTGTCGGTTCCGGATTACCAGGGAACAATTAAAATTGCCGGACTTATTAATGAAGTAGAGGTTAGAACCGACGAACACGGGATTCCCCACATCTTTGCGAAAAATAACGAAGATCTTTTTTTTGCTCAGGGATACATAACTGCCAGGGAAAGGATGTTTCAAATGGATTTAACGCGTCTGGCAGGAAGGGGTGAACTTTCCACTCTGTTCGGTGATAAAACAATTAAAACCGATAAATATTTTAAAACTCTCGGCTTTTACAGGGCCGCTCAGGATGAATATAAAAATCTTTCTGCCGAGACAAAGCTTGCCGTTGACTCCTATGCCCGGGGTGTAAATACATACCTTTCGACTGCCCGACATCTTCCGCGTGAGTACATTATACTCGGATCAAAACCCCGGCCCTGGGAACCGGCTGACAGCGTTGTCGGAGCGCTGCTTATGTCTTACCGGCTTAACGCTCCGCGAGGAATAAAACCTCTTTTGCAGCAGATAAATGTTAACGCCGGGCCGGAGATTTTGCAAAAACTTCTTCCCTGGGTGCCTAATGGTGCTCCAATGATTTCCGAAACAAAAGATATTCCGGCGTTCTCTATGGATTTCCATCCGGGAAAAAGCGTCTTAAAAAAAATGCCGTTTCTACAGTTGAGGATTTTTATAGCCCAATCCCGCTTCGAATGAGGGCAAGCAACTGGATGATTTTTTCGGGATCGCGCACTACTACCGGTAGACCCGTCTTTACCGGAAGCCCTGATCTGGAGGCGGCGATACCGTCTTTATTTTATTTGATCCATCTGAAAAATCGAAACTTATGATGTTATCGGAGGGTCAATCGCCGGACTTCCTGGAGTTCACGCCGTGGGGTTCAACGGCAGAATCGCCTGGAGTATAACTGTCGGCAACGGCGATAACACGGATTTTTTTATTGAAAAAATCAATCCGCAAAATCCCGATCTGTATCTCACGGAAAATGGGTACAGAAAATTTACTGTAATAAATGATACTGTAAAAATAAAATCAGGGGGAAAAACAATTGAAGAAAAAATTAAAATTAAAATTTCCCGGCATGGACCAGTGATATCAGATGTTATGGCGGGGATGCCGGAAAATTGCACCATGCTTTGGCCCGGACTTATGGGAAATGACGGAACCCTGGAAGGCCTGCTTAGCCTGAACAGAGCTAAAAATTTCCGGGAATTCCGCAAATCTCTCGGAATGGTCAGAGGAGCGAGTGTTCATGTCGGGTATGCGGATATCGAAGGAAACATCGGATACCAGTATATAACGACATTCCCTGTCAGAAAATCTGGTGAAAATCCTGTTCCGGTTCCCGGAGAATCCGGAAAGCACGACTGGACAGGATTTATCCCGTATGAAAAACATCCTTATGCTTATAATCCCCCAAAAGGATATCTTGCGTCTTTCAACCAGATGCCGATGCTGGCAAATTATTATGGGACAGCTTATTTCCTGTTTGAACGGCCATACAGATTTGAAGTGATGGCCCAGGCCAAAGATAAATTCAGCGTTAAAGAAATTGCCGACATGCAGAATGATACGGGATCGCATACCGCCAAAAGATTCATTCCGTTAATAGCAAAAGCGTGTTCTCAAGACAATTCTTTGCAGCCGTATATTAGCATGCTGGAAAAATGGGACCGGTTTATTCGTGTCGAAAGCCCTGAAGCGACGCTTTTCAATTCATTTATAAATCATTTAATCGAGAATACCTTCGCCGACCAGCTAGGGGGAAAAATGGTCGCAGAATTTAATAAGGATTTTCATGTTTCTATTCCTCTGCAATGGTTGATTCGTTATTCCAGTGATCAGCAAAACTTATTCTGGGACGATATAAGAACCGCGAAAAAGGAAACCATGGATGACATGATTCAGAAAAGTTTGCAGGATGCAGTAGCTGAACTTCGAGGGAAATACGGTGATGACTTGAAAAAGTGGGCATGGGGACGGGTTCATCAGTCGATGATCAGACATCCTCTCGGCAGCGTGCTGCCTTTTCTTAACCTGGGGCCATATCCCTATGCCGGCGATGATTTTACAATACACGCCGGATGGTGGAATCGGGAAAATCCTTATGAAATGATCAGCGGAGCGGCAATCAGGATTGTGGTCGATATGGCCGACCTTTCCACCATGACACTTATGAGTCCTCCCGGGCAGTCCGGGCATTTCCTGAGCCCTTATTATAGCGACCTTGCCCAAACCTGGTCTAAGGGAGGGCAGGTGCCGGCTAATTATACATCAGCAATGACATTAAAGAATGTTTTAAAACTGGAGCCGGCAAAATAATAATTTATCGCAAAATGTTACAAGCGAACCAAAAGCCTTTATTATGCTGCCAATTGAGATGGAAATGATGTGTGTATTCGAGGAAGCTATTAATTGTTATCGTCTTAACAGCTATTGTCCAGAATACTTCGTCTTAATCTGAAGAAGAAATTTGCATGGAAGGTGCGGCATTTTTTTGATACGTTCACCTCTCAATTTCCCAACATCCATTCAGGAGAAAATGCATGCAACAGATAAAAAAATATGCTTGTTTATTTATTGTTTTACTTTTTACCTTTACGGCCGTCACAGGCGCGGCTGATGAAAACGTGAAATTGCCGGATGGGCTTTATGCAAAACTCGTGACGTCCAAGGGTGATATCCTCCTCTCGTTGGAATTTGAAAAAACTCCCCTTACGGTGGCCAACTTTGTCGGTCTGGCCGAGGGCACAAAAGAATCAAACCGCGGCCAGAATGCTCGCTTTTATGATGGCCTGACTTTCCATCGTGTCCTTCCCCATTTCATGATTCAAGGGGGTGATCCGCAAGGAAACGGGAGCGGCGGGCCCGGCTATAGATTCCCCGATGAATTTGATGACACCCTTACCCATGATGGCCCCGGCGTGTTATCCATGGCCAATGCCGGCCCGGATACCAACGGGAGCCAATTTTTTATTACGCATACAAAAACCCCCTGGCTGGATGGAAAACATACGGTCTTTGGACGCACTGTCGAAGGTCAGAATGTTGTTAATGCCATTGGGGCAGGCGATATAATAAAAACGATAGAAATCATCCGCATCGGCGATAAGGCCAAGGCCTTCAAGGCCGATCAAGCTTCTTTTGACGCAATGCTTGCCCGGCTTTTACAAGACAAGGCACAAGGGAGGAAAAAAATAAATTCCCGTGATCTGGCCCTGATCAAAGAAAAATATCCCCGGGCCATTAGTCTTCCTTCCGGTCTGATGTATGTTGTTCTGGCGGAAGGTGTGGGCGACAAAACACCGCAGCGGGGAACAACCGTCAGCATTTATTATTTGGGCCGATTGCTCAATGGAACAAAATTTGACAGCTCCGTGGATCGTGGCAAACCCTTGCAGTTTCCTGTCGGGGTCGGCCGGGTGATCAAGGGCTGGGATGAGGCATTTCTATCCATGAAAAAGGGAGAAAAACGCATCCTCATCATCCCCCCGCATCTGGGTTATGGCGATATGCGCATCGGGCCGATTCCACCCAACTCGATACTGGTTTTTGAAGTCGAATTGCTTGATTTCTGACAGGTGTGATATGAACGGCAGCCAGTGGGCACAAAAATCAGGATAAGTTTTATGTTAAAAAAACTAGCCGGTTTCATTAGATTTTTTATTTTTTTTACGAAATAGCTTCGGATTAATGTCCAGTTTGGAGATTTTGTACTGAATAATCCGCTTGGTTGTTCCCAGAATTTTTGCCGCTTTCGTCTGATTGCCGCCGGTTTCTTCCAGGGCGTCAAGGATCAAGGTTCGCTCCTGTGCTTCCACAACATAAGATAATTTGCCGGGTTCCTTTTTATCTAATTCCTTTTCCTTAGCCTGCAGGGATGGCGGCAAATGCATGCATTCGATGGTGTCGCCATTAGACATCAGCACTGCGCGCTCAATACAGTTTTCCAGCTCCCGGACATTGCCCGGCCATTTATGAGACAAAAACGCTTCGACCGCCGCCGAGGATATTTTCTTAACATTTTTGCCCATTTCCTTACTGTATTTAAGAATGAAATGATCGGCGAGCAGGATAATATCGCTGCCCCGTTCGCGCAATGCGGGCAGGTAGATGGGAAAAACATTCAGACGGTAAAACAAATCGGCACGAAAACGTTCCGCCAGAATGTCCTGCTCTAAGTTTCTATTGGTTGCGGCAATAATGCGCACATTTACTTTAATTACCCTCGAGGAGCCCAGCGGTTGGAATTTCTTTTCCTGTAAAACACGCAGAAGCTTCACCTGGGCTGCCGCCGATAGTTCACCTACTTCATCTAAAAAAATCGTGCCGCCATTGGCTTCTTCGAAACGGCCCCGTCGCTGCTGTAGAGCTCCGGTAAAGGCGCCTTTTTCATGGCCAAAGAGTTCGCTTTCAATAAGAGTATCCGGAATCGCTGCACAATTTACCTGCACCAGGGGCCCGCTGCGCCGCGGGCTGTTCAGGTGAATTGCTTGAGCAATCAGCTCTTTGCCGGTACCCGTCTGGCCGGTAATCAACACGGTGGTATTAGAATCGGCCACCTGAGCGACCAGGCCGAAAACTTCCTGCATCGGTTTGGAATGGCCGATAATATCTATTGACGGCGGGCGGGCGCTGCCGACAATTTTTCGCAGCCGCCTGTTCTCTTCCTCCAGTGCTCTTATATGCACGGCTTTGGCCATCAACTCGGCCACGGAGGACAATATTGCCAGTTCTTTGTCCAGGTCTTCTACCGCCCGGGCAACTTTATCAGCGGATAGAACTCCTACGACGCTGTCATCGTAAACAATCGGAACACAAAGAAAAGCGAGCTCGGACCTGTTTAAATGTTTCCTTGCTCCGGTGCGATCTAAAAAATGCGTGGCCTGACCCAGGTTGGCAATTGCCATTGGGCGACCTGTCTCCGCTACTTTACCGGTTATGCCTTCACCGGGTTTGTAGATAACATCCATTCCGTCAATATTTATGTCATGGGCAATATCCAGCCAGACTTCCTTTTTTTCACGATCTAAAAGAGAAATCATGCCGCGCTGCATACCCAGATGCGCGCTCATTTCCTGCAGCACCTTTTCCAGCTGATCGCGCAGTTCCTCCGGTTGGGCCAAAATTTTTGCTATTGCATGCAAAACGGCAAGCTCTTCATAACTATGGATACTCAATGCTTCGTACCTTTCCTGGTTGGATACTTTTTTCAGTGCCTTCTTCATTGATGAAGCAACCTTTCTCTTAATATAACAAAATTGTTCCAATTGCTATATAAATTTGCCTATGGCCTTATCTAATGCAATTAATGATCCAAATTTGTAATTATTGTTGTTTTTGGCTATTTGGTGCTCATTATTCTTTTGACATGCATAACTGATTTTCCTATACTCGTTTCCGGGGAAAGCAAGTTCATTACAAATAACTGATTACCGACCCGAATCGCTCAATGCCATTTAGCGACCATGTGAAGTTCTTTGTTTCTTGAGGTGTTATGGCCACAATTTTACTAATTTTGTTTTACCTTCTCTTCCCTGTTGCAGCCATTTATTGGGCAGGAAAAAGTTCCATTGCCAACAGACTCGGCGCGGTCGTTATCTGCTACATCGCCGGGATAGTTATAGGCAATATAGGAGTACTTCCCGCAAATCTCGCCCCTGTGCAGAATCCCCTGATGCTGGTTGCCATCAGTCTGGCGCTCCCGTTGATGTTTTTCTCCATTGATGTCCGTCGCTGGAGCAGACTGGCGGGAAAATCGCTACTCTCCTTTGGACTGCAAATCTTGGCGATACTGATAGTCTCAACCCTGGGTTTTTTCATCTTCCGCGGCTGGGTGGGTGCAGAGACATGGAAGCTGTCCGGCATGTTTGTGGGAGTGTACACCGGTGGTACGCTGAACCTTGGTGCAATAGCCATGGCATTGCGCACTGATCAGACGCTGTACCTTGCTGCGCACACTTCAGACGTCCTGGTTAGTTCGGTATACCTGCTGTTTTTGATGACAATCGGACAGCGGATTCTGCTTAATTTCTTGCCGCCCTTCCAACCTGCCGAATCCGCGGCAGTGGATAAGGACACTGACTTCGATTCCTACGCCGGTATATTCGAAAAGAAAAAAATCGTCCCGCTTATGGCTGCCCTGGGCATTTCGGTACTAATTTTTGTCGCCGGCGGCTTATTTTTTCTGATATTGAACGAGGACATGGCATTTGTCGCCGCTATTCTCACCATTTCGACACTGGGCATCGCTTGCTCGTTTGTTCCGGCAATCAGGAATATCCAGATGACTTATCAACTGGGGAATTACTTCATCCTGATATTCTGTCTGGTCGTGAGCTCCATGGCGGATTTCAACCGCCTCGTGTCCACTGCCCCGGTCATGCTGGCCTATGTGACGTTCACGGTTTTTGCCTGCCTCCTGCTGCATGTTGCGCTGGCAAAAATATTCCGAATTGATGCCGATACGGTCATTATAACATCCGTTGCGGGCATTTGCTCACCCCCTCTCGTTCCTATGGTTGCTTCAGCGCTGAAGAACAAGGAAATAATCATTTCCGGGGTCATTACAGGCATCATCGGCTGGGTGGTGGGAACATATCTCGGGATAACCATGGCCTATATCCTGCGCGGGTTGGGCGGTTGATCTATCGGAAAAAACAGAGAAAGCGCAGTAAATACTTAACCACCGGTATTTGTCGGTCCCAATCTTTCCCAAGTTTTGACAGAAAAAATTATGTTGATTACAGACGCTCTTGCGGGGCCTATCTCACTGGACTAAAACAGACGAGGGTATCCGCGACGGCGAAAAAAGGGGAAAATGCAGACTGCTTCTTTTTGTCTGCGGGATTTCCAATTGATGCCGGGGAAAAGATAACTCTTTCCCCCGGTCAGAAGTTATAGGCAGCGGGGTCAAATATTATCGACCCCGCTGTGTCACGATGTTATGTCTGGCTGCGTTCAGATGATAATGCAGCCGGCAAAGTTAGCCAGATGATTCGATCTGGCATCATTCAATCTCTTCTTTGTCGAGGATCAGGCGGGCGGCGCGCCAGCCGTTGATCTGGCATGATCCCACGCCGTGCCAGGCCTGTGTCCAGTTGCTGGTGATGAATACGTTGGCAATGGGCGTCGTGTTGGGCATTTTTTCCCATTGATCCGGCGTAATCTCGAAGCCGTAAACAACACCCCCCTTATTCATGGTGTACCGTTCAAGCGTGCGGGGTGTGTACCCTTCTTTAATAATAATGTTCTTCGGGTCCTTGAGTTCAGGTATTACATTGGACGCGAGTGCGATGAGTTCGTCCATCTTTTGTTCCTTCATCTTTTCATAGGACGTCCGATCCTTGGGCCAGACGGAAATGTCGGAGTAGGCGTCGAGTTTAACCACCGACTTGCCTTTGGGTGCGTAAATGGGGTCGTTGAGGTTGGAGTAAACGGTGATGGATACGGCCCCTTCCCGAAGTCACCCGTCATCATGGCGTCGTAATTTTTTGCACTGTCACGGTAAGTATTGAAAAATATTTCGGTATCGTGAAAACCGCGCGCTTTGAGGTCAACGCCCAGCCCCAGATAGACCCCGAACAGGGAATTTCCCGGCTTCATTGATTCCAGTTTTTTGATATAGGCATCGGACATGTTATCCTTGCCGATCAGTTTATAGGCCAACTGGTAGGGGTCTGTATTGGCAACGATGTAACGGGCGGTATATTTCTGGCCGGTTGCCGTCCGGACACCGGTCGCCACGCCGTCTTCCAGAATAATTTTCGTGACGAGCGTATTGGTTTTTATTGTTCCGCCCAGTTCCCGGATGCGTGCGGCATAACCGTCGGCAAGCGCCTGCGAGGTGCCCTTTACATGCCAGGCGCCGTCGCTCAAATAGCTCTCCGTTGCGGCCATGAAGATCAGCGCCGATTGTTTTTCGACCGGTGCGCCGTAATAGACCCAGAGCTGGGAAACCACCGCTTTGAGGTCTTCATTCTTAAAACAAAGATCCATGAGGTCTTTTACGGTTCGGTCCTTCCATGTATAGAAGGTGTTCTGCCTCAGCGGCACCATCATCCTCGTCAATGTCCCGCGCACAGCGCCGTAGCGGAAGATGTCTTTAATCTCCAACATATCTCCGAACACAGCAGCGCAGAGTTTATGGAGTTTGTCTATGCCTTCGGCTTCTTCGGGCCATTTTTTCTTCAGTTCGTTTTTAAATCCCTCCCAGTTCGGAGGCAGGGTAATGTCCACACCGGGGAAAACTGCGCGGTAAAAATCAGGGACTTCGTAAAGTTCTATCTTTTTGTCCACACCGGTGGTCTTGAGGAGCTGGAACAGTCCGCGGTCAAGCTTGCCGGGACCGCCGCCGGCCATTTCGTGGAGCGCCGTGTCAAAGACGAACTCACCGCGCCGGAACAAAGAAGTGCTGCCTCCTACGACGTTGTGTTTTTCCAGAACCAGCACCTTTTGCCCTTTCACGGCCAGGTGCGCTGCGGCAGAAAGCCCCCCCATTCCCGCGCCGATGACGATCACGTCATAATCTGTTTTCTGTGCCGGCAGATTTTTCGTTGTGCAGCCAAAGAGGCTGGCGACCATTAGGGTCAGGAGGATAATCAGTAAAATGCATTTTGGGGTTTTGTGTTTTTGATTCATGAGGTGCCTCCGCTCGAAAAGTTTGGGCGAATAATTGCACAGATCGGGACTGCTTGTCAAGTTAGTGGAATTTCTGTCAAGGTAAACGAAAGAGTATTGCACGCAGGGTAAATTGAGGAGTATATTCGGGCAACTTTTCATGCCATTGTTACGGCAAAACTTTTTCAGAAAAAGTGCTGTAAATAGAAAACCACCGGTACTTTATATGACAAAAATACTGATCATCTATCATTCTCAGACCGGCCGCACCCGGCAAATGGCGCAGGCTGTTGCCGCCGGTGCGAAATCCATTGAAAACACGGAAGTCATTTTAAAGAAAGCCGGGGAGGCAACGCTGGCTGATCTGTTGGCCTGCAGTGGTCTGGCCATCGGCACGCCGGAAAATTTCGGTTATATGTCCGGCATGGTTAAGGATTTTTTTGACCGCACCTATAACGGGGCGCAGGATAAGGTTTTTCGCAAACCTTATGTAGTCTTCATCAGCGCCGGCAATGACGGCACCGGAGCACTGCGCGCCATCGAGCGCATCGCCCTGGGCTACAAACTCAAGAACGTTTTCACTCCTGTTCTTGCCCAGGGGGAAATAACCCCGGAAATTCTTGAAAAATGCCGCGAACTGGGCGGGACATTGGCCGGCGGGTGTGCGATGGGAATATATTAAGGCCTAATGAAGCGGCACCGGGGAAGACGGGGGGACTCCGTTTCCTTTTTGACTATTCCTATCATTGATGCCCCCCTGAAATTAAACCGAAAAATTTTTCCCTCTCAGGAGGTTCTATGTGTGATACCTGCGGAATCGGTCCGGAACTTACCGGCTCCGGCATCAGCATCTTTGGAAAGAACTCCGACCGGGAGGCTGACGAAACCCAGCTTATCCAGTCCGTTCCGGCCCAAAGTTATCCGGCAAATGCAGTTCTGCAATGCACCTATATTGCAATTCCTCAGGCAGGCTCTACTTATGCGATGGTTATATCCAAGCCTTTCTGGCTCTGGGGAGCGGAAATGGGCGTAAACGAAAAAGGCGTGGTCATCGGCAACGAAGCCCTATTCACCAGAGTCAAGCCGGAGAAAACTCCGGGGCTCATCGGTATGGATCTTTTGCGGCTGGCCCTGGAGCGGGGCGCCAGTGCCGAAGAAGCGGCGCAGATTATTATTGAATTGCTGAAGAGATATGGGCAGGCGGGCGCGTGCGGCTATCGCGACAAAAAATTCAACTACATGAACTCTTTTATCATTATGGACAGGCGCGGCATCATCAAACTGGAAACGGCAGGCAGAGACTATGCGCTGCAGCGCCTGGGCGGTTACGCGGTGATCTCCAACGGGATCACCATTGCCGAGGACTGGGACTCATCATCACTGGCCACGGGTAAGGATTTCAGCAAATTTAGCGATCCCCTGATCACGTTTTTTGCGGGCAGCGCTTTTCGCCGGGATCGCAACCAGGCGTCAATTCTGAAGGCCAAAGGCGCTATTTGCGCCGCTGATGTGTTTGCCCTGCTGAGAGACCATTTCGCTTCTCTGCCGGCAACAGGCTTCAATCGCGACGTCTGCATGCATGCGTCCGACCCGCTGATCAGAAAGTCGCAGACAACGGGCTCTCTGGTTGTGGAATTGCACCCGGATGAAAGATTCAGGATATTCGTCACCGGGGGATCCGCGCCCTGCCTGACTGCCTTCAAACCTTTTATACCTGCTGCGCCTCTTCGTGATCTCGGGGTAGGGGCAGGCTATTATTCTCATCAATCATACTGGTGGAGGCATGAAGCTTATCACATCAACGCGGTCTTACGCTATGAGACAGTCCGGCCCCTGGTTCAAAAATACATTCTGGAAGGAGAATCTTCCTGGACTAAAAGCCTTCCCGCTCATTTATGGGAAAGCGCAGAGCCTGATCTGAGGGAGATTTCGCAGGAAGCATTCCGGGAGTCGGAAGACAGGGAAAAAGCCATGCTGGAGCGGATGAAAGACATAACCAAGACTTCCTCGCTTCTTGCGTCCTGGTTCTGGTCACGGATGGCCCGCCGGTCGGGAGTTCCTTTGATATGATCTATGAGCGGAGCGCAATTTCCCCCGCCCGCGATTTACCGGACTGCCTCTTCTGAAGACATCAAGAAGGGTCGCCTCTACCGTTTGCCCGGTCAAAATCATCTTGACCGGCAGGTTCCTTTTTTGTATACACGCCGCCAAACCTAAAGGAACTGCTGCTTCAATGACACAAGCAAAGAACAAATTAAAGCCGGTCGCCCGGAGAAGTATTTCCAATCCCGGCGCACCTGCCGATGGTCGCCGCACTCAGGTGCGCGAATCAGGCATCCACGGCAAAGGAGTCTACGCCATCCGGCCGATCAAAGCCGGCGACAGGGTGCTGGAGTACAAAGGCAGGATCATTACCTGGCGCAAAGCGCAGGCCCTTCACCCCCACGACCCCAGTCAGCCCAATCACACCTTCTATTTCCACCTGGACGACGGGCACGTCATTGATGCCAGGCAGAATGGCAACTCCGCCCGCTGGATCAATCACGCCTGCGATCCCAATCTGGAAGCCCGGCAGGAAGGCTCCCGCGTCTTCCTGGATGCTCTGCGCGATATCGACATTGGCGAGGAACTCTTCTACGATTACAGCCTGATGATCGAAGGCCGCAAGACCGCCAGGATCAAGCAGGAATATGCCTGCCTGTGCGGCGCAAATATCTGCCGGGGCACGATGCTGGACATAACAAAGAGGATCAAGGCCCGAGGCTGAAAGGAAAAGGGAATAAAAAAAGTTGCAATCTTCAAGCTCCCCCTCACTAACAACGTGATGTTGGCGCGAAAGAAATTCAGGGGAGATTTTGGAATGTGTTTAAAATCCTCCCTGGCCCTCCTTTAAAAAGGAGGGAATCAGCAGTCGTTCCAATTTTTTCCCCCTTTGGAAAAGGGGGATGGAAGAGGGATTTTCGAATGTGTGCTTCTTCACCTTTCTTTTGCTAAAGGAGAAGTTTTCCCTTGGTTCTTCGGGAGCGGATACATTCGGAAAACATCCGGGGAAGAGGCGCCCGAATAATCATTTCTTTTTTGCTCCGCGGGTGTAAAAAAGCCAGCCGGGCAGCATGCAAGGCCTGCCGAGGCAGGATCAGGCGCTCCGCCAGTTCAGCGGTAAGGCCGTGCTGAATAAATTTGAGAAAGGCGGATTCGTCCTGACCGTAGAGCTTATCGCCGACAATCGGATAACCTGCAGCCAGCAGGTGGGCGCGTATCTGATGAAGCCTCCCCGTTTCGGGGAAACACCGAACAAGCGAAATGTCACCGGCATTTATTATTTTCCGAAAGCGCGTCAACGCCCTTTCGGTTCCCCCTGGCCACGCCTTGCGTTTCTTACTTACAGCGGACTTCGCATCCCGGCCTAAAGGCAAATCGACGATTAATTCGCCTGCGGGGAAATTTCCGTGCACCAGGGTCGAGATACTCCTTTGACCCTTGCGCCAGCGATGCGGCCAGACTCGCAGTGCTTTTTCCATCGAAGGCCAGCAATATTACTCCCGATGTTTCCCGGTCGATACGGTGCACCGGATATACCTTGCGCCCGCAACGTTCAGTCAGCATGGCAACAAGTGTATTGTGAGAAATACCGTCCCGCCGCGTGAACCGGCAAATTCCCCGGCTTGTTGACAGCGATAAACCATTCATCCTCGTAGAGTACTGGTATCCGGTCATCGACTTCCGGTTCCACTATGCGGCTTCCATCCCAGGCCAGCATTTCACCGCCTTTTAGCGCTGCCGCGGGATCGAAGGCAGGCATGCCGTCCAGCGACAGCTTGCCTTCCAGAATCTCCTTTCTCCATAGTTCCTCTGTCAGATAGGTGAAGCGATAGGATAAATAGCTGTCCAGCCGCTGGGCTTCATGAAGAGGCGGAACACGCGATGTTATAATTCTTTTTCGTGTCATAGGTAGAAAAGGGGATGCCTTGTTAAGCCGGATATAGACAACTTTTGTGAAAATCAATTTTAAAAGTTGTCTGCAAGTTGTCAACTATGCCGTGAGCGCGTTCTAATCATGAACAGAATATTTTCATTATCGGCGTTCTTAATCGTAAGTTTAATGTCCTGGTGACCGGTCTGCCAAACGCGGAAGACTTCGTCGGCAAAGGCCTGGCCTATGGTTTGCCACATTATGGAAGTCAAACTCGACGGTTTGAAATTTATCCAGCCCCGCCAGAATTCTGCGGGCCTGCAACCGGGACGACTAATCGCGAAACATATGATTACAGACTTTTTCACCTGGTGATGCAAAGCTATCTGTTTTCCTTTTGAACTGCAAAGACTCGTCGGTGTATTGATTGGAAAGATCGGAAAGAATATTTTTTGACTTCAGACCCAGGACAAAATCAACTTTTGTTCCCTTCGAGGATTGAACATCTTTTATGTAAATATCCTGACCGACGTTGTCGAAAACAACCTTTTTCCCGAAGCTTTTAATAGTCAGAAAATCGGCGATCTTTGACGTAAAGAATATTCCCTCACCGCTGTGCGCCTCCGGCGCTGTGGTTTCTTTGCCTTTGAGCAGATCACTGAATGGCATCCATCGTCGAGGCCAGCCGTGCGATTATCTGATATTATTAAAAATAAGAAACTCGCGATCCGCGACACATGAAGTCGGATATCCTTTGCTGTTTTTGTGATAAGAACTTTAGTTTTATACGACTCGGATTGATCAATAGTGTTGTTTAGCATTTTGGTTATAGGGCAAACAATGACTGAATACTCGGTTTCAGTTGTATCCTTCGAAAAGATTGGAAGCAATTCATCGTAGCTCCGATCTACATCGACCCCATCGCGAGCCAGACTCGATTTACATTAGAGATAATCCGGCTTCGTTCTGTATTGTTTTGCATCTTCATCTGCAATTCGTTTAAGCACCATCAATTGCGACCAACTTGAATTGAAAACATTTCTTGTGCCGTCTATTTTCCCTCAACGAGTGAAAAAACTTATCAGTCCAAATACCTGCTTTACATAGACTTGGACTATCTCGTCCTTTACCGTAAATTGTGCGACCGATGAAACTTGCCGTTTTCGTGTGCCAGTAAATTGGGGCTGATTACCTTTTGGATCTTTTATTTCTTTGTCTCTACTTGGCCTCGTCATGTCTTCGTAAATTAGAACCCTTTTCATTTTCTCTGATATTATTAAAAATACCAACCCCACGATCCGCAACACTAAAGCGGACATCGGTTGCTGTTTTTGTAACAAGAACATCAATTTTATCCGACTCGGAATGTTCAATAGCGTTGTTGAGCATTTCGGTAAAGGCGTAATCGATGATGGAAGAAACATTGCCGGGCAGCTTTTGAAAGATGGAGCTTTCCTCCTTGATCAGGCCAAGCACCTTATCTTCGGCCAGATCCTTGTTGGTGATTATCTTTCTCACTCTGGATGGTTTGGCCGCAGCCGCTCCTCTTTTTGCAGCGAGGACATAATGTGCCTGGTTGGCCTTGCCCAGCCGGACTATCTTCCCCTCTGCGGCCAGATTTTTTAGAAACATCTGCGCGTGGGCCCTGGAAAACCCCGTTTTACCAACAACATCGGCCGTTGTGACCAGGCCCTTGGTCTTCAGGAAATTAAATATGATATCTTTCATATCCATCGGTTTCTCCGTTAATCATTGTTGACAACTTTATTGTAAACTAATTTTGAAAGTTGTCAACAAGTTGTCTACAATTATGGGTAATAAGGGAGCTGTTTAAAAATGTTCAGGTGCAAGAAGCGCGAAGCCGGAGGAGAGAGGCGTACTGTTCGCGTACGTCGCAACGACGAAGGCTGAAGAGCAACGTAACCTGATAACCTAAAGGTCACGCGAGGCATAAACGCGATGAGCGGTTTTCAACAGCCACTCAGTTCCCGCTTTTTCATCATGATCAGTACGGCGGAGATGGCGCCTTCGGTCATGCCGGGGATGCGCTCCATCTGGCCGATGGTGGCGGGCGCGATGCGGGTGAGCTTGGCCTGAAGCTCGTTGGAAAGGCCGGGGACGGTCGAATAATCAAAGTCCGGCGGAATTTTCATTTTTTCCTGGTCTTTTAATTTTTTCGTCGCTTCGAACTGGCGCTTGATGTAGCCCTCATACTTGATTTCTATCTCCATCTGCTTTTTGACAAAGGGATCGGCTTCGGGCTCCCAGCCGGGGAAGCAGGCCAGATCATCATAAGCAATTTCATAACGTTTCAGCAGCGCATAAAGCGTGGTATGGCTGGTCAGGGCTGGCGAGTTGATCTTTGTCAATGCTTCGTTTATCTCCGGCAGGGGTTTGACCGGTGTTGCTTTCAGACGGGCAATGCCCCGCTCAATCCGGTTCATTTTATCCTGAAGATCCAGATAATGTGCGCGGTCAATCAAGCCTAATTCATATCCTTTGCCCATCAGACGGATGGTTGCATTATCTTCGCGCAGAATCAGCCGGTACTCGGCGCGCGAGGTAAACATGCGATAAGGTTCATCAACACCACGGGTAACAAGATCATCAATGAGAACGGCCATATAGGCCTCGGAGCGGTCGAGAATAAACGGCGGAGCCCCGCGGAGCGCCTGAACGGCGTTAATTCCCGCCCAAAGGCCCTGCGCCGCCGCTTCTTCGTAACCGGAAGTGCCGTTGATCTGCCCGGCCAGATATAAGCCGCAACAAAGCTTGGTTTCCAAGGTCGGTTTCAACTGCGTTGGTTGAACAAAATCATATTCAATAGCGTAAGCCGGACGCATAATTTCGGCCTGCTCCAGTCCTTTAACACTATTGACTATTTTTTGCTGCAACTCCAGCGGCAGGCTGTTGCCTAATCCCTTGGCGTATATCTCTTCTGTTTCCAGCCCTTCGTGCTCGAGCACCACAGGATGTGATTCGCGCTCGCGAAATCTCATCACTTTATCTTCCAGAGAAGGGCAGTAGCGGGCGCCGATTCCTTTAATTGTTCCCGAATAAAGCGGCGAATGACAGATGTTCTCGCGGATCAGGCGGTGCGTTTCGGCAGACGTTGCCGAAAAATAGGAAGGCAGACGCTCCGGACGCAATTGATCTGTGGTGAAAGAAAACGGCTGCGGTTCCGGGTCACTATCCTGGCGCTGCAGACAGGAAAAATCAATTGTGGATGCCTTCAGGCGCGGCGGAGTTCCCGTCTTCATTCTGCCGGTTTCCAAGCCCAGATCCTTCAGGCAGGCGGCCAGGGTAATTGACGCCAGTTCTCCGGCCCGGCCGGAAGCAGTTTGCGATGTGCCGATATGGACAAGACCGTTCAAAAAGGTGCCGGTTGTTATAATCACTTTTTTTGCGGCATAGAAAAAACCCGTTTGATCCAGCACTCCCTTAATTTCTTTTCCTTCAATCACCAGCCGCTCCACCATGCCCTGCCGGATATGCAGATTCTGCTGCTTTTCGACAACGGCTTTCATGGCCAGCCGGTATTGTTGTTTATCGCACTGCATGCGGGATGAATGAACAGCGGGACCTTTCGAGGCATTGAGCAGCCGGAAATGCAGCGCCGTTTTATCGGCAATTTTGCCCATCTCGCCGCCCAGAGCGTCAATTTCTTTGACGAGTTGACTCTTGGCCTGCCCGCCGATGGCCGGATTGCAGGACATGAGCGCAATGGAATCCAGGTTAATATTAAAAAGCAGTGTCTGGCAGCCCAGGCGTGAGCAGGCCAGAGCGGCTTCACAGCCGGCATGGCCGCCGCCCACTACTATAATGTCGTAATTATCAGTCAATTGTTCCCCCAACAAACCAAAAGCTTGCCCTCGTATGAAATCAATAGTAAAAGCGGTTAATAATTCAGCCCGTCTGTCATGCCGGACTTGATCCGGCATCCAGTAACATTATAAAATTTCCTGGATTCCGTGTCGCGCTGCGCTTGCACGGAATGACGAAAGGTGTAATAGACTTTTTTACGGCATAGACCGGAAAAACACAACAAAAAAGAGGCAGCTTTGGCTAAACCGGAATTTTGGAAAAACAGTAAAAGATACTTTGATCTGAAAAGCTACTGGCGTAATTTATTCGGCTGCAATGTGCACAAGCTGTCTATTGACGCTGGATTTACCTGTCCCAACCGCGATGGGCATGTGGCCGCCGGTGGCTGCATTTACTGCGACGGACGCGGTTCCAAACTGCGCCAGCAGGGAGCGCTGCCGTCCGTAGCGGCGCAAATTCGCACCGGGAAAAAATATTATTCGGGCAAAGCAGCTAAATTTATTGCTTATTTTCAGACATTTACCAATACATATGCGCCGGTAGCTCAATTGCAGGCCCTCTATGATGAGGCGCTGGCCGAGGACGATGTTATCGGTCTTTCAATTGGTACCCGTCCGGATTGCCTGGCGCCGGAGACAATATCTTTATTAAAACAGTACGCCGAGAATCATCATATCTGGGTGGAACTGGGTTTGCAATCGGTCCACGACAAAACCCTGCAGTTCATTAACCGGGGACATAATTTTCAGCAATTTCGGGATGCGGTTCATGCCCTGGCCGGAAGCAAACTGAACATTTGTGTCCACATTATTATCGGATTGCCGGGGGAAAGTGACAATGATGTACTAAGAACAGCCAGAACTCTGGCTGCCCTGCCGGTTAATGGAATCAAAATACATTCCTTGCTGGCCCTTGAGGGTACGACTTTGGGGGATATGTACAAAAATGGCTCGATTCCTATGATCAGCAAGGAAAAATATGTGGCGCTGACAGCTGATGTACTGGAGGTTCTGCCGCCCGCAATGGTTATACAGAGGCTGACCGCCGACGGTTACCGCGATATCTTCCTTGCTCCCTCCTGGGCGGGCAGCAAACTGGATGTTTTGAATTCGATTAACCGGGAGCTGGAGAAGCGGGACTCCTATCAGGGGATTTATTATAATAGAGACAAATGAATTAGTTATTGTACATTGAGCATAAAAATTGCTAGTATTTTGTTAATTAACTATTTTGAAAAAGAAATTTATGATTGCAATTATTGATTACAAGGCCGGAAATCTCACCAGCGTTGCGCGCGCTCTGCAGAAAATCGGACAGGATTTTATCATTACCGATGATACAAGAAAACTGGACTCGGCGACCCATGTGATTTTTCCGGGCGTGGGCGCGGCCGGAGAAGCCATGGAGTATTTGAAGCAGAAAGAAATGGATAAATGGTTGAAATCATGCTTCTTATCCGGGAAACCTTTAATGGGTATCTGCCTGGGTACGCAAATCATTTTCGATTACAGTGAAGAAAATGACACATCAGTGCATCGGTCTGGTGAGCGGATCAACTAAGCTTTTCCCGAATGATATGATTTATGACGGCAGAATATTGAAAATCCCGCACATGGGCTGGAACTCCCTGCATTTACGACGCGAACATCCTGTTTTCCTGGATATTCCCGCCGGAGCGGAATTCTATTTTGTGCACTCCTACTATCCGGCGCCTTCCCGGGAATCTGTCGTCCTGGGCATAACGGACTATGGGATTGAATTTTGTTCAGTGCTGGCGGTGAATAATCTGGTGGCGATGCAGTTTCACCCGGAAAAAAGCGGCACACCGGGGCTGCAGATCCTGCGCAATTTTTGCGGCTGGAGGCCGTCATGATCAGTAAGAGAATAATTCCCTGCCTCGATGTCCGCAATGGTAAGCTGACAAAAGGCATTAAATTTAAAGGCAATATCGATATCGGCGATCCGGTGGAGGCAGCCCGGGAATATTACGAACAGGGCGCCGATGAAATTGTGTTTTATGACATTACGGCTTCCTCCGATGGACGCGATATCATGATTGATGTCGTTTCCCGCGTAGCCCAAACAATTTTCATTCCTTTTTCCGTCGGCGGCGGTATTCGCAATCTGGAAGATATGCGCCGGGTCATTATGGCCGGAGCGGAAAAGGTCAGTGTTAATTCCACCGCCGTAACCAATCCGGAGATTATCGCTCAGGGCGCGCAGGCCTTCGGCAGTCAGTGTATTGTTTTGGGAATGGATGTGAAAAAAGTGGAAATATCGGACAGGATTCCTTCCGGATATGAAATAGTCATTCAAGGCGGCAGGAAATTCACGGGGATTGATGCCCTGTGGTGGGCTAAAGAAGCGGAAAGGCTGGGCGCCGGTGAAATTTGTTTGAATTCGATAGATGCCGACGGCACCCAGGACGGGTACGAGCTGCATTTAACGGCTATGATTTCGCAGAATGTGCGTATTCCGGTTATCGCCTCCGGCGGCGCAGGCGAGCCCGCACATTTGGCGGAGGTGCTGACAACCGGTAAGGCCGATGCGGCGCTGATTGCCTCCATGGTGCATTACCGGACATATACGATTGCCCAGATCAAACAGTACCTGCATGAGCGTAACATCAAGACGAGAATGCTTTGGTGATACCACTTCTAATACCCTAAAGGGCACGTGATCAAAGCGCTATCTTTGTTGGCGTCGTTGTCGGCTTCCTCAATCACGCCTCGGCGTGACCAGCGTCGCCTCCTCCTAGCCGCCGCGATATCATCTTTGATTTAGAGGTGGTATAATATGTGTTAATCCGTTTAGTAAAAACAACATGCTCTTGCCACCCGCAGGGGTGGTCAAATAAATGTCGAGAACGGCATAAGGAGCCGTAACGAAATACAGAAAAAAACAAG
Organism: uncultured delta proteobacterium; assembly: GCA_963845095.1. Classification (GTDB taxonomy): domain Bacteria; phylum Desulfobacterota; class Syntrophia; order Syntrophales; family Smithellaceae; genus MVRV01. The sequence continues at coordinate 77,515 of CAWJQM010000019.1, forward strand.
CTATTTCATAACTGCTCCTAATTGTGCTTGACGAATATGATCAGGCATTGCATAAGTACCACTGATTTAAGTAAATGTTTTACGTAATTGGAACAGGACATTAAATATTTTTAAGAAGTTAGGAGGCGATTTTTGTGGATAAAAAAAGATATGAATTAAATATACAACTGGCGCAAATGTTAAAAGGCGGCGTTATTATGGATGTAACGAACGTGGAACAGGCCAGGATAGCTGAAGATGCCGGAGCGGTTGCGGTAATGGCTCTCGAACGCGTGCCTTCCGATATCCGTAAACAGGGCGGGGTCGCCCGGATGTCTGAGCCGGAGATGATTGCCAGGATTAAAAAGGCCGTATCGATTCCGGTTATGGCCAAAGCCCGCATTGGTCATTTTGTTGAAGCGCAAATTCTGGAGGCGCTGCGGATTGATTACATTGATGAGAGCGAAGTGCTGACACCGGCCGATGAAGAATGCCATATTGACAAAACTAAATTTTCCATACCTTTCGTTTGCGGCGCCCGTAATTTGGGGGAGGCATTGCGCCGGATAGCGGAAGGCGCGGCCATGATCCGCACCAAAGGTGAGGCTGGAACCGGTAATGTGGTTGAGGCTGTTCGCCACATGAGAACTATGAACCGCGAAATCCGCCAGCTCATCGAGATGCCGGTGGAAGAGGTGACCGGTTTTGCCAAAACCAATGGAATGCCTTATGAGTTGGCGCTTAAAGTTAAGGAATTAGGGCGGCTGCCGGTGGTAAATTTTGCCGCAGGCGGCATTGCTACTCCGGCCGATGCGGCCCTGATGATGCAATTAGGCTGCGACGGGGTTTTTGTCGGATCAGGCATTTTCAAGTCGGCAAATCCCAAGCTGCGGGCTGCCGCCATTGTCAAGGCGACTGCTTATTTCGATGACCCCAAGAAAGTATTGAAGGCATCGATGGGTTTGGGTGAAGCTATGCCCGGTCTGGAAATAGCGCAAATTCCGGCCGATCAAATTCTGGCGGGACGCGGGTGGTAGGTGCAGCAGCTCTTTGATACCGAGTCGCATTCTTTGCCTAACTTTGTTGGCTGCGTCGTCGGCTTCCTCAATCACGCCTCGGACGTGACCTGCGGAGCCTCCTTCTGGCCGTCGCGTTATGCTGCGAATGCAACTTGGTATGTGAATTTAGTTATGATTGTTAAAAGCAAGAAAAACAACTCCGGTGTTATCGGCATCCTCGATTTACAAGGCGGAGTTTACGAGCATTTGGACCATCTGCAACGATTAGGAATTGCCGCCAGAAAGGTCAAACGCCCACCAGATTTTAAAAATTTAGCCGGGCTGATTATTCCCGGCGGTGAAAGCTCCTGCATTTCGCGGCTGCTGAATATTTTCGCAATCAGGGCGCCGCTATTAAAAGCCTATGGGCGGGGAATGAAAATCTGGGGCACTTGTGCCGGCGCCATATTGTTGGCCAAACATGTTGTTGGCGAAGATTCCTGCCTTGGTCTGATTGATATAAAAGTAGAGCGCAACAGTTTTGGCAGTCAACTCAACAGCTTTAAAAGCGAAGCCATGATTCCCCGCGTGTCCGCAAAACCGGTTCCCCTAACCTTTATTCGTGCGCCGAAAATTGTGACGGCCGGCAAAGACGTTGAAGTTTTACTGAAAGTTGACGATTATATTGCCGCGGCGGAAAGCGCAAATGTTCTGGTGACGGTATTTCATCCCGAACTGACCGGCTCTCCGGCATTTCATCGATACTTTGCGGTTAAATGCGGGTTAAATCCGGCAGTAAATACAAAAATCTACAGTGACCTGGAATGGAATCCATGCAGCTGGACAAGGCTTGCCCGCAACTTCTAATCCGGCGGGCAGTTAATTTTAAAAATGACTTTTATTACTGCACTTGAAGAAAACTTCTTTGCCTGCGGCCGTTACTGGGGAAGCCTGAATTCTTCGCTTAACAGCACGCAAACAATTTCCTCGATGAATTCAGGCATTATATCCGCCGATCTTAACTGGGTCTGGAATGAAAAACCTTTAACTCTCGACAATGCCGGGGTAATAGCTCAGATAAAAAATTCTTACGAGCACTTGGCATTACCTTTCTGGTGGTGGGTTTACCCTTCCGGACAATCATTGTTGACTAAAACAATGCTGGAAGGAGCAGGTTTGCATCAGGAAACGGCGATTCCCTGTCTCGCCGCGGATTTATCCCGGCTCCCGGTTGATGCAGCCCTTCCTGTGGCAATTACTATTTCCTTGGTGGAAAATGACAGAGATTTAGCCTGTTGCGAAGAAATCTCTTTTACAGGATTTGCCATGGAAGCTGCTTCTCAGAAGCAATACCATAATTTTATTTCTTCTTTCGATATCAGCTGCGCGTCACCGCAGAAACTTTTTCTGGCTTTTTTTGCCGGGAAACCTGTAGCCACTGCTCTCTTGTTTTTTTACAAAGAGACGGCCGGTATATATTTTGTTTCCACTCTTCCCGCTTATCGCCGCCGGGGCATTGGCCTGAGTTTGACCCGGGCAACTATGCATTATGCTCAAAGGGCAGGATCTCAATTTATTATTCTGCAATCTTCCGCAGCAGGGCTGAGGGTTTATCAGCAGGCAGGTTTTAAAGAGTATTGCCGGGCGGATATTTATACCATCCGGTTATGATGCTTACCCGAAGTTATACCAAGTCGCATTCTTTAGCTAACTTTGTTGGCTGTGTCGTCGGCTTCCTCAATCACGCCTCGGCGTGACCAGCGGAGCCTCCTCCTTGCCGCCGCGTTATCTTTTGAATGCAACTTGGTATTAGTTCGGAGAATTAGATTTTTTCGATAAAGAAAATCAATGCTTTTTCTGTAAGAGTTCTTCCCCGATGTCTGTGATCAGCGCCGTCAGGAATGAAGATTCCATCACCTGGTTCATACATTATCTGGGAATTTTCAAATTCAATTTCCAGTTGACCTTCAATAACATACCCGCAATGTCCCTTTTCGCACCAATGGAGAGGCATCTCTTGCGAATACTCGACCAGCCGAATCCGTAAATTATTTTGGTCAAGATGCTTGTGTCTGATGCCCTGGACAGGCGACTCCCACTCGAGCTTAGCAAATTCGGCTTTGTACGAAATTGCCATGAAAACTCCACTTTAAGTCTGACTAATGTTCATATGTTATCCGGTTAAATCCTATCCCATGTTGCAGCGAAGCCTTAATTTTCCTTCCCTTCCGGCTTTTCAGGTTCGGGAGTAACCTGTTCATTGAATTCCAAATGTGGCTGATCTTCCTGATCTGCCGGTTTTATAGTCAAAAAGCTCAATTTTTCCGGCTGCTCTGGTATTACCGGCGCCGCGATTTCCTGCGCAGGGGCTGCCGCCGCCAAAATATTCCCCGGCAGGATAGTTTGCTGTTTAACCGGAACTTCCGTTACCGGCGCTGCCTGTGCAGCGCCCTCCGGTAAACTTCCTTCCTTCTTGATGTCCGAAGGCTTCCGGCGGCGAGCTGCGGTGGCGGTGCCGCTTTTTCTTGACCGGAATTTCCCCTCCGCCCGGGATTGCCTGGGGCGGATTCCCGGCAGGCATTTCCGGGGCTGCTTTCTCCTTAGGCGCCGGTTCTTCCGGGACCGTTAACTCGGACTGGCCGGCCGGCTCAATTAAATCTTTTTCTTTCAGGGTCTGCTGTATCTCTATTTTATCCCACTGCATTTCCCCGCTGCCGGAAATATTCAGAAACAGGCCGAATGAAGATTCCAGACTTAAAAGTTCAGCTCTTTTTTGGTTGAGAATATAACTTGCTATTTCAGGCGGCAGAATTACTTTGAGCTCGGAGTAAATTCCTTTAACTGCTTCCGATTCAATTTTACGGAATGCTCCCAGAGCCGCATATTCCAGAGAAGGCCTTAATCCGCTGCCCTTGCAATAGGGGCAGTTTATGTAGCTTATTTCCTGGATTGTCGGCTGCTTTTTCTGCCGCGATAATTCGAGAATGCCAAATTTCGAAATTCGTGACAGCTGGATTCTTGCCCGATCAAGACTCAACGCTTTCTTGAATGATTTTTCCACTTCCGCAACATTTTTCTTTTCCATCATGTCGATGAAGTCGATAACTATCAATCCGCCCAGGTCACGCAGCCGCAATTGGCGGGCGATTTCTTCGCAGGCTTCGGTGTTTGTTTTAAACGCTGTCTCCTCGATATTGCGCTTGTTCGAGCCGCGTCCGGAGTTCACATCAATTGTAATCATCGCTTCCGTCGGGTTGATAATAATATATCCGCCGGATTTGAGATCTACGCGCTCCTGATAAATTATCCTTATTTGCTCTTCCAGTTGGAAGCGCTCAAAAATAGGGATTTTTTCTTTGTAGCTGACGAGTATTTTTACATTCCGGGGAGCGACTGCCTTCAGATAGGCGCGCATTTTGCGGAAGGTGTCGGCGTCGTCAACAAAAATCTCTTCAATTTCCGGCGTCAGATAGTCCCGCAGCGAGCGCACACCAAAATCGGTTTCCTGATAAATGAGCATTGGCGCATTGACATTATTCGTTTTCTTGGTTATTTCTTTCCAGAGGCGCATCAGATGTTGATAGTCGCGGTAAATTTCCGGCTTTGTCCGGTTTATACCGGCTGTCCGCACAATAAAACCCATGTTATCCGGAATTCTGAATTTGTCCCATCAGGTGTTTGATTTTCTGCCTGTCCTCTTCATCATCAATTTTGCGTGATATTCCTGTGCCGGGCTTGTTGGGCAGTAAAACAAGATACCTGCCGGGCAGAGAAATATAGGAGGTCAGGAGCGCTCCTTTGTTTCCGGTTGCTTCTCGAACTGCCTGGACAATGATTTCCTGACCTGCCTTGAGCGTCGGTTTGCTGTTCGTTTGTCCATTTTCCGGGTCGGTTGAATACTCCGGGCAGGCATCGCGCAGAGGTAAAAACCCGTCTTTGCCTACTCCATAGTCAACAAAGGCGGCTTGCAGTCCACGTTCAACTTTTAGCACCTTGCCTTTGTAAATGTTGCCGGTGATGTGATCTTTCATCGACATTTCAATGTTGAATTCGATGAGTTTACCTTTTTCATCAACGGTTGCCATCCGCTTCTGTTCCCTGTGAACAGCGTTAATAAGCATAGTATGTTTCATAAAATATCCTTTTTTGGCCTGCTGCAATCCGGTGCGTTATTAAGCGCTCAGACTCCTTTTGGCTTCCGTTGTCCGATTGGCAGCGGCCTGTATTTATAGAAAAGCGCTGACGTCGCCTTTTCCAATTCTTAAAATTTCAATGTTGTCGTCGACAAGGCTGATTACGCTCGATGGTTCGGGAATAATATTACCGCCGTCGATAATCAGATCGACTAATTTGCCAAAGTGCTCCTCGATGATATAGGGATTGCCCAAATCTTCACCTTCCGCTGTTTTCACGCTCGTGCTGATGATGGGTTGTCCCAGTTCTCTGACCATGGCCATACAAATATTATTGTCAGGCACTCTGATGCCTGTTGTCGGTCTTTTCGGTAAGATGATTTTGGGAACGAGGCGTGATGCTTCCAGAATGAAAGTATAAGAGCCGGGCAAAAGACGTTTCATCGTTTTGTAAGCATAATCAGTCACTTTGGCGTATTGGCTGATGTGCTTTAAGTCGGAGCAGATAAAGCTCAAAGGCTGTTTCTTGTTTCTTCGTTTTATTTCGTATATTTTTTCAATACCTTTCTTATTGGATAAGTCACAACCCAATCCATAAACGGTATCCGTCGGGTAAATTATAATACCACCATCGCGCAAAACGTCAACGGCCTTTTTAATCAGCCGCATTTGCGGATTCTGGCAGTTAATTGACAACATGTTCTTAATTCCTGATTTTCGTAATATTCTTAACGCAACTGTATATCAGGAATTACATGATTAGGCAATCGAAGCTTGGAGCCGTTACGAAATAATCTCTTCTTTCCTCTATTTCGTTACGGCTCCTTATGCCGTTTTATATAATTGTTTGATCAGTTTATTTTTGAACGACGGCTTCGCTTAAATGCAGTTCAAAGCTTTTGCGTTGATCCTTTCTTCTTGCCGATATCTTTGCTGAGCTTATATTGAATACTGTCAGCAAGGGCCTGCCAGCTTGCTTCCAGGATGTTTTCCGAAACGCCGATTGTGCTCCATATTTCTTCGCCGTCAGTGGAGTCCAGAAGAACGCGGACTCCGGCGGCTGTTCCTTCCGAACCTTCCAGCGTTCGCACTTTAAAATCAATCAGGTGCATTTCCTTGATTTGAGGGTAGAATTTTATCAGCGCCTTGCGCAAAGCGTGATCCAGCGCATTTACCGGGCCGTTTCCTTCCGCCGCTGTCAATTCGTCTTCACCGTCTACGGATATTTTAATTGTTGCCTGGGAAAGACAGGGGTTGTTTCCCGTACGCGAAGTAACCACACTGAAACATTCCAATGTAAAAGGATCAATAAATTCGCCTATTGCCTTCTTGATCAATAAAGAAAGAGAGCCGTCGGCAGCGTCAAACTGAAAGCCGCGATCCTCCATCCGCTTAACTTCACGCACGATTTTTTTACTCAAAGAAGCGTTCTTTTCCAGGTCAATGCCCAGCTCCTTGGCTTTATATTCAACATTGCTTTTGCCTGACAGATCGGAAACAAGGACACGACGGTGATTACCGACAAGTGCAGGTTCGATGTGCTCATAAGCTGCGGGATTTTTTGTTACGGCGCTGACATGGACGCCTCCTTTGTGAGCGAATGCGCTGCGTCCGACAAAAGGACGCGAGTTCAGGGGCGGAACATTTGCTGTGTCACTGATAAAGTGGGACAGGTTAGTCAGTTGATGGATTGATTCCGGAGGCAGGCAATTTTTTCCCATCTTGAGCTGCAGGTTGCCGATGAGCAAAATCAGGTCGGCATTGCCGCATCTTTCGCCGTAACCGTTGACGGTACCCTGAACCATTCTGACGCCTTCCTGTACAGCCGCGATGGAGTTGGCTGCGGCCAGTCCGCAGTCATTGTGCGCGTGGATTCCCGCCGTTTCTAAAGGAAGATAGGTGGAAACTTTTTTTACAATGGAGCTGACTTCATGGGGCATTGATCCGCCGTTGGTATCACAAAGCACAATCATATCGGCTCCGGCGGCGGCGGCCGTTTTGATTACTCTGACAGCATAATGAGGGTTATTCTTGTAGCCATCAAAAAAATGTTCGGCGTCAAAGAGCACTTCTTTGCCCAGATCTTTGAGATATTTAATGGAATCGCTGATCATCCGCAGGTTTTCGTCTAATTCGATTTTGAAAATTTCGTGGACATGCAAATCCCAGGATTTGCCGAATATGGCCACGGACTGTGTTCCTGCTTTCACGAGAGCCTTCATGTTTGCGCAGGCCGCCGGCTTGATATGCGGCTTACGGGTGCTGCTGAATGCCGTCAGCCGGGAATTCTTAAATTTGATGTCTTTTGCCATTTCAAAGAAACGCAGGTCTTTGGGATTAGAGCCCGGCCAACCTCCCTCAATGTAATGGAAATGAGCTTCATCAAGGCGCTGTGCAATACGCAGCTTTTCTTCTGCGGAAAAATTTATCTGTTCGCCCTGCGTACCGTCTCTTAAAGTTGTGTCGTAAATTAAAACTGAATTTTTTTTCATCGTCATCCTCGCTTTCCTGACCGCCGCTTGCGCGGCATATTTCCGCCGTAAGTCTTGCTTACGGAATAATTTGTTTGACCAATTTCAGCTTGTGACCTCGCGTGACCTTTAGGTTATTAGGTTATGCGTTAGGCTTTTGAAATTGGAGTTAAATAAAAAAACCGCTGCCGGGATTTCCTGGCAGCGGTTTTAAATATCTTTTGATGTTCATTGTGGCTATTCCACGACCAGGCCTCCTATGGGGACGCTAATTATAATGTTGCTAATTATAATGGGTCTGATGGCAATCGTTTTCATAGCACCAATTAATATCACATTTTTTTGCATCCTAATTTTTCCCGGTTTGTTTGTCAATAGAAATCTATTATCTATCATTTATTCTGCAATGCCCAGGAGCGTTAAATGTAATATAAATAATCCGGTTGCCGGTATTGCCCTTTTTCAACTCTTCCTTGGATAACTTCTTCTTAATCCAGATCGAATGATTTCAACTCCGTCCACATTTTAGTTTAGCATTTTGACAAATAGAACAATATTGTATCATTATTATTAGTCCAGTTATTGGATATAATCTTCGTGTTTTCATATACTTAAATGTCATTTCTCTTTATGGCATCATCCTTGCTCTAATAAAGGGCGAAAGTAAATATTTTGCAAAGGAGGCAATTATATGAATTCCGGAGATACAGCGTGGGTTTTGATGTCCACAGCATTGGTGTTGTTAATGACGATTCCGGGTCTGGCATTCTTTTACGGGGGGCTGGTGCGCCGGAAAAATGTTTTATCTATTTTAATGCAGTGCCTGATTATCTTGTGTGTAATCAGTCTGCAATGGGTGCTGTTTGGCTATTCGCTGGCTTTCGGCCCCGATTTTCACGGGATTATCGGCAAACTGGATTTTGCCGGCCTGCGCGGCGTCGGCTCTTTGCCGAACGCCGATTATGCCGCAACCATTCCGCACAGCGCCTTTATGATTTTCCAGGCCATGTTTGCTGTCATTACACCGGCCCTGATCATTGGTGCCTACGCCGAAAGAGTCAAGTTTTCCGCTTTTCTGGTCTTTACTGTTCTGTGGGCCACCTTTGTTTATGATCCGCTGGCGCATTGGGTCTGGGGAACCGGGGGCTGGTTAAAATCCATGGGAGCTCTTGATTTTGCCGGAGGGATTGTTGTTCACGTCAGTTCCGGTATCTCGGCACTGGTCTTGGCGCTTCTGCTGGGCAAAAGGATCGGTTATAATCACCGGCCCATCCGCCCGCACAATTTGCCCTTTACGGTTCTGGGAGCAGCTCTTTTGTGGTTTGGCTGGTTCGGTTTCAATGCCGGCAGCGCACTCGCCGCCGATGGCCTGGCCGTAAACGCATTCATCACTACCAACACGGCAACTGCCGCTGCCGGTTTGACCTGGGCGCTGATTGAATGGTGGCATAACGGCACACCGACAATCCTGGGTGCGGCGACCGGAGCTGTGGCGGGACTGGTGGCCGTTACCCCGGCCTGCGGTTTCGTCAATCCCATGAATGCCATTTTTATCGGCATGATTGCCGCCGGTATCTGCTATATGGCCATTGCCGTAGTCAAGGCAAAACTCGGCTATGATGATTCCCTGGATGCTTTCGGCGTCCATGGTGTCGGCGGAATCTGGGGCACAATCGCCACCGGTCTTTTTGCGGAAAAGGCTGTCAATGCCGCCGGCAACAATGGTTTCTTTTTCGGCAACGCTCATCAATTGCTGGTTCAGGCAGGACTCGTAGTTGTCACAATTGCTTTTGCGGCCATTATGACCTTGATCATCTACAAAATTGTGGATGCCTTAATCGGCATGAGAGTCGAAGAAAAGAGCGAAATAGTGGGGCTGGACTTAACCCAGCAGAGCGAAGCTGCATATACCGTCATTGAATAGGAGGATATAACCATGAAACTGATCGTCGCTATTATACAGCCGCATAAACTTGATGCCGTCAAGAAGGCCCTGGAAGCAGTTGATGTTCACCTGATGACTGTAACGGAAGTTCTGGGCCAGGGAAGGCAAAAAGGTTTTACCGAGGTTTACCGCGGCGCCAAAGAGGCCGGAGGCCTGCTCAAAAAAGTCCGGCTGGATATTGCCGTAAATGATAATTTTGCGGAACCGGCGATAAACGCCATAACTGCGAGCGCCCATACCGGAGAAGTGGGTGACGGCAAGATATTTGTTCTTGATCTGGCCGAATGCATTCGCATCAGCACCGGCGAAAGCGGTGGTAAGGCAATCGGATGAGGTTATTTTATGGATAATCATAAATATCATGCTGAAGAAAATGTATTGGAGCGTTGTGTGTCCGACTGTGAAAAAACAGTCATCATTCATGCTCTGACGAGAACTAAGGGTAATCAATCAGCCGCTGCTACCCTTTTAGGCATAACCAAACGTGTTCTTGCCTTCAAGGTTCATAAATACGGGATTGACTGTCAACAGTATAAATAAAAACAATATAAAGGAGAATTAAATACTATGAAAAACAAGATGAAGAAAATAATTGCCGCGGGTTTGCTTTCGCTGATAATTGCCTCGTTACCGGTAACTTCCTGGGCAGAAGAACAGAAACCAGTCGAGCAGAAACAAGAAGATAAGGTGACGGGAGGAGTAGATTTGAGTATACTGAGCGCTTATATCTGGCGCGGGCAGGAGCTTACCCGGAATAGTGTTGTTGTCCAGCCTTCGGCCACGATAAGCTATAAGGGATTTACCTTCAATGCCTGGGGTAATCTGGATACCAAACCTTATTCCGCTGCCGGGGCAAACTATGGCGGCAAATATACGGAGACTGATCTTACTGTGTCTTATTCTAAAGCATTGGGCATAGTTCAGGTTGGTGGTGGTTATATTTATTATGCCTTAGGCGCTCCTTATTCCGGAGCGGCAGCCCCGCTTGATTCTCAGGAAATCTTTGTAACAGTCGGATTGAATACTCTTTTGTCGCCGACTCTGACAGCCTATAAAGAAATTGATCATTATCATCAGTGGTATTTTTTGCTGGGAGTTTCCCATACCTTTGCTTTACATGAAAAGGTTGGGTTGAAGATTGCGGCCACGGCCAGTTATTTGGCATCTGGTGACGAAAATACTTATGCCAGGTATGACAGCAGTGCAGTGGCCACGACGGATAAATACAACAATTTCCATGACGGAACCTTTTCCGTTTCCATCCCCGTTGCAGTCACTAAGTCCTTGACTGTTACGCCGACGGCATCTTATGTCTTCCCGCTTTGTGATGATGCCAAATATGAAATGAAAGGACGCGGTCTGCAGGGTGCCGTCACTCCGGCTGACAGAAGCAGTTCATTCTTTTATGGTGGAGTAACTCTCAGCTTTGCCTTCTAAGAAGGGTTCCCTCCTTTCTATAGCCGCTGCAAGCAATTTTACACTGGTTGTTTGCAGCGGCTTATTTGCCCGCAATGCCGCCCGAAGTATTTCGTTTGCAGAATCATCTAAAATTAGAAGTACCTTGGAAAATTCGGACTTCAGTGATAGATATAAAGAAAGAAAAATAGCAATGGTCAGCCTAAGACTGCTCCTTGCAGCCCTTTAGTCTTTTATCGAAGGGAAATTGGAAAATGGAAGGTTTCTTTTTCTTTAAAAAATTATTGATAATCCTTGGTTTTTCCATTCCTGTTATTTACATTTTCAATAAGATTAAAGTGCCATCCATCATCGGCTTCCTGATTACCGGTATAATCATCGGGCCGTTTGGCCTGAGGCTGATTGATGATACCGCCGGCATTCAGTTTATGGCCGAAATCGGCGTGGCCTTCCTGCTTTTTACCATCGGTATTGAAATTCAGTTGTCCCGCTTTTTAAAGAATTTGTCGGAGATCATTTTAACCGGCGGTTTACAGATCCTCTGCACATTCCTTGTAGGCGTCGCAGTCGGTCTCGCGATGCAACTGAGCGTCGGCCAGTCTATCTTTATCGGCTTTATTCTTACTCACAGCTCCTCGGCTTTGATCTTGAAAATACTGAAAGACCGCAGCGACGAAAGTTCGCCGCAGGGTAAAATTTCCATCGGCGTCATATTATTCCAGGATATGATGGTCGTGCCGATGATGCTCTTGATCCCCTTTCTTGCCGGTGGCAGCGGGCCGGATATCCTGATGATTATCTGGAAACTGATCAAATCCATTTTGATTATTGTCGTTCTTCTGGCCGTTGCCCGCTATTTAATCCCGCTTGTACTGGAGAACCTGGTCACCATGAACATGCGCGACGTGCTGGTGATCACCTCCGTGGTTATAGCAATGGGAATTGCCTGGATCACGGAATCCCTGGGCTTGTCGCTGGCCATCGGCGCGTTTCTGGCGGGACTGGCTTTGTCCGACACGGATTTTTCGCATCAGATCATCAGCGACATTAATCCGTTTCGGGATGTATTCTTGTCGGTGTTTTTCGTGTCTCTCGGCATGATTTTCAATCTTGATTTTCTCCGTGAGAACACAGGCTATATTCTTCTGGCGTCGCGTGATTATTATTGGAATCAAGGCCGTCATAGTTTTCAGCCTGGTTTCGCTGCTGAAATACCCCCTGCGTATCGCGCTGCTCTCCGGCGTCATGCTGGCGCAGATCGGGGAATTTTCCTTCGTTTTAGCTTCCCAGGGGCTGCACGAAAAGATCATTTCCGGTTTTATCTATCAGGGATTTATCGGGGCATCCGTCTTGACTTTTATAGCGACGCCGCTGCTTGTCTCTCTTACATATTATTTGCTGGCCAGGAAAAATATCTTCGAAGACATTCCTGATGAAAAAATCAATAAATTGCCGGTAGATAATCATGTTATTGTCTGCGGCATGGGGCTCAACGGAAGAAATCTGGTTAAAGTATTGAAGAATACCGGCATAAATTACGTTATCATTGATCTGAACTACAATAAAATCAAACAGTCAAAAGCTAAAGGTGACAAAAATGTAATCTGGGGAGACGCCTCGAACATCGAAATTTTGAAGCGGGCCGGAATTGATTCCGCCCGTGTGCTGGTTCTGGCCATTTCTGATCGTTTTTTAACCAAGCAATGTCTGAATATTGCCAAAAAAATCAATCCGAATTTGCATACAATTGTGAGAACCAAATATGTTGCCGACATTGACGATCTGGTCAGAACTGGGCGCCGATAATATAATCCCGGAAGAATATGAGACTTCGATTCAGATATTCAGCAGGGTGCTGCGGATGTTTCATGTCCCCAACAGTATCATTTTAGCTCAAGGCAATATAATTCGTAATAAGTCTTACGGAGTATTCCGGGAAGTTCGATTTACCGAGGAAGCTTTTGAGCAGATCAATCAAATTCTGGCCCAGGGAACAATTGAAACTTATTATGTTGCTTCCGGCCATAAAATTATCGGTAAAAGCCTCAGGGATTTAAATCTTAAAGCCCTATCAGGTGCGACCATCATCAATATCATCAGGAATAATGAGACGATTACCCATCCACCCGGCGAGTTTGTTCTTCAGGCGGCAGATCAGCTGATCATTTTCGGCAGCCATCGAGCCATTGATCTGGCCCTGGAAATACTTAAATGAGAAAGATCATGATTAGGAATAAAACGGGCAAATTATCTTAGGCAAGCCTGATCTTTCCCAGATCCGGGAAAGTAATTCGCTCAGCGTCCAGATAAAAACCGACAGCGGTGATACCTAATCTTTGCAGAATCTCGACATAGGCAGCCATTTTTGCGTCCGGCAGGATTAAAATAGGCAGCAGATCGCCTTTATTCCCTGCTGTCTGCACAAGTAATTTTGCCGCCGCGGCCAAAACGTTTTTTTCCTGCGCGTCGGTTAGAACTTCAAAAACATGAGTTTTTTTGTTTTTCAGCGGATCTACCAGGAAAAGTTCCTGGCTGCTGTCATTGCCCGTTTGTAATTTCCCGTGCTGGAGATGGGCGGCTAAATTGCTGACAACCAGATCATGATCGCAGCAGGCGTCAATTTCAGGCTCCTCTGATGAAGGAAGACTGCCGACTAAATCTTCGCGGAATGTCACTTCGGGGAAATCAATTTCCAGCTGCGGGGAATGAAAGGCAGCTGATTTCATCATTTCTATCTTTTTCACAAATAAGGCGGTTTGCATTGCCAGGCGCGGTGAATTCAGTACGCCAATCACTGCCACCTGGGTGATGAAGTCTCCATCTTCCATTAAAGACCAGACGCCGCGGTAATTATTCTCAAAAAGTGATTTGCCGACGCCTTTTTTACCGCCACCGATTTTGCCGCGGTGAATTACATAGATGTTCCCCCGGGCATCGCGGGCAAAGGCACCGCCGGTTTTCCGATCGATGCCGGCAAAAGGAAAATTTATTTCGGTAATAATGGATACAAGGCGATCCGGGCGTGGCCTTTCCACACCAAAGGCATTCCAGTAGCGGACTTTGTCAACAGCGTGGGGAAACAGCCAGATTCCCAGCTTTTTTGACCATAATACTTTTGCCGGGGAACTTGCTCCCTGATGCCCCAGTTTTACTTTTACCCGGTCATCAATAAATGGCTTGAATTTTCTGACAAATTGACGTGCGTATTTTTTAATAGTCAGTTGGTCGTCGATAACTTTCAGCATCCGTAACCGGCCCTCGGGAATTTTATGGCATTGATAATATACCAGAAGTAACGACTAATCCAGACGTTTTTTAAACAGGCCTGCAAGTCACAACAAGTATGTTCTAATATTTATTTCCATACTCAGTCCTCAGTCCTTTGGTCTCAGTCCTTGTCTTTAAGCAATCCCTTCGTAAGATTCGCTCCGGTTGTTGTTCTTTGATACTCTTTACCAGCGGTTCGGGCGAACCACCAAGCGACATAATCATTAATTTTGACATAAATGCGTATGCCTTTTGTTATTTTTATTCAATCAAGGCATCCAGGCGCTTTCTTACGGCGGCGGGAAAAGACTCGGAAAGCGACATCAATCGATCTTTATCAATGTTGTCGAGTTCCAACTCATCGGCAAATGGAATGCGCTTGCGTAGGTAAATGTTATCGAGGAGCGCCTTTTCCGGCAGTGCCAGATTGAAGCCATCTTGGGTTGCAAAACCATTGAAGAGGCGGGGCGTGATGCGGGAGAATTCAATCGTAATGCCGCCGAATTGGATATTTCGGGAAACGCCGACGGCGGTATCCAGAGTCAAGACGGTGCATACAACAGGCGATTGAATGATCAGGCCGTGACGATTAAGCGCCCATTCGCAGGAAATATAGGAAGGCGTCCGCAGAAAGCACGCAACCTCTTCCACACGGGGCTCACCTTCACGCAGTCTGTTAACATAGACGCCGCGCGTTACCCGTTCAACAAATCCTTTCGCCTGCGCGCGTGTTAGGAAGACATTGGCGTTGCCGGTGAATTTCTCCACATCCGCATAATGAAAAAGGTGCGGCAATTGTCTGAGGATATTGACGGACGTCATGTAAGGCGCACCCCCTTAGTCTGCAATTCGCCAAAGAGAGAGCGAGCCGCCTCCAGGAATGCGGCAAATTGCTCTGACTGACGGACAGAGATCACATCCGGGGGAAGAAAACGTGACAAATCTTGCACTATGGCCTCGCGCATCATTTCTGCGTCTTGCTTTGAGGGCTTGGTAAAAAAGTTCACGTTTCTTTGGGCGACAAATGCCGCCCGGTAAAGCGCGAATTTTCTTTCGATAATCTCCACGATTACCGGCGTTTTCAGGACGGTATAAAGATACCAGAGATCAAAAAAATCGCGGCCTTTAAGATAGCGCCGCTCCAGGAGGGCACGCACTTTGTCGGAAAGAATCTCCCCAGGCGTTTCCGCTACGATAATCGTATTGGGGCGCGGCACACGGAATTCCCCGGCGGCAATCAGATAGGCAACGGCGCTCAACGAGGAAAGGACATGATTTTGGATATCCGGCAATTTTTCGGCAACCAGACCTTCAAATTCCAGCTGGACGGAAATCTTTTCTCTGGAGTTTTCTGGGCGAATATCCACAAAGCATTTCAGCGCGCCGGCGCGCGCGCTTTTTTTGTTCACGGTGACCGTGCCGACACCAAAATGAGGAATCATGAGCTTTTCAATGCCCTTGATAGCCCCGTTCAGAATTTTTTCAACAGCTGCGGGCGCAAGCGGCGTCACGAAATCGAGATCTTCGGAAAAACGACTTCCGCCATAACACCAGCGAATGGCCGTGCCGCCCTGAAAGATCAAATGGCGGCTTTCCTTCTGCATAAAAAGCTGGTGCAGAAGGATCAACTGGGCAATCTCCGCCTTGCGGATATATGTCTCACGATAGGTTTTCATATTAAGTTACGATATAATACATATTTGTATTGTAATGTAAATAGAAAAGTTTTTATAGCATTCCTAAAGATATCCCTTCAGCTTCTTTTTTCCCTTGCTTCCTTTGAAGTCTTTGCCCATGTGTTCCTTGACGAATAAAGCGAATTTCTGCTGACCGGATTCTGAAGTAATTGACTTTAAAGCGCTGTCGATAGTGGAGCCAAGTTTGCCGGCATCTGTCGGTTTGATTAATTTTAACGCATCAAAACATTTTTCCAGGGCTGTTTTCTCTGCGACCGGTGGTTTTTGAGCAACCGTTTTGATTTCCTGCTGTGGTTGCCTAACTGAAACGGTGACAACTTCCGGCTTTTCCTCCGGCAGATCGTAAGGCGTCTCCAGCTTGACCCAGCCGAGGGGAAGCCAATGTAGTCAAGGTCTTTGATTTTTCGATGTTATAACGACTAATCCAGACGTTTTTTAAACAGGCTGATGGCGCCGGAAAAGACAATGATACCCAGTATGGCCAGGGCCACGCATTGAGGCCAGAGGACTTCCAGGCCGACGCCCTTGAGAAAAATACCGCGGACGATCACCAGAAAAAAGCGCAGCGGGTTGAGATAAGTGAGCCACTGCACAAATTGCGGCATATTGGCAATAGGGAAGATAAAACCGCTCAACATCAAAAAAGGCATTATAAAGAAGAAAGTTGTCATCATTGCCTGCTGGCGGGTGCTGGAAATGGTAGAAATAAAAAGACCAATGCCCAGAGTGGAAAGCAGAAACAGGAAAGTGGAGAAAAACAGCAAAAGAATGCTTCCTCTCAGGGGAATCTCGAACCAGTAAATGGCAAAGATCACTACTGCGGTCATCTGCACCAGCGAGACAATGATATAGGGAATGGTCTTGCCCAGAATAAATTCGTAAGATTTTAAAGGTGTCACGATCAGTTGTTCCATAGTACCGGTTTCTTTTTCCCGGATGATGGCGATGGATGTCAGCAAAAGTGATGTGAGCATGACCAGAAAGGAAACAATCCCGGGAACAAAGAAATGCTGGCTGTCCAGATTGGGGTTGTACCAGGTGCGGATGCGGGCGTCGATTTTGCCGTAATTCATCTGCCGGGGATACAACTCGCGGAGAGTTTTGCGGTTAAACTTATCGAGTACGGAAGAAGTATAAGCGATGCGCATTGCCGCCATATTGCTCATCGAGCCGTCGGCAATTATCTGCACCGACGCGGTCTGGCCTTTGCGAATGATGGCGGCGAAATCGGGATTAATCTGGATCGCCATGTCTACTTTACCTTCCAGTAAGAGTTCAGTAATCTGCTTATCGCCGGTTAAATTGTGGGTGAAATGGAAAATATTACTGCCGGCAAAATCATCAACAAGGCTTCGGCTTTCCTGAGTTTGAGAATAATCCAACAGGGCGACACGGATATTGCGGATGTCGTAGTTAACCACATATCCGAAAACCAATATCTGGATCAGAGGTGCGGCAAAGAGGAGCACACGATTGCGTTTGTCGCGGAAAAGCTGAATAAATTCTTTGCGCACCAATTCCCGAATTCTCAGCCGGTTCATAAACCTTCCTTTCTGAGGATACGGTAGTTCAGCGCCGACAGGAGTACAAAAAAAGCAAACAGAACCGAC
Source organism: uncultured delta proteobacterium (assembly GCA_963845095.1). Lineage (GTDB taxonomy): Bacteria > Desulfobacterota > Syntrophia > Syntrophales > Smithellaceae > MVRV01. The sequence goes on from CAWJQM010000019.1 coordinate 95,031, forward strand.
AGGCTCGGCCAGAGATAAGCTAATCCTGTGTTGCGCAGGTAGATGCCCGTCAGGATATCGATATAATAGCGGGCCGGGACAACATAGGTAATATACTGCAAAAAGGGCGGCATATTAATAATGGGGAAGACATAGTTCGAAAGCAAAAGCGACGGCAGGTACGTTGTCAGTATGGCCATCTGATTGGCGATCATTTGCGATTTGGTGATATTGGAAATAAACAAACCCAGCGAGAGGGCAACCAGGATATAAAGCGAAGTGGCCGTGAGCATGAGCCAGAAATTGCCTTTCATTACTACGCCGAAGAGAATCTGACCGAAAATCATGGCAATCAAGACATCGGTAAGAGCGATTAAAAAGTAAGGAATGGCCTTGCCCAGATAGAATTCACCGGCCCTGACCGGCAGGGATTTAATGGTTTCCATTGTACCGTTTTCATACTCCCGGGCGATGACAAGTGATGTTAAAAGCGCACCGACAATCATAATGATAATGGCAATAATCCCGGGGATAATGAAGTTGCGGCTTTCCAAATCTTCGTTAAACCAGACGCGGATTCGTCCGTCCACCGGGGCATTTATTTTGGCGAGTCCCTGGCGGTTGAGATAATTCACCAATAATTTTTGATTGTACTGTTCGGTAATAGCGGTCAGATAACCGCGAATAATTCCGGCAAAATTGGGATCGCTGCCGTCAATAATGATTTGCAGGGACGAGGTGCGGTCAGCGCGAATATCATTCATAAAACCCGGCGGGATGACAATTACCACCATCGTGAGATTGTTGTCGAGATAGTCCGCCGCCTGCTTGGCATCCCCGAGATGCGCGGCGATGTGAAAGTAGGGCGATGCGCTGATTTTACTTAAGAAATCGCGGCTGAGTTCTGTTTTGTCATGATCAATAACCACTGTTTCTACATTATTAACGTCCAGATTCAGGGCGTAACCGAAAAGAATTATCAGGATCAGCGGAATGGCAAAAGCCAGATAAAGGCTGCGGTAATCCCGGATCAGGTGATAAAATTCCTTACGAATTATGGCCTGGAGACGCAGGGGATTCAACTATTGCTCCTCATTTCTTGTCATCAACTTTATAAACGCATCATTTAAATCGGCTGCCGGCTGATCCGGGCAGGCTGCGGCAATAATTTCTGCAGGAGAGCCTGTGGCTACAATCATGCCCTGATTAATCATGACAATGCGTTCGCAAAAGCGCGCTTCATCCATGTAATGCGTGGTCACAAATACGGTCATGCCACCCGAAGCCAGTTCCTGAATGAAACTCCAGAAATGCCGGCGGGTGAGAGGATCAACGCCGGAGGTTGGTTCGTCCAGAAAAAGAATATCGGGCTTATGCAAAAGAGAGCATCCCAGCGCCAGACGCTGCCGCCAGCCGGGCGGCAATTCCTTTGTCGGGCGATTGCGCATTTCCTGCAGGCGCGACATATTCAAAACCCAATCGATGCGCTCGGGCCACTGATCCTCCGGGACATTATAAACGCCCAGATAAAACCGCAGATTTTCGAAAGACGTCAGATCTTCATAAAGAGAAAATTTTTGCGACATGTAGCCGATCGATTGTTTTATTGCTTCCGCATCGGTCATAATATCGTGACCGGCGACAAAGCCCGAACCGGAGGACGGGGTAATAATGCCGCAGAGCATGCGGATAGTCGTGGATTTGCCGGAGCCGTTGGCGCCCAGAAATCCGAAGATTTCCCCCTTTTTTACGGAGAAAGTGATTTTGTTGACGGCAACAAAAGCGCCGAATTTCTTTTCCAGGTTTTTGACTGCAATGGAATCAGATGTGGAATTTGTCATCGACAAGCCCCTTATCCACTTCTTTTATCCTTTCGATCATTGCTTCTTCCAGATTTGAAAAATTTTGACGCATCAGCGCCGGAGTCGAAGACTCCAGAATGACGGAATTGTGCATCAGGGCGAGTTGATCACATTTTTCGCCTTCGTCGAGATAGGCCGTGGAGACCATTATCGTCATGCCTTCCTGCTTCATATTGGAAAGAATTTCCCAGAACTCGCTGCGCGATACCGGATCTACGCCGTTGGTCGGCTCATCGAGAAGAAGCAACTGCGGTTCATGCACCAGCACACAGGCCAATCCCAGCTTCTGTTTCATGCCACCGGAAAGATTGCCGGCGGGCCTGTCCAGAAACGGCAGCAGGTTGGAAAAGCCCAGATATTTATCTTTGCGCAGTTTTCTTTGCGATTTGGGAATGTTAAAAATATCCATGAAGAAATCTATATTTTCTTCCACGGACAAATCCTGATACAGGCCGAAGCGCTGCGGCATATAACCGATGATGTTTTTTATTTTTCGCCGCTCGCTTACAACATTCAGGCCGCCGATGGAAATAGTTCCCGCTGAGGGCCTGATCATTGTGGCGATCAGACGAAGAAGAGTTGATTTGCCCGCGCCGTCAGAACCGACCAGGCCGAAGATTTTTCCGCGGGTGACCTTCAGCGATACGTCTTTAAGCGCCTGGACAGTGTTGAAATTCACGGAGACGTTTTTAACTTCCACCAGCGGCGGAAAATTTGCAGCAGGATCGCTCATCGGCTTCTCCTTTTCTATTTCAGCAAGGCGTCAGCCGGCATTCCCGCTTTGAGTTCTTTTGTGGGATTGGCGATTGCTATTTTGACCAAGTAAACAAGCTTAACTCTTTCTTTTTTGGTTTGAATTATCTTCGGTGTGAATTCACCCTCGGGAGAGATGAAAGAGACATATCCTTCGAATACTTTGTCGGGAAAGGTATCTATCTTTACCTCTGCTTTCTGGCCGGGTTTTACTTTGCCGATCTGGGTTTCATCGATAAATATTTTCAGATCGACGCGGGAGAGGTCGGAAACAGTGATGACTTCCCGTCCGACGTTGACAGTTTCACCCGGTTCGATATTGCGGCTGATCACCATGCCGGCAAGCGGTGAGCGGAGCTGCGTATAGTCGAGCTGTATTGCCGCCTGCGCAAGCGCCGCACGGGCCACATCTATCTGGGCGCCCGCTGTTTCAATGTCCTGCCGGGCTGCGTCAATTTTAGTGAGATTGCCCTGCGCCAGTTTCAGGATGGATTCACTTTCGGCCAGACGCGATTTAGCTATCTCATAAGCCAGTTTCAAGGTGTCGCGTTCTTTTTCCGTAACCACACCGTTACGGAAGAGCTCTTCATAGCGCCGGTAATTTTTTTCCGCGTCCTGCACAGTATCATTGGCGCTTTTGACATTGGCTGTGGCGCGGGTCACTTCCGCGGGCAGAGTTTTTCTGCTGATATTCAGAACCGTCTCCAGCTGCTGCCTGGCCTTCTGCGCGCGGTCAAGATTGGCTTTAGCCTGATCATAGCGCGACTGAAATTCTGCCCGGTCCAGTTCGGCGATTACCTGATCTTTAGTTACAGGCTGACCTTCCTTTGCGGCAACACTGACAACGCGCCCGGGAATCTGGAAGGAGAGATTGGCCTGCGTTGTTTCGATAGTGCCGGAAAAATGAAGCTCGTTTTGGTTATTATTTCTCTGACCGAAATAGACAAAGGAGGCGGCCCCGATAAATAATATAATAAAAGCAACAATGATAATTTTCTTTTTCAAAACGTATCCTCCCATTCATCAATCTTTAGTACTTGTCTTTCCCGGTAAGCAACTATTTTGCAGTATCATATCTTTATTGCCTTCAGCACGAGTTTGGCGACTTCCTTGCCTAAACCATCCTGCGGCTTTTTATCACGTGCTTTTAAGTCTGCCGGAATCCATACCTGTCTGTCTTTCACCCCGACGGCGCCCTTATAGGAAAGAATTGTCCCCAGGATCATCATATGAATCAGAAAAGGAACCGTCTCGGCAAAGATGCCTTTGTTCCTGCCCTCCTCCAGAATGCCGATCAGAATCGTCAAAATAGAAGCGATGTCTTCCACCACCACCCGCGGCAGGTGTGCGCCGCCGGAGGCAATTTCGCGCATCATGATCGGCGGTATTTCGGGGTTGCGATCCACGGCGTCAGCGATATTATTAATGTAAGCTGCTAATTTTTCTTCCGGGCTGCCGGCATTCGCCACGGCACCGGCGATCTTTTGAGCAATATTGCCGATGACCTGATGAATGACATTGGCATAAAGCGTGTCTTTGTCGCCGATCTGATAATAAAGAGTGGCCTTGTTGACGCCGGCGCGCCGGGCGATTTCATCCACATGCGTTCCGCTGTAGCCGTTTTCGGCAAACACCGCCCTTGCCGCTATCAGGATTTTCTGCGCCGTCTTGCCGGGTTTTTCGATATTTGTGTCGCTTTTAATCAACTGCCTCACCATGAATGACTGATCCCGATTTAAGTCCCCCCTTTGGAAAAGGGGGTGAGGGGGATTTGTAGTTCGTACGAAATCCACCCCAACCCTCCTTTAAAAAGGAGGGGGTAAGAAACTCCCGCCATCTACTAAAAAAGGCCTTATTTTTAACCGATCGGTTTAACTTTATGGTTAAATAAATTAGCGATGAATGTCAAGAATATTTTTTATCTATATGTAATCAGTGAATAATTATTGACTTCGCGGATGGGTTGGCTTATTGTCCGGTCAATTCTCATATATCAAGTACCGTATTATTAAAGATGCAGATAGAATTTGGTTGCAGGACAATACTGGAAAATGAAGAACACATAAACAAAAATGCAGTGTGTTCCGGAATTTAATTTATGCCCAAAATACCCGCCCGGATTATTGATTTTCACGTTCATCTTTTCCCGGATAAGATGTTCGAAGCCATCTGGGATTTCTTTGCCCGGGGATATCAGTGGGACGTCATCCACAAGCTCTACTATCGCGAGTGCATCGACTATCTGCGGGAGCGCGGCGTGGAGAAGATCGTTTATTCCAATTATGCCCACCGGCCAGGCATAGCCGAAGGACTTAATGACTGGAACTTGAAGGTGCTGGAGGAAAATCCCGACCTTTATTGCTTTGCGGCTTATCATCCGGGTGATGCTAACGCGCTTGCCTATGCCGCAAAAATATTGAATCATCCACGGGTGCTCGGCTTCAAGCTGCAATTGCTCGTTCAGCGTTTTTTCCCGCATGACGAACGGCTTTTTCCTATGTATGACCTGGTGGCCCGGCTGGGCAAGCGCGTTCTCTTTCATGTGGGCACCGGTCCTGTCGGCAATGAATTTGTGGGGCTTGATCAATTCCGGAAGCTCCTCCTGCGTTATCCGGACATGCAGGCGAATGTTGCCCACATGGGTGCATTAGAGTATCGGGGCTTCATGGATCTGCTGGAAATTCATCCCGGACTTTATCTGGACACATCTTACTCATTCTTTAAAGATATGCAGGGTAAGGGAGGATACAACCTCGGCAACGGACCGCTGGAGAAGCACAAAGACCGTATCCTGTATGGCTCGGATTTCCCCAATCTTATTCTACCCCGCGAATCTGAAATTGAAACTCTTCTTTCCTATGAGCTTTCGCCAGAGTTTTATGAAATGGTATTTTACGAAAATGGAAAGAGGCTTATTTCTTCAATTGTTGGAAATTAAAAAACAATTAAGAATAGCAGATAACCAACGGGAAAGCATAAGCGATTAGCTATGAAAAAACGAACCCTGATCAAAGCCCTTTTGATATCAACTGCAGTGCTGGCGGCGCTTTTTGCATCCGCCTGGTTTTTTGTTTCCTGGCAGCTTTCCCACCTGGAGAACTGCAAAGAATCAATCACGGCAGCCGTGGGAAATCAATTGAATCGTGATATTACCTATGAAAAGGGAAAAGCTACCCTGACTATCCGTGCGGGACTGGCTTTACAATTTACCAGGGTAGTGATCCGGGAGAAAGACCGGTCGGCAGATGTATTGAATATAGAAACCGCTTTTTTCCGGGTTGATATTCTTCCGCTGCTGAGAAAGCGGGTGATCCTCCGAGAAGTTATTCTCGATCATCCGCGCCTTTCATTAAAACGGGATCGGACAGGCGCTCTGAATATCGCCGATCTTCTGATGAAGGAACAAAAGCCGGAGCTGGCCCTGGAGTTTCGCAAACTCACCATCGAGGAAGGCTCGATCACCTTTTCCGACCAGGCTGTAAGCAACGAAGTTGTGGTAACGTCACTTACGAATCTGTATTGCCGGATTGATACACCCCGCCGGGGGGGTGCGTCACCATTTATTATTAAAGCGGCTGTCGGCGAGGATAAGAATCAGGGAGCGCTTTCGCTGGCGGGGACATTTCACCCCGCTCCCCCGGCAAAACCGCTTGCAGAGAGCACAGTTGATGTTTCCATCCGTTTAACCGGAACTGATATCCACCATTACCTTCCCTATCTGAATAATCGTCTGCCTTTGGAACAACTGGCCGGACGCCTTGATGTGGATACGACATTTTCCGGCACACTCCTGAACTTCGCGGCAAAAGGAATCGTCACTGTAAAAGATGCCCTGCTGCATTATCCACAGGTTTTTCGCGGGCCGGTGCAGCCGTCGATTGTCCAGGTTGATTATGCCTTAACGCGCGACGCCGGTCATCTTCAACTCGATATCGCCCGTCTGGCGGTTGATCGCTTCGAAGTCAAGGGTCATTTTGCCCTCCAGGAGATGGATCGGGAAGATCCCCTGATAACAGCAACTGGCGTCACGTCAACTTTTTCCCTGAAAGAAAGCCAACCTTATATTCCCTGGGGGATCATACCCAAAAATGTGGGGCGTTTCATCGAGACCCACATTAAGGAGGGCAATTTTCGACTCTTAGAAGGAAAACTAAACGGTCGGCGAAGCCAGATAGTCCAGATAGAAAGGCAGGAAAATGCCGGCGTCCTTTCCGTCCGGGCGGAAGTCAACAAGGGTGTTTTCATAGTGGATGACAAGACGCCCGCTTTTCGCGACGTAAGCGGCATAATGGAGTTAAAAAACCGGCAGTTTTTACTGAAAAATATGACTGGTCGTTTCGGTGCTTCACCCTGCACGCTGGAAGGAGGCATTTCTGATTTTGCTCTGCCGCATCCTGCTCACTACACCGCCGCCATGACCCTTCAGCCTGCCCACGAGGAGATTCTGTGGCTGTTGGGAAAGGAAAGATTCCGCAATCTCAGCTTCAATGGGGCTTCAACACTTGTTCTATCCGGAAAGGGTCCGGCGGATAATTACCGGATCGGTGCCCGCTGGGATTTAACTGCTGTCTCCTATGCCTACCCGGAGGTCCTGAAAAAGCCGCAGGGAAAACCCAACCGGCTTGCCGCCGAAATAACCCTGAATAAAAATGCCGTCACCGTCACTTCCTTCAATTACGATCTGCCGCCGGTGAAAGTAAGCGGATCAGCCGGATATCGCTTTGCCGGGAAAAATCCCTTATCCCTGAACGTTAAGTCCAATACTTTTAACATCCGCGATGTTGTCTCGCTTCTGCCGCTTCTGCGGGTGTATGATCCGGCAGGAAAGTGTTTGATCGCCGTCGCCGGCCGCGGGGACATCCACGCTCCCGCTTCTTTTCAATGGAAGGGAAATGTGTCTTTGACCGATGTCTCCTGGCAACCGTCAGGCAATGTCAAGTCTGTAAAAGGCTTAACTGGAATGGTCATTTTCCGGGGCAACACAATGGAAACATCACAGTTTAACGCACGCATCGGTGATAGTGCCATTACCGGGAAATGCCGGATGAATGATTTGCGCAAGCCGCAAGTTGACTGTCAATTTGCCGCCCCGCTATTTAGATCCATAGACGTGGGATGGCAAAGCTCGGAAGGTGCTGTAAATTTTCAGGACTTAAAAGGACAAGTTTTCATCGAAGACAATCATATCCGTGTGGATAAGCTATCGCTCAGGCTGGGAAAGTCCGGTTTTAATTTGTTGGGGGATATCCGGGATTTTGCTAATCCGAAGATCACGCTGGCTGTGCATTCACCGTATATCGATTCCGAAGATATTGCCCGTCTGCTGACCCTGAAAAATCCACAGCGAAAAGATGATTCCTCTTCTTCTCGGGCGGAGCTGATTGCCAGCGTGCAGGTGGATGCCGGCACCTTTCAGGGCGTAGATTTCAACAAACTCAGCACCCGTTGGAAATATGCCGGGGGAATCCTGAAAGTAGAAACATTGGAAGCCGGCTTCTTTGATGGTTATCTCCAGGGAAAAGGCCAAGTGGATATTCGTCCTGACGGGCAGAATCATTATCAGGTAAAACTCTCCCTTGATCGGCTATCACTGGACAAGATCCAAGGGTTTCTGGAAATGCGAGGCCGCACGGTTACCGGCAATCTTTTGTTGACGGGTGATATGACCGCCACAGGTCGTAATATCGACGATTTTAAAAAGACAGCAGCAGGGACATTGCAGGTTCGGGCGGAAAAAGGAGTTCTGAAAAAGTTTTCCGTCCTTTCCAAGATATTCTCCCTCCTCAATGTTTTGCAACTGGCGAAGTTCCAACTTCCCGACATGGCCAAAGGCGGAGTGCCTTATAATACGATTACCGGCGCTCTTTCCCTCCAGGAAGGCATCTTATCTTCGGAAGATTTCTTCCTTGACAGCGATGCCATGCAGATTTCGGCCGTGGGCAAACTTGATTTGCGCAAGGAAGAGTTGGATTATACCGTTGGTGTTCACCCGCTCCATACCCTGGACCGGATAGTTGCGAAAATTCCTGTCGCGGGGTGGCTTCTTACCGATGAGAGAGGTCATCTGATTACCGTCCATTTCCAGGTCGACGGGACATGGGATGCCCCCAAGGTGACTCCCATACCAGTGCAGTCACTGGCCAAAGGAACTCTGGATATCTTCCGGCGACTGTTTCAGTTGCCGGTTAAGCTCATAACGGATACGGGAGAAGTTATCCTGGGACGCTAGATATAGTTTAATCCTATAAATTATTATTCAAGGTAAAGAGGTCATATGAAATATTTTACTGCTGATGAAGCTCGGCAAATCGCCTTGGCAATGGCTGCCGGCCTGGTCCGGCAACAATCCTGAGTTACTGGTGAGTTTCTATTCGGAAGACGCCTTTTATCTCGATCCGGGTATTCCCGCCGGCCAAGAGAAATTCCCCAGGTGATAGTTAAACTGATGACAATAAACTCAGAAGGCTGAAGAAAGAAAAAAGTTCTTCTCTCTTCAGCCTTTGTCTGTAAATATCGATTCTAATTCGGCTGCCGCGCCTGAAGAAACAACTACTTCTTCTGCGCGGGATTGACGATATCGAGCAGTTCAACCTCGAACACCAGTGCCGCGCCGCCGGGTATAACGGGGGGACGACCGGCTTCACCATAAGCGATTGCTGCAGGGCATACCAGTTTGGCCTTGCCGCCGACTTTCATCTTTGTTACTCCCTCTGTCCAGCACTTGATAACCTGGTTGAGTGGAATGTCTGCCGGCTGTCCGCGCTTCACGGAACTGTCGAAAACCTTTCCGTCAGTTAGTGTTCCATGATAGTGAACTTTAACTATGTCGGTATCTTTAGGTTGTTTGCCTGTTCCCTCTTTGAGGGAAATATAAACCAGTCCGGATTCTGTTTTTTGTGCACCCTGTTCCTTGGCCGCATTTTCCAGGTATGTTTTTGATTTTTCCTTTTGCTTTTCGGCTGATACTTTCATCCGCGCCTGGGCAAGCTCACCGATTTTCTGTTGATAGGCATCAGGTTCGACAACCAATTTCTTCCCTGATAAGGAGTCGGTAATACCTTTTTGAACAAACTCGAGTTCCTCCGGAGTGAGTGATAATACATCCATCTGCCGGGAAACAATAACCCCTATGGCATATAAAGTCTTCTGATCCTCAGTTGTTGGTTCCTTACTGGAACATGCCGTTAACGCCAGCATGGACACAACGATAAGTATTGCACTGATTAGTTTACGCATCCTCTTCCTTTCCATAACTGTTTAATTTTTTTGATATTTATTTTTTTGACGGTCAGAGTATATGCCGAACACGCTGATTAGTCAACATCTGTACATTTAAAAAATATATTTTAGCACATAAACTGTCCGGTTGATAAGTTACCCGAATGGGAGGTAACGGATGAAGCGGACAGAGATACTACAGGAGAACCGGAAGATGCGATTTGAGGAAGTCTATGGGGGCTGGCAAAGAAGAAGATTAAGCTAGGAAGAAGCAGCAGAGATATTGGGGGTATGCAGCCGGACATTTAGACGACAGATTTGCCGCTATGAAGAAAGCGGTCTGGAAGGGCTGAATGATAAACGCCTTACTCAGGCATCACATCGGCGCGCGCCAGTGGATGAGGTAATGGCATTAGGTGATCGATACAGGGTTAGGTATCGTGGCTGGAACGTAAAGCATTTTTACTCCTGGTACGCAAGAGAAGGAGGCACACGGAGTTATACCTGGGTCAAAAACACCCTTCAAAGACAAGGATTAGTTACGAAGTCTAAGAAGAAAGGTTCTCATCGTTTAAGAAGAGACCGCAGCCCCTTGCCCGGAATGATGATCCATCAAGACGGAAGTGACCATGAATGGGTTTTAGGTAAGAAGTGGGATTTAATCGTGACAATGGATGACGCAACGAATGAACATTACAGCATGTTTTTTGTTCACGAGGAGGGAACGGCCAGCAGTTTTCAGGGTGTGCAAGATTTAATTTCGAAGAAGGGGCTATTCAGTTCCATTTATACCGATAGAGGCAGTCATTACTGGTTTACGCCGGAAGAAGGGGGCAAGGTCAGTAAAACACAACTAACCCAGTTCGGTCGGGCCATGCAACAGTTAGGTATTGAGATGATTCCCGCCTATTCTCCGGAAGCAAGAGGGCGGAGCGAAAGAATGTTTCGTACGCATCAAGGCAGACTGCCCAAAGAGCTTGCTGCCAATAACATTACTACCATGGATGCGGCTAACCGTTATCTACAGGAAGTAGATATGCCTGCATACAATAAAGAGTTCCGTTACGAACCATTGGAGAAGGGATCGGCTTTTGTGCCCTGGATTGGGACTCATATCGAAGACACGCTTTGTGAGCATTACGAAAGGACGGTAACTCCAGATAATTGTGTCAGCTTTGAAGGAAAAACATTACAGATACCTCCTGACAAGTATCGTTGTCATTATGTTAGGGTTAAAGTGAGAGTCCATCGCTATGCAGACGGTTCTCTGGCTATCTTCCATGGCCCAAGGAAACTGGCTGATTATGATGAAAATGGAAAGCTGAAAACAAAGAAAAAAGAAAAGGCAGCGTAAGTCCGCCGCTTGCCCAAATATAAGAAAAGGGGCTTTCGGCTACGCCTTCAGCGCCTTTTCTTAAGCATAATAAAAAGCGGACATATCATGTGCTACAAAATAGGACTTTCCTATTTGCTGCTAACACTATCTGTTGGCAATGTGTTGGCAATGATATCCGGGAACAAGGAGACAGTGGTCAGTTAATGGACCACTGTCCTTATAAAACGGGTTAAAGATTTAGCAGAGACTTTACCGTCAATGAACGCTTCTGCATCTTTAAATCATGCAACTAATTATTTATTCGTCGGGCCGTTTTCCAGCGCCAGCTTGAGGACTTCCATCATATCACCGACAAAATGAAATTTGATGGCCTTCTGGACATTAACCGGGATGTCCTCCATGTCCTTGCGATTCCAGTTGGGCAGAATAATAGTTTTAATGCCGGCGCGGTATGCCGCTAAAACTTTTTCTTTAATTCCGCCAACAGGCAAAACGGTTCCGCGGAGTGTAATTTCTCCGGTCATCGCTAAATCTTTTTTGACTTTGCGTCCGGTCAAGAGCGATGTCAAAGCCGTGAGCATGGTTACACCTGCCGAAGGTCCGTCTTTGGGAATAGCTCCGGCGGGTACATGGATGTGGAGATCCATGTTCTGATAAAAATCTTCCGCAACACCCAAGGCGGCAGCATTGCTGCGAATAAAGCTCAACGCGGCACTTGCTGATTCTTTCATTACATTGCCCAGTTGTCCGGTCAGCATCAGACCATTTTTACCAGGCATGGCCGTTGCTTCAATGAACAGCATATCACCGCCGGCCGGAGTCCAGGCCAATCCTATGGCCACGCCGGGTTTGGCAATGCGGGAATCGATGTCAGTCATGATGCGGACCTGACCCAGATATTTGGCTATATCTTTTACCGTTACTGTCTTGTGTTTTGTCTCGCCTTCGGCTATCTGGGACGCCACACCCCGGCAAATATCGGCAATCTCGCGCTCCAGATTGCGCACGCCGGCTTCGCGGGTGTAACCGGAGATGACGCTGTGGAGCGCTTTAGGCGTAATTCTTAATTGCAAGGCTGTCAAACCGTTTTCGGATAGTTGCCGGGGAATCAAGTAACGCTCAGCGATTTTCATTTTTTCTTCCAGCGTGTAGCCGGGCAGTTCAATCACTTCCAGGCGGTCCAGCAGCGCCGGAGGTATTGTATCCAGAATATTGGCCGTGGTGATAAACATCACATGGGAAAGATCAAACGGCACATCCAGATAATGATCGGTAAATGTATTGTTCTGCTGCGGGTCCAGCACTTCCAGGAGCGCCGAAGAGGGGTCGCCGCGGTAGTCGCTGCCGATTTTGTCAATTTCGTCGAGCATGAAGACAGGATTATTCGATTCCGCACGCCTCAAACTTTGAATGATACGTCCAGGCAGAGCGCCGATATATGTGCGTCGATGCCCGCGGATTTCCGCTTCATCACGCACGCCGCCCAAAGAAATACGCGCAAATTTACGGTCGAGCGCGCGGGCAATAGAATGCCCCAGCGATGTTTTGCCCGTTCCCGGAGGCCCAACCAGACATATAATGGGTCCCTTGGAATCCGGCTTCAATTTGCGCACGGCCAGATATTCGATAATGCGTTTCTTGGCTTTGGTCAGACCGTAATGATCCTCATCCAGAATCTTCCGGGCTTTCTTGATATCGAGGTTGTCTATGGTTCCTGCGCTCCAGGGCAGGGCGGTAATCCAATCCAGATAGGTCGAGGCCACTGTGTATTCCGCGGAGGAAGGATGCATACGGGCAAGGCGCACCAATTCACGCTCGGCTTCTTTGGCTGCTTCCGGCGGCAGCTTTTTCTCGGTAATTTTCTTGCGGTATTCTTCAATTTCGACGTTAGACTCTTCGGATTCCCCCAATTCCTGCTGGATGGCTTTCAGCTGCTGTCTCAAATAATAATCACGCTGGCTCTTATCTATATCACTCTTTACTTGCGATTGGATTTTATTGCCCAGCTCCAGAATTTCCATCTGGTGATTCACCAGCTGCGTTAATTTCCTCAGGCGCTGATTGGTGTCGACAATATCCAAAATCTTTTGTTTTTCTTCAGCGGGCGCATTGATGATTGACGTGATCATATCCGCCAGAAGACCGGCTTCCTTTATCGATTTAGCCATCGGTCCGAATTCCGTCGGTAAGAAAGGCGAAAGCTTCAGAATGCGGTCAAAAAGAACGAGCAGATTAGCCATGAGGGCTTCCGTTTCAATATTTTTAACTTCCTTATCTTCGAGAATTTTAATGCGTGCCTGCTGATATGGTTTGTCGGAAATCAGCTCCACTATCTCATAACGGCTGAGCCCCTGCACCAGTATTTGCGTTCTGTTTTCCGCGGTTTTGGCCATTCTGACGATAGTGGCGGAAGTGCCTACCGTATACAAATCTTCCATCTTGTATTGGTAGTCAGGATTATCGGGTTCCTTTTTGGACAAAATTAAGCCGATTAAGCGGTCTTTAACCATGGAATCATCGACTAACTGGACAGAATTAGCGCCCATTACTTCCAGCGGAATCATCATTTTAGGAAATAGCAGAACATTATGCAGCGGAAGAATGGGAATTACTTCCGGGATGGGGAAATTTTTATTTTCTTCAAAAACATTTTGTTCAGTCATTAAACCCTCCGGTTTCTTTTAGCTGACGGAATTATAAAGACAGTATTTATTTGGGTGTCATAATATGGACACGATGTGTTATCGGATTGGGCAGTTTATTGATCCTGACTATCAATATGCCATCGGCATAAGAGGCCATAGCCGATTCGGCATCCACCGCTGACGGCAAAAGAATATTTCGTGAAAAATAGCCGTGAGGTATTTCTGCCAGACAATAGCGGGCATTTTTAACAACTGAAATAATTTTGCGCACTCCGGCGATTTTAATTCTTTTTCGGTTAAGCTCAATATGAAGTTCTTCTTTGTTTATGCCGGCAAGATCAGCCATAACAATTATTTCATCCGGCGATTCATAAACATCAACGTGCGGCATCCAGATGCATTCATGCTGACGAAATACCGGACTGACTAAATGAAAGACTTCATCAACGGCCTTTTGAAATTCCTCCTCAAAATTATTCTCAAACTTGATTTTAATGAAGTTCATCTGCATCACCTATTAATCGGGGTTGTATGAATGCTTACGGCCATGAAGCAAATATATGTTCCATTGCCAATTTGTAAAGGTTTGCTCCGGCATATTAATATTTTTAAAGGAAGTGACATGATAATATGGTCAAGGTAAATTGAATTGAGGCAGGCCTGTATCACGGACAAGCGTGCCTCAACGATAGGGCAGAGAGCTATTCTTTAACTGTAATAACAGGGCATTTGGCTTCCAATATTACCTGCTGAGCTGTTGAGCCAAAAAGTCCTTTTTGAACGCGGGATGTTTTAACAATTCCTACAACAATAAAATCAGCATGGATATCATTCGCAAAATTAACTATATCTTCTCCCGGCTCAAGGCCGCGAACAAGCAAATGTTTTTCACAAATTATTCCTGCCTGAGCCATTGTTTTCTGAGCAGATTCCAATCGCTTATTTGCTTCATCAATGGCATCTGAGTCCGAGGCATTCCCTCCGATCAGTGACGTTACAATGTATACCTTGGCTTTACTTGCTTTAGCAAATTTCTGGGTTAGCACGAGGGCGCTTTTCGCTGAATTGGAGCCATCAAAGGCAAGAACTACATTCATTTTTCTTTCTCCTTTCCCTGAATAAAAATATATTGTCGTATAACATATTAATAACTTAATGCCAATCTTCCAATTTTATACTCGACTATTATACAATTCCTGTCAAGCTTAATCAATGCTGTAAATTTCAGGCAGTTCAAGTCCTCTGCCTGGGTTAAAGAAATAGCTGGTCAAAGATGAGCCTTTTTGTTATGGAAGGCACGAATTTGAATAAAAATAGTGTTTTGGCCATCCCAAATTAAAATTGGTTCTATCTCTACCGAGATTAATTCCGAAAACCAGCACAGAAAAGAAGATGAAAGTACTTTAAGCCTATGAAAAAGGAACATTTACGAAATATTGCCATTATTTCCCACGTTGACCATGGCAAGACCACTTTGCTCAATGCCATGTTGAAACAAACGGGCGTTTTCCGTACCAATCAGGCGGTGGAAGATCGCGTCATGGACTCTCTTGACTTGGAAAAAGAACGCGGCATCACCATCACTGCAAAAAATACGGCGATAGAATACCAGGGAATCAAAATAAACATCGTCGATACGCCGGGCCACGCCGATTTTGGCGGCGAGGTGGAACGCAGTCTTAATATGGTGGATGGCGCCATCCTGCTGGTGGATTCCAGCGAAGGGCCATTGCCTCAGACGCGCTTTGTATTGAAGAAAGCACTGGCCAAAAAACTGCCCATAATTTTGATCATTAACAAAATTGACCGCAGCGACTCCCGCATCGAAGAAGTCATTAATGATTCCTACGACCTTTTTATTGATTTGGGGGCTGATGAGCAGCAGATTGAATTCCCGATCCTGTTTACGAATGCTAAGATCGGCGTCTGCCATAAGAAACTGGGAGATGTAAGCTCCGACCTGTATCCTCTGTTTGATACCATAATCGAAAGAATACCGGCGCCGGAGGTTGATGATGAAGGCAACCCGCAGTTTCTGGTGACTAATCTGGATTACGATCCTTATGTAGGACAAATCGCTATCGGCCGCATTCAGAGCGGAAAGCTGGAAATGAATACCAGCTACAGTCTTTGCACCGAAAATACGATTGTCCCGAATGTTAAATTTTCGGCGCTTTACACTTTTTACGGGCTTTCCAAAAAGCCGGTTACCAGTGCGGAAGCAGGCGACATTATTGCTCTCTCCGGGGTTGCAAATGTCACTATCGGCGACACGATCTCTTCATTAACTGATCCGCAGCCTCTGCCCCGCCTGCTGGTGGATGAACCGACTGTCTCGATGATATTCTATGTCAATGATGGCCCCTTTGCCGGCACCGAAGGAAAATTTCTTACTTCCCGGCATCTGCTGGAGCGTCTGGAAAAAGAATCGTTGCGTAATGTAGCCATCAAAATCAAAAAACTGGAAAGAACTGATGCCTTTGAAGTTTGCGGCCGGGGCGAACTGCAGATGGCAGTGCTGATTGAAACGATGCGCCGTGAGGGCTATGAACTGACGGTGTCCCGTCCGCGGGTGATAACCAGGGAAGAAAAAGGCAAAACAATGGAGCCGGTGGAAAGGCTGTTTCTGGATATACCGGAAGAATTTGTCGGAAAAATAACGGAAAAATTATCCATCCGGAAAGGGCGCCTGGAGAGCCTCATCAATAAAGGCAGCGGCAGAGTCAGCATGGAATTTCTCATTCCCTCACGCGGCTTGATCGGTTTCCGCAGCCAGTTTTTGACGGATACCAAAGGCGGCGGTGTCATGAATTCATTGCTGGAAGATTACGCACCATTGTTTGGCCCGATTCCCCAACGAACGACGGGAGTTCTGGTGGCAGACCGCGCCGGCCGTGTCACTTCTTATGCGAGCTATGCAATGGAGGACCGCGGTGAAATGATTGTGGAGGTTGGTACGCAGGTTTACGCGGGCATGGTTGTCGGCGAAAGAAACCGCGTGGGCGACATGAATGTCAATATTGTCAAGGAAAAGAAGCTCACCAATATGCGCGCATCGACTTCGGATACAACGATAATATTGCGGCCGCCGCGGCTCCTTTCGCTGGATCAGGCCATTGAATTCATTGCCGAAGATGAGCTGGTGGAGGTAACTCCCAAGAGTGTCCGTTTACGGAAAATGGAGCTTGATGCAACTAAAAGAGCATCGCAGCAAAAAAGTCAAAGAGATATATAATATAAAGGCAGGGATTAAAGCATAATGCCGTCAATCGGCTGTATATAAAGATATTTAAGAAAATAAGAACTTGATTAATCAAATTTCCGATAACTTTTACTGTATTACTTTACCCATGACATTTCGTCTGAATCATGTGCATGTCTATGCATTGGTGCATAATAATGAAGTTGCCCTTTTTGATACCGGCGTGAATATCGGCAGCGCCCGGGAAGTGCTGGAAAAGGATCTGGAAAGCATCGGACAGAGCTTAAAAGCGGTGCGCGATATTTATATAACCCATGTGCATGGTGACCATTGCGGCATGGCCGGATTGATTCAAAAGGAATCGGGGGCGATAGTACATCTTTCCTCGGTGGCTGACACATCCAACCGCAATTATTCCCGGCCTGATTTCCTGATTCCGCGAGTGAAGAAATTTTATCTGGCCCATGGCTTGACCTCGCAGGAAGTTGAAAACGCGATTATCGTGTTCCGCGGCTTTCGTGATATCGTGACATTATTTCAGAGTAATGATCTTTTACGGCCCAATGATATAAGGGAATTCGGTCAATGGCAGTTTGAAGCAATCTTTACGCCCGGACACTCCAATGGTCATCTTTGTTATCATTTCCCCCGGGAAGGTATTTTGCTCTCCGGCGATACGGTATTGCCGCATATAACTCCCAACTTGAGCCCTGATCTGTTTGACGAAAATTTCCGTCCGCTCGAAAACTTTTTAGCATCCCTGGATAAAATTGCCAATCTGCCTGTGCGGACGATATATCCGGGTCATGGTAATTCTATCGATAATGTCAGAGCACGGGTGCAGGAACTGCACGCACATCATGCCGAACGGACGCAGTTGGTCCTCAATTGCCTGGGGGCGGGCCCAAAAACAACTTTCGAGGTTGCATCGGAGTCTTTGGCAAGATTTGCCTGATTTTGACAAGTTTCTGGCCTTAAACGAAACTTATGTGCACTTGCTGGATCTGGCGCACGAGGGTATAATTCGGGAAGAGCAGGACGGTGACCTGTTTACTTTATACAGTGCAGTGATCCATTGACAGTTCCGTAAAAAGTTTCCGGCATTCGGGAGTCTGTATAATGATAGAGATATATTTATCCCTCCTTTATTAAAGGAGGATTGGAGAGGATTCTGGCACTAGCCAGAGGCTCCCTCCTTTCATAAAGGAGGGTTGGGGTGGATTTTATGAAAAAGTATAAATCCCCCTCACTCCCCCTTCAGCAAAGGGGGACATGAAAAATTTGCATTATTTTTTATTTCTGATGGAATTAATGGAAGAAAAGAGATTGCTTTGAGTAAACAATTACTAAAAGAAATTGAACGCCGCCGCACCTTCGGCATCATCTCGCATCCCGATGCAGGGAAAACAACGCTGACCGAAAAGCTGCTGTTATTCGGCGGCGCCATTCAGATGGCCGGCGCGGTGAAGGCACGCAAGGCATCCAAACATGCGCTTTCCGACTGGATGTCCATTGAAAAAGAGCGCGGTATTTCCGTCACCTCTTCGGTGATGAAGTTTGAATATGCGGATTGCGACATCAACCTCCTGGATACACCCGGCCACCAGGATTTTTCCGAAGATACTTACCGGGTGCTTACAGCCGTGGACAGCGCGCTGATGGTGATTGACGGCGCCAAAGGTGTGGAGACGCAAACCCAGAAGCTCATGGATGTGTGCCGTCTGCGCAATACGCCCATTATAACTTTCATTAATAAATTGGACCGCGATTGCCTGCCGCCGCTGGATATTCTGGCGGATATCGAAGACAAACTGCAAATCGAGTGTTCGCCCCTTTCCTGGCCTATTGGCATGGGTAAGCGTTTTAAAGGAGTTTATAATCTCTATAATAAGACATTGCATCTGTTCACTCCCGGGAAAAGCCGCCGTTCCGACGAGGGCGTGGTTATTGAAAATTTATCCGACCCGCTGCTTGATGAGCTCCTGGGAAGCCAGGCCGCAGAACTCAGAGAGGAAATAGATCTGCTGGAGGGCGCGGCCAATCCTTTTGACCAAAGGGAATATCTGAAGGCCGGCCAGACGCCGGTTTTCTTCGGCAGCGCCATTAATAATTTCGGAGTGAAGGAACTGCTGGATGCTTTTGTCGATATTGCTCCTACTCCGGCGCCGCGGCCGACAACATCAAGGATTGTTGCGCCGGATGAAGATGATTTCTCCGGCTTTGTCTTTAAAATCCAGGCCAATATGGATCCGGCGCACCGCGACCGCATCGCTTTTCTGCGCATCTGTTCGGGCAAGTTCCAGCGCGGGATGAAGGTACGGCAGCACCGCATCGGCAAAGAAGTCAGTTTATCCAATGCCACAATCTTTATGGCCCAGGATCGAACCAATATTGATGAAGCCTATCCGGGAGATATCATCGGTATTCATAATCACGGTACCATCAAAATCGGCGACACTTTTTCGCAGAAAGAACCACTGAAATTCACCGGTATTCCGCACTTTGCTCCAGAGCATTTCTGCCGCGTGCGCCTGAAAGATCCGCTGCGGATCAAGCACTTGCAGAAGGGCTTGCATCAGCTGTCCGAAGAGGGTGCGATCCAGGTTTTCAAGCCGGTGTGGGGTTCGGACAACATCCTGGGAGCCGTCGGCGTCCTGCAATTTGATGTGACCATGGCGCGGCTCAAAGACGAATACAGCGTCTATGCCGATTACGAAAAGACCGATTATGCTGCCGCCCGCTGGGTTACCTCCTCCGACGCGAAAAAAATGGAAGATTTCCAGAAGAAAAACCAGACCAACCTGGCGCTGGACACGGAAGGAAATCTGGTTTATCTGGCCGTGAACGAGTGGCGTCTGGCGCATACAATGGAAGAATGGCCGCAGATCGAATTCCTGAAAACAATGGAAAAAAACTGAGCGCAACTTTGTAAAACGCCCATATGCTGTTTATCACCTTTAGGCGGCGTTGCACTACATCCTTCGTTATTGCGACGCACGCAAAAAGTACACCTTATTCCTCTCGCTTTGCCCGCCTTAACTCTGGGACATTTTACAAGATCACTTTTTAATTTGTAAAGGTCTTTATATCCCCTTGATTCCTGATAGTGTATATGCTATCAAATAAATAATGAAAAAGAACATATTGGATAATCCTTACAATGTGCTTTTTGATGATTTGCTGGCTATTTGCCGCCGCCATTTCGGTGAACCGAGGATCAGTGGCAGCCATCACATTTTCAAGACGCCGTGGAAGGGAGATCCCCGGATTAATCTACAAAAGGATAGTAAGATGGCTAAGCCGTATCAGGTTAGAGATGTTAAAAAAGCCATAAGAAAGCTAGAGGAGTAAAATGGGAAAGAAGATTAGTACAGATAAATATACATATCGGATTGAATGGTCGGAAGAGGACGGTTGTCATGTAGCACGTTGTCTGGAGTTTCCATCACTTGCCGCACATGGCGCTAAGATTGAAGATGCTTTGCGGGAAATCGATCATGTTGTTGCCCAATCAATCAAATGGTTGCTGGAAGAAGGAGAACCTGTACCAGAACCATTGGGTTTGAAAAAGTTTCGCGGGAATCTGACCTTACGGGTGCCGGCGGAAAAGCACCGCGAACTGGCAATTCGTTCTGCCGAAGAAGGCGTCTCCGTCAACCAGTTTATTTTGTCTAAATTATAGAACGAAAAGCTTTTCTTGCAGTTCATGGAAGAATGGCCGCAGATCAATTTCCTCAAAACAATGGAAAAAAACTGATATTGTTACTCCGGCAATAAAATGCTTAAATATTTCACGTTGCCTTATGCGTTTGGCGTGTCCCCCGCTGGCGGGGGATTGAGGGGGTAGATGTGTTAAATTTGTATTCAATTTAAAGATTGGAAGTCCGGAATCCACCTCCGTCACTTCGTGACACCTCCGCCGGCGGAGGACACAGCAGTGACTCTAGTTTATATATTTAGTTGCCAAAGTAATAGTTGTTTAATATTGCTGATCCCGGAAGGGAAAGGAGGCTGTCTATGACAATGACTCTGCGAAAAAGAAGTGGTTCACCTCTGTATTCTTTATTATATTGTTTTGCGCTTCAGCGACAAACCTTTTGGCATGGAGTGAACATCCTCTGATAACCTATCCTGTGGCCGCTGCGCTTACAGAAGTTCGTAACGCTCCGCCGGTGAAGGCGGAAAGCCTTGCCGCATTCGTTAATGCCGAGGCCAAAAAACTGGAAATACTGCTGGCGCAGGAAGAAGAATGGGCGCAGAAAAATCTGCAATGGTATGCGCCATTGCCTGCTGCCCTTGCGTTTAAAGCCGGCGGCGATCCGAACAGCGCCACCGAGCGATTCTGTCAGGCTGTCCGGATAAATTCCCGCACCAAGCTGCCGCTGTATCTGCAGCTTGTCCCCGGGCAGGATGCCAGTGGCAGGAATAAAATTTCTTCCCGGAGCATCTCTTTTCTTCAGGACACATCCGACTGGGATAAGACCGTCTTTGCAGGCCTGAAGAACGGCGAATCGGTCAGGCCGCTGGATGTATTAGTCAGCGCGACCGATGATCCCGATCTCCTGGGATTGGATATCGGGCTTTTTGTTGACAACAAGACTGAGATGGGCAGGGTGTATGGATTCGGAGAGCAGCCTTTTGGCAACCCCAATCTGGAATACGGCAGCCAGGCGCCTTTTCATATGGGATTTTATCATGAAGCCGGAATCATGTACACATTGGCCGGTTTTCTGAAAAAAACTTATCCCGAGTACCGCCTTCGTCTTTATCGAAAGCTGGCCGCACTGGCCTTTTCGACCGGCCACCCTTACTGGGGATGGCGCTTTACAGGATGGGGATTGCACTATCTGGCTGATCTTACCCAGCCCTATCACGCCACGGTTCTTCCCGGTGTGAGCACCGGTTATGCATTGTGGATCAACACAATAGGTATGATCGGTATTTCCGGCCCCAAAGCCAACGCCATCCAGCTTGTGTCCAACAGACACACGGCGCTGGAAAGTTTTGTCCAGGTTGTCCTGCAAAGAGCATATAGTGAAAAGGAAACCAATAACCCGATCCTGCAGGCATTACAGTCTGTCCAAAAAGCTCCGGCCTACACGGATACTATGCCGCGGGCTGTGGTAGCTAAACATGCGCACGATAACGCCAAAAATACTGATGACATTCTGGAACAAAATATGCCGCCGAAATTTGTTTCCGATCCGCAGTTCGAAATCGGCGTAAGCCCGGAGCGGATGCAAATAGTCGAAAAAGTTCGCGCGGCGAAAGGCGGGAAGGCAATAGATAACCTCGTCAATCTCAATGCGACTTTATTGAAGCCGTTTGCCGCTTACGGGCACAGCTACATCCGGGCAATCCTGCAGGAAGCAAAAGAGCTCAAATAAATTATTGTAAGATTGGGCTTTGTCGCCTGTTTTTGTTTTTTCTTGACGCCTTATAGTGAGCATGTCAGGACAGTGCCTTATTTGCCTGGATCATCTCGATGAAAGCATCGATCCTTGTTTCGATCTGGCTTTCGGAAAAACTCCTCTCATCGACCATGTCGGCCTCGATCATCAGCGAGGGGATACCCCTCTCCCGTTCCACGATCCTTTGGATATCGTACTGGCCGAATGAATAGGGCTTGCAGCTGCGGTTGGAATGCATGACTATGCCGTCGACAGCGTATTTATCGATCATGGACAGGACGATCTCGGCCATTTTGTCCACTCCGATATTCAAATAGGCGCGCGTATAACCTTCTGAGGAAGACCGGAGAAAATCATTTTCATCAATGTATTTTTGGAAGCCGCACCAGGCTGATGTGTAAGTGTCGGCTACGAGGCAGGCGTCATGTTGGGCAAATTTTTCGGACAGCCATTTCATCCTGTACCAGACGGGGAGATTGTCCCAGAGAAGGCGGTATTTTTCGTGCGGAATGGCTCCGATGCCCGCTTTTGCTCTCGCCCTCATTTCATCACGCAGGCCCCGGTAGTAATCAACGGATTGCTGCGTACCACGGAGCGTGACGATCAAAGCCAGATGAAAGAAAGCGTCGAAGGCCGTCATAGGCGATGGTTTGCTGATTGCCGTATCCAGGACCTCCTGCCAGAGCTTCTGTCCCTCAAAGGAGATCCTGCCGACGTCACGCATCCGGTCCTGATCCATTTTGTGGCCGCAAAGGCCTTCCAGGAATTGGATGTATTCCCCGGTTTGACGCTCGACATAGCGCCTTGCTTCTTTGGAGTATTCCGTGTGCACGAAGGGAGTGTCGAAAATGAACAGGGGCACTTTAAAGTAACGGGCCTGCACTTCGTACCATTTGAGGACAGTCCCGCAGATATTGTTACAGCAAACCAGCATATCCGGTTCGGGCAAACCGCCGATGGGGCCACCGTTGACAGTACAACAGGAGATATCGGCACGGGCGTAAGAGCACAAATCGCGCGAATAGCCCATGTTTTCAGCTTTTTCACATAAATCGGCGCCCATCTTGCTGGCGCCGATCATAGCCCCATGGTTTTCCGGATAAACAGGTATAATATCCATGGCAATCAAGGGCTCCACCGGACCACCGCTCGTGATCCAGGCAACCTTCCGGCCGTTTTGCCGGGCCATTTTGGCATCCGTATAATAGGCTGCCATAATTTCTTTCATCTTCTTTTCGGACTTAACTTTATTCTTATTTATTTCCAGAGCAGTATCAGACATAATTCTTTCTTTCACAGCCTCAGCAAGCTAGTTGTTTACTGCTGACATCAGCCAGTCCCGAATGTCCTCTGCTGATTTTTCCCAGCCTTTTTCCACCATGATCATATGGGCAAACTGTTCGTAGGCAATGTATTTGTCTGCTCTGAGATATTGGGCGATCTTGGCCTCCATGCTTTCCAGGGCCAGGGCATCTTTTTTGCAGCCGATAACCAGTTTGGGGCAGCGGATTTTGTCCACAGCAATGGGATAGCCCTTGTTAACCTGATAGCCGACCGCTAAAGACTCGGCTTGCAGCATATTGAAAACAGCCATTTTTTCATCGCCTTCGAGATTGTTCAAGACGGTTTTATTGGCAATGGCAAAGCTCGGCTTGACGGACTTCTTTCTGGCGGCGCTCCATATTCCCCGCAGGATAATTCTCGGCAGGGCCATGTTTATTTTGAATTCAAATTTCACGCCTTTCGGGGGAGCGCTGGCAATCAGGATCAGGGCTTTGATTTTCTCCGAACCTTCGGCCGTCTTTTGGGAAATTAATCCACCCATGCTGTGTCCGATCAGAGCACAATTCTCGATCCCCAGAGCTGCGCGCACTTTATTGACATCATCGACGTAATCTTCCAATGTGACCGTTTCCAGACTCGCCACAGGATCGCTGGGGCCGTGACCGCGCAAATTCAGGGCGTAGCAATCCCACCCCGCTCCTGAGAAGAAGGTTATATAATTCTTCAGATATGCTGTATTGGCCCCGGCGCCATGGACAAAGAGCAACGGGTAGCCAAACTTCTTGTTGGCGGACAGTTCCTTCTCTACCGCTAAATTATCCACTTTGATGCGCATCATAAATGAAGACCTCCGGAAATTTATTTCAGCGTTTTATCCATCCCCGTAAAACCGCAGTCCGGTTGATAGCAGGTAACATTAAGAAAAGCGCATTTCTGCCGGCAGACGGGACAAATCTCCGGCGGTTGCAGCGCAACTAATGTATTGCCGCAATTGCTGCATTTCCATGTATTTTCCGGGATGGTTGCTTTGGTATCAGCCATGATTATTCCCTCCTTGCTGGATTTGCCCGTAATTTAACACAAAACCACTCCGGAAGGGTGATTTTTTTCATTTTCCGCCACAAGCATAAAATATTGAAGGAATGTTCTTGAAATTATCCGGTTCTTTCGGTAAAGCAGATGGACAATTTTTACGGAGACGAATCTATGGTTAAGGGCACAAGAAAAGACGATCTGGCCGATTTAACGCTGCTGGGTAAAACTACTCAACCTGTTAAAAAACTTGAGACTTTTCCTAATCACCACCCGGGTCGCAACTATACGGTCACATTGCAGACGGAAGAATTCACCTGCGTGTGCCCGATGACCGGACAGCCGGATTATGCGAAAATACAAATACAGTATGTTCCGGGCAAAAGAATTGTCGAATCGAAATCACTGAAGTTGTATTTGTGGTCTTTTCGCAACGAGGGCGTTTTCCATGAACATTTGACTAACATGATCCTCGATGATCTGGTTTCCGCCCTGAAACCGCGCTGGTGCAAAGTGACTGCGGAGTTTGCCGTACGCGGCGGGATCGGGATCATAGTTGATGCGGAATATAAACCGAAATAATAAACCGGAAAGGCAGACGGGTAAAAAACAATATGGGGAAACGTACAGACATTAAGAAGGTATTAATTATTGGTTCGGGGCCTATCGTCATCGGGCAGGCCTGCGAATTTGATTACTCGGGAACTCAGGCCTGTAAAGCATTACGCAAGCTGGGTTACAAGATCGTACTGGTTAATTCCAATCCGGCAACCATCATGACCGATCCGGGAATGGCGGATGTCACCTATATCGAGCCGTTAAACGTTCAAACACTGACGGAAATCATTGAAAATGAAAAGCCGGACGCGATTTTGCCCAATCTGGGCGGCCAGACCGGCCTGAATCTGACGTCGGAACTTCACCGCAAGCAGGTGTTTTAAAGAAGCATGGTGTGAAGGTGATCGGCGTGCAGGTAGATGCCATTGAACGCGGCGAAGACCGGATTGCTTTTAAAGAAACCATGAATAAGCTGGGCATTGAAATGCCTCAAAGTTCACCCGCTACCTCGGTAGAAGAAGCCGAAAAAATCGCCGCCGAGATGGGTTATCCGGTGGTTGTCAGGCCTGCCTACACCATGGGCGGCACGGGCGGCGGCATTGTTTACAACCTCGAAGAGCTGCGGCTTATCGCCAGCCGGGGCATCTCCGCCAGTCTGATCGGACAGATTCTGATTGAAGAATCCGTCATCGGGTGGGAGGAACTGGAGTTGGAAGTCGTGCGCGACGCCAAAAACAACATGATCACGGTTTGTTTCATTGAAAATGTTGATGCCATGGGCGTGCATACGGGTGACTCTTACTGCACCGCGCCGATGCTGACGATTTCTGAAGAACTGCAGAAGCGTCTGCAAAAATATTCTTACGACATCGTGGAAGCGATTCAGGTCATCGGCGGAACAAACGTCCAGTTTGCGCATGACCCGAAAACAGACCGCGTTGTTGTCATTGAGATCAATCCCCGCACTTCGCGTTCTTCGGCGCTGGCCTCCAAGGCGACCGGCTTTCCGATTGCTTTGATTTCGTCAATCCTGGCCTCGGGCATTACGATGGATGAAATCCCTTACTGGCGTGACGGCTCGCTGGAAAAATACACACCATCGGGAGATTATGTGGTTGTCAAATTCGCCCGCTGGGATTTTGAAAAATTCCCGGGCGCCATTGACAAGTTGGGCACGCAGATGCGCGCCGTGGGCGAAGTCATGAGCATCGGCAAGAATTATAAGGAAGCTCTGCAAAAGGCGATCCGTTCCCTGGAGAAAAAACGCTACGGGCTGGGCTTTGTCAAAGACTTTAACTCAAAATCACTCGACGAACTGATGGAGATGCTGAGCGAACCGTCAAGCGAACGCCAATTCATTATGTATGAGGCCCTGCGCAAGGGGGCAACCGTGGAAGCCCTTGCCGCCCGAACCTACATCAAAAAGTGGTTCATCGAACAAATGAAGGAACTGGTGGAGCTGGAAGAAAAGATTATCGCCTGCAAGGGCAAAGCTTTGCCGGACTCGTTGCTGGTTGCGGCGAAAAAGGACGGGTTTTCCGACCGCTATCTGGCGCAGATTCTGGACAAAAAAGAAGAAGACATCCGCCGGCAGCGCCTTGCGGCCGGCCTGGCCGAGAGCTGGGACGCAGTGCCGGTCAGCGGTGTGGAAAACGCGGCTTATTACTATTCAACGTATAACGCGAAGGATAAGGTCAGCACCACAGCCAACCGCAAAATCATGGTGCTGGGTGGCGGCCCCAACCGGATCGGCCAGGGAATTGAGTTTGACTACTGCTGCGTGCATGCAGCCTTTGCCCTGCGCGACGAAGGCATCGAATCCATCATGGTCAACTGCAACCCAGAAACCGTTTCCACCGACTATGATACATCAAACAAACTTTATTTCGAACCTCTGACGGTGGAAGATGTTTTGAGCATTTATGAAAAAGAAAAGCCCGAAGGTGTAATTGTCCAATTCGGCGGACAGACGCCGCTGAACATCGCGGCGGATCTGGCCCGGGCCGGTGTAAAAATCATCGGCACCTCAACGGAAACCATCGACCTGGCTGAAGACCGCGACCGTTTCCGTAAAATGATGGACAAACTGGGGATTCCCATGCCCAAATCCGGCATGGCCATTAATCTGGAGGAAGCGCTCCAGGTTGCGGGTAAAATCGGCTATCCGCTGATGCTGCGTCCCTCGTATGTGCTGGGTGGACGAGGCATGGAAGTTGTGCATGACGAGGAGATGCTCCGGCGTTATGTCAATGCCGCGGTCGGTGTCACTCCGGACCGGCCGATTCTGATTGATAAGTTTCTGGAAAACGCCATTGAAGCCGAAGCCGACGCGATTTCCGACGGCACTGACGCTTTTGTCCCGGCGGTTATGGAGCATATTGAACTGGCCGGTGTTCATTCCGGCGATTCCGCCTGCGTGATTCCGCCCATCAGCATTCCGGCGCGCCATATCGATACGATCAATGAATACACCAGGAAGATTGCCGTGGAATTCGGCGTTATCGGCCTGATGAATATTCAGTACGCCATCGCCGGTGATGTTGTTTATATTCTGGAGGCCAATCCCCGTGCCTCGCGCACCGTGCCGCTGGTCTCCAAGGTCTGCAATATCTCTATGGCCCGGATCGCCACGCAAATCATGCTGGGTAAAAAACTCAAAGACTTGAAATTAAAAAATAAAGTTTTCAGCCATTTCGGGGTCAAGGAAGCCGTTTTCCCCTTCAATATGTACCAGGAAGTCGATCCGATATTGGGTCCGGAAATGCGTTCCACCGGTGAAGTGCTGGGTTTGGCTGATTCTTTCGGTCTGGCCTATTACAAGTCTCAGGAAGCAACCGGGCAGAGCCTGCCGGCGGAAGGCACTGTGCTCATCACGGTTGAGGATAAGGATAAGGGCGGCTTGCTGGAAGTCGCGAGGGCTTTTATTAATATCGGATTCAAAATAAAAACTTCCGAAGGAACCAATAAATATTTCGCTGATCACGGTATTCCCTCTGAACGGATTCTGAAAATGCATGAAGGGCGTCCCAATATTGTGGACGCAATCAAAAACGGCGAGATTCAACTGGTGATTAACACTCCGGCGGGGCGTCTCAGCAAGTACGATGATTCCTACATTCGCAAGGCCGCCATCAAGTACAAGATTCCTTATATTACAACCACTGCCGCGGCGGTGGCTGCGGTTAAAGGAATTGCCGCTTTCCGTCAGGGACATGGCCGCGCAAAATCATTGCAGAGCTATCATGCGGAAATAAAGTAAGCAGTAACTGCTCAGGAGTCAGAATTCAGGAGACAGAATCCATATGTAGGGCGCGTTCCCCGAATGCGCCGCTTGTTTATGTCGGATTGTTCGAGGATAACCTAAAGGTCACGCGACAATCCCTACAGTATGTTGAAATAAAGTCTAGCGGAGGAAGAAAATGGCTGTAAAAACTTTTGGCATTATCGGTGCAGGTCAGATGGGCAATGGGATTGCACTGGTTGCGGCTCATCCCGGAGGGCTCAATGTTATACTCAACGACATCGCCGATCAATTTGTGGAAAAGGGTCTGGATACGATTGCGAAAAACCTGGACAGATTGGTTGCCAAAAATAAACTGACTGCTGAGCAGAAGACAGAAATCCTGGGCCGGATCAGGAAAAGCACGAATCTGGAAGATATGAAAGACGCGGATTTCGTGGTGGAAGCCGCAGTGGAGAAGGAAGACCTGAAGCTGAATATATTCCGCAAGCTCGATGAAGTTTGTCCGCCCGGCGTGATTCTGGCCACCAATACGTCTTCGATCCCGATTACAAAGATTGCCGGCGCCACCAAGCGCGCCGAACTGGTCATCGGCATGCACTTCATGAATCCCGTCCCGGTAATGAAACTGGTCGAAATCATCCGGGGACTGGCCACCTCCCAGGAAACCTATGATACTACAGAGGCCTTGAGTAAACAGTTCGGCAAGGTTCCCGTCGAATGCAACGATTTTCCGGGTTTTATCTCCAATAGAATATTAATGCCCATGATCAATGAAGCGGTTTACACCCTCTTTGAAGGAGTAGGAACGCCCAAAGCCATCGACGACATCATGATGCTCGGCATGAACCATCCCATGGGGCCGCTGGCGCTGGCTGACCTGATCGGTCTGGACACCTGCTATGCCATTATGGATGTTCTGCACAAAGGATTCGGTGATTCCAAATATCGCCCCTGCCCGCTTTTGAAAAAGTATGTTGACGCCGGCTATCTGGGACGGAAATCCGGCCGGGGATTCTACGACTATAGCAGTTAGCCGGATTATTCTTCTTTTTTAGTGCCGAATTTCTTCTCCAGATCTTCGATGCTCTTTCCGAAGCGATTGATGA
Organism: uncultured delta proteobacterium; assembly: GCA_963845095.1. GTDB lineage: Bacteria > Desulfobacterota > Syntrophia > Syntrophales > Smithellaceae > MVRV01. Next base: position 124,661 of record CAWJQM010000019.1, read on the forward strand.
CATCTATCTGTTTTTCCATCTTTTTTTCCACTACTTTGCCTTTTTTATCCAGATCTTTGCCCACTTTTTCGAGTTTGATTTCCACCGAACCCATAAATTGTTCTATAGCTTTGGCCGGAGTTTCAAAAACTTTGCCCAGGCCTTTGAATGTCGCCTCAATGCTTTCGCCGGGGTTGAGGAACTGAACATTATTATCTTTGGTGGATTTAATTTCCACCTTGCCTTCCATCCCGTGCACGACTGTCACGGTGTCTGTTTTTTCTATTGCTGCCAGGTAGATAAAACTATTAGCGGAGTTGTCAGCCAGCAGCAGCGGCAGGGCCGTAGTTGATTTGCCGGTTGCAGCCTTGACCTGTAAGCCGAATTTGGAGCCGCGTACACCGCTGACTGCCGTCGGCGTTTCGACCTGCAGGGACTGCCGGAAGTAACGGGAGGTATGAACGGTGGTGAAAATAGCCATTCCCCTGATCATGCCGAAGAGCGATGATTTGGAGTTGTTTTCCCGGTCATCCAGAAATTCTTTTATGCTGATGCGGGTATTTTCACCCTGAGAAACCGTATCTTCCGTGATGAGCTGGAATTTGCAGCGTGATTTTTTGAGAGTGTAAATGACATCTTTTTCAAAAATCTTATCACCCTTCGCGGCGAAATAAGCCTGCTTTGCCTCCGGCCTTTCCACCACAACAGTGCCTTCCATCGCTTGAATGACGGCCGCTTCTTTTTCTCGGGAATCCAGGAAACCTGTATTGATGGTCATGTTTTTCAATTCCCGCGGCAGCATGCTTTTCGCAACGCCTTTGCCTCTTTCCGCGGCGGCAAAAGAGTTACCCGCAAGAAGAAATAAAAAAACGGCGGCAAGGATTAACCGGAATGGTATTCTTAAATAAATATTCATTTTTCTCACCTTTTATCCTTTTTTATTTGGTGCTGTCGGCAATGAATTTTTGAAATTCCGGATGCTGATCGAGCAGTTTACCGCCAATGTCAATCAGCTTATCCACCTGTTCCGTCGACAATTTAAAAGATGTCGGCAGGTTGTTAAAATAATCCCGCAGCCGGGGATCGGCAAGATTGTCGAAAGACAAATCCACTATATAAAGCTTTAAATTTCCGCCGGCCAGCGAGGGAATTCTGTAGCCGTCTTTGGCCTGCCGGTCAAGCAATTGTTGACAGGCCTCGATATTCTGCTGTGCCTTGATCCGTTCATTGAAGCAAATCGGTGAATGCTTCTACCGAATCCAAAGTGTAGTTGTCCATCGCAACTGTGGCCGTTTTATAAGCTATTGTTTTCAGACCCGGAGGCGCTTCATTTTTGTCCAATGTCTCCTTTTTTACCGTTTTGGCATTGACAATGATTACCAGCAGACGCTTAATTTTGCCGTTATTGATTTTAGTGCGGATTTCTTCACGGACATAGAGATCATAAACAGCCCGCAGGCCTAAATTATCCGCCAGACCTCCATCCGCCAGGTGGACATAAGGATGCTCTTTTTCATCAGCGTAGATTTCATTATTCTTGGCTGCATAATAGCGGCGCTTGTTAGTCCGGTAATCCCCGGAGCCAGTTCATCTTGCAGGGTGATTTTCTTTTCTTCCGGAGCGGATAATTGACCAGACTGATCGGCGAGAGCAAAAACGGAAAAGCGGAAGAAGCGGCCACGGCGCGGGCTACCGGATAGGAGCGGATGTCGGAACCCAGATAACAAAACTGCCGGCCGGTAAATTCGAAGCGGGCGCCCTGGTAAAGATTGGTGGCATTGACGATCAGGAATGGTTTTTTTGCCTTTGTGCCAGTGTGCCATAAGTTTGCCGGTCGAAAATACTTTCATCATAAATTTCGGCGGCAAGATCGATGCGGCTGAAATAAGGGGAAGCCAGCCGCCACCAGTTGACCGGGTTGAACATTTTCCCGAGCAACTCCCCTTCCATGTTCCGGTAAAGGAATTTATCTTTAAATTCGGCAAAAATCTTGTTTCCGAAAAGTGCGTAATAAGCACCGGTAAATGATCCGCCGGATACAGTCGAAATCACATCAACTTCATCGAGCAGCGACTTCCTGTTTTTATCAATCCCGGTATCCTGCAATTTGGCCAGGACACCGTAAGACAGGGCTGCAGCACGCGTGCCGCCGCCGGAAAAGGTGAGCGCCACAAAAGTTTCATCAGAGTTCTCCGGCGAATTAAGTCGACCAAAATCATAAGTGCCGGCGACCCGGGCTGTTGCCAGCGGCTGGTTTTGCTGATAATGAGCACAGCCGGTTAAAACGGCCGCCGCTATAAATAAAACAATACAGATGTAAAGTTTATTGTGAAACTCAAATTTCAAAAGCGAAGTGCATAACCTAAAGGTCACAAGTTGAAATTTGTGAGTCGAACAATCCCGGACAGCGGAGGGTATTATTCTCCGCAGCCAACTCGCGAATTGTTTCCAAATCTTGCTTTGGTGATTATACCCGCGGTTTTTTGACAAATTTTATCTCCCTGGGTGTAAGAGGTGAAGTTCCGGCAAGCTTGATCTTCTTTTGCCTGGGGCGGAAATTCTGCGGCGGTGATTTTAAAGAAATGATGTGGGTGCCTTTTTCCAATTCAATGGTTTGATTAGTGCGGCCCTGAACAGCTGTGTCGATCAATACTTCCCGGTCGTCCGGAAAATTTGCCAGCAGGTATTCCATTTATCCTGCCTCCTGAAATCAATCACATTTGCTAAATAAATCTCATGATGTTTGAAGAAGGTGCGTTATCAGAAAAACTTTGCCGCCACATCCGTGGAAGATTTTTTGCCGATTTTGTCGTAATGATTCTGGAGGAATTCGGCGGCTTTTTCTTTGCCGGTATCAAATAGATATTGCAGAAACTCCATGTCCAAATTCATTTTGCTCGAAGCAGACAGTCTGGACATTTCTTCTTCGGCGTCGATTGTATGAATGTATGTTAGCTTGTATTTGGCCGGATCAAGCTCACCTTTTTCAATCAAAGAAGTGACAAAATGAATCGCCCGCATTTCGCGCATCAAGCTGGAATTGAAGCTTAAGGCATTGATCCGGTCGAATATTGCATTGGCACTCTGCGGGACTTCAGGAATGTTGATGGGATTTATCTGGACAATTAAGACATCCTGACAATCAGTATTATAAATGACGGGGAAAATAGGCGGATTGCCCATATAACCGCCATCCCAGTAATACTCCCCGTTTATTTCAGGCGCCTGATAAAGATAAGGCAGGCACGCCGAGGCCAGAATCATTTCCGGCGTTATTTCACAATTTTCAAAAACTTTCAGGCGGCCGGTTAAAACGTTGGTGGCACAAATAAAAAGTTTGGTGTTGCGTGCTTTCTGCAGGTGTGAAAAGTCGATCAGCTCTTTGAGCATATCTTTAAAAACATTATTGTTTTGGGGATTCCACTGATAGGGCGAAACCATGCGCGAAAAAGTTGCAAACATCTGCCAGGCCGGAGAATATTCCATCGACCCCTTGCCGCCGAATATCATGTCGCAGACTGTCGGTTGAAAAGGAGAACACTGGCTGTATTTGGAGTTGAATTTCCAAAACCGGTCCAGCAGCTCCCGGGCTTTTTCTCTTCCGCCCGCTTCCAGGCCGTAGGCAAGAATTGCCGCGTTTACCGCTCCGGCGCTGGTGCCGACGATTCCTTCAATTTCCAGGCGCTTATCAGCAAGCAGGGTGTCCAGCACTCCCCAGGTAAAAGCGCCATGCGCTCCACCGCCTTGCAATGCCAGGTTGATCTTTTTCTTTTTGGAGACAACGGGGAACTTTACCGATGATTTTTTCATGGAATTATATCCCCATCATGTTTTGATTTATACAGTAAGAAAAAGGCGACGATTTGTCAAGAATAAAGGTAAGATAGATGCTATGAGACTCTTTCCGGCTAATCAAAATTATACCGTCCGCGCCCCGAGTATGATATATCAATAAAAAATCAACTTAATTTATCAGGGAAAAAAGAACTCATGGAAAAACTAAAAGGCTCGGCTAAAAAATATCTGCGTTCTCTGGCGCATCATTTAAAGCCGGTGGTGATGGTAGGCAGAAACGGTGTCAGCGGGCAATTAATAGCGTCCGTGGATGCCGCCCTGAAAGATCACGAACTGATTAAAGTAAAGTTTCTGGAATTCAAGGCGGAGAAGAAGGAAATTGCGGCAGAAATTGCCGCAGCGACGAAAAGCGAGGTTGTCGGCATTATCGGCAACATAGTCATTTTTTACCGGCAGCATCCGCAACCGGAACTAAGAAAAATAAAAGTTTAGTTTGACGGGAATAAAGGAGGGGAAAATGGAAGGCTGGAAAGAAGATGAAATACGCAATAAGTCATTGATGGCGCCCTGCGGATTATACTGCGGTTCCTGCGGCGTTTATATTGCCACGAGGGATGCCAACGAGAAATTCAAGGCAACAATGGGAGCACTCTACGGGACGGCGCCGGAAAAGACAGAATGTCTGGGTTGTATGCAGCCTGATCCGCCGGAGAACTTGTATATTTATTGCAAGACTTGTTCGATCAGGGATTGCGTAAAGGCCAAAGGATACTATTCCTGCCATCAATGCGGGGAGTGGCCCTGCAGCCATATCGAAAATTTCGGTTTTGCCACGGGCAAAAAAGTTATGAAAAATACAATACCCATCTGGCGGGCTAAAGTAAAAGAGCAAGGTGATGAAAAAGGCAGCGTAGAGTGGGCGAGGTCGGTATGCGAGCGCTATCATTGTTCTCACTGCGGCAAACCGCTTTTCCGGGGGGCACAGCGCTGCCGGTATTGCAAAGCGTCCGTGGCGGAAGAATTAGATGGATCGCTCTGAGAGCCCCGATATGGCTGGTTCTTCGTTTAAGAATTTAGACAACAGGAGAAAAATGCCGGTGGTGTTTATCGGTCATGGCAGTCCGATGAATGCCATCGAAGACAGCGAATTTTCCGTCAACTGGGAGAACCTTGGCCGGTCATTGCCCAGGCCGGACGCTATCCTCTGCATTTCCGCTCATTGGGAAACCCGGGGAACATTGGTTACAGCGATGGAGAAACCGCGCACCATTCATGATTTTGGCGGTTTTCCCCAAGAGCTTTTTCAGGTCCAATACCCGGCGCCGGGCAGTCCGCGGCTGGCCGCGGCGACACAGGCAGCCATTAATGGCACAAAAGAAGCATTTGATCATGATCGGGGTCTGGATCACGGTAGCTGGAGTGTGCTCAAACGAATGTATTCCCAGGCCGACGTGCCCGTGGTGCAACTGAGTCTGGACTATACCAAACAGGCAAGCGATCACTATGCCCTCGCCGGAAATCTTGCCGCCCTGCGAAAACAGAACGTGCTTATCGTGGGCAGCGGCAACATGGTGCACAATCTTACGGCGCCTGGTATTGAAGGGAAGTGATTTTAACCGGCCCTTCGGACTGGACTGGGCCCTTGAAGCGAACGAATTATTCAAAAAGCTCATTAATGCCGATCGGCACAGGGAGTTAATCAATTATCAGCAGTTGGGGGAACCGGTTGGGCTGGCAGTGCCGACTCCGGAGCATTATCTACCCATGCTTTATATTCTGGCGCTGAAAGAGGCAGGTGAGACGGTTTCTTATTTCAACGACAAACCCGTGGCCGGATCTTTGACGATGACCTCATTTATTATTCAGTAGTTTAAAATTGACAAGAACAGCATCTTTCAATAGGATATAAAATAAAAGAAAAAACCAAGGAGAAAAACATGTTTTCGAGTAGATGGATCAAATATGGGTTGATGGTATTCAGCCTGTTCTTTTTTGTAACTTACATTTTGGAACTCGACGCTTACGCCCGCGTCGGTGGCAGCCGGTCTTCCGGCAGCCGCGGGTCGCGTTCCTATTCTGCACCCAGTTCTCCGTCGGCTTCGCCGTCGAGCCCGTCCCGGGTGGCGCCGGCGCCTGCCCAGCCGGCGGCTCCTTCCAGAGCGGCGGCTTTATGCGGGGCATAGCCGGCGGCATTGTCGGCGGTATGATCGGCGGGATGCTTTTCCGTAGTCTGGGATTCGGCAGCGGCGAAGGAATCGGCGGCGGGGGAATCGGCCTGTTCGAAATCATCCTGATCGGCGGTATTCTTTACGGCATCTGGTGGTACATTAAAAAGAGACGGCGGGAAGCGGAAGCAATGGCCGGTCCAGCCGCTTATCGCACGGCAGAGATGCCGCAGCCTCAGCAATCCGGTTTTGCTCCGGCTTACGCACCCCAGGCGGGGGGATCGGAAATTGCCGCCGGCATCGGCCACATCCGGCAGATGGATTCGTCTTTTGACGAGCAGAAATTCAAGGATCAATGCATGGACGCATTCTTCAAAGTGCAGGGAGCCTGGGCCAACCGTGATTTGTCATCAGTTCGCAACATGCTGACGGATGAAATGTACCGCATCGTCCAGGGTGACGCCGACGATCTGGAAAAGAAAAAACAGATCAACCGTTTGGAAAACATCGCCGTACGGAACGTGGAATTAAGCGAAGTCTGGCAGGAAGAAGGCAAGGATTTTATTACTGTCCGGTTTACGGCCAACCTGCTGGATTATACTACGGATGAAACAACAGGCAATGTCGTCTCCGGCAGCAAAACAGAACCAGTGAAATTCGAAGAATTCTGGACATATACACGTCCGGTGGGCAGCAATTCCTGGCAGCTCTCGGCCATTAATCAGCCGTCATAGACGCAGTGAACTCACTCTCTCCACTTGCGGGGAGAGTGAGTTATGTTTGGCCTCATTTACCGCATCAAAATGTTTTGGAACCAATTTCATATTTAAAATCAGAGTGGAGAAGACATATCGTCCAGGTTGTTCGTCAGACTGGTTTTTATTTGTCCTGCTCTGAACGGTATTGTTCTTTCTTTTATGGTATGTCCTTGACAAGGCTGGTTGGAATTTATACTCTGAGACAAAAATAATCAGTTGCAGGTGAATTTATGCCATTTGTCCGACCGGAAATTCTTAGGCCCCCCAGCGAACATGACAGTTATTATCTCCCCCTGACATCGGGGTGCTCGAATAATTCCTGTTCCTTTTGCGCTTTTTACTTTACCCATCTCGGTATCCGCGATCTCGAGGATGTCAAGCAGGAAATCGATGCCATGTCCCTGTACTGGAATCAACGCATCTGGGTGCCGGGGCAGCCCGAGATTGTATATGCGATTTTGCAGGGCTGGAACGGGAAGAAAGTCTTTCTGCAGGACGGGGATGCCCTCGTCTATCCTTATTCCAAACTGCTCGCGGCTTTGCAGTATCTTAACCGGAAGTTCCCCAATATCCAGCGCATTGCCAGCTACGCGACGCCGCAGGACATTCTGAGGCGTTCGGTGGAGGAATTGCAGGCGCTCAAAGATCAGAAGCTGGGAATTCTTTACATGGGTGTGGAAAGCGGGGATGACGAAGTTCTGCGGCGGATCCGGAAAAAAGTCAGCCACGATCAGATGGTAGAAGCCGCAGGAAAAGTGAAGCAAGCCGGCATTATCCTGTCCGTCACGGTTATCCTGGGGCTGGGCGGAGTTAAAGGCAGTGAAAGGCATGTAGCGGAGACAGCCAGAATTTTGACGGAAATGGATCCGGAATATGCAGGAGCGCTGACTCTGACGTTACTTCCCGGAACGGAACTACACAAAGAATGGGAACGCGGCGAATTTGAGCTGATCACACCGTTTGATTCTTTGCGGGAGTTGAAAGGGCTGGTCGAGAATTCAACTTTCTCCAACTGTTTTTTCAGTTCCATGCATGCATCCAATTACTTCGCGATCCGCGGCACAATGCCCCGGGACAAGGATAAGCTGCTCAAGCAGTTAAACGTATTATTGTCCAGGAAAGATCCGCGCCTGCTGCGGCCGGAATTTATGAGGGGTATGTAGCATTTACTCTTTTCTGGAGAGAAGCGCGTCATTCCGGAAGCGGTTCGTTAATCATTCTTAAATGATAAGGGGGACGAATAATCATGAAAAATGTAGAAATGGCGGTTGTCGATAATATCCTGACCATCAAGGTTGATCTGACCAGGGAATTTGGTCCGTCTTCTTCCGGTAAGACAATTATCATTGCGACGACGGAAGGAAATGTCACCATTCCCGAGCATGAAGACAAGAAAGTGGGCTTGAATGTGTACCGCAAGAAATAGTTTCGCCTTCTGAGCAAGTCTCAGAAAACAGGCATGGTGCTTCCCTTCAATGATGAATGAAGAAGTCCTTTTAAGTCAACTCACGGAGCTGGCCGACAAACTGGGAATATCAGTGCGTGAGGAAAATATCAATCTTGAGGAAGCAACAGGCGCCGGAGGGCTCTGCCGGGTTGAAGGGAAATACATTCTGCTTTTGAACTCCAGGGCTGCAGTGCAAGAAAAAAATCAGGTTGCCGTCAGGGCGCTGCGGCAATTTGACCTCAGTAACATCTATTTAAAACCGTTTATCCGGGAATTATTGGAAGGACAGGAGGAATGATGTTCCCGCGCAGTTGAATAGAGATCCTTTAATTACCAGCCGATTTCAGAAGGAGGAGATATGGACATTCAGGGTAAAATCTGGAGAGACAAAAACGGTGTCTGCCATGTTGAGGGAAAAGACCGGAAAGAAGTCTTTGAGCTGATGGGATATGCGCATGGAAACGACCGGGGAATGCAGATGCTTTTAATGCGCATCCTCGGACAGGGACGGACTTCCGAGCTCCTTGACTCGAGTGATGAAATGCTGGAGATCGACAAGTTTTTCCGGAGAATGAACTGGGGTGGATCAACCTCTGCCGAAGTCGCGAAATTGTCTCCCGCAGCCAAAGAAACGGCAGACGCCTACAACAGGGGAGTCAATCAGTTGTTTGCGGAGAAAGTTCCCTGGGAGTTTAAGCTGTTCGGCTATAGCCCCGAACCGTGGCGCACAGAAGACTCCATCCTTATCTCCCGCATGATCGGCTATCTGACTCTCGCGCAGTCCCAGGGTGAAATGGAAAGGCTTTTTATCGAGCTTGTCCAGGCCGGCATCGATGAACAAAGACTGCACGAACTCTTCCCGGGCGTTCTCGGAGGGCTGGATATTGATCTTCTTAAAAAGATAAAACTTCAGGAGCGCATTGTATCACCCCCCTCCCTTTGGAATATAGCCGCGCCGCTGATGATGGCGTCCAACAACTGGGTCGTTGCGGGCCGGAAAACAGCTTCCGGCAAGCCGATTCTCGCCAATGATCCGCACCTGGAAGTAAACAGGCTTCCCAATGTCTGGTGTGAAATGGTGCTGAAAACAAAAGACCGATACGCCATGGGCGGGACCATGCCGGGTGTGCCGGCGGTGCTTGTCGGCAGGAATCCTGATCTGGCGTGGGGCGCCACCTATACGTTCATGGACAGTACGGATTCCTGGGTTGAACAATGCAAAAACGGTAAGTATCTGCGGCAGCCGGATAAGTTGGTCCAATTTGCCGCCAGAGAAGAGATAATCAAGAGGAAGAAAAAAGATTCCGTCAAAGTGGTTTTTTATGAAAACGAGCACGGGGTTATGGAAGGGAACCCTTACGAAGAAGGTTACTATATAGCCACCGCGTGGGCTCCATCGTTATCAGGCGCCGTCACCTATAACTGTGCCGTGAAAATGTGGGACGCGAAGAATGTCCGGGAGGGGATGGATATTCTCGGATATATGGAGTCGTCCTGGAATTGGGTTCTGGCTGACACCCAGGGGAATATCGGTTATCAGATGTCCGGTCTGATGCCTAAAAGGCGGGAAGGGATCAGCGGTTTTGTGCCTCTGCCCGGCTGGGAGGAAAAAAACAACTGGCAGGGCTTTGAAAAACCGGAAGACCTTCCCCGCTGCTATAACCCGGAAAGCGGTTATTTTGTCACATCCAACCAGGACCTTAACGAATTGGGCAAAGTCAGTCCGATCAATGTCGGGATGGGCCCCTACCGCTCCGACCGGATCGGCAGTCTGCTGGCGGCAAATGATAAAATCACCCTTGAGTACATGTACAAAGTGCAGCACGATGTATTTTCCACCCAGGCCGAATCCTTCATGAAAATTCTTGCCCCTCTGCTTTCCGGCTCCGGATTGGCAAAAAAACTTCAAGACTGGAATCTGCAATATTCCGCTGATTCGGAAGGAGCATGTTTGTTTGACCGGTTTTACAGTGAGCTTCGCAAGCAGGTTTTCGGTGAAAACGGATTCGGCAGTAAAGCGGCTGAATATCTGGAAGAGCATACCGGAATATTCAATGATTTTTATATCAATTTTGACCGCATCCTTCTTGCGGAAAAATCACTCTGGTTTGGCGGCAGGAAAAGAGAAGATATCTATTTGCAGGCTGCGGAAAAAGCACTGCAGGGGCCTGCGCGAAAATGGGGTGATTTAAGGAAACTGGTCCTGAAAAACATCCTTTTCAACGGCAGGCTTCCCCGCTTTCTCGGATTTGACCGGGGCCCCATCACCATCATCGGGAGCCTGGCGACCCCTCATCAGGGTCAAATATTTGAAAGTGCAGGAAGGCAGACAAGCTTTGCCCCGTCATTTCGGATGGTGACGGATCTCTCTACGGATGACATTTATACCAATATGGCCGGAGGCCCTTCCGACCGCAGGTTTTCCCAATGGTATTGCTCTGATCTGAACAACTGGCTGACAGGGACATACAAAAAAGTGGGGGTTGCTTCCGGACAGGAACAAATCCCGTTTAAATAATCTGTAAATCAGCTCTGACAATATTACATAGGAGGAAGAAAGCCCATGAACATTATTCCCTACACTGCGGAACATGGTATTTTCCGGGAAAGCCTCCGGAAATTTCTCGACAAGGAAATCATCCCCCATATCGAAGAATGGGAGGAGGCCGGCATCGTTCCCCGCAGCGTCTGGAAAAAGATGGGAGAGCAGGGGTTTTTATGCACGGATATTCCCGAGGAATACGGCGGCGCCGGCGGCGATTTTCTCTATTCCGTCATCGTCTGTGAAGAACTTGCCAAGATGCAACTTCTCGGGACTGGCGGCATCCCTGCACAGCGACATCTGTCGTTCCCTATATCTACGTCCTTTGCCTCAGAGGAGCAGAAGAAAAAATATCTGCCCGGCTGCGTTTCCGGAGACATCATTACCGCCGTGGCCATGACGGAGCCGAATACCGGCAGCGATCTGGCGGCGATCAAAACAACCGCCATGGAGGACGGCGACCAGATCGTCCTCAACGGCCAGAAAACATTTATCAGCAACGGCATCAACTGCGATCTGGTCATTGTCGCCGCCCGGGACCCGGCGTGCGGACAACCGCATCAGGCCGTTGATCTTTACCTTGTCGAGGCCGGAACTCCCGGCTTTGAAAAGGGAAAGCAGATCAAAAAAATCGGCTGGCACAGCCAGGATACGGCGGAACTTTATTTTACGGACTGCCGGATTCCCAAGGAAAACCGCCTGGGGGATAAGGGGAGCGGCTTTCTGAAGCTCATGATGAAGCTCCAGCAGGAACGTCTTGTCTGCGCCATCGGCGCCGTGCCATGGCGGCCGAGTACATGCTGGATGTGACCATCAAGTATTGCCAGGAGCGCAACGCTTTCGGGCGCCCATCTCCAAATTTCAGCATGTGCCAGTTCGAAATTGTGGAGATGGCGACGGAGGCCAAACTGGGCAGGACTTTCATGGACAAACTGGTCATGGATCATATGGAAGGCAAGAATATCGTCATCGAGGTGTCCATGGCGAAATACTGGACAACGGATATGGCTTTTCGCGTCGCCGACCGCTGTCTCCAACTGCACGGGGGATACGGATACTGCGAGGAATATCCCATTGCCCGCGCCTGGCGGGATATCCGGGTAACGCGGATTTTCGCCGGAACAAATGAAATCATGAAAACGATTGCGGCAAGGTTTATGGGGCTATAGGCAAAATCTAATTTACTTCAGCAGTTGCAGAGAGCGCTTTTCAGCGCAAGGAGGTTGGAGCTATGATGAATTATCCTTTGTTACTGACCAATTTCATGCAGCACGCGGCCAGCTATTACCCTGGGAAAGAGATTGTCTCTGTTTACGCAAGCGGCACCTTTCGTTATAATTATGCCGAATGGTACAGGCGCACCAGCCGGCTGGCACATGCCCTTTGCTCGCTGGGCATCAAAAAGGGAGACCGGGTTGCGTCCTTCTCTTTAAACAATCATCGGCATCTGGAGCTGTACTTTGGCGTTCCCTGCATGGGGGCGGTTTTGCACACTCTCAACATCCGCCTTTCCGCGGAAAATCTGGTTTACATTATTAATCATGCCGAAGATCGTATTCTCTTTATCGACGAAGATGTTTACTTTCTGATCGAGCCGCTGAAAGATCAGCTCAAGACAGTCAAGCAATATGTCATTCATGTCGCAATCCGGAGTGATGCCGCAGACCACCCTTTCTCCCGTCGTTCTCTATGACGATCTGATCAAAGATTTTCCGGATACCTATGATTTCCCGGTGGATCGGGATGAAAACGAGCCCTGCCTGATTTGCTATACCTCGGCAACAACCGGCGATCCCAAAGGGGTTGTCTACAGTCATCGCGGGCTGGTTTTGCACTCTTTTGCCACCGGCGTCGCCCTGGGCACTCAGGAGAAAGATTGCACTTTGCATATCGTTCCCATGTTTCATGCCAACGCCTGGGGAGCACCCTTTACCGGCGTCATGGCTGGAATGAAACAGGTTCTGCCGGGAAGGCAGATCCTCGACATGGCGAGCGCTGTGCCGGATTATTGCCGAGGAAAGAGTAACCTTTTCCTGCGGTGTGCCGACCATCTGGATTATGCTCCACAATTATCTGGAAAATGGCGGAGAGCATGATTTCTCTTCCGTCCGGAATTTTTTCTCCGGCGGATCAGCGATGCCGCGCCATCTTATCGAATCCTTTGAAAAGAAATACGGAGTGATTCTGTCCCAGGGCTACGGCGCTACGGAAACGTCGCCGGTGGTAACACTGTCCGTTCCCAAAAGTTATATGGAAGCACTGAGCGTTGATGAAAAGATTAATGTCCGGAGCACGGCTGGCATGCCCGTAGCCGGGCTTGATGTAAAACTGGTCAATATGGAAACAGGCCGGGAGGTCAAAAGGGACGGCAAGGAAATGGGAGAAGTTCTGGTGCGCGGGCCGTGGATTGCCTCTGAATACTATAAAGATCCCAAGCAAAGCGCCATTACCTTCCGGGATGGCTGGTTTCATACCGCTGATATCGGAACAATGAATCAGGAAGGTTATATAAATCTTGTGGACCGGACGAAAGATCTGATCAAGAGCGCCGGCGAATGGATTTCCTCCATCGATCTGGAAAACGCCATTATGGGATTTTCCAAGGTGCTGGAGGCGGCGGTAATCGCCCTGCCCGATGATAAATGGCAGGAGCGGCCGCTGGCCTGCGTTGTTCCCACACCCGAGGCGGCAAAGACGATTACCAAAGAGGAAATACAGAACTATCTGAAGGATAAGGTTGCCAAATGGTGGATTCCCGACGAAATCGTTTTTCTTACAGAAATTCCCAAAACCAGCGTCGGTAAATTCAACAAGAAAAAACTCCGGGAAACAATTCTGCCGGAAATTCTGCACAAATGAGGAATAATATTATGCCGGGAGCGCTGCAAGGGTTGAAGGTTCTTGATTTCACATCTCTGTTGCCCGGGCCCTACGCCACGATGATCATGGCTGATCTGGGCGCAGACGTGTTGCGGGTGATCGCCGGTTCGCGGCCTGATACGACAAATTTTTTACCGCCGTACATTCCGGGTACGGAAATGTCCGCGGCTGCAGCCTATCTGGGGCGCGGCAAACGTTATCTTACGCTTAACCTGAAAGATTCCCGTGCGGGCGAAATCATCCGCCGCCTGATTCAGGAATACGACATTGTAATAGAACAGTTCCGCCCGGGGGTTATGGAAAAATTAGGTCTTGATTATTTCTCGCTCAAGAAAATAAATGAGCGGATTATTTACTGTTCTCTGACCGGCTATGGTCAGAATGGCCCGCTGCGCAACCGCGCCGGACACGATATTAACTACCTGGCCCGTTCCGGTATTATGTCTTACAGCGGGTGTAAAGACACGGGGCCGCAGCTTTTCGGAGTGCAGATTGCCGATGTTTCCTGTGGAGCGCAAAACGCAGTCATCAGTATTCTGGCCGCTGTTAACTATCGCCAGAATACCGGACGCGGGCAGTATCTGGATGTGGCGATGAGCGACGGAGCACTGGCGCTCCATGCCCTGTTCGGAGCGGGCTTCCTGGTGGATGGCCAGGAACCGGCGCGGGAGGAAACTGTTTTAAACGGCGGCTGTCTTTATGATTTCTACGAGACTCTGGATGGCCGGCACCTGAGCTTCGGCCCGCTGGAAGCGGTATTTTTCAACGCCTTTTGCGATGCCGCGGGTCGTCCTGATTGGAAAGCTGCCGGCGTGGCCCCGGATGACGGCGGCCGGACGAAAGAAGAACTGCGAAGTCTTTTCCGAACTAAGACATGCGACGAGTGGGTGGAATTGTTTGCCGGCCTTGATGTCTGTATTGAACCGGTGCTGACCATGAGCGAAGTTGCCGCCGACCCGCAGACGCAAGCGCGCCGGATGATTGTGGAAGTTCCCCTGCCTGCGGGCAACACTGTCCGTCAGTTTGCTCATCCTGTTTCGTATTCAGAAACACCGGCGCAGTATAGATTTGCCGGTGTTGCCGCCGGCACGCATAACCGGGAAGTGCTTCGGGAGCTGGGTTTCACGGCTGAAGAGATATCGGAATTCGAAAGAACCGGCCTGATGAATTGACAGGCAAACTTGATTGCTGCTTATATTGAAATGAGGTCAGAAATGAAATTCAGGGAAGTTCTCTATTCGAAAAAAGAAGGGGTTGCCAGGGTCACCATCAATCGTCCGGAAAAGTACAATGCCTGTACACCGGTGACGATTTACGAACTAACCCAGGCCTTGACCGATGCCTGGGTTGATACACGCGTAGGAGTCGTGGTCCTCACCGGAGCGGGAGACAAGGCATTCTGCACCGGGGGTGATCAGTCGATCCGCGCCAAGGGAGGATATATCGGAAAGGTGGCTTCCCTGCCTCTGGAAGTAGGCTGGCAGCAGGTGTCTCTTCTGATCCGCACGATTCCCAAACCGGTCATCGCCCGCGTCAACGGATTCGCCATCGGCGGGGGAAACGTTTTTCAGGTGGTCTGCGACCTTTCCATCGCTTCCGAGACGGCCCAATTCGGTCAGGCGGGACCCCGCGTGGGAAGTTTCGATCCCGGCTACGGCACGGGCGATCTCGCGCGCGCCGTAGGAATGAAGAAAGCCAAAGAAATCTGGTATCTGTGCCGCCGTTACACAGCCAGGGAGGCGCTGGCGATGGGGCTGGTCAATGCCGTTGTCCCCCCGGATAAACTTGACAAAGAAGTCGATATGTGGTGTCAGGAGCTGCTGGAAAAAAGCCCGACGGCCCTGAAGATGCTGAAGTACTCCTTCCATGGCGAGACGGACGGAGTGATGGGGATTTCCAACCTGGGTGTTGGCGGCCTGAGCATGTTCTACGAGACGGCCGAATCGCTCGAAGGCAAGACCGCCTTCATGGAAAAAAGAAAACCGGACTATGCCAAATACCGGAGCAGATAAGACAGAGCGGACAGTTATAATGTTCTGTTGATGCTCAGGAAAAGATGATCAGGTTAGATTTAAATATAGCAAGCGCTGGAATGTCGGAAATTTCCAATTTCAGGAGGAAGAAAAATGGCTTTAAAAACACCAGAGCAGTACGAAGATAGTTTACGCAAGATGAATTTCAAAATATACCTGATGGGGGAACTGGTAAAAAATCCGGTCGATCATCCCATGATTCGTCCGTCGATGAATTCCGTGAAAATGACTTACGCTCTGGCTTCGCAGCCGGAGCACGAGGATCTGATGACGGCCAGGTCGCATCTTACCGGGGAAAAAATCAACCGTTTCACGCATCTTCATCAGAGTGCGGATGACCTGGTAAAGAAGGTAAAAATGCAGCGCCTGCTGGGACAGCAGACGGCTTCCTGCTTTCAGCGTTGCGTGGGCATGGACGCCATGAACGCGGTGGACAGCACCACATTTGAAATGGATCGGAAACTGGGCACAAAGTACCATGAACGCTTTATTAAATTCCTGAAAATGGTGCAGGACGATGACCTCACCGTTGACGGCGCCATGACGGACACCAAGGGTGACCGGGGACTGGCTCCCCATCAGCAGGCTGACCCCGATATGTTTGTTCATGTTGTAGAAAAGAATGATCAGGGCATTATCGTGCGCGGCGCGAAAGCCCACCAGACCGGCGCGGTTAATTCCCACTGGATTATGGTCATGCCGACCATCGCCATGAGCAAAGAAGATGCGGATTACGCCGTATCCTTTGTCTGTCCGGCAGACGAAAAAGGTGTTTTTTATATCTATGGACGCCAGTCCTGCGATACGCGAAAAATGGAAGGGGGCACCATTGATGTCGGCAATTCCCAGTTCGGCGGACACGAAGCCCTGATGGTTTTCGATAATGTCTTTATCCCCTGGGAAAATGTTCTGATGTGCGGGGAATATGAATTCAGCGGAATGCTGGTCGAGCGATTCGCCGGCTATCACCGACAGAGCTACGGCGGCTGCAAAGTCGGCGTGGGCGATGTTCTGATCGGCGCGGCGGCCCTGGCGGCTGATTATAATGGCGCCGCCAAAGCATCGCATGTCAAGGATAAATTAATTGAAATGACCCATTTGAACGAGACTCTTTATTCCTGCGGGATCGCCTGCTCCGCGCAGGGCAGTAAAACGGCATCCGGCACGTATCTGATTGACCTGCTTCTGGCCAATGTATGCAAGCAGAACGTGACGCGCTTTCCTTATGAGATTGCGCGTCTGGCCGAAGACATCGCCGGCGGCCTCATGGTGACCATGGCCTCGGAGAAGGATCTGCAGCATCCGGAAATCGGCAAGGTTCTGGAGAAATATCTGCAGGGGAACGCCAGCATTTGCACGGAAGACCGGGCCCGGATCATGCGGTTGGTGGAAAATCTTACCCTGGGAACGGCGGCGGTAGGTTATCGCACGGAGTCGATGCACGGCGCCGGATCACCCCAGGCGCAGAGGATTATGATTGCCCGTCAGAGCAACCTGGAACAGAAGAAAAAAATTGCTAAAAAAATTGCCGGAATTAAAGAATAGCATATCTGTTTACCCCGGCGGAAGAGAGAAGGGTAAGCGCTTCCGCCGGGGCAACAGCATCATGCTTTCATCATTTCCCTGATTTCTTCTTTCAGCGCGAGCTTGCTCACCTTGCCGGTGGCCAGAAGCGGGAGAAGCGGTCGAATGAAGAACTTCTTCGGAATCTTGAAGTTGGCCAGCTTCGACCGACACAGTTCCCGCAATTCCTCTTCCGTGACTTCCTTGCCCGGCATGGGCATGACGAAGGCCCAGCCGACCTCCTGGTAGATATCGTCAGGCACACCCATGACGGCAGAGAAGAGCACGCTGGAATGCGTTTCCAGAATTTCCTCGATTTCGCGGGGATAGACGTTCTCGCCGCCGGTCTTGAACATCTCCGACTTCCGGCCGGTGATCGTAATGTAACCGCGGCTGTCCTTAAAGGCCAGATCCGATGTGTAATACCAGCCTTCTTTATCCAGCACCTCCGCCGTGGCTGAAGGATTGTTCAGGTATCCTTTGAACATGAATGGTCCCCGCACGGCGATTTCCCCGATTTGCCCGTCCGGAATTTCCCGTCGCTGACCATCGACGATCTTCAGCTCGAAAGGCGGGGCAATTTTGCCCGCGGTCTTGAGCAGGGTATTGATATCATCGCCTTTTTCGGTGTAGGTGATGAAACCACAGACCTCTGTGCTGCCGTAGCCGGTGGTCAGCATGGAACCAGTCTGGGCACTTATTCCGGACAGGACGTCGAGCATGATTTTCGGCGCGGCGGCGCCCGCCCAGGCAATGAGCCGGACATGGCGAAAGTCGGTCGAGAAGAATTCCGGCTGTTTCATCTGGAGGAGAAACATTACCGGGACCTGGCCGAACATGGTGATTTTTTCTTTCTCGATGGTCTTAAGCGCGCCGACGGGATCGAACTGCTCCATAAAAACAAGGCATCCGCCTCGCATCACCGCGGCAAAGCCGATCTCCACATCGGCGGCGACGTGATTAATGGGGAAGTGAAGCAGACCGCGCATCTCTCCATCGATGTAGAATTTCTCTACTTCCACCTTGATGTTTTCGACGATACTGGCATGGGTGTGAACGACCCCTTTGGGCTTGCCGGTGGAGCCGGAGGTATACATCAGGAGGGCCTCATCGGCGGGTTGAACTTCCGCAGCGCGCCGCGCCAGGGCGGCGTCAAATTCGGCGCGGGGATTGTCGACGAACTTGCGGAAATTTTCCGTGCCTTCAACCGGTTCGCCGATGACGAGGACTTTCTTCAGGAAGGAGAATTCGCTCCGCAGTGTTTGAATCGTCTCCGCCAGATCGCTGCCGAGGAAGTTCCGCACGGCAATGAGGACGGCGGGCCGCGAATCGCTTATCTGATAGCGCAGTTCATCGAGAGTAAACTTCGGATTGAGTCCCAGCCACATTGCCCCGACCTTGCCGGCCGCCATGTAGCTCAAAAGAAATTCGTTGCGCGCCGCCGACAGCAGCGCGATCCGGTCTCCCCGCTCGACGCCGATTGCTAAATAGGCTTTGGCGATCCGGTCCATTTCCATCTTGAAATCACCCCAGTTCAGGCGTTCTTCGCCGAAGACGAGCGCCTCTGCCGCGGGCTTCGCCTCCGCCCATTTTTCTACATAGTGCCACGTCAGATTCAAATCCTTCCAGCCCATGATCTCCTCCTTCTTAAGTGTTTGTATTTCATTGCCGCAGTGTGACAACCCCGTCACTGACGACCTTTTTTCCATTGGCATCCATGACGACGAAAAACAGATGCGTCTGATTGCCGGCGGGTCGGCGTTCCAGAAACTTTACGCTGATTTCACTGCCGGGGATTACCATCCCCGTGAACCGGCAGGCGATGGCCTGCACGCGCCCGGGATCGCCTCCCGTCTCCCGTTCGATCACCTCCCGCACGCCCAGCGCCAGTGTCGCTGTTCCCTGGTAGATGATGTCGGGCAGACCCACCTGGCGGGCGAATTTTACCGACGTGTGGATCGGGAAATAGATGTTTGTACATCCGTCGTAAACGAAGGGCGCACTCCTGTCGATCGGTATCTTTGTCTCCCAGATCAGCGGCCCCGGTTGGGCCGGGCTTTGCGCCACGGGGAGTTGCTCCGCCCCGGCGCCCCCGTCGGTGCAGTTGACACCCCGCATCATGCCGCCTATGTGTTCGGTAAAGACGGGGTTTCCCCCTTGATCGCGGGCGTCATAACGGAGGACCATCAAAGTGCCTGCTTTGTGGGGCAGGATGGCAGCCAGACGGCCGCAGACAGTGAGACGGTCGTCCGGCCGGATGAGGCGGTGGATTTCCAGGTGCTCCGTATAGTGCACCTGCGTCAGGATTATCTCGAAGGGAAAATCCGGGGCCTCGATGTATTCTACGATATGCTCCGAGATCGGCCAGGTGACGGCCACGCAGAACATCGGCGGGGCGACGATGCCACCCGGGCGATCGTCGTCGAGGTAACGGGGGTTGGCATCATTCAGGGCGGCGGCATAATTTGTCGTCTGCCGCCAGGTGATTGTTGTTTCCAGGGGTTTCAATGGGGTGCCCACAAAGCGGGAGCTGACTTCCATATTATTTTCCTCCTCGGGCGCTGATTGTTTTTTATAATTATCGTGAGGTATATTTTTTTTGACGTGCCGAGCGTAAAACAAACGATAATGTATGTCAATGGGAAAAGAAGTCTTTGCGGAAATAAGTAATTGACATATAAAGGGAACTTCCTTTATATTTCAACTTTCAAAAGGCAATTTTTTGTTCAATATCAAAATCGGAGGATTTTTTCTATAGTAGATAAGAAACCTTAACCAATAAAAAAGAAGGGAGGATGTGTTTGCATGGAAGATATTTATTCTCAGAAACCATGGCTTCGCAATTACGACAAGGAAGTTCCGCCCCATCTGTCCTATGAGGACAAGACCTTCGCGGAAATGTTCGCGGAAACGGTGAAAAAGTATCCGGAGAAAACCGCACTGATTTATCTGGGGGTCAAAATTACTTTCCGGGAAGTTGACGCATTCTCCGACAGACTCGCCAATTACATTCTGAAATGCGGTCTTAAAAAGAACGATGTTGTCGGCCTGCATCTGCCGAACATACCCGCCCATTATCTCGGCGTGATCGCCGTACAAAAAGCCGGATGCGTGTCGACGGGTCTGAGCCCCCTGCTCACGCCGACCGAAATGGCGCACCAGTTGAATGATTCCGGAACTAAACTGATAATCACGGCTGATGTTCTGTTCGATAAAATCGCCGAAGTGGCGGACAAGGCATCCTTCAGCACGGTCGTGGTTTCGGAGATCGCCGACTTTCTTCCCGGAATTAAAAAGGTGCTGGGAAAACTCCTGAAAAAAATACCCACCGGCAATGTCGTTGGGCTGCCTGGGAAAACGGTGATCCGGTTTGGCCAGGTAATGAAAGACATGCCAGCCGATCCGGTAGCCGTAACCCGTAGCATTAATGACCCGATATTTATGATGTACACGGGTGGTACAACCGGTCCGGCCAAGGGGGCGTTCCTCACCCAGAAGAATTACATGTATAACCGCCGCCAGGTTCTCACCTGGCTGGCTATCCGGCCTGAAGACATAGCGCTTTCAGCCTTCCCTCTTTTTCACATCGCGGGACTCGCCCTGGGCGGATTCACCATCACCAACGGCACCACGCAAATCTGTGTGCCCAATCCCCGGGATTCCCATTTTCTCATGAATGTCATTAAGACATATCGCCCCACTTTCTTTGTCAACGTGCCGACCGTTTATTTTGAACTCATGAAGAAACCGGAGTTCAAGCAAATGGATCTAAGTTCCATGAAATGGTGCCTCAGCGCCGCCGCGCCTTTCCCGGCGGAAAGCATCAAAGAGCTCGAATCCATCATCGGCGAAGGCAATTTCATCGAGCTTTACGGCATGACCGAAACATCTCCGGTCACCTGCTGTAATCCCCGCTATGGGAAGAAAAAAGCCAGCTCCATTGGCATGCCTCTGTCTGATACTGAGTACAAGCTCGTCGATCCGGAAACAGGTCTAGCTCGCAGAGCTGGGCCAACCCGGGGAGATCCTCATCCGCGGTCCCCAGGTCATGAATGGCTATTTCAACAAGCCGGAAGAAACGGCCAATGCTCTCCGGGACGGGTGGCTGCACACCGGCGATGTTGCCCGCATGGACGCAGACGGCTATTTCTACATCGTCGACAGGTTGAAGGATATGGTCATTGTCTCCGGATTTAAGGTTTTCACGAAAGAGCTGGATGACGTTCTGTCCAAACATCCGGACATCCAACTGGCGGCATCGGTGGGCGTACCGGATCCGGAACGCCCGGGTTCGGAACGAGTTGCCTGTGCGATCGTCCTCAGGCCGGGCATCGAAAAAAGCGAAGCCGAAAAGGAAAAAATCAAAGCTTTCCTCAAGGAAAATATTGCGCCGTATAAGGTCCCGAAGGTTATTGACTTCATGGATGAACTGCCGACAAGCGGCGTCGGAAAAATCCTCAAACGCGAAATCAAGAAAATGATGGACAGGGAAGATATGACCCCGGATCAATAGATAATTCCAGGCTGCGGCGCGCTTCCCGTCTTGCCGAGAACAACGGGAAGCGCGCTACAGTTTCTACCCCGTCTGTATTTGAACAATTATTCACAGACAGCCCTTTTTCCTGATTTCAAGTTTATTTAATTTTTAACGGAAGTTCGTTCAGATATGACCGCGATACTGGAGAAATATCCTTTAATCCTGATAGTTTGTGGGCCCGGCACGAGCGGGAAAAAAACACTTGACAAGAAAAAACAATTTACGTATCTTAACGAACGTTCGTTCAGAATTATTTCAACTAAAGAGAAATTGCCTCTACTCCGATTAGGACATCGACCATGAAAAAGTATGTTGAGGAGAAGAAGATTAGATCAGTTGTGAAAAACCCGCAACTGATTCAAAAGCGGCAAGAGCAGATATTCAATGCGGCGGTAACTCTTTTTCAAAAGAAGGGCTATCATGTAACCGGTCTGCGGGAACTCAGCAGAGAGTCCGGCATGAGCCTGGGCAATCTATACAATTATATCAACACAAAAGAAGATGTTCTGAGCATCGTCCATCAGAAAACCGCTGAAAAAGTCCTGCAAGCTATTGATGAAAAAACAAGCAATGTAACCGACCCTGTCGAAAAGCTCACTGAAATGATTGAAATAGAGCTTTCGACCATGAATAAATATGCGGATTTAATCCTGCTTCTTTATCAGGAAGGGCACGCCCTTAATAAAAAATCGATTCGCTATTTGCTGTCCCAGGAGCAAAAGCACATCCAGCGATTTCAAAAAGTTTTGGAAGACGGTATGGCCAAAGGTGTTTTCAGGCCATGCAATTCCATAGTTATGTCTAACCTGATCAAAATGATGATTGACAGTTGGGTACTGAAAAGGTGGTCATTCCGCGGGAAAGCAAGTTTGAAAGAGATGAGAAAAAGTATCATTGGACTTGTCCAGGATGGAATTATGAATGAGCCAATGCCAGGAAAGGGGAAAAAACAATGAAGAAAACGGCAATGATGCGAAAAGCATTACAGGAGGAGCAACTGCTCGTAACAACCGGCGTATATGATGCCTTAAGTGCAAAACTGGTGGAAAATGCGGGATTCAAGTATGCGCTTTTATCGGGATTTGCTTTTGAGGCGAGTCTGCTGGGCAAGCCGGATGTCGGTTTGCTGACGCTGACGGAAATAGTAAATCATGCCCGCAATATCGATTCGGCGGTCAATATACCGCTGCTTGCCGATGCTGAAGCCGGTTACGGCGGTCCGGGCAACATTCAGCGCACGGTTCGCGAATTTGAAAAGGCCGGTATTGCCGGTATTTTTATCGAGGATCAACCTCATCCGAACTTTTGCGGCACATTGAAAAAATTCAAAAAAATAATTCCCATGGAAGAAATGGTCATGAAAATCAAATGCGCGATCGAGGCGCGTCAGGATCCTGACTTTATCATCGGTGCGCGGACGGATTCCGATATTGTTTCTGTGGAAGAGCAGATTAAGCGCTGCAATGCTTATGCCGAAGCCGGCGCTGATCTGGTTACTGCTCTGCCGGAAACGCGCGAAGAATTCCAGATGATCGCCGATCAGGTCAAAGCACCGCTCTGGCTTTACCTTTCGGCTCTTAGCGACCTGACTCCGGATGATCTGCGAAAAATGGGCATCAGAGGCCTTCTTGTTTATCCGGTGGAACCTCTCTTTGTTGCGACTCAGGCAATCATGGATTTATTGAATGAATTAAAGACCAAGGGCACCGTCAAGGAAACTTTTACCAAGATGAATGTGCTGAACTACAAAGAATTCTTCGGTCTTATTAATCTCCGGCATTTTATCGATCTGGAATCGCGTTATCCGTATCTCAAAGACAAGAAATAAGGAAAGAGAGGATTGCAATGGGTTACACTATATCGCAGAAAATATTAGCGAAGAAATGCGGCAAAGACCATGTGCTTCCGGGGGATATTATCTATGTAAAACCGGATCTGCTCTGGCTATATGACTGGCCGGGATTTGACGGTCTGATCAGAAACATCAACATCGATTCCGACCGCGTCGGGATTAATATTGATCACTTCTTCCTTCCGGGTAACGAGACTGTCGCCAAACTGCATCAAAATTTTCGGACGATCGCCAAGAAATACAAGATCAAAAAGTTCTACGATATCGGTCATGGCGGGATCGGATTTCATCTGTTCGCGGAGCAAGGCAACGTAAGACCGGGAATGCTGGTAATGCATATCGACCCGCATGTAAGCACCATGAGCGCCCTGGGAGCTTACTGCATCGGTGTCGGAGGCGATGTGATGGCGGGATTTCTTACCGGCGAGATCTGGTTGCGTGTTCCCGAAACCCTGAAAGTGACGCTGACGGGCAAGTTTCAGGACGGAGTGACCAGCAGAGATGTATTTGAAAAGCTTTTGCAGGATCTGGGCCCTGACGGAGCGCAGGGCAAGGTAATCGAGTTTGCCGGTCCTGCGGTCGAAGCGATGAATATAGAGAGTCGCCTGGTGTTATGTAATTCGGTGCAATATCTTTCCGCGGAAACGGCGATTATTGCGCCCGATGAAAAGACTTTTGCATACCTGAAGGGGAAAACCGATATTCCCTATGAACCGGTCGTCGGTGATCCTGATGCCGTATATGCACGGGAGATTGTCTATGATGTATCGCAGTTAGAGCCGATGGTGGTCACGCCTCCCGATGTGTTCTACGTAAAGACCGTGAAAGAAGTCGCCGGGAAAAAAATCGATCAAGCCCTGATCGGCACCTGTGCCGGCGGCAGGCTTGATGATCTCGAGAATAGCCGCGCGAATACTCCGGGGTAAGAAGGTTCATCCGGATGTACGGTTTCTGGTCTTTCCGATCACTCCCAAA
This sequence comes from uncultured delta proteobacterium, assembly GCA_963845095.1. GTDB lineage: Bacteria > Desulfobacterota > Syntrophia > Syntrophales > Smithellaceae > MVRV01. Next base: position 149,187 of record CAWJQM010000019.1, read on the forward strand.
ACCCAAAGCGATGCCAGCCGCGAAGGATTAATTGATATTCTGGTCGAAGCCGGTGCGCTGATCGGGCCGTCCACCTGCGGTCCATGCTATGGAGGATTCGGCCAGCTTTTGCCCGGTGAAACATGCCTGTCCACAGGGACAATGAATGTTGCCGGACGAATGGGCAGCACCGAGGCGGAAATATATATGGCCAATCCGGCCACAGTTGCCGCATCCGCTCTGAAAGGGGAGATTACCGATCCGCGAGAGTTTCTTAAATCAATGACACTCGCTGAAAACGGGCGAAGCGAAAGTTGAAGCGTTAGTGGAATTGATCCCGAAGGCGAAGCCCGGCGAATGCAGGGCGAAGCCATTCGGAATCCAGAGGGTCATATTCCCCGCAGCTTGCTGCGATTGAAGAGAGGCTATCAACCAAGCAGGGAGTTTGTAATTCCCGAAGAGGAGAAAGTTGCTTATGGAAAAAGTATTTCAAGGAAAAACAGTTTGGAAATTTGACGATAATTATAACGCTGATCTTATCGTCGGCTCCAAGTATATCAGCGTTACAGACCGCGAGATTCTGGGGAATGTTTGTCTGGCCGATTATGATCCCGAGTTTTTAAAGAAGATCGCCCCCGGTGATCTGATGGTAGCCGGGAAAAATTTCGGCTACGGACATCCCCATTATCAGGGAATAGCATCTCTGCAAAAAAATCGCATTTCGACAGTCATTGCCGAGTCTTTCTACCCCCTATGGTACCGCATTGCAGTTTTCTATGCATTTCCGGTAATCGTCTGTCCGGGGATCAGTCAAGGTGCGTCACTGGGTGATGAAATCAAGGTAAACATTGAAAACGGCCAGATTGAAAATGTCACCAGAGGCACATTGCTGCAGGGGGAACCGGTTCATCCTTTTCTGCTGGAAATCATGGAGAGCGGCGGGATGCCGGGTTATTTAAAGAAAAAATTCAGCAAACCGAAAGCATAGCTGACTGTTTGAACTCACAGGTGGATCTATCCGTAAATTATCTGAAATTAAGGTTATTGGCGTTTAAGGGGGTTATTACCAGAAGGAATTAACAGATTACAAATTTTAAGGAGGGCATATGTTGAAATCAAAATTGCGGTTGCCGATTATTATCGGTATTTTAGTTGTTTCGGTTTTATTGGCATTTGACAATACCCCTGCTTCTGCGGCAAATCCTGCGCCGATCAAAATAGGCATACTTGCGCCTCAGACAGGTGCTTTTGCCGAAGCGGGCCAGGACATTATCGAGAGTTTCAAAATCGCCCTGGATGATGTCAATTACAAGGTTGCGGGTCGCCAGATTCAGCTGATCATCGAAGATACTGAAGGTAAGCCTGCCACCGGTGTAAGCAAGGCGAAAAAACTGGTTGAACTGGACAAGGTAGATTTCCTGGTTGGCCCATATTCCAGTGCGGTGGCACTGGCGGTAAGGAACTATGTTCATGAGCAGAAAGTTCCGCTGGTCATCCCCGGAGGAGGCACGGCAATGGCTCTTTCCTATGCTTCCAAGAGTCCGTGGGTCTGGAGGTGCAGCGCCGCTGCCGGCCAGTTTCTGATCGGATTCCCCACTTTTCTTGCCAAGGACCTCGGCTATAAGAAAATGATCCTGGTAGTTCAGGACACCCCTTCGGGGCGCGACAATGTGACAATGTATACCAAGGAATTCGGTCTGGCGGGCGGTAAGGTTATACAAGTGATTACTACGCCGGTCGGCACGATGGATTATGCCCCCTATTTCCCGCAGTTCGATAAGACCGCGGATGTGGTCGCCGCAGAAATAGTCGGGTCGGATTCATTCCGCTTTGTCCAGCAATATAAGGAATACAATGTCTGGTCAAAATATCCGCTGGTTGGCGCGGCTATCATCATCGATGAGACTCTTCACATATCAGGCGATGCGGCAATCGGGATCAAAGGTTCCATGAACTACTGTTTTAACCTTACCACACCCATAAACAATAATTTTGCAAAAAAATACAAGGCGAAGCTGGGGCGGCACCCCGGTCATCTGAGCCCCGCTTCTTACGAAGCCGGACAGGCGGTGATTTTTGCAATCAATCAAGTGAAAGGCAAAATCAGCAATAATACTAACGACCGGCAAAATTTCCTGACTGCTCTGTCCCAGGCAAAATTTGTCGGCCCCAGAGGACCTTTCAGTTTTGAGCAGGAGACACAAACTGCCGTCAATACGGTTTATTTTCGGGAAGTGATCAAGAAAGACGGGGAGTTTACGTTCAAGATTTTCCGGACGATTCCGAATGTGAAGGTCAGCGACGTTCAGAAGCTCCTGTCCCAGTAGAATCTGGAAGGGGAGCTCACCCAAGAGCTCCCCTTCTTAAAGGGTAAGAGTCGATAGTATTTTTGTTGGCGGGCAGCAAAATAAGCCTGCTTATTCCTTAGAAAAAGTATTAATTTATGTCTTCATTAATTATTCAATTATTAAACGGCTTGTCCTACGGACTGCTCATCTTTATGCTGGCAGCGGGTCTGACTCTCATGTTCGGCCTCATGCGAGTGGTAAATATGGCGCACGGTTCATATTATCTGCTGGCCGGCTATCTCGGTTATACGGTCAGCAAATTGACAGGTGATTTCCTGATCGCCATTCTGGCGGGCATTGTCCTGGCCGGGATTCTGGGATTCCTGATGGAGAGGTTTCTCTTCCGGCTGATATACAATATGGAACTGGAGCAGGTATTGCTTACTTTCGGATTTATTTACATTTTTCAAGACATTGGCCTTTGGCTCTGGCCGCGGTCTGTTTTGGTAATCTCCAAGCCGGCATGGCTTACCGGGTCCCTGACTTTTTTTGATCTAACGTTCCCGATTTACCGCATTATGCTCATTGTTGTGGGATTGTTGATTGCAGCGCTATTATGGTATTTCCAGGAAAAAACTCGTGTCGGGGCAATGGTCAGAGCGGGTGTTGATGACCGGGAAATGGTAACGGCACTGGGTATTAATGTCAATAAACTATTTACCTTGATCTTTACTCTGGGCGCCGCCCTGGCCGGTCTGGCGGGAGTACTGGGCGCCGCTTATATTGGTCTGTTCCCGGGACTGGACCTCGAAGTTCTGATCCTGGCACTGGTCGTAGTTGTGATCGGCGGTTTAGGGAGCCTGACCGGCACACTTGCCGCAGCCCTGCTGATCGGATTGGCAGATGCTTTTGGTAAAGCACTGATACCGGAATTTGCCATGTTTTCTGTTTATGCGGTGATGGCGCTGGTGCTTATTTTCAGGCCGACAGGCCTGTTGGGAAGAAAGGAATAACTGGTCAGATGTCGGGAATTGTAAAAACAAATATGGTGCGCAGGATATTACCATTTATGCTGTTAGCATTGTTTCTGGCGATAGTACCTGTTGCCATACCGGCATATTGGACGGACCTTCTAACATTTGTGCTTATCTATTACATTTATGCCATCAGTTTCGACCTTTTATTGGGTTACCTGGGATTGATATCATTCGGCCATCAAATTTTTTGGGGTACAGGCGCCTATCTGGTGGGCATCCTGATCACCAAGGATATAACCGCCAACTTCGGTGTCATTTTATTCTTGAGCATAGCCGCAGCGTTTGTGTTAGCGGCAATTCTCGGCGCGCTTGTGTTGCGCACAACAGGTACGTATTTCTCTTTCGTCAACATGGCTTTTGGCATGGCATTTTTTGCTTTGAGCAGTAAATGGATTGCTTTAACCAAGGGAACTGACGGGCTGAGCGGGTTCGGCAGACCGTGGGATATGGACGGCATGAGTTTTTATTATTTCGTTTTTGTCTTTTTTATTGTCAGCTTTCTGCTGATGAGGTGGATTACTTCATCCCGCTACGGGCATATTCTGATCGGAATTCGTGAAAATGAGGACCGGATGCGCTCACTGGGCTATAACACCTGGGTTTTTAAGTACAGCGCCTACATTATTGCGGGTATTTTCGGTATCATTGCCGGTGTACTGACGGCGTATCATAACAAGATCGTATCTCCGGACGATTATGGTTTTCTGGTCTCGGGAATGGCGCTGCTCATGTGTCTTGTAGGCGGACGCGCCAGCCAGGTCGGGGCATTTATCGGTGCAGTTATTGTGGTATTCCTTTTTCGCGTGGTCAGCCAATTTACGGAACACTGGCTGCTGATTGTCGGCGTTACCTTTGTCGGAGTTGTCCTGTTTGCCAGAGAAGGAGCTGTCGGATACTATTACAGACTCAAGGATAGGTTCCATGGTATCTCTAACAATTAATAATCTTTCAGTGAAATTTGGCGGGTTAACCGCCTTGCTGGACATAAACATGTCTATAGAAGAGGGCGAAAGGCGAGGTATTATCGGTCCGAACGGGGCAGGGAAAACAACTTTATTCAATGTTATTTGCGGCAATATTTACCCCACGACCGGAGATATCTTCCTGTTCTCGAAGAAAATATCACGCGTTCCTGTTTATCAGCGGGTAGCTTATGGGCTCGGGAGGACTTTCCAAAAAACAAATGCCTTTTTGAACCTTTCGGTGAGGGAAAATATTTCTTTGGCCATCGGCAATAAACAGCTCGAAGCAAAAACTTTCGGATTAAGACAAATATCCACCGAAAGTGCGAGCAGGGATCTGCTGGACAGATTTAATCTTCTCGACAGGGCTGACAGGCTCCTGAAGAATCTGTCCTACGGTGAACAGAGAGTTGTGGAGATATTGCTGGCGCTTGCCCTCAATCCCAGAGTGCTTCTTCTGGATGAACCGGCGGCAGGTTTGTCTGGGGCCGAAATAGTTATGATCATTGATCTTGTTAAACAGTTACCAAAGGATATCACCGTTATTATCATTGAGCATGACATGGATATGATCTTCGACATAGCTCAGAAAATATCCGTGTTGCATGACGGGCGATTGATTGCCGATGGCACATGCGCGGAGATCAAAGGCAATGAACGAGTCCGCGAAGTTTACCTGGCAGGAAGGACCGAAGAGCAATGCTCGAAGCAATAGGCGTCAACACATACTACGGGGACAGCCACATACTGCAGGGCATCTCCCTAAAGGTTAATAAGGGACAATTGGTGGCAATACTCGGCCGGAATGGCATGGGAAAGACAACATTTCTGCGTTCCGTTATGGGCCTTACTCCGGCGAGGGAGGGTAAGATTATCTTCGGGGATATCGATATTACACATAAACAGGCATACCAGATAGCTCAAATGGGTATCAGTCTGGTGCCTCAGGGCCGGCGCATTTTTAAGTCGTTGACGGTGGACGAGAACCTTTCCATAGCAGCGAAGGCCGGTAAGACAAAAAACAACAGTTTCGGATTATCGGAAGTATATAAGTTGTTTCCGAGGCTGGCGGAAAGAAAGCGCAACAGAGGCAATGAGCTCAGCGGTGGTGAGCAGCAGATGCTCGCCATTGGCCGGGCCCTGGTCGGCAACCCGGAATTGTTGCTGCTCGATGAACCTTCGGAGGGCTTGGCTCCGCTGCTCATCAGAGAAATGACCAGGAAGATCAAAGAACTCAAATCACTGGGCCTCTCGATACTGCTTGTCGAGCAGGATATCGGCTCGGCACTGGAACTGGCTGATTACACCTATATTATTTCCAAAGGGAAAATCGTCTATGAGGGATTGCCGGCGGAACTGCGTGCCAACGAGGATATCCAAACAGAGTATCTCGGTGTAGGGAAGTAAAATGTCAACTTCTGAACATAAGGTGCATTCCGGAGAAAGGGGCCAAGCATGAATCTGGTGACTATCTTTGACCGGCACATCGACCGCCTGGGTGCGGCAAGACTGCTTGTCTTTCAGGAACGTGAATACACCAATGTGGAGATCAATGATCTGGGGCGGAAGCTGGCCTGCGGCCTGCGCTTCCTCGGTTTCGGACGCGGTGACCATATCGTGGTCTGTCTTCCCAATATTCCCGAGGTTTTGCCCGTATTCCAGGCGATCTGGAGAATCGGTGCGGTGAGCGTTCCCGTCATGTTCCGCCTGGAAGCCGAAGAAATCGGCTATATTTTAAGACATTCAGATGCCGTGGGGATCATCACCAGTGTCAACCTCGTGGAAAAGATTACCAGGGCAAAGGACGGCATTACCGGGGTCAGGAAAGTAATACTGATTGGCAATGGCCCGAAAGAGGAATATGTCGATTTCCAGGAATTGGTTGATGCCAGCCCGAAAGATGATTTTACCGCGGAAATGGATGAAGATGATGTTGCTCAGATCATTTATACATCCGGGACAACAGGAAAACCCAAGGGAGTCATGCTGACCCACTCCAATCTTTACAGCAACGCGATCAATGTTTGGGAAGCGTTCGAGTGGAAGAAAGGGCCTGTCGCCCTGTTGTGCCTTCCGCTGGCCCACGCCTTTGGTGTTTCGGTAATGAGCGCCCGGGCCATGTCGGCATTTAAAGAAGGGTACGATGTGCTTATGCCCTGGTTTGACCCGGAGGGGGTATTTCAACTTATTGAGCGCTACCGGGTCAATCAGTTCAACGGAGTGCCGACAATGTATCAGATGCTGCTTGATCATCCGGCTGGCGGCAGATACGACACAAGTTCGCTGGAACTTTGTACTGTTGGCGGAGCGCCGATGAGTCCGGAACTCCATGAGGCTTTCACCAGGAAATTCAGGTGTCAGATATTTGAGGGTTACGGCATGACCGAGACATCTCCGGGCGTAACCACCTGCAGGCCGAGCATTCCTCTGAAAAATGGCTGTTGCGGACATGCCTTACCCCGGTGTCCAGGTAAAAGTTGTCGATGAAAAAGGTACGGAGCTTCGGCCATATGAAAAGGGAGAGATTCTGGTCAGCGGTCCCAACGTGATGAAAGGCTACTATAAAATGCCTGCGGAAACAAACGCCGTATTAAAAGGCGGGTGGCTTCATACCGGGGACATCGGATATCTCGATGAAGACGGAGGCCTCTACATCGCGGGGCGCATCAAAGAACTGATCATCAAAGGGGGCTATAATATATACCCGAAAGAAGTCGAAGCGGCCCTTCAGGAGAATCCCGCTATTCAAGAAGTATCCGTTGTTGGTGTGCCGCATCAGAAGTATGGAGAAGACGTGGTGGCTTTTGCAGTGCTCAGGGAGGGGTATAATGTCAGGGCAGAAGATCTCCTTCTGTATGCACGGTCCAAAATAAGCAAGTTTAAATGTCCTTCGGCCATATACATTGTCCAGGTTATTCCGAAAACCGCTACCGGAAAAGTAAAAAAAGAAGAACTGAAAGAAAAGCTAAGTAAAATAAAATGAAGACGGGAAAACTAAACACACAGGAGTGGGTCCTTTTGCCTCCAACAAAGCGCTCCGGCAATTTGCCGGGGAAGACGTTTTGTTTTCGCGATCCGGCAAGAGTATCATGGGGAGGGCTGGTGGAGCATGGTTGATTTTTTACAGGCAGTGGCTGCCGGTATATCGAGCGGATGCATATACGGCTTGGTGGCTATAGGAGTGGTGCTTATTTATAAGGCTACTGAAGTCGTTAATTTTGCGCAGGGCGAGCTGATGATGATCGGCGCATTCCTGGCCTTTACCTTTATCGTTCTGACAGGGCTGCCTTACTGGGTTGCTTTTATTTTAATGGTGGCGCTAATGGCTTTGTTCGGTATGGGGCTGGACAGGATTTTAATTCGGCCGTTAGTGGGGTACCCGACATTTTCCATTGTTATGGTTACAATCGGCTTCGGCATTCTGGCGCGCAGCATTGTAAGTGTCATTCCCGGCTGGGGAACGGAAACGTACGGATTTCATACTCCGTTTGTTGATCAGTACACTAAACTCGGCAAACTGGTCCTGTCCAATGAACAGCTGGCTGTGATCGGAATTGCCCTCATTCTGATTATCGGCCTCTTCTGCTTTTTCCGGTTTACCCGGATCGGCATCGCCATGCAGGCGGTATCCGAAAATCAATTGGCGGCAACCTATATGGGAATAAGCGTAAAAAACGTTTTTTCGTTGATCTGGGCATTGAGTGCCGCCGTCGCCGGCTTTGCGGGAATATTACTTGCGCCCATAACCTTTGTTCATGTGAATATGGGTTTCCTGGGGCTGAAGGCCTTTCCGGCTGCCGTGCTCGGCGGTTTAAGCAGTGTGCCCGGAGCTATCGTCGGAGGCCTGGTCATCGGTATCACGGAAAGTCTGGCCGGCCTGTATTTACCAATAGGGTGGAAAGACATGGCCGCATATATCATCCTTATTTTTGTGTTGATAATACGTCCGGAGGGCATCTTCGGGAACAAAGAAAGAAAGAAGGTGTAAGCATATGCGTTTTATAATGAAAACTAAATATTACCAGGATATTCAGTTATTCCGGTATAAGAGCACCTTTTTCTGGTATCTGGCTTTGGTTCTGGGACTGATAGCGTTGCCCGCAGTAATGGACGACTACCTCCTTTCACAAATGAGTTTTATCGGTGTGTATGTCATTATCGGAGCAGGCCTCATGCTGCTGACCGGCTATACGGGTCAGGTATCACTGGGACACGCGGCTTTTTTCGGTATCGGCGCCTATACGACGGCAATTTTGACAGGCCAAGGATTCGGGTTGATACCCGCACTGGTTGTTTCCGGTTGCATTACAGCCATAGCAGGATTTATCATAGGGTTGCCTGCTTTGCGCTTGACAGGGCTCTATCTGGCGATTGCCACCATGGCTTTCAGTTTTATTGTGGAGGAAATACTGGTTCGCTGGGAGTGGCTTACCCGCGGGAATGCAGGTATGTACATTGGTTCACCGGCGATAGGATCATTTTCCATCGATACGGAGATGAGATTCTACTACCTGGTTCTGGTTATTGCGTTGCTGACGTTGCTGGCCATAAAAAATATTATCCGCAGCCCTGCGGGCAGAGCCATGATTGCCATCCGCGACAGTGAAGTTGCCGCGCAATCCATGGGCATCAGCCTCGCAAAATTCAAGACACTCTCCTTTTCCATCAGTGCCTTCATCGCCGGTGTGGCCGGGTGCTTATATGCCTACAAGATGACATTCATCAATCCTGCCAGTTTCGGGATCGGTCTTTCGATAGAGTTTCTGGCGCTGGTGATAATCGGCGGACTGGGCAGCATCCACGGCGTCGTCTATGGTGCAGCGTTTGTGATTCTGCTGCCACAGATAATTATCCAGCTGTCGGAATATTTACCGGTCTTGGCCAGCATTCAAAACGCCTTGCAGTCGGGATTGTACGGCTTGATGATCATTCTCTTTATCCTTTTTGAACCAATGGGAATTTACGGGCGGTGGCTGAAACTGAAATTTTATTTTGAATATTTTCCTCTTTATAAGGCCGGCACTTTCCGGAGAGAGAAGAAATACTTCAAGGCGGAGAGGCATTAAATGGGATATTTTACTTGTGAGAATGTAACAAAGTTATTCGGTGGGCTGAAAGCATTAAACAACGTGAGCTTTGAGGTTGAAAAGGGAGAAATCTTTGCCCTTATCGGTCCGAACGGAGCGGGGAAATCGACGGTTTTTAACTGTCTGAACAGATTTTACAATGTTGACTCGGGGCGATTCATTTTCAAGGATAAGGACATTACGCATCTCGCTCCTCATCAGATTGCCCTCAACGGCATCGCCAGAACATTTCAGAATATTGAATTATTCAAAAAAATGACTCTTATTGATAATCTCTTGCTGGCCCGGCACATCCGCAGAAAGTCCAATATTTTTTCGGAAATGTGTTTTCTTCCCTCGCTGCAGAAGCAGGAGATTGCCAGCCGGGAAAAAGCGGAAGAGATTATCGACTTTCTTGATCTGCAACATTACCGGGATCAACTGGTGGAGAATCTTCCCTACGGCATCCAGAAGATTATTGAGTTGGGGCGTGCCCTGACCATGGAGCCGGAGATCATTTTACTCGATGAACCGACATCAGGGATGAATGTTGAGGAATCACAGGATTTGACTTTCTGGATTACGGATATCAAGGAGCAGTGGGGCATCACCCTGATTGTAGTCGAACACAACATGAAGTTTGTTCGGGAGCTTGCCGATAAAGTCATGGTTCTGAGTTTTGGAGAAGTAATCGCCCAGGGAAAAACAAGCGATGTCCTCAACAATCCTGAAGTGATTAACGCCTATCTAGGAGATAAAAATGCCGCTCTTAAAGGTTAGAAATATTGAAACGTATTACGGGCCGATTATGGCCATCAAGGGAGTTTCTCTGGATATCGAAGAAGGCGCCTTTGTGACTATTTTAGGCGCCAATGGTTCCGGTAAGACAACTATCCTGAAAACCATTTCCGGTATCATGGAGCCTCAAAAAGGAACGATCGAATTTATGGGAAAACCCATTCAACGGCTTGATCCCGATAAAATAGTAAAATTAGGGATCGCCCATGTTCCGGAAGGAAGGGAGATTTTTGCCCGGCTATCCGTCCGGGATAACCTCGCCATGGGGTATTATTTGCGACGCGATACAGACGGAATTAAAAGCGATCTGGAAATGATCTACGATTATTTTCCCATTCTGAAGCAAAGGGCGACTCAACTGGCGGGTAATTTCAGTGGCGGCGAACAGCAAATGCTGGCCATTGCCCGGGCGCTGATGGCCAGGCCCAAGATTCTTTTAATGGATGAACCTTCGCTGGGGCTTTCTCCAAAGTACACCATCGATATTTTTAATATTATCAAGAAAATTAATGATGAACAGAAAACGACCATTCTCATGGTCGAGCAAAATGCCAATATGGCGCTCGCGACGGCTCATTTCGGTTATATTCTCGAATTGGGCAGGTTCGTATTGGAAGGGTCATGCGATCATCTGCGGGAAAACGAAGATGTGCAGGAATTTTATCTGGGAATTAAAGAGCAAAGTGTTCGCGGACAGCGGCGCTGGAAAAAGAAAAAGAAGTGGCGTTGACGGTCTTTGTGCAGGGAATAATCAGGATTTATTGTGATGAAAGGCAGGAAATGAGGTAAACAATGCAGAGTGCCGGTAAGTTGGATAATAAAGATCTAAGAGTTGATACCATCCCAACCCTTTTCTGGTCACGAACCAAACAATGGGCGGATCGTATAGCGATGAGATATAAAGATTGGGGCATCTGGAAGAGCATCGGATGGCGCGAGTACGGTGAAAAAGCAAAGTATGTATCTTTGGGTTTGATTTCATTGGGGATGAAGCGGGGTGATCGCGCCACCATTATGAGTGAGAATAATCCCGAATGGCTTTTCAGCGATATGGGAATTATCTGCGCCGGTGGTATCAGTGTAGGTATTTACACCACCGACTCAGCGCAGCAGATTAACTATATTCTGAATAACTGCGGTTCTCGATTTCATTTTGTCGAAGATGAGGAACAGTTGGACAAGATTCTGGCAGTCCGCAAAGATGTTCCCTGTTTGGAAAAAGTTATTATTTATGACATGGAGGGTTTGCGGCATTTTTCCGATCCGCTGGTGATGAGCTTTGATCAGTTACTGGAATTGGGACGGGAATTGGACCGCAAGGAACCGGCTTTATTTGAGCAGAAACTGCCGGAACCGCAACCGGAAGACGTTGCTATTCTGATTTACACATCGGGCACCACCGGTCCCCCGAAAGGGTCAATGATCACCCACTACAACATTATAGTCACCAACGAAATCCAGGACGAAGTTAATCCCTGTACACTGGATGATGAAATTCTTTCTTTTCTTCCGCTCTGCCACATTGCGGAGCGGAATCTTTCCGTCTTCAATCCTCTGCGGGTGGGTTACACAATCAATTTTGCCGAAGGGCCGGATACAGTGCCGGAAAATATTCGGGAGGTTTCGCCATCGGTATTTTTTGCCGTACCGCGCATCTGGGAGAAATTTTATTCCACTTTGTATCTGACCATGAAGGATTCCACCTGGCTGGAAAAAAAGACCTACGACCTGGCTATGAAAGTTGGAACAAAAAGGGCCGCGCTGCGTTTGGCTCACCAGAGCATTCCTGCGTATTTGCAAATGCTGTATGTTTTTTTTGACTGGACTGTTTTGAAAAATCTCAAAAAGAGCATCGGTTTGAACAAAGCTCGCCAACTGACTTCTGGTGCTGCACCTATTTCCCCGGATCTTTTGCTGTTTTACAATGCTCTCGGATTGTCGATGAGGGAGGTCTACGGGCAGACGGAATGCTGTGGCCCCGGAACGATTCATCACGGAGATGATGTCAAAGTCGGCACGGTAGGCAAACCACTGCCCAGGTGCGAAGTGAAGATTGCTCAAACCGGCGAAATTCTTTTCCGCGGGCCGAATATCTTCAAGGGTTACTGGGGTGATCCGGAAAGGACCAGGGAGACTGTTGATGAAGAAGGCTGGCTGCACACAGGCGATGTAGGCAGAATAGATGAAGATGGACATCTTATTATCACCGACAGACTCAAAGATATCATTATTACCGCCGGCGGCAAGAATATAACCCCGACGGAAATTGAAAATCAGTTGAAATTCAGCCCTTATATCAATGACGCGGTGGTGATCGGTGATGCCCGAAAATACCTTTCCGCTTTGATTATGATTGATGAAGACACGGTTATGCAATTCGCCCAGGAGAACAGAGTTCCTTTTACAACACATGAATCGCTGACCAGGGCGCCGGAAGTTATAGAGTTGATAGAAAAGGAAGTAGCAGTGGTTAACAAGAAATTTGCCCGTGTTGAACAGATAAAGCGTTTCCATATACTGGGCATCAAGTTGACTACTGACGATGATGAGGTCACTCCGACAATGAAGTTGAAAAGGAAATACATCAGTGAGAAGTTTAAGAAAGAAATTGAAGCGATGTATCACTAAGGCTGCATTGATTGTAATTATAAGTAATTGGAGTGTAACAACAAACAACAATCTAAAAAAAAGAGGAGGATTACATGAAAAGAAGATTCTGGTTGATTGTGCTGTCTTTGCTGATGACAATGTGTTTTGCAGCGGTGCTGCAAGCTGAGACAGGAGTTACGGACAATGAGATTCTTATCGGATCTCAGACCGATCTGAGCGGTCCGCATGCCGCCTGGGGCATTTTGGCGAAAAAAGGATTGCAGATGAGAGTTGATGAAATCAATGCGGCGGGCGGGATCTATGGCCGGAAAATCAAACTTCTGGTTGAAGATCATCAATCCGATCCCAAAAAAGCGGTTATTCTGACGAATAAGATGATTACCCGCGACAAGGTATTTTGTTTTGTTTACAATATGGGCTCCGCCACCGGTTTGGCCACACTGCCCATTATAACCAAGAACAAGGTTCCTTTTGTATTTCCGCTTTCCGCCCATCAGGGGTTTTATGAACCGCATAATCGTTACAGCTATCAGGCATCTACCCCTTATGAAATGCAGGCTGCTGTTGGTGTAAAGTATATCGTCGAGAAAATGGGAGCAAAAAAAGTCGGTTTGATTTACCAGGATGACGAGTTTGGTGCCCTGCTGAAAAAAGGTATGGAAAAGGAACTGGCGAAGCATAACATGAAACTTGCTGCAGCCGAATCGTATAAGAGCGGCGCTACCGAGTTTAGCAGCCAGATTGCTTTGCTGAAGAAGGCCGATGTGGACTTTCTGTTTCTGGGTACCATTATCCGGGAGACGGTCGGCGTTGTAAAAGAAGCCAAGAAAATAGGCTGGAGTGTTCCGATGATGGCTTCAGCGGCTGTAATCACCAAGTACACCCCCGGTCTGGCGGCACAGGCCGGCGCACCAATCGACGGGTTATACGCTGTTTCCCATACTCCCTATGTGTTCAGCAGTCTCGATCCGAAGGTGAAAGAATGGGCGGTAAGATATGAAAAAATGTCCGGCGAAAAACCGGATCAGCCGGTTGCCCATGGTTATGAGGGAATGGACTGGCTGTCTATTGCGATCAAGAATGCCGGCAAGGATCTGACCCGGGAAAAATTAGTGGATGCTCTGGACAAGTTTAATGGTGTTCCCGGAGCATTGGGCAGCCAGCCGCTGTATTTCTCGCCCAAGAACCATCTGGGAGCCAAGGCCGCTTTCATCACGGTTTATAAAAACGGCACATTCGAGAAAATAACCGATTTTATGTACGCTGATAAATAAAGAAATTGGATCGTTAATAACAACTTTTTTTGAAAGAAATCAGACCGGGCGGCAACCCGGTTGCAGATAAACCGGGTTGCCGCAATTACATTTGTCATTGCGAGACGCCGCTCAGGCGTCGTGGCAATCCGACGCAGTCGTTGCGAGGGCAAAGCCCGCGGCAATCTTATGGGTTCCCTCGCTCTGCTCGGGGCAAGGCTTCGGTCGTGGCACTCACTCGCAATGACATTTCGACACAGTCATTAGACCGGTTAATTTCCGGTTGCATTGCAGAAAAGGGAAGGAGTAAGAAAGTGTTAAGAACTAAAGAGCAGTATCATGACGGCCTTTTTAAAATGAAGCATAATATACATATCGGCGGCGAAAAGGTTGGCCGTGAAGATCACCGCATCCGTCCGGGTATCAATGTGATGGACGTTACCTTTGACTTAGCCCGGGACCCCAAGTGGAAGGGGCTGGCAACGGCAGCATCTTCGATAACCGGAGAGGAAATTAATCGCTGGGCGCATCTTCCACAGAATCCCTATGATCTTCTGCAGAAGCAAAAACTGATCCGTCTGGCTGCCCGTCGCGTGGGCGGCTGCATTCAGAAATGTATGGGACACGACGCGATATCGGCGCTGGCCATTTGCACAAAAGAGATCGATGACGCCAAAGGCACTGATTACCACAGCAGATTCATGAATTACATGAAAAACTACCAGCAGCTGGACCTGGACGGCTGCTGTGCCCAGACGGACAGCAAAGGTGATCGCACAAAACGGCCGAGTGAACAGGTCAACCCCGATGCCTATGTACATATTGTGGAAGAACGCAAAGACGGAATTATCGTCAGTGGAGTGAAAATGTCCATCACACAGGTTGCTTATGCTGATGAGATATTCGTCTTGCCCACGCGGGCACTGATGGAAGACGATCGGAATTTCGCAGTTGCTTTCGCCATTCCCGCCGATGCGGAAGGAATTTCGCTGATTACCCGTCCCGTCTGGTTAAGAGAGAAAGATGATCCGGAGGCAACCCCTTTTTGCCGATACGGAGTTTCTGATTCCGTCGTTGTTTTCGACAATGTTTTTGTTCCGAAAGAAAGAGTTTTCATGTGCCGGGAATGGGAGTTTGGCCGACGTATTGCCCTCCTTTTCGCCGACTCCCACCGGCACAGCTACAGCGGCTGCAAGCCGGGTGTGTCCGACATTCTTTGCGGGGCCACCGCTCTGGCGGCAGAGGCAAATAATATTCAGAAAATTTCCCATGTTCGCGAAAAGCTGTCACAGTATGCAGGGGCAGCAGAACTGGCCTATGCAGCCGGTGTCGCCGCCGCCGTCTACGGTGAAAAGACCGCCAGCGGTGTTTTCTTCCCCAATAAGATTTATGCCAACGTGGGCCGTCGACTCACGGGAGAACTCATCTATCATGAGTATAATATATTAACCGAGATTGCCGGGGGAATAGCGGCGACTCTTCCTTTTGACGGTGATTTCCATGCTGCCGATACCAAGAAGTACCTCGATAAGTTCATCGTGAGGAACCCGAAGCTTTCTCCTGACGTGTCGCTTAAAATATGGAAATTTGTCGAAAATATCGGCGCGTCTCCCATGTCGGCCTGGTATGAAGTTGCCGGTGTTCATGGCGGCGGATCACCGATTATGGAGACGATAGCATTAAACCTTGATTACGACTTTGATGAAAAGAAAAGATTGGGAAGATATCTGGCCGGGATTGACGCAGAATTTGACGATTCCCAAGCCCTGAAGCTGGAGCCGACCTTCGGGTGCAGCCTGATGGAAAATGAAGGGCAGAATAAGAATAAATAGAGTGTACTGAGTTGAATGTCCACTCTACCGTTTCAGAATTTTCATTAGCTGCGGCAGGATATACCGTTCCAGCCAGGAGGTTTGTTTCCCATCCGGTGCAGATGGCATCTTGCATTCCGGCCCGTACAGGTCAGCCATCATTTTGATGATCTGGGTCTTGATCATGCCGCGCAGGGGAATATGCGCAACCATGCCGTACATAGCGGCATTGCCCCTGCCGGCCAGATCAGGGTTGCTGCGGACGACAGCTACGGCCTCACGAAGATCGGCCAGATAGGCCTCGACCACGGCGGCATGACGCGGGGTGACCATGCAGTGCAGGCCGCTGGGATTCTGGATGCGGTCAACCAGCCAGCCGCGCTCTTCCAGTTGATCCCCTACAGCAAAGATGTCCAGGTCCTTGTCCTGCGACGTGTAGGCGAAGACACTCATGGCAGGATTACCCAGGACAGCCAGGCCGCTGATCGCCTCGATCCCCTGTTTCAGGCGCATTGTGGTGTCCATGATGGTGCGGGCAATGTCCAGATAACCATCAATGCCGATGGCATTGAGCGCCGCCCAGGCTGCGGCGATTGCCCCACCCGGGCGTGTGCCCAGCATGGCCGGTGAGGCGAAGATGCCAGTGGGAGAATCCGCATAGACGAAAAACTGATGCTGCAGGTAGTCCATGCTTCTGTAGAGCAGGACCGAAGCGCCCTTGGCGCTGAAGCCATACTTGTGCAGATCAGCCCCGATCGAGGTAACCCCCGGAACACGGAAATCGAAGGGCTCAACCGGATAACCGAGGCGTTCTACAAAAGGCAGCAGGAACCCCCCCAGGCAGGAATCTACGTGCAAGGGCAGTTTATGACGCAGGGCCAATTCCCCCAGCGCCGGGATGGGATCGACCACCCCGTAAGGGTAGCTCGGGGCTGAAGCCACAAGCAGTATCGTGTTGCGGTTGATGAGCCCTTTCACCGCTTCCACATCCATGCCGAAGTTCTTGTCCAAGGGTGCATGCACCATCTTCACACCGAAATAATTGGCCGCTTTCTCCCAGGCCACGTGGATGGATGTGGGGGCGATCATCTCCGGTTGGAAGGGCAGATGACGCATTGCGCGCGCCCTGTCCCGGTAGGTGACTACCGGCAGCAGACAGGTTTCTGTACCACCCGAGGTCATGGTTCCGACCACCTGGCCGTCCCCGTTCAGGAGCTGACCGGCCATCTGCACGACTTCCGTCTCCAGGCGTTTGAGGCTTTTGAAGGCAATGGGGTTGAGGGCATTCTCCGAGAAATACAGTCCGTATGCCTCCTTGAGGAAGTTTGTATGTTCTTCCCCCAGGTAGTAAACCAGGCTCCATATTTTACTATCACGATAATTGGCGTCATCTGCGCCAAACTCTTTCAGGCGCGCCAGCACGTCGGCGCGTTCGATTCCTTTTAACGGAATGTTCTTCATCTTTTTTCTCCTCTCCGGGAAGCTCGATACTGCCAGGAATATATGAACAAAACTAATAATCAATCATGTTAAATTTCCCTGCTTCGCTGATGAGACCAGCTGCAGCTTCGATCTTGATAAAGGAGAACGCCCTGCGAATTGCGTCCATCCACTTTGATGGTCATTGCCGAGGGGAGAGATACGTGAATCACAAAAGACGTTTCTTCTTTTATCGGCAATGACGTAAGCCAATCCCAGTCAATCCTGTCACCCTGCTGCTGATTAACGGTTAAATAATTGATACCGAGCGAGATGATATTGTGAAAGAAGTGCGAACCCTGGGATGATTCTGCGTTCAATTTATGGTGAGTAGTTTCGATAATCGCCGCTACACCGGAGACATCCGCCCAGGTGGCCGGAATTCCCAGCCAGCGGTCAGCTGATCCCCAGCGTCCTGGCCCAATCAGAAAATATCTGCGTCCTTCTTTGACCAGGGCCTTGTTCAAGGCACCGACCTGGCTGGCAATCTCTTGTGTCCGGCCCGGATCGAAGGCATCTGGTTTCACAAAAACAATATCTTTTATAGAGTGATTGATCCTGTTGCCCAGCGCCTGGCTGGAAGTGCAGAAGGCTCCGGCCAAATCTTCAGCGGATATATTGACGGTGGCCGATTTCTTCCCGAGCGCTCATCGGGCGGAGCTGCAATAAGGCAAAGCGCGATCTGGTTTTTTGATCAAAGCTCAAATCGGCGCAAAATTCCAACTCGACGGGACATCCCATTCCTTCCTGAGCAATTCTCAGCAAGTCGCTCAAAATGCCGGCCAGAGGAAACATGCCGTATTTGAGGATCCGGGCAAAAGTAACCACACGATAACCCGGAAGCACATTGAAATCGCGGATTGTGTGATCGTCCGGGATATAGGTGCTGGTTAGTGCCCCAACCGGTTCTTCATCCCCCGCGTCTGAAACTTCTCGTTTGGCGAGGGTGATATTATCGTTCACTCCCAGTTTGAGAACAGGATCGCTCAGTTTCAGGGCATAAAAGAACCGCTGTGCATTATTTAAGGTATCGTCGATGGAAGAATGTTGGGATAACAACTCCGGCTGCTGAGGGGCAAAGCGCAAGGCTTTTTCGCCATCCATGACTGTTTTGCCCAGTCCCAGGGCGATGGTTGCAATCCCTTCATCAGGTTTCATTCCGGCATAAGGATAATAATTGTGGGACTGGGCGACACCCGATAAGGCCGGATAAAAGTAATTTTTGTATCTCCCCCCGACAAGCTTTTGGATGATTACCGCTATTTTTTCTTCTTCTGTCCGATGCCCCAGGCGTCGGGAAAATGATTTCGGCCCCTGAAAGTAAGTTGAAGCAAAGACCATTTTGATCGCATTCATCAATTGTTGCAGACGGAAGGCAAGATCAGCCTGGTCATTGGGCAGAATATATGTTTTATAAAGACCGGCGTAGGCTTGGTAATGGGCATCTTCGAGCAAACTGGAAGAACGCACGACCAGGGGATAAGAGAATTGGGCTAGAAATCCGGCCAACTGCTCTTTGACGGGATCAGGGAATTGAGCTTCCAGGAATCGGGCGGCAATGTCTTCGTCCGAAAGATCGTTATTTGCCAGCTCCTGAAGCCCGTTGCTCTCGACGAAAGTCTCGAATACCTCGGTGGTGACAACCATTGTTTGAGGGATAAAGATATCCACCTCCGGAAACTTACGTTGCAGGTAAGAATAACGACGCAGAAGGGTAGAGAGGAAGGAGAGTCCTCTGGCTTTGCCGCCCAGCGAGCCGTTCCCTATCTTGAAGAAATCTGTATCCTCATCGAAAGTGCGGGGATCAAAATCAACTATCACCCCTTTTTGCCGTTCCATGCGCCGTTGATGGATAATCGAGACAAGGAACCGCCGAAAACTTTCGAGGTTCGAAAATTCATCATCCTTTACCGGTCTCATCCTTGAGGCCAGCTCCAGTTCTGATCGGGCAAACAGCCATCGGGAAAAATCATTGTTGTTGCAGTGGTAAACAAAGGATTCATCCGGAATGCATTGCATATTATATTCGAGCATTTTCACATTAGACGCCCGGGCAATTTCCTCGCCGGCAGGCGTTCGAAAGACAAAGTCCCCGAACCCAAGATGGTTCAGAAAGAAAGATTTCACATCGGACAAGAGGGTCGGCGAATTCTTATCGACAAATGCGGCGGGAATTCTTTCCGCCTTGCGGGCATCATGGATGTCGCTGCTCATCAACAACAGGGGAATATCAAACCGTTCCTTCTTTATGGTTTTGAGCAGATCAACCCCGGCGTTTTCTTCATATCTGCTGCGGCGGGGGAAACATACGTCGGAAATAATTCCCAGCACATAGGGCCTGTATTTTCGATACAGTGCCATAGCCGCTTCATAAGTTTCAGCTACCAGGATCTTGGGGCGCGCCCTCATCATCAGGAGACGATGTTCTTCGTTGAGCCCCTCTTCCATAACCGCTCTGGTCTGGATCACCAGTTCACGATAAAAGAGAGGCAGCAGAGCCGACAGATACCTGGACGACGACTCGATAAAAATGATGACGCGAACACCGGCGAATTGCGTGTCATGGGCCACATTCTGATAATCCTCGACACTCTTGATCATGGCCAACAGGAGATTAGAATCGCCATTCCAGATGAATTTGTGATTGTAGAGCGCAAGAGAGGACGCTTTGCTGATATTATTTCATCCCTTCGCTTTCCGAGTGGTGATCCAGAAATATGATCGGCAGGTTGGGCGATTTTTTTCTGAATTTTTTGAACAATGGCGGGAGTATGGAGATCTGCCGTGCGCTGCATAATAATCAGCAGATCATAATCCTTGCCTTTGAGTGCAGCCAAAGCGGCATTGATTGAAGACACCCAGTTCAATCGTGGAGGATTGCTCAGATGCAAGCCTTTATATTCATTATTGATGGCCTCGGAGAGCCGGCAATCTTCCTCCATAATCCAGGCATCATAGGGAGTTGACACCAGGAGAACCTCATGAACCTTATGGCTCATGAGTTCGTGAAACAGCTTGAACCGCAAATCAGATTTATCATTCAGCCGGTCATTTGTTTTTTTCGCCATCTAAAGATACCCTCAACATAGTAAGGTTATCAACCCGGTAAGCAGGAGCATGCAGATGCTTGATTCCCTCCCTCGTTGTCCGCGCATCTGATAGCTATGGAATCAACCAGCCGCCATCGACTGCCAGGGTATGACCAGTGGTGAAAGATGCAGCTTTTGAGCACAACCATAAAGCAGCACTGGCTACCTCTTCCGGTCGGCCAATGCGTCCCATGGGATGTTTTGCGGCCATCATTGCTTCTATGGCCGGATCATTGATGCCGCCGCGTTC
Source organism: uncultured delta proteobacterium (assembly GCA_963845095.1). GTDB lineage: Bacteria > Desulfobacterota > Syntrophia > Syntrophales > Smithellaceae > MVRV01. The sequence continues at coordinate 169,809 of CAWJQM010000019.1, forward strand.
GGTCAGTTCTGTGCGGATTACTGCCGGTGCTATCGCATTGATGCGCACACCTTTGTCGGCATACTCGATTGCCGCCGCCTTGGTCAGTCCCACAACGCCGTGTTTGCTGGCAATATAGGCGCAGCCGATTGGGCCGGCAGCCAGCCCGAGGTGGAAGCCATATTAACAATGGCACCTTTTGTGGCTATAAGATGAGGAAGTTCATACTTCATGCAAAGAAACACCCCCTTGAGATTGATGCCAATGACATTGTCCCAGGTGGTTTCTGAGTAGTTAACGGTCGGCACAAAAACATCACCGGAAATTCCTGCATTGTTTACAGCAAAATGCAGTGCACCGAAATGCTCGACAGTTTTTGCGACCATTGCCTGAACATCAGCTGTTTGGGATACATCAGCCTTAACGGCGATGGCTATGCCGCCGTCGGCCGAAATCATATTCACTGTTTTGGCCAATTCCTCACTGTTACGCCCGGATACGACCACACGGGCGCCTTCGGCGGCAAAAGCAATGGCAGTAGCCCTGCCGATTCCCGAGCTGGCGCCAGTGATCAGTGCGACCTCACCATTAAACATTTTGCTCATAGTATTTCTCCTTACAAGTAGCTGGTTAATAGCTAAGAGTCCATCGCATCAATCACTATAGTTGATATACCTGTTTGCCTCCGATGATTACTTCCGACACCTTGATATTTCTAATCTGCTCCGGAGCAATTTTCAGGGGATTCTGTTCAAGAATGGTAAAGTCCGCCAGTTTGCCAACTTCAATGGTTCCTTTGATATCTTCCTCAAAGGTCTGCCAGGCTGCATCTATCGTTACCGCCCTCAGAGCTTCTTCCGGCGTCAAGCGGAATTCCGGCCCCAGTACATAACCGCTGCTGGTAACGCGATTCACTGCGGCGAAGACGGAGAAGAGAGGGGCCGGTGGCGTCACCGGACTATCCGAATGGAGACTGAAGCGAATTCCCCGCTTGAGGGCCGACCTCAAAGGATTAATGCGCTCGGCTCTCTCCGGTCCTAAAAAGATTGCTCTGTGGCGATCTCCCCAATAATAGGTGTGAGAAACAAAGAAGGAGGGACTGATCCCCAGCTCGGCGATAGCGTCGAGCTGATCTTCCCGGACTGTCTGGCAGTGTTCTATCCGGTGACGGGCATTTGGTCTGGGATTGGCCTTTTGCGCGAGGCGATATGCATTAATTGCCGCGTCAATCGCGGCATCCCCGTTGCCATGAATGGCAATCTGGTAACCGGCATTGTGAAGCTCCGCGACCAGAGGATTTAGCTGCTCGGGAGGCGTGACCGGATAGCCGCAATACGATTTATCTCCCTTGAAAGGCACGTGATAAGGTTTGAGTAAACCACCCCGAATAACACTGGTTGGAGCCGTCACCGATAAATTTGGCCGGACCGATTTTGAGTCTATCGTTTCCGAAGCCGGTCAGAAATCCGCCGCATTGCTTCAGAAGCGCATTACCTTCGATCATCATATTTATCCGAATCGGTAAAACACCCTGCGCAATTGCTTTCTGATACACCGCAATATCCTGCACCCCCATTGGCCCCGGAAAAGCAACAGCGGCATCATGGCAGGAGGTTATGCCGGCTTTTAAAAAAACGCTGCCGCTCTGCGCCAGCAAATCTATCCGTCGGGCCTCATCAGGGTTGGGGATAATGGCATAGGCCAGCATCATAGCCATTTCTTCGAGGACCCCGTCCGGCTCGCCCGTCCGCGGATCCTTTCTAATAACTCCTCCTGTCGGAGGGGGGGTGTCCTTGTTAATGCCGGCCATCAGCAGCGCCTTGCTGTTTAGCGCCATAAAATGCATGGACACATGCTGGATAATAACGGGATGGTCGATCGAAACCTTGTCCAGATCGTATCTGGTGGGGTGCCTGCCTTCTTCCAGCGTTGTATCATCATAAGAGAGCCCGGCCACCAGGTCTCCTTCAGGAGTTGCCGCAGCCCTCTCCCGGAGGGCATCTATCAATTCCTTCATGTTCCGGATTTGTCCCAGGGGAGGAGAACTGAGATTTACCCTTTTCAGAGCCATGGGACCGTACAAGATGAGATGGCTATGGGCTTCGATCAGGCCCGGAATCATAGTCTTGCCTGCAAGATCGATAGTTTTAGTATGAGCGTCCGCCATTTTCTTGATCTGCTCGTTGGAACCAACAGCCGCAATTTTATCCGCCAGGTAGCCACAGCCTGTGCTTTTGTGCCGGATTCGTCCAGCGTGACAATATCTCCGTTTATATATATTACATCAGGACATAGTCCTTCTCCCATTATTACTAACTCCCTTCTTTTATTTCCAAAATTGTATTTTTATCTTACCCTGACACCTGACCAAATACTTTCTCTCCGCCGATGATTACTTCCTTCACGGCAATGTCTTTGATCTTTTCCGGAGCAATCTTCAGAGGATTCTGTTCAAGAATGGTGAAGTCGGCCAGTTTGCCAACCTCAATGGTTCCTTTGATATCTTCTTCAAAGGTCTGCCAGGCGGAATCTATCGTTACCGCCCTCAGCGCTTCTTCCGGCGTCAGCCGGAATTCCGGCCCCAGTACCTTCCCGCTGCCGGTGAGGCGGTTGACAGCGGCATTAACACAGAAAAGCGGAGAGACAGGCGTCACCGGGCAATCCGAATGAATGCTGAAGTGAATGCCTCGTTGGAGGGCAGACTTTAAAGGACTGATGCGTGCGCCCCTTTCCGGGCCCAGGAAAATGTCCCTGTGGCGATCGCCCCAATAGTAGGTATGAGAGACAAAGAAGGACGGGACTGATCCCCAGTTCGGCTATGGCGTCCAGTTGATCTTCCCGGACTGTCTGGCAATGTTCGATCCGGTGACGGGCATTTGGTCTTGGGATTGGCCTTCTGGGCGAGGCGATATGCGTTGATCGCGGCGTCAATAGCGGCATCCCCGTTTCCGTGAATGGCAATCTGGTACCCGGCATTATGGAGCTCCGCGACCAGAGGATTCAGCTGCTCCGGCGCTGTAACCGGATATCCCTTGTAATTACTATCTCCTTTGAACGGCGCAGAATATGGCTTGGTCAGCCATCCTGTGTAACCCTGTAGGGATCCGTCACCAATGATTTTGGCCGGCCCGATTTTCAGCCTGTTATCGCCGAATCCCGTCAGGAAACCGCCACATTGTTTTAAGCAGGAAGTTGGCCTCGATCATCATGTTGATACGAATTTTCAACGAGCCCTCGGCAACGGTTTTCTGATAAAGAGCCAGATCCTGCGCCCCTAATGGACCGGGAAAGACAACACCGGCATCACCGCAGGAGGTAACGCCTGTTTTCAGATATTGCTGGGCGCCCTGAATCAAACAACTCCTCTCTTTGCTCCATGGTGAGCGAAGGAAGTATCGCGTAAATCATCATCATGGCAATTTCTTCCAGAACTCCATCCGGTTCACCGGTTTGGGGATCTTTGCGAATGATTCCTCCCTCGGGCTGGGGTGTATCTTTTTTGATGCCGGCCATGACTAGAGCCCTGCTGTTTGCCGACATGAAATGTCCGGAGACATGAGAAATAAATATGGGATGGTCCGTGGAAACTTCATCCAGATCAAAGCGGTTGGGGTGCCTATTTTCTTTCAGAAGGGTATCATCATAACCATACCCTAAAACCCACATTCCTTTCTCGGTTGCGGCAGCCCTTTTCTGGAGGGCTTCTTTTAATTCTTTAATACTGCCGATTGGTCCCACGGGGGGAGAGCTCAGATTCTCTCTCAACAAAACCCAGGGGCCATATACACTGAAATGACTGTGCGGCTCAATCAAGCCCGGGACCATGGTTTTGCCCTTAAGATCAATAATCTGAGTCCGGGGTCCCGCCATCCTTTGCAACTGGGCAGTTAACCCCACAGAGATAATTTTGTCGCCCCAGGTAGCCACCGCCTCGGCCTGCGGATTGGATGCGTCCAGCGTGACGATATCTCCATTTACATATATAACATCCGGATGTAATCCTTCGTTAATCATATCCCAACCCCCTTTGTTCTTAATGAAAAAGATGCTGAATTTTATCAATGCCCCGCCCGTTATGGGCGGGGCTGATAAGTCTACAAATTGCGATGGTCTGGATCTATATTCTTATAGATCATCTATTCCGCCTTTGTACCAGTTGTGATGATCCAGATGAGCATACTTCGGCAGGAAACGGGTCGGCAGCGCCAGAGCATCCTTCCGGAAGGGCGGGGCCAACTGTTTGCCGTCCACCAGGAATTCCAGGACGGTGGGCTTGCGGCTCTTGATGCTGGTATTCAAGGCTTCCTTGATATCTTCGGGCCGGCTGATCTGGAGGCTGTTGGCTCCCAGAGCCTTGGCGGCGGGCACAAAGCTCTACCGGTGTGGGAATATCCACCCCGATGAACCGGTTGTTATAGAAATCAACCTGGTTTTTGGCCTCCGCGCCCCACCACATGTTCCGGAAGACGCAGGCAATGACCGGCAGATTGTGCTCCACGGCGGTGCTGACTTCATGGAGACTCATCCCCCAGGCGCCGTCGCCGATGATGGCGATAACCGGATCTTTGGGGGCAGGCGAGCTGGGCTCCCAGAGCTGCCGGATAGGCAAAACCTGTATTGCCGAAGGTCAGGGCGGCAATATGCCGGCGCGACCGGTTGAACTTGAGATAGCTGTTGGCCGTGGAGGCGACATTCCCGATATCGGTGGTAACAATGGCATTGTCCGGCAGCAACCGGGATGATTTCCAGAAGGACCCGGCGGGGGTTCATGGGATTGCCCTTGACCATGGCTAAATCGACAATTTCCTTTTCCCAGATCTTTTTCTGTTTGGCCACGGCTTCCAGACGCTTGGCATCGGGTTTACGGTTTTTGTCCATTGCCTTCAGGCGCTTCAGGATTTCGACGGTGGCATCCTTCGCATCGCCGATGATGCCCACTTCGATGGGATGGGTCCGGGCAATATGTTTCGGGTTGATATCGACCTGGATGATCTTGGCATTATCCGGGAAGTAGTTGATATCATACTGGGGAAGAGTTCCGAATACGGAGAGCCGCGTGCCGATGGCGAGCATGACATCGGCCTTGGCCAGGGTCTTCATGGCTGCTTTGGAGCCCATATAGCCGATGGGGCCGACGGAAAGGGGATGGTTCCCATAGAAGGCGTCATTGTGCAGATAGGTGACCGCCACGGGCGCCGTCAGGTGCTCGGCAATGGCTTTGACGATGTCCAGCGCGTCGGCATCAACAACACCCCGGCCGGAGACGATGACGGGATTCTTGGCCTTGGCCAGCAGTTCGGCGGCCCGGTCCAGCTGCGTCCTGGGAACCGCAGCCCCGGGCATCCACCCGGTACTGGGAGGGCTTGAGAATTGTATCCTCCAGCTCGCCATAAAAATAGTCCCGGGGAATGTCATACAGGACGGCGCCGCGGTCGGCATAGGCGATGCGGAAGGCCGTTCTCAGGCAATCGGCGGCCCTTTTGGGGTGGGGAACCCGGACGACGGCCTTGGTGATGGACCGTAAAGACGGACATCTGATCGCATTCCTGGAAACCGTCCCAGCCGATGGTGGGCGTCCCCGCCGACGGGGAGATGATCACCAGGGGCGTATGCCCCATGTTGGCCGCCGCCACGGACGTCACCATATTGGTGATCCCGGGGCCGTTCTGACCGGTGACCACACCGCAGCGTCCGGAAATCCGGCAAAAGGCGTCTTCCATATGGCGCGGCGCTCTGTTCATGGCGAACAGGAATAAATTTGATTCCGGCTGCCGGAAAGAGATCCAGCATATCCATAAAGGCGGACCCGACAATACCCGTCACATGATCCACACCCTCCGCCAGCAGGGTTTCGACAATCGCTTCACTGGGTGTCATTTTTACTTTTTTCATTTCTACAACCTCCATTTAAAATAGTTATTTGTTCAAAGTTAATTTTCCGCCTGCAAAACGACTTTCTCGACGTTTTCTCTGTCTTTTTTATAGTAAAAAGATCCGATGAATAAAACCACCGCTGAGACAATCCCTATGGACGAAGCGAAAAGCATAGCTGAGGGAAGGCCGAATTTATCGGAAATCAGACCCGAAACCAGCGGCCCGGGGGCGCTGCCCAGCAGGTGCTGAAATACCAGGCCAACACCATAAGTCATAGCCCGGACGCCCGGGTGGGTAACTTCCTGAGTCACGCAAATAGTTCCGGTGCCGGCCATAGCATGCATGAAGAATCCGATCAACAAAAGAACATAGGCCAGATTTCCCGGCGGCAGCAAACCAAAAGAGCACATCATGAAGGCTGCGGCCAGTGCATAGGTAATAGTGGGAAAATACATCCGGGCGGTAATGTTTTTCAACATCCACTTGTCCATTATCCAGCCCCCGATAGGGCCGCCAAAGATTAAGATTACAATAGGTATACTGGTCATTGTGGAAGCCTGCTGCAGCGACACGCCCCAGGTACGCATGTAGTAGGTGGGCAGGAAGATGATGAGCGACATATAAACAAAAGACTGGGTGGCAAAAGATATGTAGGAGGTGAGCAAAGATGGTGTCTTAAAGAAATCAATAATGATCTTTTTCTTGGATAATTGGACTGTCCCGGCTCCGCCCGCAACCGGAGCCTCAACTTTATGCTCCAATGCGATTGTTTTATATTCTTTGGTAAACCACATCAGAATTGCAATGATCAGTCCCGGCAGGGCGACAATGCCTAAAGCATGGCGCCAGCCCCACTTGACGGCGATGGCCGCGCCGGCCATCATGCCGACAACCATGCCGATGCCGATGAAGGCATTAAAAGTGCCGATCATCACCGCCCGTCTCTTTTCCGGAAACAGACCGGCAATCATGG
>CAWJQM010000020.1:0-57643 GCA_963845095.1 uncultured delta proteobacterium
GAAAGGATCAAGGATAATGGAGAAAGGAGAAAGGGGGTTTATAGATTCGGCGCAACCGCAGCGGCAATTGCCGGATGAGGGCAAAGAAAAACACCCCTCTGTTGGGGCAGAAGGGTGTTTGCAGTGCAAGTATTTAAAGCTTAGAACGGATAGTTCAGTTTGTAACTATTTATAATTAGATACATTTTTAGGCCGCGAGTAGAGCAGTGCAACCACAAAACCGATAATCAGACAGCTGGCCGCGGTGAAGAGTGACTGCTGTTTGTTGAATTCGGCGAACACAAAACCGCCGACAACACCTGCTGCGCCCCATGCCGTAAGCAGAAAGCCATAGACCTTGCCGATATAGGTCGGGCCGAAGGAGTCAGCTGCAAAAGCCGGCATGACAGCAAATCCGCCACCCAGACACGCGAGAAGATAGCAGGCAATGATCGTGAAGACGAGTACGCTGCTGATCTGAGGAAGAAGGATGTAAAGAATTGCCTGTGTCAGGAACATCACCATATAGGTGCCTTTCCGGCCGATCTTGTCGGAAACGGCAGCCCAGAAAAGACGTCCCAAACCGTTGAAAATGGAGGCAGTCGCCAGAACGCCGCCGCCAAGCACCGCCAGTTTTGCCGGGTCATCAATATTTTGTGCAAATTTGATAACTTCCTGTGCCATGGGCGAGAGCTTGGACAGAAGGCCCATGCCTGCTGTGACATTCAAAAAGAGCATGCACCAGAGCATGTACCACTGGCGCGTCCTCTTCGCTTCGGTCCAACTGAAGGAATCGGCCGCGCTGACGGTTGTGGCTGCCGGCTTGAAGCCTTTGGGAAGCCAGCCTGCGGGTGGATTTTTCAGGGTCGAGGAAGCAAGTAAATTAAGTACCAGATAAACGGCGCCGAGGATAAAAAACGCATTGGCCACACCGACTTTATTGATGAGACCGGGGATGATCATACCGATAAAGAAAGCGCCAAAACCGAATCCCATAACGGCCAGACCGGTGATCAAGCCGCGTTTGTCCGGGAACCAGCGGATCAGTGTGGCGATCGGCACGACATAGGCCAGGCCGTTGCCGATACCGGCGATAACGCCATATCCAATAAGAAGAAACCAGAAATTGCCGATATGAAGAGCTACACCACCCAATAAAACACCGACACCATAAAAACAGGCGCCCAGAATGGCGACGAATTTCGGTCCTTTCTTATCCACCAGCATGCCGCCGAACGCGGCGGAAACACCGATGACACCGATAATCAGCATGAATACTCTCGATACAACTTTCATCTCCCAGCCCTGGGCAGCCACGATGGGTTTAACAAAAACCGACCATGCGTAAACCGTGCCCAAAATCAGCATGATGACGACACCTGCAAGCGCAATAAACCAGCGTTTGCTTTCTAAATTTTCATTTGCCATAGATTTCCTCCTTAGATAAATAAATATTTATGTTTTATAAAAAACCCCGCAACAAAGCGGGGCATTTTAATACATGATATTACGCTGCTTCCAGTTTAACCGCGCAGACTTTGTATTCGGGAATTTTGCCTGTCGGATCCAGAACAGGATTAGTCAATAAATTAACCGCCGCCTCCGCAAAGTGGAAGTTCATAAATATTACTCCCCGGGGACTTTTTCCGGTTATTTGAGCCCGGGCCTGGATGGCGCCGCGCCTTGATGTTACTTTGACCATCTGTCCTTCCTTGATGCCGATTTTATCCGCATCAAAAGGATTAATTTCCACCAGACTTTCCGGGCAGCGCTCGTTCGGACCCTGAGCACGTCTGGTCATTGTTCCCGTATGGTAATGATAGAGAACCCGGCCGGTGGATAGAATCAGCGGAAAATCGGCATCGGGCAGTTCTGCCGGCGGTATAAACTCGATTGCGTGAAAAAGTCCGCGGCCACGGGAGAATCTGTCTTTGTGCAGAAATTTTGTTCCCCGGTGATCATTAGTGGGGCAGGGCCATTGCAGCCCTTCCTTGTCAATTCTTCTGTACGTAATGCCCGCATAGCTGGGAGTTACGGAAGTGATTTCTTCAAAGATCTGCTGCGCCGATGAATATTGCATGGGATAGCCCATATGGGTGGCAATTTCAGCAATGATTTCCCAATCCGGTTTTGCCTCTCCCGGTGCAGCAACGGCTTGGCGAATGCGTTGAACGCGGCGTTCAGTATTGGTGAAGGTACCGTCTTTTTCGGCAAAGCTGGCGGAGGGCAGGACAACATCAGCTATTTGGGCCGTTTCCGTTAAGAAAATATCCTGCACGATCAACAAATCCAATTTTTTCAGCTCTTCTTTAACGTGATGCAAATCAGGATCGGACAGGAGCGGATTTTCCCCCATAATGTAAAGAGCTTTAATCCGGCCGCTGCCTGCGGCATTCATAATTTCCATCAGCGTCAATCCCGGTTTGGGCGATAAGGCTGCCTGCCAGGCTGTTTCGAATTTTTTCCGCGCATCTTCATTGGCGACTTGCTGGTATGCCGGGTAAACATTAGGTAATCCACCCATATCACAGGCGCCCTGAACATTATTTTGACCGCGTAACGGATTTACTCCGCCGCCTTCAATACCTACATTGCCGCAGAGCATCGCCAGGTTGGCAATAGTTTTCACATTGTCTGTACCGCTGATATGCTGCGTCAGTCCCATTGCATAGATAACGCTGGCTTTATTGGCTTTGGCATACATCCGGGCGGCCTTTTTCAAGTCTTCCGCCGGGATACCGGATATTTTTTCCACATATTCCGGCGTGTATTTTTCGACTGTTGCTTTCAGGGCATCAAAGCCCTCCGTGCGTTCTTCCACATACTGTTTGGCATAAAGGCCTTCACTGATTATTACATTCATCAAACCGTTGAAGACAGCCACATCCGTTCCCGGTTTCTGGCAGAGCCACATGTCGGCATATTTAACCAGATCAATTTTCCGCGGATCGATAACAATGAGTTTTGTCCCCTGCTGGCGTACTGCCCGCTTGACTTTCATCCCGATAACAGGATGGTTTTCAGTGGTATTACTGCCGGTGGCTAAAATTAAATTGGTATATTCCAGTTCCTCGATGGAATTAGTCATCGCTCCACTTCCGAATGCAGCGGCCAGACCGGCCACGGTAACGGAGTGTCAGAGCCTCGCGCAGTGATCGACATTATTGGTGCCGATTACCGCGCGCATAAACTTTTGAAAGAGATAATTTTCTTCGTTAGTGCAACGGGCGGAACAAAGCCCCGCAATGCTGTCCGCGCCGCTTGCTTTTTTGACAGCCGTTAATTTATCGGCGATGAACTTATAAGCTTCATCCCAGCCGGCTTCTTTTAAATCGCCGTTTTTATCGTGTCGTATTAACGGTTTTTTCAGGCGGTCCGGATGGGCAATAAAATCCATGCCGAAACGCCCCTTTACACAAAGGCTTCCTTCGTTGGGCTTTCCGTATTCGCGGTTTCCCGATACTTTTACTATTTTCCCCTCGGAAATAAACAGATCCATTTGACAGCCGACGCCGCAATATGTGCAGGTCGTTCTGACTTTTTCCGTCTCCCACGGGCGGCCGGCAAATCTGGCCTGCCTGTAAGTGATGGCACCGGTAGGGCATACCTGCAAACACTCACCGCAGAAGACACAGGAAGAATCAATGTAGTCAGCGTCGAAAGCCGGCCCTACTTTGGCATGGGAGCCGCGCATCGAGAAATCAAGGACTTCATTAACCTGTATCTCGTTGCAGGCTCGAATACAGCGGCCGCAAAGGACACACTTGTTGAGATCACGCTGAATCATGGTATTGGAATTCTCCAGAGCATAACCGGGGGCCTGGATGGGAAAACGAGGCTCTTCTATCTTTAGCCAGTAAATTAAATTCTGCAGTTCGCATTGACCGTTCTGCTCGCAGGTCAGACAATTATGATCTCCCGACGACCAGAGCAGCTCCACGATCATTCTTTGAGCGTCACGCACCTGTTTTGTGTCTGTACGGATCACCATCCCCGGGCTGACCGGCATACAGCAGGAGGCAATAAGCGATCTGGCCTTTTCCACCTCGACTACGCAGACCCGGCAGGCTCCAACGTTTGTTGTCCGTGAATAATGACAAAGGGTCGGTATGAAGATGCCATTTTCGGTAGCGCTCTCCAGAATGGTCTGCCCTGGTTTGGCATTGATTTCCTGTCCGTCGATTGTGATCAGTATCTTTTTTTCCATCGATAAACTCCTGAATTTATAAAGAATAATTAATTGCATTTTAAAAGAGTGACTTGTTGTTACTGCAATGCGGGTATTTCTATTACTCTTCTCCTCATTTGTCAATTCGAAAGGCGAATTATGTAAAAAAACTCATGCTATTTCTGTTTTCAGCGCACGAACTGTCCGGTCGGGAAATCCATGATATGTGGCAGTAAAATAATTAATTATAATAAGATTGTATACCAGGTGCGATCTGTACAGCTAGAATAAATATGTTGATATGAAGTGGCAAATAAGATAAGAACTCGACGATTTTGACTGGCAAATCATCAGGGGTGCGATAGCATCTTCTCCAGATAACTGAGGTGAAATAAATGGAAAGTGAACAAATCAGGGAAAAGATAATAGAAAAGGCAAAAAACGAAAAACGATCGGCGCTGACGGAAGCGGAATCAAAACAAATTCTGTCCCAATATAAAATACCCGTAGTTGAAGAGACTGTTGTCCTGACACCGGCTGATGCCGTGAAGGCTGCCGAGCATTTCGGCTATCCTGTTGTGCTTAAAGGTTTGGGATCAAAACTGATGCATAAAACAGAGCGGGGGTTGGTCCGGTTGAATTTATTGACCCCGGATTCAGTTCTTGCTGCGGCAGGCGAGATAGGCCGTTCTGCAGGAGAAGATCTGGAAGGGTACCTCGTGCAGCGGATGATACGGGGGCGAAGAGAATTTGTTGCCGGGCTGTTCTGTGACTCGCAATTCGGGCCGGTTGTGATGTTCGGGTTGGGCGGAATATTTACGGAAGCGCTGGATGACGTTGTTTTTCGGGTGGCTCCGGTAAGTGAGGCGCAGGTGAGGCGATGCTCGATGAGTTCCGTTCGGCAAAACTGCTCGGGCCATTCCGCGGAGAGAACGCCGGTGAGCCGGAAAAAAATAATCGACGTGATCATGGGTCTGTCGCGATTGGCGATGGAATGCCCCGATATCATCGAAGTAGATGTTAATCCTCTGGTGGCGGATGCCGCAGGTGAGATCACAGCAGTGGATGCTCTGATAATCCTGGGAAAGAGAAACGAAACAAAATTGGATCGCCGGCCGGTGAATCCCAAAGATATCTCTAAAATCTTCGCGCCGCGGTCCATTGCCTTTGTCGGCATATCGAGCGATGTCAGGAAATGGGGATATCGGCTTCTTGCCAATACGGTCGCCGGCGAGTTTGCCGGAGCAGTTTACCTGGTCAATCCCAGCGGTAAGGATATTGCCGGAAGAAAAGTTTATAAGTCCCTGTTGGATATTCCCGGCAAAATAGATCTGGCCGTTGTGACGATTCCGGCCGCTGCTGTGCCGGACCTGATTCCAATTTTTAAAGAGAAGGGGATCAGATACATGCTCCTGATCAGCTCGGGCTTTTCCGAGGCGGGAGGCGACGGTGTGCAACTGGAAAAAGATCTCGTTGCGGCGGCGGAAGAAGCAGGCATCCTTATTATCGGACCGAACACGATGGGACTTAATAATCCCCACGAGAAGTTATTCTGTGCGGGATCTACTGCCTGGCCCAAACCGGGATCAGTCGGATTGGTCGCCCAATCCGGCAATTTGGGAACACAGCTTAACACTTTTGCGGAAAAAGAGAATATCGGCCTGCGAGCATTCTGCGGATCGGGCAATGAAGCCATGGTCACCGTGGAGGATTTCATGGGTGCTTTTGCCGTTGATGAAATGACCAAAACGGTTCTTCTCTATATCGAGAGCGTAAAAGACGGACGGCGCTTTTTGCAGCAGGCCGAACGCGTTTCCCGGAAGAAGCCGGTCGTTTTGCTCAAGGGCGGACGAACGGAGGCAGGAAACAGCGCAGCGGCGAGTCATACGGGAGCCATGGCGTCCAATATCCGGGTATTCAATGCTGCGTGCCGTCAGGCGGGAATCATTCTGGCGAGGCAGCCAATGGATCTGCTGGATCTCTCTGCGGCTTTCTCATCGCTTCCACTGCCCCGGGGAAAACGAGTTGCCCTGATTACGCTGGGGGGAGGATGGGGCGTTGTGGCCACCGATCAATGCGCCGAATCCGGACTGGAAATTACACCTCTGTCCTCAGACATTATCAGCCGGATTGATGAGATTTTGCCTGCTTATTGGAGTCGCGGGAACCCGGTTGATCTCGTGGGCGAACTCAATTTTGATGTAGCCACTAAGGTTGTCGGCATGCTGGCCGAATGGGATGGATGTGACGCCATTATCCATCTGGGTGTCGAGGGAGTGGAATCTTTGCTCGAAAACTTCGGTAAGTCCTGCACAAAATTGCAACCAGAGTTGCAAGGACCGCTTGCCCAGAGGCGGTTAGATATGATGAAATTAGAGGGCCTCTATATTGATCACACAATTCGGCTGATGGAGAAATACCGTAAACCAATTCTGGGCGTCAGACTTCTGGATGGCAACGGAAAACAGGCGGTAAGGGATATGGCCGGAAGTGAATTCAAGGCCGTCTCCTTTCCGACACCTGAACGCGCCGTCAATGCCCTGGCCGGAATGGTGCGCTATGCAAAATGGCTGAAACGCGAGGGAATTCAGAAGTAGCAATAATAGTAAATAGTGAATAGTGAATAGTAAATAGAATCAAAGAGGATGGGGCCAGCCCATGGCCAGGTCATCCTGGGCGTGATTTGAGGTAATATTGTCTTCAATCCTTTGCCGCAGCGATTCAAACTCCGATTCCGGGAGATCTTCAGGGACAAAGATAGGTTCCCCCCAGCGGATCATTACCCGGCTGAATGGTTTCGGAATCAGGAACTGATCCCAGCTTTTCAGCATCCAGGCCCGGTTGGTGGATATGATAACCGGATAGATGAGAGCCCCGGAACGCTGGGCAATTCTGATTATCCCGGCCTTGACAATTCCTTTAGGCCCCCGCGGTCCGTCCACTGCATGAACGGCGGCCGGATGGTCGGCCAGATATTCGACAACGGCATCGAGTGCCTCCTTGCCACCTTTGGAACTGGAACCGCGGATAGGGTGAAAATTAAGCCGGGAGACAACTGTGGCGATCAAGTCGCCATCACGGCTCTGACTGATCATTGCGGCGAGTGAAAAACGGCCGAATCGTTTCGCATAATCAATGACCCCGAACATCCGCTGATGCAGAATGGCAATAACTACTTTCTGGTTGTTTTCAAGAGCGCGTATGATATGCTCTTCCCTGAGGATCGTTTTACGGATCGTACTCAGATAGGCGCGAATCAGGTTGTGGGCCAGCGGAATAAGACCATATCTTATAGCCAGGGCCGACAAGCGTTTCCACATAAATGTCTCCTAATCTCTGCCTGTGGGGCGATGTCCTTCACCCGCATGTTTTTTTTGCAAAAGATATTGTTTTCTGACGGGTGGACTATAGGAAAGTTAAGTTTGTATGTCAATTTTTTTCTCAAAATGTTATACGGAGTAAACAAGGCGTAATATAAAAGAAACAGCAGAAAGCAAGGAGTTCTTATGGTTGTTGCCGCCCACAATGACACGTGCAAAGAAAGCGCACGAATAATCGCAGAATTATCTTTTTCCATAGGTGTTTACCGTCCGCCCAGCGAAGGAGGAAGTGCCTCGTTGCTGTTGAGAGTGACTGAGAATTGTCCCTGGAATAAATGTGCCTTTTGCGACATGTACAAGGATCATCCATTTGTGTATCGCAGCGCGGGAGACATTAAGAGCGATATTAATACGGTGAAAAAAATCAGTGACGAGATTAAGGCGGTCTCCGAAAAAATTGGTCAGGGTGGCAGGATTACCCGGGATGTCGGAATGGCGATACTGCGGGCCGATCCTTCCTTAAACAACAATCAATATTTCATTTCCGTATTCAACTGGCTCTATTCAGGCGGAAAGACGGCCTTTCTTCAGGATGCCGACAGCATGATCATGCGTCCCCATGAGTTGATTGCCGTTCTTAAATATCTGAGGGAAAAATTACCGAGCTTGATCCGGGTGACGTCATATGCCCGTTCCAAGACGCTGGCACATAGAAAACCCGATGATTTGCGGGCAATTCAGTGAAGCAGGCCTTGATCGTCTGCATGTTGGTCTGGAAACGGGCGATGATGAGCTACTGGCTGTTATCAGCAAAGGTGTGACCAGCGCACAGCAGATTGAAGGCGGTAAAAAGGCCATGGCTGCGGGATTCCAACTTTCCGAGTACTGGATGACTGATCTGGGTGGCCGGGAACGATGGCGGCAGCATGCGGAAAATACGGCCCGGGTGCTCACGGCAATTAATCCTCATTACATCCGGTCCCGGCCCTTTGTTCCGCGCCCCGGGACTCCGATATTTGATGAATATGAACAGGGCCGGTTGCATATTTCTTCACCTCATGAGCGTCTGGAAGAATTGCGGGTGATGATTGAAGGATTGAATGTTACTTCCCGGGTTTGTTTTGATCATCAGATGAATTCCTGGTCAAACAGACAAGGCGGGCTGCTCTTCCACCAGGATTATGAAGGCTATAAATTCCCGGAAGAGAAACCACTCGTTCTGGAACTGATCAACGAAGGATTGTCTCTGGACGAAAGCCGTCACGTTAATGTCAAAGATCTCATCGCAATGAACTCACTGTGAGATTAGAAGCTTAAAGATATTCCTTAATTTTTTTCCCCGCAGGTAATTATGTAGAAAACCGAAATGCATTGCCGGTTGAAAAAAAACGGGTTAATTTTGAAAAAATTAATTGACACTTTCTGATGGTTTAGATAAATTTCATATGAATTAATGGTAAGTGCCGTCAATAAACCGACATGCGAAAAACATACTTTGTTTCAGGCGACGTTCCACAGCTCTAAGTTCTAAGGCTTGCCCGAATTTCCCTGTTCCGGGTAAATCGGCGGGCAGGTCATCAAAAATATACTCGACCCTGTTTAGATTGTTTTAAAATGTTTTTGTTGTAGATACGAATTAGCACTGCAATGCTTCAGCGGTCTTTGTAGGTGAGTTATCTTCGGCGAAAAGTGGATGGAACAAATCGAAAAGGAGAACGGGTTATATCTTTAATCGCGTTATCTGCACTCAGCATCATTGTTTATTCTAATGGTTTCAAGAGCGTTGGCCGTTTTTTATGGCCAATAATACTAGACGCACGCCCATAACAAAATAGACAAGCGAGGGTGAAAATATGTGGATTTCTGTTCAGAACGTTCTAATCTACGCTTTTGTTTTAGGTTCAATCTATCTGCTCGTTTCACTAGGTTTTTCCATAATTTGCGGTGTATTGAGAATTTTTCACCTAGGCTACGCTTATATCTTCCCGGTGACGATTTACGCCACGTGGATGTTTCTGAAAGCTCTTGGCTGGAGTCTGATTCCTTCTATTCTCGGCATGGTGGCGGTCCAATTTCTTTTTGCCTATCTCATTTACATTGGTGTTATCAAAAAATATCTGGAGAGTGAACTGGAAATGCTGATCTCTCTTTTAGTGATTACGGCGATCATTGAGCAGGCAATCAATTACCAGTATCCGATGCAGGAAGGTGTTTATTTAAAAACTACTCTGGTGGAAGGCACTGTCAAGATCGGTTCCGTTGTTGTCTCCGCTCAACTTCTTGTGGGGTCATTTATCGGCCTTATTCTCACCGGACTTTTCGTCCTTTTCTTCATTAAAACAAGAATTGGTCTGGCGATTCGAGCCATTTCCCAGAGCATCTACAGCTCCCAGATCGTCGGAATCAACGTCGAAAGCCTCTACGTCTTCACCATGATGCTTGTCCTGGTGCCGGTTATTATCGGCACGCTCCTGATCGCACCCGTCTGGACAGTCGATCCGCAAATGGGTCAGCTTTACATGTCTACGGCCATCCTGATTGCGGTCCTCGGGGGCTTGGGTAATATGAAGGGCACCATTATGGCCAGCTTTCTCATCGGAGCCGTTCATGCCTTTGTATGTTTTGTGGTGGGAGAACCGAAATTCATGACACTCTCAGGCTTATTACTTGTCATTTTTGTCTTGATTATCAGACCGCAGGGATTAACGAGGAGTGAGTCATTATGGTAGATCTGGAATTAAAAAGGGATCGCGTTACTATTCGTTTTAAGCAAAATAAATGGGAGTGGATCATCGAGCCCCGGTACTGGCGCAATTCCATCCTCTGGGTGGCTCTGCTGCTCGTTTTTCCAGCCGCAACTTACTTTATCAGCCCGGGGCTGATCAACACCATGATCTCGGCCAACCTTCTGGCCGCTATCGCCATGCCCATGTCACTGATGGGACTAGGCACGGGACGGGTTAATTTCGGACCTAATTTTTTCGTCGGTATCGGCGGTTATACGGCCGCGCTGCTCAGCATCGGCTTAGGATGGGGGCCGCTCACAACATTGCCATTTGCCCTTATGGTTACCCTCTTTGCGGCCCTGCTCTATAGCCCCCTCGTAATTGTAGCTCGCGGCCTTTACTATGTATTGCTTTCGTTGCTGCTGCCTTTCGTCTTTTTTGAAGTAACCGTAATTTATACCGACATCTTTAAAGGCGATACGGGGCTCTTCGGCATCAAACCGCTGATCAACACGGGCAATGCTAAAATCAATTTCCTGGCCATTGCTTATATCTCCATCGGCATCATGATAACTTACCTCTGGGTCATCAATAAAGTCATCAAATCGCGCTACGGTTTGATTATGGCCACAATCAATGACGATGAAGAAGTGGCTCACGGCATCGGAGTAAACATCAATAAGGTCAAGATTATTACCTTTGTTGCCGCCGCCGCCATGATCGGAATTATCGGGTGGTTTTACGCCCATTATTTTTCATCATTTGCCGGACAAACCTATCTTACTTTTACGTTTATGTTGAAAGTTTTTTTAACCATGATGATCGGGGGCCGGACCCAGATATTCGGCTGTATCGTCGGCGGCTATTTTGTCGCTTTCCTGGAAATGATCATGATTCGAACCATGGGGCCGATCCAGCCTGTTCTCTTCCCGATTATTCTGCTGGTCCTGCTCTTTGTGCTGCGGGAGGGACTTTTTGGGATTTATCGGAAACGCCGCTATCGCGAATACTACCCCACAATCCATGTACGGAGGTAAGTTAATCAATGGCTGAACTGCTTAAAGTAAGCAATATAAGCAAGCGTTTTGGGGGCATCGTTGCGGTAAATGATTTATCCTTCGAGATTCACGAAGGCGAGACCGTCGGCTTTATCGGTCCGAACGGCGCCGGAAAATCTACGGTCGTAAATCTGCTCTCCGGATACCTTGACGCCGACGCAGGCAAGATTGAACTGGGCGGGGTAGATATTACCCGGATGAAGCCGTATCAACGCACACACCTGGGCTTAAGCCGCACCTACCAAATTCCCCGGCCTTTCCCCGAATTGACGGCCATATTCGGCGTGGCCGCATCGGCTCTGTGCGGTAAGAAACGCATTAACCAGAGCTTTGAAGATGCCCTGGTGGAGGCTACTCATTATCTGGAATTCGTGGGCCTGTTCAGCAAAAGAAATATTCTGGCCCGTGATCTTACTTTTTACGAGTTAAGAATGCTGGAATTGGCCCGATCTCTCGCCACAACGCCCAGGCTGCTCCTTATCGACGAGGTCATGGCCGGTCTCAATCCCGGAGAGGCCAGTAAAGCAATCCAGCTTATTGCCCGGGCCAAAAATGATTTTGGAATTACTATTTTCTGGATCGAACATGTCATGGCGGTGCTCATGGAAGCTGCTGACCGTATCATTGCCATCAATTACGGCGAAAAACTTGCCGAAGGAACCCCGGACGAAGTGGTGAACAATGAAAATGTAATCGAGGCCTATCTGGGGAGGGGGTGGAAAAAGTATGCTTGAAGTCGATAACCTTAGTGTTTCCTATGGTATCATCCCGGCGCTGCATGATGTCAGCTTCAATGTCAAACAGAATGAAATAGTTACTCTTCTGGGCTCCAACGGAACAGGCAAAAGCACCATATTAAATTCCATTCAAGGCTTTATGAAGTGTCCCGTCGGAAGAATTATCTTCCAGGATCAACCCATTCAGAATCTGCCGCCCCACAAGATCGTGGATATGGGCATTGTCCAGGTGCCGGAAGGCAGCAAGGCTTTCCCTTATATGACCGTCAAGGAAAATCTTCTCCTCGGCGCTTACCGGAGTAATTCCTGGAAAAAAAGAAAAGAAACATTGGAATATGTTTACAGCCTTTACCCGATTCTTAAAGAACGTTCCAACCAAACGGCACGGCTCTTAAGCGGTGGAGAACAACAGATGCTGAAAATAGGCAGAGGTCTCATGAGTAATCCCCGACTGATGATGGTGGACGAACCGTCGATAGGTCTGGCGCCCCTGATTGTGGATGCCGTTTATGAAACGCTGGCCAAGCTCAGGGATTCGGGGCTCACCATTTTACTTACGGAACAAAACGCTCTGCGCGCCCTGCAATTAGCCAATCGGGGATATATCCTGCAAGAGGGAAGAGTTATCCTGGAGGATAAAGCGGAAAACCTGATGAAAAATGATTTAGTCAGAAAGGCCTATTTGGGGAGATAAAGAATGGAAGACTATTTTTCTTATACGGAAAAGCTATTTAATCCAGCGGAAGCTGCCGGCAAACCGGAAGCCCTGAAGGGTGTTCGTGTACTCGATTTCTCCCACGTGATTTTCGGCCCTATTGCCGCCAGGCTGCTGGCAGATTACGGGGCAGAGGTCATTAAACTGGAGCTGCCCTTTTCCGGAGACCTCTGGAGACCGGCAACCTATTGGGGTAAATACTGGAAGCACTCCAATCCGATCTGGCACAACATAACCAAAAATAAATATTTCCTTTCCGTAAACCTGAAACTCGACAAATCCAAGGAACTGATTTACAAAATGGCCGAAACGGCCGATGTGGTTGTGGAGAACTTTGCCCCCGGAACGGCGGAAGCTTGGAAGATCGGTTACTCTCAGATCAGCAAAATAAATCCCAAAATCATTTTCTTAAGTTGTTCCACCTATGGCCAGTATGGCCCAATGCGCTATTTCCCGGGCTGGGACCTTTTAGCCCAGGGCGCCAGCGGCGTTTTAAGCCTCAACGGCTATCCCGGAACCGATAAATTCTTTAAGCTTCCTGATTATCTGGGCGATTTTGTACCGGGCAATTTCGGCGCCCTGGCCATCATGATGGCGCTTTATTACCGCAACAAGACGGGAAAAGGACAATACATCGACGTTGCACAAACCGAGACTTTGATGCGTCTTTTATCTAATTATACATTTCACAGTGTTATGGGCGGCGAGATTGGCCGGACCGGCAACTCCGATCCCACCATGGTGCCGGCATCCATTCTCCAGTCGAAAGATAAAAAGTTTCTGGCGCTGGCCTGCACTACTCAAGAGCAGTTCAGCGGCTTATTAAATGCCATGAATAGAAAAGATCTGCTCACCGATGAACGCTTTACCAGCAACCTGACAAGATCAAAACCAGAAAATGCCCGGGTTCTCACGGAAATTGTCGAGCGACTGGGTAAAATCCAAAACCGGCGATGAAATTATCAACATTGCCATTGACCAGTCCTTCCCGGCAGCGGAAGTTGAGGACGACTACACAATCTGCAATAGCAGCTGGCGCCGTGCCCGGGGAAGTGTGGTTCTTTTCAAAGATACCATGTACGGCGAACTGATGATTGCCGGACCTTCGGCACAACTGAGCGGAACACCGTCGCGCACCAAGTGGCTTGCCCGACCGCTCGGCTATCACAACAGGCTTGTGCTGAAAAAGTTTCTCGGCATGTCGGATGAGGATATCATGGATCTGGAAAAGAAAAAGGTTATCGGCACCTTTGACGACAGACCGGGACTGAAGCCGCCGGTATATTACAATCTGGCTGAGGATCCCATATACAACTACGGAAAAGAGGTTAACCAATGAGCCCGAAAGCACAAAAGGAAGAAATCTATACCCGGCATGCATCTTCCCATCCTTCCGAACTGGGGAAGTCCCTGGCCGATATGATGAATCCCGAAGGCAAGGCGGAGGTTCTGGACGATGTGCTGGTTCTGGATGTCAGCTCCGGCAATTTCGCCGGCATCATCGCCGCCAGCTTGTTTGCCGAATTCGGCGCCGAAGTAATTAAAATCGAACCGCCGGAAGGAGATCCCGCCCGCCTGATGACTCCCTTTGGCGCCAATGTCAAAGGTGTCGGCATCCCCTTTATGTTTGAAGCGCGCAACAAACGCTACCTGACGCTGGATATTAAAAATAATGACAGCGACCGGAAAATTTTCCGCAAACTGGCCCAAAAAGCGGCAGTTGTCATCGAAACCTTTCCCGCCGGTGACATGGACTCCTGGGGGATAGGATACCGGCAGCTAGGTCGCGAAAACACGGGGCTTGTTTATATTGCTATCACTCCTTACGGTCAATATACGGACAAGGCCAGGCAATTTGCCCGTATGCCGGATTCCGACATCACTTCCCAGGCCGGCTCGGGACTTCCCGCGGAAATGGGAGACGTACCGGATGCGGGAGAACCTTATAACTGGCCGTTACGCGCGGGAATGTGGGCGGGCTGGTATATTTCGGGCGTAAGCGCCACACTGGCCGGAATTGTGGCTCTTATTCACAGGCAGAATACTGGGCAGGGCCAGCTGGTGGATGTGGCCGGTATGGATGCCTACGCTTCCATGGTCGGCATTCCGGTATCCATCGGTTACACATGGCAAAAGGCGCGACCGCGCATCGGCGTGCTGGATTTTATTCTTTATCCTTACGGCCATTGGAAATGCAAGGACGGCTACGTGGCCATTGCCGCTCCCCGGGATCATGATTTTCGGGCACTGCTGAAGGTTCTGGGCCTGTGGGAAATTGAGGACGACTGGAGATATTCATCGGACCGCATACCCGATATTCTGGAACAGGCAACGCATCTTCACAAACTTATTGAAAAGGAGACCATTAAATACACGGCCGATGAATTAGTGAGGATGGCCTTGAATTACAGCAAGAAATCGGCACGTTCCAAATGGCGGGGCGGCGGCGTGCCGATTGTCATGAAGTTGATGACGCCGGAAACGGCGATGGAAAGCAAACAGTGGCAGATCCGTAAAACCTTTCAGGAAGTAGAGGATAAAGACCTGGGAAAATACATTATCAGTTCCAATTTCGTTAAAATGTCCGCCTCACCACCCCGGGTGAAGTGGGTTTCCTGCGAAATAGGAAAGGATAATGACTACGTCAGGAATAAGTACCTTCAGGAATAGGAGATCATAAACAACTTTAAACGAAGGCCCGTTCTGGAGGGGCGGGTATTTTTTAGACTTTAATTTTTTAAAGGAGGAGGGGCTATGATGAAGAAGAATTTCAGGGCTTTTGGTTTTATCGTCTCAGTATTTACGGTATGTGCAGTGGCCATAATGCTTACTATACCATCCATGTCATTGGCAGCGCCGCCGAAAGGAGAACCAATCGTCATCGGTTACGTCGGCATGGTCGCATCTCCCGGGACCAGACCATGTATGGATATCCAGGCAATGGCGGTGCGGGAAATAAACGAAGCCGGCGGTATCCTGGGACGGCCGGTAGTATACAAGGTAATGGATAACAAGGGAGATACATCGCTGTCCGTCGAAGCAGCCAGAAAATTAATTATTGAAGATAAAGCTTCGTTTGTTTCCGTGGAAGGCCGCTCGGAAATTTGTCTGGCCGTACAGGAAAATTCCGGCAATCTCTACAAGGAATATCCGCACATTCTGGTTTTCAATGGTCCCATGGGTTCGGAGTTAACGTCGCGTATTATTGACGAGGCCCCGAAGTACGATTTCTGCTTCCGGGATTGGGATCCTGAACCTGCCCACTATGCCCAGACCAAATACATCATGGAAACATGGAAGACTATCGGGGTGAAAAAGATCGCCATCCTTTGGGAGGATCTGTCCTGGACAACCGAGTGGCGAAAAGGGATTGATTATATAAAGCTGCCCACCTGGGAAAAAATGGCCAATGATATAGGCATAGAGGTTGTGTACAGCAAGGGAGTTAAACCCCGCGGGACTATGTATTTTCCTATCCTGCAGGAAATTTCCGAGAAAAAAGCCGACCTGATCTTCTTCGTCAGCTCCTGGTTTACGGACACGGATGCCTTTGCCAAGCAGTGGGCTGATTCCGCCGCCAAGGATATCAATGTCAGTTTTTATGGCGGTGTGGCCCAGACCTACAAGTTCTGGGATATGACGGGCGGCAAGGCCCTGGGGACGCATGTCTTCCTTCACCGATCTCGATACCATTCCGATGACGTCCAAAACCATGCCGTTGATGAAAAAGGCCCAGAGAGCGAATATTCCCATGCAGATTCATGTGCACATTGCCTATGCCGACATTTACCATTTCAAGGCAGCAATAGAGGCAGCCGGGGGAACAAATGACATCAAAAAGCTGATCAAGGGCATGGAAGATGTGACCACGGAATACTCTCTGGGGAAGATGAAATACGAAACCAAAAAAGTAAAACCATTTTATCACTCCCGGATGAGGGTTGAGCCGAATAATCCCTGGAAATCTTACCCCGGATACTATTATCAGCTCCTCGTTCAGTTCCAGGAGGGCGGAAAGATAGCATATCTTTGGGAATCATGTGCAGAAAATGAGAAGGCAATGAGTAAATTTCTCCATCCAGAACTATACAGAACCCCGGCACAGTTAAGGAAAATAGCAGCAGGAGAACTTCCGCCTGCTAAAATTGCCGATACGAAAGATGTGAAGAAGGCCGCGCCTAAAGCAGCGCCCAAGAAAGAGAAGGCTAAACAGGCAACTCCGGCAGCAAAATAAGTTTATAACAACTTTAACTACTGTAAAGAAAGGACAGGGAGGACCTGTCCTTTCTTTTTTATCCTCAGCAGGCAATACTTTTACCGAGCATAACTTGCTTTTCGACTTATAACTCCTCCAGTTCCTCCCTAATTTCCCGAACCTTGCCACTCAAAATTTCCACTTCTCTACTGCATTCTCATTTGTCAGAAAATAAGTAATGTGGAAATAAGTAATTGACAGACAAAGCGAACTTCCCTATATTTCACCTGCCCGAAAAAGCTTATTCAATAAAACCAGTTCAATGAAATAGATGTTCCCTTCCGGAGGTGGCATGGGACAAGCGGTTGTTCGTAAGCAACATACCACTGCTTTTTGTTCAAAGTCTGCTCGAGTAATTATTTATCCTGGTGCTGCGGACAGTGTTGACCTGCCTGATTTATCATTCAGCAAAAACAGGGAGGAAAATGTTTTTGTCCTCACCACCCCGCGTGAGCAGCAGCTAATTTTCCAAAAAAATGCGAACATCGCCGAAAGAGCGATTGTTCTTGACGATCTGCGGCTGAAAAAGCTGCTATCTCCGATGTGGCCGGTGATTGAGAATTTAAATATTACCTTCAATATTGTCGGCCGGCGGGCGGCGCTTTTGAAAATAGTGTCAGACAATAAGAGCGTTATAGTTGAGGCCCATTGGAATTTGTTCGTTCCTTACTTTGACCAGATCAAAATACTTCCTATCGTTCATCCCGAGATACTGGATATCTTTGCCGAAGCGGTCTTTCATTATGCAGCCCTGATTCTGAAGCATCCGGAGGCAGCGAAGAACGACTTGCGGAGATTCATTATCGAGGGATACAGGGTCCAGCCTGAACTTTTATTGGCCTCCATGGACATTTTCAATAAACAGGGTATTTATCATATCCACCCGACAAAAAATTGGCTGGGCAGGATTTCGGCAGCCAATGACGTTTATAGATTGCAGATTGATGTTTCGGCAGCGCTAGCAGATCCCCTCGTCAGCCCTGAATTTTTGGAAAAGGTGACAAGCTTTATACACAAGGTTGTGAAAAATTATGCTTTCCGTTATGTGGATTATCTGTGGACACAACGCTACAGAATTTCATTCAACAGCCTGTCCATTCAGGGGATGGTGTCGTTTGAAGGATATGACATTGTCATTAATATTCATCCTCTAATCTCCGCCAAAGACTGGAAGCCGACTGTTTATCTGAACCTGGGATATGCGATCATGCTTGCCACGCTCCGGTACTCGGGAAAAGAGCATAAAGAAGAAAACATCCATTTGGCGGCAATGAAGACCTGGAATCGTTATTTGAGCTTTGAAGAATCTGCCGAAAAGCAAAGTGTGCGAGAGCTTTACAGTTTGTCCTCCTGCACAGAAGAGGAGCAGTGCTGCGGTCTGTTGGAGTGCATGATTGGGCAAAAAAGTCCGGAATTAATTGATGATTTTATCATGCTGATTGGTTATTCCTCCAAAGAGACATTTTTGGAAAGGTTTAATGTTTTAAAAGAGTCCCGTTATGAGAAGAGAACAGGCGTTCATTTTGAACAAGTTTTGGGAACAGTCCGGAATATGAACACCTCTTTGATGAGAAATAACATAAATTACAGCAAACTGATCGAAGTTTTACGCAACGACAACATCGATCATCTGCAGTTGACGGAATTTTTACGAACAGGCCGCCTGGACGGCAGACATGTCGTGGATGTGAGCGAGTGGCTTTTGTTGAGGACGCTTTTGTATGACGTGATTAATGCCCCCAAGGTATTTAGAAATGATTACAAAATGCTTTTGAAAGTTCTGACCAAAGTAAACAAAAGTCTGATTGTTTATATCTGGACATTGGGTATTAATGATGATCCCCGCTATGAAATGGTCAGTTCTTATATAGCAAAACTGATGAATGACATTTTTGTCTTCAACCGTGTGAAGATATATGAAATTGTTGCAGATCCTGTAGAATGCCTGGAAGCGGAGGCCGTGACGGGATATTTGTTGAATTGGGCGGCTCTCCAGCCTGAAGAAAGGCGGTCGATCGTTAAAGAGATTGTGTCGATACTGCCCCGGAACTGGGTTGAACATCTAAGCGTTCAGACACCCGACGATGTCGATGAATTGATCCGTGTCTTGACAGTGCGGGGAAGCGGTATCATCGGCTTTTATCTGCATCAGGCCTACCGTTGGGGAAGTACGAACGATCCGCTCACCGAAAGGATTCGTTCCAACTTTGCCGCGCTGCTCAAACATGCTCAGGGCGCTATCCTTCCATCAAAAAGGGTGATGGGAGGGGCAATGCTTCTTTTGCTTCTGGCGCAGATCATTTCCGATGAGCGCGACGGTTTTGCCGGAAATATTAAAATAACCGAAGAAGAAAGGAATGCCGTTCGTGACCTGATCAAACAATGTATCGGCTGGGGCCAGATGCATTTTGTCATAATGATAGCCGGTATTGCTGCCGGATATATGGGAAGCATTGACGGATGGATCCTGCAGCAGTTTGACTCATTGCTGGGGCGTTATGATGCCGGTGACCGCGTGGTTTTGCGCAGTGTTGTGCAGTTTGATGTTGACAATCTGATTGAGCGCGCTCTGATTTCCTTCAAGGATGGAGAAGAGAAAGCGTTATTGAACAAAATCCAATGTCTCCGTTTCGGAGTTGATCCTGTGGTCAGCGATCAGGCGAACAAGTTTCTCCGGGCAATAGCCTCCCGGTGCGGTATTAGTTCGCCGGAAGCGGCTCTGAAGCAAAGAAACATCCGTGAACTTGTCTTGTCGTCAGCCCAGCGTATAAAAGCTCAGGCTCTGTCCATGAGAAATGGGCGGGGATAGACCAGGCAAAACAGTTGAATGAAAGTAGATAAGAGACAATAAAATTAATAATCGTTGCATAGCTTAAATGATGACGAGGAGGGGTTGAGATGAGAAAATTGAAGAATATTGTTTTTTTCCCTGTATTCATGGCGATAACCTTTTTTTCCTGGATGCCGGCAACAGCTCAATTCGAAACAATCAAGGGGATAGAATTAAAGGACGGTACAGTTATCTCCGGTAAAGTTATTAAAATGAATAATTCTGAAGTAACTGTCGAGGCAAAAGACGGGAAAACATCCACCTATAAATTTGATGATGTGCAATCTATTATCAAAGAAGGACAGGATGAGCCGGTGCCGGCAGCGGCAAAGGAAATTCCAGAAGGCCAACCGGAAAAAACGACACAGTCAATTGTACCGACATCTCATCATGCCTGGACAATCGGGCCGGAAATATCTTCAATTGAATATAAAGAACCTGATGTGATGAAAGAAAAAGGGATGATGCACGGTATCGCCGCCGCATACATTTATTCGAATAAAGTAATGCTGAAAGCTGATGCTAAGCTTAGTTATGGACAGGTCGATTATTCCAATTCGGGCACCATCGACAATGTCGATGATTATATGATGGAAATTCGGGGAGTCGGTGGTTACAATTTTAAATTGACCGAATCGCTGATGATCACGCCCTTTATCGGTTTTGGACTCCGCTATTTACGGGATGAACTGAATGGTCGAATATCATCGACCGGAGCAAGTGGTTATTTGAGAGAATCCACTTATTTTTACAGTCCTATCGGCGTAACGATACTTAACAATTTTAATAATAGCTGGGTTCTCGGTTTAACCGTTGAATTCGATTTTTTCTGGAGAGGCAGACAAAAGAGCCGTCTGAGTGATGTGGACCCTGCCTATAGTAATCTGGAGAACAATCAGGATGGAGGATATGGGCTGAGAGGATCTTTGCTGATCAAGAAAATTGTCGGCAGAATGAGTTATTCCTTAGAACCGTTCATAAAATATTGGAGTGTTGATAAATCAGACATTCAGAATATAACATACAATGGAGCTCTCTGGGGTTACGGCTGGGAACCCCAGAATAATTCCACCGAGGTCGGGCTTAAATTCAGCGTAGGATTTTAAGGCCAATGAGGACAAGCCCCTCTGGTCTCGAATTAAATGTTTTGGTTGTTTGGTTCACTTTGAACTGGTTAGATTGCATTCTTACTGGGGGTGAATATTGAATAGTTCCACTTGCCGTGGCGACAAGCACCCCGGCGACAGAAATACGGGACTCAAGGTAGGCGATGTTCCTTCCGCGACTGACCACCTCCGTTGTGCATGTAATGACACCAAGACGACCGGCTTGAAGTAGTTCATGGTTAACTGCACGGTCGCACAGATCTGCATTGGGTCTAAGGTTGGATACAGAGCTGCGCCCATTCCGGTGTCAGCGAGGGCGTACAGCACGGCACCGTGGGCGACATTATGAGGATTGCGATGTTTGTCGGTGACCTCGAGAGTGCATTTGCTGAAACCGGCGCGCTGTTCTTCGACGTGCATTCCGATCAGATCGGCATAGGGGTGATGCATCGCGGGCTCCTTTATTCAATCTAAAATATCATAAACGGACTTCAGCTTGCCATCAATGTTTGACCATTCCGATCAATACCTATCCTGCGGAAGGGCTGAAACCGGAAATGATTAAATCCAGCCCAGGAAAGCGCCGAAAATGGCGAGCATCGCGGCGTTGATTAAAAATAATCCGCCGATGAATTTCTTCTGGACGCCGGGCTGCCAGTCATAGGAGTAGGCCGAAATGACGAAGAAAGGAATGTAGACGAAGATAAAGACTGTTGAGGCGCCCCACCAGGGATATACCCAGATAAAGGCCGGTGTTTTGGCCAGAAAAATTTCCAGGATCGAGGCCAGTGCGGCATTAGCCGTCCCGAAAAACAAGCGGTTGTTGATTCCCATTACTTTTGCCTGCGGGTCGTCCAGCAGCAGTTTACTTGCTGCCAATCCGGCAATGGAAAACATCAGGCTGATTTCGATGCCGACGCCGACCAGGAGAAGAAAACTGGTGCCGGTGGGAACCGTCCAGAGGGCATGACCGGAAAAATGCTGGATAAGGGCATTGAGTATTTCATAAAACCAATGGATCATATAAAGAGAAAGACCGGCGGCTACGCCCCGGAAATTCTTTTTAGCCAGTTCGCCAAAATAGATATACAAAACAATGACTAAAACGGGAATGATGATCCATTGAAAATTATCCCACTTGCGCAGGATGGAAAGAGCCATTTGCGTTGCTTCAGGATGATTCATACTTCCCCTTGATGTTGTTAAAGGTTCCTTTTACAAGGTAGATCAACAGTCAGATTTTCCATGAAGGAATATCCTTTGTCCCCTATATTAATTATCACTGCGCAGGATGGCCTCGATCAAGGAATTGCTCATTTTCACGACATTGCTGACCAGGTTGGCCTCTCCGGTGGATATGAACTTATTGGTAAAGGCAATATTTCTCTTCGCAATGCTGACCACTTTGCAATCGGTGATAATTAGTGAGCCCCTTTTTTCAATGTTGCCGGCGATCACGAAATTAAGGCCCAGTTTTGCGCCGATTTCGATAATGTTGTCTATTTTGTCATCCTGCTGAAGATTGTTGGCTGACAGGAAAAACTCCAGATCCTTCCTGTCCATGATCGCAAACAATGACTGCATTTTCGGGACATTGATCAAGGTCTTGGTCACAGTGATGCCATATGTTGTGGCATCCACGCTGAGGGGTGTAAAATGAAAAACAGCGACGTTGAATTGCGGGACGCTTGAGGCCAAAACCTTTGATGCCGGAATTTCAGCCGGTTTAATTTTTTCTTCAACTTCAACCGCCTTGGCGGGAGGTGCTGCTGACGCCACGGAGAAACTATAGCGGGCGGTAACCACGTAGCCCTTGCGGCTGTAATTATAATAGGCCCGTACCTCGTATTTTCCCGGTGGAGGAGCATCAAAAATCATCTCCCCCTGGCTTACGCCGCCGGGCATGTACTTATAATCACCGGCGTCATTGTCGGCAGAACCCGCAGCGACAATGCATATCCAGTCCCGGGAGCTTCCGGGTGCATTGGAAAAATTTACCCGGACAGTTTCGCCTGCATTATAGATTCTCCTTGTCAGTTTTTATCAGCGGCGCCGTATCCGCCATGGCTGAAGGGCAGCCGGCGGCAATAAGCATTAGAACAATCAGGAAAACAACGTATTTTAATTTTAAGCGGGCTTTCTGCATCTGCTTCCTCCTGAATTGGAGGTTCAACTATACTGCATTTGCCTTTAGGTGTAAAGACTCTTCAGCGCAGAAAGACTTGTTTCTTTATTTTTTTTGTTTTATATTAAATTTCAATTATTCCAGCAACCGAGCGGATACATATGAAAGCGGCATATAAAGCATCTTTATTGTCGGCATTTGTCTTTCCCGGCGCGGGACAATTCTATTTAAAAAAATATTGGAGAGGCCTGGTGATAATGTTTGTCTTTTTATGCGGGGCAATCTTCATTGTTTGGTCCATCATTGCCCCTGCCTTCAATCGACTCGAAAGCATTGTGGTGAAGATGCAGAGCGGAGCCGTTAACATGCAGCAGCTTGCGGAAATCGCCGGATCGCAGACTCGACCAAATCTTCCTATTATGACGCTCGTGTTCTATTCTATCGTTTGTGTTTGGATATTCGCTGTCATAGATGCCTATCGACTCGGCAGGAAAAAAGATTTTCCGGAGAGCGGGTCCCCGGGATAGAAAATGGGATGCCCCTGGACGGAGTTTGCCTGAGAACGGGTGTAAAGAAGAAAGCAGATTGAAAAGAATACAGGGGAGGATGGTCATGCGTAAATGGATCATTGGAATATTGGTAGTGCTGGTGGCTGCCGGCGTCATATTCTGGGCGACGGCTGACAAAGATATGCGCGGGCTGATCACCAACATGCCGACTGACAAGAATGTTCTTTTCTGGTCAATTCCGCAGCGCGATGCGGCTTTTCGCGCGATGGACCGGATTCCTTTCTATGGTCAAATCCCGGATGATTTCTGCCGGCAAAAAAGTCTATCCCTTGCCGAAGGGAGCGCCGCTTGAATGTCGGTATTGATGTCGATGCCTATATGAAGGAGCAGCGCACCGCCGGATTGGTGATCATTCAGGACGGCAAAATCCGCCTCGAAAAATATGGACTTGGCTTCAGTGGCGATGGACGCTGGACCAGCTTCTCGGTTGCGAAATCAGTCACCTCGACATTGGTCGGTGCGGCCATCAAGGACGGCTATATCAAGAGCATCAACGACAAGGTGTCGGACTACATTCCCGACCTCAAAGGGTCGGTCTATGATGATGTCACGATCAGGCAGCTGCTGACAATGACATCGGGCGTGAAGTGGAATGAGGATTATGCTGACCCCAAATCGGACGTCGCTTTGTTCGACGCGCACAAGGCCGAGCCGGGCGTCGATGTGACTGTCAGCTATATGCGCAAACTGAAGCGCGAAGCGCCTCCGGGCACAAAATGGGTTTACAAGACCGGCGAGACCAATTTAATCGGGGTGCTGGTCAGTTCGGCGACCAAGAAGAAATTGTCCGACTATCTGTCGGAGAAGATCTGGCGACCCTTTGGCATGGAGCAGGATGCAAGTTGGATATTGGGATCTACCGGCCATGAAATCAGCGGCTGCTGCCTGCAGGCATCAACCCGCGACTTTGCCCGCTTTGGTCTGTTCATCCTGGGCGGCGGCATGGCAGAAGGCAAGCCGGTGTTGCCCGACGGCTGGATCGCGGCGGCAACGACGAAGCATGGCCGAAACCGATCGAAGCCGGATATGGCTATGGCTATCAATGGTGGATCGTGAATGACGGCAGCTATGCAGGCGAGGGGGATTTTCGGTCAGGGCATCTTCATCGATCCCAAGCGGAAACTGATCATCGCGTCAAACAGCAACTGGCCGCAGGCCACTGATCAGTCAGGGTGGCGATCAGGATAAGAAGCGCTTTGCTTTCTATAAGCAAGTGCAACTGGCAGTTGATAAAGAGGCGAAGATCATCAAGTAGGTGCAGCGATTCGGGGACAGGAGGCGCCGACCGCATTCCTAACGAATGTCTGTACTTTCTTATATCCCCTGAGCAATTAAGAATAATATAGTTATTTCTGCCGGTTGCCTGTGGAATAAAGCAGTGTCCGGCCGATGGACTGGAAATCGTTTTTCAGTTTGGCCATAATTTCCGCCGCTGCTCCCGCATCCGCCCGGCCCGGATAAATATCATAGCGGCTTTTATAAACCTCCGGTGTGAAATCAGGCATAACGACATTCGCGCCGGCCTGAAGTGCCTGGAGGCGTCCCTGCGGATGGAGGGTGCTCAGGGCCGTTGTCGCCGGAATGTTGGTATTGCGGGTAATCAGGCGCGCGAGGGCTATAACCCGCAGAGTCAGTTCCAAAGCATCATTTTCTATATCCCGCAGCGGAGTGTCGGGGTGAGCAATAAAGGGGCCGATGCCCAGCATGTCGGCATCGAGTTTTTTCATGATAAAGCAGATCATCAGCTAATATTTCCGGTGTTTGACCCGGCAATCCCACCATATTGCCCGTTCCCGTTTCCAGACCAAGTTTTTTTAAGGTAAACAGACATTGCAGACGGCTCTCCAGCTTACAGCCCGGGCGCAGATAATTGTAGATCTCGCGTGAAGCTGTTTCATGTTTCAGCAGGTAGCGCCTGGCTCCGGCCCGGGCATAGGACTCATAATCGGCCTAGACTTCTTTCACCCAGAGACAAAGTAATAATCAGGCCGGTCTCTCTCTGAATTCGTTCGATCAGATTGCAGACAATTGCGGTGGAAAAAAAGGAATCTTCTCCGGATTGGAGGACAACGGTAGGAATTTGCATTTTCTTGATCTGGTGTGCTGTGGCGATAATCTCATCAATGTCCATCCGGTAGCGGCTGAGTTTCGAATTGCCGCAGCGCAACCCGCAATATAGACAGTTGCGTTCGCAGTGATTGGAAAATTCAATAATGCCGCGCAGGAAGATCTCATCACCCACTTGCTCTTTCCTCACCTGGTCGGCGGCTGTAAAAAGATAAGGCAGGATAGTCGTCGGGCATTTTCAGAAGTTTAATAATTTCTTCACGGCTCAAAGCAGGGCCGCTTTGAGCTTTGTCGATCAGGCTGCGAAAATTTGTCTTCGATTTAGATATAGATGTCACGTTTACCGCTCTTCAATTTGCTGGAGTTTATCGATAACCGACTTTTTCCGCCGGGTTTTGAATGTTTCCGGCCAGCATCTGCCCGATCAGATTTTCACCGGCGATAAGGGTTTTGGAGCTGGCATAATCGAGCAGGTATTCCTTAAAGGAGAAGAGGGCATTGCTTTGGCAGAATTTCTGAATCAGTCCGGGTTTGGCCAGATCCATAAAATCTTTACCCGTGCGTCCCAGCCGGTAACACGCCGTGCAGAAGCTGGGAATATGTCCCCGCTCGGTGATATCCAGAATTACTTCATCCAGAGTGCGTGTATCGCCAAGATTGAACTGCGCGGCGCGGAAGTCATCGCTTCGGTCTTCCTGGTAGCCGCCGGGGTTGGTGCGCGATCCTGCGCTGATCTGGGAAACACCCAGAGCAAATACCTCCGAACGCATGGCCGGATTTTCGCGAGTGCTCAGGATTATTCCGGTATAAGGAACTGCCATGCGGATAATGGCCACCAGCTTTTTAAAGTCATGGTCACTTACCGGGTGCGGCGGTTTAATTGCGGCCGGGGCATTGAAGGCCGGTTCCAGTCGGGGTATCGAAATAGTATGCGGCCCCACGCCGCAGTCTTTCTCCAGTTGCAGGGCGTGCAAAAGCAGTCCGAGAACTTCATATTTATAGTCATAAAGGCCGAAAAGCGCTCCGATGCCCACATCACTGATGCCGCCCTCCTGGGCGCGGTGCATGGCGGTCAGCCGCCACGCATAATCCTTCTTGGGTCCGCTGGGGTGCATTATTTTGTATGTTTCGTGAGAATAAGTTTCCTGAAACAGGACGACCGTACCGATACCGGTTGTTTTGAGCTTTTTATATTCCATCGTTTCCAGCGGGGCGATTTCCACATTTATCCGGCGGATTTCGCCGCCGTGTTCCGTTTTTACGGCGTATGCCGTTTCGATTGCTTCCATGAAATATTCCAGACTGGAACGGGTAGGGTGCTCGCCGCAAAGCATCAGCAGGCGTTTATGGCCTTCACGTTCGAGGACCTGCACTTCTTTGGCGATTTGCTCCATCGACAAAGCAACGCGTTTGAGCTCCTTGTTGTCGCTCCGGAAGCCGCAATAAAGGCAGTTATTGGAACAGTGATTGGCGACATAAAGCGGTGCAAATAAAACCAGGCGGTTGCCGTAGATATCCTCCTTGATTTTATGCGCCGCCTGAAAGATCAGGCCGATGAGCTCGTCGTCTTCCGTTTGCAGCAAAACGGCGACTTCTTCGGGAGAAAGGCCTTTGAGCTCCAGAGACTTGGCTATAATTTCCCGAACTCTTTTCCGGCGCGGGATTCTTTGCGGCACTGTTCAGCAGATGTTTGCAATTTTTGAATCATCGATAAAATCTTTAATCATCCGTCTTTCCTTCTTTATACTTTTTCATTTCTTTTTCGAATGCATAAAGAGCGGAAGGGAAGGGCGCCAGACTGCGCCGGATTACTCCCTGCAGAAAAGAAATTGCCACACCGTAATTGGTGACGGGAATGCCGGCCTCTTGCGCTTTGCGCAGGCGGGTCATCATTTCCCGGCGATTGATCATGCAACCGCCGCAGTGCAGAATCAGTTTATAATCTTTGAGGTTGTCCGGATAATCGCGACCGCATACCGTATCAATCTGCAAGTCGCCGCCGACATACTGCCGCAGCCAGCGGGGTATTTTCACCCGGCCGATATCGTCTTCCAGGGCATGATGGGAACAGGCCTCGGCAATCAAAATCCTGTCGCCCGGCTGCAAGGTGTCAATGGCTGCCGCTCCCCGCGCCATAATATTCAAGTCGGACTTTTGCCTGGCAAAAAGAATGGAAAAGGTGGTCACCGGAATTTCTTGCGGAACATCAGCCGTCACTTTGAGAATGGCCTGCGAATCAGTCACGACAATGGCGGGCGGATTTTTCAGGCAGGCCAATGCCGCCGCCAGTTCTCTTTCCTTAACCACCAGGGTCATGGCGTCGTT
This sequence comes from uncultured delta proteobacterium, assembly GCA_963845095.1. Lineage (GTDB taxonomy): Bacteria > Desulfobacterota > Syntrophia > Syntrophales > Smithellaceae > MVRV01. Next base: position 27,981 of record CAWJQM010000020.1, read on the forward strand.
ATCCAGAGCATCGCGGATGGTCTGCACCTGCGGCAGAATCAGCCGGCCTTTGGGCGCTTCGAGATCAATCGGTACTACTAAAACAGCCAGGCCTCCCGGCGGCAGCAAATCGCCAATGAAGCGACGGCGTGCCGCTGAAATCTGCAGGGGCAATTTCCAGCAGTTGGTGCTTTAAGTCCGCAAGATAATTCTGACGTTTTGTTTCATCGGTGCAGGATACAGTCAAAATCAGGCCGGATTTTGATTGCAGGAATATTCAGATGATCAGGGGAAGGACTGCGCAGATCGATTTTGTTGATGACTATCAACAGGGGAATCTTGCGTTTTTGTGCTTCGGTGAGAACCGCTTCTTCGAAATCTGTCCAGATATCAGCTTCGGTGACCAGAATGATGACATCGGTGCGGTCAAATACTTTGGCTGTTTTTTTCAGACGTGCGCCGGAGAGTTCCGATACATCATCCAGGCCGGCAGTATCCAGAAACAGCACCGGGCCCAGCGGCAGAAGCTCCATGGCCTTTTCCACAACATCCGTCGTGGTTCCGGCAACAGGCGAGGTAATGGCAATGTCCTGACCGAGCATCAAATTCAGCAGGCTGGATTTGCCGACATTGGTGCGGCCCAGAAGCGCTATATGCAGCCGGTTTCCTTTCGGTGTGTTATTCATTATTTATGATCCTTATAGCCCAGAGCCGTTAGCTGATGAGGAGAGAATGCCTTGTCGATCAATTCTTTGCCCAGTTTCTTTTCTAAAAACAACCGCATATTATTTTCGCTTCCGGAAGAAAATTCCGTGATGAACTGTGTGGCTTTTTCGTAACCGATAACCGGCAGCAAAGCCGTGATGATCATGGGACTGGCATTGAAATATTCTTCACATTTATCTTTGTCGGCCTTAATTCCGCGCACATGCGGGTCAGCAGGCGGTTGATATTGATCAGCAGATCCAGCGATTCCAGCAGAGAGTGCGCGAGCAGCGGCAGAAATTCATTGATTTGCAGAGTGCCGCGGGCTGCAGTTTCGGTAATGATGCCGTCATTGGCAATAACCTTGATGCCGGTCTGAATGGCCGCTTCCGTCAAAACCGGGTTGACTTTGCCGGGCATGATGGAAGAGCCGGCCTGCAATTGCGGCAGACGGATTTCACCCAGAAGATTCATCAGGCGCAGATCGTTGGATATTTTGATGAGATTAACGGCATGAGCTTTCAGTATTCCGGATACTTCGACAAAAGAATCGGCGTTGGCGGTTTCACCCAAGATGTTTTCGCCCCGGGATAATCCCAGCCCCGTTACTTCCCGCAATTTTTCAATGACCAGAAAAATATAATTTCGCGGTGCGGCAAGGCCTGTTCCCACGGCGGTTCCGCCTAAATTTACAACGCGCAGGCGCTCTTCGCATTTAAATGTCCGCCAGCGGTCGCGCGAAAATGCTTCGGCAAAAGCGGAGAATTCCGCGCCCAGAGTGATGGGAACGGCTTCCTGCAATTCTGTGCGTCCCAGTTTGACAATTGCGGCAAATTCTTTTTCCTTTTCCTGAAAAGATCCTTGCAGTCCGGCAATGGCACTGGATAAATCGCGCAGCCGATAAATCGCGGCAACTTTTAAAGCCGTGGGATAAACATCGTTAGTGGATTGATGCAGATTGACGTCTTCCAGCGGATGAAGAAGGGAATAATTGCCCTTCTGCCCGCCGAGAAATTCAATGGCCCGATTGGCGATGACTTCATTGACATTCATGTTGGTCGATGTTCCGGCGCCGCCCTGCAGGGCATCAACGGGAAATTGATCGGAGAGTGCGCCGGCGGCAATTTCATCGCAGGCGGCGATGATTGCTTTTCCTTTTTCCGCCGCAAGATGGCCGGTTTCCAGATTGGCCAGACAACAGGCTTTTTTGGTCAGAGCAAGGCTTTTGATCAGAGCGTCATTTACTTTCAGGCTGCTGATGGGGAAATTAGTGATGGCTCTCTGGGTATGTATTCCCCAATAAGCATCTGCAGGAATTTCCAATGATCCCAGAAAATCGTGTTCGATTCTTTTTTCATTCATAAGCAACCTGTGCTCTGGAGTTGGAAAAACAAAGAGGTTTGTCCCTGCAGGACAGACCTCTTTGTTAGAGTAACTAATCTGAGCAAACAATTTAAACATCTTTTCGATGAGGCAATTCGTCGCCTCTCTTTACATATTTGGTATGCAGCAGCTCATGCGACTTATGTCCCAGGGGTTCCTTCAAGAAAGTTTCATAAAGCTTTTTAACCGACTCATTTTCATGTGACTGCCGTTTCTTCTGGACATTGCCGTCATCTTTGTAAAGGGCTGCAGAACGCAAAACCCGAATTTCGTTATTGGTCGGGATGGGTTCGCCTCCGCCGGAGATGCATCCGCCGGGGCAGCACATGATTTCAATGAAGGCATAATCGGCTTTTCCCTCGCGGATTTTATCCATGAGTTTACGGGCGTTGCCCAGACCATGCGCAACGGCAATTTTTACATCGCCCAGGGGTCCCACTTTAACGGTTGCCTCTTTAACGCCTTCCAGGCCGCGAACAGGGGTAATATCCAGGCTGGGCAGGTTTTCGCCCGTGACAACGGCATAGACAGTGCGCAGGGCCGCTTCCATAACACCGCCGGTTGCGCCGAAAATGGTTCCGGCGCCCGTATATTCGCCCATCGGGGCATCATAATCTTCATCCGGCAGGTTGACGAAATCAATGCCGCCTTCTTTGATCATCCGGCCCAGTTCCCGGGTGGTAAGAACATAATCCACATCGCGGAAGCCGCTGCTCGTTCATTTCCGGCCGCTGGGCTTCAAATTTTTTGGCCGTGCAGGGCATGATGGAAACGGAAACGATATCTTTCGGATCGATGCCGGCAAGTTCGCGCATAATAGGTTTTGGCCAGGGCGCCGAACATCTGCTGCGGTGATTTGCAGGTGGAAAGATGATCGAGCAGATCGGGATAAAAATGCTCGCAGAACTTGATCCAGCCGGGGCTGCAGGAGGTGATCATCGGCAGCGTTCCGCCTTCTTTGACCCGTTTCAGCAATTCATTGCCTTCTTCGATAATGGTGAGGTCGGCCGTAAAATTGGTGTCGAATACTTTGTCAAATCCCAGCCTGCGCAGAGCGGCAATCATTTTTCCGGTGACCAGACTTCCCGGGGGCATACCGAATTCTTCGCCCAGCGCGGCGCGAATGGCCGGAGCTTCCTGAACGATGACATGTTTGGTCGGGTCCTGCAGCGCTTTCCAGACTAAATCAACATCATCCTTTTCGTAAAGCGCGCCGACCGGGCAGACAAGGATGCACTGGCCGCAGGCGATACAATTGGATTCGATCAAGCGGCAGGTCAAAGGCCGGAACAACCCGGACATCGCTGCCGCGATGGGCCGGAGTCAGAACACTGACCGTCTGAATCTGCTCGCAAACCGTCACGCAGCGGTGACATTCAATGCACTTGCGGCTGTCGCGAACAATGGAGGGGCTGGAACGGTCGATCATTTCTTCCTTCGGGAATGATGTGTAATCAAAACGAACTTCTTTGAGGCCGACAAATTCAGCGACTTTCTGCAATTCACAGCTGCCGTTTCGGACGCAATAGTTGCATTCCTGCGGATGATTGGCGAGCAACAGTTCGACGACCATTTTTCTGGCCTGCCGGACTTTTTCCGTGTTGGTCCGGACGACCATGCCTTCAGTAACCGGGAAAACGCAGGCGGCAATCAGGCTGCGCTGGCCTTCCACTTCGGTCATGCAGACCCTGCAGGCGCCGGGGGTGTGATTAATTTCCGTCCAGGCGCAAAGAGTAGGTATTTTGATTCCGACGCTGCGGGCGGCTTCCAGAATTGTGGCGCCCGCATGTGCTTCTACTTGACGATTATCAATAGTCAATTTAACGGTTGACATAAATTATTTCTCCTTAATGACTCTGTCGTAATATTCTAAACGGCCGCATCGCAGCGCAGGCAGCGGCATGCTTCCTTAATGGCGTCCTCCCGGGTAAATCCTAATTCCACTTCCGCAAAACTCGTTTTGCGGATGTCGTGATGCATTTCCGGCATGGCCATTTGAGGAGACTCGATAGTTTCTTCATCAATGATTAGAGGCACATCGATTTTCTCTTGTGCCGGTTTTTCATAAGCAGGTTCATTGTTCGCTTTCCGGATTGCCGCGTCAATATCATCGGCGGCCTGATGTCCGGCGCCGATGGCGGCAATAACTGTATCGGGGCCGGTTACGGCGTCGCCACCCGCAAAATACCGGGGGTTGGCAGTGCGGGTTTTGTAGCCTTTGCCTACATTGTAACAATCCCATTTATTGATTTCGACGCCGGTATTTTTATCGACAAAACTCATATCCGGCACCTGACCGATCGCCGCAATAACGGCATCAACTTTTAAAGTGAATTCGGAACCGGCGACAGCTACGGGCTTCTTGCGCCCGCTGTTATCAAAATCACCCAGCGTCATGCGCTGGCAGGAAATGGAATTGACTTTGCCCTTGGCGCCTTCGATCTTCAATGGAGCAACCAGATATTCGATTTTAATGCCTTCATCTTCGGCGGCTTTGATTTCTTCTTCAGCAGCAGGCATGTCCTGTCGGAGGCGGCGGTAAAGAATTGTTACATCAGCTCCCAGACGCAGAGCTACGCGGGCGGCATCAATAGCCGAATTACCGCCGCCGATTACGGCCACTTTCTCGCCCAGAGATTTTTCACCTTTGGACCATTTCTCTTCATTGAGCATTAAAATCGCGGAGGAATTCGACACCACCGTAAACGTTACCGAGGTCTTCACCGGCAACACCCATCTTCTGGCTTTTATGTGCGCCGGTGGCCAGATAAATAAAATCAAAATCTTTTTCCAACTGCGAAAAAGATGCTTCCCGGCCAATGCGGGTGTTTAAGCGAATATCGACGCCCAAGGCGCGAATATCATCTATTTCAGAATCAAGAATGTTGCGGGGCAGACGGTAAGAGGGAATGCCCCAATAAAGCATGCCGCCGGCTTTGGGCAGTTCTTCAAAAACAGTTACTTTATAGCCGCGAAGAGCCAGATCACGTGCAGCGGTGAGTCCGGCCGGGCCTCCGCCGACAACAGCTATTTTTTCCTTGCGGGTTACAGGCACGGCTTCAATTTTGGGCCGCGGAGCGTTATCCGTAATAAAGCGTTTCAGGAATTTAATCGCAATGGATTCATCCAGATTACCGCGCCGGCATTTAGATTGACACTTGTGGTCGCAAACTCTGCCGCACACTGAGGGGAAGGGATTGGTTTGCAGTAGTATTTTGTAGGCGTCTTCAAATCTTCCGGCCCGAATAAGGGCGATATAAGCAGGAATATCCATCTCAATCGGACAGGTATGCTGGCAGGGAGATTTGAAAAGAGATGAACAAACAGCAGCACGGCAACGATGGTTGCGAATATGTTCATTATATTCATCGCGGAAATAACGCAGGGTACTTAACACCGGGTTGGGCGCTGTTTGTCCCAGTCCGCATAAAGCGGCGTTTTTAATTACACCGGCCATTTCTTCGAGAAGTTCGAGATCTCCTTCTTTACCTTTGCCGTGTGTAATATTGGTCAAAATATTCAGCATCCGTTTGGTGCCTTCCCGACAGGGTGTACATTTGCCGCAGGATTCGTCCTGACAGAAATCCATAAAGAACCGTGCCATATCAACGGCGCACTTGTCTTCATTCATGACAATTAATCCGCCGGAACCCATGATAGCGCCTAATTCGACAACCTTTTCATAATCGATTGGTGCATTGAGATGCTGAATAGGAATCATGCCGCCGGAAGGGCCGCCGAGCTGAGCAGCTTTAAATTTCTTGCCTTTGGGAATACCGCCGCCGATATCATAAACTATTGTGCCTAATTTAGTGCCCATGGGAACTTCTACAAGGCCTACATTGTTGACATCTCCGGTGAGAGCAAAAACTTTTGTTCCTTTGCTCTTTTCCGTTCCGATGGAAGCGTACCAAGCGGCTCCGCGCATTATGATCTGTCCGATGTTGGCCAGTGTCTCCACGTTATTCAGAATACTCGGTTTTTGCCAGAGCCCGGCAACGGCGGGGAAGGGCGGACGGGGACGGGGCATGCCTCTTTTGCCTTCGATCGAAGTCATCAACGCCGTTTCTTCACCGCAGACAAAGGCGCCGGCTCCCTGATAAATTTCCAGGTCGAAATCAAAGCCTGTTCCTAATATGTTTTTACCTAAAAGACCGGCTTCTTTAGCCTGGGCAATGGCTAAGGATAATCGGTGAATTGCCAGGGGATATTCCGCACGGCAGTAAATGTATCCCTGATGCGATCCGATTGCCTTTGCCGCAATTACCATCCCTTCCAGGACAGAATGAGGGTCAGCTTCCAGTACGCTTCTATCCATGAACGCACCGGGATCACCCTCGTCGGCGTTGCACAGAACGTATTTGACGTCACTTCCAGACTGGGCGGCAAATTGCCATTTCAAACCGGTCGGGAAACCGGCTCCGCCGCGTCCGCGCAATCCGGAATCGAGGACTTCCCGGACAATCTGCTCCGGTTTCATCTCGGTTAATGCTTTGGCCATGCCGGCATAACCGTCGCGGGCGATGTATTCTTCCATTTTTTCGGGATCAATTAAACCGCGATTCTTCAGTACGCGCAGTTCCTGGAGTGCAAAGAAAGGAATGTCCTGCATTGTCGGGATATGCTTATCAGTAGACGGCTCCCGATATAAAAGACGATCTAAAACTCTTCCCTTGACCAGATGCTCCTCCACCAGGTCGGGAATATCGGTTGCCTGGATGGAAACATAAATGATGCCTTCCGGATAAACGACCATGATTGGCCCCAGGGCGCAAAATCCGTTGCAGCCTGTTTCCACGACTTTTATTTCGCCGGATAGGCTTCTTTTATCCAGTTCCAGCAGCAGGGCTTTTTTTACGGCAAGGCTGCCGGAAGACTGACAACCGGTGCCTCCACAAATTAACAAGTGTGAACGAAAAACCTTCATTTAGCCAATATCCTCCTTAAGATATAATCATGCTCTTTCGGGTGAAAGTCATGAGGGGCGGAATTTTACTTTGTTATTTCAGTGCCTCTTGCCAAAACGAAAGGCAGCTGGATTTCACCATCCAAAATATGCCGTTTAAAGACCTGCCTCATTTTGTTGGGATTCATATACTCGTATTTTATGGGGTCTGAATTTACCATTTCCACAGTCACTAACGGTTCGCGGCTGCAAAGGCCCATGCAGCCGGATGTGGTGACAAAAATATCGTTTACCTTGGCTTCCGCAATTTCCTCCAGCAGTGTATCCAGAACTTCTCTGGCACCGGAGGCAATTCCACAAGTTCCCATATGCACGGTAATTTTTACTCTGCGGTCGCCGTCTCTTAAGGCCATTTCCGCATGTACTTTTTCTTTTATTTTTTTCAGATCAGCAATAGTCAACTTCGCCATTGGCGGTTCCTCCTTTTATTCTGGATCATAAAGAAAATTATGTATATTGACTCAATATTTCTTTGACTTTGGAAGGTTTAACCCGGCCATGGACATCTTCATCTACAACCAATACCGGTCCCAGTCCACAGGCGCCCAGGCAGCGAATGGTTTCCAGAGTGAACATCCTGTCCGGGGTTGTTTCGCCGTCCTGAATGCCGAATTCCTTCTTTAAAGTGTCGGCTATTGCCTTTCCGCCGCGGACATAACAGGCTGTCCCCAGACAAACACGCACCGTATGTTTGCCGCGCGGGGTCATGGTAAAGAAAGAATAAAAAGTAACAACTCCATAAACACGACTCAGGGGCAGATTTAATTCCAGCGCAATCTTTTTCTGCACGGCAAGCGGCAGGTATTCCAACACAACTTGCGCTTCTTCCAGCACGGGGATTAGTCCGCCGGGTTTTCCCTTATGTTTATTGATAATTTCATTGAGCTTGGCTACCTGTTCCGGTGTAAAATCTTTTAAAAGTTCAGTATCTTCCGCTTTCATCCAATTCCTCCTCGATCTTTGAGGCAAGTTAAGCTTCCGGTTTTAGTTCCCTAAAACCTTCTTCTAAAACTCCTCGAATATACTTCAATATTTCAGGATGATTAATTGGTACATCCTCGATTTCTTTACGTATTATTCTGGTGTCAAATTCCGACTGCCGGTCATTATGCCTGTATTTATAAAAAAAATCAACATCTGAATTGCCGGCAATAAGAACAATTAATGTGCTGATAATATTACCCATAGGTTGCCTATCAACATGACTTAGGCCGAAAGTTGCTTTAACAGTAGTTCCTTTGCCTTCCTGAGATGCAAGCTTTAAACAACCGCCGGTTATTCGGGCGGCATCAGCCAGGAGCGGAATACCCAGGCCAACCCGCCGGACTGTTTTTGTTGTATAGAACGGGTCTGTAACTTTATTTATCTCTTCTTGTTTCATTCCGTGACCATCATCGGTAATTTCTACCGAAAGAGAATCGCTGGCCGTATCCTCGGCGATATTTATTTCAATTAATCTGGCGCCGGCCCGAACGGAGTTTTCGGCGATGTCCAGAATGTGTTCGGCAAGTTCCAGCATTATTAGTGAAGCTCCAATTCTGAAAGCGCAGCGCATAACCTAAAGGTCACTGGTCGGAGTTGGTAAGTTGAATCCCGCCAATGGCGGGACAAAGCGGAGGCTATGAAACCCCGCAATTTGCTGCTGAATATATTTCCTAAACTTACTTTGGGGTTCATACCTGTGGCTGCTCCATAACATGGCGGCCATTTTGGCTTTTTAAGGCCATTTTCAATTCGGAAAACGTTGGTTCCAGAAGATTCATTCTGGTGTACGTCTTTCCGATGTCGTTGATAAAATGAGAGTCTGACGAAACGATGAACGGAAAATTACCCAATTCCGGATATTTAATTCTGGCCCGGTCAAAACCGGTGAGGGGTGTTATCTCGAGAGCGTCAAAATTAGCCTTATCATCAATGAAGCCCAGTTGACTCAGAACACTGAAGCTTTCCCGGTCTATATGGGCGGCAATGGCCAGCCCGTCCCACTGATGAATATAGTCAATCAGAGTGTCCAGGGATAAATCCGTCGCTCCAATCAGCAATTGATTGTTTATTCCTTCGACCTCGCCCATTTCGTTTACGATAGCCTGGACACCAAAAAGCTTTTCATCATTTTCTCCGGTCAGATGAAGATCAATTAGATTTTGCATCAAAATAAGATTGGACAGGGAATCGAATATGGCTAAGAGGTGCACTTCCTCACTGGTTGTAATTTCCATACCGGGCAGAATCTTCAGGTTAGTTTTTTGCGCGGCTTTCATTACATAAGGAACATTTGCTGAGGAATTATGATCGCAGATGGCAATCATATCCAGCTTAGCCTCAATTGCTTTCCGGACTAAAGCCATCGGATGCATGTCCAGCTCGGCACAGGGTGACAGGCATGTGTGGACATGCAGATCGCAATTGAAAACATTCAGCATTGTTTTTTCCGGAATAAGGCAAAAAAAATGACCATAAAACTTATGGTCACGGAAGTGTTTGCCGGGAATTAATCTTTTTTCTCCAGGAGATTATAGATTTTGCCGGTTATCTCAAAAGCATGTAAGTTGGATACCATTATGGGTATTTTTTCCTGACTCGCTTTTGCCAAAGTATCCGGAGTTGGTTCGCAGGAATTAATCAGAATAATGCCAGCGTGTTCTTTCAGGCTGGCAACCGCGACGACATTCTGATGAACCTGTCTGGTTATCCAGATATTTCCTTCGTGAGAATTGGCCATAACGTCGCTTAAAAGATCTCCCGTGTAGCCTCCCGTGACATTATTTTTCAGACTCTCTGACGCACATCTTACTTCGAGCCCCAATTCTTTTACTATTGTTTCTAAATTCATTTTAATGCCTGAAATAAAATTATGCAAAATTGCTATTGCTTGATGTTTATCGTCATTAATAGACGTGTTCCTTTGCCTAATTCCGAGGAAATAGTGAACGCGTCGGCATAGCTTTTGATGTTGTGCAGTCCCATACCAGCGCCAAAACCCATTTCACGAATTTTTTGATCGGCGGTAGAGTAACCTTGCTGCATAGCCTGCTCAATATTGGGAATTCCCGGACCCTCATCAACAACTTCAATCTTAATAGTATCAGGGTCGATCATTAAATTAACAACCCCTTTTCTTGCGTAAGAGACAACATTAATTTCCGATTCGTAACAGACAATAGCGCATTTTCGAATTACGTCGCCGGAAAAATCCATTTGTTTGAGAATGGATTTTATGCTTGTAGACACTATTCCGGCGTAATTAAAATTGCCGCCTTCTATATAAAAGCTCCGTTTATAAGCACTATGATCAGTTTCTTGCACTGGCATTGCCAACTTTTTCGATACAACCAACTATTCCTTTCTCATAAAGCCGTCCTGCGGTTTCAAAAAGAATATATTTGGTTGACAGTATGGGAATATTCAGTTCTTTGGCCAAATTGATAGTATCGGCAGTGGCTCTTTTGCCTCTAACCAGTATTATTGCCGCAATATCAAGAATGTCGGCAGTTCGAATTACCTGATCGTTAGTCAGACCGGTCAGCAAAAGGCTGCCGGCTTTGGCGAAAGCCAGAACATCACTCATTAAATCGGCCCCGAAAGCCGTTTTTACTTCCATGTCCAGTTTATCTTCACCGACTAAAACATCAGCAGCTAGAATTTCTTTTACATCGCGTAGTTTCAAAGGTTACTCCTCAATGATTAGAATCTGATTATTGAATATTTTGGGAAAACAACATCTGCTGTTAATAAATTCCAATTCTTAGTTTTTATCTAACATGGCAGATAATTTTCTGTCAATAAGATAAAATGGTTTTAGCCTTTTTGTTTGACGAAAAAAATGTTATCCGAAGTAGGGTTTGAGATTTAAGGAGGATATTATTAATTGCACGGGTTAAAACTAAGAGAAGCCAATATTATTCAAATAGTTAGAGAGAGTATGGCGAGACTTTCTCAGCATGATGATGTTGCAATCAATATAAAATCTTTTCTGGAAGATGAAACGGTGTGGATCGACCATGAACAAATAGTGACTGTTTTTTATGATTTGGCAAAAAACGCTGTAGATTCTATGCCGGATGGCGGTACCTTAACGATTATGCTGGAGGGTGATGAACGGGAGGTATTGATCACACTGGCCGATAGTGGATCGGGGATTGCCGAAGAAAACATGCATCTTCTTTTTACGCCTTTTTTTACCACCAAAGCGATCGGCGAAGGAACAGGATTGGGCCTGCCGTTGGCTTATGCAGCCATCAAAGCTCATAGTGGAAGCATCAGCATCGAATCCAAAGCTGACCCGAACAAAGGGCCGACGGGAACAAACGTCGTAATTAAATTGCCAAGGAAACAGAAAGTTCCGACCCAGGAATCCAAAGTTATTCTACATGAAGAAGAATGAGCAAGGTACAATGTATAATTTAATAATCGATAAGCCTTGCACCTTGATCCTTGAGCCTTTTTTTAGACTCTCTCCACGGTCACAATCTTGTTGCGGGCATTAAGATCGGATACCAGTTCACGGATATAGACCATTCTCATCGGTTCGCCGCGGATAAGGTCGGCCACCTGATTGGGGTTGATGGCCGTTCCCACGATCAGATGAATATCATCGGCCATCAGTAGATAGCGGGCCAGGCGGGTGGCGGCATCGTTGTCTTTGGGCAGATCATGAATCGTTCGGGCAGAGCGCATAATCTCCAGTGCCTGGCCGAGGGTTAGAATGCCCTCCGTGACCAGGTTGATGCCTTTTATCACGGCGGTCGGCGGCGAGCCTTTCTTCTTTAGTTCGTCACTGGTGCGTTTCCAGGGCGGCACCCATTCCACTTCCAGTTTCTCCCAGGATACGGGCCGCCATCTGGGCGGTGCTGCCGCCGCAGATGATTTTATCGCCTTCGGCGGCCATCAGGCGGGAGACCGCAAACTCATCCAGGTCCTTGTTGGCGGGCGGACCGGTCAGGACGCAAGCGGATATTGCGGGACGCACTTTCATGCAGATGACCGTGGCATCATCGCCCGGCTTGTCGTTATAGAGTTTCAGGCAGGTGTTCGACAGGGCTTCGGTAAGCTTTACGGTGTCCACGCCGGTCTGTACGAAACGCTGTACCGCTTTGGCTACATTTTTCCATCCCCAGCCCAGCCGGTAAATTCCGCCCAGTCCGGCGTGTTCATACCCGTCGCTGATTAAGACCATGTAGTCGTTTTCCTGTAGCTCAAAATGAGCCTCCCTGATGATCCTGCCATTGACCTGCCGTTCTTCGACCGGAATGGGTAGACTTCAGCCGTCCCGCACCAGAATCAGGGGCGGGGAATCAAACTGCACGAGATGGGCGTCCTGTCCATTATAGACAATCAGAACGGCAAAAGTGGCATAGGCAAGTTTGCGCACAGAGCATTCGGGCAGGGTTTCCACCAGGGTCTGCATGACATCTTCCACCGTGCCGCCGGATTCAAACATCCGGGCGGCGATTTCCGCGGTGAGCGTGGACAGGATGCTGGCTTTAACGCCGCTGCCCAGACCATCGGAAAGCACAGCCACGAAAGAATCGCGGTTTAGTGCGGATGATGACCGAGTCGCCGCACAACTCTTCCCCGGCTTTATTCAGGCTGATCCAGGAAAATTCGACAATCTGCCTCACTTTGCTTCCTTCCTCTTCCAGGAGTTTGGCCAGATGGGAGACAATCATCTTGCTCTCGGCCGTTGTTTCTCCCAGCAGATGGGCGATTTCATGGGCCACGCGCATTTGCTTTCTCACCACTTCGCGGGTTTGTTCCAGGGTTTCTGTCCGCAGGTCCAGGAATTTCTGCTTTTCTTTTCTCATGTTCGGTGATATCGCGCATGATGGCGACCAGAAGGGCCTGTCCTTCCACCCGGACAATGTTCTGCTCGGCGACCAGATTATCCTTGAGCCGGCGGGTCTTGCCCATAACGGGTTTGCCCGTGTCGCGTACGGAAATGAAATCGTCACAGAGCGGAATCAGCTCGGAAAGGTGTTTGCCCTTCATGTCTGCAAGAGTGGCATTGAAGAGTTTTTCCGCCGATGGCGACATGTCATGGATAGACGAGATCGATTGTCAAAAATGATGATGGAGTTCGGGGAGACATCCATGACGACCTGGCGCAGAGATTCGGAACGGCTGCGCATATAGGGGATGCACATGGTTACTTCCGCCATTCCCCGCAGCGTGGCGACTGGCTTTTTCCCGGCAGCTGGGATAACCGCAGGCTCCGCAATTGAGTTCGTCTTCCGGCGTATATTTATTGACCCGGTGCAAAACATCCTGGATCTGTTCTTCGCTGAATTCCGGGATATGCTCTTTCTTGTCTTGATAGGAGCGCGATCAGATCCGGCCAGTCACTCGGGCAATCGGAGCAAGGCCGGCCGGTTCTGCATGGTACTCGATAATTTTCTGACGCGCCAGGTAGATGCCGCCGGGCACGTCGGCCATGGCCGGGCCGTTGATGCACCCGCCCTTGCAGGCCATGAGTTCCACCAGCGTTGCGTTCAGCTGTCCGGCGCGGATGTCGTCTCAGGACATCCTGGCAGGCGTCCAGACCGCTGGCGACAATCATGTGGCTATCGAGCATATCAGTGTTCAATCCGGCCGTGCCGATGCAGGCCGCCTTCGATCGGGAAAAAGTCGCTGGCATTGCCGGTTGATGAGGATTCCCCGCTCGGTTTCGGCTTTTTAAAACGATGCCCTCTTCACGAAGCCATTCCTGCAGACCGCGAAAAGTCATTGCTGCATGAAACTTCACCCGCCACGGACTCATCGTATGATTTCCAGTTTTTTGGCAATGCACGGGCCGATGAAAACAATATAGGCGTCGGGACCGTATTTGCTTGGCCAGCATCCGTCCGTGTGCGATCATCGGCGAAACAATGGGCGCCAGATGGGGGATCAGGTCGGGATGATACTGCTCGATGAAGTTGACGATAACCGGGCAAGACGAAGCGATGACCGGCCGGCGATCCGGCATTTGTTCCACATATTCCCGGTGCGCAGTGCCACGATTTCCGCGCCCACGGCGGTTTCCTCGGCTGCGATAAAAGCCCAGTTCCTGCAGGGCCGTTTCCATTTCGGCAAAACTGATGCAAGCCAAAATAAGCCGGCGCGGACGGGGCCACCGAGGCGATGAGCTTGCGTCCTTCCGAGCGCCTTGTTGACATCCTGCATGGCGCTGCGAATGTCCTTGGCCTTCTGGGGACAGATGCGAACACATGTGCCGCAAAGGATGCATAGCTCCGGCACAACCTGGGCCTGGCCTTCCTTAACCCGGATGGCCTTGACATCGCAGTTGCGCACGCACCGGTAACAATCGCGGCAGCGGGCCGGGTTCGTCATGATGACTGGTTCACTCATGGTTTTCCTTTATTAACGATTACGGAACCAGGATTCAATCCGTGTTTTTGGTCAATAGTTGGTGTCCACCTGTCCGATGATTTCCTTATAAAAAAATTCTTCGGCCTGTTCCGGTTTGAATGCCGCTGAATTCGCGTTCCCCGACGCGCACGGAAACTCCCTTGGAACAGGTGTCCATGCAGAAGGCGCCGACAATATCCACCAGACCCTCGAGATTTTCTTTTTCAATCAGGCGTGAATATTCCGAGGCCAGTTCATCAGAGCCGCGCATGCTGCAGGAACTGCCGACACAAATGGTTATTATAAGCATTTCACTTTCCCGTTATCTTCCGCTTGGATCCATAAGCGGCATCAGGTGGGCATCAATAAAAGCTCCTGCCTGTCGTATTATCCACGGAAATGATCTTATTGCCGACCACGACATTGGGTCCGCCCTCGCACTGGCCGGTGCAGAACCGCGCCTTGATGCGGAAATGATCGGACAAGCCCGCGCCGCTTTAATTCGGCGGCCAGGCCTTCCAGCAGCCTCCAGGAGCCCTTGATATAGCAGTTGGTTCCGATGCAGACCCCGACATCTACGACCGGCTACTATACCACCGGCTCTTCCTGGATGTCCTGCGCACGCATGGAGCGGCGGCGGTAGGTCGTATGCAGCGCATGATGTGAGATTTCGCTGTCCGGTTCTCCCAGCCAGTTAGTGTAGATGGCCTGAACGGACGGGTTATCCTGGCTCGTCCTGATGGGTGCATCCTGATCCAGCCGGTAGAGAACTTCCAGACGGTGCTCCGTATCGCTGTTCAATAGCGGCGCCGGGTTGCCGGAGCCGTTGATGCAGCCGCCGGGACAGGCCATGACTTCAATCAGATCATAAGGGGCGTCGCCGGCTCTGATGCGGTCGATCAGCTTCTGGGCGTTCTGCAGGCCGCTGACAACAGCCAGGCGGACTTTGGAATCACCCAGAGTAATGGTTGCTTCCTTTACACCCTGCAGACCGCGGACGCCTTCATAGTCGAAGCTGTCCAGTCGTTTGCCCATGACGCGTTCCGCCGCCAGACGCAGCGCGGCTTCAGCCACACCGCCGCTGGCGCCGAAGATGATGCCGGCGCCGCTGCACTTGCCGAAAAAGGCATCCACCGGCACCGGCTTGATCTGGCGCGGGATCGATGTTTTTTTCGGCAAACATGGTCGATGACATCGTTGGTTGTCAGCACGCGATCCACATCCTGAATATTGTTGGTTTTGAACTCGGGCCGCTTGGCCTCGTATTTCTTGGCGTTGCAGGGCATGATGGAAACAAAATAAAGCAGTTCCGGGCGTACTTTCAGTTGCTTGGCGAAGTACTGCTTCATGACCGCGCCGAACATCTGCTGCGGCGATTTGCAGGAAGACAGATGAGGCAGGAGATCCGGCGCCATCTTTTCGCAGTAGTTGACCCAGGCCGGGCAGCAGGAAGTGATCTGCGGCAGAACCCCGCCCTCGGCGAGGCGCGATCAGGAATTCCGTGCCTTCTTCCATGATGGTCAGATCGGCCGCCCAGCAGGTATCGAAGACAAAATTGAAGCCGAGTTTCTTGAGACCGGCACTTAAAACCGGCATGACATCGGCGCCATCAATACCGTAATGCTGCCGAAAAGCGGCGCGCACGGCCGGAGCGATCTGCGCGACGACCGTAAGCTCCGGATTGTTCAGGGCGCGGTAAACATCGGGCAGCGCCGGCTTCAAGGTCAGCGCGCCGGTGGGGCAGACCGTCGCGCAGTGGCCGCAGGCCACGCAGGCGGTCATGTCCAGCGGGCGATGATCGTTGGGGCCGATGGTGAGAATGTCGTTGGTTTCATAGAAGCTCAGCGCCGAAGCGCCTTCCATTTCCCGGCAGACTTTCAGGCACAGCCCGCACAGGATACACTTGCCCGGAGTCGCGCATAATGATGGGGTGGTTGTCATCAATGGGCAGCGGTTTGGCCGGTTGCGTCTGATCGTACTCGACGCCGTACTCGCTGGCGTAGCTGCGCAGCTCGCAGTCATAGCGTTCGGTGCAGCCGCAGGCCAGGCAGCGGGAAGCTTCTGCCATGGCTGTGTCATGATCCCAGGTCGTGGTGGATTCGTCGAAATTGGTCTTTCTGGCTTGTGCGGGCCAGCACAGGCACTTCCTGACGCGGGGACGGAGTTAGCTCCGTGAAAGTGTCCGGCGGCAAGTCTTGCCAGTTGCCTTTGGTGCAGGTATAGGGATTGTTGTTTGCGGTAACTGGCCGGTCCTCACATATTCGTCGATGGATTCCGCGGCGCGCTTGCCGGCGCCGATGGCGGCGATGGCGATGTCCGGGCCGGTGACGCAGTCGCCGCCGGAGAAGACCCAGGGCAGGGCTGTCTGCATGGTTGCTGGATCCACTCCGATGTTGCCCCATTTATCGATCAAACTCTCATTCCCGATGCAGAAACCATCCACCGCCTGGCCGATGGCGGAAATAATGGTGTTGCTGTGAGGCTGAATTCCGAACCCTCCCGGGGCACGGGACGGCGCCTGTCCGCTCTTATCCGGTTCGCCCAGCTCCATCCGGATGCAGGTCAGTTGCAGCGTTTCGCCCGTCGGTCGATGGAAACCGGCGCAGTGAGATACTGCATATTGACGCCCTCTTCAATGGCTTCTTCAATTTCGATATCCTGGGCGGGCATTTCCTGGCGGGTGCGGCGATAGGCGATAATGACATCTTTGACCCCCAGCCGGACGGCGCTGCGCGCCGCATCCATGGCCGTGTTGCCGCCGCCGATGACAATGACTCGCTCGCCCAGAGCAGGTGTTTCGCCGCGGGCGAGTTTTGCCAGAAAATCGAGTCCGGACATAACCCCTTGAGTGTCTTCGCCTTCGACGCCGATGGCGGTGGCTTTCTGCGCGCCCAAGCCCAGGAAAACGGCGTCAAAGCCTTCTCGCTTGAGCGATTTCAGTGTGAAATCGCGGCCCAGTTTTTTATTATAGTGAATGTCGATACCCAGATCAAGAATGGTTTGTATTTCCGCATCCAGGTCTTTTTCGGGCAGCCGGTAATAGGGGATGCCCCAGCGCAGCATGCCGCCGGCCGCTTCCTGCATCTCAAAAATGTTAACGGTGTGACCCCGCCGGCGCAAAAAACAGGCGGCGGTCAAACCAGCCGGGCCCGCTCCGATGATCGCGATTTTCTTTCCTGTATCCGGCAGGCACACAGGATGATAGGCGATTCGGCTGGTAGATGTCCCAGTCGGCGACGAAGCGTTTGATGCCGTTGATGTTGACGGCACCGTCCAGGGCATTGCGGCGGCAATCGGTTTCACAGGGATGGGGGCAGACGCGTCCGCAGACTGCGGGCAGAGGATTGCTGTCCTTGATTACCGCGAGAGCTTCCGGAAAATTACCGCAAGTGACATGATAAATGTATTTCTGAATGTCGATATGCGCAGGACAGCGCTGAACGCAGGGAGCAATGCAGTCGCCGTAATGATGACGCAGGAGAGCCTGCAGATATATCTTCCGATAGCTGATGAGCGCTGCGGTTTGAGTGCGTATAACCATGCCGTCGGCAACCTTTGTGGAAGTTGCTGAAACAAATCTGGTGTGTTCACCGTCGGCTATTTCCACAAATGCGGCTTCAAAGTTACTCGGGGGGCTGACGCGGGGATCGTATCCCAAAGCTGGAATGTCTATTCCGGAGGAACGGGCAACATCAATAATCGTCAAACCGTTTACCGTCCTGCAATCTTTTCCGTCAATATTTACTGTAATCATTCAGATACTTTCTTCCAGCTTTTAATGTTATTGTATTCCAAGGGGGGAATAGAGGAAAAATAAGTTATAATCAAGAAATAATTTCATATCCTTGTGTCAGGTAAAATATTGCCAGATCAAAGAAAATAGTCATACGCCGCTGCATTTCAAAGGTCATGTAAAGGTCGATGCTTTTACGCCAGCCGTCCTGATGGAGGCTGACCGCCCAAATATGTTTACGGATCAGGCTGAGAGCGCTCAGTGTTTCGCTTAGCTTGAAGCCTTCTTTTTTTCGCTCTCTGCCGAGCTTTATATAAAAATTTTTCAGGGAGTTGACTTCATATAAACCTCCCAGCCAGAGAATAATTTGGGAAATGATTTTATCTCCAATGATAAACAGCTTTTTAGAGTCAAATTTGTGGTACTCGGCAGTGGATCTACTATGGGTGACATCCTCTATCCAGCTGTAAATAATAGCTTCCTTATTCCTCACAATGATATTGACCAAGCGCCGGGTTAAGGTATTTTTTGCTACATCCGGCTGGGGACTCTTTTTATCGGCATAATCAATGGAATCCAGAATTGTCCAGTAATCCCTTTTGCTTTTTATATAGGCAGTAAGCGCCCGTCTGTTCGGCCGGAAAGCCAGCAAAGGTATCTTCCCCACTGACCAGAATTGCGCTTTAACACTATCGTCGCCTGCTGCAAGTTTTCCGCCGGTCTGTTCCACCACAAAGGTCAGGAAAAGCAAATCACCATAAAAACGGCTTCTGTAGGAGTCTACATCCAGCAGACGGACTATTTTCCCCTTAATGCCGGTTTCTTCTTCCAGTTCGCGCAGAGCTGCATCTTCAATGCTTTCACCGGCCTCGGCAAAGCCGGTCGGCAGGCACCAGTGACCTTTAAAGGGCGCCCGGTCGCGCTTGACCAGAAGAATCTGCCGCGAAGCATCAAGAATAGAGGAAACGACGGGCAGGGGATTTTCATAAAAAAATGAGTTGCAGGAAGGACAGAAATCTCTCAGAACATTATCTTCCAATTTCTTGGTAAGGCCTGCGCTGCAATACAGGCAAAACTGCCGCTGCTTTTTCATGTCTGCTCCTTAATCATCAAAGGCCGAGAGCAAATAAAAATGCGATCATCCTTGCACATCGTGATAACTTTATTCTTTGCCGCTGTTTTTTGCAGTTCAAGAAACAGTTCTTCTGCTATCAATATTGCTGTCCGTATCGGTCCCGAAAAGAAAAAACGGACTTTTGAAATGAAAGTATTCCATAAGAGAATTAATTTCCTGCGGTTGAAATATCAAACTGTTTTTAAAGTCAATGGAAAAGACACGGCCAAAATGTTCGGACAGACGTTCCCGGCCGCTTTCTGCGGAAAATTGGCGCAAGATAACTTCAACCGGCAGGGGGTCATTATGTTCGAGCAATTTCTTTTGCTCCAGAATTTTTCTGGTGATGCCGATTAACTCTTTCATGTTGGATTGGTAATGGGTAATGGTAATAAATCGGCCGTCTTTTTTCAGGACACGGGCAATTTCGGGAATTATATCGGCAAAAAAGTATAAGGCGAAACTGCAAATTACCAAATCAAAAGAAGAAGCAGAGTACTTTCTTATTATATTAATACCCGATGCAGAAAATGATCCTGTATATCCGGCACTTTTGCATGCTTCCAGGAAGAAAGGTTTGTATTCAGGGACAATATCTAAACCGATAATCTCGGCAGCCGGATGTAATCTGCCTTTTAAAGTCCCGGTAAAAGATCCGAAAGCACAGCCTAATTCCAGAACATTGGCGCAGCAGGAAAGGTCTTCCTGCGTCAGGGCTTTTTTTCTGATGTCTTCCTTGTTGGTGGAAAACTGACGGATTAATTGTTCGATCAGCAGGTGTTTCTGGACTTTACGAAATACTTGACGGATTTTCTTTTTGTCCGGTAATTGAGCCATATCGTCTGCCAATAACAAATTTATGAGATTCTACCTGAAAAGAAAAATTATATACATATTTTTTATCAGTCATTGCAAATGGCGGATAAAAAAATCAGGTTAATCTTCTGCTCCCCTCGGACAATTCCAGGAGTCCCTGACGGTCTAAAATCCGGATGTGGCGGAAACCGGCCTTAATTAATTGTTCTTTGCCCATTCTGCTTAAAATACGGGATAATGTTTCCGGAATTGTGCCCAGAAGAGAGGCCAGTTGGGTCTTGGAAATGCCCAGTTCCAGGATAGCCGGATCATTTTTGTGTTCACTGTAATACAGGAGATAGGCGGCAAGTCTTCCGGGAACTTCCTTCAGGGAAAGAGATTCGACCAGGTTGGCCAACACGCGTAAACGGCGGGATAGAAAAGCCAGCATATTCAATGAAAGAGCGGGATTTTTAGTGATCAGGTCCACAAATGATCGGCGGGGAAAAAATAAAACTTTACTTTCAGTAAGCGTCCGGGCAGAGGCCGGAAAAGGCTCACCTGCAAAAACGGCCGCTTCTCCGAAAGGTTCACCCGGCCCCATGATGTGGAGAATTTGTTCCTTGCCTTCCGGGGAAAGTTTGAAGATTTTCACACCACCGGAGATAAGAACATAAAACCCGCTGCCCTCATCGCCTTCGGAAAATACCAGTTGTCCTCTCTTGTATTTTTGCCAAACGGCAATCGCGGAAATATCGGCGTGTTGTTTTTTGGTCAGATCTTCAAAAAGCGGTATAGAGGCAATCTTCTTAATTATTTCCATGAATAAGAAATATCATTGATCTTTGACTTAAGTCAAGGCGTAACGGCTGGAAATAGTAAATAGTGAGGCCAATGCGAATCACAACGGGTATTAATAAAAAAAGGAGAAGGAATGAATATGGAGAACAGCGAAATGTTTTGTTACCAGTGCGAGCAAACGGCAAAAGGGGAAGGATGCGGGAAAATGGGTGTATGTGGAAAATCGCCTGAAGTTGCGGCCCTGCAGGATCTTCTGGTGTATGCGCTGAAAGGATTATCCCGAGTCGCTGATCAGGGCCGGAAGGCCGGTATAGTTGATGAGGAGGTCAATGTATTTACAGTTAAAGCATTATTTTCAACTTTGACCAATGTTGATTTTGATCCGGCCCGAATTTCCGGGCTGATTGAAAAATGCGTTCAGTTACGCGAGAGTCTGAAAGACAAGCTCAGAAAAGCCGGAGTAATGCCTGAGGAAAAAGACGATGCGGTTAAATTTGAGCCGGAAACATCACTGGAAGGAAGCATAAAACAGGCTAAGAGTGCCGGTCTCAAGGCCGATCCAGCCATCAATCCGGATATTTTGTCATTGCAGCATACAGTTCTGTTCGGTGTAAAAGGCGTCGCCGCCTATGCCGATCATGCTCAAATCCTGGGACAGGAAGATGACAAAGTATATGCATTCATCCACGAAGCGCTGAGTGCCATGCTGCGCAGCGATCTGAGCCTGGAAGAGTGGCTTGCTCTTGTTTTAAAGTGCGGCGAAATTAATTTGCGCACCATGGAGCTGCTGGATGCAGGAAACACCGGACGATTTGGCCATCCGATACCAACCAAAGTGCCGCTGGGCGCTAAGAAAGGCAAGGCCATCCTCATTTCCGGCCATGATCTGAAAGATCTAGCCGAGCTTCTGAAACAAACCGCAGGCAAAGGCATTAATATCTATACGCATGGTGAGATGCTGCCGGCACACGGCTATCCCGAACTGAAGAAGTATCCGCACTTCTACGGCCACTATGGAACGGCCTGGCAGAACCAGGCCAAAGAGTTTGCCGAATTTCCCGGTGCGATTCTCATGACGACCAACTGCATTCAAAGACCACGCGATGCGTATCAGGCCAATATTTTTACCTGCGGGCTGGTTGGCTGGCCGGGCGTACGGCATATAGGTGATTCTAACTTCGAGCCGGTTATTAAAAAAGCGCTGGAACTGCCGGGCTTTGCCGCAGACACGGAGGGGCGGCAGGTCACCGTCGGATTTGCCCGCAACGCAGTTTTGTCTGTTGCGGATAAAATAATCGAGGCGGTACAGGGCAGGGCGATCCGGCACTTCTTCTTAGTTGCCGGCTGCGACGGGGCTAAACCAGGCCGGAATTATTACACGGAATTCGTGGAAAAAGCACCTAAAGACACTGTAATTTTAACTCTGGCCTGCGGAAAGTTCCGTTTCTTCGATAAGGAACTGGGCGATATTGGCGGAATTCCCCGCCTGCTGGATATCGGGCAGTGCAATGATGCCTATTCCGCCATCCAGATTGCTCTGGCTTTATCCAAGGCTTTCAATGTGGGAGTTAATGAATTACCCCTGTCCATGATTTTATCCTGGTATGAGCAAAAAGCAGTGGCTATCTTGCTGACGCTGCTTTATCTGGGAATTCGGGATATCCGCCTGGGGCCTTCTCTGCCGGCTTTCATCACGCCTAATGTGCTGGATGTCCTGGTGAAGAACTTTGCCATCAAGCCGATTACCACACCTGATGAGGATTTGAAGGCGATTTTGGGATAAAAATAATCAATGAAGATGGCAGTTGAAGGAGTATTGCATCGCTCAGGCGTGCCCCAACTCAACTGCCATCTTCAAGATAGAGACCGGTCTGATCCAGGGCTTTTTTCTGATCGTCAGGATAATTCTCTTTTGCTGGGTTACAATAATTTCTATGCTTTTCGTTGACTATATTTTATGTTTTCCATATATTTATCTTATATTCAACGTATTCGTGAGGTAGAAATGCATGAAAAAGGTAATTCCAAGACAGTTTCGCACTGATAATCGCAAACCGGATTTTGAAGAAAAAATATCTATACTGAAGAAGCTAATGCCTGAAATAAGACATAATTACGGCGTTAAAACTATGGGCGTATTCGGCTCTTATGTTTCGGGGATGCAAAGACAAAGCAGCGACATCGATATACTTATAGATTTTGAACGTGCACCTACATTTTTTTCCTTTATACGCCTGGAAAACTACCTGACCAAAGAATTAGGAGTGAAAACCGACCTTGTTATGAAGGACACTCTAAAACCGGCCATCAGTCGCCGCGTTCTTTCGGAAGTCGTACAGATATGAAACAAAATAAGGAATATTCCGATTATTTGGCAGATATAATAGAATATGCAGGGAAAGCTTCTAAATTTCTCGAAGGCATATCTTTAAAAGCTTTTAAAGCTGATGAGGAAAAAGCTTTAGCAGTGATTAGGGCATTGGAAATCATCGGCGAGGCTGCAACAAAAATTCCCAAATCACTCAGAATGAAATACCCGCAAGTTCCATGGATCGAAATGACAGGCATGCGGGATAAATTAATCCATGATTACTTTGGGGTAAGTCTTGAAGTAGTTTGGCTTACAGTAAAAAAAGATTTACCGGAGATGGAAAAGGCTATAAAAGAGATGCTTAACGATATAAGCAATCTGTAAAATATGCCTGTAGTTTTTCTGCTTCAGCACTTGTCTTCTATATTCATTATCTTAGCCACTCTTCTTTCATGGCGGTCGCCGGAGAATGTTGTGTTCATGAATCTGTCGATCATATCCGTTACCGCTACGGAGTAATTCACCCGGCCGCCGAACGCGATGAAATTGGCGTTATTATGGGCCTTGGCCATTTCCGCAGTAAACAGATCGTGCACTATGGCACACCGGATGCCTCTGACTTTATTGGCTGCCAGCGACATGCCGATTCCCGTGCCGCAAAGTAAAATACCGAAATCGTAACCGCCTTGATTAAATTCGCGGCAGGCCGCAACCGCAATATCAGGATAGTCTGCGGGATCTTCATTATAAACGCCCATATCTCTGGTCTCGCAGTTTTTAGTCTTTAAAAAAGAGATAATTTGATTTTTCAAAACAACTGCTCCATGGTCAGCGGCGATTATTATTTTCTTCATTTACGGCTCCTAAAACATAGTTATTTATTTTTGTTTAACTCTTATTTTTACGAGAATGGAGAATAAGTCAATAAAAAAACTTTGCTTCGGCGGGATATTTACGTTAAAAAGTATCATGGACAAACTGTTGGAGAAATATTTAAATTATCTGCTAATTGAACGCGGTGTTGCCCAAAACACGCTGGAGGCCTATGGCCGGGATTTGCGCCGTTTTCTGTTCATTGTTCAGGAAAAAGGATTTACGGATTGGCGCCAGATTGTGCCGGAAGTGGTTATTGAATATCTGGTGCAAATAAAAAGCGAAGGGCTTTCGGCCAATTCGATGAACCGGGCATTGGCTGCAATCCGGGGGTTTTATAAGTATCTTTTGCAAGAAAAGCTGATCGAACAGACTCCCCTGGCCAATATTGAGCTGGCTAAAGTATGGATGCGTCTGCCGGATACGGTCAGCAAGGAGGAGATGAATCTTATCCTGGCCCAGCCGGGAGTTGAAACCGCCCAATCACTGCGCAACAGTGCGATGCTGGAATTGCTTTATGCGACGGGCATCCGTGTTTCCGAATTAATCGGGTTGACAATGAATAGCATCAACTGGCAGGTTGGCTTTCTGGTTGTTATGGGGAAGGGCAGTAAGGAGCGGATAGTTCCCATCGGCAAAGCGGCTTATGATTGCGCCAGGCTTTATGTGGAGCAGGCCAGGCCGCAATTAATGCAGGGTAAAAGCACGGACATTTTGTTTCTTAACCGCTTCGGAGGGAAATTTACGCGTCAGGGATTCTGGAAAATGGTTGTCGGATATGCCAGAAAGGCAGGATTGCACAAGAAAATCCATCCTCATACCTTTCGTCATTCGTTTGCTTCCCATCTTTTGGAAGGCGGCGCCGATTTGCGGACAGTTCAGGTAATGCTGGGACATGCCGATATATCCACAACGCAAATTTATACTCATATCACCCGGGAGAGGTTAAAGGAAATTCATCAAAAATATCATCCGCGGGGCTGAAAGCATAACAGTTGGAGTGAAGTCGTTTATCCGGAGGGCAGATGGCAGAAAATAATAGTAAAAACACCGGGACAAATAAATTAATCCGGCGAAAAATCTGGTTTATCCCTGGTGCTTTTGCCGTCATAAGTATGATTCTTATATTATTATACTTGCTTCGTCCGCAGGCAATTGAAGCGATTTCTTTTAATGCCGGCCGCCTGAAAAATATTATTTCTTACTATCTATTCCAGGGCCGGCCTCATTTCTATTATCTGGAAATGGAAAAAAACGGAAAAAACATTATTGTTCGTGTTAATGAATCCCTGGAAATAACTTACCGCGATGAGTTTGTGGTGAAGTCAGTTGCGAGTGATGATATCAAGGGAAGCCACATAACAGTAGATATTGAGGGTTTGGGCAATGGTGTCAACGATCTGGGCGTGTTGATGCGAGGGGTTGATCTGGTCAATAAGATAATGCAGAAAGGTGAAATGAATCAGGGTGGCGGCACGGTGTCTGATTATTCCATCCGGATCAATTTCGGAAAGGAGGTTTTGGCAAAAGTTCCGATCAGGGTTGTCATTACACCCCAGGACTGGCTGCGCTTTGCCAGGGATACGACTGACACTAAGGCACAAATTGAATATCTGAAAAAAGCAATTGTTCTCAACAAAGAAGATACGGGCGTGCGCAAAATTCTGGCGGGAATCTATGCGAAGCTGGATCGGCAAAATGATGCCATTGCCCAGTATCAGGAGATCCTGGCGTTGAATCCTGAGGATAAAGTGGCTCTGCGGGAATTAGCCAAATGCCACATTCGGAAAAAAGAATATGACCGGGCTATCGAGATATCCAAAAGACTCGTCAAGCTCAATCCGCAGGATGCGGAAGCATATGCCAGCCTGGGTTTCTCGTTCGAAGAAAAAGGTCTTTGGAATCAGGCAGTCGAGAACTATCTTGCCGCAGTTAAGAATGATCCGGAAAATTATCCGGTTCGATTCAAACTGGGCGACGCTTATGTTCACTTAAAAAAAATAACCCCGGCCATCGAACAATATGAATACATTGTTGCGCATGCGCCAGATAAGAATTTAGCGAGGCTGGCCCTCGGT
The DNA here is from genome assembly GCA_963845095.1 of uncultured delta proteobacterium. Lineage (GTDB taxonomy): Bacteria > Desulfobacterota > Syntrophia > Syntrophales > Smithellaceae > MVRV01. The sequence continues at coordinate 54,066 of CAWJQM010000020.1, forward strand.
GATACTTATTTAAAAATAAAAAAATTCGATGAAGCGATTAAATATTACAGGGAAGTTATTAAATATCAGCCGCAGTCTGCTATTGCCTATGCCAACATGGCTGCGGCTTATGCCGGAAAAGGAAGGCCTCAAGATGAGCTGGATAGCTTAAAGAAAGCGGCAGCCCTTAAGCCTGATGAGCCGGTAATCCGTTTTAATCTTGGCGCTGCTTATGAAAAACGGAAACTTGATGCCGATGCCGTCAAAGAATATGAGCATGTCCTGAAAATAAAACCCGCTGATTCTGATGCAGCAGAGCGGCTGGCAGATTTATATTTCAAGCAAAACAAATATGAACAGGCGGTTAAATATTACGAAAGACTGGCCAAGACGGGTGTCAGGAATTCAGCTATCTATTCCAACCTTGGTTTTGCCTATGGCGAATTGAAAAATTATGCGTTGTCTGCGGAAAACTATAAAAAAGCAATCAAGCTCGGTGGAAAGAGCTCTAACCTGCATTATAATCTGGCTTACACCTACGGCAAATTGGGACGGGAAAAAGAGGCTATAGCTGAGTACGAAAAGATATCGCCTCCCACCAAGGAAGTGTTGAACATTCTCGCCCACTATTACTTGAAGGATAAAAAAAGCGATCAGGCCGTAAAATATTATAAAAAAATTGCTTTATTGGAGCCCAAAAAAGCTGCATCTTATGCCAGTTTGGGGTATGCTTATGCCGTACGTGGCGATTGGGACAAGGCAATTGAAAATTATCTCATTGCTTTAAAGTATGATCGGGAAGACGACGAGCTTTATGCCAACTTAGGAGAGGCTTATGAAAATAAAGGGCTTTATGCGGAAGCGCTGAGGGCATATACCACTGCGCACGAGCTGAACCCGGAGTCACCGAGGGCCAATAAAAAAATACCGCAACTGAAAATTTTACTTTTACAGAAGAAACTGCAGAAAACAAACCAGGAGTGAGAAAAGAATGAAGCAGATTGACATGGGCGATTTTGCAATAGGTGACAAAAACGGATTTGTGCTCATAGCCGGTCCGTGCGTACTGGAAAATGAAGAATCGGCAATGGATATTGCCGATTATTTGAGAAAGCTTACCGCCAGACTGAAAATTCCCTATATTTTCAAGGCATCCTACGACAAAGCTAATCGCACTTCGCTTAATTCTTACCGGGGGCCGGGAGCGGAAAAAGGATTAGCCATCCTCCAAAAAATAAAAGAAGAAACGGGGGTTCTCCTCCTCTCCGATGTCCATCGCTTTGAAGAAATAGATCAGGCGTCTGCAGTCCTGGATATATTGCAAGTACCGGCTTTTCTGTGCCGTCAGACTGATTTTATCGTGGAAGTGGCGAAAAAGGCCAGGGTCGTCAATGTGAAAAAAGGACAATTTTTAGCACCGGGAGATGTAGCCAATATTATTACCAAGGCTAAATCGGCGGGTAATGAAAATATTATGATAACCGAAAGAGGCACATCATTTGGTTATAATAATCTTGTTTTTGATGTACGCGCTCTGCCCATCATCAGAGATATGGGATATCCGGTAATATTTGACGCCACGCATGCCGTGCAGCTGCCGGGTGGTGCCGGCAAGGCCTCCGGCGGCGAGCGGGCAATGGTGGAATATCTTGCCCGGGCAGCTGTGGCAGCCGGGGTGGACGGCATATTTCTGGAAGTTCATCGTAATCCGGAAATGGCTTTGTGCGACGGAGCTAACTCGCTTTATCTCGATTCTCTGGAAGAATTGCTCACAACATTGAAGCAAATTGATGAATTGGTGAAGAGAAATAATAAAGGATAATTGGAAAATGAAAAAAAATATTCAAGAAAAACTAAAGAACATAAAAATGCTGATTCTGGACGTTGACGGTGTAATGACGGACGGCCGGGTAATTATGGATGACAGCGGCCGGGAAATTAAAAATTTCGATGTAAGAGACGGCCATGGCATCAAGCTCATTCAACGCTATGGAATTAGAGTGGTGCTGCTTACCGGGCGTAAATCGGAAGTGGTATTGCATCGGGCGCGTGATTTGGAGATTAAAGAGGTCTATCAGAAAGTGTTTAACAAAAAAGAAGTTCTGGTGAAGATATTGAAGAAGAATAAATTAACGGCCGCCGAGGCCGCGTTTATCGGTGACGATGTTATCGATATTCCGGTATTAAAAGCAGTCGGCTTTTCCGCTGCGGTAGCCGATGCACTGGATGTAGTCAAAAAATCGGTTGATTATATAACGCAAAATAAGGGCGGACGCGGTGCGGTGCGTGAAGTCTGCGATATGCTCTTACAGGCGCAGGGGAAATGGCCGGAGATCGCCGCCAAATATGAATTTGACGAATATCTCTGATTCCAGAGGGGGCGCAATACCTTGATAAAAAAATTGGTATTATGCCCCCCCCGGATTAATTTCGTAAGGCCATGAATGCCGGATATCAGGATCAGATTTTATTGATCAGTTTTAACAAAGACAGCAATTTATCATCGCGCCAGCGGCTGATTTCCTCGTTTGTTTTTCCCTCCTCCGCGCTCCGGTTGGCCATTTCTTTATCAACGCCTTCCTGCAGGACGTCAATGCACCCTGCCGGCCATTTTTTCCAGGCAGCCATATCATTCATCCACATTTCCGCAGAAGGCCCGATGTGCATCATAACGCCCTTTAACCCGAAGGGGCCGCCGCCCAATTGAAAAATTAGATTCTGCCCCATCAGGGCATAACGCAGTCCCGGCCCGAAACACAGTGCCTTATCTACGTCTTCGACGGTGCAGACGCCGCGCAACACAAGATCGACAGCCTCGCGATACAGGGCTATCTGCAGGCGGTTGGCAATGAAACCCGGGGCTTCTTTCTGCAGGATAATCGGTTCCTTGCCATTGGCCTGAAAAAATTCATATGCCGTTTGCACTACTGCGTTACTGGTTTTTTCACCTTTAGTGATTTCCACCAGAGGAATCAGGTGAGGCGGGTTATAGGGGTGAGCGCCAATGCATCGTTCCGGGTGTTGAGAATTTTTCGCTATTTCGGTAATCAGCAGGCCAGAAGTACTGCTGGCGAAGATGGCCTCATTTGATCCATACTGGTCCAGAGAAGCCACAAGCGCTTGTTTGGGTTCATATTTTTCCGGTGCGCACTCCTGAACAAATTGAACTCCACGGAGGCTCTCCCCGATATCTTTCGTGTACAGTGCTTTGCTGAGCGCTTTCTCCATGGCCTCTTTGGTTATTATATTCTTTGCCAGCAGATAGGATAAACTACCGCTGATGCGCTCGCGGGCAGTTTGCAATAATGCATCGCTGATATCATAAATATTTACGTCGAAACCCTTCCACAGGAAAAAAGTCGCCCATCCAGACCCGATGAGACCGCTACCACCCAGAACCGCAATTTTCTTAATATCGGCTGCTTTCATAACATCTCCTTTAGTCTTTAAAAATAAAAAGGGTCACCCATTTAATCTATCCGAGGGGGGGCAGAAGGAAAACAGTGCGAACACTATTCGTAAATGAGTGACCCTTTTATGATCTCTGTCTCCAATAGCCCGGTGGTCTTTGGCGACACCGGGCTAAAAGAAACGCTAGT
>CAWJQM010000021.1:0-121070 GCA_963845095.1 uncultured delta proteobacterium
TTTTGCCTGTTGACGAGTACGTATTGCAAACCTTTCCTTGAGAATTTTGTCAATTAAGTATAAAGAATAACATCTATTTCCATAATTTCCGCCGGAACACGGCCGGCTAATAATCCCAAAAACTGATGAAACAAGTGAGGCAACATCATTAAAACAAACGCAAAGACATTTAAAGAATTAGGCATGGACAAAAGAATTTTCAAGGCAATAACCGAAATGGGATTTGTGGCTCCGATGCCTGTCCAGGAAAAGGTTATCCCCTTTCTATTGAGGAGACAAGGGATCTGGTCGCCCTGGCTCATACGGGAACCGGCAAGACTGCTGCGTTCGGCATACCCATCATTCAGCAGATTGATCCATCCTCAACAAAGACGCAGGCCTTAATCCTGGCCCCCACCCGAGAACTTTGTCTGCAGATAACCGATGATTTCAACCATTTTGCCCGACATGTCGAAGGCCTGAATATTGTACCAATTTACGGCGGCGCCAATATTCTCACCCAGATCAGGCAGGTGGCTGCAGGAGCGCAGATTGTCGTGGCCACGCCCGGCCGCATGCTGGATATGCTCAAGCGCAAGAAGGTAAATGTTTCCGCCATCAGCTGGCTGGTGCTCGATGAAGCCGATGAAATGCTGAATATGGGCTTCAAAGAAGATTTGAATGCCATCCTGTCCGGAACGCCCGTGGAGAAAAGGGTCTTGCTGTTTTCCGCAACGATGCCGCCAGGAAATTGAAAGCATCGCCCGCAGCTACATGAAGAAGCCCGTGGAAATAACCGTCGGCGCTAAAAATACGGGAGCGGAGAATATTTCACATCAGTACTATGTTGTCCATGCCAAGGACCGTTATGTGGCCCTCAAACGGATTGCCGATTATTATCCCGATATCTATGCGATCATTTTTTGCCGGACCAAAATTGAAACCCAGGAAATTGCCGATGCCCTGATGAAGGACGGCTATAACGCGGACTCCCTGCACGGCGATCTTTCCCAGCCGCAACGGGACAGCGTCATGAACCGCTTTCGAACCAGAAATCTGCAAATGCTGGTGGCCACCGACGTTGCCGCCCGGGGAATCGATGTCACGGATTTAACGCATATCATCAATTATAATCTCCCGGACGATATTGAACACTATACTCACCGCAGCGGACGAACCGGCCGGGCCGGCAAATCCGGCATTTCCATAGTCATTATTAATTTAAAAGAACATTTCCGGATTAAGCAGATAGAAAAACAAATAGGCAAAAAATTTGAACAGGTTAAAATCCCCACGGGCAAGGAAGTATGCAAAAAGCAGTTACTGCATCTGGTGGAAAAACTAAAAAATACCGAGATTAAGAATAAGGAAATTGAGGAATTTCTGCCGGCGGTTTATGAAAAATTGGCCAGGCTCAGCAAGGAAGAGATAATTCAGCGTTTTATCTCTACTGAATTTAACCGCTTTTTGAGCTATTACCGCCATGCCGCCGACATCAACGTGGAAATGAGAAAGGAAGCCGGCCGGCCGGAAAGAAAGTCTTCCGGCTCGGGCAGTTCTTCCGGCTTAGTCCGCATGTTTATCAATCTGGGGCAAATGGAAAGATTCAATGATCGCAGCTTAAAAGCTTATCTATCCGACGCAGTCAATATACCAAACCTGCGCATTTCTCATATTGAGGTAACCCGTTCCTGTTCTTTTTTCGAAATAGATCCCGGTCAGGTGGACATTCTCCTGGCCAGATTGAAAAAAGCAAAATTTCAGAATCGGCGGGTACAGATTGAATATGCCGAAAAACACAAAAGCAGAGAAAACCGGGGCTACGAGGGCAAAAGATTTGTCAAGCCCGGAAACTCTTTTTTTGCCCGCAAAAGGACAAAGGGGAAGCGGAAATAATAGCCAAGCTTTAAAGGAGGTGGATCATGTATCGGATCAGCAGAGGCATTGTTGCAGTACTTGTTATTCTTACCCTGTTTTGCGCGACGGCTTTCGCTGAAAAGAAAGTCGTCACGGCTGAAGGCAAATACGTCATGGGCGATCTTGATTCCAAGCAGAACGCCAAGGCCCTCGCTCTTATGGAAGCCAAAAGAATCTCGCTGGAGAAAGCCGGAACATACATTGAAAGCATTTCGGAAGTCAGGGATTTCCAACTGACAAAGGATCAGATTAATTCCCTGGCGGCGGGCATTATGTCGGTCGAAATTCTCAAAGAAGACTGGAAAATGTCCGGGGAAAATATGGTCCTGATTCTGACCATCCGCGCCACAATCGACACGTCGAATCTTAATTCGCGCATTGCGTCCATGAGTGAATATAAAGACTCCGAAAGCAATAAGGAGATTAAGGCCCAACTCGAATTCCTGAAAAAAGAACTTGCGGACTTGAAGGCCCAGCAGCTGGCAGTCAAGGATAAGACCGCACCCCAACAGGAAATGAAGGCAAAAAATGAAAATATTATCAACAAAATGGCCGCGCTGGATAATCTCAAAGCAGGTCAGGCCGCGCTGCAAGTCCAGAACTATAAAGAAGCCATCAACGCCTTTAAGAGTGCTCTGGATATCGATCCTCAGATTGGCCGAAGCATATGCCGGTCATGTCTTTGGCATACCAGGGGACTAAAGAGGTGGGAAAAGCCCTCGAAATGGCTCAGACAGCGTTAAAAATAGATCCCAGATCAGCCGGCGGCCATTATGCAATATCCAGAATCAGATACAATGATGGAAATTATGATCAGTCCCTGGAATCAATCAATAGAGCTATTGAATTCTATCCTAAGTCTCCTTTCTATTTTCTGCACAGAGCTGATATATACCTGAAGCTGCGGAAAGCGATGCCGCTCTGAAGGATTATGCACAGGCGTGCGCAATGAATTTATACCCGGCCTGCCAAAGGGTTGACATAATAAAAAAACGAATAGCAGAAAATAAAAGCGGTGATGATCTTTATCGCGCTCCCGGTCTTCCGGATCGGCAGCCGAAAACCGTGGCAGAGAATATGCAAGCGGGTCATGCCGCCCTGCAGGCTCAAAACTATAACGAAGCTTTGAAGGCCTTCTCTCGTGCGCATGATATGAATCCGAAGCTGGCCGAAGCTTATGCCGGCATGTCTTTAGTTTATCAGGGAACCAGAGAAAAAGAAAAAGCCCTGGAAATGGCCAGCATGGCGCTGAAGATGGCGCCGCGCTCCGCCACCGGCAATTATGCAATGTCCAAAATTAAATATGAATGATGGAAAGTATGATGAAGCCCTGGAGTATGTCAATACCGCAATTCAATCCTATCCCAGCTCTCCTTACTATTTTCTGCACAGAGCGGATATAAACATGAAACTGCGGAATAACGAGCCGGCCCTGAAAGATTACGAAAAAGCCTGCGCAATGAATGTCTCCTGGGGCTGCCAGAGGGCGCAAAGCGTCAAACAGCGGATGGCGGAAGCTCAAAAGTAGCTCCTTCACCCGATGGGTAAAGGCTGCAAAAGATTAAATAACAGATATGTCATTCCGGCCGACGAGCCGGAATCCGGTATATAAAACAACTCTCCCCTCTCATTGCGATGAGTCCGCAACAGGGGACGAAGAAGCAATCTATCTTTTTTAATCGACAAGCGATAATCGTTTTTTGCTTGCCACTCGTCACCATTTACTATTTACTAAAAATTCTTGCATTGTTTATCAGAAGTTGTAATATCCCCTACGAATCAAGTAATTAAGACACATCATTCATTTTCCTTCTGAGGTCTGGTTATGATTGAAAACACCATAGCAGCATGGCACAAATTGGTTGAAGCGAAGGATGCAGAAGGCTTGGACAATATTCTTGCTGATAATGTTGTCTTCCATTCCCCGGTTGTGCATACGCCACAAGTCGGAAAGCCGATCACCAAACTCTATCTTTACGCGGCACTTCATGTTCTCAACAACGACAGCTTTAAATATTTGCGAGAGGTCATTTCCGGTAACAACGCGGTTTTGGAATTCTCTACACTGATCGAAGGAATCACCATTAACGGCGTGGATATGATCACCTGGGACGCGGATGGCAAGATTACCGAATTCAAAGTAATGATTCGCCCGTTAAAAGCCATCAACTTGGTCCATCGGATGATGGGTGATATGCTGCAAAAGATTAAATAAATAAAATGTCATTTGATAGTATGAAGTTAAACTTAATCTGTTTGGGATTGCCCGGCATAATATTGAAACATTGGGTTGCCGGAATAATAATAAATGCAGAAAAAATAGAACCATCCCGAATATTTCGTAGTCACCAGGCATCAGCTCGGCAAAGAGCCAGGGAATGACAGAGAATGTGGAATAATTTGATGGTTAGGAGGTTCGCATGTACGATTTTTTACTTACGCCGGAAGCACGGGAAGTCAGGGATGAGGTCCGGAAATTCGTACGGGAAGAGGTCTCGAGTGATTTTCTCAGGAAGATGGACAAGGACGAGATCGTCTACCCCCGGGAGTTCGTGGAAAGATTAGCCGCCTGCAACCTGCGGGGAATCCGTTTTCCCAAGAAATGGGGCGGCAGGGGATGAACTGGGTGGCGGAAGTGGCGGCCATCGAGGAGATCGGCTGCCTCGGCATGGCCCTGGGTTGCGCCTTCGTCATGCCCTCCATCGTGGGCGAGGCCCTGAACCAGTTCGGCACGGACGCCCAGAAAGAAAAATTCCTCAAACCGTATCTCGCGGGCAAGCTTGTCGCCGCCGAAGCACTGACCGAGCCCCGGGGCGGCTCGGACTTCTTCGGTGCCACCACCAAGGCCGTTCTGGACGGTGACCACTTCATCGTCAACGGCCAGAAGCGATTCGTGGTCGGCGCCGACGGGTCGGACTTCTTCCTCGTCTACTGCCGGACGAACTTTGCGCCGGACGCCCACAAGTACCAGCGTATCAGCCTGCTCATCATCGAAAAGGGGCCTGGCGTGGAAACCGAATACCATTACGGATTGCTGGGCTGCCGCGGCGGGGGCACCGGCCGGCTGGTCTTCCGGGACGTGAAGGTGCCCAGGGAGAACCTCCTGGGCGAGCTCCACGGCGGCGCCCTGTGCTTCAACCAGATGATGATCCCCGAGCGCCTGACCTCGGCCGCCGGGTGCCTGGGGATCTGGGGCGCCCTGGACCTGGCCGTGCGATACAGCAACAAGCGCGCCGCCTTCGGCAAGCTCATCCGGCAATACCAGGCCGTCAACTTCCTGGTGGCCGACTCCATCACCCAGCTCGACGCCGCCCGTGGATTGACATACATGGCCGCGCGGGCCGTGGATGAGGACTATCCCAACAAACGCCGCATCGTCAGCGAGGCCAAGCGCTTTGCCACCGAAGCCGCCTGGAATGTCGTCAACAACGCCATGCAGGTCATGGGCGGCATCGGCTATACCGATGTCTACCCGATCGAGCGGGCGCTGCGGGATACGCGCCTGGCCATGATCTGGACAGGCACCAGCCAGATCATGAACCTCCTCATCCAGCATGAGTACTACGACGAGGTCCTCAAACAGCCCTACGACCGCCGCCATATGGACAAGGACGCCATGCACCCCGACGAGAGCGAGCGCTGCTTCACCGACGAGGATATGTGGCGGCACCACGCCACCAAAAAAAATAAAGGGGACGGTTCTATTTAATTCAGGTGGCCATGTGAATGGTGCTACTAAAGAAGAAGATAAGCAAATGGCCGAACACTGTCTCACGTGCCCGGTATGCTTGTGCGCCGGGAGAAACAGCATGGGATCGTTTATCCGTTTATCAAGAATATTGAAACCGGTATATGCCCATACTGCGCAGCATGCTATATGATTACAGGAAAAAGCTCATGCCGCTTGATAAAAAAGATTGCGACCCCCTGGTCAGGGGGCACGGCGGCTCCTTAGAGAAGTCTCGTAATGACGGATGACAATTGAGGGAACCGCCTTTATGCACCCAGTATTTTATCGGCTGCGATCATGGCCGAGGAAAAGCTGATGTCGCCGGAGCATCCATCTCCTTTTACTGTGTCGCCGATGAAATAGAGGCCTTTAATTGTGGAGCATTGAATGTCCGGCCGGTGCGGTTTGGACTGGGCCGGCGTAAGGACATTCCCGTTCATTACCGGCACAACGGTCTTTCTTTCCACGACAACCTTAGACATAAAATCAGGAAAGATTGCTGAGATTGTACTTTTAAGCTTTTTCTCCGTCTGTTCGACGGTTTTCTCGTCGCCGTCAAAATGCCAGGGGAGCATGATCCCCCAGGTCGAGAGATACCTTCCCGGAGGAGTGAAGGAATCATCGGCATTGGACTGGAAGCGCGCCCATATCGGTATGTCAACACCAAGGATACCCGCGCGGATATGAGTCACCGGCTTGTCTGTGATGAAGTCGATGGTGAGGCCGGAGCTGCTTTCGATATTTTTTGCGTAATCGAGCGTGGCCGGAGGGAGGTGCCGATTGTCCAGCAAATCAAGAACCAGCGGCAATCTGGCGGCAAAGATTATACTGGGGGCCAGGTAGGTCGCCTTATCCGTTTCAACGCCGCGTGCCCTGCCGTCTTCAATAATTATCTTTTCCGCCCTTTCCCGGAGATGTATTTCCCCATTCTTTTCAATGTGTTTCTGCAACCTGGAGAATATCTGGGCGGAGCCGCCCCTGGGCTCGCCGACGCCGATTCCGGCCTTCAGTGCCCTTTGCAAAAAAATGATGACCTCGCCGGCGCTGACCTTATCCGGCGCCGGGCACATAACGGTCATACCGAGGAAGGGCAGGAATGCCTCGACCTCGGTATTCCGAAAAAACGTTTTATAAAATTCGAGCAGGGTTTTATCATACCACTGCGCGGGATCGGCCTTTTTAATTTTGACCAGTAAAGCAAGCAGCACAAGCCTGGCCCGCAATGACAACATGGGCGTTTTTAAAAATCCCAGCGGTCCTTCCGGCCTTTCCCAGAGAAGACCCCGAAATATCAGCTTGGCGTCTTTAGCCTCAGGCAGGAAATTTATTTCTTCGCCCAGCCTTTGGAACACTGCATTGGCGATGCCCTGTTGCGCAAGGCGGTGCGAATGAGCACCGTATTCCCAGAGATAGCCTTTTTCGTCCCTGTAAAAGTGCGCCCTGCCTCCGATCAGGTCCGCCGATTCCAGAAGAAGAACTTTCCGGCCGGCATGCGCGAGAAGAGCCGCGGCGCTCATTCCGGCGTAACCTGCTCCTATAATGATTGCATCAGCCATAAAAATCCTCCCTGGAAATAATCTCAGTTGGCGCGTGTCTGGCGGTAATACCATTGCATCTGCTGGGCATTACTTTCTTCATCCACATTTTCTTCGGCAATCATCTTTTGGCCGCTGGCCTTCGGCAATACTTCCTTGAGCTTCCAGACGTTGTCCAGACGTCCGAAAGTCCAGTATTCGTCAAAAGGAGTTACATATTCCTGCTGGCTTAAAACCATTTTGCCTTTGCGGACAATTTTCTGGGCGTGTGCGCTGATGCGCACGGTAAACTCATCTCGTGCGGGATCGGCATAGTTTCTGATCAGAATAAGTTCTGCTTTCCGCACACAAATATTTCTATACTCGATGCTTGTTCCTTCCATCTGCGACTGGCGGAATATCTTGCGCAGACTTTCCGCTATGTACGGAAATAATTCAGTCTCCGGCAATTGCGTGAGATCACCTTTTTCCCGCGCCAGATAAACGTCCAAAAATATTTTTCTGGCCCGCTCGAGCATCAGACGCCGCTCCCAGATTTTGTCGGTCTGCACGAGGAAGTTCAGCAGACGGTCAATGCGCGTGGCCTTTTCTTCCGTTCCTTTCGTCAGCCAGGGCCCGGCCGCCCCTTCCTTGGCGGCGGTATCTTCGTAAATACCCTCAATCGTCTTGTCGGTCAGCATTTCGACGAAGTTTTCATCCTTGAGAATGTCGGATTCACCGGCCTGCTCGATCTCGCGCAACAGCCATTGCTCTCCCGAGAGCTGAAATGTCCAGAATTCCTGGAATTGCGCGGGGCCTGCGTCACCCCGCAGAAATTTGCCGGTGGAATCGTCAACATAGTAATCGCGCACTGCAGCGGTTATAAGTGCGGTAAATTCACGCAAATCCGGCTTTTCCGTATAGCGCACATTAATAATGTCCACCCGCTTGACCTGGAGATCATCAAGTTTGTTGATCTCTTTGTTTTGCACCATCCCCCGCAGCTGGAGAGTGTGCTGGGCAAAGAGGTCTTCCATCAGCAGTGCCTTCATCGGCGCGTAATCCCGCTTCTGCCAGCATTCCTGAAGCTTGCGGAATGTCGCCTCGCTTAACTTGCGCAACTCCTGCGGCGCCATTGACAAATCCTGCCTGCTGATAAAATTGAGGAGCTTTTCGGTTTTTGCTGATTTTTTGGCTATTTCCGCCGGGCTGTAAACATAATCCAAATTCTCATCCTTGCCCGGCTTTCTGGTCTTGACGATGATAATCACAACTGTCCCGATGACGATCAAAACGACGATGAAACCAAAGGCACCGCCGCCCGATCCGCCGCCCGAACCGGAGCTGCGTGATCCGGAACTGCTGAAGCTTCCGCCGCCCTTGTTATGGACCACAAAATCAGCAGCCAGAAATGTATGCGGCTGCTTTCACGCTGAGGTTATAAACTAACTCGGCTTCCGTGCTTTCCGCTGTGCCGAGAACTGTGGCGGCAACCAAAGCACCCTTGTCCCGAAAAAGCACCCTGTGCCCGGGTTGGAGCAGGCCTGCGGCCAGATATGTCCCGTCGGCCAGTCCTAGCGGATGCTCGGAGGTTGTGCGCAGTTCGCCCCGATCGGTTCTCACTGACAATATCCGGCTGCGGGAGGCGAATAGTTTCTCCACGCTCGTATTGATGATCTGCCCCCTGCGGTCAACCGCCTGTATGGTATCTTTTGCCGCAAGACTGCTCAATGGGAGTTGCGCCCGACGGTGTGCGGATCAACGTGCCGGCCGGGAAACAACCACCGCCGCCGCCTTTATTGTGGACTGCCAGGCCGGCGGCAAAGAAGGTGTGTGGATGATCGGTTTGCAGATTGAAAACCGCAACTCGTCCGGAAATCCTTTCCAGGGAGACTATCTGCTGCCGGGCCAGTGTCTGTCCATCCCAGGCGAAAATTGCATCACCGACTTTCAGCACTTCCAGCGTCTTGAATGTGCCCGCCCCGGTATAAAAAGGATGCTCGGCGGTTACCCGGATAGCAGCGCGGTCTGTTTTCAGCAGGATGTAATCGTCCACTTGGTGTCGGATAACATCTTTCACCTTTGTCCGGACGATTTTTCCTTCCGGCGAATACGCCAATAATTCATCCCCGCGCCGCACGGAACTGATGGACTTTTTCGTGCCGTCGGCCTGCGTGATCTCGCTGTCGGGAAGAAAGCAGCCTTTATTGTGCACCACAACGCCGGCCGGAATAAACGTTCCACCGGGTGAGACCAGCAAATTGTAGGCTGGTTGCCGGGTTTCGATCCGCCGCACTGATTGAACGGGAGCAGCATGAAGGATTCCGTTGCGGATTTGATAAACTCTTTCACCGGCTTTGATGAACCGGGCGATACGATATTCACCCGGTCCGACCATTACCGGATGCTCCGGAGTAATGAGCAGAATCTGCTCTTCTGTACTGATTTCCAGGTAAGCATCCGGCTGGACCGACGTCAGCACCTGAACAAAACCCCTCTGCAGCTTCCCGCCGGAGATGCTCCAGACCGGGTCACCCGGACGGAGCTTTTCGATGGCTACCTCTCCTGAAGGCGTCAGGACGGGCGTGCCCCCGGCCAGGCAACCGCCGCCGCCGCGCGCCCAGGCTGAAGACGCAAGCAAAAGCAGCATTATCAGTGCCGGAATAACGATCCTCGTTTTCATGGATTTCCCCACTGCCAGCAAATTGGTCACCAAGAGTCTGCCTTAATGGAGCGCTGATATGATCCCGCCCAGCACTGCGGCTGCCACAACAATGCTCAGGCCGATAATGCAGGCTCCCACAATCCTGCCGAAGTATCCGGCCACGGCGGTATTGCCCCTGATGATTTCCTTCTCCTCGTCAATGTTGGGGGTCAGCTTATCCATCAGTCGCGGCACGAAGGCGGAACTCACCAGCACCAGAACCATTCCGACCAAACCGCCGACCAGTGAAAAGATTACCGACCATCCCAGATTGCTCATCGTCTCAGCCATAGAAACCCCCTTTTTTTACTGTTTTCCAAATCGCCCCCAGCAAGCCGCGGGGAATATCTTCTTCTCGATCCCGCAGGGCTTCGTTCCGTATTCGTAACCTAAAGGTCACAAGACCGGACGGCGCCTGCGGGATCAATTCCGCCGACGATTCAAACTTCACTGCGCTTGTTTTCAGCGATTATCCTTGACTTTATCTGCGGAGCAGCGCGTTCCGAACCTCCTGCAGCTGAAAGAAGGGCTCCGCCCGGAAGTTGAAAAAACCGGCAACGATATTGCCGGGAAACTTTTCTATGCGATTTTTATACCGCGTGGCGGTGTCGTTGTAATAAAGCCGCGCAAAGCCGATTTTATTTTCCGTCGCCGCCAGTTCTTGCTGCAGGGCGATGAAGTTTTCGCTGGCTTTGAGGGCGGGGTATGCCTCGGCCAGGGCCAGGAGGGGAAGCAGGGAAGCGGAGAGGGCCTTTTCAGCTTTCGCGCGCGCCTCCAGGTCTCCGGAAGATGCCAGCGCGGCCTGACGCGCTTTGGTTACGGTTTCCAGCGTCTGACGTTCGTGGGTGGCATATCCCTTGACGAACTCAACGATGCCGGGAATCAGATCATGCCGTCTTTTCAACTGCACATCTATGGCGCTCCAGGCATTTTTAACGTCATTGCGGCTGCGGACAAGGCCGTTATAAAGGATGATAACAGAAAGGCTGACGACGACAAACACAATTAGACAAATGATGGTCAATAGCATTTTACGTCCTGTCGATAGATAATCAGGCAATAGGGACGATTTCATATTAATATAAAGGATATTTGCGTGTCAATAAAGGAATGATAATACCAAGTCGCATTCAAACGCTAACTTTGTTGGCAGTCGTCGTTATCATTTCGAATGCAAATTGGTATAAGGTGCTTCTACGGCCAAAAAGATTAGTTCCCGGGCATTATTCTCCAAGCACCGCCGGCAGTTCTTTAATGCTTTGCAGCACCTTATAGGCCCCCGCAAAATTGTTGCCGCGGGTGAATTTGCTCGGGATCACAATGCACCGGATTCCGGCGCTCCGGGCGGCGGCAAGTCCGCGCGGCGAATCCTCAATGACCAGGCACTCCGCCGGCGCGAAACCGCCGAGCTCCAGAGCCTTGAGGTACGGCTCGGGATGCGGCTTGGTATGCGCGAAATCCTTCAGCGTCAGAACAAACTGAAAGTAAGGCAGGAGTTGGGACTGCCGGTGAATGATTTCGAAGTGCTCATGTCCGGAACTCGTAACGATTCCCATTAAGTATTTTCCCTGGAGCGCATCCAGCACTTCCCGGACACCGTCAATCACCAGCGGTTCACGGGTCAGCAAGTCGGCATAAAGGAGGTCGCGATCATGCCGCAGTTTATAAAATGCATCCGTCCCGGGCTTTGCCGCCAGTTGCAGCACACTTTCTCCCCTGGTCAGAGAGATCTCTGCAAACTGCTCCCATCCCAGAGAAATTCCCACACCCGCCAGTATCTCCTGATTGGCCCGGAAAAAAAGGCCTTCCGTATCAACCAGAACGCCGTCATTGTCCCAGAAAATTGCCTTGATCATCCATCTTTGCTTCCCATTTTTTCCGCACTTTACACTTAATCCCATGCCAAATCAATGATGATACTGCGGCGGCAAGGAGGAGATGCCAGCGGCGGATATAGAAATACTTTGATGATGACGACCCGTGCACTGTCATTGTCTGATCGCGCAGTAACCGAACTAATATGTCTTATTAATCTCAACCACATGTTTTATCTTGCTTTGCCTTCAAGAAGTTGTATCATTCTCCACGCATCATTACATAATCACACAGCGAAAATTGGAGTCAGTAGAATGATTTTTCAACGGCCTGACCCCATCTACAGCGGGAGTAACTTAGAATCTTCAGGGCGTCCGCTGCATTAGTCCGGTATTCACCGCGCCCTGTGAATACGTAATAAAATATCAACTCATTGAGGATTAAAGATGATTCGCCTTCTCAGCAACCGCAACTTTATTTTTCTTCTGGCCATTGTGCTCGGGCTTGCTCTGCCGCAGCCGGCCGTCTGGACCTCCGTATTGATGATGCCTGCGCTGGCGTTTGTTATGACTCTGGCAACGGTCAATGTGTCCAATGACTATTTTCTCAAGCCAGGTGCCATTCTGTTGCCGTCACTATTTGGCATCCTGATGACCTACGTCATACTGGGGAGCGTGATTGTGATTACATCAGCGTTGTTGATTTCCGACCAAAATATCTGGATTGGTTTTGTGCTGATCGCGGCAGTCCCTCCGGCTGTGGCAGTTATTCCTTTTACTTCCATGCTGGAAGGTAATGTTTCCTATACCCTGTCGGGTACGGTAGCTTCTTATTTGGCGGCTCTGGCGATCATGCCTTTAATGATTTGGATTTTTATAGGGACGGGTTTTGCCGATCCATACAAACTTCTCAGAATTATGCTGCTCTTGATTGTCCTGCCGCTGATCTTATCGCGCGGAATTCTCTACTTTAATCTGCAAGACCGGATCGCGCCGGTTCGTGGAATACTTACAGACTGGGGATTTTTTATCGTCCTGTATTCGATCGTCGGTATTAACCAGAATTTGATTTTCGCCAGGCCATTGATGCTCGCGCCGTTAGTGCTTGTTGTGCTGGCTGCAACTTTTCTTCTTGGATTCATCATTGAAAAGATCGGCGTTCTTGCCAAAGTTGACAAGAAGAATGTGATCAGTCTGGTCCTTCTGGGTACTTTAAAAAATCAGGGAATTGCCGGCGGGATCGCCATTGCGTTGTTTGAGAAGGAAGCGGCGCTGCCTTCGGCCGTTTACAGTATCTTCATGATTCTCTATGTCATGTGGCTTGATCTGCGCAGGCGGCGGTGATTCCACCATTCCTGCCCTTTTTGCCACTGGGAACAAATAGATAAAGATGGAACAATACATGATGCAATTTCAAGCAGGTATTAAGAGCGGCATTATCAAAGGCTGGAGCTCTTTTATCTGGATAATGAAGATCATTCTTCCCATCTCTTTTGTGACGGCCCTTCTCGTGTGGAGTGGTGTCTTCACTTCCCTGGAATTTATCTTTCGGCCTGTCATGGATATCCTCAGTCTGCCACCAATGGCCGCCCTGCCCATTCTCATCGGCATGCTCATAAGTATCTATTCGGCTATCGCCGTAATGGCTGTTCTACCATTGAACAACACAGAAATAACTTTGATTGCCATTTTCATCTTGATTGCCCACAGCCTGATTCAGGAAGGAATCATCCAGGCCAAATCAGGCATAAATCCCTTGATCGCGATCCTTTTCCGTATTGGCGCTGCCATCCTGACTGTCCTGATAGTCGCCCCCTTTATGGACATGGGAAAGACGCCGCTTGTTCTGGCCAATGCTTCTGCCGGAGGAACCGCGCCCTTTCTGCCCATGGTGAAAGACTGGGTGTCGACAACATTTTTCCTGTCCATTAAAATATTTTGCATTATCATGACCATTATGATTCTTCTGGAAGTCCTGAAATCTCTGAACTGGATCACTTCTATCGTCCGCTTTTTCTCTCCCCTTCTCAGGCTTATGGGTTTAAGCAGACGGGTCGGCCTGCTCTGGATGGCAGCCGTTATCTTTGGCCTTTCCTATGGCGGCGCCGTGATTGTCGAAGAAGCAAATAATGGCGAACTCACACAAGAAGATCTTACGACCCTCCATCTTTCCATCGGCATCAATCACTCCATGCTGGAGGACCCGGCTCTTTTCCTTTCCTTCGCATTATTGAACCCTTTCTGGCTATATGTTCCACGCCTCCTGATGGCCATCGCTGCCGTGTGGCTTGTCCGGCTCTGGTATAACATAAGAAGACCTGCAACACCTGCATCAAGAAACTAAAATAAATAGAGTCAACCTGATCCAACCGCAAAGTCTGTAACTAAGTTTTGAATGTCCAATTAATTCCCTTATACTTCTCCCAAAATAATAATTGACAAGCGCACCCGTAACGGGTACGATTGCACCCGTAAATGGTGCATTCAACTATGGACAAAATTGCGATTAATAATAAGCTTTCCGAAATCCTGTTTGGTAAAACACGACAGGCTGTCTTGTCTTTGCTGTATGGTCATGCCGATGAATCCTTCTATCTGCGTCAGATCGTCCGCGTGGCCGGGGGTGGAATGGGGGCGGTGCAGCGCCAGGTTAATACACTGGTGGATGCAGGGCTGGTTACCAGAATAAATAAAGGCAGGCAGATTTATTATCAGGCCAATGCTGAATCTCCTGTCTTTGCTGAATTGAAAAGCATCATTATTAAGACTGCCGGAATCGGCGATATCTTAAAAATTGCATTAGCGCCGAGCGCGGCAGAGAGCTGCTGGCCGTTGAAATAAAATCAGGCGCCACCGTTAACCCCGATTTCTTTAGAGGCCTGCATCATTTTACAAAAGCTGCCGGGGCTGACCGGGTTATTCGAGGCGGCATTATCTATGGCGGCAAGGAAATGCAGCAACGGAGCGACTTTCCCGTCTATCCGCTCAGTCTCTGTGAAACCCTGTTTGCCGATAGAACAAACACTTAATTATTTTGACAAAAATGTTTATATTGACAAAAAATAAATAGAACCGTCCCCATTAATTGAGAGGAAAATATGTTGATTTCGTTATCTTCCAAACTGCCCAATGTCGGCGTTACGATCTTTACGGTGATGTCCAAACTGGCGGGCGATGCAGGAGCCATCAACCTCTCCCAGGGATTCCCTGATTTCGCTGTTGACCCGGAACTCCCTGAGCTGGTTCTGAAATACATGGCCTCAGGGCATAATCAATATGCCCCGATGCAGGGAGTGCCCGCCTTAAGGCAGCGCATTGCTGAAAAGACAAAGGAACTTTACGGCGCCTCGTACGATCCGGACACGGAAATCACCGTAACCTCCGGGGCTACGGAGGCCCTTTTTTCCGCCATCACCTGTGCGGTGAATCCGGGCGATGAGGTGATTCTGTTCGAACCGGCCTATGATGCCTATGTACCGGATGTTCTGCTGGCCGGAGGAATACCGGTGTATGTGACCTTGAAGCATCCGGACTACCATATTGACTGGAATGAGGTGAAAGATGCGATAACCAAAAAGACGAGGCTGCTGATATTAAATTCACCGCACAACCCCACCGGCGCCATCCTTGGCCGGGAGGACATGGCGGCTCTCACGGATATTATTGCCGGCACGGATATCCTCATCATCTCCGATGAAGTTTATGAGCATATCGTCTTTGACGGTCATCGTCATGAAAGCATCACCAGATACCCGGAGCTAGCCCGGCGGAGTTTCGTCATCAGCTCTTTCGGCAAGACCTACCATGTCACCGGCTGGAAACTGGGCTATTGTCTGGCCCCCCGGCAACTTTCTGCGGAATTTCAGAAGGTCCACCAGTTTGTCACATTTGCCTCCAACACGCCAACCCAGTTGGCCTTTGCCGAATTTCTGGAGAAAAAGGAAAAGTATCTCACCCTGGCAGGATTCTACCAGGAAAAAAGGGACCGGTTTCTCTCCCTGATTAAAGACTCCCGGTTCCGGCCTCTACCGTGCCTCGGAACATATTTCCAGATGCTTTCCTATGAGGGCATATCCGATGAGAACGAAATTGATTTCGCCCGACGGCTTACAACCGAATATAAAGTGGCGGCCATTCCTCCATCGGTTTTTTACGCCGGAGGAGATGACCACAAGGCACTGCGTTTTTGTTTTGCCAAGAAGGATGAAACTTTGATTGCAGCGGCGGAGAAATTATGCAAGATTTAAGATTAACCTTGACTCATATAATGGAGAATTTATGCAGGATTTAACAGTAACCCTGATTCAGACGGAACTCTTTTGGGAAGACATATCCGCCAATCTCGCCATGCTGGACCGCAAGATCGACGGTATTGCACAGAAAACGGATGTTATCGTCCTGCCGGAGATGTTTACGACGGGCTTTACCATGAACGCCGGAAAGCTGGCCGAATCTATGAACGGAGCCGCGGTTTCCTGGATCACGGCCAAATCAAGGCAGAAGAATGCCCATATCCTGGGAAGCGTTATTATCAAGGAAGGCAAAAGATATTTTAACCGGCTGCTCTGGGCCAAACCGGACGGCGGGCTGCTGACCTATGACAAGAAACATCTTTTTCGCATGGCCGGCGAGCATAAAGTTTACTCACCGGGCAACAGTCATCTCACGGTTGAGGTGAATGGATGGAAGCTGCGTCCCTTCATCTGCTATGATCTGCGGTTCCCCATCTGGGTCCGGAATATCGCAAACAGCTACGATGCGGCGATTTACGTCGCCAACTGGCCCGGTAAACGCGCGCCCCATTGGAAACTTCTGCTGCCGGCAAGGGCTGTGGAAAACCAGTGCTATGTTATCGGCGTGAACCGGGTGGGAGAAGACGGCAACGGCCTTCTCTACAGCGGCGGCTCGTCGATCATTGATCCGCTCGGGAACATCCTGTTCCAACACGCGGATATCCCCAGCATTTTCACAACAACGTTGAACTATGAAAGAATCAGAGAATATCGTGAAAACTTTGCCGCGTGGCAGGATGCCGATGGGGATGCCGTCGCCTTTTTCAGATGATGGGCAGATAACCTGCGGGGCATGAATGGACTGTCAGCTCCATCCTTCATTCGTTGTAGAGGCTTTCGATCTGGTCGTGAAAGCGTTTCCTGATCTCGTGGCGGCGGAGTTTTAGTGTCGGAGTCAGTTCTCCCGCTTCTTCGGTAAAGTCATGCGGGAGGATGGCAAACCGCTTGATCTGCTCGTACGGGGCCAGGCGAGTGTTGGTCTCCTGCACATGCCCGGAAACAACCTGCCAGACCTTCTGGTCAGCGGCCAGTTCGGCCGGTTCCCCGCCGGGAATATTCTCCCGTTGGGCAAAATTCCGCAGTTCCTGTTCATTCAAGGTAATTAAAGCCGTCAGATACTTGTGACGATCGCCGCATATCATAACCTGACTGATCAGCGGCAGCGTCCGGATGAGGTTTTCAATATTCTGGGGGGCGATGTTCTTGCCGCCGGCCGTGACGATCAGATCTTTCTTGCGATCGGTAATGGTGATGAACCCCTCGTCGTCAATGACGGCAATGTCGCCGCTATGAAACCAGCCTGCGGCGTCTATTGCTGCTGCTGTTGCCTCCGGATCTTTGTAGTACCCCTGGAAAAGGCCTTTCCCCCGCAGAAGCAGTTCGCCGTCGGCGGCAATCTTTGCCTCCATCCCGGGAATCAATTGCCCCACCGTGCCGAACCGGAAACACTCCGCCCGGTTTACCGCCGCCGGTGCGACGGTTTCCGTCAATCCGTAACCTTCCAGAATCAAAAGCCCCGCAGCATGGAAAAATTCCAGCAGATACATGGGCATGGGGGCTCCTCCGCACAAAAGATATTTAACCCGCCCCCCGAAGATATTATGAATTTTTCGGAAAACAAGACGATGGGCAATTGCCTGCCTGAGGGCAAGATAGGGCGGCAGTGAACGCTTTGCCTGACGGTAGGGAACAGTTTTGCGGCCCACCGCCACAGCCCATTGAAATATCCACCGTTTCCAGGAGTGCCCGGAAGCCAGCATCTGATTGATCCGGTTGTATATCCGCTCAAAGATCTGGGGAACACTGACCTGCACAGTGGGACGGAGTTCCCGGAAATTGTCCAAAAGCTTATCGATGCTTTCGGCATAAGCGCCGACAATGCCGAGGTGCAGCGCCGCATAGACGGTCATTCTTTGCAGCATATGGGTCAGGGGGAGAAACGCGAGGCCGAAATCGCTTTGTGCGTAATTGTGCATCTTGGTTGCATTGATGACAGTATGGTAAAGATTGGCGTGAGATATCATAACCCCTTTGGGCGGTCCCGTTGTTCCGGAGGTGTAGGCAATTGTTGCCAGATCGGAAGGCTCGACGGCCCGCCAGGCAGCTTCAAAACGCTGCGGATCGGCTTCATAATCGCTTCGTCCCCGGACGATGAAATTCTCCAGAGTGATCACACCGGGGGGCAGGGATTTGCTGCTTGCTTCAAAGAGAATAATTTTCTCCGGCAGTCCCGTCTCCGACCGAACGGCAAGGAGCTTGTCGAGCAGCGCCTCATCTTCCACAAAGCATATCTTCAGGCCGCTGTGCTTAACTACATGGGTGATTTCCCAGAGGCTGGCCGAAGGGTAAAGGCCGACGGTCACTCCCCCCGCCGCTAAAACAGAGAGATCGGCATCGCTCCATTCTTTGCGGGTGCGGCTGGCTATTCCGACGGTATCTCCTTTCTTGAAACCCAGAGCGAAAAGGCCCATGACTCGGGCCGGCAGTGCTTCCCGGGATTGCCGCCAGGTGACCGGTTCCCAGCGGCCGGCCTTCTTAACCAGCGAGAGGGTTCTGTCGCCGAAACGGCCGGCCTGCTGCATAAAGATACCGATTACCGTCGGGGGATTGTATAAAGGATTGGTTTCGTTCACTGGAAAAATGTCCGTTCTAATTATTCAACCGCAAAGAAAGGGGCAAGAATCCGGTTCAGGTTCTGCCGTAGTCGTCTTCGAAGCGTTCGATATCATCTTCACCGAAGAATTCTCCGGTTTGCACCTCAATGATAACCAGGTTTTCACTGAAATAATTCTCGACCCTGTGTCTGGTTAGGGCCGGGATATCAATAACGCTTCCGGCACGAAGCGGGAAATCTCTGCCGTCAACTACAGCCCTGCCCTCACCGGCAACAACAAACCAGTGTTCATTGCGCAATTTATGGCGCTGCAGGCTCAGCCGGTTTTGCGGTTCAACCACTATTCTCTTCACTTTATGATCGGAGGCAGAGGAAAGCACCTCGTAATACCCCCAGGGACATCTATGGATTTTTTCCATTACTCTCACGCCCGGGAAATTTTGCTCAGTTTTTAGCATATTATTTATTTATTGGAAAGTTCTGTTTAGCCGTTGCTTAATAGATCGCAAGTTACCGCAAGGCACTGATTTCCCGTCGCTGTAATAAATGGCACTAACAGCTTATTTATGGTAAGGAAAGATCAGAAAGATGCAACCTTGATGGTTTCACCGGTTGAAGCAATGTCTCGATCCTTGGATGATAAATGATCGGCGGTTCCTTATATTCTGAAGAGAAGCAGAAAAAGAAAAAGAACAATTTCCCTGCAAATAACCAGGCAATCTGATGTTGTTGTCTCAGCACCTTATTTTACACCGGCTTGTGAGATAAAAAGTTTTATCGAGCAAAAATACGATTGGATTCAGAAAAGCATTCAAAAGCAAAAAGATCAACAGGTTCAGACCGGAGAAAAACAATATATATCGGGTGAATATTTCTATTATCTGGGCGCACCATACCCCCTCGAAGTATTTTTTCAGCAAAACCTGCCCGTGGGTCTTGTATTTTGGAGCAATCGTTTTTATCTTAACTGCGCAAACGGCGGGGTTGAGGGGAAAAGATATTTTATTGAATGGTATAAAAAAAGGGCGCAGGATTATTTTTCCAAACAGGTCGAACATCTCAGCCGCCGGGAGCAGTTGCTGCCCCGCAGCATTAGAATTACATCCGCCCAGACACGCTGGGGGTCGTGTTCGCCGGAAGACGGTTTAGCTTTCAGCTTCCGGTTGATTATGGCGCCGCCGACTGTTATTGATTACGTCATCGTCCATGAGTTGATGCATATGAAAGAAAAAAATCATTCTGCCCGATTCTGGAAATTAATAGAAACGGCGATGCCGGAATACAAGTTACACCGGCTCTGGCTCAAAGAAAACGGACAGAAATTGATTCTGTAAATTAAATCAGGGAAGGATTATCCAACACTTATTTTATGAAGAAATCAGAAACAATTGATTTTCAGCACCGTGAACTTCTCCTGGATAATTTTAAGCAACTTAATCTGCCGATTTCCGATTACACGTTTGCCAATATATTTCTCTTCCGCAATATCAGCCATTATGAATTTTTAACCACTGATTGCGGGCTATTTATTTCCGGTTGTAACCGGCACGGCCAGAATTACATAATGCCGCTGAACGACCTGAGACAATGCGATCAGCAGGTATTTGTAGATCTTCTGGATAAGAAAAACTTCTTCTTTCCCATCCCCGGTGAATGGCTTTCCTTTTTCCCGGAAGATAAATTTGTGATAACCTGCGACGACAGTGAATCGGATTACATTTATCTGACGGAAAAGATGGCCTCTTTCAAAGGGAATCAGTATACCCGCCATAGAAATCATTTAAATCAATTCTTTTCTGCATATGATCCCCGGGCGGAGGCTGTATCGGAAAATAATGCAACGCAGGCGATGAGAATATTGCAGGCCTGGCAGGATGATTCCGGGTTGGCATTAAATAAAACAGATTTTGAGCAATGCCGGGAAGCCCTAGAGAAATTTTCCCGGCTTGCTTTATGGGGAACTATTTACTACATTGAGAACAATCCGGCAGGGTTTATCATCGGCGAAGAATTAAACACGGAGACCTTTGTCCTCCATTTTGCCAAGGCTTCCAAGAAGTACCACGGTATTTATGAGTTTATGTTCAACGACACGGCTAAGCGCTTATTGCCCCGGTATAAATATCTCAATCTGGAAGAGGACATGGGCAATAAAAATCTGCGCCGGACGAAGGGCTCATACGGACCGGAAATTCTTTTGAAGAAATATCGTGTTTGTTTAAAGAAGTAAACTGGAGAACTATGACCAATCCCACCCCCATATCCCAATTACAGGAAGGCGATCAGGGCATTATTCATTCTATTGAAGGCGGCTCTTCCCTAATCAGCCGTCTCGCCGGGATGGGCATCGTTGCCAATGCCAAATTCAAAATTGTCCAGGTCAGCGGCGGCATGGTGATCGTGCAGGTGGCAGACACGAGAATTGCCTTAGGCCAGGGTGAAGCGGCAAAAATAATGGTCTATAAGATCTCCATCAGGGATGACGCTTGTGAACCGCCCGTGGAAAAAGAAATATTCGTTGCACTGGCCGGCCAGCCCAATGTCGGCAAATCAACTGTTTTTAACATTCTCACCGGATTATCCCAGCATGTCGGCAACTGGCCGGGTAAAACCGTCGAAAAGAAAGAAGGCTTTCACCGCTCTGCCAACACTTTGCTGCGGATTGTCGATTTACCGGGAACTTACAGCCTGACGGCCTTCTCGGAAGAAGAAAGAGTTGCCCGGGAATTTATTATTCAAGAGAAGCCTGATCTGGTAGTTCTGGTTTTAAATGCGGCGGCGCTGGAGAGGAGCCTTTATCTTCTTTCCGAAGTACTGCTGCTGAACCGGCCGGTAATTGTCGCACTCAATATGCTTGATGTCGCCTCCCAGCAGGGCATCCAGATCGATACGCCGGCCCTGCAGAATGCCCTGGGTATTCCCGTAATTCCCATGATTGCGAAACGCAACAGCGGCATTAAAGAACTGGTTGCCAAGATCAACGCTTTCGCTGCCGGCGATGTCATCCTTCATCCGCATTTACCTGAAGTATCCGCCGACCATGTGCCTGTTTACCAGAAAATACTCGCCGAGGTGCGGCCGAACAGCATTGCACCCTACACGGCACAATGGCTCACGATTAAATTGATGGAGGGGGATCCTGATGTTTCCAAACAAATGCAAGCGCAACTGCCGGCCGACTCCTGGAAAAAAATTATGGCGCTCTTCGCTGAGCATGAAGATTCTTTGCATGCCGTCGTCAATGGACGTTATGACTGGATTGAAGAAATAACGAGAGCCGCGCTTTCCCGTTTCAAGATGGGGCAGGTAGTGTTGACCGACCGGATCGACCACATTCTGACCCGGCCGGTATTCGGGATTCCGATTTTGCTGGGTGTTATGGCCGCTGTGTTCTTTCTCACTTATTCCATCGGAGTTCCCTTGCAAAACTGGCTGAATAGTTTAATTTCCCAGTTCTCCGGCTGGTGCGAGCCATTATTTATCGGATTGCCCCCCTGGCTGAAGGGATTATTTTTCAATGGGATTATTGGCGGAACCGGCTCGGTAATTACATTCCTGCCCATCCTGATTATATTCTTTGTCACGATGGCGCTGCTGGAGGACATTGGCTATATGGCGCGCGCCGCCTTTGTGATGGACAGAATCATGCATCTTGTAGGATTGCACGGCAAAAGCTTTATCCCGATGTGCCTGGGCTTTGGCTGTAATGTCCCCGCCGTGCTGGGTGCGCGGATTATCGAGACACGCAAGGCCCGGATGATTACCCTGCTCTTGATTCCCTTTGTCCCCTGCACGGCAAGACTTGCCGTCCTGACTCTTGTTTCGGCAGCCATCTTTGGACCAAACGCACCTTATGTATCCTGGAGCATTCTCGCTTTAAATATTGTAGCTCTGGGCATCGCCGGCATCTTTGTTAATAAGGCTATCTGGAAGCAGGATGCTCCTTTTATCATGGAGTTGCCTATTTACCATCGGCCGGATTTAAGAACAATTATGATGGTTGTCTGGTCGAGAACGGTTTCTTTCGTGCGCAAGGCGGGAACAATAATCCTCGGCGTCGCCGTAATTATCTGGTTTTTGTCGTATTACCCTTCCGGTGTTGTTGAAGAAAGCTGGCTTGCCTCTTTGGGAAAATTGCTGGAACCGATAGGAGAACCGCTGGGCTTGAACTGGAAAATGATTGCCGCTCTTTTAACCGGCCTTGTGGCGAAAGAAAATGTTATCGCTACGCTCGGTGTTCTTTATTCGGTTGGCGCAGAAGGATTGGTGAATGTGCTGCCGCAGGTTATGAGCCACGCCTCAGCGGCGGCCTTCCTCGTGGTTATGATGCTTTTCATCCCCTGCGCCGGAACCATTGCCGTATTGAAAAAAGAAATGAACAGCAATAAATGGTTTTATTCAACGATTCTTCTGACTCTGCTGGCCTCCTACTTGGGCGGAGTCCTGGCCTTCAATTTTGTTCAATGGATCGGGATTTAGAGAAAATACTCGCTATCCTTAAGATAAGCAGCTGGACTTATAATTATCATAAAAAAGATGAGGAGGATTATATGAAGGTACTGGGCATTATGGGAAGTCCGCGAGTCGGAGGCAACAGCGATATCCTGCTGAACCAGGCTTTAGCCGGCGCCAAAGAAGCCGGTGCGGAAGTGGAAAAAATCATTCTGGACAGGATGAAAATATCCGGCTGCAAGGACTGCAAGAAGTGCAACGAAACCGGCCTTTGCGTACTTAAAGACGATATGCCGGAAATACACCAGAAGATCCTGGAAGCAAATGCCATCATCCACAGCGTCCCCGTTTATTTCTTTTCGATGACGGCACAGATGAAAGCCTATCTGGACAGGTGGTGCGCCTTTTATGATGCCGAGTGGCGCTGGCAGAAAGCTTATTATCCTAAATTGCGGGGCAAACGCATCGGCCTGATCACTGTTTGCGGTGATCCGAATGTGCATATGGCTGACCCGATTGTCCATAGCTTTAAAACAACAGTGGAAATGTCCAAAATGCACTGGCTTGGCGCCGTCATGGCCTCCGCCACTGACAAGGGAGAAATTGCGGCTAACAAAGAAGGGAATCAGCAGGCTTTTGAATTGGGCAAAAAGGCGACAGCGCCCTGACAGAGGTATGAGTAAAGCAAGACCAGCGCTTATTTCAAATAGCCTGTAATTGCCCGGCTCTACCAGGCAATCCAGTATCAAAGCAACAAAGTGGATTAGATTAAAAACGCTGGAGAATGAAAAGCGGAATGCACATGATCCGACTTTTTTATGGTTTGAAACAAATGCCCAGAATAAATATGAGGTTGATTGCCACAGCGCGCAGGACGCGCTTCGCAATCGAGAAACGACGTTGATTATACCTAAGACAATAGAGCAAAGCCGCTCTTTTTTATTTCGTCCACCAGAGGATCAGTGTCATTAAAGGCATCTGAATGAAACGGAACGGGTTCAATCCTATTGTCAATCTCCGTGGAAAGTTTCATCAGGCGAAGACGTTCAGCAAAACGGTCAGCGGAAAAATCCGGCGAAACAATAGCTACATCAATATCGCTCCAACGGCCTGCACGATTGGCTGCATAAGAACCGAATAGATAAGCGGACTCAACGGCTATACCGCTTTCTTTCAGTTTTTTGATAAATCTCTGGACTTTACCTAAGACTTCCTTATCGATTTGAGCCACTGTAAAATCTCCCTGATTTTGATCAACTCCATTGAGGTGAATTGTTCGGTGCACTTAATACGAAAGCTTCGTTTTTCATCAGGATATCTTGATTCCAAATTAAAAGCAGTAATTTTATTGAGTGAATCTATTTGTTCGGCATTTAATGAAAGACCAGCTTGTTGGGCAAGCCTTACAAGGTTATGGATTTGCGGAGCGTGCTCTCCATTTTTCTGAACATAAATAGCCTTGAGTATTTTTTCCACAGCGAGGTGACCAAAGAACAATGAATAAGAATAGTCTTTCTTTTCGAAAAGGTGTTCGGCGACCTTTAAAGCCTCGTCACCTTCTTCCAACCAATAATCTACTGTCTTTTGCATTGGGTTACCCGTCTGCTTTAAAACCATATTTGCTATGCCCATAAATAAGCGATAATTAGCTGAATTTCAAGCGATATTTTAGAAGCCATCCAGCATCCGCCGGAGTGCCCGCCCGGCAATGACAACAAGAAACACCCATAACTTTTCAGGGTTGTTCAAATACCCTAATCACCTGTAGGTGACAAGAGGGCACGCGAATGCTCCGATGCAAGGCCCAAGAATCCCGCCGTGAGGCGCATATTTGTGCTTTCAATATTTCTGTTCTTCAGGTCGCATTTAGGTGTTTGTTCCTTCAGCCTTCACCGGCATTCGCCGGTCTGCGAGCCTAATACGCTTCAGCCTATTTTAGTGGGCTTCGTCCCAGTTATTTCCGAAGGCAATCTCCACTTTCAGCGGCACTTTCAGTTTAATGACTTCTTCCATTTCTTTTTTAACCAGTTGCATGACTTCATCTTTTTCCTGAATCGGCGCTTCCAGAACAAGTTCATCATGCACCTGCATAATCAGCCGGGCGGCAAGATTTTGCTTTTGCAGCAAATGAGGCAATATTGACCATAGCCACCTTGATTAAATCGGCCGCGGTTCCCTGAATCGGCGTATTAATGGCCATGCGTTCGGCAAACTGTCGCACGCTCGCCACCGGGCTCTTTAATTCCGGTAAATAACGGCGGCGGTTCAAAAGCGTGCAGACAAATCCGTCGCGGCGGGCTTCTTCCAGTATTCCATCCAGATAAGACCGCACTTTCTTATAGCGGGAAAAATATCCGTCAATATAGAGCTGGGCTATTTTCTGCGAGACACCCAGCTCTTTGGCTAAACCGAAAGCACTCATTCCATAGAGAATGCCGAAGTTGATCACTTTGGCCTGCCGGCGCATGTCGGCATTAACCATCTGCGGAAAAACACCGAAGATATCCGACGCCGTGCGGCTGTGGATATCCTCTCCCGTAGTAAAAGCCTCGATTAAAGTCTCGTCTTCCGAGAAATGGGCGAGCACGCGCAGCTCTATCTGCGAATAGTCGGCGGAAATCAGGATGCAACCGGGTGCGGCAATAAAAGCCTGCCGGATTCTTTTGCCTTCCAGCGTCCGAATCGGAATATTCTGCAAATTGGGGTTGCTGCTGGAGAGCCGGCCTGTTGCCGTCACCGTTTGATTATAGGACGTATGAATCCGGCCAGTTTGCGGATTGAGAAGCAAAGGCAGCGCATCAACATAAGTGGATTTGAGCTTGGCCAGACTGCGGTAAGCGAGGATTTCCGCCGGCAGTTCATGGCTTTGCGCAAGATAAGAAAGGACATCAACATCTGTAGAGAAGCCTTCCTTCGTTTTCTTGCCTGGTGGGCAGGTTGAGTTTTTCAAATAAAACGCTCTGCAATTGCTTGGGTGAATTGATGTTGAATTTTTCACCGGCCAGGCGAAATATTTTCTCCTCCGAAAGAGACAGCAATTGTTTGAGCTCTGTGGACATTTGCCCCAACAGATGAACATCAACGAGCACACCTTTTTTCTCCATCTCCGAGAGCACTTGCAAAAGAGGCATTTCCACTTTTTCAAAAAGATCGGCGGCAGCTATTTCCTTTAATTTACCGGAAAGAACCGGGCCAAGCGCCAACAAGGCAGCTGCGCGCGCGCCGGCATAGGCTGCCATTTTGTCTACAGGCACCAGGTCCAGCGGATAAGTTTTCCCTTTGCCTCCGGCCACATCGGTTGGGGAGGGAATCTGCTCATGCAAAAATTCCCAGGCAATTTCCGCAAGATCATAAGAATGCTTCGGGCAGGATTTAGCAGGTAAGCGGCAAGCATTACATCATTTCCCGCCTGAATCTCCACTCACCAAAATTTGCCAGATCCACAAGGGCAGCTTTAAGATCGTGCACATATTTTCTGATTTTGGTACTGCTCAGAACCGGAGCCAGGACAGCAAAGACTTCTTTTACCGGCAATTGTGCCTGCACGGCAGTGTGCCCTGTTGGTATGTAAAAGGCTTCAACGCCGTTACTGAATGCAATGCCGATCAAATCCGCAGGAAAATCATTTCTGCGGATAAGCTCCATTGATATTTCCGGATATTTCTGCAATTGAGCGGCAAGATATTCCAGTTTTTCTCTATCCTGAACTATTGCACAATCCTTGACGGCGCTCGGGGTGCCCTGCTTTAATTCCTGAAGCAGTGATGAAAACTCAAATTCACTGAATAGCCGGGAAAGTATTTCCTTATCCGGTTCTTTACGCCCGGCGTCTTTTAAGTCAAAATCAACATCAACATCTTTGCGAATCAGAGCCAGTTGCCTGCTCATCCGGGCCTGATCCGCATGCCGACGGAAGCTCTCCCGCAGCTTAACGTTTCTCAAATTCTCCGTGTTCCGGATAACTTCTTCGACTGAGCCGTACTCTTCGATCAGCCTTTGAGCCGTTTTGGGGCCGATGCCCGGCACACCCGGAATGTTATCCGATGCATCGCCCATCAGGCCGAGGATTTCCGTAACTTTATCGGGGTTCACGCCGAAGCGTTCTTTCACTGCCGCTACATCATAAGTCTTATCCTTCATGGTATCAATCATGGTGACATTTTCATCAATGAGCTGCATCAGGTCCTTGTCACCGGAAACGAGGATGGTTTTCCAGCCGAGCCTGCTGGCCGTGCCGGCCAGTGTGCCGATAATATCATCGGCTTCGACACCCTGCTTTTCCAATACTGTTATGGATAGGCCCCGAACAATATCTTTGATAAAAGGGATTTGCGGAATCAGATCGTCGGGCATGGGTTTGCGGGTTGCCTTGTAATCAACATACTCCTCATGGCGTAAAGTTGCACCTTTAAGATCAAACGTCACAACAATATAATCCGGCTGAATGTCCCGCAGGAGTTTCAGGAGCATATTGGTAAAGCCGTAAATGGCATTGGTAGGAAACCCCTTGGAATTCGTGAGCTGCGGAATGCCGTAAAAGGCGCGATAGACATAATTGCTGCCATCAACCAGAGCAACAATGGGTACTTTATTTTCAGTAGACATAATCTAAATTGCTCCGATCGGCGCCAGGCGCTTTGTTTAATTAATCAGGAATTACATTTCAAAGGAAGCATCTATTTTGAAAGTCTGCACCGCCCGCATTTCCAGAATATCAGCGACACCAGTATCCTCTTTTAATTGTGCCAGAAACCGGGCAATTTCATCGCTGCTGGCCGCATTAACTGTAAACCATACGTTATATTCATTGTTCCGGAGATAATTATGCGTCACACCGGGGTGCGCATTGACAACACGGACAAAATTATCCAGTTTTTCTTCCGGCACCCGGGCCGCGCAAAGAGCACTGACGCGACCCAGACTGGAGCCATTGAAAATCGCTCCGATCCGGCGAAGAATTCCCCTGTCCTTCAATTTTTGCGCGCGTCGAATAACTTCTTCCTCGCTGATGCCGCATTTTTCGGCAATGGCCCAAAAAGGGGCGCTCCTCGAGCGGAAATTCTTTTTGCAGTATATTTAATATTTTCTTGTCGATTTCATCCATTTATACTACTTTCGTCTTATTCCGGTCTGTTGAACCTTCAGATGCTACGCGCAAGATAATGAGATATTTTTCGTATGCTAACGACTCGATTCATAAAGACACAACGATAGTAATCAGCGTTTTTCAACAGCCGGGTTGATACAAACACAACGGTTCCTCCGCCAGATAATCGCCGGTCGCCTCATACGCGCGGGCGCGGCAGCCGCCGCAGACTTTGATAAATTCACAACGGCCGCATTTGCCGCCGTACCGGCTGTAATCGCGCAGATTGCCGAACACTGCTGATTTTTCCCATATCCCGGCAAAACTCTGCTCCTGCACATTGCCGCAGTCCAGCTCCAGATAACCGCAGGGCTGGACCCGGCCCAAATGAGAAATGAAGCAAAAGGAAATCCCGCCCAGACAGCCCCGGGTGGACTCGTGAAAGCGGCCGCCCGTTTTTTTTACCGGCTGGGCTCCTTTTGATCTTATTCTGATGCATAATGCGGAAATAATGCGGTGCACAGGTGGCCTTGAGCTGTATTTCACAAGTCAGGCTTTCCTGATGAAACCACAGCAGCGTTTCTTCATAATCGGCGGCGGTAATGGCCTGCGAGGCCAGGTCCCTGCCCCTTCCGGTCGGCACAAGCAGAAAAATGTGATGCGCTGCGGCCCCCGATTTTAATACCAGATCGTGGATGGCTTTAATCTGATGAAGATTGGCGGTGGTAATCGTTGTGTTGATCTGGAATTCAATCCCGGCCTCCTTCAGTGTTTTAATGCCCCGCATCGCACCGTCAAAAGCACCGGGTTCGCCGCGGAAAGCATCGTGGCTTTGCGCATCTTTGCCGTCAATACTTATGCTGACACGCTGGATACCTCCTGCGATCATCTTTTTTGCGGTCGGTTCATCCACCAGCGTCCCGTTGGTCGCCATGACCATGCGCAGGCCTTTTTGTGTTCCGTAGGCGGCAATATCAAAAATGTCCGGCCGCAACAGAGGCTCGCCGCCGGTCAGAATGATGACCGGTGACGATAGAGCGGCGATTTCATCGATCAGTTTCAGGCATTTTTCGGAAGTCAGTTCTCCCGCATAAGGCCCGCAACTGGCGGCAGCCCGGCAATGCAGGCAGTTCAGATTGCAGCTGCGCGTAACTTCCCAGGCGATCATGCGTAATGTGTTTTCCATTATTTATTAAGCAGTTTCGCTGCCTGCAGTGCCCAATAGGTAATAATTATATCGGCGCCGGCGCGCTTAATTGCCGTCAGTGATTCTAGCATGGCCTTTTCTTCATTCAGCCACCCCATTTGCGCCGCTGCTTTGATCATCGAATACTCGCCGCTGACGTTATATGCCGCCAGGGGCAAATCAAACTCCTGTTTTGCCCGAAATATTATATCCAGATAAGCAGACGCCGGTTTAACCATGATAATGTCGGCGCCCTCGGCAACATCAAGCGATATTTCCCGGATAGCTTCATCGCCGTTGGCCGGATCCATCTGGTAATCTTTCCGGTCTCCAAACTGCGGCGCGCTTTGCGCCGCCTCCCGGAAAGGTCCGTAGAAACAGGAAGCATATTTAGCCGCATAGGCCATGATGGGAATATTCTCAAAATTTCCCTCATCGAGACCTTCCCGGATTGCCGCTATCTGCCCGTCCATCATGGCTGAAGGCGCAACCATATCGGCGCCGGCCCGCGCATGGGAAACGGCAGTCTCCGCCAGCACTTCCAGCGTCAGGTCATTGTCCACAGCCCCTTTTTCAATCATTCCGCAATGGCCATGACTGGTGTATTCACACAGACAGACATCTGTTACCACTAAAATGTCCGGCACCTCATTTTTTACCCGGCGGACGGTCTGTTGAATGATGCCGTCTTTGGCAAAAGCTCCGGTGGCCTGATCGTCTTTACCCGCGGGGATACCAAACAGCAGGATGCCGGGGATACCCAGATCCCGCGCCTTCTGAGCTTCTCCGACTATGTTGTCGATGGACATCTGAAAAATGCCCGGCATTGATGAAATCGGTTTTTTAACTTTTTTACCCGGAACAGCAAAAAGCGGATAAATAAAATCATTGACACTCAATAGTGTTTCGCGGATCAAACGACGGAAACTCTCATTTTTTCTTAATCTCCGGGGACGGTATTCTGGATACTGCATTTGCTAATCCTCCCTTCTGCTTATTTCTTCATCATTTAGATAACAGGCGGGATCCGGCCCCCAGACATCGCCTGCCGATTCGGCTCTGGCGCGGAAGTTGCCGCCGCAAACGGTAAGCCAGCAGCAGCCGGCGCAGCGCCCATGGACATGCTTCTTCTTATCCTTCAATTTGCTCAGCAGCTCATTTTTTTCATCCACCCAGATTTCGCTAAACGGCTTGAGCCGCACATTGCCCAGCGGCTGGTTGCGCCAAAACTGGTCAGGATAGACCTCGCCGTCCCAGCTGACGCAGCCGATCCCTTGTCCGGAGCTGTTGCCCTCATTCATTTCCAGAAGTTCCAGCACTTCGGCGGCGCGCTCTCGATTTTCCTGCCTGATTTTCAGATACAGATACGGACCGTCGGCATGATTATCCACGGTCAGTATTTCCGGAGACAGGCCGGCAGTCGAACATTTTCCTGGTCTCGCCGGCAATTAAATCCAGCAGCCTGCGGGTTTCTTCATGGGTCAAATCCTCGT
This sequence comes from uncultured delta proteobacterium, assembly GCA_963845095.1. GTDB lineage: Bacteria > Desulfobacterota > Syntrophia > Syntrophales > Smithellaceae > MVRV01. The sequence continues at coordinate 30,782 of CAWJQM010000021.1, forward strand.
CGCGCAGCCTGGAGCCGCGGCCGCTGTAAACCAGATGATAGAAACACATTCTTTCAATTTTTTCTTTCCGCAGCAGATCAAACATGGCCGGTACATCAGACAGATTGTGCTTATTGACGGTAAAGCGGATGCCCACTTTGACGCCTGCTTCCCGGCAATTGCGCAAGCCGTCAAGGGCGGCGGCAAATGCACCCTTTTTACCCCGGAAACGGTCGTGTGTTTTTTCCAGGCCGTCCAGACTCACGCCAACGTAGGAAAGGCCTATTTTTTTAAGTCTGGCCGCAATCTCTTTCGTGATGAGAGTCCCGTTAGTGGAGATGACCGCGCGCATACCCCGGTCTGTCGCATACTGCGCCAGTTCAATTAAATCCGGCCGCAGCAGCGGTTCGCCGCCGGAAAATAAAATCACCGGAGAGCCGAACTGCGCCAGGTCGTCAATGAGCTTTTTCCCTTCTTCCGTAGTCAACTCGTCGGGATAATTAATATCGGCGGAATTGGAATAGCAGTGAATGCACTTCAGGTTGCAACGACGGGTCATATTCCAGACAACCACCGGTTTTTTATCGGCCGAAAATTGCAGCAGATGCGAAGGCAGTTTCCCGGACTGCCGGCCATAACGCAATACATCCGACGGTTCCACCGCCCCGCAATATAGTTTGGAAATACCAATCATTACTTCGCCCTCATGAAAATATCAGAATCATCAATCAAAGCATCTGTATTCTGCGTCATTTTATTTTTGGCAGAGCCTTCAATTCCTGGCAGCCATCATTATTTCCCAGCGAGCAGGCCTGAGAAAAATCTTTCCCGGCGGCAGCCGTTTTCCCCAGCTTAACATAAGCTCTGCCCCTGTTAACATAAGCATTGGCATACCCCGGATCAAGCGCTACCGCTTTTGTGGCGTCGGCGATTGCTTTGTTGAAATCGCCCCTGACAATGTAGGCATATGCCCGGTTATTGTAGGAATCAACATAACGGGAATCAATGCTTATCGCACGTGTTATAATCATTGATGGCAGCATCTACATTGCCTTTCCAGCGGTTGAGCACACCGCGTCTGTTATATGCCTCGGCCAGCCTGGGGTTCAGCAGAAGCGCCGAATTAATATCACTTATGGCTTTGTCCACTTCGTTTTTTCGCTTATAAACCTCGGCGCGTCCGTTGTAGGGAGAAGCGTCACGGGGATCGAGCTCAATGGCTTGATTATAGTCATTTTGCGCCTGATCCAGCATGTTCTTATGCAGGTAAACAGTAGCGCGGTTGCTGTAGGCAATCGCATATCGGGCATTGAGTGCAATCGCCCGGTTATAATCGGCCAGAGCACTTTCATAATTACGCATGTCAAAATACACATTGCCGCGGTTATTATAATAAAAATCAACTTCCGGATTGATCATAATGGCCTTGTTAAAATCAGCAATTGCCTTTTCATAAAGACGCATCCGGCGGTGCGCCACACCCCGGTTGCTGTAGGCTCCGTGGTTTTGATTATCCAGTTCAATGGCACGTCCGGCATCCCGCACGGCCTCTGTATATAAGCCTTTTTCCAGTCGGGCCCAGGAGCGATTTTTATAAGCCCAGGCGGAAGAGGGATCGATTTCAATAGCTTTAGTATAAGCGCTGATCGCCACATCATAATCGCCTTTGGCAACCAGAGAATTGCCCTTTTCTATCCATTGACTGGACTGAAATTTCTTTTCTTCCGAAGCTATTTTTTTCTCCAGACCTGGCTTCTTTATATCTTTCGCCGCAATCAGTTGCTTTTTCAATTCATCAATCTGTCTCTGGCTTTGATCATAGGCTTCTTTAACTTTATTATATTCATCAATGACTTCCCTTGATTTGACTTTCCGGGCCATCGACGAAATGCTGTCGGGATTGATTCTGGCTTTTATCTTCACCCGGAAATTAAAACCATCACCGGCAATTGTTCTCTTCTTCTCCAGCACGGATACTTCCATAATCCCCGCGGCGAGCACCTGCACTTCATCCTGCGTCAGAACAAAATTATTGACCTTGCTGTAGGATTCCACATACGGTTCCGGCCTCTTCCAGTGCGGTTCGCTTGGCCGCAAGCAGCGCCTTTTCTTCGGCCGTCACCGGAGTCTCACCGTCGCCCATGTTGTATGTTCCTTCGGCGATAATCTCCTTCACTTCAGCGCAGAGGGCAAAAGGCACCCCGATGATTACTGCTGAAATCAAAAGCAGGACAATACATAGTTTTTCATCTTTCGCCTTCCTGCACGCCGGAAGTAATCAACAAGCGAATGCACGAGACCTTCCATTGTGTATTCCTCCTGCTGAATATCCACGGAAAATCCGGCTTTCCGCGCCGTGGCCGCAGTGACCGGACCGATGCAGGCAATGCGGATTTGCGGCGGCAGGGGAAAATCATTCCCGGCAATTTCCAAAAAGTTGGTTACCGTCGACGAACTGGTGAATGTAATTACATTTACTTTATTTTCCCGGATAAGTTCTTCGAGCTCTTCTTTTTCCTGCCGGAATTGACTGTCTGATATGCTGTCACTACGTCAACATCGGCTCCGAATTTTCTCAGCCCTGCGGGAAGAATATCCCGGGCTTTAGACGCCCGGGGAATAAGTATTTTCTTCCCCCGCAAATCCATGCCGGCAAAAGACCGCAGAATGCCTTCGGCAATAAACTCGTCCGGCACAAGATCAACGCGAATTCCCATTTTAGTAATCTGGCCGGCAGTCGCCGGGCCGATGCAGCAGATATGAACCCCTTTCAATTCCCGAACATCTTTATTAATTTCCCGGAGCCGCTCAAAGAAATATTGCACGCCGTTGGCGCTGGTAAATATTATCCAGCTATAGATGTCCAGCTGCGACAGCGCCGAATCAAGGCTGCCCCAATCACTGGGCGGTATAATTTTTATTGTGGGAAAAGAAATGGCCTGCGCACCTTCTTTTTCCAGCAGGATCGCCAGATCGTCGGCCTGCTTTTCCGGACGCGTAATGACAACACCCTTGCCGGATAGAGGCTTTTTTTCATACCATTGCAGAGTTTCGCGCAGGTCAACAACTTTTCCCACAACAAGAATGGCCGGCGGGGCGAAAGCGGCGGCCTGCGCGCGCGCGGCAATATCCGCCAGAGTCGCTGCAATGATTTCCTGCTGCGGTGTTGTCCCCCGGCGGATTAAAGCTGCAGGCGTTTGAGGTGATTTGCCATGCGCCATCAGAGACTCGGTGATTTGGGCGATATTTTTTACGCCCATCAGAAAAACAAGCGTTCCGATACCGGCAAGCGCCTGCCAGTTGATATCGCTTTTTTCTTTGGATGGATCTTCATGGCCGGTAATAAAAGCCACGGTGGACGTCAGCCCCCGGTGCGTGAGCGGAATGCCGGCGTACGCCGGGACCGCAATAGCCGATGTCACGCCGGGGATCACCTCAAAAGGCACGCCATGGGCTGCCAATACCTCCGCCTCTTCGCCGCCGCGTCCGAAGATAAAAGGATCGCCGCCCTTGAGGCGCGCCACGGTGTTGCCGGCCAGAGCCTCTTCAGCCAGCAGTTCATTGATCTTATCCTGCGACAGCGTGTGATCGCCGCCCTTCTTCCCGGCATAAATGAAGCGGGCTCGCGCCGGTGCGTATTTCAACAGTTCCTCGTTGACGAGATTGTCATAGATAACGACATCGGCCAACCCCAGGCTCTCCACAGCCTTGAGAGTGATCAGCCCGGCATCGCCCGGCCCCGCACCGATAATATAGACTTTGCCCGATCTTATTTTTTTATTCATTTTTTTCAGCACACCAGATTCAAGAATCGTTTGCCGCCTTTTTCCATAATCATTTCAGCCAGCTTTTTGCCCATAACTTCCGCTTCGTCGAGAGTCGCCCCACACTTTATCCCGAACCGCACTGACACCATTAGGAGCGGCCACCAGACCCTCGAGAGACAGCCGCTGTCCTTCCAGCCGGCTCAGCGCTGCGATAGGAAGACGACAACCCCCTCCCAGCGCCCGCAGATAAGAGCGCTCAGCCGTAATTTCTGCGGTGGTCGGCGCATGGTCCAGTTTAGCTAAAGATGCGGCCAGATCGGAATCTTTTTTACGTATCTGCAAGCCCAGGGCGCCCTGTCCCACGGCCGGCAGCATCAATTCTATGGGCAAGTACTGTGATATTTTTTGAACATATCCCAGCCGCTTCATGCCTGCAGCCGCCAGGATGACACCGGCAAGATTTTCCGTTTCAATTTTTTTCAGACGTGTGTCGATATTTCCGCGCAGCGGAACTATCGTGACATCAGGAAGCATCATCTGAATCTGGGCGCCGCGACGCATCGAGCCCGTACCGATTTTAGCCCCTTTGGGCATAAATTCGAGTTTAACGTTCCCCCTTGATACGAGAATGTCGCGGACGTCTTCCCGCGGCAGGATAGCTGCAAACATCAGTCCTTCCGGCGTTTCACCGGGCACATCCTTCATGCTGTGCACGGCCAGATCGATGCTTCCCGCAATAAGCGCGTCTTCAATTTCCTTGACAAATACACCCTGACCGCCAATATTAAGCAAAGATACATCCTGCATGATGTCCCCGCTCGTTTTGATGACGCAAATCTCAGTCGTTATTTCCGGGGCAACTATTTTCAGTCTCTCGACAACTGATTTAGTCTGTGCCAGAGCCAGCTTGCTGCCGCGTGTTCCGATTTTTATATTCATCATTTACCTTTCTTCCTGATCAGCGGCAGATGAACAGGGGCATTCTCTGAGCGATGGAATGCCCTTCCTATTGCCGCGTCACCTCTTAATCATCAAGCCGGAAAAGCTGCCGGGCAACGGCGACAATATCCTGAGAACTGAATTCGGCGCTCTCTTCTTTCATTGTGGTCATCGGCGCATGCAGAATCTTGTTGACAATGCCGTTCACCAGAGTTTCCACCTTTTCACGGTCACCGTTTTCGAACTTAGACATCCAGCTTTGAGCTTTTATCATCTCCGCCTGCACAATGCCCTCGGCTTTGGTCCGGAGCGATATGATAGTCGGCACAGCCTGCAGCTCCTTGAGCCATCTGCTGTACTGCGTCACTTCTTCGGCAATTATCTGTTCGGCTTTCAGCGCCTCACGACGGCGGTTCTTCATGTTTTCATCGACTATGTCCTGCAAATTATCGATATTGTACAGATAGACATTCTCGATGCCATCCACCGCGGGGTCAATGTCGCGCGGCACCGCGATATCAACTAAAAACAGCAGGCGGTTTTTGCGCTTGCGTAAACACTGACGGACCATTTCCTTGGTCACTATATGCGACGGCGCGCCGGTGGAACTAATGACTATATCGACATCGCAAAGCACTTCGGGAAGAGCGGTAAGACCAACTGCCTGACCGTGAAACTTTTCCGCCAGCAATGCCGCTTGAGACAGTGACCGGTTGGCAACAGTTATTTCCTCCGCGCCGTTGCTGATCAGATGCGTACAGGTCAATTCCGCCATTTCCCCGGCGCCGACAATCAGAATTTTTTTGCCGGAAAGCGAACCGAATATTTTCTTCGCCAGCTCCACTGCGGAAAAACTCACGGAAACCGGATTGGCAGCAATGCCTGTTTCCGTCCGTACACGCTTTGCAGTGCGAAACGCCCGGTGCAGCAGGCGGTTGAGGGCGATGCCTGTTGCATTTTGCGCCAGCGCCTGCCGGTAGGCATCTTTGACCTGACCAAGAATCTGCGCTTCGCCCATCACCTGTGAATCAAGGCTGGAGGTGACCCGGAACAAATGCCGGATCGCGGCTTCATCCTCATATGCATACAGGCAGGATGCGGCTTCATCCTTTGTCAAACCGCCACTGCCCGGCCAGAAAAGACTTGAATGCTTTCATCGCCTGAGGCGCATCCTCAGCAGCGGCAACCACCTCTACGCGATTACAGGTGGAAAGATACATAACTTCCAGCACGCCTTCCATTGCCCGCAGATCGTCCAGCAGATTAACCTGCTCCTGGCATCCCGCAAAGATTCTTTCACGCACGCTCAGCGGCGCCGTTTTATGATTTAATCCGACTAATGCAATCATATTTCAAATAAAGTTATGTACGGTTGAAAAACAAAATCTGGTCACCAGAGCCGACAATAAAAAAACCGCGAATACGGCGCAAGACCATGCCGCCATGCGAAATCCTTTCCAGCCGATAGCCAGACGCTGATGCAGCAAAAATCCGTAAATCACCCAGACGGCAAAAGACCAGACTACTTTGGGATCGGTAAGCCCACATGTCTCCCCAGACAAAGGCGGCATAAACCGCTCCGCCGATCATGCCGAGCGTCAACAGGGGAAACCCCCACAACAACCCCAGGTGATTGATCCTGTCCAGGTCGCCCAGCGACGGCAACAACCGTCCCATCTTGCCGGGTTTTTTGTGCTTAAGAAGACTGTTCTGGATCATGAACATCGCCCCGGCTGAGGAGGCCAGAACAAACAGGGCCTCACCGGCAATTGCCAGCACCAGATGAAACGCGGTAAGCCATCCCTGCCACTGGGGCGGCACAAGATTTTTATCCGATTCCTGACCGACCGCTGCAATTACAAACAATAAAATAAACGGCGCAATGAAAGCACCCAGCAATCTTGTTTTGGTGTTAAATTGCAATCCCAGGTAAATGCCGGCAATCGCCCACGCGTAAATTGACAGGAAATGGCGCGAGCCGAAATTGTCCCATCCGGAAGAATAGATGGCAGCCGCAAGCAGGTTCAGAGTAAGAAACAGCAATCCGGCCGCCAGAATCCAGGTGGATGCTTTGGCCAGCGCGACTTTTTTCACCAGCAGAGACAAAAGATAACCCATAGTGGCGAGCGCGCAGCAAAACAAAGACAGCGCTAACATAGTCATTTCCAGGCTAATCAATGTGCACCTCCTCGCCGGTGATGTCGCGGACGATTTTCCTCACTGCGCCGGCATCCCTGATCCGGATTGCCTCCATTAATCCGGCTGTCAAAAGCTTTTCAAACCAGACAGGGCCGATACCTGCATTTTTCTCCATTTTTCCCCGCAATTGACCTAAAATGTCCAGCAGGCTTGCATATTCCACACCGTACCGCGCCTCGAGTTCTTCGCGCAGGTATCGGGCCAGCGCCGGGGAGTTGCCGCCCGTACTGACAGCAAAGGTAAGATCCCCTCTTTCCAGAATAGAGGGCAGAATAAAGGTGCATTTCTGCGGATCGTCAACAATGTTGACCGGAATTCCCAGTCTTCCGGCATCGGAAGAAATCGCGGCATTGGTATTTTCGTCATCTGTCGCCCCGATAATTAAAACCGCCCCTTCCAATGTATTGAATATTGTACATCGCAGCGAAATATTCTATAGCGCCTTCAGTCTTCAGGCGAGCAAGCTCCGGTGTAAGCTTCGGACTTACAACAACAACTTTAGCTCCGCATTCGAGCAGCCTGGCAACTTTTCTTGCGGCCACTTCACCGCCGCCGACCACCACGCATTTTTTGCCCAAAATGTCTAAAAATAAAGGATAATAGCGCAAGTTTTTTCCTCCAGCGGTATCCCCGAGTCGTCCGATGAAGTTAAAAAGGGAGGCTATCATGACGGGGGGCAAATTTCAAGCTGCCGGATAGACGGCGGCTTACTGACTGCTCGACCACTATTTGATTGACATGTCAATCATAATTTCCTATAATCCTGCCTCACACGGGAGAGTTCGAATCGATATAATGGTAATTATTGACTCTGACAATCAGATGCACTATGCGTTATAGCTGTTTTGTTCAAACGCCAATACAGATTACAGATATACATCCAGGAATGAATTGGCCTTATGGTCATTAATAAATTTTAATTAATGGAGGAAAAGCATGAGTGAAATCAACGTAGAGAAGAAAAACCACATCACCACCATTACCATTAACCGTCCGGACGTAATGAATTGCATAAGCCCGGTGACCAGCAAAGAGATGTCCCTGGCATTCGATGACTTCGACCGTGATACGGACGCCTGGGTATGCATTCTTACCGGAGCCGGCGAGAAAGCATTTAGCGCGGGAAACGATCTGAAATATCAGGCCATCAACGGCGGCGAGGCCGTTGCTAAAGGGTATGCCGGAGTCAAGGGCCTGTTTGGAGGCATCACCAGCCGCTATGACTGCTTCAAGCCTTTTATCGCAGCTGTCAACGGCCTGGCCCTGGGCGGCGGTTTAGAACTTGCCCTGGCCTGCGACATCATTATTGCCTCTGAAAAAGCCACCTTCGGTTTTCCCGAACCGAGAGTCGGCCTCATGGCCGGCGCCGGCGGAGTTCATCGTCTTCCCCGCCATATTCCCTACCACCTGGCCATGGGAATGCTCCTGACTTCCAAACGTATTACGGCGGCGGAAGCTCTCCAATACGGACTGGTGAACGAAGTCGTTGCCCCCGCGGACCTGATACCAACAGCCGAGAAATGGGCTGCTGAAATTCTAAAAGCATCGCCGCTGGCTCTCCGGGCGAGCAAGGAAGCGGCGGTCTGCGGAATGCGCATGCCGGTTCTGGAAGATGCTATAGCGCATACGTTCCCCGGCGGCCACGCCATGACTAATTCCGAGGATTTCATAGAAGGTCCACGGGCATTTGCCGAAAAACGCGCACCGCAGTGGAAGGGACGCTAAAGGCATCCATAATCAACATCAGAAGTAATCAAAGGCAAACAACAGGTAAGATCCTGAAGGATTCTTCATTAATTTTTCAGGATCTGCCTGCTTGATAAAACAGATACAAAACCCGGGAATACCTGAAGACGTGATGAAATCTGAAAAGACCAAGGCCAAAATGTGTTCAGGGCTGGATGAAGTTTGTTGTGTCATTTAAAAGGCGCTTATGATCAAACGGCTTTAGCTTACCCAAAAAACACATTGACTTACTACCGGAAATTCCCTATATCTCAGACATCAAACAGCTATAATTGTCCAGAGAATACGCCGAAAAAGGGGGTTTGGAAACAATATGCCCTTTCTTAAACATTCATGTTCCATTAAATTTACATTAACAGGAGGGAAAAGATGAAAAAAACATTTTGGATCGTATTGTTGGCAGTTTTATTTACCGCTTCCTTTGCCATGGCCGCCAGTCTGAAAGTAGGAGACAAGGCGGCGGACTTTAAACTCAAAGATGCCCTTGACGACAAAGAATACTCGTTGAACTCTCCGGAGTTAGCAGGTAGAGTTCTTTACATTGTTTATGCAAGCACGAGCGCGGCTGATGACAATGATCATGTCTCCGATGCGCTGAAGGCCGACAAGGACCTGGAACGCTTGTCGAATGAAAAGAAATATAGAGGAATCGGCATCGGCAACCAGAAAGACAGTGGAGTCCCCAATTTTGTCATCAAGCAGGTAGCAAAGAGCAAGCAGAAGAAAACAGGCGCCATCGTCCTGCTCGATCCTGATTTTAGTATCGGCAAAGCCTGGGGCGTACCGCCCAAGATCGCCACATGTGTCCTCCTCGACAAGGATCGCATCGTTCGCTATGTTTATTCAGGCAAAACCCCTGCGGAAAATATCCCCAAGCTCATTGCGCTGATCAAAGAATACGCAGCAAAGTAAATTCCATAAAAAAATGGACGTTTAACTTTCCCCCCTCGATCCACTAAACAGGTGATCGAGGGGGGATAAAAACAAACCGCTGCCGGCAAAGCTTGGGCGGCAAATTTTATTACGAGACATTTCGCTTTCCGGCTTCCGTGTATTCCATTGACTCACCAAATAATTCTTTATAAGCTGAAAAAAGCAATCTCTCAGCCAATAAGATCAATTATTGTAGTCCGCTTGAAATAATACTTAAAAGAAGATATATTCGGCGGCAAGACAAACCATCGGCAACAGATTAAATTTAACCATAAAGATTACAGGTTTATTCATGGCAGAAAAAGAACCGGAAAAATGGCTGAAAATTGAAATTGCAGCCAGGGCGGAATTAATGGACGCTCTGGGAAACTTTCTTACGGAAACAGGAGCTTCAGGGAGTCTTTCAGGAAACATCAGACCCCCAGTCTCCAGGAAGATTTTCCGGAATCCCCGGCCACGGAAACGATCAAGGCATATTTTCCCGCAGGATGCGCGCAGTGAGAAAAGAATTGCCGCCATCCAAAAATATCTGGAAAGCTTAAGTGAGATTTTTGCTGATCTCCCGGCGCCCGCTTTAAGAACAGAAATCATCAGCGACCCGAATTGGGGAGAACAGTGGAAAAAATATTTCAAGCCGATCCGCGTCTGCAACAATATTATCATCAAACCGACATGGGAAAGATATGCGCCATCAAGCCGCGATATTGTCATAGAAATTGATCCCGGCATGGCCTTCGGCACCGGCCAGCATGAATCCACCAGAATGTGCATTGAAGCACTCGAAGATATAATCATGAAAGATCGCTCAGTGCAAAACTGGAAAGTGCTGGATGTCGGCTGCGGCACCGGAATTCTGGGCATTACTGCCGCCAGACTCGGCGCACAGGACGTCATCTGCATTGATATCGATAAAAAGGCAACGGAAATAGCCGCGAGAAAATGCCTCCATTAACCTGGTTTCCGACCGGCTGCGTAGTTGTCAGCAAAGACGCGATGGCAATCAATGAGCCGCGGAATTTAATCATCGCCAACTTAACCGCCAAACTGCTTCTCAAACTGCGTCAGCATTTAACTACAATTGCTGCTGCCGGAAGGTTATATGATCATTTCCGGCATTATCGAACAAGATGCCAAAGAGATCGAAGATAATTTTTCCGTTGCGCCGCTCATTCTCAGCAGAGTGATCACAGAAAAGGAATGGGTCTGCTACGTCCTGAAGAAAAAAGCATCCTCCGCTTCTAGCCGCCGGAATAATTTTCTTTCTCTTACAAATAACTGTATTATGTATTTTTTCCGAAGAGGTAAGCCAACCATTGACCATCCCCAGAATCTATAGCCCGCTTGCACTGGAACAGGGAAAACTCTGCGAACTGGGAAAAGACAATCATAAATATTTAAATCAGGTTTTGCGCCTGGAGCAAGGGGCCCGCATTAATGTTTTTGATGGCTTGGGCCATGAGTTTGCGGCTGTTATTAAATACTTCTCCCTGCAAATAGTGTTACTCTGGAATTAGGCGAAAAGATAGAAAACTCCGGCAGAGAGATAAAAATTACTTTAGCCCAGGCCCTCCCCAAAGCGGGGAAAATGGATCTGATTGTCCGTGGCGCTGCGGAACTGGGCGCTGATGTGATCATCCCTTTTGCCGCGGCGCGCTCGGTCAGCCGTATTGCCGGTGAAAAAAGTCCTTGTAAAAGCCGCCCGCTGGCAAAAGATCGCCCGTGAAGCCGCCCGCTGCTCGCCGGAGCTCACAAATAACAGATGTCTTGCCGGTTGCCTCTTTGGAGGCAATGCTGGCCCGCGCCGATGAACAAGCCCTCAAAATGATTTTCTGGGAAGAGGAAGATCAAAAAAGCATTAAAGATATTCTCTCTGATCAAACCTGGGCGCAGGCTAAAGACATTTTTATCATTGTCGGGCCCGAAGGCGGATTTTCCAAAGATGAAATTTTAAAGGCAAAAGAAGCCGGCTTTATTTCCGTGAGCCTGGGCAAACAAATTCTCAAGGTGGAAACAGCGGCGCTGGCAATAATTTCCATAATCCAGTATGAAAAGGGAATCTTCAGCAACACTGCAGGGGGTAAGAATGGCTGTCTATAAATTTGCCGGTTTCTGGCGGCGTCTGGTGGCCTTCTACCGTTGATAATATCATTATTAATATTGTTTTTTTTATTTTTGCATTATAATCATCTTAACCGCATTTATTTTCGGTTCATTGTCCGGTGACACTGCACCTGGATCACTGATTTAACCAATCCGGCACGCATTACTTTCATCGCTCTCTTAGTAACAACATTTTATATAATCTTATCAATTGCCTATTTCACTTATTTCCACGGCATAAAAGGCCGCACACCCGGGAAAATGCTGCTGGGCTTGCAGGTTTTATCGGCTACAAGGCACTCCCATTGGTTTCGGAATCGCTTTTTTAAGAGCAGTAGGCTATCTTGTTTCCAGTCTTTTATTTACAATTCCCCTTGGTTTTATCTGGGCTGCCTTTGACAGCGAAAGCAGGGATGGCATGACAAGATTGCCGGAACAGTAGTTATTATCCGGCCTGACGAAAATGAAGCTGCCGGCCTGACTATCCCGGAACCGCAGCCCGTTTTCGCTGTCCCGCAAGCAGATGAAGGGCAAGGCGAAACCGGCACTCAGATAATGGTTAAGCCGGATGCAGCCAGTGGCAGGCGAAAATCAGGCAATGGCTGATCAACCCTAGGCTAAGTATCAAAAAATACCTTGACAAAAGATTTCATATTTTATAGACGAATGCCTGCTTTGCGCAGGTATTGTATAAATTTGGCGGGCCGGTAGCTCAGTCGGTAGAGCATCGGACTGAAAATCCGAGTGTCGACAGTTCAATTCTGTCCTGGCCCACCATTAAAATCAAAGGGTTAACCATTCATGGTTAATCCTTTTTTATTTGTGACCAAATTGTGACCGGTTTCATCAATAATGGCATTCTTTGATCTGCAAGCTGCATCCTGATGATAACTCAAATCGGACATTACTAAATTGGCTGGACATTTGGCAATACTCCCTTGACATAAAAAAGTGGCTTTCCTATACTCACTTCCAATAAAAATTAGTTCTTTTCAATAAACGCGACAGACGGCCGCGATGGAAAAAGCTCGCAGCAGAAAAAGGCAAGGTTGCAGTTGCGGTCGGACCGATTTTAACGGATAAAGACCAGACCGGAAAGCGGCGATCTTCGCCAGAAGATACCTGCAGCCGGCACCAAATCGATGCGGGAAGAACAGCCAGTGCGGAGGATCCCAGACCGCGATGGCCTTGAACCGTCTCGCATGGAATCCCCCCAGGATGAAGGCGATCGCCAAGCGCAGCAGAGACCAAGGAGCGATTATCAGAAGCAGAAAGAACGCGGCGTTATGGGATGCGAAAGGAGAGACAGAAGATAGCGCAAAGTCCTCAACCGATTGACAATATACCATCTGAGGAAGATTAAAAACCCATTATCGAAATGTTTAAGGATACTTTTGGTAATCTTATGAATCCATATCATCCCGGGGCTTCACACAGGAAAAATCGAGTCTTTTACTGCTTGCCTGTATTCTGACTATGGCAGCGACGGCCGCCGCAGAGGAACTTTCCACAACTAAAACCCGCCCGCGCATCGGTCTTGTCTTAAGCGGCGGCGGAGCACGGGGCCTGGCGCATGTGGGTGTTATTCAGGTTCTGGAAGAGATGAAAATTCCCATCGACTATGTCGCCGGAACCAGCATGGGCGCAATTGTCGGCGCATTTTACGCGTCCGGCATTTCTCCTCGGAAATAGAAAAAATCATCGTCAGCATGGAATGGAACGAGGCGTTTATTGATAAACCCCCTCCCAGCGATCTGCCCTTCCGCCGCAAAAGAGACGCGGCCGATTTTCTGATCAACTTCGATCTCGGTTTTAAAGATGGAAGATTCACCCTCCCCAAGGGGCTGCTTCAGGGGCAGAACCTCAACCTGATGCTCAAATCCATGCTGATTCATACGGAAGACATCAAAGATTTCGATAAGCTCAACATTCCTTTCCGGGCGGTGGCCACCGATATCGAAACAGGAAATGCTGTTATTCTGGGAAAAGGGGAACTGGTGAAGTCCCTCCGGGCCAGCATGTCCATTCCCGCCATGTTTGCACCTGTGGAAATCGAAGGCAAAATGCTGGTGGATGGCGGCGTGGCCAATAATCTTCCGGTGGATGTGGTAAGAAAGATGGGCGCGGACATTGTGATCGCCGTGGACATCAGCACCACCTTGAGCAATCGTGAGAAGCTTACAACATCCATCGAAATTACCTCTCAACTGACATCCATCATGGTTCAGCGAAACACCGCATACCAGATCAGCACGCTTAAGGCAGACGATATTCTGATTCAGCCGGATCTGGGCGACATCACAACCGGCGAGTTTTTCCGCGCTGGCGACGCGGTGATAGTGGGCAGGAAAAAAGCCGAATCCATGAATAATCTTCTGGCGCGTTTGGGCGACGAGCAAGCCTTTCTGGCGTTTTTGCAAACCCATCGAAAAAAAGAACTGCCACCGACGGATATTGACGAAGTCCAGATCGCCAATAAATCATCGCTGCCGACCGACTTGATTGACGCTCACGTTGATGTCAAGCCTGGTTCCAAGTTCAATATGCAAGACTTGAAAAGGACGATATCCCAGATTTACGGCATTGACATGTTTGAGAGCGTGGACTTTTTTTTGAGGAAGAAGGATAAGTCCTCGGCAATCGTGATCGAACCGCTGGAAAAATCCTGGGGGCCGAATTATTTCCGGTTTGGTCTGGGGCTGGAAGACAACTTTAAAGGAACAAACAGTTACGGCCTAACGGTGCAGTTTACGAAAACGGCCATCAACAGCCGGGGCGGCGAATGGCGCAACGAATTCCGCATCGGCGAGAGTCCCCGGTTTTTTACGGAGTTTTATCAGCCGATCGATTATGGAATGCGTTACTTCGTTGCCGCCAGCGCTCAATACTATGTCCGGAATATTAATGAATATAATGACGCCGGTGATATCTTGAAGGAGTATCGGACCAATGCCGCTCTGGGCGAACTGGATATCGGCCGGGAACTTGGCAACTGGGGTGAAATTCGCGCAGGACTGCGGCGGGAGCATGGTACTGTAAAAGTATTGATCGGCGATCCGACAGTGGGCGAGGATCCCTACGACCGGGGAAGCGTGTTTGCATCGCTGGCCTACAGCACTCTGGATAATTATATATTCCCGCTGAAAGGGTCGGATGCCTCCCTGGTCTGGGACTATAACATTAAAGCTCTGGGATCGGATATTGAAGTGCAGTCGCTGGGGTTCCGCTGGATGACGGCGCTGACATTCGGAAAATACACCTTTTTGCCGGGCGTGAGTTTTCAGACAACCATTGACAATGATGATGCCGAAGTTCAGGATACCTTTCCTTTGGGAGGATTTCTCAACCTCTCCGGATATTCCACCAATGAAATTTACGGCCGTCATACGGGTCTGGCGCGCCTCATCGTCTATCGGGAACTTGCCTCTGCAGGATTTGGAGCGCTTAAGATGCCTCTGTACTTCGGCATATCCGGAGAGGCCGGCAATGTCTGGAACAAAAGATCGGACATGAATTTTGAATCCCTGATTTACGCCGGCAGTATTTTCCTGGGCACGAAAACTTATCTGGGCCCCATTTATCTGGCTTACGGCCAGGCGCAAAGAGGTCACTCCTCTTTTTATCTGTACCTGGGGCAGAGATTCTGATTCTTAAACGGAGCTAGGCGGTTTGAAGAAAGAAGAAGCGCTGAATTAGTATTTCGGATAAGAAACCTTTAGGAGATTGCCGATTATTTGGATATTCATTACACTAGGGTCAGCAAGGTCATTTAAAACCTGGAAGATAGCTGATAATGCAAGACCTGATCCCATGACATTTTTTTATCTACATCTGGTACAATCGAACTATTCAAACATGCACCAATAATGATAGGACATCGGATATTGAATCCGAGTGTCGACAGTTCAATTCTGTCCTGGCCCACCATTAAAAATCAAGGGGTTAACCGTTTATGGTTAACCCCTTTTTTCATTTGTGAAGAAATTATGACCAGTTGTCTGAAAAATTCAGTTTATTTTATTTCTGTGGATTATCTCATTCAATTACAAACATAGAATTCCATAAATTAGTAATAATGAGAATTTCTAAATTGCAGGTTATGAACATTGCTACCAAGCGGCGTGCTATAGGCACGTCCGCTTGAACTGGTTAGGTTGCATTCTTACTGGGGGTGAATATTGAATAGTTCCCACTTGCCGTGGCGACAAGCACCCCAGCGACAGAAATACGGGACTCAAGGTAGGCGATATTCCTTCCGCGACTGACCACCTCCGTTGTGCATGTAATAACACCAGAGACGACCGGCTTGAAGTAGTTCATGGTTAACTGCACGGTCGCACAGATCTGCATTGGGTCTAAGGTTGGATACAGAGCTGCGCCCATTCCGGTGTCAGCGAGGGCATACAGCACGGCACCGTGGGCGACATTATGAGGATTGCGATGTTTGTCAGTGACCTCGAGAGTACATTTGCTGAAACCGGCGCGCTGTTCTTCGACGTGCATTCCGATCAGATCGGCATAGGGGTGATGCATCGCAAGCTCTTTTATTCGATCTAAGATATAATATACGGACTTCGTTTTTTCTATAATTTGTATAATATAATAGCACTTTTTTCCCACGGGGTAAATTCATTGCCTGACCTTGGGTTGTTCAGAGCACTCAAATACTTTCGGCTCGAACATCGGGATAATGTCTTCCATCATTGCCGACAATTCATCTCCAGTCATAAAAATCGATTTGCGTAGTGAACTTATATTTAAACTGAAAATTACAAATATCTTGATCTTTAGGGTAATCCCGGTATCATCTAAGGGCAAAGAAAGGAGATTATCATGGACGATCTGTTTATAAAGAAAGTGCGAACAGCGGCAGTGGCTGGTTGGTGGACTTTG
Organism: uncultured delta proteobacterium; assembly: GCA_963845095.1. Taxonomy (GTDB): domain Bacteria; phylum Desulfobacterota; class Syntrophia; order Syntrophales; family Smithellaceae; genus MVRV01. Next base: position 47,338 of record CAWJQM010000021.1, read on the forward strand.
TTAATCTCCTATTGCATCCTTCTCATTCAATGGCTTGCTTATCTGCTGATCATGACCAGGCAGCCGTCAGAAATGCTGATTATCTGGGGTGATGGCATTACATGGCCCGAAATTCGTAACATCTGGCTTTGGGGCATGGTTGCCTATAAGTTCGTTGTCGGAATAATGCTATTTATAATAATATGGCTGACACTTTGGGCAAGACAATTGGCAAAAAATTAGTGGGGTTGCGATCTGAGCAGAAAATCATTTTTGCTCAATCTGTAGGATACCCCAAGAAAACAAAAATAATTAGGAACGAGATTTAGCCGGCAATTCTGACGATTTAGTAATTTGTCATTGACAGAGGTTTATTATGAAGAAATCAATTGGTCCCAGGACAATCATTTTCCCGACTCCCGCCGTTGTCGTGGCAACATACGATAAAGATGGTAAAGCCAATGCTATGACTGCTGCCTGGTGTGGTATCTGCTGTTCTGATCCTCCCTGCATCGCCGTGTCCCTTACAAAAGCCAGATATACCTACCAAAACATAATTGAGCTGAAGGCATTTACAATAAATATTGCTTCCGAGGCTCAGGTGAAATCAGTCGATTATTTCGGGATTACCAGCGGCAGAAAAACTGATAAATTTTCTGTTACGGGATTGACGCCGGTTAAAAGTGCCCTGGTCAATGCCCCCTATATCGAAGAATATCCCCTGACACTGGAATGCAAGCTCCTGCATACAATTGAAATAGGTTCCCATACACAATTTATCGGCGAGATCATGGACGTGAAGGCTGATCAATCCATGCTAAACGAAGAAGGCAAGCCGGATATTGAAAAGGTAATGCCTGTCTGTTATGGGCCGGAGAAGGGAAGCTATTTTGGAATTGGCAAGAAACTGGGGAAAGCCTTCTCTATCGGCAATTCATTCTGATAAAAGAAGACCCATTCCGGTAAAGAGATGGGACCCTCTTATAGATGGCCATGGTGTGTAGCATTTCAAAAGAAAGTGGGCAGATAATAAATCAATTTTACAAAATCCTTGACATGCTTCTCCCCGGTACTGTAAGTAAGATCAATGCATGTAAAACATTGGGATAAGACGATATAGTGGTTGTTCTGATTGCTCTTGTACAAGCCATTTTATAATATGAGGTATTAAAAATGTCTACGAATCAGAAAGGTTTTACTCTGCTGGAAGTCGTTTCTGTAATAACAATTCTAGGAATTCTTATCGTTTTTGCTGTTTCCAGATATATCAACATTCCTAACGAAGCGCGTATCAAAGCTGCTGAAGCAGCTATAGCTGAAATTAAAGGCCGTCTCTCCAATGCTCAAGGCAAATATATAATAGTTCAGGGTAAACACCCGAATTCCAGCGAGCTGCTGGCCTACGCCAAAAGCACTAATGGCGGATATGGTGCCGCCAATTTGGTAAATGTTGGCAAAGATTATGTTGTATCAATTCAGGAAGGGCCTCCCATCGTAATTACCGTAGGGATAGTTTTAGCGAATTCTCAAGTCAGTACTTATTCAGCTGCCGGTGATTAATTTAAAATAATTTGTAAAGAATTCCGACACTCCTGCACTTAGGCATATTTCAACCACCGTGATGCCGGAATACAGTTATTACACTTTCTTTTAAGAATATTTGTGGCTTGCTTATAGTTATCCGGGCATTCATCCCCATACCGTGCTGAATCCACCAATAAACATTGACTCCAATTTCCCGTAAAGGTTTTTCTTGACTTATTTACGCATTCGTTTCATATAACCAGTTAAGAATAAAGTATATTCAGTGGCTTGCAAGCAAACTGTCGCCTCCGTCTGTGATGAGGCTCTGTCTTTCTTAAAAAAGGAGGAATAGTCCATGGCCAGTATCGGCAACATCTTTCGCCGGTTATTTAAACCTCGAAAGGAACCGCGTTTTGCCGTCAAAGAAGGAACATTTGTCATCATTTCATCCGGCGCCGGCGATGTCCCGGAACAGAAGGTGCAGCTGATAGATATCAGCCAGGGAGGCATGGCTTTTATCTATAATGGGTCTCCGTCTGATCTGGAGAAATCCGGTATCCTGAAAATGATCAAGAAGTCAGACTATGATAAAGACAAAATTGATTTTGATACTGTTTCCGACTTACCCGTCCTTGATGGCGTACAATCATCAGTACCTTTGAGAAAGCGCAGTGTGAAATTCAAGTGGATGGGTTACTTTGAACAAGCGGAATTAAGGGATTTTATCAATACGGTCGGGACTTTTAAAAAATAAATGGCGGCGTTTCTTGCTTTTGATTGCTATGACTTAAATTGGTAATTATAGGCAAAAAAAAGGCGGAGTCATTGCTGGCTCCGCCTTTTTCATCCCATGGTAAAAACTTACGATTACTAAGACCCGCAAAAGCCTGGTCTGTCTCTGAAATATACTTCCCGGCTGCTGGATGTTACTAATATTTTTTATATTTGTGCCTCTTTTAACTTGAGGTCATTTAAAATGATGAAAATCAGTATATCCCCGCCAAACCGCAGTATCCTTTTTTATCCTTATCTTTTATGCCATGTTTAGGCTTTTCTACATTTAACTCCGAAGGCGGCAACCAAAAACGCCACATCATACAGTCGGGACCAATACACATTCCTGTTATATGCTCTCGTGGTGACATCTGCCCTTTGTCAAAGGGACACCATTTCTCTTTAGCAGTTCCCGCTGTCGTAATCATCCAGAGCCTCCTTAATCAGATATTGTATTTTAGCTTTGTCGCTGAGAATAATATTCAAAGAACTTCTTCCCATATTAAATGTATTATAACTGTCACACTGTAATCATGTCAACGATATATTGACCATATAATGATGGATAGAGACGCAAATAAAAAACACCATATATGCAACGCAAAGTGTAAAGCAAATAATATGCCTTATTTATAACCAGTTGATATTATAGGCGATAAAAAATTTAATGGTCATGTGAAAGTATTACATTGCAAACTTTTCCGACACTTACCAGGAGACAAGGCAGTGGTGATAATGAGTAAGGCTAAATATTACATTAACTTAGACTGTTGTTTTGGATATGTAAAGAAATCCGACAGTAAAAATTCCTCCCCATCTGACTTCGCTGATGAAGTCATATTTTTTTATTTTGTTGTTTTGTGCTACAGTGCCATCGGTACGGTTGATATATTGCAGCACCGCCGGGAAAAAGCCGGTAAAAGGGAAGTCAATCCTTTGCCTTACCTGAAAATAAAATTATTCTCGCAGACTCGATAAAAATGAAGTTGAATCGAATTTTCTTTCAATACTGGCTTCCGGTTATTATCTGGATGATTGTCATTTTTTGGATGTCAACCGGAACCTTCTCCTCGGAGCAGACTTCCCGCATTATCGTGCCGCTCTTAAATTTCCTTTTTCCCTGGCTTTCGCCGCAAGATGTCGAGCTGATTCATGGATTGATCAGAAAATCCGGGCACGTCTCCGAATACCTTGTCCTGGGACTTCTTTCGTATCGAGCTTTTCGTGCGGACTCTTCGCCGATATGGCGTTTAAGATGGGCGGGATTTGCTCTTATTGTCGTGGCGTTGTTTGCCGCCAGCGATGAGACTGCATCAATCATTTGTTGTTTCGAGAACTCCTTCACTCGTTGACGTCGGCATTGATATATTGGGCGGAATTATCTCCCAGGGTTTGATTATGCTCAGAGGGAAACTCGCCGGATATTATGCTAAAAGTTAGCGCAGGATGAATTTATTCCGGATGACCTCTTCCTAATTTTTCAAATTGATGCTTCCCTCATTAGAGAAAGGGAAATTACGGCTTCCCAATACCGTTCTCACATCGGCTTTCCCCTCTATTTTATAAGGCAGGTCTTCCTGGGTTAAAATAGCCTTCAGGCTCCCGCTCCAGTTTCTCAATCTGACTACAACCGGCACCTGCGCCCTTGTTGTTGATGAAGAGGGGATTGAAAACTCCTTTTCCAGGCGGCCATGGCCGATTTCTTCATTTTTAAGATAAAAGGTGCATTCGACAGATCGGAATGTAACGTCAAAACTGTTCGGATTTCGTATTTCAAGATCGAAAAGAAGATTCATCTCTGTAATGGAGAGAGGTCTGGCAATGATACCGCGCAGGGCAAACGATGGCATCTCCATTATCCAGTTCAGGCAAGAAACCAGGACTAGACAAAAGGAAAGCATCAATAATATTCGACGAAAATTCCTCATATTTTGGGGGTATAATTTCATCATTAAAATCATCGGCCAGCGGGCAAGGCAGAGTTTAATCCTAAAAAATCTGCTTTTGCCGTTTATATTACAGTCCTCGAGAACAGCCGCGCTCGTAATTATTCCCTATTCGAATTCCACCGTCTCATATAAGCATTCACCTTCCAGGGGAGTCACTTTGCCGTTCTCTGTTATATACCCCTTGTAGCTGGCAATGACCCGAAAATAAGCGGGTCTGGCGATAAACGTGCGGAGGAACCACCGGGACATAGGATTTAACGATGATGTTGTAAGAAGGTCAAGATCTTCTACCAGGGCTTTAAACTGGATTTGCAGATGCGTCTCCACCCCTCCCTCGGCAAAATCGATACTGACCTTTCTCGGATAATGGCGCTTCAGGGCAGGATGGGTAACGAAATCCCACTGGCGGATTGCCGGGCTCCCTGCGCCCACGATTATTGTATCTCCCCTGGCAACATAAAGCGGCCGCGAATTGATGGAAGGATTAATGTAGTCAACGTCCGCATAAACGATGGTGAAATCATCCGCAAAGATTCTTCCCCATATCCAGTGCCGGGCTACTTCGTTGAGTGGTTTCGTCCCCCAATTGTGGTCGGCATATCCCACCCCTTTTACCTTCCTGGTCTGTCCTTCCTGGGTTATCGTTCCTTCAAAGCGGTTTCGAGCCTGATGGATGTTCCAGAAAAAATCCGGGGAGTTTTTGTTGATTCCGTCCTGACCGGCGGGCATCCATCCCGGCGCTGCCATGTTAAGCTTTAGGTCGGCCACAATACCTTCCATGTTCCACCGCACATGGTAATTTTTATCGTCCAGTCTCCGGACATGACCCGCAGGACCATTGATATCCACATCCTCTCTGGAAAACTTCATCTCTCCATTCTGATATGATTTCAGAAAAGAACTTTTCTTAAAGTCCGGGCTGTAGAGTGAGAATGTTACAGCGGATTTTTCGTCCGTTGGGCTGAGGGCATAAAACACACCTACAATGGTCTCTCCGGTATCCAGATGCCCGTCAAAGTACCACCACTCAAAGGAATCTTTGCCGGCCATCGCATGGCGTGCTCTCTCCCGGGCATTTGGTTGGTGCTTACCGCTATCCAGGTAATTGCTGCTTTTGCCAATCCTCTCTTCTGGTTTGGGTAGATGAGTGCAAGCAGAGGACACAAAGACCAGCAGAAAAGAAATCAATATAATTTTTGTGATGGCAGATTTCATTGATATGCTCCCCTTGGAAAATTTGATGATCTTTTACAAATCAACCCTGGCGGAATCGGAAAGCAGGGCTGATTCCCGCTGATTTTTCAATGTTATTGTACTTTATATGAAAAATAATTAAAATCAAAAGATATGACTACTTTTCATATTAATTTTACGGTGGGTTTATTCAGCTTATAGAAATGTCCTATCGATATTATACTGTTAACGCAAAAGATGCCCGAAAGGCCGTTGACCAAGTGCCCTTAAAAGCAAAAAAGGGTTAACCGACAACATCAGCTAACCCCTTAATTTTTTTATGGTGCCGAAGCCGGGACTTGAACCCGGACAGGCGTACACCCACTAGACCCTGAACCTAGCGCGTCTACCAATTCCGCCACTTCGGCATGCAGGCGATGAACTATAACGATCAGTGCCTTCTTGTCAAGATAAAATGATGTTGAATTTAATTACCAAAATGTTATGGTAGCGCGCAAATAAAATAATTACCTATGAGAAACTTATGATTTTATTTAAAGGCATTGAAAATATTACGGAAGATTTTCGCGGTTCATTCGTCACCATCGGCAATTTTGACGGTGTGCATTTAAGCCATCAGTTTATTTGCCGCAAACTGGCGTGAGAGGCCAGAGCAGCCGGGACAAAATCGCTGGTTATTACCTTTGATCCCCATCCGAAAATGATTCTGCATCCCAATATCCGGCCTTTTTATCTAATTACCACTTTAGATGAAAAATTGAAACTTCTGGAAAATTGCGGAGTTGATGGGACGCTGGTAATTCCTTTTTCGCCGGAATATTCGAAAATTACCGCCGAGCAATTTGTGTTTGGCTTCCTGGGACAAAAACTGGCTGTCAAGAAAGTCATTGTCGGCCATGATTATACATTCGGCCAGGCCAAGCAGGGCAACAGCGATTATTTGATTTCTTCCGGAGCGAAACTGGGCTTTGCGGTGGAAGTGATTGATGCTGTGAAAGTGGGAGACGATATTATCAGCAGCACGTTAATTCGCAATTTAATTCTGCAGGGTGATGTCAACTCCGTATACAAATTTATGGGAAGGTGCTACAATATTGCCGGCATTGTAGTTTCCGGTAAAGGACGGGGCGCCGGACTTGGTTTTCCAACAGCGAATCTGGAACCGGAAAGGGAATTGCTGCCGCCCCCCGGCATTTATGCTGCTTTTGCCTGGCTGGAAGGAAAATGCTATATGGCGGCATTAAATATTGGAGCAAAGCCGACATTTGCCGATTATACATTTACTTTTGAAGCTTACCTGCTTGATTTTACGGGCGACGTCCGGGGTAAAAGAATAAATATTTTATTTGTGGAGAAGTTGCGGGATATTGTCAAATTTGACGGTCCCGAAATGTTGAAGCAACAGATAGCGGCGGATGTGGAAAAAGTGAGAGCAATCTTGCTCAATAATATGGAAAAGAAAGAATAAGGAAATTTTATTTGGAGGTAATAGTATAAATGTTAAGAATTGCCATAATTGGCGCAACCGGGATTGTCGGTCAGCAGGCGATTGTCAGTTTAATCGGTCATCCCTGGTTTAAAATTACGAAGCTGGCGGCTTCCGAGCGATCCGCCGGGAAAAATTATCGCGACGCCCTGAAAGATGCCAACGGCTCATCACGCTGGTGGTGCACGGAAGAACTGCCCCAGGAGATCGGGAATATGCCGGTGGAAGACGCTTCCACTTTCGACCCGACTTCTGTTGACATTATTTTTTCCACCATGGACGCAGGAGCAGCCAAAGAATTGGAGCCAAAATACGCCCAAACAACACCGGTAATCAGCACTGCCTCGGCTTTCCGCTATGAGTCGGATACGCCGATCCTGGTCGGCGGTGTCAATATGGATCATGCCGCATTGCTTGCCGTTCAGCAAAAGAAACGCGGCTGGAAAGGCTTTGTTTCCCCAAGCCCAACTGCACCATTGCCGGCCTGGTGGTTTCGTTGAAACCGATTCAGGATTTATTTGGCGTAAAGCAGGTAGTGATGACATCACTGCAGGCCATGTCCGGCGCCGGAAGAACACCGGGGCTGTCCGCTATGGATATGATGGAAAACGTTGTTCCTTATATCCCCGGAGAAGAACCTAAGGTGGAAACCGAACCGCAGAAAATTCTGGGGAATTTTACCGGCGAAGCGATTACAGAATGCCGCCTTCGGTATTACCGCCACCTGTACCCGCGTACCGGTGATTGATGGCCACATGGTCTGCGCTTTTGTGCAGACAGTCAAACCGTGCACTCCGGAGGATGTTAAAAAAGCAATGCTGAATTACGGCAAAGATTTTGCCGAACTGCATCTGCCCAGTTCACCGGCACACCTGATTGATGTGACTGATGATCCTTTCCGCCCGCAGCCGCGCATGGATCGGGAAAATGGCGGCGGCATGACCGTAACTGTCGGCCGCATCCGTAAAGACCCGATTCTGGAAAACGGAATCAAATATGTCTGCCTGGCTCATAACACCAAACTGGGCGCAGCCAAAGGCGCCCTGCAAACAGCGGAATATCTGGTGAAAAATTATTTAAAATTGATTTAGCGCTTAATATAAGCCGCGGCCGTAAACAATGGCCGCGGCTTTTTGTTTGCAGCATCGGAAGTCTCCAACGCATCGGTATTTTAAAGAAACCCTTTCCCGACCCCGGAACAATCATGGCTGTACTAACCAGAAATTTTTATCTGCGCGACACAGTAAAAGTGGCCCGCGCGCTTTTAGGAACAAAATTGGTGCATTTAGCCAACGGCAGCGAATTGAGCGGCATGATCGTAGAAACCGAAGCATACTGCGGCCGAGAAGACAGTGCCTGCCATGCGCACCGCGGGCAAGACACCGCGCAATGCCGTCATGTTTGGTCATCCCGGGCATGCGTACATCTATTTTACCTACGGCCTGCATTACATGCTTAATCTGGTCACCGAAGAAAAGGATAAGCCCTGCGCTGTGCTGATCCGTGGAGTTGTTCCTCTTGCCGGTATTGAGGAAATGGAAGCCCGCCGCGGCAAGAAGGGGGCGGAATTAACCAATGGACCGGCCAAACTTTGCCAGGCTTTGGGTATTGACAAATTCTTAAACGGTTGGGATTTAACTCTTGGAAGCAAGCTGTGGGTGGAAGATTACAAAACTATTCCGGCAAAGCTGATTACTCGCCACACCCAGAATAGGCATCGATTATGCGAAAAAGGAACACCGCGAAGCGCTGTGGCGGTTTGTAGTTGAAATGCATTAATTTTTCCTCGTATAGGGGGGAGCGAAAGTTATGAGCGAGCAGGACAAAAAAACCGATAATCAGGATGCTGTTGTTTTTCAGGTTCGTAATCTTGCCAAAATTTATCAAATGGGCGAGGTGCAGGTGCACGCTTTGCGCGGCGCCAATCTGGAACTTTTCCCCGGAGAATTGATTGTCCTTCTCGGCCCGTCGGGCAGCGGAAAATCAACGTTATTGAATATTCTCGGCGGCCTGGATACGGCAACAAGCGGCTTTGTTTCCTACCGGGGAAAAGAATTAACCAAAGCCAGTGAAAAGGAGTTAACAGAATACCGTCGTTTCCATGTCGGTTTTGTCTTTCAGTTTTACAACCTGATCCCCAGCCTGACCGCGCTGGAAAACGTTGCTGTTGTAACAGAGATAGCCAGAAATCCCATGAAACCGGAAGATGCTCTGGATCTGGTCGGGTTGACGGACAGGTTGGATCATTTTCCGGCGCAACTGTCCGGCGGCGAGCAGCAGCGCGTGGCCATCGCCCGCGCCATATCCAAAAATCCGGAAGTTATGCTTTGCGACGAACCGACAGGCGCGCTTGATTCCCAAACGGGAGTGGTTGTGCTGGAAGCTCTGGAGCGGGTCAATCGCGAACTGGGCACGGCAACGGCAATTATCACCCATAATGTGGACATTGCCGCTATGGCCGACCGGGTCATTCATCTCAGCAACGGCAGAATTGCCGAAGTGACAGTAATAAGACAAGAAAATCACCGCGCGATATACAATGGTACAGGAAAGGCTGAAGGTGAAGACTGAAGGCGAATGGTAAAATAATGAAGCATTAAACAAAAAAGTCTGGCGGGATCTGTGGCACATGAAAGGGCAGGTCTTCGCCATCACGCTGGTGATTATCAGCGGCGTGGCTACCTTTATCATGTTCATCGCGACCATGCATTCTCTTGACCGCACCAGAAACTCTTTTTATCTCGATTATAATTTTGCCGATGTATTTGTTAATCTAAAACGGGCGCCGGAAAGCCTGAAAGAAAAAATAAAAGAAGTACCCGGCGTCAATCAGGTCGAAACCCGTGTTTCCGCTTATGTAAAACTGGATATCAGCGGCTTCCCGGAGCCGGTTACCGGCCACATAATTTCCATCCCCGATGACGGCCGGCCCCTGCTGAATAGTCTTTACATCCGCAAAGGCAGGCTTGCCGATCCGGCCAAAGACAACGAAGTAGTGATTAATGAAACATTTGCCCATGCTCATGGTTTCAATCTCGGTGATCAGTTTGCCGCGATCATCAACGGCAAATGGAAAAAACTGACCATTACCGGGATTGCTCTCTCGCCGGAATTCGTTCTGGTCATGCGGCCGTATGCCATGAGCCCGGATTTCAAGCGCTATGGCATTCTCTGGATGAGCCGCAAGGCAATCAGCCGTGCCTATAATATGGAAGGGGCTTTCAATGATGTTGCCCTGACTCTTTATCCCGGGGGCTAAATTAAGTGATGTCCTGCGCGAACTGGATAATATTGTGGACAGGTACGGGGGTTTTGGCGCCTATGCCCGTACTGATCAGATATCGCACCGGCTGCTCAATGAGGAATTCCGGATGCTCCGGAATATGTCCAAAATTTTTCCCACAATATTCATTTTTGTTGCCGCTTTTTTATTAAACGTTGTCATGAGCAGAACAATAAATACCCAAAGGGAACAAATCGCCGCCCTGAAGGCCTTCGGATACGATAATTTTGCCATCGGCATCCATTATGCGAAGCTGGTTATTCTGATTATCGCGGCCGGCCTGATTATCGGTCTTGGTGCCGGCATCTGGCTTTCGAAAATATTGGGGGGAATTTACATGGAAGTCTATCGTTTTCCTGTTCTGGCCTTCATATTAAAGCCATGGGTAATTATTGCGGCAATCATAATCAGCATTGCTTCGGCGCTGGTCGGCACATTGCACTCTCTTTGGCTGGCAGCAAAACAGCCGCCTGCCGAGGCCATGCGTCCCGAACCTCCGGCAAAATTTAAAGTAACATTGATTGAAAAAACCGGCATCGGCCGTTTATTGACACAGCCGTCGCGGATTATCGTGCGTAATATTGAACGCAAACCGGTCAGAACATTCCTTTCCATTGTCGGAATTGCCGTGGCCTGCGCCACAATGATCGCCAGCGGATTTTTCAAGGATTCCGTTGATTACATGGTCAACGTCCAGTTTGTTCTTTCCCAGAAGGAAGATATGGCGGTTGCTTTTACCGATCAAACTTCCTATAAAGCAATATATGAACTCAAGGCACTCGAAGGTGTCCAGCGTGCCGAAACCTTTCGTACGGTTCCGGTAAAATTTAAATTCGGCCGTGCCAGCTATAAAACCGCCATCAACGGAATAGAGCCGGATGGTCTTCTGCATCCTCTGCTGGACACAAATTTGCAACCGGTTCCCCTGCCGCAGGAAGGCATTATATTGAACGACTATTTAGGTGAGATTCTGGGTGTAAAAGCCGGTGATATGTGACTGTGGAGACTCTCGAAGGGGCCAAGGGCAATCCGTCAGGTGCAGGTTGTTGCCCTGGTCAAGCTTTATCTGGGAGTAATGGGCTATATGGACATCTCGGCGCTTAATCGCTTGATGAAGGAGGGTGACGCCATATCAGGAGCTTATCTGACGGCGGACAGCCTTTATCAGGAAAAACTTTACCGCAGTTTTGTGAACATGCCGCGCGTTTCCGGAACTATCGTGAGAAGAAATGAAATTCGCAATTTTTATGACGTGCAGGCCAAAGGGATGCTGTTTTTTACTTTTATCGCCACCATTATGGCCTGTTCCATCGCTATCGGTGTGGTTTATAATAACGCCCGCATAGCTTTATCGGAACGCAGCAGGGAGCTCTCCAGTCTCCGGGTGCTGGGTTATACCCGGGGTGAAATTTCCTATATCCTGCTGGGGGAATTGGCGCTGATTGTCCTTGCCGCCATTCCGCTGGGATTTCTTATCGGCTATTGGCTGTGTGCATACATAGCCCAGGCACTGGCATCTGATCTCTTCCGCGTGCCGCTGGTTATTGAAATGAAAACTTTTGCCCTGGCTGCGGCGGTTGTTCTGGCCGCAACTTCAGTTTCAGGGCTTATTGTGCGCCATAAACTCGATCATCTTGATCTGGTGGAAGTGTTGAAAACAAGAGAATGAATATTGCATTATTAAGCTGTAAAAAGTAATATTGGAAAAGAATTAGTCAGGGAGCTGATAAATGAATGTCGCATTACGTCGAAAGTTGTTTGTTATTGTGCTGATCGCCGCTGTGGTCGGGGCAACTATTTACGGTTTCTTCCCGAAAGCCGTGGACGTTGATCTGGCTTCGGTCACGCGCGGTCCGCTGCAGGTAACAATCGAGGAGGAAGGGCGCACCCGTCTGAAAGAGCGCTTTGTCATTACGGCGCCGATAGCCGGATACATGGAACGCCTCCGGGCCAAAGTGGGAGATCCGGTCGAAAAAGGGCAGCGCGTTGTCGTTCTGGAACCTTTGCGTTCGCCGGCGCTTGATCCGCGCAGCCGGGCGGAAGCGGAAGCAGCTCTGACCGCCGCTGAGGCAGCTCTCACCGCCGCCGTCGAAAAAGAAAGTGCGGCGGCGGCTGATGCCGACTATGCTGGAGAAAAGACTCGAGAGGCTGAAGAATCTGTATGCCAAAGGGTCGATTGCCAAAGATCAGTATGACCAGATAGAAGCGGAGGCAAAAAAGGCGCGGGCAATTGCGCAGGCAGCCAAAGCGGGCGTGGATGTTGCGCGTTCCGATCGGGAACGGGCGAAAGCACTGCTGCGAAACTTCTCTGCACCCGGCAAGACGGCCAGCTCCAACAAGGTTTACGTCACCACTCCCGCCGGCGGCAGCATTTTTCGCATCTACCGCGAGAGCGAAGGGCCGGTCAATGTTGGTGAGCCTCTCCTGGACATCGGCAATATTAAAAATCTTGAAGTTCGTGTAGAAGTTCTGTCTTCGGATGCCGTAAAGATCAAACCGGGAACTGCCGTATTTTTTAAACGCTGGGGCGGCCAGGGAACCCTTGAGGGAACTGTACGAATTGTTGAGCCGGCCGGATTTACCAAAATATCCAGCCTGGGCGTGGAAGAACAACGAGTACTGGTTATTGCCGACATTACATCCCCTGTCCAAATGTGGCGTGAACTGGGGGATGGTTACCGGCTGGAAGCACATTTTGTTGTGTGGGAGGGCAAGAACGTATTGCAAATACCAACCAGTTCGCTTTTCCGCTCCGGAAAAGACTGGGCTGTCTTTGTTGCCGCAAAAGGAAACGCTGTCAAGCGTTTGATTGAAGCCGGCCAGCGCAACAGTTCCATGACGGAAATTATTTCCGGTTTACAGGAAAATGAAAAGGTAATCGTCCATCCCGCTGATGAAATTATTGACGGCACGTGGATTAGCCCGCGGAAATAGTTCAGGACTGAAAAGCCGCCGGCCCGTCAGGTAATGCATTTTTAATTGGCCGGCTTAAACTCTATTATTACTTTGCCGGGGTTGGAACTGTTATACTTATCGTTGTCGCAACGTTTCCAGATGCCCAGATCAAACCAGAAACCCAAATTAAACTCTTTGGTTTTGATCGTTTTGCCTTCACCCCGGAGAGACGTGTAATAACAGTACTCGCCAAACTCATAGGGCATTCGGTCCGTGCTTTCCCCCCTGCCCTTTTCGACATATAATACGCCGTTGTATTTTTTTATCAGCTTATTCAATACACTCCCCAGGATATTATAATAGGCATGTTCCGCACTAAGGTCAGAAGTATTAAATTGCTTTTGCGCGTGCACTGATTTAACCCGGCCGGCTTTCGTTCTGCAGATAATTTTATAGCCGTCTATATAGCCTTCATGAGCATAACCATATTCATCATCACTGCCTGACCTCAAAAAATCTTCGGGAATTGCCGCGGCCGGCGCGCCGGGATTTACTTTGAGAATAAAATCGGCAATATTATCAAACGCTAAAACTGTTGAATTTATTTGCGAAAAAAACAATATCATTCCCACAATTGCGAAATAAATCATGCCGGTTCTATTTCTCATATGGCGCTCCTCACTTTTATTTAAGATATTATACCACTGAACATTCAAAAATGGTATCAAGGCCTCAAAGATTCTTTGCAGATGTGTGCTAATCATGGTAAATAATTAATTATATCGAGGGACAAGAATTTTGCAAAATGACCTTTCGTTATTTTTAAAAGCGGTAAAATTCTCCGCCGAAAAACACCGCCACCAGCGCCGGAAAGATGAACGGGCTTCGCCTTACATCAATCACCCTATTGAAGTTGCCAACGTTTTGTGGACCAGCGGTGATGTCTATGACCTCTCCACCATTGTTGGAGCAATTCTTCATGACACAATCGAAGATACGAACACTACACCTGAGGAGATTCGCCTTAATTTCGGAGAAGACATCCTGGACCTCATTCAGGAAGTAACCGACGACAAGAGCCTGCCGAAAAAGGAAAGAAAGCGACAACAAATTGAAAAAGCACCATTACTTTCGTGCCGGGCCAAACAAATAAAAATTGCCGATAAAATATGCAATATCAACGACATTGCTAATTATCCACCGCAGAATTGGTCCTGGCAAATAAGGGCTGATTATTTGGACTGGGCCGATTCCGTCATTGCCGGTCTGCGCGGTGTAAACGCAAAACTGGAAAATAATTTTGACGACGTGCTGGCCGCTGCGCGCAACAAACTGGCAGGAGAAAAAGAATCAGCCGCAAACGGTGCCTAGATTATTTTTTATGTCCTGCTCCTGATCAAGAAATTTTAAGTCCTGGCAATGACAATTTTCAATTAATACTATTTCACCGTCAACCCGGAAACCCGGTAGTTAAACTCGTAACTCAGTGCCCCGCTCCAGTCATCCTGAAAAACTCCTTTGTAGCGGGTTCCATAAACAGGCCCCACCGGTTTGCCATATGTATAAAACCAGTTAACGATGGGGCTGCCGGAAAAACCAAGCGCTATCCAGTAAGAACCGGGCATTAAAACCGGGGAATCCTTTTTAAAATCAAAATTGACCCAGCGGTAACCTGGTTTCAGGGAAAGATTATCCAGATTAATCATATCGCTGGTATAGAGCGGCGCCCCGGGCTTGCCCTGATCATCCTGAAAGATATCGACCCACAGCCAGCCTTCGCCGCCGAACTTATGCAGAGCCAGAGCGGCTTTTTGCAGTTTCACCGGTTTCTTTAAAACAACAACCTGAGCATACTGTGTTGCCTTGGTTGTTACGTATTCCGCCGTTTCGACCAGAAAGTTACGGGACATTTCGTAGTTATTGGCGCCTGCTGCCGTGGTGGACCGGGGAAAGGCAAAATCAATATTTTCCGGGAAATCCAGGTTGCCATAAACAAAGGGAACAAAGAAGCGCAGTAACTTCTTTTCTGCTTCCGGGATGACAACAGGCGGCACGGGCGGAGTAATGGCAATTTTTTTAAACTCCGTTTTTACGCCCGGCCCCAGAAGCAGATTCTTCGGACCGTAATTCTGGCGGCTTCCCTGAAATTTAACGGCATCGGAAACAAAATTGGCGTCGATTGTTTCCTGAAGTTTCGGTTTGACACGGGCATCAGTCAGCTGCGACCAACGCACTAATCCGTCATTTTTAGTTTCGTTATTATCAACACCAACTTCGATGCGGACGAAACGGTTGGAAACGAAAAGCTGCATATTTTGCGGATCGTAAGGCACCCATCCTTTATCAGGGAACCATATTTCAACCCAGGAATGTCTGCCCTGCCCCATTTTAAAAGTGAGCGTTCCTTTTTCCCACGCGATATCAAAAGGCTGATTCAATGTAACACCGTTGACAATGCGGACCGGAACTCCTACCGAACGCAGCAGGGCCGCAGTCAAATGGGAAAAATTCTGGCAGTTACCTTTCCCTGATTCCAGTGAATAAACGGCATCATACTGTGGCGGCGGGTTGACGTAGCGCACATTATCGACTACCCAGGAAACAACCCGCTGCACCGCATCAAACTGCGTCTTTACATCTTTTGTTAATTGCGAAGACAGTTGGCGGATTGCCGGATTATCCGACTGCACCTGCGCAGTAGGCTTTAGATAATCGTCCATGTCGGAAGAAAGGCCGGTCAGCGGAAAAGGCGCATCCGTTTCGAGAAGTTTTAATCCGGTATGAATGGCGGCATCAAAAGAAATAACAGCATTAACTTTATCGGGAACATTTGTCCAGGTTGCCATGACTCTTCTGTTACCTCGCACATCCGTCGATGTTCTTCTTTCCTGTGCATCCGGAGACAATGACAATTTTAAATTGGTTATCCGCTGGTTATAAGTAGGAGATTCAAAGCTCTGAGGCAGAACAAAGCTCAAAGACAGCTTGCTCATGGCATCGCCGGCAGTTATCTGGTGCTGCAATTCATAATGAATCGTCGAATCCATGTCACCTTTAACGATAAAATTTTCGGCATGGCAGGGAGCCGCTAATAACGTCATGGCTAGAAAAAACATGGAAACAGCATTTTTTTTCATAGATTGATCCCCTGTTGTTCAAGATATTAATCAATATAAACGAGAGAGACGTTCAATGTCAACGGAAACAAATCTAAAAATAATCAGCCATTTACGGCCTTCCCGAAAAATATAATTGACAATACATTGATTATGGATAAGTTATTGCCAACATCGATGGAAAAATCCATCAGAGAAAGGGGATAATTAATGTTTACAGTTACAGATAAAGCATCAGAAGTAATTAAGGATTTTCTCAAAGACAAGAATGCAAATTCAGCAATACGGATTACCATGTCGATTGGTTGATCCGGGCCCTCTTTGGGAATGGCTCTGGATGAGCCTACAAGTGAAGATGAAGTGTTTGACGAGAAAGGAACAAAGTTTGTCATTGATAAAGACCTGCTCAATCAGGCTAAACCAATTAACGTAGATTTTATTGAAACAGCCCGTGGTGCCGGATTTAAATTGACTTCCGGACTTGCTCCGGCAGAAGGTTGCGGCTCATCATGCAGCGGTTGCTGAAATACAGGGGGGAGATTTTTCTCCCCCTTATTTTTGACCGGCTGTTTTATTCCACTCTTTCGTCTGCAAATTGCCAACCAACAGATAAATTTGTATCAGGGTAAATAATGGAAAAACTGGATGCGGCAGATCAGCTTCTCCGGCAGGGGAAATATTCTGATGCCATTGTGCTCCTGGAAGAGGTTCATCAGGCTTGTCCGGAAGAAGAATCGGTTTTGCTGATGCTGGCCTGGGCCTATCACGACAGCGGCAACATGGCAAAAGCTGTTGCCCTTCTGGAAGTTCTCCTGCAGCGCGAACTGCAAAGAAAAATATTCACCGGATTTGCTTTTGATGAACTTGTCCGCATTTATAAGCAGGAGAAAAATTTCCGCAAACTTACAGAAATCTGTACAAGCGCCGTGGCTGCGCAACCTGAAGATACAGGCCTGCTTACCGAACTCGGGAATGCCTATCTCCTGGCCGGTCAGGCCCGGGCTGCCTGCGGCATTTTTGAAAAATTAGTCCGGCTGGAAAACGATAACCCTGCTTTTTATTGCCGTTTAGGCGATGCGCTGTTTAGTGCCGGCCTGACCTCTGAAAGCGAAGCTGCGTATCTGCGGGCAGGAGAAATTGACCCCGATCAAGTTGATCATTATTATTTCAAAATAGCTGATCTGTTCGCTAAAAACGGCCTTTATCAAGAAGCCAGAAGACTGCTGGAGGCTTGCATTGCGGCAGCCCCGGCCAAACCTCTTTATCATTGTTGTCTAGGTGATGCCCTGGTTGGCCTGGACATGATTTCAGACGCCCGGGCGGAATACGAAACAGCTGCACGCTGCGACCGCTCCGGCGCCGCGGCATACTACAACCGTTTCGGCAATATGCTGACCAGGAATAATTACCATGCCGAGGCGGTGGAAGCCTTCCGCAGAGCCTTGAAGACAGAGCCGGATAATCCGGTATATGCCCGGCATTTTGCCCTTGCCTGTAAAGCTTCGGAAACAGCGGATGTAACGGAAGACATCCGTAAATAAGCAATTATTTCCAGGACAGGAATAATAAAGCAATCCAGCAGATCAAGGCAGACAGAGCCGTTGATCTGTCGCCACTTTATCGCGAAAGTGCGGTTCAAAGAGCAGTCTGCCCGGTTTTTGATTACCGGCACTGCTCTTTTGTTAACCACCGATGATAAGCCACCATGCTCGACAATGTCTTGACGGCGCGTTCCGGCGTCAGGAAAGCGATGCCTTTATATGGACTATCGGGTACTTCCGTGACCGTCCTGCTTTTGGTGTCATCCAAGAATACCCCGATGATTGGTTTTGCGTATTTTTCCATCAGGCTGGTGCTGCAAGCAAAAAAATCCTTTTCCGCCTGCTCGTAAAGCTTTTGACCTTCATTGTATAAGGCTTGATCGATATCCTGACCGGAGGCACGGGCGGCATCAAGCGTTTTAACAACGATATGGGTTCTTCCGACAAGACCCAGATGGATGACGGCGTCGCATTGATCCCAGCTGACAAGTGCTTCCAGGATTTTCCTGGGCATCGAGGTATCAAATTCACCTACCAGATCAACAGGATTCTCGCGGCTCCAGTACGGCGGCAGAATCTCATCAATCCGCGCAATGACATCCTGTGTCAGGGGAGGAACTTCGAGTCCCTGTTCAATGCATAAATCGGTGGCGACAACGCCCCATCCGCCGCCAAGAGTCATGATGGCCACTCTCTTTCCCCGGGGCAGGGGCAGCGAGGAAAAGGCGGCGGAAAGGTCCAGCAGATCCATGGGCTGATCAGCCAGAATCACCCCGGCCTGTCTGCAGGCCGCATTGAAAATCCTGATGTTGGACGCCAGGGCGCCCGTGTGGCTCGCGGCCGCCCGGTTGCCTGCCGCCGTCCGGCCGCCCTTGAGCAAAACGACCGGCTTGATTTTGGAAACTTGCCGGGCTGTGGAAAAGAATCTCCTTCCATCTTTAATGCTTTCTATGTAGAGCAGAACCGTCTTCGTCATCTCATCGGCTTCAAAGGTTCTGATGTAGTCCTCAATTGTTATCATAGCCTCATTGCCCGACCCGCAGAAGGCCCTGATGCCGATACCTTCAGCTTCGGCAAAATCCAGCAACTGGATTCCCAGGTTTCCCGATTGGGAAACAAGGCCGACTGATCCCATCTTTGGCCAACAAGGGCTCCCGGTGCAATAAAACTTTGCATGAGGATTGCAAATGCCCATCGTATTGGGGCCAATGATCGTGATGCCCGCCTGCCTGGCGGCTTTAACGAGATCAGCTTCCGACTGACGCCCCTGGCTGCCCAGCTCGCTGAAGCCGGACGTGATCAGGAGCATGTACCGGATTCCTTTAGCCTGAAATTCGGGAATAAGAGCGGGGACATGGGCAGCGGGAAGGGTGACGATGCCAAGATCGACTTCCCCGGAATTTCCCGGACAGTCCTGTAGACTTTTCTGCCGGCAATCTCCTGGCCTTTCGAATTGACCAGATAAAGTTCTCCTTCATAACCGCCGGCCAGAACATTGGAGAAAAGCATATTCCCCCATTTGCCCAGCTGGGAGGAAGCGCCGATCAACGCCAGGGAACGGGGATAGAATATTTTTTTTAACTCTGCCGGCTGAACCGGGGGATGGGCTGACGCCGCAACTGACCGATCGCCGATGATGATCAGAGCGTCAACCGCCGTCGCCCGGCCATCGGCTCCGATAACCAGGGGGTTGATGTCCACTTCCGTAATATCAGTCAATTCCTCCGCCAGGCGGGACAATCCAACAAGGGTTCGGACAAGGTCTTCTCTCCAGGCTGCCGATTCTCCTCTGAAGGCGCTGAGCAACTTCGAGGAATGAAGCTCATCGATCATCAATCCCGCCTCGACTTCACTCACGGGAGCAATGCGAAAGACGACATCCCCCAGGGCTTCCGTGAAGATTCCGCCCAATCCGAACATGATAATGGGGCCGAAATGCTGGTCACAGAAGAGGCCGGCAACAAATTCCCGCCGCCCCTTGATCATCGGTTGAACCAGAAATCCTTCCAGGTCTTCCCCTGCCGACCTGGCGATGGCCGTGGCCGCCGTCAGGATGTCCCGTGAATTTTTTAGATTCAGTCGGACGAGCCCGCGTTCTGTTTTATGAGTCAGCTTAGACCCCAATCCCTTGAGAACAACAGGAAATCCATATTGCCTGGCTTTCTGAACCGCATCCTCCGGTCGAAAAACAACCGATTCTTTTACAACAGGAATGCCGTAGATGCTCAGCACCTGCTTGGCCTCGGCCTCGGTCAAGGCTGTCCGGCCTTCTTTTTTTGCTCTGGCGATCAGTTTCCGCTTATCCATTATTTTACCCTCTCGAACCGCTAAAGTTATTTCCCGTTGTCAGAAAGTCTTTTTGCGGAGAAGTCCCCTTTCCCTTGCACCCTTTTCCAGATCTTCTCTGAATTTGGGGTGGGCGATAGCAATCAGGGCCTTTGCGCGTTCCGGTTCGGTCAGCCCCATCAGGTCGGCGACGCCATATTCGGTTACAATATATCGCGAATAGTGCCGTGGAACAGTTACGCGCGCGCCATGCGCAAGATAGGGGACAATCCGCGATATCGCTTCATCGCTCGTCGTGGAAGGCAGCAGGTTAATAGCCCTCCCTCCTTTTGACCAGAATGCGCCGATTACAAAATCCAGCTGCCCGCCGGGACCGCTGATCATGGTGTTACCCAGCGATTCGGAAACAACCTGTCCGGTAAGATCAACTTCTACAGAGCCATTGATCGCCACGACATTATCTTCCTGGGCGATTACTCCTATATTATTTACGTAAGAACACGGATGGAATTCGACCAGCGGGTTTCCCCCAAGAAATCATAGAGTTTCTGATCACCCAGAGAAAAGCCAAAGATGAGTTTGCCGGTATTGACCTTCTTGTACATTCCCGTAACAATACCTTGCTCCACCAGACAGTCTATTCCTATTGGCGCCATCTCGGAATGAACGCCCAGATCCTGGAGCCCCGAATGCTTGATAAGTGTGCTGATCGCCGCAGGAACTCCCCCCAAGCCGACCTGCAGGCAATCGCGGTCATGCAAAAGCGTCACGACATGCTCTGCTATTTTCTTTTCCACTTCCGATGGAACCGCGGCCGGAAATATTACGATCGGACTGGGGTTTTCCACAAAGGCCTGGAAGCGCGAAACATTTATATTTGTTTGGCCATAGGTGCGCGGCAGGTTGGGATTGATTTCCGCAATCGCCCAGTCGCCCATATTCAGAAAGTCTTCAGTATAAAAAGTATCGAAGCCCAGATTCACATAACCGTGATCATCCGGCGGTGTAACCTGCACGACAATGCCGGTGCGTCGCTGAAAAATCTTTTTCCGGTTGGTGTATCTCTTCGCCATATCGGCGCCCTGCGCGACGAAAAAGTTCGCCCATTCAGATTTGGCAATTTTGAGCAGCGGCGGTGTGCTGTAAAAACCAGACATAAAGGGGAAGGTCTCTCGATAGGAAGGCTCCAGGATTTTATAAGGGCGAAGCGCCAGATTAATCGTGAACTCCACATCCCGCAAATCATCTTTCCGGTCGGCAATGGCATCAACAATAGGCAGCCCCGGTTGACCAAGGCCGAGGGGCAGCCAAACACAATCGCCGCTTTGAACAATTTTTGCCGCCTGCTGCGCCGTCATAAGACGGCTGCGGTAAAGCTCTTTCCAACTCATTAAAACAATCTCCTTTCCATTCGATGTTATTAATTAATATCGGTTTGTATAATTATACTTAGCCCACTATCAAAAACAACTGGGATACCCCCTCATTTATGCTTAGTATTTGTATACTATGGATATACAATTACCCTCTTTCCGGTTGGGGAAAATCCCCCATTGAAGGGATCCGACACTCACTTGCATTTAATATGATCAGGAGGCGCAGCAGGTCGCGCCGAGGCATGCCCGACGAGGATTGCAGCACAGTAGCGCTTATCCGGGGAATTGTGGTCAGTTTCTCTGCAGGAAAGGATTCGGGTAAAATGTATATTTTGGGGAATTCGTAATGTAATGAAAAATTATATACCGTCGCTGGAGAATCGGAATTAAACCCTGCCCAGCTTCTTTAAGGCTTCCTTAAAAATACCGTAAAAGGCCTTATTGTCGGCCAGTCCTCGTTGAATAATTGCGGCAAAATCATCAATATTTTTTTTGTTGATAATCATATTGACGCTTTTGTTGAAAGCCACCATGTTATCCATGGTGCGGTAGTTATCGGAAAGCAGTGCAACAAATATATTTCTTCTCGCCGCGGCGGCCAGGTTTTGCAGGTAATTCAACACTTCGTTGCTGCCGGGCTCATTATCCGTTCTGTCAAAATTTTCGTTTACAACAACCAAATCATAGGAATGAAAACGCATGCTTTTTAATGCTTCCCGTCCGGCAGCCGGCTCTGTAACGTGATAACCTATATCTATTAATGTTTTTGTAATTTTTTCTCTTATCGCCGGGTCCGCTTCGCAGACCAGCGCAGTTTCACTGCTGGCGCTGATAAAATCAAACGGCTTTTCTCCGGCATCGTAACCGGCGGCAGCAACTTCATTGACCAGAGATTTTTTTCCCTCTTCCATTATAAAAATCCTCCTTTTACCATTTACCATGGTCTTTTCGGCTTACCGTAGTCGGCATCAACCTGCAATTTTCCCAACAGATCAGTGGTTTTTTCTCCCCGGGAACTCTTGACGGAATCAATTCCGCGGCCGACGATGCCCCTATTGGAGGCATAGGCCTTCGCCGTTTCTTCGCTGATAAGCCCCTTGGTATATAATTCAATGATGTAGTCATCAAAGGTTATCCAACCGTAAGTCTTGGATGCCTGGATGATTTCATAGAAAGTCTTGCCTTCCGACTCGCCATTCAGAATCGTATCTTTGACCCGCATATTCGTGCCCATGATTTCAAAGGCGGCGACCCGGCCGCCGCCTTCTTTCGGCAGCAGCCTCTGGCAGACAATCCAGCGCACGGTATCGGCCAGGCGAATGCGTATCTGCTTTTCCTCTTCGGTGGTAAACATGCCGAGAATGCGGTTGATGGTCTGGCCGGCATCGACCGTATGCAGGGTGCTGAGTACAAGATGCCCTGTTTCCGCAGCCGACATGCCGATTTCCACTGTTTCCCGGTCGCGCATTTCTCCGACGAGGATGACTTTGGGCGCCTGCCGGAGCGCAGCGCGCAGGCCGTTGGCAAATGTATCAAAATCCTGACCCATTTCCCGCTGGTTAAAGGTGGCTTTTTTATGCGGATGCCCGAATTCCACCGGGTCTTCCAGGGTAATGATATGGCAGGCTTTTGTTTCATTGATTACATTGAGGACACCGGCCAGAGACGTGGACTTGCCGCTGCCCGTGGCGCCGGTTACCAGAATAATCCCGTTTTTTTCCTCCGCCATCTTTTTAAATGGTTCGGGAAGGCCCAGCTCTTCTATTGTCGGTATCTTTGTTTCCAGTTTTCTTAAAACGATGGAATAATTGCCGCGCTGGGAAAAAATGTTAACGCGGAAACGGGCCTTGCCCGGCAGTTCATAGGAAGAATCACAGGAACCCTGGGATAGAAGCATTTCGGTAAGCCGCCGGTCATAATTGATCAGGTTCAGCGCAAATATTTCCGTCTGAAACGGTGTAAGCTTTTCCAAAGGGGGATCAAAATCAACGTTATCAGCTGCCCCGAAGTTTCCACCTGGAAAGGCTTGCCCACGGTGATGTTCAAATCGGAAACATTTTTATTGGAATCGAGCATCTTGCCCAGAATATAATCAATTTCCTGCTTTTTCATAACATACTCCCTGGTTATAAAGAAATTTGAGGTAAAAGCATTGCCCTCAACCGTTCTGCCTGTATTATACTTCCGTAAAATCGGCCGGCGCTCCTTTCAGAAACTGCCGGAAACGTGTCTTGTCGTTGCATTTGGCATAGGCATCATCTCCGCCGATCCAGCCGCGGCTGATCAGATCGAAGATGGCATCATCCAGCAGCTGCATCCCGTACTTCTTGCCGGTCTGAATCATCGAAGGAATCTGGAAAGTTTTGGATTCCCGGATGAGGTTGCGCACCGCCGAGGTGGCTATGAGTATCTCGAGGGCGGCACAGCGTCCTTTCTTGTCCACTCCGCTTAAAGAGCGTCTGGGAAATAACGGCACGGATACCGTCGGCCAGAGTCGAACGGATCTGGGCCTGCTGATTGGAGGGAAAAACTTCAATGATCCTGTCGACAGTTTTTGCCGCGCTGGTGGTGTGCAGGGTGCCAAAAACAAGATGTCCGGTGGATGCGGCTTCGATGGCCAGAGAAATGGTTTCCAGATCCCGCATTTCGCCCACCAGGATAATGTCCGGGTCTTCCCGCAGGGCTCCGCGCAGAGCGGCAGTAAAAGTCTTTGTGTGCATCCCGACTTCTCTATGGTTGACAATACAGCCCTGGCTCTGATGAACAAACTCAATGGGATCTTCAATGGTAATGATGTGATCTTTGCGCAGTCTGTTCGCCTCATTGATAATGGCGGCAAGGGTCGTAGATTTACCGCTGCCGGTAGGTCCCGTAACCAGCACAAGCCCTCTGGGCAGCAGGGCCAGCTTGGCGATCACTTCGGGAAGAGCCAAATCCTGACAGGTGAGGATTTTGCTGGGAATTTCACGAAAAACGGCCGCCACTCCCCATTTCTGCTGGAAATAGTTGGCGCGGTAGCGGGCCAGACCCGGTATTTCGTAAGCAAAATCAATGTCGCCCGTTTCTTCAAATTGCTTGACTTTATATTCCGGAGCAATCTCGTAGAGCATTGCTTTAAGGTCGTCATTTCCCAGAACATCATATTTGATCCGTTCGATTTCTCCCCGAATTCTCATGGCCGGCTGCTGCCCGGTCACCAGATGCAGGTCCGATGCTCCCTGTTCATGCAGGAGTTGAAAAAAAGCATCAATTTTCGCCATGTTTATAATCTCCCTGGAGGTTTATTCTTGAAATCTTGCTTCTTTAAGTTAAGTCTCACATCGATGTTAGAGAAAATCCTAGTCTTTCCTCGCTGAAATTAACGGTGAGTATAGGGAAATAGCCGTGATTTTGTCAAGGCAAGAATAGGACATTTCTAAATTGGCTGGACACAAAAGAACAAATCCTTGACACCGGTACTGACAATAATATATGCTCCGCCACGTTTTTCTATTGGAATTTATCGGTTTGGGGATGTAGCTCAGCTGGGAGAGCGCGGCGTTCGCAACGCCGAGGCCAGGGGTTCGATC
Organism: uncultured delta proteobacterium; assembly: GCA_963845095.1. Taxonomy (GTDB): domain Bacteria; phylum Desulfobacterota; class Syntrophia; order Syntrophales; family Smithellaceae; genus MVRV01. Next base: position 72,310 of record CAWJQM010000021.1, read on the forward strand.
CCCCTCATCTCCACCAAGATATAAATCCAATAAAATCATTGATTTTTTACCTGTTTACATAGCTATTTCATTCTGGATTTTTCCCGGCTGTCGTGATATCACCTTACAGGTGTGGGGGGAGTAATCTTTACAACACAGGATCAAGTTCTCTAATCTGCCCCTAATGACCGTCAGATTTTTTTGTTTCTGAAGCGGATTGATGTCCAGTCTTCAGTCCATGAACAGACTAGATCCGGTGCTTACGGCTTTATTCCCAACCGGTTATTAAAAATAGTGGATAGTTTACAATGTCTTTTAAAAAAATTGTCTGGGCAGTCAGAAAATGGTGGTCTGACGTCACCGGGACAAGACAATATTTTCGTTATCTGGAAAAAGAAGACCGCCGAAGGCGACTAGCCGGACAGTTTGCTACGTTTCTGACAATTGCTTTGGGAATTCAGTATCTTTATTGGCATGCACTGCACATCAACTGGGAGATATGGTACTTATCTTTTTTCTTTTTCCTTGCTGAATTAAATGGTTTGCTGCTTTTTACCTTCTTTTCCGTCAATGCCTGGTTTCTGAGATACCATGCCACGGAGGGGATTGCGATCGAAAGAGACTTCTCAGTTGATATTTTCATTCCCGTTGCGGGCGAAAGCATTGAATTGTTGAAGAAAACCTTAGAAGCAGCAGTACTGATCAATTTTCCCAACAAAAAAATATACATCCTTGATGATAAAGATAATGAGGAATATAAGAAGTTGGCCGAGATCAACGGGTGCGGTTATTTTGCCAGAAAAGACCACAGTGATGCCAAGGCCGGAAATTTGAACTATGCGTTTCACCGCACGGAAGGTGACCTGATTCTTGCTTTGGACGCGGACCAGGTTCCCAACCCAGATATTATTACAGCACTAATAGGCTATTTTAAGGTCCCGAAAATTGCCTTTGTCCAAAGCAAGCAGAACTTCAGAGTCCCTATCGGGGATCCCTTTGGCAATTCAGATCAAATCTTTTATAATGTCATGCAAAGCGGAAAAGACAATGATAACGCTGCGTTTTCCTGCGGCTCAGGCGTCATTTATCTCAGGGAAGCCCTTCGGGAAATTGGGGGGTTCAGTACCTGGAATATTGTGGAGGATGTCCACACCTCAATGCTATTGCATGATCGTGGTTGGAGATCTATTTATTATAATCATCCTTTGACCAGAGGGACGTCACCCGCCGATATCAATGGCGTTTACAGGCAACGCAAACAATGGGCAGCGGATTCCTTAAGAATTCTTTTCTGGGACAATCCCTTCTTTCATAAAATTCTGAGCCCTAAGCAGAAACTACAGTACTTCCACCTTGGTTATGTATATCTGGTTGCTGCTTTTATAATGCCTTTCTTCTTCATTACCCCCATCCTGGCTTTGCTAACAGAGGAGTTCGTCTTGATATCTCCTGTTTCCACATACGTAATCCATCGTTTTCCCTATTTCATTGCGATGTCCTTGGCCTATGGAATACTCAATTACCCGACCCCCTACATGAAAGCATTTCAGATGTGGACCGGTCTTTTCCCTGCCTTCATCCAGGCGACATGGATCGCGCTTCGTTCACGAAAAAGAAAACCTCCTTATCGTGTAAATGTAAAGCAGGCCGAGATCACAAAAACTATGCATTCTTTGGTGGCCATTCTTCCTCAACTGGCGATCATCGCTCTCGGCATTTTTGCAATAATTTACATTTTTATTACAGGCGTTACTTCTTGGGACTTTTATCTCCTCAATTGTATCTGGATCTCCTGGGCCGTATGGACAATGAGTGGTATTTGTTTTGCAGCATTAAAAAAACACCGCTGGCCTGAAGAAGCAATGTTAAAAGAAACGAAACGTCCATCTTTTTTCTCACAAGCCAAGGAATTAATTGCGACAGTAACCGTGTCGATAATTATTTTATTGTTTTTCACGATTGTGGATAAAACCAAAACAGATCAATTTTTAGGCGATTTACGCATTAAAATACTATCGTGCATAAGTATTTTGGAAAAACCCCTTGCCCCGGCCGATAAAGCGCCGCCTAAAACTTATAATGTTCCCGAACCGTTTGTTAAAGATGGTCAGCCGGCCGCCAATATTCCGAACACCACATCTGCTGCTCCGGCTGCGGTTGCGCCAATTAACCGCTATTCAGAGCAAGATGAAGCTGTTACTAAATTTCTCAGAAAATGGGCCCGCAGCTGGCAGTCGGGAGATATGAAAACCTACCGGTGGTGTTATACAACCGACTTCAAATCAAACGACATGAATTTAAAGGATTGGATCAAATACGGAACGGAAACACATAAGCGCTTCAAGCGGATAAATGTAGATATTATAAATATTAACACCCTATCAGCTGATTACAGTACCGTCGCAATATTCATACGACAAACCGGTTCTTTTGGCCGCAAGAGCGAAGGAACTAAAATACTGGAATTAAAAAAAGTGGACGGCGAATGGAAAATCTATAACGAAGAATGGGGGAGTTTTATTGGAGCCTGAAGCCACTGCATTTTGGCTGGGTCTTTATCTGCCGGAAAGTTTTGCAGATGCTCCGCAGAGGGCGCTTCATTTCCGCCAGAGCTGGGGGGAAAAAATTTCGATCCTCTCTTTTTACTTAGCCTGGGGTTCTGATCATCATCAACCCGATCTTGCCGGAATAAATAAAATTATAAAAAGCGGCTATGTGCCGATGATTACCTGGGAACCATGGAAGCGCCCGGAAGAACGAGACGGCAGGCAGCCGGAAGAACAACCAGATTTCTCTCTGCAATCAATATTGGCGGGTAATTATGATGATTACATCAGACAATGGGCACAGTCATTAAAGGAGATCACCCACCCGGTCTTTTTCCGACCCATGCATGAAATGAACGGCAACTGGTATCCCTGGTGCGGTAAAGTCAATGGAAACAGTCCGGAAAAATATGTCGCTGCATGGCGATATATCCGGTCGATTTTCCGGCAGGCGAAGAACGACAAATTAATTTGGGTCTGGTGCCCTTATGTTCATTCCGTACCCGATGAACCGGACAATGAATTTTTACACTATTTCCCGGGAATTAATGAGGTTGATTGGTTGGCGCTGGACGGCTATAATTGGGGGACAAGCAGGGAATGGTCCCGCTGGCAGAGTTTCCAGGATATTTTTGCCAACGCTTATGGCCGATTGACGGAATCCTTCCCGGAAAAACCGATTATGATTGCGGAAGTTGGTTGCGCGGAAGAAGGCGGGGACAAGGGCAGATGGATCGCCGAGGCTGCCGATATATTGCAGAAGCGATTTCTCAGCATCAGAGCGGTGATATGGTTTAATGTCCATAAGGAGTGCGATTGGCGCATTGAATCCTCGGAGAATAGTTTGTTATCCTTTCAAAAGAACTGGAATTTTACTTAAAGCTAGAATTGATAGATTTAAGAAGGAGTATAAAATGAATTTGGACATCACAACACTGGTGAAAAAAGTAAAGATTGTTGCATCCAGTCTGGCTTTGATCTCCGTTATCTTAGCAGTCTTCTCCGCCCCTTTAAGCTTTGCCGCAGAAGTTTCCACATTTGCCGGCGGAGAATATGACGGACGCGGACAGGGATTTTCTTTCGTGGGCATTGATGTAACTCAGAGGATCAATGAGAGCCTTGGCCTTTCTGTCAAGTTAATGCCATCTTATTTAACATATGAGTATTATTCCGGTAATAGCTTGATTAAAGCGACTTCACCGGGTCTTTCCGCGGTTGCCGGCATTAAATTATTCTGGGGTAAAACGATGGTAGGGGTTTATGGCGGTGGAGAATTCAGAGATACGCAGCTGACTCCTGATGATCCCGGCGCCAGCGGAAGAGGAAATACGTCGGCGGGAATTATTCAAGGCGAAGTTTATGCCTGGCTCACCAACAGGATAAATTTCAGTGCGTTTGGCAGCTATAGCGGAATCAGCAATTATTCGTATGAAAAGGCCGGCATCAAATACCAGCTAACCAATTTAGATTACAAGGAACCTTATACTTTGTATGTCGGCATCGATCAGTTTTTTGGCAAAAATGCCGATTATCAGGGAGAGGGCTACGGAGGTTTGGTGGAATTATTATACCATCCCTTAAATATTTCTGTTGGCCTCCGGGGCGGATTCAAGCACGATTCAACCTTCGGGAACGGAGGGTATTGGGGGCTGCAGTTTTATAAAGGATTTTAGGCCGGCAAGAGTGTCGGAAAACTTTACAATCCCGCTACGGAGGCACATCATCATCTTTTGAAGATAATTGATGCATGAAATAAATAGTCTAATATATCAGCTATTTACTGAATCAATTCTATTATTTTACACTTTAAAACTCATCCAGGAATGATTTATGCATTAGCTTACATTGTATTACATGAGCATCATTAAAACATAGAGAGAGTGAACAAATGTCAAATTTTTATAAAAAATATCTGATTCTTGCAATCCTGATTATTCTGTGCCTGGCACCGGGAAGCGTTTGGGCCTACAGCACCCCGATCACCCTTGACGGCAAAGACGATGCCGGTATCTATCCCGGACAAAACCCGATATTCACCAGATTTGTGGAAGCAAATAATAGTCAAAATGTATTGCAGGGAATGTTATCAGTAGAGGCACCGTTAACTCATGCAACACAATCCACACAATCGCCTTCCTATACTCTTCAAAATGCTTATTTCTATGCCTGGTGGTATGGGATTAATAACTGGACAATGGAATCAGCCGGCAACATCTGGTCTTCAGATTCCAATATAGGAGAATCCCTTTCCGGCCTCTCCGCCGGCACATACAGGATAACACCGGCAAGCGGCGCTTATATGTACGTGGATGATGCTTTCGAATGGGGCGGTGGTTATCAGCATAAATACTGGTGGAAAGTGTTCGTTATCGCAACGGACAATACCGGCTATAATCATGACAACCCCGGGGATGCGCGCGGTTACATTTTTGGACCGGGAGGTGTGGAAGCATTAAATCTTAGCGGCCTGCTTGCTACTCCTGCAGCTTATGACTGGTATAGTCAGCATGCTGATTTCTCCGGGGCTTATGATACTCCCACCGGGGCTTTCAATGCGGTGCAAAACCGGTATCTGGATATCTCTCTGGAAGAAGGCGGATCATTGTATTTTTGGATCTGGGACTGGAACTCGATTGATAATTCCGGAGCCATCTCCTTGAATGTTACATATGTGCCTGAACCTTCGACTTTTATTCTCCTGGCAATAGGTCTTTCCTGTCTGATAATAAGGAGAATTTGATCACCAGTGTCTGTCCGAAGGTCGATGTCCGATCCGTGTCATGGCCTAAACAAAGTGATAAGGCCGTGCACAGATGTTAAGTTTTTCTAAGAAACAGCATATTTCTTCTTCATCTAGAGTTCGAAGACACACTTATTTCGTTAAGTCCCAAGCCGTCGAAAAGATTATTATACAAATCTATATCAATTTTCTTCACTTCCAAGCTGAAAACCAAGCTTTCGCCTTATCAACGTATTTTCGATAAGAGATATTTCTTCATCATTGAGACTAATTTCATTTTTAGTGGAATTATCATAAAGCTTTTTGGGCTTCCAATAGTAAATGTAATGTCCGATGTGGAACAAACCAGAGTTATTTCACCGACCTTTAATATATCCCATGTTCATTATCACAGTGGTCTTAGTCTTTCGGATAATCAGTTGATAATCTTTTAAAAGGATCTGTAAATTCATCCCGGAAAAGAGACTGAAAAACATCAAGCGGCAAAGTCCGGACGCATTTCCATAGGTAGTGCAAAGTCCCAATTATAGTCATCAAAAATAAGAATGCCGTCCATCTTTTAGGAGATCCCAGGCAAGAATCGCATCCATAAGCAACACTCCTTTGCCCGGTGATCGCCATCAATATAGATCAGGTCAAACTGTTCAGTTTCAGGTCCCGCATTTTCTGCTGAGAAAAACCCTTAACTACTTTGATCTTCGATGAATGGCCGGAGCGCCGCATATTTTCCCTGAATACCTGCTTCAGGGTCACTGGGGCCAAATTTATCAAATGTATCAATGGCGATAGCCCTGGAAGAAGGATGGGTAAGAATATTATCCATCACCCAGAAAAAAGACCGTCCTTCGTACGTGCCGATTTCCAGGTAGGTCAAGCTCGGGCTTCCCCTTCATATCTTGGAGTATGCGGTTCCAGTTGGGAATATTATGCGTAAACCAGTCGGAGTGAAAAGTATATTTTCCTGTCGGATTTTACCGGAGAGGTACCTTGAGCAAAACAGATCGAACCCGCCAAGAAAAGGAATAGAAGCCCAGAGCAATTCGTTTTATAATTTTCATTTTGCCTCCTCCTTAAATAATATTATTAAAATATTGTCGCTTTTAACCAGTTTATTGACCAGACTGCCGGCTGCTCTTTTCTCTGCTGAAGCAAAAATACACCAACACACCAAGGCCGATGGTGATTAAACCAAAAATAGAAGTAACTGGTTTGCTGAAGAGGGAGAAGCAGACTATCCACAAATTTCCGGCTATAAAAATAGCTGGTGTAACGGGATAGCCGAAAGTTTTATAGGCAGCTATTGGCGCTTTCTTTTCCAGGCGCAGAATGACCAGGCCGAGAACAGTCAGCAGGGAAAAGAGCGAAAGGGTAAAGCCGATATACAAAAGCAGTTTGTCAAAGGATAGCGTTAGAATCATAACGATGGCAATTGCCGCCTGCAGGAATATAGAAAAGGCCGGCGTACTGTAGCTTTCGTTAACCCGGCCAAATATTTTAAAAAAAACTCCGTCTTTGGACATGGCATAATAAACCCGCGGGCCGGTCAAAATCATGGCGCTCAAAGCGGATAAAATTCCGATGGCAATAGCCGTGCTGAAATATTTGCCGATGTAACTGCCAAAAAGGTATGCCGCTGATTTCGCGCCGACTTCCAATACACCGCTCATCTGGTTTGCCCCCAGAGCATAAATGTAAAGTACATTCAGCAGCAGATATAAAACCAGCACAATTAAAGTACCTGTGAACAGCGCAACAGGAATGTTTCTTGCGGGATTCTTGATCTCACTGCCCATGTAAGCCGCGGCATTCCATCCGCTGTAGGCAAATGATACAAAGATAAGGGAAACGGCCAATTTACTCTGGAACAATGATGCCCATGAAAAATCACCTTTAAAATTAGCTATTGATCCCTGCCCAAAGAAAAAACCAGCCGCAATAAAAAGAACAATGACGGATATTTTAAAAATAGTTAAGGTATTTTGCACTCTGCTTCCCGCCCGCAGACTGTGATAATGGACCAGGGACAGAGCAACAACGGCACAAATTGCCAGAATGGTAATGGGCGATATAGTCAGAATGTTGATCTGGGCAATAGTTAAGGTATATTTAAAATTGCCGAAAGAGGAATGATATCGGAAGTATAAGTAGCAAAGGCAATTGCCGCCGCTGCTATCGGGGCGGAAAAGCCGACAATGAGGGATATCCATCCGGAAAGAAACGCTGTCAGCTTACCAAAGGCTTCCCGTAAATAAACATATTCGCCACCGGCATGGGGAAAGGCAGATCCCAGTTCACCATAGCACAGAGCGCCGGATAGGGCGAAAATTCCGCCGAGAACCCAGCACAGAAGAAGAGCAACAGGATTGCCCAGTTCGGCCATAATAAAACCGGAAGTCGTAAATATGCCTGTGCCGATCATATTGGCAACTACAAGAACCACCGCCGAAAAAAGTCCGATTTCCCGTTTCAGCTCATTACTGTTCAGGTGATTTTTCATAATTCCCCGATATTACCCCGGCCTTTTTCTGCTTCTCCAGACAATAGCTGATTTTTATAATAACACGGCAGTATCAGCTTTATTTTAAATTGGAATTGTTCCGATCAGATTAATAATAATACTAGTTAGCTGTTTAAATCACGGCCGGTTAAAAGTCAACCTGTTGAATTGCACCATCTCTGGGGTATAAATTCAATCTTGTTTTACCTGATAATATCTGGTAGTCCACAGCGCAGGGACTTGCAGATGAAAGAAATTCTTACAGTTTCACAACTCAACGATACCATTAAAGACCTGCTGGAGGAAGCGTTCGGCGCTATTTGGGTGGAAGGCGAAGTATCCAATTTACGGCGGCCCCAGTCCGGCCATACTTACTTCACGCTCAAGGATGATAAAAGCCAGATTCGGGCGGTTTATTTCAAGCCTTTCGGCAAGCCGAAGAGCCGGCCGGCTGATTTCGAACTGGAAGAAGGCATGAGCGTCTTGTGCCGGGCACGTCTGAGCGTCTATCCACCCCGTGGTGAATATCAATTAATTATGGAAGCGGTGGAGCCGCGCGGCATCGGCGCCCTGCAAAAGGCATTCGAACAGCTTAAAGCCAAACTGGCCTCGGAGGGATTATTTGACGAACGCTACAAGAAAAAAATCCCCTTTTTACCCCGGAAAATCGGTGTCGTAACTTCCCCCACCGGCGCGGTGATCAAAGATATTCTCCATATAACCGGCCGCCGTTTTCCGGGCGCAGACATATTGATCGCGCCCTGCCGGGTGCAGGGAACAGAGGCGGCCGAAGAGATAATTTGTGGTTTACGGAAATTGCAGGCGGCGGAAGGTGTTGACGTCATCATTCTTGCCCGCGGCGGCGGCTCCCTGGAAGATATGGCGCCCTTCAATAGCGAGGCTCTGGCCCGGGAGATTTTCTCGTCCCCGATTCCCGTAATATCAGCGGTCGGCCATGAAACAGATTTTACGATTTGTGATTTTGTCGCCGATCTGCGCGCGCCTACACCTTCGGCCGCTGCGGAATTGGTAGTTCCTGAAAGATCGGCATTGCTGGCCAAAATCGCCAATCTGCAGAAAAGGATCTCTGCCGGTTATGGCCGCTATTACGCAGACCGGCAAAGATGCCTGGCCGGTTTGCAGGAGAGATTCAAAGATCCCCGCCGCCTGTTGGCTGATGCGCAGATTCATCTGGATAATTTGCTGGATAGTATGCAGCGGGCCATGATCCACCGGCGGGAAAATCTACCGCAACAATTTGCAGAAATTGGAAATGGCCGTGATGCACCTGAGCCCGGCCAGGGCCGTCCGGGAAAAAAGAATATTGATCAATAATTTACGAAAGGATACACTCTCTGACTGGAAAAGATATCTGGCGGCGCGCCTGGAGCAGCTGCGGAAAAATTCAGCGCTGCTGGACACACTGAGCCCGCTGGGTGTATTGCAGAGAGGTTACAGCATCACGCGCAAGCCGGGGGGAGAAATTGTCCGGTCCGCGGGCGTGCTTGCAAAAAATGAAGAAGTAAGTATTCAATTGGCAAAGGGCGGCTTCTGCGCCCGCGTGGAAAAAACATACGATGAGTAAATCCAGTTAAAGTAACGGGTATTTGTTAGTTTAGATGCTTGTATGTAACCGGTATCAGTTTCACATGAACTCACCCCCCCGACGGCGTTGGGGGCATTCTCTAACGGGGTAAAAGCTATGGCAAAAGAAAAGTTTGAAGATTCATTGGAAAAACTCGAAGATATAGTAAAAAAAATGGAGGCAGGCGATCTGCCGCTGGAGGAAGCGCTTAAATCCTTTGAAGAGGGAATCAAATTGATCCGCTCCTGCCAGGCTAAACTGGACGAGGCGCAGAGGCGGGTTGAAATCCTTTTGGGGAAAGAGGATTCCCTGCAGGTAAAACAGTGGAACGGAGAGGATAGTGATTATCAGTAAGGATTCATTTCTGAACGCATATCTGCTCGACAGGCGCAAAATCGTGGAAGAAGCGCTCTTCAGATATTTGCCGGCGAAAAGTAATACGCCGGTGGAAATCTATCAGGCTATTCATTACAGCGTTTTTGCCGGAGGGAAAAGGATCAGGCCGATTCTCTGCCTGGCGGCAGTGGAGGCTTGCGGCGGTGATATGGCTCCGGCTATGCCCGTTGCTTGTGCTCTGGAATTGATTCATACGTATTCGCTGATTCATGATGATCTGCCGGTAATGGATAACGACGATTTCCGGCGCGGCAAGCCGACCTGCCACAAGGTATTTGGTGAAAAGATTGCTGTCCTGGCCGGTGATGCGCTCTTAACCGAGGCCTTTGTTCTCTTGTCCCGTGCGGAAAAAATTAGATTTTCCGCCGAAAGGCGTTTAGCCGTGATCAGGGAAATAGCTCAGGCTGCCGGTATTGCCGGAATGGTGGGCGGACAGACGCTGGATGTGCTTTCGGAAAAATCCCGGCCCGACCGGGAAGTTCTCTATGAAATACACCGGCGGAAAACGGCGGCACTGATCGAGGCAGCCGTAAAATCGGGAGCGATTATGTCCAATGCCCGCGAAAATAAGATTGCGGCGCTGGCGGAATACGGCGGAAATATAGGGATGGCTTTTCAGATTGCCGATGATATTTTGAATGTCGAAGGAGATCGCGAATTGATGGGTAAAGGAACGGGCAGTGATAGCGCTCTCGGCAAAGTTACTTATCCGTCATTAATGGGGATGGATTCTGCCAAAGCGGAATTGCAAAAGCATATAAATGCGGCCATTGACCGCCTGTCTATTTTTGACAAAAGGGCTTTGCCCTTGCGGCTTATTGCCCGCTACATTATGGAAAGAAAATCATAAAATACTGAAGGCTAAAGGCGAAGTCCCGCAGACGCGGGACGGAATCCGGCGCATGCCGGACTCGAAGACCGGCGAATGCCGGTGAAGGGTAAGAGGTTAATAGCGTGGTCAAACAACAGGAACCGGTAAATTACAGCGTTCTCTCCAATATCAATTATCCCGCGGATATCCGCAAACTCAACAATGCCGAACTCGGCAAGCTGGCCCAGGAAATAAGAAGTTTAATTATTTCCACGGTGGCAGCTACCGGCGGGCATTTGGCCTCCTCTCTGGGTACTGTGGAATTGACGCTTGCCCTGCATTACGTTTTCAATACCCCTCAGGACAGGATAGTATGGGACGTCGGCCATCAGGCTTACACCCATAAGATTATCACGGGGCGTAAAGGTATATTTTCCAGTTTGCGCACAAAGGGCGGCATCAGCGGTTTTCCTCGCCGTGATGAGAGCCCCTACGACGCTTTCAATGTCGGCCATAGCGGAACTTCCATTTCTGCCGCCGCCGGATTTGTCGAAGCAGATTGTCTAAAAAGCATTTCCCGGAAAATTGTTGCCGTTATTGGCGATGGTTCCATGACTACAGGCATGGCTTTTGAAGGGCTCAACTGGACGGGCGATCGTAAAAAAAATCTGATTATCGTTTTGAATGATAATGAAATGTCCATTTCCCCCAATGTCGGAGCGCTTTCTTCCTATCTGAACCGCGTAATGACAGGCCACACTGTAACTAAATTCAAGGCGGACATTAAAAAATTTCTCAAAGGCATTCCCGGTATCGGCGAGCAAATTGTCAAACTGTCCAAGCAGATAGAAGAGTCGCTAAAGACTTTTGTTGTTCCCGGAGCGCTCTTCGAAGAACTGGGATTCACTTACGTAGGGCCGCTGGACGGCCATACAATGGAGCATCTTATTGCCAACTTTGAAAACATCAAGGATTTATCCGGGCCGGTGTTGGTTCATATTATTACCAAAAAAGGCAAGGGCTATAAATTTGCCGAAGAAAAGCCGCTCACTTACCACGGCATCTCCTCTTTTAATGTGGAAACCGGCCAACCCGTTGCATCATCGCCCGGCATCCCCTCTTATACGGAATTATTCGGCAAAACAATTGTGCGACTGGCCCGGAACGATTCCCGCATAGTTGCTATTACCGCTGCAATGTGCGACGGCACGGGACTGGATCAGTTCTGTCAGGAATTTCCCAAGCGCTTTTATGATGTCGGTATTGCCGAACAGCATGCTGTTACTTTTGCGGCCGGTCTGGCCATCGAAGGTTTTATCCCCGTCGTGGCCATCTACTCTACCTTTTTACAACGCGCTTACGACCAGATTTTGCATGATGTTTGTCTGCAGAATCTGCCGGTTGTCTTTGCTCTGGATCGTGCGGGAATTGTCGGAGAGGATGGAGCAACCCATCAGGGTCTCTTTGACTATAGCTATTTGCGTTCCATTCCCAATATTATTGTCATGTCTCCCAAGGACGAAAACGAACTGCAGCATATGCTGAAAACCGCCGTGAATTGCCGGCGTCCGGTGGCCGTTCGTTATCCGCGGGGCAAGGGCGCGGGGGTAAGTATCGATGACGAACTGCAGACCCTGACCATCGGCAAAGGTGAAATACTGCACGACGGAACTGACCTGGCGGTTTTCGCCGCAGGTGTAACCGTACATCCGGCACTTGCCGCCGCAGAGCGTTTGGCTCTGGAAGGCGTCAATATTAAAGTCATCAACGTCCGTTTTATTAAGCCACTGGATGTTGAACTTCTGGCGCAAACGGCGGCAGATATAAAAAAAGTTGTCACTGTGGAAGAAAATGTGCTGCAAGGCGGCTTCGGCAGCGCAGTGCTGGAGATGCTGGCGGAAAAAAACATGACCGGGGTGCAGGTGAAACGCCTGGGAATTCCCGATGAGTTTGTCGAACACGCAACTCAGGCTCAGCTGCGCAAGCAATATGGTCTTGATGAAGAGGGTATTATCCGGGCGATAAGAGAGCTGCTCACGACGACCCCGCTAAAAACCCCCATATGCTGCGTTGCGCTTCATCCTTCGGCGTTGCGGCGTATGCAATAAAATACGCCTCACTTCTCAGGCCTCGCGCGCCTTGCCTCTGGATATTTTTCCGGGGTCGTCAATCAGGAGGCATAGAGTATGTCCATGAAAAAAATTCGTTTGGATGAAATGCTCGTTTTGCGCGGCCTTGTTCCCACACTGGAAAAAGCCCGCGCCCTCATCCTGGCCAAAGCAGTCCGGGTGGGCGATGCCTATCCGGATAAAGCAGGTTTTCTTGTCGGGGAGGCGGAGATAAACCTCAAGAGCGATGATAATCCGTATGTGAGCCGGGGCGGTTTAAAACTGAGGGGTGCGCTGGCTGAATTTAAACTGGATGTCACAGACCTCATTGCTTTTGATGTCGGTGCATCTACCGGCGGATTTACCGATTGCCTTTTACAGGCCGGAGTACGCAAGGTTTATGCCCTCGATGTCGGCTATGGGCAATTGGCCTGGAAGCTGCGCGAAGATCCCCGCGTGGTAACTATTGAACGCACCAACATCCGTTACTACGACGGCGCCGACTTCGCGGAATTGCCCGATATCGCTGTCATTGATGTTTCTTTCATTTCTTTGAAAAGTGTCCTGCCGGCGGTATTAAAGCTGCTCGCGGCGGAAGCGAGCAATTCTGGCCCTGATTAAACCACAGTTTGAAGCGGGCAGGCAGGAAGTTGGCAGGCACGGTGTTGTAAAAGATATCCAGGTAAGGCAGCGCGTGGTCGAGGAAATCGTCGCCTTTTGTAAGTCTGCCGGGTTGCAGGTAGCGGGAACTTGCGCCTCGCCTTTGCTGGGGCCTGAGGGCAATCAGGAGTTCTTCATTTTCGCGAGAAAGACTGCATTTCATGGAGATTAAACTAGCCAGGACTGCCGGATTTTGCATGGGTGTCCGCCGGGCTGTGGACATTGTGCTGGAAATAGCGCAGCATGAAACGGGACACCGCATTTACACTTATGGCCCGTTGATCCACAATCCGCAAACAATTGAGCTGCTCAAAAGCCGCGGGATAACGCCGGTCCAAAACATTGAAGAAATAAGGAACTGCTCCAATGCGGTCCTTGTTATAAGGGCGCACGGTATTGCGCCGCAGGAAAGAAAAAAAATAAAAGCCAGCGGCATCCGGATTATTGACGCGACCTGCCCGAAAGTCGGCTATGTCCAGGCCATAATCAAGAAGCATACTGCTCTCAATTATACCGTTATTATTGTCGGTGATAAAGAGCACCCGGAGGTTGACGGTCTGCTGGGCTATACCAACGGTCGCGGTATTACGATAGCAACAGTTGATGAAGTGGAAAAATTACCTACGCTGGATCTGGTTTGCGTTGTTGCCCAGACGACGCAAAGTCTGGACGATTATAATAAAATTGTCGAAAAGATAGTCGGGCGTTTCCCGGGTACAATTGTCTTTAATACGATTTGTTCTTCCACGGAGCAGCGGCAGGCGGAAATAATTGCGCTGGCCGGCGAGATGGACGCCATCTTCATCGTCGGCGGAAAAAACAGCGCCAACACCAAAAGGCTTGCTGACCTGGCTGCCAAACAGCTGACGCCGGCTTTCCATATTGAAACAGCCGAAGAATTAGAAAGCATCGATATTGACTCTTACAGCCGTATTGGTGTTTCTGCCGGTGCCTCCACCCCCAACTGGATTATCGACCGGGTGATGGAAAAGATAGCGCAGACCCAGAGCAGAAAATTAAAAAAAGTAGGGAGCCTGTTCAATTTTTGGCTCTGGGCTGTCAAGACCGATCTTTACTCGGCAATCGGTGCGGGCTGCCTTTGTCTGGCCTGCATGATGCTGCAGAGGATACCGGTAAATATTTCCAACTTGGCTATGGCCTCTTTTTTTGTCTATGCAATGCATGTCTTGAACAGGTTAATTAGCCGGAAACCAGGCAGTTTTTTGGGGTCATTCCGCGAGGAAACTTACTTAAAGCATGAAAGAACTTATCTTCTGGCCGCTGTATTATCCATTATCGCAGCACTTATCCTGGCTTTTAAGAGCGGGATGCTTCCCTTCACTGTTTTGTTTTTTATTTCATTGGCCGGAATTCTTTACAACATGAAGATTCTTCCGTCCGGCTGGCGTTTCCAAAGTTTAAAGGATTTGCCGGGATCGAAGAATGTTTTTATGGCCGTAGCCTGGGGAACAGTAACGGCAATTCTGCCGGCATTGGGTAAAGACTATAATTTTCATCCCGGATTGGCAGTTGCGTTTATTTTTACTTTCGGGGTGGTTTTTATCCGTTCGGCTATTTCGGATATTTTAGAAATTCAAAATGATAAATTAATTGGCCGGGAGACAATCCCGGTATTGATCGGCAAAACACAAACCCAGATCTTGCTGAAAATTATATCATTGATATTATTAACTATTCTTCTAGCTTCAGCCCCTTTGGGCTGGACTTCGTCTTTGAGTTATATGCTTCTTATGTGCATATTATATATATGGATTTGTTTTCGACTTTGTGATAGAAGGTCGGGGCTTTCGGGAGCATTCATGGAAGGGCTTCTGGAAACAAGCTATGTTATTGCCGGGTTAAGTGTTTTCCTGTGGTTCGTTCTCTAACTGTAAAAAGTTTCAACGGGAAAAGGAGGTTCGGAGATTATGGTAAGAAAATTATTCGTAAAATGCTCTCTGTTTTTCTTAATTATGTCATTAGCCGCCTGCGGAGGCTTGAGATTTTCCCAGGTGACTCCCGAAGCTAAAGATTTTCATCCTAAGACTGTCGCTATTTTCCCGGTGGAAATTGTCGGCAGCAATGAAGAAGCAAGGGGTTCCGTGGAGCAGATTGTGGCGGGTGTTCTGGCCGAGAAAAAGTGGTTTTCCGACATAATTGATGCAGAAAGTTTAAACCGTCAGCTTTTAGCTAATGAAGAACTGCGCAAAACAATGACTGATTACCTCTCGAAGCTGCGAACGGTTAACTTTTCCGATCCGGATTTAAGTAAGAAAATTGGCGGGATGATAAATGCTGAAGCCTTTTTGCTGGTCTCTGTTGATACCTGGAATTATACCGTAGAAAAGGGAGATAAAGTCGGCAAAGTCAGCCTGGGAATGAAATTATATGAGGCTTCAACCGGCAAGATAATGTGGAAAGCAGGTCATCAAATAGCGGACAGCTACATTCTGATAAAACCTGATTTGCCTAAAATTGCCCGCAATGTCGTAAACGAGATGGTTAATTACATGCCGCATTGATTCGATTAACCTTTGTTGATTTCAGAAGGAGGAGCACCATGAAAGAACAAGTGCAAAAGGCAATAGATACAGTTCGTCCCAGCCTGCAGGCTGACGGCGGTGATGTAGAACTGGTCGATGTCAGTGCGGATGGAATTGTCAAAGTAAAATTAACCGGCGCCTGCCGCGGCTGCCCGATGTCGCAGATGACTTTAAAAATGGGCATAGAGAAGGTAATTAAAAAGATGGTACCAGAAATCAAGGAAGTTCTTTCCGTTTAGGAACCGTTACGAAATAACCTGTTCTTTTATTTCGTTACGGCTCCTTATGCCGGTTGCGATAATTTTATGATCAGGTTGTTTTTGATGAACGGCTTAAACGCTGCCGAGCAGCTTTTTAAGGGAAAAATATTATATAAAAAAGGAGATCAAAGTAAAATGGCGTATGTAATTACTGATGAATGCATTGCTTGCGGCTCATGTGAAGATGAGTGTCCGGTGGAAGCAATTTCTGAAGGCGATGACAAATATGTTATAGATGCGAAGCTTTGCACAGATTGCGGGGCCTGTGCCGATCAGTGCCCGGTGGAAGCAATTGTACCCGGAGAAGACAAATAATGGACATGCAAGCCGTTGTTCAATAATAACTTGGTCAAACAAACGCTAGGAACGGCATAAGGAGCCGTAACGAAATGCAGAAAAAGAACAGGTCTTGCCAACCTTTAGCGGTGATTATTTCGTAACAGCTCCTAAGCAGCGGTTAGATCCGCCGTCAGCGGCGGATCCAGCCAAAGTTTTCCCCCTTATAATTACGAACCGTCCTTAACGCACTACAAATTAAAATTTCTTTTTTTAATAAATTAGTCCAGGATATTTTTTATATTGTAACTTTATTCCCCGGAGTAAGAGGCAGGTTGAATAAATGAATAAATTAATCACCTTTGAGGGTATTGAGGGTTCGGGAAAATCTACTCAAATGCGACTGGTTGCCAGGAATTTATCGGTCAGGAATGCCCCGCTTTTAATTACCCAGGAACCTTCGGGAACCGATATCGGCCGAAAAATCGGCGCCATTCTTTTTGACCGCGGACATCATCACATGTGCGCAGAAACGGAATTATTCCTCTTTTGCGCCGCCCGGGCACAGCATGTCCGGGAAATAATAATGCCTGCGCTGCAGCAAAACAAAATAGTCTTATGCGATCGCTATTCCGACGCCACGTATGCCTATCAGGGCGCGGCAAGAGGCCTCAACTCCGAATTTATTAGAGCAATCAATGATTATTCATCGCTGGGATTGAAACCAGATCTAACCTTGCTCTTTGATTTACCGGTGGAAATAGGATTGAAAAGGGCCATAGATCGGGATAATCTTTTACAGGATGCATCATTATCCGACCGTTTTGAGAAAGAGAGCATCAATTTCCATAACAAGGTTCGCCATGGTTATCTGGATATTTTAAAAAGCGAGCCGGCACGGTTCCGCTTAATTGATGCGACTCGCGACGCAGAAACCATCCAGCAGGAAGTATTCCGGCATATTACGGAATTTATCGGACAACATGATTGACAGCCTCTGCAATGTCCGTTAATTAAGGATAACCGACCATGTCATTTCTCGATATCTACGGCCACGAAAGGCAAATAACGATGCTCCGCAAAGCTATCGCTCAAAAACGAGTGGGGCACGCCTACCTTTTTTCCGGAATAAACGCCAGCGGCAAAAGAACTCTGGCGGGACAGTTCGCCACCGCCCTTAACTGTGAATCGTCGGACAGCCTGGCCGATGCCTGCGGAAAATGTTCTTCCTGCTTAAAGGCTAGCCATGCCAGCCATGCGGATATGATTTTTATTGAAGCTGACGGCCAGTTTATTCGTATCAACGCCATCCGTGAAATCCAGGAAAGAATGAAATTTAAGCCCCTCGAAGGGAGATGGCGGTCAGTCATCATTGACGATGCACATAAAATGAATGATCATGCGGCAAATGCTCTTTTAAAAACGCTGGAGGAACCCTCGGCCTTCAATATATTAATTCTCCTCAGCTCCCGCCCCTACAGTCTGCCCACAACAATCCTTTCCCGCTGCCGGCATATGCGCTTCAACCCCTTGCCGGCAAACACCGTCGCCCGTTTTCTTGCGGAACAAAAAGGGATGGATCAGCAGAAATCGGCGCTGCTGGCGGGGCTTTCCGGCGGTTCCATCGGCAAGGCTCTGGAGCTCGATGCGGAAGATATTGCTTTCTTTCGGGCAGAACTTATTCAACTGGTGATGAATACCACAAGGGATAATCCGATCAGTTTACTGACTCTGGCCTCATACTTCGGCCAGGATAAGAAAAAGATCAAACAAGGCCTGGATATTATCAGCTCCTGCTTTCGCGATGCTCTCGTTTATAAGGAGACCCGGAAAAAGGAAATGCTTATTAATGCGGACCAATCCTCCCTTATTGATCGACTTGCCCAAAGATTATCGGGCGAGCAAATTCTCCAGAATATTCAGCGCATCGCCGGGGCATGGGAAACGATAGAACTCAATGTCAACAAAACATTGACATTGGAAACAATGGCCTTTAAACTGAATTGGTAATTGCAGAAAGTTAACTTTTTACAAGAATGTCCAGGGTGAAATTATTTTGTTAACAAATATTATCGGCGTCAAATTTAAAAAAGAAGGCAGAAGCTACATTTTCAATACCGGCGATCTTATGCTGCACAGAGATGATCAAGTCATCGTCAATACAGAAAATGGCCTGGCTTTTGGCGTTGTTTTTAATGATGTGAAGAGATGTGAATCTCACGAACTGCCTCACCATCTTAAAAAAGTTGTCCGTAAAGTAACAGCGGAAGATTTGCGCATTAAAGATGAAAACGATCGGCTCGAAGATGAAGCCAAGAAGTACTGCCAGGGGAAAATTGCCGACAGGCAGCTTCCCATGAAGTTAATTGACGTAGATTATCTTTTCGATAAGAGTAAAATCCTCTTTTACTTTACCGCTGAGACGCGGGTTGATTTCCGCGATCTGGTCAAAGATCTTGTCCAGAAATTCAAAACCCGTATTGAACTCAAGCAAATAGGAGCGCGGCAGGAATCCAGCATTATTAAAGGCATCGCTGTGTGCGGCCGGACAATTTGCTGTGCGGGAATACTGCAGAACCTCGAGCGCGTGACGGTGAAAATGGCCAAAGAACAGAGCATGTCGCTCAATCCGGAAAAAATATCCGGTCTGTGCGGCCGTCTGATGTGCTGCCTGGCTTTTGAACATGAGGGTTACGCCGGCCTTAAAAAATGTTCCAAGGCTGCCAAGACTGCCGGCAATAGTGTCTCCTGTAATTCTTTGCCCGCTGATAAAAAAATAACCGCTCCGGGAAATAAGGTTGAAGCAAGCGAGTCTGATTCACCCCTCGGGTAGGTAATCTGTAAAAGAAAGGTTTAGTGACATGTCCGAAGCTTTTTATATAACAACGCCGATTTATTACGTCAACGCATCGCCGCATATAGGCCACGCCTATACAACAATAGTTGCCGATGTGCTGGCCAGGTATCATCGCATGGCCGGCGGGGAAACTTTTTTTGTCACCGGAACCGATGAACACGGCGATAAAATTGCTGAAGCGGCGCAGAAGGCGGGTATTACCCCGCAGGAATATGCCGACAATATCAGCGCTCAGTTTCGCAGTCTCTGGCCGGAACTTTCCATAACTAATGATTATTTCATTCGCACGACCGATAAGAACCATATCGAAACCGTGCGTTACATCTTAGAGAAGGTCCATGCCGCCGGGGATATTTATTTCGGCCAGTATGAGGGCTATTATTGCGTCGGCTGCGAACGTTTTTACATGGAGAAAGAACTGCTCGACGGTAAATGTCCCGATCATCAAACCGAACCGGAACACCGGAAAGAGAGCAATTATTTTTTCCGGATGAGCAAGTATCAGAATTGGCTGATTGATTATATCGGCCAGCATCCGGATTTTATTCGTCCGGAGCGGTATAAAAACGAAGTACTGGCGTTTTTACGTGAACCGCTGGAAGATCTTTGTATCTCGCGTCCCAAAACAAGGCTGGACTGGGGCATCACATTACCTTTTGATGATCAATATGTCACCTACGTCTGGTTTGACGCTTTGATTAACTATGTTACGGCATTGGATTATCCCGCGGGCGAAAGATTTAAAAAATTCTGGCCGGTGTCCCAGCACCTCATCGCTAAAGATATTGTAAAGCCGCACGGCATTTACTGGCCGACTATGCTGAAGGCGGCTGGTATTGAACCTTACCGGCATTTGAATGTTCATGGTTACTGGAATTCCGACTCGAGCAAGATGTCCAAGAGCCTGGGCAACGTCGTTAAACCTTTGGACCTGAAGGATAAATATGGTTTGGATGCTTTCCGCTATTTCCTGCTGCGGGACATGGTGTTCGGTTTGGATTCCAATTTTTCCGAAGAAGCGTTTGTACAGCGCTTAAATTCTGATCTGGCCAATGATCTGGGAAATCTGGTCAGCCGCACGATCACCATGGTCATCAAGTACTGCAACGGCAAAGTTCCGGCAATAAAGCAGGAACATTATGATAATCTCTTGCTGGGGGCAGCCGTGCGGACGGTTACGGAAATGCAGAACTGCTTTGGTGAAATGGCCCTGCATAAGGCATTGATTGCCATCTGGGAATTCATCAATATCACCAACAAATACATTGTTGAAAACGAACCGTGGACGCTCGGGAAGGATCCGGCAAACAGCGAAAAACTTGCGGCCATAATGTACAACCTGCTGGCATCTCTGCGGGCAATTGCTATTTTGATTTCTCCTTTTATGCCGGGGACTTCCGGAAAGATATTGCAGCAAATCGGTGTGCCGGAAAATTCGAAACTGGATTTAGCCTCGGTTCAAGAGTGGGGAGCGCTTCCCACCGGCAGCCCTTTAACCCGCGGTGAGTCCTTATTCCCGCGCATTGAAAAGGATAAAGAAAAGAAGGCCAGGGTAAATGATGTGCGCGTGATTGATCTGAAACCGGAGATTGATTACGAAGATTTTGCCAAAGTGGATTTGCGCGTCGCAACTATTTTAGAAGCGCAGATGGTTCCTAAATCCAACAAACTGATCCAACTGAAAATAGACATCGGCGAGGAGCGGACGATCGTCGCCGGCATCGGCAAAGATTACAAACCGGAAGAAATGATTGGCAAAAAAATTGTCATTGTCGCCAATCTGAAACCGGCAAAGCTGATGGGCGTGGAATCCCGCGGCATGCTCCTGGCAACCGACACGGCGGATGGCCTGACCGTTCTGGCTTTCGACCGGGAAGCAAAAACAGGCGCAAAAATCCGTTGATTAGTGCCGACCTTAAAGAAAAGCTGAAGTAGAGTGTTGCTCTTTATAATAAAGAGCGTCTTCCTTTGAGCATGGAGGCGCGATCTTCGAGAATACGATCTCGGTCATACTTAAACGACACACTTAATCTTGCCCGATATTCGACAACCTTCCCTTTGTCCAGTTTCATATCAAGTTCCTTTACTTCGGCAATCCTTATATCCTCCAGGCTTTTTGCCGCTGTTTCCACAGCATTAGCGGCGGCATCTTCCCATGATTTTTTGCTTCTTCCGATAAGTTCGATGACTTTATAAACGCTCATAAACATTCTCCTCTCTTTTTTAATAAGGGTAATAAGCTGCTTCGATTTTCCCTATCACCCGAAAATAATGAAGTTGTCCACAACAAAAGGAGCCGCTGCTCGCCGTGAGACTTTTGAGTACGGCGCTCATACGGCATGATCTTGATCCTGATGGGTGATCCCTTTTGTTGCCTGCTTTGGCATTCTTCATGTCGGCAGAAACAGGTGTAGCCGGCTCATGCAGACTTCCATCGGCATACGGTAGTCTTCTTCTTCGTCCAGAAGTTTCACCTCAGGACGGCAGAAACAGTTGTAAACGACGATGGGATCGGCTTTTTCCACATATGCATTACTCTGGTTAATGGTGTGCACTTTCGATCCCGGCCGTATGGTGTCATCCATAGGGCCGACTCCGCATGGTCTGGGGTCAGTTCTTGAAATATTAGTATTGTCCCAAGTCATTAATTTCCTTACTCAGCTGTGGCTGGTTTAAATATCGCTGAGATTATTATATTTCAAGACCCCATCTCTTCACGAATCACCACTTAAAAGGCGCAACCGGAAAAAAACCTATAAACTTCAGTCTTCAGACGCCCAGCCTCTGTTATTTGTTCAATGTGCTGAGATATTTAATAACGTCGTCCTTTTCTTCCGGCTTTATCGCGGCGCCCTTTTTAATCATCCGGTTCACTGTTTTTTCCCAGGCAGCGGCATCTTTGCGGGCCTTGTTTACCTTGCTGATGCCATGGCACCTGGAGCATTCTTTTTCGACCAATACTTTAACCTCGGACTGCGCTAAAGCAGGAGACGCTATAAGAAGAAATAAAAAAGCGCCAATAACCAAAATAACAAAAGAATTTTTCATATCAACCTCCTCATTTCTTTAGCAGCTGTTCAAATTCCCGAGCCTCAAAGCCATCAAGGGCCCGCCCTTTGATATAAAAGAATGGAGTTGACCGAATGCCGATTTGGGCGGCCAGTCTTTTATGTGTTTTCAGAGTCTCTTCCACCTTTGCATACGTGCAAGCATTCAGTTGTGCACCATTATCGAATTTTCCGGTCATTACTTCTTCATATGTTTTCACTGGTCTGTCCGAGCATAAGATGTGACGGATCTTTTTTTCCGAGAGCTGCGACAGGGGATAAAAGAATACATAAGTAGTAACATCTTTCCGCTGAGCAAAGAATTTATAGGATTCCCGGCAGTGGAAACAATCAGGATCCAGAAATTCTACAATGACGGTCCTCCCGTCGCCGATTTTTAACGCACTGTCCAGGGGAAGGTTCGCCATTTTGGACGCCATTTTCTTTACAAAACTTTCTCGCGTCAGACTTACCCCTTCTTTAGTAACTATATTTCCGTAAATTAACACATTTGCTTCCGGAGCATAATAAAAAAGCTGATCGCCCGTGTATACTTCATAAATTCCCTTGATCTCAGTAGGGGTGATGCTTTCAAAGCTTCTGTCGGGGAAACTTTTCTTAAACATTTCTTCGGGCGAGTAATTTTTAGCCGCGGCACAGGCTGGTAAAATTAAAAGTAAGCATAATATGAGAATAGATGATCGTTTCACTAAAATACTCCTTCTGGAAATGCAGATGATTATAGACTGCCCTGTCTTTGTCTGTCAAGCAAATTGCCTCTTAATGGAATAGCCTGGCGGACGGGAGAGATGAAATTTAGTAAAATACGCTTAACAATACCGCTTGACGTCTTTGCACAATTTCCCTATTCTGAACACAATAAATTTTAAAACAGAGCAACTAAATGATTGAAAATCTGCTGGGTAATTTGCAACTATATTTGCAGGGCTCTATCCTTCTGGCCTTTCTGGCCGCCTATATAGGTGGTGTCTTGGTCGGATTTACCCCTTGCACGTATCCCTTAATTCCGATAACTGTCGGCTTCATCGGGGCACAGGGAGCCTCTACCAAACTGCGCGGCTTTCTCCTGTCCTTATTTTATGTATGCGGACTGGCCGTAACCTACTCGCTCATGGGAGCTTTGGCCGCATTATCCGGCAAAATATTCGGTCAGATGCAGACAACGCCCTGGACGTATTTTATTATGGCTAACCTATGCATTTTTATGGGTCTGGCGATGCTGGGTGTCTTTAATATATCTCTGCCCGTCCCGCAAAAACTTGTGCGCCTAACGGACGGAAAGGAGAAAAAAGGTTTTTTGAGCAGTTTTTTAATCGGCGCCACATCCGGTATTATTATCGGCCCCTGCACCGCACCGATTTTGGGTGTTTTGCTCGGTTTTGTGGCCCTGCGCACCAATGTAATTCTGGGTATGGGCTTGCTTTTTGTGTTTGCTTTCGGTATGGGTACTTTGCTGATTATTGTCGGCACTTTTGCCGGTTTGATCGCCGCCCTGCCCCGCACAGGCATTTGGATGACTAGAATAACTTCTGTCTTCGGCTGGATTTTGATTGGCGCCGGTGAATATTTCCTGTATGTTGCGGGGACACTTGCTTCTTAATCCCGACAAACGGGATAAGTGCGTTAACGAAATTATTTCCTGCCGGAAAAACTTGAGAAAATAATTTCTAACTTACTAAAAGATGGAAATATGACAAAAAATTTTAACATAGCTCTCGTTACACTTGCTTTGCTGGTCTTTCTCCCGGCAAACTTCGCGCGAGGCCAGTTCATTCCCAATGCTCCCTTTAAGGCGGCCTCTGTTAATGCTCCTGATTTTTCCTTGAAAGACCTGCAGGACAATGTTTTTAAATTAAGCAAGCAGCGGGGTAAGCACGTTTTGATTTTTTTTGGCACTACCTGGTGCCCTTCCTGCCGCACCGAGTTGCCTTTCTATAAAGAAATATATGAAACTTACAAAAACCGCGGTCTGGAAGTCACCTATGTAAACATCATGGAGCCGCGGGAAAAAGTAGCCAAATTTACCAAGGCCAATGCCCTGCCCTTTAAAATTCTGCTGGATGAAAGCGGCGAGGTGGCCAACAGTTACAAAGTTATCGGCGTTCCGACGCTGGTTTTAATTGATAAGGAAGGGAAAGTTATCAAGATTACTCACGCTACTGCGGATTTACCTTTAAAAAAGCTCTTCCCTGTTAAGTAACAAAATAGAGAAAGTTTATGATGCAACAAAACTGGCTGCAAAATTTTACCAGATCACAAAAGGACCGCTGGATTGGCGGAGTTTGCGGCGGCCTCGGCGCAAGCACGCCCGTGCCTTCCTGGACCTGGCGCCTGATATTTTCATTGTTTCTGCTTTTCTGGGGCATGGGTTTGTTATTATACATCCTTCTCTGGATATTTGTTCCGGAGAAGCAAAACAGCGATGAAAAACAACCACCCGCATAGCTGCAGTGGAGGGGTAAAGGCATAAAAGTTTGTTACGGATTAAAATAGATAATCTGGCCGTCGATAAACACCGGCCGAAAATCACAAAATACTCTTATCCTTTACTGTTTATTCATGGCGCCGGGGGCACCAGTGAATATTTGAAAAATTATCTGCTGTTTTTTGCCCGGGCCGGCTGGCAGTGTTATGCCATTAATCTGCGCGGCCATCATCCTTCTGATCGCGAATCTAATCTGGCCCAGACGACAATTCAGGATTACGCGGAGGATGTGGAACGGGTAATGCGGGATTTGGCGATCGAGCATTGCGCTCTGATCGGACACAGCATGGGCGGATTGATTGCCCAGAAAATAGCCTCGCAATTTCAGTCCGTACAGGCACTGGTCACTATCGCCAGT
The DNA here is from genome assembly GCA_963845095.1 of uncultured delta proteobacterium. Taxonomy (GTDB): domain Bacteria; phylum Desulfobacterota; class Syntrophia; order Syntrophales; family Smithellaceae; genus MVRV01. Next base: position 97,479 of record CAWJQM010000021.1, read on the forward strand.
GCTCCACCTTACGGTGTAGTGCTGCAACTGAAGGATAGTTTGCCTTATGCGGGAGCAATTCTGAAATCCATGTGGGGGCTGATGAATCTCAGACCGGTAAAGGCCTCCTATTTTCTGGCGGGGAAAACGTTTCTCAGTAATATTGACGAGGCCGAAAGAGAAAAAATTTTCCCCATGTTTGTCGCCGAATCAATAATGATCGGTTTGCAGATCGTCCAGGGTGTATTCGTTGATCCGGCGGAAATAAAATGCCCCAAACTGGTCATCGGCTGCAAGCTGGACGCCATGGCGCCGGAATCAATGGAGCAAAAACTAGCCGAATTTTTAAAGGCTGATTATATATCCTACGAGCAATTCGCCCATCTGCCCATGCTGGAGAAAAACTGGGAGCAATCTGCGCAGGACATTGCGAACTGGCTCATCAAAAACGTCGCCGACCAGGCGCTAAAAGAAAGGATAGACCATGAAACTGAAGAATGACATTTACGTCTATGAATGGACAAACAACTTCGACAATAATTGCAACAGCTATTATATTGGCGGCGGAGTAAACGCTCTGATCGATCCGGGACTGTCCCGCTACCTGCCGGACTTGCTGAACAGAATGTCGGCTGACGGTGTCCGGAAGGAAGATATCTCTTACGTAATCAACACCCATTCTCATCCCGACCACTTGCAGGCCTCCGAGATGTTTGACACCGAGACAGTCCGGATCGCACTGCACGGGAAGGAGCTCGATTTTTTAAAAGGGATCGGCGGCGAACTTTACGGTCTGTTTGGCATTACAGTTCCCCAAATGCAAATTAATTTTCCGCTGAAGGAAGGCAGGATTACTTTGGGCGATCAGGAATTCGACATCGTTCTGGCCCCCGGTCATTCCCCCGGTTCCATCGGGCTATACTGGCCTCTCCAAAAAGCCTTGTTTTGCGGCGATGTTATTTTCGACCAGAATGTCGGCCGCACGGACTTTCCCGGGCGGTAATGGCTCTCTTTTAAAAAAGAGCATTATTTCCTTTTCCCAGCTGGATTGCGAGTTGCTTTTACCCGGCCACATGAGTATTGTCGCCGGCAGAGAAAACGTCCAGGACAATTTTAATATCGTCATCCAAAACATTTTCCCCTATATTTAAATCAGTGTTCGCTGCGGGAGGTCTGTTTGCCATGGGTAATGAAGTAAACAAAGTTATCTACTCCATGATCGGAGTAAGCAAAATTTACGACAAGAAGCCGGTGCTCAAAGACATATATTTATCCTATTTTTATGGCGCCAAGATCGGCGTATTGGGTTTAAACGGTTCCGGCAAAAGCTCTCTTCTCAAGATACTGGCCGGGGTAGATAATGATTTTCTGGGCCAGGCAATTCTTTCCGCCGGATATACGGTAGGTTACCTCGAACAGGAGCCAAGACTCGATGAAACAAAAACAGTCAAGCAGATTGTTGAGGAAGGCGTGCAAAGCACGATCGATCTCCTGGACGAATATAATAAAATCAACGAGCAGTTTGCCGAACCCATGAACGATGAGCAAATGGCCAAACTATGCGACAGGCAGGCTGCCGTCCAGGAAAAACTTGATGCGCTTAATGCCTGGGATATAGATTCCCGGCTGGAAATGGCCATGGATGCCCTGCGCTGTCCGCCGGGCGACACCCAGGTTAAAATTCTTTCCGGCGGCGAAAGACGCCGCGTCGCTCTCTGTCGTTTACTGCTGCAAAATCCTGATATTTTACTGCTCGATGAACCGACCAATCACCTGGATGCCGAATCCGTGGCCTGGCTGGAGCATCATTTACAAAAATATGCCGGAACTGTTATTGCCGTAACCCATGACCGCTATTTTCTCGATAATGTCGCCGGCTGGATTCTGGAGCTGGATCGCGGTCAGGGCATTCCCTGGCAGGGGAATTATTCATCGTGGCTGATGCAAAAGCAAAACCGTCTAAAGACCGAAGAGAAAGTAGCGGGTGAAAGGGTTAAAACGCTGGAACGCGAGCTGGAATGGATCAAAATGTCGCCCAAGGGACGTCATGCTAAATCCAAGGCCCGCATTAACGCTTATGAAGAACTGTTGGGACAGAATCAGGAAAATGAATCCCGGACTCATGAGATTTTCATTGCTCCCGGCCCGCGCCTGGGCGATCTCGTCATCGAAGCGCAGAATGTGAGTAAAAGTTTCGGCAATAAACTGCTGCTGGCTGAAATGTCCTTTTCTCTGCCGCCCGGCGGAATTGTCGGCGTCATCGGCCCTAACGGCGCCGGCAAGAGCACCCTTTTCAAGATGATTACGGGCCAGGAAAAACCGGATTCCGGAACCATCCGCATTGGCGATACGGTGAAACTGGCCTATGTTGATCAAAGCCGCGATGCTCTTGATCCCCAAAAATCAATTTGGGAGATGATCTCCGACGGGCAGGAAATGATTGCCATCGGATCAAGACAGGTGAATTCCCGCGCCTATGTTTCCCGCTTTAATTTTTCCGGCACGGATCAGCAGAAAAAAGTGGGCATGCTTTCCGGTGGAGAACGCAACCGCGTGCATCTGGCCCGAATGCTGAAAGAAGGCGCCAATGTTATCCTGCTGGATGAGCCGACCAACGATCTGGATGTCAATACTCTGCGCGCGCTGGAAGATGCTCTGGAGAATTTCGCCGGCTGCGCGGTGGTCATCAGCCATGATCGCTGGTTTTTAGATAGAATTTGCACGCATATTCTGGCCTTTGAAGGCGAGAGCAAAACTCTCTGGTTTGACGGCAATTATTCGGAATACGAAGCGGACCGCAAACTGCAGACTGGGCGCGGCAGCTAATCAGCCGCACCGGATCAAATACCGCCAGTTGACCAGAATTTAGCAATACATCATTTATTGGGAGCAGGGCAAAGGAAGGAGAAAGAAAATGACATTTCAACGCTCATGGGATGGAACATACGCTAAACCGGATAATCTCGTTGAACTATTCGAAAACGCTACACAGAAATTTGCCGATAACAAATTTTTGGGGACGAAAAATAAATCGGGCGTTTATGAATGGGTTACTTATAAACAGGTAGGCGAGAGGGTGAATGCCGCGCGGGCCGGCCTGGCTGCGCTCGGTGTAGGAAAAGATGATGCGGTAGGAATCATCGCCGCCAATCGGGTGGAGTGGGTCGTCTGCGCTTTTGCTGCCTACGGCTGCGGCGCACGATTTGTTCCCATGTACGAAAAGGAACTCGCTTCCGTCTGGGAATACATTATTCGCGATGCCGGAATAAAAGTTCTTTTTGTTTCCACAAAAGAACTTTACGAAAACCTGAAAAATCTTGCGCAGGAAATACCCTCCCTGGAGCATGTCATCCTGATTGAGGGAACAGGGGAAAACAGCCTGGCGGATCTGGAAAATAAAGGGATCCGTCAACCGGTGCCTTCGGTTCGTCCCTCCTGCAATGACATTGCTGTTTTAATATACACCAGCGGAACGACAGGCGACCCCAAAGGCGCACTGCTTTCCCACGGAAACTGCACCAGCTGCAGCCGGGCAGGATGGCACCGCTTTCAGGAGCTGCAGGCGGATGCAGTTTCCTTCTGTCACCTGCCCTGGGCGCACAGCTACGGATTTTCTGCTGAATTGAACAACTGGCTGCAATTCGGCGGCGCCATCGCTCTAATGGATACACTGGATAAACTGGCGGAAGATATGGCCAAAGTGTGCCCTACCTATTTGATTTCCGTCCCCCGCGTGTTTAACAAGATATATGAAAAAGTAATTACTACTGTTCAAGAGGAAGGCGGCCTGAAGCTTAAGCTTTTCCAGATGGCACTGGATGCAGCCCTGGTCAAACATAGAACCGGAAAATCAGGTTTTAAATATTTATTGCTCAATAAACTGGTTCTGGAAAAAATCCGCGCGAAGTTTGGCGGCAGGCTGCAGGGGGCGCTGACCGCCAGCGCCAAAATGAATCCGGAAATCGCCGAGTTTTTCTTTGCCATCGGTATCCCGGTCTATGATTGCTTTGGAATGACGGAAACGAGCCCGGCGGCCACCATGAGCCATTCGAGCTGCTACCGCGCCGGATCAGTCGGCAAAGCCCTGGAATATATTGATATCGTTATTGACCAATCGAGGGTTGATGACGGCAGCGGCGAAGGCGAAGTTATCATCTATGGTCCGAATGTCATGCAGGGGTATCATAACAAACCGGAGAAGACAGCGGAAATAATGACTCCCGACGGCGGCATCCGCAGCGGGGACCGGGGAAGACTGGATGCGGACGGATTCCTTTATATCACCGGACGATTCAAGGAAGAATACAAATTAAACAACGGCAAATATGTTTTCCCCGCCAATATTGAGGAAGACATAAAATTGCTCCCCTATATCATGAATGCAATGGTCTCCGGCGACGGCAAGCCCTATAATACGGCGCTGATAGTCCCCAACATCCCGGCCATGGAAAAACATGTCAGGGCAGTGGATCCCTCGATTGATCTGCAAGATATCCTGAACAACAATAAAGTGAAAGATCTGATCACAGCGGATATCGCCAACCATCTGCGGAAAAAATATGGCGGTTATGAAATCCCGAAAAAAATTACTTTCGTGGCCGAAGACTTTACTGTTGATAATGGCATGCTCACCCAGACCATGAAACTTAAAAGGCGCTTTGTCGTGGAACGTTATAACCATCTTCTTTCTGAACTGTATACTGATGATGAATGAGGTAAGCCGGATATCAAGGCGGTTCCTCTTGCGGCCTGCCCTGCGGCAGACCAACCTTCGGCAAGCAGACTGAATTAAGTGATGTGTCCCCGGAATTCCGGAATTCCGTTGCTACCAGTGAGGCTGGTTGCCGATTCTGTGGCCTATCACTTCCGTCGTATCGTTGACCACGACAAAGGCATCGGGATCAATGCTGGTAACCAGCCTCTTCAGGGGCGGCAGTTCGCGAAAGGTGATCACAGTATAAATGATGTTGTTTTGCTTCCCGGAGTAGCCTCCCTGCCCGTTAATCACCGTGACTCCGCGATCCAGTTTTTTCAGGATTGTCCGGACGATTTCTTCCTGATGCCGGGAGATGATCATAACTGATTTCCGCTGACTGAGTCCGGTAACAATGAGATCCATCAGCTGGGCGGTTACATAAATAAAAATAAGCGTGTAAAGGGCGCTCTCCAGGGAAAAAAGAACAGCCGTCACCACCAGTACCGCTGTGTTGAAGGCGATTACCGTATTACCCATCCGCACGGCAAACCGGGTCAGGAACATAACCGAGACGATGTCCGTTCCGCCGGCGGAACCGTCTGAGCGCAGGATGATGCCCGATCCCACTCCAAAGATTATTCCCGCCAGAAGAGCACAGAGGAACTTGTCCTGTACGGGAATGGGTATATTAACCCATTGCACGGCAAAGGAGAAAATAAAGGTGCCGACAAGACTGTAGAGAAAAAAGCGGCGGCCCACATATTTCCATCCGAGGGCAAACAAAGGAACGTTGAGGATCAGATAGATAATACTCACCGGTAAGTCCGGCAGAACATGATGGACAATCAGGGCCAGACCGGCAACCCCGCCGCTGACGAAACCCTTCGGGATGAGAATTCCGTTCAGGGCAACAGCACAGATACAGCTTCCCAGGATAATGAGGCCAATATTCCACAATACCTGCCCGATTGTTTTCCATGATACCCGCGGGAACTTAACCTTTTGCTCCATTTTTATCTGCCTCCATTAGCAATTCTGCCCAGAGCTTCCTTAAATATCTCAGCCCCACAGGGCGATAACTATAATTCCGGCAAAGATGATGCCAGCACCGGCCAGCCGCCAGCCGCCCAGTTGTTCACCGAGGAAACGCCATCCGGCAAACGCGCCCAGCACCACACTGACTTCCCGAATGGCGCCGGAATAGCTGACCGGGGCGATGGCATACGCGCCCAGGGCCAACAGATAAGCGCTGACAGTCAGCACACCTATGGCGATCAGCCGCCAGCGGTCCACAAGCAATTCCTTTTTCAAGGTCGGCCAGCCATATCGTCGGAACATCAGCGGCGCGGTTAAAACGGGAGAGAGGAAGAAAACCAGCACGGCATACGAAAAAGCCGGCGTTAGTTTGACTGCCGCCCCGTCAATAGTTGAATAGATGGAAATGAGCACGGCCAGCAACAGAGCAAAAGAAATGCCGCGCGGATGAAATTTTTGTCCGCCGCTTTGGAACAATGAGCTCCCGCCGACAAGCAATAATCCGCTGATGATAATTATCAGCCCGAAGATGCCGCCTGAAGTGAGCTTTTCCCCCAGAAACAATACTGACCATAAGGCAATAAGCGCCGGTGTTGCGCCGCGGGCCAGCGGATAAACGAGTGAAAAATCCGCTTCACTGTAGGCGCGGGAGAGGGTGATATAATAGGCCGTTTCTACCAGAACGCTGATTAAAAGCAAACCCCATGTTTGCTCAGCGGGCAGGCCGGTAAAAAAAAGAAACGGCAAAAATAGGGCCGAACCAATCAACACCCCCCACCAGGTGGCTATGTATTTATCCCCAGCCTGTTTTAGCAGTAAATTCCACGTGGTATGCAAAACGGCGGAAGCAAACAGCAGTACAAGAGCAGTAAAAGACATTAAAGTTCCCGGGCAGCTTTCTCAGATTAGATCAACATCATAATTTTCAGGTAATTCGCATTAGAAGAAGAGAAATCTTCTGTAATAATTATTCATCTATGGCCGCAATTTTGTAGAAGTATAAAAAGTTTGGACATTGTTGTCAAGGAAAATGATATTAAACTATTGATATTATTGATTTATTAATAACTACGCCCTGAATCAACTTTCTCTTGACAAATAAATTGTTCTGTCTTATGAACAAAGACGTCTAACGTCTATACGTCTAATGTTAAATATTTATCGGGGAGCATGAATTCAAACAGGAGGCTGACATTATGAGATCATACGTGGTTTTTTCATCAATGGGGCCGGACCGCCCGGGACTGGCCAAAGAAATTGCCAATTTTTTTACCGCACGCGGCATCAATATCGAGCGTTCCCGCGGCTGCGTTCTGGGAAATGAATTCGGCATGATCATTCTGACGTCCGGAAGCACAGATGATCTGGAAAGGTTTATCCTGGATCTCGACAGTCTGCGCCAGAAGACAGGGCTGGAAATCTATGTCCGCAAGACCAAAGCGCCCAGCCACCGGGAGGCGCTGCCTTCCATCCCCTACAAGCTCGTCGCCACATCAATCGACCATCCGGGAATAATTCACCGGATCTGCAAATGCCTTCAGGAAAAGGGCATCAACATCGACGACATTTCCACCAACGTTGACGATAATCCCGTCACCGGCGCCAGTGTGTTTCAGATGACCTGCTATTTTTCCCTGCCGCCGGCAGTCAAGATTATCGATCTGAAGAATGCTCTGGCCCGCATCAGCGATGAAGACAATATCGATATCCGGTTTCGTGCCGTTATTAACAAGTGATGCCATGGGAAACGTAAAAAGAGAAGAACATACTGCAGCGAGGCTGAAGCCCATCGTAGAAATCGCATCATCGATAGGCCTTCAGGAAGATGATCTGGAATGCTACGGCTCATACAAGGCCAAGGTAAAGCTGGAATCGATCCGCCGTTTCGATCGTCGGCCCGATTCCTCTCTGATCCTAGTTTCCGCCATGACCCCCACTCCCGCCGGCGAAGGGAAAACAACCATCTCCATCGGTCTTGCCCAGGCTCTGGCCAGGTTGGGCAAATCAACGATCGCCGCCCTGCGCGAACCGTCTCTCGGTCCGGTTTTCGGCATGAAAGGCGGCGCCACCGGCGGAGGGCTTTCCCGTGTCCATCCGGTGGATGAAATCAACCTCCATTTTACCAATGACTTCCCGGCCGTCGAGAGCGCTCATAATCTGCTGTCCGCTCTGCTGGACAACAGCATCTATCATGGCAATCCCCTCGGCATAGACGCCCGAAAAATCACCTGGCGTCGTGTCCTGGACATGAACGACCGGTTTCTCCGCGATATCGTTATCGGCCTCGGCGGCTCCATCAACGGCGTTCCCCGGGAGACCGGATTTGATATAGTCCCGTCGAGCGAAATTATGGCCATCCTCTGCCTCTCAAAATCCTATGCGGAATTGAAAGACAGGATCAGGAAGATAATGGTGGGCTTTACTTATGATGACAGGCCCGTCATCGCCGGAGACTTAAACATCGAAGGCGCCGTCACGACGCTCCTGAAATACGCCCTGCTCCCCAACCTGGTCCAGACGACGGAAGGAGTGCCGGCCATCATTCATGGCGGACCTTTTGCCAATATAGCACAGGGGACCAACAGCGTTATCAGCACCGATCTGGCTCTGCGGCTGGCCGATTATGTTGTCACGGAAGCAGGTTTCGGTTTTGACCTGGGAGCGGAAAAATATTTTGATATCGTCGCCCCCTACGGCAATTTGCAGCCCCGCATTGTAGTTCTCGTGGCCACGGTGCGCGCCCTTAAATACCATGCCGGCATCGAGCTTACGGATATCGATACGCCTAATCCCCGGGCGGCAGTTCTGGGCATGGCCAATCTCCGGAAGCATTATGAAAATATCGCCAAATTCCATGTGCCCTGCATCATTGCTTTGAACCGTTTCCCCTCCGATACGGATGAAGAGATTAGGGCAGTCATCAAGGCGGCGGAAAACGAAGGCATGAACATAGCTCCGGCCGACATATTCCGCCTCGGCGGTGAGGGAGGCCTGGAACTGGCGGAAAAGACAGTCCAGATTCTCGCCACAGCGCCCGGCAATTACCGCCCCATCTATGACTGGAATCTGCCGGTGGAAGATAAAATATTTGCAGTTGCCAGTGAAATATACGGTGCTGTTTCTGTAGATTACCAGCCGCTGGCCAAACGCAATCTCGATCTGATCAAAAAATACGGCTATGACAAGCTCCCGGTATGCATCGCCAAAACCCAGCAGTCCCTTTCCGACAATCCCAAACTCCTGGGATTGCCCAGGGATTTCATTGTCACTGTGCGGGAGATAAAAATTGCCTCCGGCGCCGGGTTTCTGATCCCGATCACCGGTGAGATCATGCGTATGCCCGGCCTGTCCAAAAAGCCGGCGGCGCACAATATCGACATCGACGACGATGGCAATATAACAGGCGTAAGCAGTCTGATAAAATAATGTAAAGAGGTGAGGAACTCCGAGTAACCTGGCGTGAACTGATGCAAGAGTTTGATTACCTGCAATTGGGACTTACATCAGAATTCTTCCTGGCTCAATTTCTATCTGGATCGGGACCATTCGGCCGCCCGGTTCGGCATTCAGGTGCCGGAAGAATGACGTATCAAAAGCAATTTTAATTTTAAAGACATGCCTATATGACCATGGCGAATACTAACACTGGATAAACTGTCTTAATCGGATAGACTTTCAAGAATACAGCTTTTCGCTGCTTGTCAAGAGATGATATTAGCCCGTTCCGGGAAGCCAAACTTATCAATGAATAAGCCGAGTATTGCGGCAAGATCGCGATGGGGCCAGCAGTAGGTCAGTAAATTAACTTTTTCCATGCCGAGACTTTTGCCCGCGCTTTTTATGAAGGGAACCGCATCCATTGAAAATCCAAGTAGCAGGGTATTGAACGATTGGAAGGCCTTGTAGTCGCCTTCCAATGACTGAGTCTGTTTGACGCAAAGTTCCGTTCAGGCCAAGGGATGAGAAGACAACCGTAATTTCTTGCCCGCAAACGCAGCTGTATCTGTCAATGCTTTCGTGTGCCTTTTAATGAAAAATCTGCCAATGTGTCTTTGACTTTATTTCTGGCCATTTTACATTATCATTTTCTTCTTTGATTTCTGAACTTAACCATGCTTGTCGTACCAATAAGTCGTTAAGTTGGTAAGGTTTATGCTTTTTTTGAATGCTTCCCAATATCATGTATGATACAATTTCTTTTTCCTTTAGAATCTCTTGCATAGTCATTTTTGTGCCCTCATTTTATGGGTAAAATAAACATAACGGGAAAAATCCCATAGTAATTTTGTCATTGCTGCCGGACCCTCTCACTGATTAGCCTTACGATATTCACGGATAAATATTGAATCATTAATCGCTAATCTATTACTATTGGTGCCGTTAAATACTCTATCCTGCTTGTTACCTCTTACCGGGGCTGTCTGAACATTTACCCATTCTGTGTTACGTTTGAACTTGACAATCTGTTTTGATTCAATCAGGCTGTCCAGCATAAAATCGTTGACGTAATCATAATGGTTATCATTACGAACAACTAACATATTCTCACCTCCTCGCGCTTTTCAGAAAGGACATTCATTTCTGTAATGATCAACATCATACAGATAGTAACTGCACAAAGCCGGCCAACAAATGAAAACAACAAGAAGTTTTCATTTATCCTTTTAGAGCAGATGGTTAGATTAGCAAGAGGGAACAATCGGGATGCACGAAATGATTCGCCTGGCCTCAATATGCGGTGGAGCCTCAGCATATGGAGGGATACATTAAGAAGAGTCAGACAGCTTTTTAACCTGAATCCCTTCTCTCCGGTCGGACTATCCTGGGCTTATCGAATATCGTTCGAGACAAAGTATGTCGATAAAAAAACTCTACTGATGATATTAAAAATTTGATTATTCTTTTTTCTATATTATCCTTCATTGGGGTTTCTCTTTGCCAACGGCTTCTCTCTTGTGGAGACTGTCATCGATAAGCCTGTAAAACAGTTCGACGTACTGCTTATCTCCGAACATAGAAATACTGATGATGACGGTGGTGACACTGACATTCTTTTCGAGCGGTAAAATATCGATGTACATGGGAATATTTTTCTTTATTTCCAGGGAATATACTTCCTGCGGAGACGATTTTATTAATATTGTTTCACTTTTCAGCCGGTTGGAAGCTTGAATCACTGCCTGATAAGTCGTGTCGAGATCAAAGGCATAATATTTTGTCGCTTTGCCGCTATTCCAGGCAACATAACCATCATAGACGGATCCCACAACTGATGGTACAAAAGGCACTACAGCGCATCCTGATAATATAGCGGTAACTAAAAACAGGGCAAGGCATGAAAATATTCTATTTTTCATAACTGTTCCTTTTCCCGCTCAGCGTTTGTCCACGCCGCGCCACTCGACAGCGCCGAACCCGGGCTCGCCAAGTAATGTGTAAACGAGGCTGACTGTTCCCGTCGTCTGGTGAGAGTCGGCCCGGTCGGGATACTGTGCATCCCGGAGGGAAGTGATATATTGGATCCCGAGGGCATGACGGCCGTAAATACGATAAGTGAATCCCATGTTCAGGCGGTCGATGTTTTCATTTCCCCCCGGGTCATCGCCACCAACACCACTCAAATAATACGCGCGTCCTGTCAAGTCGAATCATGGCCCTGTCGCCAAAGATGAGGCGGAGCGCGAGGAGTCCCTGCGGGGCGACACCGTAGTGGTAGTCGCGCAGACCCACCTGGGTAACATTACCGGCCGCAGCGTAACCGACACCGCCGAGGACCGAACCCTGGAGCGCTATCGCTTGTGAGAGCCACCATTGAAAGGTAGTACCGAGAGAGACGGATGTGCTGGAAACGCGGAAGACATGCGGCGATATGTAGTCATAGCCGCCATAGAGGCCCCATATCCCGCGATAATCTTTGCCCGCTTCGTACTTCTTTCCGAGGAGGAGGCCGCGGATCATGATGTTATCGAAAGGGTTATCTGCGTTGCTGACGCTGGTGAATTCAAAATGGAAGTAGTCGAAAGGACGTGAATAGCTATAGCCGGGCTTCCCGGGGAGCCCGTAGGCCATGGAGAAGTCCAAGGTCGCCTCGTTCTGTTTGATATTGCTTGCGCTGCTCTGATCGTACGTGTCCTGATTCAGACTTGCGCCGAGCCGCAGGCGCCAGAAGGTGGCCGGATCACGGCTCGGATACACACTCCGGAACCTCTCTCCGAAGGCCAAACGGTTGATCCCCGTGGGGGGCGAGATTACCGTTGCACCGATCTCGCGCCAGAGGCCGGGTTTTTCCCCCTCGCCCTCCAGCAGCAGGCTGGCCATCCGGAAGAGCGCCTCCCCGAAGAAGCTCCCGCCAATGCCGCTGGCGATCTGGTCATTGACGGATGGATGCGTGGTCTCTCCGCCCGTTTCCCAGAGAAAGCTGCCTAAATTGTCGTAAAGTAGCGATTCCCAGTAGTTGAGGCCGGCCGATCGGGCGAACCCATGGTACATGGATCCCTGATAAGGATGCGCGAACTGGTTCATGGCGAAGGCGTCCGTGTCGATTCCCCATGGCCCATGGACGACGTGGTCCCAGAAGGTGGACAGATTCGTCTCGTAGACTTTTTGCCCGTCCTCCATATCGTTGGGATAGGCAAGCCGGTCGTACATGTTGAGGAGAACAAGAAAGGCCGGGATTTCCAGGGCCGGGATAAGGTAGCTCTTGCCGGTACCTGTCTCCCAGGACAGGATCGCTTCGTCGGTACGGGCTCTTCCTTCAACAACTTCCCATCCATGGAGATGTTGACCGTCCGGTTCGAGGTAATATCGAAGGGCGCAATAAAATACGGCTGATAGAAATCCTTTGCGGGACCGGGGATGTAACCCTCCTGGGCAAATGCCCCGCCACTGACAGAAAGCAGTGCACCCGCAAGGAGCCCCGCAAAAAGCGCATTGAATGTTTTTCTTGTGAGGTTCACGGCTTCCCCATTTTTTCTGTCCGTTAAAGGCAATGACCAGAAAAGGAATTTATGAATGTATACGGAACTCAATGAATCCCGTATACATTCGGGTTGAACGAAACCACACCGTATAACTCTGGAATTAAACGGAGCGATTTTGAGTTATAAATCCTGACAAAGAACGACAGTTACCTATTTCACAATCAGATCATTCTTTACGGACTTGACCCATTTGACGCTACTGGCTATTTCACTCGCCTTATCAACGGCTTTTTTAGAATCAACGAAGCCGCTCAATTGAACGACACCCTTGTACGTTTCCACAGTGATTTGGAATGACTTTAAAAAATCATCTGTTGCCAGCAGAGATTTTACCTTGGTCGTGATAACCGAATCGTCAACGTATTCACCGGTGCTTTCATGGGTGGCTGTCGAGGCACAGGCAGCAAGGGTGGCGACTAGCATTAAAAGCACAAAATAGCGGATAATGATGTTTGTCTTTTTCATGGTTTTCTCCTTCTTTTGGATTTGACTCTTAAAAGGGTTTTTAACTTTTACTCCAGAGCAATCTTCTCTTTGCCGGATCCATAATAATAGGGCGTTTCTCCCGGTTCGTAGATCACAACGGCAGTTGCTGCCAGGCCATGTTTTCTTCTCAGCTGCTCAAATTCTGTCTTATCGCGTTCGATCTGCTTAAAGATAATAGCAAGTTCCTGCGCCCGTTTGATTTCAATTGTCTTAGGTGATGCATCAACGATTAAATTCACTGCCGCCAAGATGAGCATCAGGCCGGCCGGAACAACTATCGGTATCAGCGCTTGCCGGATGGTTTTTAGCAATGCAATCTTGTCAGGAAAGGTGTTTTTTCTCATAGATCTACACGTCCCGAATTTATCTTTTTATATTTCCGGTTATGCGATATTTCTTTCAACTTTATTTTCAAATCCTGATAGATGCTAACCTCCCTATTAATACTGATAACCAGCAGGATGATCGCTGCTGCAATCAAAGCATGGATAAATAAACCCATTGTGTAGCCGGTCATCAACCCCATCCACCAAAGAGTGGTCAGGATAATGATGATTGTCCACAGCACCATCTGTTATCGCTCCACAGTCTTTAAGTTCAAAAGATAAATATATCTCAGCGGCCTCGATAATTTATTTACAAACCTTACTTTGCAGTTTCACAAAGCTGTCATAAATTATCTTTATTCTTATGATTGCCAGAATCATGATCATGTGAATGGTATCGCAAGGGCCATGCCGACATATGAAAAAACCGTAATATTTAAATATCCCTTTAGTAACAGATAATTAGATCAACAAGAGAAAACATAAGAAAAGCATAAAATCATAGGTTTGCCCTCAATATTTGGTGGAACCTCGATATATTGAGGGATATTTGGGAGGGGTGGGATAGTCTCATTCGCTTGCTCTGACGATAATTGTTTTCAGCTTATCGTTGATTTAGCAGCCTCATGGAGGCCAGAGGGTCGCTGGCCTTACATCAACAGGCCCGTCAGAAATCTCATGCACAATTGCGCTGCCGGGAAGCATTGTATGATCCTTCATGTGCAATTCATGAAGGTCTATTGCCTTTTTGAGCAACTGCTCCAATATTTAATAGACTTTGTTTTTACGTCATAATTACTTGGGAAGTGCCAACTACCGTCGTCTACTCCACCAGTAACCGCCGCCGCCCACCGAACACCAGGAGCAACACGACAACGAGAATGATAATTTCTGTAGTACCCATGATAATTTCCTCCTTTTAATTTGTTTAACATCTGTGTCAGTTTCTAAATTAGTTTATGATATTTTTTCGTACACTTTCTTCATTATACTCCGGCTGCAATTGCAAAAGACCGGCAATGCTTGTTTTGTATTCAATAGCCGGGTAATCTTCTTTAAGAAACTGACTGGCCAATAGATCTATACGTGACTGTATCCTTTGCCATCCTTGATCCTTTGTTTCCTGATTCATAAATGACCTCATTTCTTTATTAATGATGTCCGCCATGACCTCCGCCCTTGTCATGACCTCCGCCTCTGTCATGATGCCTCCACCTCCGCCATGACCTCCGCCTACGATCCCACCATGGCCAACAACCTGCAATAGATACAAGCATCACTAAAGCAATTAATAGCGTAACGATTCTCTTCATAGCTCTCTCCTTTGATCCCGCTGGTGCGGAAGAGCGTTAATTCTCCGCAGCGAGCTCGCGATATAATGATGTTCATTTCATACTTCGACAGCTTGCTGCGAGGTGGTTGATTAAGAAATTACTTTTTGTCAAATCAAACAGTTCCCGTGCAATCCCATCACTCTTAACAAGTGGCATTGCCTGTGACAGCCCGGATTAACTCAGCTTGAATCACGGGCTGTCCAGTTCAGCAATCCCCTCAGGGATGAAAAAAGAAAGGCGGGAAAAAGATACTGATGCCCGGCGGTGGCGGCGGGGCATAGACGACCCGTGGCGGGGGATAATAAACTCGTTCCCTGTGCCCATAGTACCCATAAGGCCGATAAACAGGCTTGTTGTGGCCATAAGCCATGCCCTCTTTTCTCGTAACGGCCTTTGTCATGTTTTCCCATCTATGTATCTTTGCCGAGGGCCGGCGCCACGTCTGATACTGCCGATCATTGCGGCTAAAACAAGCCCCATCATAATCTTGCCCACGATGGATCTGAAATTCCATGTACTTGATGTTTTCATAAAGTCACTCCATTCTTGGATCGATTCCAATCGCCTGTTCGGCGTCAATCTTTAGTTTGTAATATTACCGATTATTTCCTCTTGGTTTTCCATGTTTTCCTGTCCGGAATACTATATCGGTAATATTCTTCTGTTGATCCGACATACTGGCATAGAACGCCTCGAAAGGCGGGATTAACTTCTCCATCTGATCTAAATGGGCTTTGGTAATTTCACTGTGGAATTTCATATGCTCGACAGCGTTCATGGCTTGGTGTTTTCAGCCCTGTCCTTGCTCTTTGCGGAAGGGCGTCCATGTCTTTCGCATTTTCCCGCATCACCTGGGTAAGGTTATTCCATAATTCTTTCTGAGCCTCGGTGATATTGAGCGTACCTTGAAGCTGTTTGATCTGGGCCTCAGTATACTCGACAGCAGAGGTTCTGGCAATTGCCGGCGATTTCTTTTTGCCTGAGGCTGCAAAAGAAAGATTGGCATTGGCGAAAAAGATAGTGGATAGAAACGCCACCATCACCAACAACGAGTATAACTGGAAATAGCAACCTGATAAGCCTTTTGTTTCATGATCTGTCTCCTTATAAGTTTAATTTTAGCGCATGCCGGCGCTAAGAGGTTATCTGTACTTAAAATGATACATTAATTCCTGCACCGTAATACTCTGCCCGCAATTTGTAGAACTGGCCGAAGGGGAGATTGCCGTGGTAATATTCGCCGAAAATCTGAATGGCCCGTTTTTCGGTATAAGGGCTGCGGATGTTGATGCCGGCTTTGACATTAACGTCGGGGTTCCAGTCGGTTTCCTCCCAGGAATGGCACAGAGACGCTGGCGAACAGGCGCATCGTCGGTTTGAAGACCGGCTCCCTGCTTTGATAATCAATGCCTGCCTGGACACTGTAACGCTTGAGGTCGGTGTCGGTGTGGATGATGTATGAGGGACCGGCGGTGAACTGGAATCCCTTCCATTCCCAGGCGCCGAGCAGTTCAATGGTCTCGAAGCTTAAGTTCATGCGCGTTGCCTTCAGCTCCGGGTTCTGCGGCTGGAGGAGAAACTCGTCCCCCAGGTGGGAGGACTGGTGGAAGAGGCGCGCCCGCACTGACCAGGAACCGTTCCGGTAGCTTAGCGGAAAACCGATGATATAGTCGGCGTTGATCAGATCCATGGAACTGGAGCTCCAGATTGAACTGAGCGAGGACCGCCCCGCTGATACTGAGCTGCCATGCGTCATCCTTGCCCCAGCCGGGCCAGCGCACCAGTCCGAAACTATCGCCGAACCCGACCGATCCGACGTTGATAGTGTCACCGGGGAGGTTGAGGCGGAGATAGGTGACATGGGTACGGGGCTCCTTGGGGCTCGCCATCGGGGGATAAAACAACTGGCCCTGAGGAAAGAGAATGGTTTCTTTGACGGCGACCTGCTCGCTATTTTTATCCGGCGGCACGTCGCTGAATCCTACAATAAAAGGAAGAAACACCGCCAGGAACAACCCTGCAAAGAAGTTTCGCATCGTGATGCAATCTATACCTTTCCGGACCCCTATCCTGTGCTCCTGTTTCAAATCAAACGGGCTTCCGCCCTGAATGACTCTGACCAGCACAATAATAATGGCAACGACCAGCAGGACGTGAATAAAATTGCCCATCGTATAACCGCTCACCAAGCCCCAGCAGCCACAAAATTATCAGTACCACAGCAATTGTCCACAACATGTGATCCTCCTTTCTGATTGTTCATTCCCACTGCCGGCTATTGCATCACCTTACCAGCCGGCAGTGGAATACAGTCTCTTTGGTCTTGAACTGGACTACTCGATGGTCATCCGGTTCTTTACACTCTTCACGCCGTTTACATCGTTGGCGAATTTGGTGGCCAGGTCCATTTCGGCTGCGTTTTTGGCCTTGCCACTCAATGTGACCACACCATTCTTCGTCTTGACCGTGGTATTGAGGGCACTGGTCGAGCGGTGATAGAGCAGCGTCATCTTGACCTGGGCGGTGATGGAAGCGTCATCGATCTTTTCGCCTACCGTTTGCGTCTTTTTCGAGGTCTTTGTTACGGTCATCTCATTATTTACGTCTTTAACCCCTTCGACATCCTTGGCGTATTCAGTCGTCAGATCCTTTTGTGCCTGGCTGGTCAGCTTCGCCTCGCAAGGTCACGATGCCGTCTTTGACGTTAACTTCGGTTGTGCAGGCGCTCACGCTGCGATGAAACAGGAGCGTGGTTTTCACTTTTGTCATGAGCCACGCATCCGAGTTCTTGGCGGGGCGATCACCTTTGACTTCCAGCCTGTTGTCCACACTCTTGACACCGGGGAGGCCTGCTACGGTCTCCTGGGCCAATGATTTGTGGGATTCTTCGGAGACGATCCCCGTCAAGGTGACGGCGCCGTCCTTGGACTGGATCTTGATATCATCACCCTTAAGATAGGTCTTGAACACATACGACTGCTTGGCAGATGATTCGATGCGGTCTGTCCATTTTGGACGCATGCACAGGCACGCTGATCGTCAGCAGAGCCACCACTGCCACCATCATTACTGACTAGTCTATACATTGTTTTCATTTGTACGTTCTCCTTTTGATTGTTGTTGCTGTTGTAGTAAATCTACTTCCCCCAGAACCTTCTTGACCTGACCGATCTTTTCCTGAACTTTGCCGGCTATCTTTTCATCGGTGCCTTCAGCTTCCAACTTTGGATTATCGCTTAGTTCCCCGGCGACCTCCTTGATCTTACCCTTTACTTGGTGAAACGTGCCTTCCGCCTTGTCCTGGTGCTTGATTTCATGGTATTCCTCCTTTAGTTTTATCGTTTTAATTTCTATCCTACTTATCTTCTTTAACTCTTTTATGGCCTGCTACGGCCGGCTATTGCATCTATTAGACCCTTCTTAAAGCTCAATGCCAATTGCCGGCTGTACCGGATAATCCACGCGGTAGATTTGCCCGGCAGGCAAACCTCGGGATTTGCCGAATTTTTCGTTTGCCTGCATAAACAGATGATCTCTGTCGGCATAAAGAATGGTCGGGACGGCGTTTAATACAACCGGTAAATCGCTGTGGCGCCTCTGCAATGCCTCATCGATTCGCTTGCTCACGGAGATGCTGCGCAGCGTGCCTTGAATGGCAACGCCCCATTTATAAGGAATGAACAGGAGAAAGGTTTCACACTCTATTTTGAGGCCGTCCTTTGATAGACCGGTATAATTGAGCTGCTTCGTCGTAAAGGCACCGCGGCACCCTTCCCGGTATTGCTCCTGGATAAAGCGGCGGCTCTCCGGTGCGATAAGGGTCATGGGATCAAAGTCAGAACTGCAGGCTTCTTCCGGCGATACGCCAAACAGTTCGGCAAATCTGTCATTAGCGAATTCAAACTTTCTGTCGAAAACGACAAATATGGCCTCATGCATATGTGCCATCTGAGGGAAGCATCGGTCCGTTCTCTCTCCAAAATTACCCGGGGCCTGCCTGGAATTTCTTTCATGCCTTTCCAGTTCGGAAACCTGCTTCCGCAAGGCTTCCAACTCATCGAGCAGTTCTTTCTTCGTTTTGTTTGCTGATTTCATTTTTTTCTCCGTTTTCTAATTGATGATTACATTCTGAGGTTTTATTCCCGCTGCCGGATCCGGCCTCACTTGAACCGCCGGCAGGTCATACAGTCTCTTTGTTTATCAATTCGGACTACTAGATGGTCATCAGGTTATTTACACTCTTCACACCGTTTACGTCTTTGGCGAGTTTGGTGGCCAGGTCCTTTTCGGCTGCGTTGCTGGCCTTGCCACTCAATGTAACCACGCCATTCTTCGTCTGACCTTGGTATTGAGGGCACTGGTCGAGCGATGATAGAGCAGCGTCATCTTGACCTGGGCGGTGATGGAAGCGTCATCGATCTTTTCGCCTACCGTTGCTGTCTTTTTCGGGTCTTCGTCACAGTCATCTCATTATTTACGTCTTTGACCCCTTCGACATCCTTGGCGTATTCGGTCGTCAGATCCTTTTGTGCCTGGTGGTCGGCATTCGCCTCGCAGGGTCACGATGCCGTCTTTGGTGTTAACCTCCGTCATGGCGCTCACGCTCCGATGAAACAGGAGCGTGGTTTTCACTTTCGTGGTGATCCACGCATCCGAGTTCTCGGCGGGGCTTTCACCTTTGATTTCCAGCCTGTTGTCCACACTCTTGACACCGGGGAGGCCTGCTACGGTCTCCTGGGCCAATGACTTGTGGGATTCTTCGGAGACGGTTCCCGTCAAGGTGACGGCGCCATCCTTGGACTGGATCTTAATATCATCACCCTTAAGGTAGGTCTTGAACACATACGACTTTTTGGCGGATGATTCGATGCGGTTATCCATTTTCGACGCGTACACAGGCACGCTGATCGCCAACAGAGCGACGGCAGCCACCATCATCACTACTAGTCTATACATTATTTTCATTTGTACGTTCTCCTTATTGTTGTTGTTACTGTTGTTTTATAGCATCTACTTCCCCCACACCTTCTTGACCTCATCGACCTTTTCCTGAACTTTACCGGCTATCTTTTCACCGGTGCCTTCGGCTTCCAGGCCGGGATTGTCGCTTATTTTCCCTGCAACCTCCTTGATCTTACCCTTTACTTCGTGAAACTTGCCTTCCACCTTATCCTGTGTGCCTGATTTCATGATCTTCCTCCTTTAGTCTATTGTCCTAATTTCTATGCTGTTTACCTTCTTTACCTCTTTCTGGTCTCCCTGTTGCTGTGGTCGTGCTCTGCCTGGCCTTTGGGGATTGCGGAGCTGTTTCCCGCTGCTGTGGTTTTAGGGCTTCCCGGTGTTGTGGATTGATTGCTGAGCCTGAGGTCTTTGCTCTTGTTTCTGTGGCTGAGGCCTCCGGGCTTGCGGTGCAGCTCCTTGTGTTGTGGTTTTGGCTGTTGTACCTGAGGTTGTCTATGTTGCTGAACTTCAGGCCTCTGTTGATATTGCTGTTGCCTTTGCTGTCTTAGTTCCTGTCTCTGTTGTTGCGGTCGAGGTTGATAGCTCTGGACGCCCCAGGTTCCTTGCCTTTCCCAATGTCGATCATTTTGCCAGCCCTTCCAGTTCTGCTGAAGTCGTTGGTGAGGAATCCGCTCATAGTTCCACCGGTGCCCGTACCAATTATGGTCTCTGTAGTATCCTCTCCAACCGGGGTCTACATCAAAATAAAAACTTGGAACATTGTTATAATAACCCCAGCCCCGGTCATAATAATGCGAGCGATACCAGCGACCTTCCCAGAGACGCCACCACCAACCATTCCAGAAAAAGATGTCTTCATCAATGTCAGGAACAACGTAGACATATGTATCAGGTATCACTATTAACTCCGGTGGTGCGGCAAATACGATGGGCGGAGGCAGAGCAATACTAACGGTGACATCTACTCTTGCCATAGCCGGAGCAGGGACTGCAATTACCAGCGCCAAAAGCAATGTTTCCATAATTAACTTTTTCATTTTGTTGCCTCCTCGATACAAAATAGAACCTCTCCTTTCCTCTGCTTTAATGGGACAAGATGGCTTGCCAACCTCGTCGTTCCGAAATGCCGTCTACTCGATCGTCATCTGGTTCTTTACACTGTTCACACCGTTTATGTCGGCAGTGAGCTTGGTGGCGAGGTCCTTTTCGGCTTCGCTGCCGGCTTGTCCATATAACGTGACTTCGCCACGGTTCGTCTTGACTTTGGTTTTAATGGCGCTGGTCGATCGATGATGAAGCAATGACAGCTTGACCTGGACGGTAATCGAAGCATCGTCAATATTTGCGCCGATGGTATTCTTCATCGAACCATCGGATACGATCATTGCGTTACTTACGCCTTTTACCCCTTCAATATCCTTGGCGTATTCAGTTGTCAGATCCTTTTGGGCCCGACTTGAAGCTTCACCACGCAGGGTTACGATGCCGTCTTTACATCAACCACGGTTGTGGTGGCGCTAACGCTGCGATGAAACAAGAGCGTGGCTTTCACTTTTTCACGGAGCCACTCATCCGAGTTTACGGGGGGCGGTGTACGTTTGATTACCAGTTTGTTGTCTACACTCGCGACACCGGGTAGTTCTGCAACGGTCGCCTCGGCCAATGACTTGTTGAAGTCATCGGCGACATACCCCGTCAAGGTGACGGCGCCATCCCGGGACACGATATTGATATCATCGCTTTGCAGGAAGGTCACGAACACATACGAATTTTTGGCTGATGATGCGATGCGGTCGTCCATAGTGGATGCGTATACGGGCATGCTGATCGTCAGCAGAGCCACCGCCGCCATTAGAGATATAAAGTATATTGCTTTCAATGTATGATCTCCTTTTTTTCATAGTATCCTTATAATCATCAGAATGTTGTTATGGCTGCTCTCATTCTCTTTTGATGAGTTGCGAGCAGTTTCCACCGCACGATGGGTATATCCTGGAGAAATTTCCCCTGAATGTGGTAGATTTCCGATGTTTTGGTGGCAAGCCCTTCTAACTGCTGCACTGCTTCAAAAAGAATCAAATCTGCGCCAAAAAAACCGCCGGATCCTATTTTTTCGATAATTTTACCGCCGGAATATATTTCCACCTCGCCGTTCTTGAGCAGATAAATGTTATCCGGGACAACGGGCAGTTTCTGGTTTGCGGAATATGAAAAGCACTCCATCTGCTCAGCGATTCCGTTCTTTATCCGGCTGGAAAGCATCTCGCCGAACAGCCATGAGTTCTGCAATAAAATTCTCTTGTCGATGTTTTCCTTGAGGTCATTGAATAAGTTGTTTCGTTGCAGAAACTTCGAATAAAGTTCGCAGGGTATTTTGAGTGTTTTGACAAAGCTAAGGGTGCGGTAGGTTCCAGGGGAGGCAAGGCCGAGGATTCCCGACAGTTCACCGGCGATGAAACCGCTTGCCAGCCTGTTTAAATATCATGCCCGGAGACGATAAATTCCGCCTCACCGGACAGGATGAGAAATATGAATTCGTTTATTATGCCTTGTCCTATCATGATCGTTCCCGGATTGATTTTTTCGACCGGGCAGTTCAGCAGCATGCGTAATTCATTTTTCGGCGCTTCCGGGAAAAAAGTTTGTAAATTCATGAAGGCGATGGATTTTGTGTAATCCTGATCGGATGAGATCAGGACATCCGCCATTCCGAAGACGGCTGATCCCCCGATTTCTTTCTGCGTATTTGTCAGTTCCAGCGCCGTGTGGCTCAAGAGAATGCTTTTCGTCTTGTCTGCTCTGAAATCTTCCGCGTTGCCGTGGATGAGGCCGCCGGCGATGTCGATCTTTTTCAGGTCGGCAGGCATGAGGTAAACTTTTTTAGTTATATCGCAGTATTTCCGGGAGATGCCGTTTTCCGAAGGTTTGTCGGTGACCATGTCTTCCAGCACTTTGAAAGAAGCAATGTCAGCCAGATGAGCATATGTTTTGTAGCCGTCTTCCCAGAGAGTGCGGAAGAAGAAGATGCTCGTTTCCAGCGGATGCGGCGACAGCACGGGCTTGACTTCAAGGCCTTCGATATTGTTCCAGACATCCAGGGCCAGGTGTTGGATGTCAAAATAATCTGAAAATACTTCTTCTTTCATTGTCACCAGGGAGGATATTTTTTTCATCACGGCACTGCTGACAAGCGGGGTTGCGAAATATTTTATCTTATGGTCCGCACGCATCAGGATGGGCAGGCGATAAAGTGGTCATCGTGGGCGTGGGTGTTGAAGACACCCTCGATCTCGTTGACGCCGATGCCCAGAGCCCTTAAACTGTGGGTGATGTTCGGACCGGCGTCGATCAGATAGATTTTCCCCTGGAACGTCAGTATACTGGCCATGCAGGGACGGTTGATATCCCAGCCGTCGCCTTCGCCCGAATGGATCACCGAAAAGTACTCCCGGCGGATTTCGTGGTATCCGAGCTGGTAAGGGGCTTCATATTCTTCTTTTCCTGTAAGGTTGATATCGACAGTGATGGTTTCTCCGTCATATTTAAATTCATAAATGTTTATTCCTTTGCGCCGGATAAAAACTCCGTTTCTCATTTCCACGGCTTCATCCCTCACAATCCGTGTTTCAATCAAATCCTCGGTTTTATGGATTTTACCGAAAGCGAACCTGCGTTTCAGGCGCATCATGTCGTACGCGGCGTCCGCGGAGATTCCCGCCTGCATGATTTCCTCGGTGGAGATCAATCCGTAGTTCCCACGGTAAATATACTCAACCTGCGCACGAATCTGATCT